>NZ_VTHJ01000099.1 GCF_008386495.1 Streptomyces tailanensis | reverse complement strand
GTCTTCACGCAACGTGACAGCCAGTCAGTCCACTCGGGACGACACACCGCTCAAGTTCGAAGACCCGGTTTTACTGGTATGGGTTGTCGTCGTTGCAGCCGGGGACGGCGCCCACAGTCAGCTCCTCGACGTCCGCGACGACCACCAGACCCACCAGGTCGACAAGCTCGGCCCTCTTGGCGGGGGGTGGTGTGATCTCGACAGCGACAATGCTCATGCCGATACTCCTTGTCCGTGTTGGCAGTAGTTCTCCAGCGGTGCCTTCGCGCTCTGGTACGCCTTTGCCAGCGGGCGGCAGACCCGGCATGTGCCGGAGATCTTGCAGCCCGAGCATCCACCAGTGCGAAGCATCTGGGCGTCGGCAATTGCGGGCAGTCCGAGCAGCCCGGCGACGCCGGTTTCCATGAGGTCGATGGGGTTTTCGCGGCCGACCTTGCACATCGTCGCAAGGCCGAACGGGTCGACGTGGAAGAACGTGTGACCGGCCGGGCAGCCCTGGAAGACGGTATTTCCGCCGAGGAAGCGCATGGACTGGGCGGCGAGCGGGTCGGGCTGCCCGTCGTAGGTGGGGGAGATCGACCCGAACTCGCTGACCCGGTCCGTGTACTCGTGCGCGAGGCTGCGCATGGCGTCGACCTCGTGCTCGTTGTGCGTGGTGATGATGATCGTGACCTCAATGGGGATCCCCGCTGCCCGTGCGGCATCGAGTCCCTTCGTTACAAGCCGGAACGAGCCCTTCGTGCGGGTGAGGGAATCCGCAGCCTCCTCGCTCGCCCCGTACAGCGACACGGTCACCTTGTGTGGAGGCATCCGCGTCAGCGCGTCGAGTATGTCGTCACGGTGCAGACGGCTGCCGTTGGTCAGGATCTCCAGCAGCATCCCGCGCTCGTACGCATAGGTGTACGCGTTGAGGAAATCACGGTCGATCGTCGGTTCCCCGCCCGTGAATTGGAGCCATAGGACACCGGCCTCACACATCACGTCGATCAGCCGCACTTTCTCCGGCCACGGCAGACCTTCGAACTTCCGGAGCGCGAGGTAGCACATCCGGCAGTTGAAGTTGCAGCCCTTGTTCAACTCCCAGGTCGCCCGGGAGTAGTTCAGCCGTGTACGCGGGCGCACGATGACGGTTCCGCGCATCGGCCGCCCCGCCAAGTCCAGCTTCCAGGCCCTGCGGGCGGCGTTGACCAGCCACTCAGGCATCACCGCGTCGGCCGCTGCCGCCGAGGCTAGTTCGTCGAACTGGGCCGCTGGGAGCTGAATTCCGCGCCGCGCACCAGGCCGAGCGACGAGGTACGTCCGTTGCTGCGGACTGGCGATCAGTGCGTGCATGTCGTACTCCTTTCCTTCAGTTGGCGGCGCCGAGGGCCAGTTGGGGATGTCACCCCCGGCGCCGTATCCGCCCGATGCCGCATGCGGAGACGATCCGCTCGGCGCTTCTGTCGTCGACCAGGTCCCCGGCTTCGGGGTGCTTGTCGCTCATGCGTCGTCCGCCTTCGTGACGAACAGCTCGGCCCAGCAGCGCTTGCCGGCGGGGCGGCCGGTTGGCCCAAGGAGGTCGTGACCCCAGCGGTCGGCGAGGGCATCGATCAACAGCAGCCCTCGGCCACCTTCCTGGTCGCAGTCACCTCCACCGCGTTCCGGCAGGCCACGGCTTTTGTCGGCGACGGAGATCCGTACGCGGTCCTCGGCAGTGCGCTGGACTGAGACCCGTACGAGTCGGCATGACGTGTGCCGTACGGCGTTGGAGAACAGTTCGGAGACGATCAGCGTGCCCACGTCGGCCAACGAGCTCAGGCCCCACGTATTCAGCGACGCGATCACCAGCAGCCGAGCCGTGCGTGCCGCCTCCGGCTCACACCGCATGGTCTTGGTGTAGCCCGGTGGGCCGACTGAGGTGGGGCGTACGGCGGTCATGGTCACGGGGTCATCCCTCCGGGGTAGGACGGCCCACCCACGCGGGGGAACACGGGCAGGCCTCTCGCCATGCCGCACGGACTGGGGAGCCTGCGCATTGCGCCCGGCGGCTGATGGCCAGTCAACGACTCAGAAGGAGTTGGAGGAGACTCCGCGAGGTGACCCCAAGATGGAGTCACCTCATGTGCACACGCGGTAGTTTCAGGGTTCAGGCGTTTTTGGGGGACGCATGGGGCAGACACAGGACCCGCGTGAGGCCATTGCGGGGCTACTCGATGACAGCCGGTTCCTCGGTGCTTGTGCTGAGCGGGACATGGGAGCCGTGTTCCGGATGCTCAACCACAGGGGGGTCAGCACACGCCGCATCGCGGCTGCCGTAGACATCACCCAGGGACGCCTCTACGACTACATGAACGGCAAGAGCAGGGTGGAGAAGCTCGCCCTGTTCGAGCAGATCGCGGACGCCTTCCACATCCCCGGTCACCTGCTTGGCCTGGCCCGTCAGTCTTGGGAACCCTCCGTGGAGACACAGCCACACCAGCCTCAGCCGCCGCCGGACGGAGACGACCTGTCGGCCATGGACGCGTTCCGTGTCGCCGACCGCCAGACCGGAGGAGGCCGGCTCTATGCGGCCGTTGTCCAGCACCTCCGGGACCGTGTTTCCCCGCGCCTCGTGGACCTCTCCACCGGGCACGGGGTGTTCGCCGCCGCTGCGGCCCTGACCGAGATGGCGGGATGGATGGCGCACGACTCCGGTCAGGACACCGCGGCTCTCGGCCACTTCGGTCGCGGGCTGGCCCTCGCCCAGACCGGCGGGGATCTACCGCTTGCCGCGCACGTCGCCGCTTCTCTCTCCCATCTCGTCCTTCAGGGCGGCGATGCCGTGGGGGCGGCACGCTGGGCTCAGGCAGGGCTCGATCTCGCCGACCGAGGCCCGCGAATTCCCGCGCTCTCGTCTCGGCTGCACACGATGCAGGCCCGTGCCATGGCGGCGGCCGACCAACACACATGGGCCCGCCGTGCCCTCGAAAAGGCCCACCGCGCCCTCAGCGCCTCCGCCGACACCGCGCACCCGTGGCTCAGCCCATTTGACGCAGGCCGTCTGGCGAGCGAAGCGGCGCTGATCCTGATCGACCTCGGCGTGTACGACGAGGCCCTGGCCGCCGCCAAAGATGCCGTGGCGCTGCGGGACGCCGGAAGGGCGCGGTCCCTCGCTCTCGCCCAGATCTCCCTCGCTGACATCCACGTCCGGCGTAGCGACCTCGACGCCGCCGTGGCCGTCGGCCATGACCTGCTCGCCACAAGCCCCACCCTGGGCTCCGTCCGCGTCGTCCAGCAATTCGACGGCCTCCGGGCACGTCTGGAGCCGCACAAGCGCTACGGGCCAGTGCGGGAGTACCTGGTGAGATTCGACGATGCGAGGAGGGCCAGACTGTTGCTGCTTGCCGATCTCATCCCGTCGCCGGGAGGCCCTCGCCGATGACGCCGAACCCCGCCCCCACCCCTGCGGATCCCGCCGCTTGGGCCGCCTACCTTGCCGAGGGCAACGCCACGCAGCCGCGTAAGCGTGTGGCGGCGGATGTGCTGCTCCGCGACTCCTCGGGGCGGGTCCTGCTGGTGAACCCGACCTACAAGCCCGGGTGGGACCTTCCCGGCGGTATGGCCGAGCCGAACGAACCGCCTGAGCAGACGGTGGTGAGGGAACTGAGGGAGGAGCTGGGCCTGGAGGTGACTGTGCGCGGCCTCCTGGTCGTCGACTGGGTTCCGCCGCATGGCCCTTGGGACGACCACATCGCGTTTGTCTTCGACGGCGGTGTCCTCGACATCGAACCGCCCCGCCCCCATGACGATGAGCTGTCGGAAGCCCGTTTCGTCTCTCTCGACGAAGTAGGCGGTCTGCTGCGGGATCGGATGCGGAGACGGCTGGCGGAGGCGGTTCACGCGCTGCGGGAGAAGCGGCCGGTCTACCTGCACGACGGGCACCCCATCGGTTAGGAACCGCCGCACGGGCGCCATGGATGCCACAAGCGCCGCGTGTCGGCTCTTAGGTAGGCGGGCAGGTCGTCGCGGATGGCATCGGTGTCCCGGTGTGCGTAGCACAACAGGCGCCGCACCGGCCCTGGCGAACCTGTAATCGTCGACGTTCGCGGTGGACAACGCCCTGGACGCCACGCAGATCCACGGCGGCTACGGCTTCATGAACGAGTACCCCGTCGCCCGTATGTGGCGCGACTCGAAGATCCTGGTGGTTTCACGGATAAGTAGTGGCCCCGTTCGGGAACGGGTTTTGGCCCCACTTGCGCGCGGGGCAGGGGTTGATCACCAGTGAGTTTCGGCCCCACACCTGGAGGTAGCCGTGAGGCTTCGGGAACAGATCTCGGTGGCATGGTCGGCATGTAGCGGTGCATCGTGCGGTGGTGAACGAATCTGGCTTTGTTGAGCACGAGGACGGTTGGGTCTTGGGTCTTCGGGGTCTGGCCGTCACTAAGATCAGCGTCGACTTCCAGTTGACGTTTCTGCTCGACTCGGAAGCCTGGGTCGTCGTGGAATGTCCATTCCGACTCGGTCAAGGTTCGGCCGGCAGCGACGATCTGCACAAGATGTTGGATCCGGGACGCCAGGACGTAGCGGCGGCTCTGGCCCTGTTCGGCGCCAAGGTCTTGTCGGCTGTGGCCTTCAAGGCGGGATCACTGCGGTTGGTCTTCGACAGCGGACTGCATCTCAACTGCCGAGCAGACCCGTCGTTCGAAGCCTGGCAGATGGCAGGACCGGAAGGCTGGCGGTTTGTGTCGATGCCGGGAGGGGAGCTTGCGGTGTGGCCGGCTGGAACCGTTCCCCGCCCATGACAGGTGGGGCCACGGTCCACTGCCAGGTGAGGCCAGACAACGCTCCTGAAGCCATCCTGGAGATCGGCGAGGGGGCGTGAGGTACAACGCATGCTGATCGCACGGGAACTGGGGCTGGCGGGCTGACGCACGGATGCGCGGGCCGGAGTTCGTGCCGTCGCGGTCGGCGTTCCTCGTGCCTGGATGAGGCCGGATTCCGTCTTCCTCCAGGGTCCGGCCTTCGACCCCTCGTCGGGGTTCAACAGGCGCCGCTCGGGCTCCTATTGGGCCCTGCGGGCCGCCGAGTCGCCCCCATGAGCCGCCCTTCGCATCCGCGTTGCGACCATCGACTTTGCGACCCATTGGCGAGCCGCGCACCCTACAGACCTTCGATTCACAGGTAATTCAAAGATTAGGGCAGGGGTCGACCTGGGCAGTCCAGTACCTGGAACCACCCCCTGGACAAGCGGTGAGGTTAGGCTAACCTACCTTCGAACTCACCCTCGGGCGGCGATCCGCCCCGTTCGAAAGTAGCCACACATGTCCAACGCCAGAGCCGCTCATCTCACCCGCCGTGGCATCCTCGCCGCCGGTGGCGCACTCGGTCTCGGTGCCGTGCTCGCCGCCTGCGGAGACGAGGACTCGACGAGCAGCAGCACTGGCTCCGACAAGGAGACGGCTGCGGCCAAGTCGGGCCCCTGGACGTTCAAGGACGACCGCGGCACGACCGTGAAGACCGACAGGACCCCGGCGAACATCGTCGCGTTCGTGGGTGTCGCCGCCGCGCTGTACGACTACGGCATCGACTGCAAGGGCGTCTTCGGCCCGACCAGGACGACCGACGGCAAGGCCGACGTCCAGGCCGGCGACCTCGACATCAGCAAGGTCGAGATCATCGGCAACGTCTGGGACGAGTTCAACGTCGAGAAGTACGCCGCCCTCTCCCCCGACGTCCTCATCACCACGATGTTCGACGACGCCGGCACCCTCTGGTACGTGCCCGAGGCCTCCAAGGACAAGATCGCCAAGCTCGCACCGAGCGTCGGCATCTCCGCGTACGACGTCCAGATGACCGAGCCGCTGCAGCGCGTGCTGGAGCTGGCGAAGTCACTGGGTGCCGACACGGAGGGCGAGAAGATCACCGCCGCCAAAAAGCGGTTCGAGGACGCCGCCGCCCGGCTGCGCGCGGCCTGCAAGTCCAAGCCCGACATCAAGGTGATGGCCGGTTCCGCCGCGCAGGACATCTTCTACGTGTCCGGCTCGAACCTCTCCATCGACCTCGAGTACTACAAGGCCCTCGGCGTGAACTTCGTCGAGCCGCCCGCGTCCGCGCTGAAGGCGAGCGGTGGCTGGTTCGAGAACCTCAGCTGGGAGAACGTCGACAAGTACGACGCGGATGTCATCATCATGGACAACCGTACGTCGGCGATTCAGCCGGCCGACATCACCGAGGCCACGTGGAAGGCGCTGCCCGCCGTGAAGGCTGGGCAGGTGATCGGGCGTAACCCCGAGCCGATTCTGTCCTACGACAAGTGCGCGCCGCTTCTTGAGGAGCTGGCCGAAGCGATCGAGAACGCGAAGAAGGTCAGCTGATCTCGGTACTTCGACTGCGGGCCCGCTGTGGCTGGTCGCGCCCACGCGGCGGAGCCGCAAATCGACACAGCCCCGCGCCCCTGAAAGCACTGGGGCGCGGGTATCGCAGCTTGCTGACGTCTACTCAGGAGCCCCCTCATGACGACGGCCGTAGCCGCCCCGTTCCGTTTCTTCTCTCTCCAGGTCGTACGGACTCGGCGGCTCGGGCCGTCTCTCGTTCGGGTCTCCTTCGCTGGGGACGATCTGCGGTACTTCCACTCCGACGGGAGAGACCAGTCGCTGTCGCTCTTCCTGCCGCACCCGGGGCAGGACGCCCCCGCCGTGCCCATCGAGCTCGGTGACGGGTGGTGGGAGGGGTGGCGTGAACTGCCGGATGACGTGCGGGCGGTGATGCGGTCGTACACGCTGCGGGCCCTCAGGCGCGATCCCGACGAGATCGACATCGACTTCGTGCTGCACGGCGTCGAGCCGGGGGCCGCCGTGCCCGCCGGGCCCGCTTCCCGGTGGGCGTCCGCCGCGAAGGCCGGCGACCGGGTCGTGCTCCTCGGACCCGCCGTCGCCGACAACCGTGCCATCCGGTTCCGACCGCCGGCGGACACCGGCCTCGTGCTGATCTGGGGCGATGACACCGCCCTGCCCGCCGCCTCCGCGATCCTGGAGTCGCTGCCCGCCGGTACGCCGGCCCGGGTCTGGCTGGAGGTTCACCACGCGGAGGACGTCCAGGACCTGGTGACGGAGGCGGACGCCGAGGTCACCTGGCTGGTGCGGAGCGAGGGGGCGCCGGGCGCCCTCGACGCGATCCGCGCCGCGCAACTGCCGTCCAGCTCACTGCCGTACGCCTGGATCGCCGGGGAGTCCGGGCGGGTCAAGGAGCTGCGGCGGCATCTTGTGCGCGAGCGGGGGATCGACAAGCGGCGGGTGACGTTCGTCGGGTACTGGCGTGAGGGCCTGACCGAGGAGCAGTTGCGCGAGCGCGGCGAATGACACAAGCGCGCTGAAACGCCACTGACCCAGCGCACAAACAGAGTTGCCTGAGTCACGAGAGTGACGACAGTCACGGGGGAGTCACGGTTTCCGTCAAGTTAATTAGGTTAGGCTTACCTAAGTTGGACGATGTGATCACCCCCCACACTCACCTCTCCGTCCCACCCGGACCGCCCCGCTCGGAGGACCTCCCCATGCGCTCGCACCTGCTCAATGACACGACCGCGGAGCGGTACCGCCGCACCGTGACCGAAGGCGTGGAGCGGGTGGCGGCCAAACTCGCCACCACCGACCGACCGTTCACCGGTGTCACCGTCGACGCCCTCTCCCCTTCCATCGAGAACATCGACCTCGACAAGCCGCTGCACGACACGGCCGCCGTCCTCGACGAACTCGAGGACGTCTACCTCCGCGACGCGATCTACTTCCACCACCCGCGCTATCTCGCCCACCTCAACTGCCCGGTCGTCATCCCGGCCGTGCTCGGCGAGGCCGTCCTCTCCGCCGTCAACTCCTCCCTGGACACCTGGGACCAGTCGGCCGGCGGCACCCTGATCGAGCGCAAGCTGATCGACTGGACCAACGAGCGCATCGGGTTCGGCCCCTCCGCCGACGGCGTGTTCACCTCCGGCGGTTCGCAGTCCAACCTCCAGGCCCTGCTGCTGGCCCGTGAGGAGGCCAAGACCGACGACACCGCGAAACTGCGGATCTTCGCCTCCGAGGTCAGCCACTTCAGCGTGAAGAAGTCGGCGAAACTGCTGGGCCTCGACCAGGGCGCCGTCGTCACGATCCCGGTCGACGGCAACAAGCGCATGCAGACGGTCGCGCTCGCCCGTGAGCTGGAGCGCTGCGCGAGCGAGGGCCTCGTCCCCATGGCCGTCGTCGCCACCGCCGGCACCACCGACTTCGGCTCCATAGACCCGCTGCCCGAGATAGCCGAGCTGTGCGCCCAGTACGGCACGTGGATGCACGTCGACGCGGCGTACGGCTGCGGTCTGCTCGTCTCGCTCAAGCGCCGCCACCTCCTGAACGGCATCGAGCGCGCCGACTCCGTCACCGTCGACTACCACAAGTCCTTCTTCCAGCCGGTGAGTTCGTCCGCCGTGCTCGTACGGGACGAGTCCACGCTCCGCCACGCCACCTACCACGCGGAGTACCTCAACCCGCGCCGCATGGTCACCGAGCGCATCCCCAACCAGGTCGACAAGTCCCTCCAGACCACCCGCCGCTTCGACGCGCTCAAACTGTGGATGACGCTGCGCACGATGGGCGCCGACGGTGTCGGCCAGCTCTTCGACGAGGTCTGCGACCTGGCGGAGGAGGGCTGGAAACTGCTCGCCGCCGACCCGCGCTTCGACGTGGTCGTCGAGCCCCAGCTGTCCACGCTGGTCTACCGCTACATCCCCGAGGCCGTCACCGACCCGGCCGAGATCGACCGCGCCAACCTCTACGCCCGCAAGGCCCTGTTCGCCTCCGGCGACGCCGTGGTCGCGGGCACCAAGGTGGGCGGTCGCCACTACCTGAAATTCACCCTGCTCAACCCCGAGACCACGGCCGACGACATCGCCGCCGTCCTCGATCTGATCGCCGGCCATGCCGAGCAGTACCTGGGAGAATCCCTTGACCGCGTCGCTTCCTGAATCCGCCGTGAAGACATACGACTTCATCGGCATCGGACTGGGACCCTTCAACCTCGGCCTCGCCTGCCTCACCGAGCCCATCGCCGAGCTCGACGGGATCTTCCTCGACTCGAAGCCGAACTTCGAGTGGCACTCGGGGATGTTCCTCGACGGCGCCCACCTCCAGACCCCGTTCATGTCGGACCTGGTCACCCTCGCCGACCCGACCTCGCCGTACTCCTTCCTCAACTACCTGAAGGACTCCGGCCGCCTGTACTCGTTCTACATTCGCGAGAACTTCTACCCCCTGCGGGTCGAGTACGACGACTACTGCCGCTGGGCCGCGGGCCGGCTGAGCAACGTCCGCTTCAGCACGACGGTCAACGAGGTGAGGTACGACGAAGGTGCCGACGTCTACGCCGTGAAGACCGCGGACGGCGATGTCCTGCGCGCCCGTCGCCTCGTCCTCGGCACCGGCACCGTCCCGTACATCCCTCAGGCCTGCGAGGGCCTGGGCGGCGACTTCTTCCACAACGCCCAGTACATGCACCGCAAGGCGGAGCTCCAGGCGAAGAAGTCGATCACGATCGTCGGCAGCGGCCAGAGCGCCGCGGAGATCTACCACGAGCTCCTCTCCGAGATCGACGTCCACGGCTACCAGCTCAACTGGGTGACGCGCTCCCCGCGCTTCTTCCCCCTCGAATACACCAGGCTGACGCTGGAGATGACGTCCCCGGACTACATCGACTACTTCCGCGCGCTGCCCGAGGAGACCCGCTACCGGCTGGAGAAGCAGCAGAAGGGCCTGTTCAAGGGCATCAACGGGGACCTGATCGACTCGATCTTCGACCTGCTGTACCAGAAGAACGTCAGCGGCGGCGGCCGCCCGGTCCCGACCCGTCTGATCACCAACTCGTCCCTCAACAGCACCACTTATGAGGACGGGCGGTACACCCTCGGCCTGCGCCAGGACGAGCAGGGCAAGGACTACGAGATCGAGACCGAGGGCCTGGTCCTCGCCACCGGCTACCACTACCAGCCGCCGGCCTTCCTCGCCCCGATCAACGACCGGCTCGTCTTCGACGGCCACGGCCGCTTCGACGTGGCCCGCAACTACTCCATCGACACCACGGGCCGCGGCGTCTTCCTGCAGAACGCGGGCGTCCACACCCACAGCATCACCTCGCCCGACCTGGGCATGGGCGCGTACCGCAACTCGTACATCATCCGCGAACTGCTCGGCACCGAGTACTACCCGGTCGAGAAGACCATCGCCTTCCAGGAGTTCGCCGTATGACCTTCACCTTCCGTCCCCTGGACCCGCTGAAGGACTCCGAGCTGCTGCACGGCTGGGTCACGCACCCCAAGGCTGCGTACTGGATGATGCAGGACGCCAGACTGGAGGACGTCGAGCGCGCGTACATGGAGATCGCGGCCGACCCGCACCACCACGCCCTGCTGGGGCTGCTCGACGGCGAGCCCGCGTTCCTCATGGAGAAGTACGACCCCGCCCACCGTGAACTCGTCGGCCTGTACGAGCCCGAGCCGGGAGACGTCGGCATGCACTTCCTGGTGCCCTCGACGGACACCCCGGTGCACGGGTTCACCAGGTCCGTGATCACCGCCGTGATGGCACACCTCTTCGAGGACCCGGCCACCCGCCGGGTCGTCGTCGAGCCGGACGTCTCCAACAAGGCCGTCCACGCCCTCAACGAAGTCGTCGGTTTCGTCCCCGACCGCGAGATCGACAAGCCGGAGAAGCGCGCGCTGCTGAGCTTCTGCACGCGAGAGCAGTTCTACGAGGCTGCCCGAGGAGTATCCGTATGACCCTGTCCGATGCCGTAGCGCATCTGTCCCCCCACCGCTGGGCTCGGGCCAACCGCCTGCTCATCCGCAAAGCCCTCGCCGAGTTCACCCATGAGCGGCTCATCACGCCGGAGGCCACCGCCGACGGCCGCTTCGAGGTCCGCAGCGACGACGGTCTGACCCGGTACGGGTTCGCCGCGACGCGCCACGCCCTCGACCACTGGCAGGTCGACGCCGACTCGATATCCCGTCGTCGGGACGGCGTCGACCTCCCCCTCGCCGCGCTGGACTTCTTCATCGAGCTGAAGCAGTCCCTGGGCCTGAGCGACGAGATCCTGCCGGTCTACCTGGAGGAGATCTCCTCCACCCTCTCCGGCACCTGCTACAAGCTGACCAAGCCGCAGACCCCGGTCGCCGAGCTGGTCAGCAGCGGCTTCCAGGCCATCGAGACCGGCATGACCGAGGGCCACCCCTGCTTTGTCGCCAACAACGGCCGCCTCGGCTTCGGCGTCCACGAGTACCTCTCGTACGCCCCCGAGACCGCGAGCCCGGTCAAGCTGATCTGGCTGGCCGCGCACCGCTCCCGGGCGGCGTTCACGGCGGGCGTCGGCATCGAGTACGAGGCCTTCCTGCGCGACGAGCTGGGCACGGAGACGGTCACCCGCTTCAACTCCGTACTGACCTCGCAGGAGTTGGCCCCCGCCGACTACCTCTTCATCCCGGTCCACCCCTGGCAGTGGTGGAACAAGCTCACCGTCACCTTCGCCGCCGAGGTCGCCCAGCAGCACCTGGTCTGCCTCGGCGAGGGCGACGACGAGTACCTGGCCCAGCAGTCGATCCGGACGTTCTTCAACCAGTCCGCCCCCGAGAAGCACTACGTGAAGACGGCCCTGTCCGTCCTCAACATGGGCTTCATGCGCGGCCTCTCGGCGGCGTACATGGAGGCGACCCCGGCGATCAACGACTGGCTGGCCAACCTCATCGACGGCGACCCGGTCCTGAAGTCCACGGGCCTGTCGATCATCCGCGAGCGCGCGGCCGTCGGCTACCGCCACCTGGAGTACGAGGCCGCCACGGACAAGTACTCCGCGTACCGCAAGATGCTCGCCGCGCTGTGGCGCGAGAGCCCGGTGTCCTCCCTCCAGGAGGGCGAGTCACTGGCGACGATGGCCTCCCTGGTCCACGTCGACCACGACGGCAAGGGCTTCGCGGCGGCCCTGATCGAGCGCTCCGGGCTGACCCCGACGGAGTGGCTGCGCCGCTACCTGAAGGCGTACTTCACCCCGCTCCTGCACAGCTTCTACGCGTACGACCTCGTTTTCATGCCGCACGGCGAGAACGTCATCCTCGTCCTGAAGGACGGTGTCGTCGAGCGGGCGATCTACAAGGACATCGCCGAGGAGATCGCGGTCATGGACCCGCACGCGGTCCTCCCGCCGACGGTCGAACGTCTCCGCGTCGAGGTCCCCGAGGACAAGAAACTCCTGTCCATCTTCACGGACGTCTTCGACTGCTTCTTCCGCTTCCTCGCCGCGAATCTCGCCGACGAGGGCGTGCTGGAGGAGGAGGACTTCTGGCGCACGGTCGCCGAAGCCGTCCGCGACTACCAGCACGGGATGCCCGAACTCGCCGACAAATTCGCCCAGTACGACATGTTCGCCCCCGAGTTCGCCCTGTCCTGCCTCAACCGTCTCCAACTGCGCAACAACAGGCAGATGGTCGACCTGGCGGACCCGGCGGGCGCGCTGCAACTCGTCGGCACCCTGAAGAACCCCATCGCGGGCCTGTAACCACGGCCCCCACCTGGACTGACGGGCACCTCGGAGTACGGTCCTCCGAGGTGCCCGTCGCGTTCTGCCGGTCGATTGTTCGTCTACGGGTGAGTGGGGGCCGGTCGCGCCCACGCGGCGGAGCCGCAAATCGACACAGCCCCGCGCCCCTTAACGGCATGGGGGCGCGCCCGGGGTTTTCAGGGGCGCGGGGAACCGCGCGAGCAACCACGACGAACCCGCACCCGCCAACGCACCGCCCCCACCCGAGCTCTCAGGCGCAGCGGGGTCGAAGGGGCAGCCGCCCCTGGATGGGGGCACCTCCCGCTCGAGCGAAGCCGAGAGTGGGGGAGGGACGGGCAGGGGCGACGGGGGCGAGAAAACATGCAGGTCCAACCCGCCATCCCAGCCCCGGTGGAACAATCACCTTCATGGCGGCGGAAATCCTCCAGCGGGACGGCACCTGGACCTTCGACGGCGACACCCTGCGGCTGACCCCCGGGCGCGACAAGAGCGTGAGCCTGCTGCGCAAGACCCTCGGTGAACTCGCCGTCCCGCTGGGCGCGTTGGCGGGCATCTCGTTCGAACAGGGCAGGAAGTCGGGGCGGCTGCGACTACGGCTGCGCGACGGCTCCGACCCGCTCCTCCAGGCCACCGGCGGCCGGCTCGCCGACGGCAACGACCCCTACCAGCTGAGCGTCGACTCGGACCGGTACGGCGTGGCCGAGTACTTCGTGGACGAGGTCCGCAACGCGCTGCTCCTGGACGAGGTGCCGTCCGACGCGGTCGACGCGTATCTGCTGGCCGGCCCCACCGTCCCGCTGTCCGTCTCCGCCGGGGACGGCACCGCGAGCTTCGACGGCGAGCACATACGCCTGGCGTGGAACTGGAAGACGGACGACGCCAAGGCCGCCGCCGGGACACGGAAGCGGGCCCTGTCGGACATCACGGCCGTGGAGTGGCACCCCTCCGTCGGCCTGGAGAACGGCTACCTACGCTTCACCGTACGCAACGCCCCGACCAAGGCCCCGCCCAAGTACGACCCGAACTCCGTCGAACTGTGGGGCTTCAAGAAGGACCCCCTGATGGCCCTGATCGCGGCGGCGGTCCAGGCCCGGCTCCCGCACCCGGCGACGGCGACACCGGAGCAGCCAGCCCCGGTGGAACCGGACCGCCAGGCCCCCGAAGAGGACCACGACGCCCTGCTGCGCCGCCTCCGCGAACTCGGCGAGCTGCACAGGTCCGGGGTGCTCACGGACGAGGAGTTCACCATGGCCAAGCAGGCGGTCCTCAAACGCTTGTGAGGACCGCCCGCCATGGGCTATTAACAGGCACCTGCCCGAAACCGGGCAGGATTCTTGCGAAAACAGCGCCCATACCCCAGGATCTACCGGGTGCACGACGAACTCGTTGATCATCTGACGCGGTCCACGCCCCTCAGCCGAGGCGAGGCGCTGCGCGTGATCCAGGACGTGCTCGCCTACTTCGACGAGACGACGGAGGACTACGTCCGTCGCCGCCACCGGGAGCTCCAGGCTCAGGGCCTGGTGAACTCGGCGATCTTCGAACGGATCGAGGCGGACCTCAAGTATCGCGCGGTCGCGCCGCCGGAGCTGACGCTCAGGCAGCTGCGCCGCATGGTCTACGGCTGAATCGACTACGGCCGAATCGTCTACGGCCGAGAAACACGAGGGACACACCTATATGTGCGGAATTGTCGGTTACATCGGCAAGCGCGACGTGGCGCCGCTGCTCCTTGAGGGGCTGCAGCGCCTGGAGTACCGGGGCTACGACTCGGCGGGCATAGTCGTCACCTCGCCCAAGACCGCCGGACTGAAGATGGTCAAGGCCAAGGGCCGGGTCCGGGACCTGGAGGCCAAGGTCCCCGCGCGCTTCAAGGGCACCACCGGCATCGCCCACACCCGCTGGGCCACCCACGGCGCCCCGTCCGACGTCAACGCGCACCCGCACATGTCGGCCGACAGCAAGGTCGCCGTCGTCCACAACGGCATCATCGACAACGCCTCCGACCTGCGGAAGAAGCTGGAGGCGGACGGCGTCGAGTTCCTCTCCGAGACCGACACCGAGGTCCTCACCCACCTCATCGCCCGCTCCCAGGCCACGACCCTGGAGGAGAAGGTCCGCCAGGCGCTCCGCATCGTCGAGGGCACGTACGGCATCGCCGTCATGCACGCCGACTTCGCCGACCGCATCGTCGTCGCCCGCAACGGCTCCCCCGTCGTCCTCGGCATCGGCGAGAAGGAGATGTTCGTCGCCTCGGACATTGCCGCGCTGGTCGCCCACACCCGCCAGATAGTCACGCTCGACGACGGCGAGATGGCCACCCTCAAGGCCGACGACTTCCGCACGTACACGACGGAGGGCACCCGCACCACGGTGGAGCCCACCACCGTGGAGTGGGAGGCGGCCTCGTACGACATGGGCGGCCACGACACCTACATGCACAAGGAGATCCACGAGCAGGCCGACGCCGTGGACCGTGTGCTGCGCGGCCGCATCGACGACCGTTTCTCCACCGTGCACCTCGGCGGTCTCAACCTGGACGCCCGCGAGGCGCGCCAGATCCGCCGCGTGAAGATCCTCGGCTGCGGCACCTCGTACCACGCGGGCATGATCGGCGCCCAGATGATCGAGGAGCTGGCCCGTATCCCCGCCGACGCCGAGCCGGCGTCGGAGTTCCGTTATCGCAACGCGGTCGTCGACCCCGACACCCTCTACATCGCCGTCTCCCAGTCCGGCGAGACGTACGACGTCCTCGCGGCCGTGCAGGAACTGAAGCGCAAGGGCGCCCGCGTCCTGGGCGTGGTGAACGTCGTCGGCTCGGCGATCGCCCGCGAGGCGGACGGCGGCATCTACGTCCACGCGGGCCCCGAGGTCTGCGTCGTCTCGACGAAGTGCTTCACCAACACGACGGTGGCCTTCGCGCTTCTCGCCCTGCACCTGGGCCGCACCCGCGACCTCTCCGTCCGCGACGGCAAGCGGATCATCGAGGGCCTGCGCAAGCTGCCCGGCCAGATCGCCGAGATGCTGGAGCAGGAGGACGAGATCAAGAAGCTGGCCCAGGAGTACGCCGAGGCCCGCTCGATGCTCTTCATCGGCCGCGTCCGGGGCTACCCGGTGGCCCGCGAGGCCTCCCTCAAGCTCAAGGAGGTCTCGTACATCCACGCCGAGGCCTACCCCGCCTCCGAGCTCAAGCACGGCCCCCTGGCCCTCATCGAGCCCGCCCTCCCCACGGTCGCCATCGTCCCCGACGATGACCTCCTGGAGAAGAACCGCGCCGCCCTGGAGGAGATCAAGGCCCGCAGCGGCAAGATCCTCGCGGTGGCCCACGAGTGCCAGGAGAAGGCCGACCAGACGATCGTCGTCCCGAAGAACGAGGACGAACTCGACCCGATCCTCATGGGAATCCCCCTCCAACTCCTCGCCTACCACACGGCGTTGGCCCTGGGCCGCGACATCGACAAGCCGAGGAACCTCGCCAAGTCGGTAACAGTGGAGTAGGAATTCCACCCGCCCACCGAAGCGATAATTGAGTAGCCCCCACGGCGAGCAACCGCCACCGCGAGAGCGGCGCCGGTTTGGCGCAAAAAAGGGACGGACCCCCACGTGATGCCACCATTCACGTGGGGGTCCGCTCATGTCCGCCGGGACGGGGAACGGCTCTAGGGAATGACAATGACCGGCCGCCGCGCCCGCTTGGCGAGCCGCCCGGCGACCGACCCGAAGATCCGCCCGACGATCCCGTGCGTGGACCCGACGACGATCGCGTCGGCCTCGTACTCCCGCCCCACCTCTTCGAGTTCGTGGCAGATGTCGCCACCACGCTCGACGAGGATCCAGGGCACCTCGGCGAGGTAATCCGCACAGGCCAGCTCAAGGCCCAGCACCTCGGTCCGGTGATCCGGCACATCGACGAACACGGGCGGCTCGCAGCCGGCCCACACGGTCGTGGGCAGCCGGTTGGCCACGTGCACGATGATCAGGGCCGAGCCGGAGCGGCGGGCCATACCGATGGCGTACGCGAGGGCGCGCTCACTGGACGTCGAACCGTCGAAGCCGACGACGACGCCGTGCTTGAAGGCGGGGTCGCAAGTGGGGCGTGCCTCTTCCGCCGCCAGGGGGTCGGCCGCCGTGGGATCGGCGACGGGCCGCCGCTTGCGGTCCGCGGAGTCGAAGAATTCGTGACCGGCCATGGGTGTCTCGGCGTTGGGATCCTCGTGGGTGGGACAACGTGAACGAACGACGCGGATGAGCGTCAGTGTGCGACGGAGCCGTGTCCGGGAATCATCTTCCCAACCCCATACCCCCAAGGGTACGGCCGCACGCCTCCTCCGCCCAGACCCCGCACCGGCTGCACGGGTTCCAGGGAGCATGCACGACCCCCAGCCCGTAACGCAATGGTTGCTGCCACGTACAGCCGCTTTACACAGGAACGCAACCACCCCACGAACCCCGCCGGCCCATGCATAACCCCCGCGGGAGCGGGCAGCCGCGCCTTACCCGGCCACCCGACGGCAACCCGCCCGGACGCCACCAGTGACCGACAGGTCGAACACGCGTTGAACCCCCGTAAGCCGAACCCGAGGGAGCCAGAAGGGAGCAGCCCGTGTCCACCCCCCGCCCCGACCGTCCCGACACCGCCGCCACGGACGTGGTCCGCTGGGCGGCCTTCAGCTGCGTCCTCGTCCCCGTGGTCCTCGTCTGGTACGGCACCTCCCTGGCAGGCGCGGCAGGCGCGGCGCTCGGCCTCGCCGCGGTCACCGCCGCCTGCCGCATCCTCCTGCGCCAGTCCGAACGCGGCCTGCGCCAGTCCGAACGCGGCCTGCGCCAGTCCGAACGCGTCGCGGCTGCCCGCACGCCCAGCCGCGCAACCCACGCGCCGATGGCCGAAGATCACACCCCCCACCGCGGCCGACACGGACGATCCTCTTCCGGGGCGCACAGGGGCGGACGCCACTCCGGCCCGAGTACGCCGGTCGACTGACCGGTTTCCGCGCACACGCCCATATCTTTTCAGCCAACTTCGGCCACCCGCACACCCCTTGGCCGAACACCCCTCCACCCCCCGTTCGACCTGCGCTGAAAGGGGTCCAGAGCCCGCGCGCACCCTACGTGGACCAGCCACGGAGACGAGGCGTACTTCCCTGCACGGCACGAGAGTGCAACGCTTCGTGATCGAATGCTTCACGCCAAGTTGCCATGTCGACAATGTGCCGGATGGCGAACTGGTCACGCCGGCACCAAGGGACACAGTAGATTCGATCATGACTGTCTTACGGCGGGGGACTCGTGCAGGACCAAGGGGAAACGTGCAGGAGCGACACAACCGAGGAGCCGCGACCACCGAGGGGGGCTTAGCAGTATGAGCCACGACTCCACCGCCGCGCCGGATGCCGCGGCCCGGAAGCTTTCCGGGCGACGCCGCAAGGAGATCGTCGCGGTGCTGCTGTTCAGCGGCGGCCCCATCTTCGAGAGTTCCATACCACTTTCGGTGTTCGGGATCGACCGCCAGGACGCCGGCGTACCGCGCTACCGCCTGCTGGTGTGCGCGGGCGAGGAAGGCCCGCTGCGGACCACAGGGGGCCTGGAACTCACCGCACCGAACGGCCTTGAGGCGATCTCGCGGGCGGGCACGGTGGTCGTGCCCGCATGGCGTTCGATCACCTCACCGCCGCCGGAGGAAGCGCTCGACGCACTGCGCCGGGCGCACGAAGAGGGAGCCCGCATCGTCGGGCTGTGCACCGGCGCCTTCGTGCTGGCCGCAGCCGGCCTGCTGGACGGCAGGCCCGCGACGACACACTGGATGTACGCGCCGACGCTGGCCAAGCGCTATCCGTCCGTCCACGTCGATCCACGAGAGCTCTTCGTGGACGACGGCGACGTACTGACATCGGCCGGCACCGCGGCCGGAATCGATCTCTGTCTGCACATCGTGCGGACGGACCACGGGAACGAGGCGGCCGGCGCGCTGGCCCGTCGTCTGGTGGTCCCACCACGTCGATCGGGCGGTCAGGAGCGCTACCTCGATCGATCTTTACCAGAAGAAATCGGCGCCGACCCGCTCGCCGAGGTCGTCGCCTGGGCGCTGGAGCACCTCCACGAGCAGTTCGACGTGGAGACGCTGGCGGCACGGGCGTACATGAGCCGCCGTACGTTCGACCGCCGTTTCCGGTCGCTGACCGGAAGCGCGCCGCTGCAGTGGCTGATCACCCAGCGGGTCCTTCAGGCCCAGCGGCTGCTGGAGACGTCGGACTACTCGGTGGACGAGGTCGCGGGACGCTGCGGCTTCCGTTCGCCGGTGGCGCTGCGCGGGCACTTCCGCCGCCAGCTCGGCTCGTCCCCGGCGGCGTACCGGGCAGCGTACCGGGCCCGGCGCCCGCAGGGCGACAAGCACGGCGACCACCACGACGGCCCGAACGGCGCGCACAGCACCGCCGGACCGCCGGCGATGGCGCCGGAGCACGCCCCGGTGCCGCTCCAGGCCCGTCGTACGGCCGCGGCGAGCGCCCTGGCGCCGTCGGCGTCGATGTCGACGGAGGGCGCGAAGCCGGAGCTGTACGCGACGGGCCGGCTTCCGGGGCAGCGCAGCGCGCCGTAGTACGTCCGTGGTGGCCTTACGGCCCGGTCCCGCCCTGATCACCCAGGTGCAGGACCGGGCCGTAAGGCTGTCACGAGCCGTAAGGTGAGGTACATGAACGATCGCATGGTGTGGATCGACTGCGAGATGACCGGGCTCTCGCTGTCCGACGACGCGCTCATCGAGGTGGCCGCCCTCGTCACCGACTCCGAGCTGAACGTACTCGGCGAGGGAGTTGACATCGTCATCCGCCCGCCGGACTCGGCGCTGGAGACCATGCCGGAGGTGGTGCGCCAGATGCACACAGCGTCCGGCCTCCTCGACGCACTCCCGGGCGGCACGACGCTCGCCGACGCGGAGGAGCAGGTCCTGGCGTACGTACGCGAACACGTGAAGGAGCCGGGCAAGGCCCCGCTGTGCGGCAACTCGGTGGGCACGGACCGAGGCTTCCTGCTCCGGGACATGCCGACCCTGGAGGACTACCTCCACTACCGCATCGTGGACGTCTCCTCGATCAAGGAACTGGCCCGCCGCTGGTACCCGAGGGCGTACTTCAACAGCCCCGAGAAGAACGGCAACCACCGGGCGCTGGCGGACATCCGCGAGTCGATCGCCGAACTCCGCTACTACCGCGAGGCGATCTTCGTCCCTCAGCCCGGCCCCGACTCGGACACGGCCCGCACGATCGCCGCCAAACACGTCCTACCTGCGCGGTAGCCCCCCGACAAAGGCGTGCGCGAGCACCCCTTCAGACCCTGTACACTTTTTCTCGGCCGGTCGGTGAAACCCTTCGGATGAACCGCCGGTCATGGTGGGTGTAGCTCAGCTGGTAGAGCACCTGGTTGTGGTCCAGGATGTCGCGGGTTCGAGTCCCGTCACTCACCCTGAACGATGAGGGGCCAGCCTGTGTGAAACAGGTTGGCCCCTCATCGTGTTCCTCGGGCGGGCGGACCACAACAACAGCCTCAGCAGCCGCGCCGGAGACGGGCGACGCGGGGGCGGCGCAGGAAGAGGAGCCCGTCGAGGAGGCGGTCCCCGAGCAGCCCGTGAAGATCACCGCGAAGAAGACCAGGTTCGCCCCGAGCATCCTCGCCGAGGGGCGGCGAGACGATCAGCGTCAACCCGCTCCACTCCGCGATCACCGACAGCAACGGCACCAAACACCCGGCCGAGTGGGGAGTCGACGAGAACCAGATCGACACCGCGGTCGGGCCTTCACTCGGCCGCTTCTACCCGCTCCCCGGCGTCCCGCACGCGGCCCGCCACTCGGCGGCGAACTCCCCCACGCCCGCGAAGCGTTGGTGGGGATCGGGGTGCGTAGCGCGCTCCAACACGGCCAGTTGGGACCCGGTGCCCCGCCAGGCCCGCTCCTCGTCCCCCGCGTCGAGCAGCAGGCGGGCGGTGCGCCCCAGCACGTACACCGTCGTGCGGATGTCGATGACGGCCCCGCGCTCGAACTCCTCCGGTGCCATGAAGCGGCGGGAGCCAGGGAGGCGGTCGGCGCCCAGGACGAAGGGGCCGGGCCGGTACTCGTCGAGGTCGACGAGCCGCAGTTCGTCCACGTCGAAGTCGTAAAGGACGGCCCCGTCGTAGAGGTCCACGGCGACATGGCCGGCGGCCTCGACGGCGAGGTGAGCGTCCAGGATGTCGGCGAAGGCCTGCTCGACCTGGTGCACGGGGAGGGACCGGAAGCGGGCCATCGGGCTGCCGGTCGTCGTACGGTCGCCACTGCCCCGCTCGCCCGGGTGGTACAGCACCTCGCCGTCCCGCCAGGGCGTCACCACGGCCGTCCGTTCGCTGTCCCACACCGCCATCCGGTGCACCTGCGGAACGATCACCGGGTGCCGCACAGCCCGATGAAAGGCCCACCCCCGCTCCAGCGACTCCTGGGCACGATCGGTGACGGCCTCCTTCACGAACCACCGTTCACCGGTGTCCGGCAGCCGCACCCCGTACGCCACACACCCCGAGTCTTGCTTCCCGAACACCCGGAAAACCTCACCGACCCTACGGAGGTACGCCTCCACGGTGCCGTCGATCCCCTCGACACCGAGTAACGGATTACCGCCCGCGCCGTCCGCCCGTATCACGTTCGCCATGGGGCGGACTGTAGCCGCCGCCCCATGTCAGTAGCTGCTGCTGCAGGAGGACCCACTACTGCAGGACGAGCCGCTGCTGCAGGACGAGCCGCTGCTGCAGGACGAGCCGCTGCTGCAGGACGAACTGCTGCTGCATGATGAACCGCTCCCACATGACGAGCTACTGCCGCAGGACGAACTGCTCCCGCTGGACGTTCCGCTTCCCGAGGATGAACCGCCCCCACCGGAGGACCCACCTTGGGAAGACGGCCCATGCCCACCCGACGACCCGCCTCCGCCACTCGGCCGGGGGTCGTCCGGCGAGGACGGCGGTGTGTTGCTGTGGCTCGCCGTCTCTTGCGCCACCCACCAGCTTTCGGCGGCGGCATCGCTGTCACGGGAAGTGCTCCCGGTTCCGCCGCCACCGCTGCCGCCGCTCCGGCTGCTACGGCCCTGGCCGGCGCCGGCGTCGCGGCCGTCGTCGCGGCTTCGGGTGGCGGGTCGCGTACGCGGGCTGCCGCCGCCCGAGCCCTTGCCTCCACTGCCGCCGCTCACGCTCTTCGTGCCGCTGCCGCTGCCGCTGCTGGGCTTGTCGTTGCTGAAGAGATCCCTGACCCAGAAGAACGCCAACAACAGTACGAAGCCGATGGCCACCACGATTCCCAGGGATTCCATGGCTGCGCCCTCCCGCTCTGTCTCGGACTCGGACTCGGACTCCCGCTCGACGCCTTGCGTGAGGGGTGGCCTTCCCTGCCCGGCACCGGCCGAAGCGGAATTGAGGAAGTGTTGAGCAAGGCCACGGCTTCGGCCCGGCCCAGGAGGCGACAGCTCTCCCTCAGGACGAATCCCGCGCCACCAGTTCCGTGGGCAGGACGACCTGGCGGCGGTCCAGGCCCCGGGACACCGCCGGGCGGCGGTCGG
>NZ_VTHJ01000098.1:2287-22618 GCF_008386495.1 Streptomyces tailanensis | reverse complement strand
CTAACCCGATCGGCCCAGGGCACCGCAAGCCCGCGAGCCGACCATCACACGATCGAGTTAAAGCGGCCATGTGCGGACTCCTCGGCGAACAGTTGCGAACCCCCGGCCGAAGGCCGGGGGTTCGGGCGTCAGCCGGAGAAGGGGACGGCGTCGGCGGGGTCGGCGTGCCAGTTGGTGGCGATGGGGCGGTCGACCGTGACGGTGTCGGGGAGGTCGAGGGTGACGGAGTTGATCTCGTCGCCCGCGACGGAGAGGTGGATCTTGTCGAACTGCCTGCCGTTGTCGTTGTCGGTGGTCTTGGGGTTGATACCGGCGTAGGCGACGGTGTTGCCGGAGAGTTTGAGGGTCTCGGTGACGCTGTGCTCGGCGGGCGACACCTCGGTGTCGGCGGAGGAGCCGAAGGATGCGGAGGGGAAGACGCCCTCCAGATAGCAGGTGATGCCGGGCAGAGCCTTGGCGGAGACGAGGAGGTACCCGCCCGCCTGCGTCTCCTCGCTGACGGTGAAGGTCAGGTCGTTGGTCCCGCAGGCCTGCCCGACGTCGCTCCCGCTGTCGGCGGCGGCCGCGGCGGTGGAGGTGGCAGTGATAGTGAGCACCGCCGCCGCGACCGCGGCAAGGGCGAGGCGGGCGGAACGGGCGACAAGGCGAGAACGCATCGAGATCTCCATGGTGCGGAAGTGGTGTCGTCCGGCGAGCTGCTCGGACAACCGCAGCTTGTGCCGTGATCCGTCCCGCCCGCCACAAAAGGCGGCCACTACGGGACGCCGGAACGCTGGAACGGGTGCTGACCAGCAGAGACTCGGACCTCCTGGAACGGGGTGCCGGGACGGGGGGGGAGCCACTGATCCCTTGCCACGACAACAGCCCGAGCTCAGTAACACCAGAGATACTATCTCTGGCGATACTATTGGGTGCGGAGGTATGTCATGCGGCGGTTCATCGGGCGGGAGCGGGAGCTCGGGGTGCTGCGCCGGGCCCTTGAGGGGGTTCAGGAGGCCGTCGGGGCCAGGCAACCGGGGCATTGCGTGCTCATGCGGGGGCGGCGGCGGGTGGGGAAGTCCAGCCTTGTCGAGGAGTTTCTTCGGCGTACCGAGACGCCCGCTCTCTTCTTCACCGCGGCGGGGGGCACCGCCGAGGATGAGCTGGCGGAGTTGGTCGACGCCGTCGGCAGGTCCACGTTGCCGGAGCGGGGGCTGTTCGCGGAGGAGGCGCCGGGGCAGTGGAATGCCGCGTTCAGGCTGCTGGCGGACGTCCTGCCCGACGACAGGCCCAGCGTGGTCGTCATCGATGAGGTGCCGTATCTCATGGACCGCGTCGACGCCTTCGAGGGGATGTTGCAGCGGGCCTGGGATCGGCTGCTCAGCCGCAAGCCGGTGCTTCTGCTGCTGGTCGGGTCCGATCTGTCGATGATGGAGGCGTTGAACAGTTACGACCGGCCCTTTCATCAGCGGGGGCGGGAGATGGTGGTGGGGCCGCTCAACCCGGCCGACATCGGGGACATGCTCGATCTGGCGCCGGCCGAGACCTTCGACGCCGCCCTGGTCACCGGCGGCCTTCCGCTGATCTGTGCGGAGTGGCGGGCCGGGGCGGATCTCTGGGAGTTTCTCCGCGATTCGCTGGACAATCCGATCTCGGCGCTGCTCGTCTCCGCCGAGCGCTCGCTGGCCGCGGAGTTTCCGCCGCAGGCGATGAGCCGGGAAGTTCTGCGGGCCATCGGAAGCGGGGAGCGGACGTTCACCAATATCGCGCGCGCCGCCGGTGGCATCGCCCACACCACTCTCACCCGGGCCACCGAGGTTCTGACAGAGAAGCGCGTGGTGGCGGCCGAGCTGCCGATCTCACTGCGGCCGTCGAAGGAACGCCGCTACCGGGTGGCCGACCCCTATCTGCGGTTCTGGCTCACGTTCCTGGATCCGCACATGGCGGAGATCGAGCGGATGCGGGGAGACCTCACACTCGGCCGGATCAAGGAGCGGTGGACCAGCTGGCGGGGGCGCGCGATCGAACCCCTGGTACGGGAATCCATCGCCCGTCTGCTGCCGGATCAGGGTCTGCCCGCCGCTCCGGCTGTCGGGGGTTACTGGACCCGCAGCAACGACGTCGAGATCGACCTGGTGGGCGCCGACCGGCACCCCGTGGCCAAGCAGTTGCTCTTCCTCGGGTCCGTCAAGTGGCTGGAGAACTCTCCGTTCGACAGCCACGACATGGTCGCGTTGCAGAAACACCGGGCCGCGATCACCGACCAACCCGTACCGCTCGTGGCCGTCTCACGCAGCGGCATCAGTTGTTCCGGGCTCGATGCGGCGTACGGCCCTGAAGAACTGCTCAGTGCCTGGCGCATGGAATGAGCGACGACCAGGCCAGGTCTGGGGCGCCCTCGCGCGGTCGGAGGGCGCCCCAATCCGTCAGTGGTCAGTCGAACAGGGCCACCCTCGGGTGCAGCGTGCCCTTGGCGTCCGGGTTCGTGAGGGTGATTCGGTAGACCTCGGTCAGGGTCTCGCCTGCCGGGATGGTGCGGTGGACTGTCGTCAGGTCCGTGAAGAGGGTGCCTGTCTGGGTGCCGAGGGGTACGGGTTCCCAGCAGCCGGTTGCCGTGCGGTGCTCGATCTTGAGGTCCGACGGGGTCAGGAACGGGCCCGAGTCCGGGGATTCCGCCAGGAGTTGGGGGGCCACCGTGCGGGTCGTCGTCGAGTCGTTGTGGTAGGTGACCTCGACCTCGTGGCTCTCGGTGTCGGCCGGGAGGGGCGTGGGAAGGTCCACGAAGGCGGTGGGGGCGGCGGGGGTCTGGTCCGCCGTGGATACGGCCGTTGTGGGCTGGTATGTGGCCGCCGCGGCGGGGCCTGCCATGGTCAGGGCGGCCGCGGCTACCGTGAGAGAGACGAGAGCAATCCGGAGTCGGCTGTTCTTCGCTGACACTTGCGCGGATCCTTCGCAGTTGTGGGGGTCTGCCAGGCGTTCCGTCGCTCAGGACCTGCCTGGGACATTGCCAAGATTACAGCGGCACCGTTCTCGCCTTTTCTCCCTCTGCTGAGCTAGACACTCTCCAAACCCACGTTGACCAATGGGTATTTGGGGACACTTCAACCCAGGGGGAAGACACCCGTGACATCCACACATCGCCCGCCAAGTCGGCTCTCGCGTCTCAGAGTCCTCGGAGCCGCCCTCACCGCCCTTCTCGTCGCCGGAGCCGGAACAGGGACGGCCACGGCCACCACCCCGACCACCCCGAAGACCTCCACGCCGCCCGTACCCATCCTCAACTGGTCCGACTGCCAAGGCGGCTTCGAGTGCGCCACCGCCGACGTACCGCTCGACCACCGCGAACCCCACGGCCGCACCCTCACCCTCGCCGTCGTGCGCAAGCCCGCCGCCGACCCGGCGAAGCGCAAGGGCACGCTCTTCATGCAGCCGGGCGGGCCCGGGAACTCCGGGGTGGACTTCGTCCGGAACAACTACGCGGATCTGCCGGCCGCGCTTCGTGAGTCGTTCGACGTGTTCGGGTACGACGTACGCGGGGTCGGGCGGAGTTCGGCGCTGACGTGTTTCGACGACGCGCGCTACACCCGTGCCGTCACCGAGGCCAAGGGGGTGCCGAGGGCCGGTGCGTTCGGGCCGGCGCTGCGCGAGGCCGCCGAGTTCGATCAGGCTTGCGTCGACAACTCCGGTGCGTTGCTGCCGTACGTCGGTACCGAGTACGTCGCTCGCGACATCGATCTCCTGCGCCAGGCGCTCGGCGAGGAGCAACTCACCTACTACGGGCGGTCGTTCGGGACGTACATCGGGACGGTGTACGCCGCGCTGTTCCCCGAGCACGTACGCGCGCTCGCCCTCGACGGCGCCTACGACCCCGTCCACTACGCCGACCGGCCCTACGCCTACGACCGGCCCCAGTACCTGGCCCTCGACGGCGCGATGAGCCGTTTCCTCGACTGGTGTGCGGCCGACCAGGCCACCTGCGGCTTCGGGGACGGGGATCCGCGCGCGGCGTTCGAGAAGCTGAAGAGCGACCTGGACGCCCAGCCCGTGCCCACCGCCAACGGGGGCCTCGCGGGCGGCTACACCCTCGTCTACCGACTGATGTTCAACATCAACGAGGGCAAGGTCATCTGGCCGTCCCTCGGGGCCGCGCTGCGGAAGGCCCAGCTGCGGGACAACACCTCCTTCCTGCTGCGACCGCCGTCGCCCGCGAGCTTCGACTTCCTCGGGCCGAACGTCGTCGTGGAGTGCGTCGACCGGGACTACCCGCGCGATCTGCGGCGGCTGAAGCGGAAGGTCACCGAATTCGCGGAGGCGGCGCCGTTGCTGGGGCCCGCCATGGCGTACGGGCCGCCGACGTACGACCACCAGCACGCCACCGCGTGTGTGCAGTGGCCCGGTGAGCGGGTCAGCCGGTACGACGGCTCCTACCGGGCCAAGGGGTCGGCGCCGATCCTCGTCATCGGCACCACCGGGGACCCGGACACGCCGTACCAGGACGCGGTGGCCCTGAGCCGCAAGCTCGACAACGGGCGGTTGCTCACCTTCCAGGCCGAGGGGCACACGGCGTTCGGGCGGAGTGCCTGCGCCACCGACGCCGTCACCGGCTATCTGGTGGATCTGACGGTTCCCGGCAAGGGCACGACCTGCGCGGACGAGACCCAACCGCCCACCTCCCCGCCCACGGTGGCCCCGCCCGGCACGACGCTCGGCGAGCTGCGCAACGGCGTCAACGAGCGCGTGGAGCACATCGGCTGAGCTACAGCTACAGCTACCTGCCCGGGCCCCCGTCCCCCTCCGGATCGGGGTCCGGGTCCGGGTCTACGAAGGACAGCGCGTCCAGGTCCCCGTCGTAGTCGAAGTCGAAGCCGTCCGGAGTCGGGAACATCAGGCCCAAGGCGTCGGCATCGGTGTCGGGTGAGGTGTCCTTGACCGACAGGGACGGGCAGGTCAGGGGCTGTTCGGTCCAGATGCATTTGCCGGTGGTGGTGTAGCGCGTGCCCCAGCGTTGGGAGAGGGCCGTGATGAGCTGGAGGCCGCGGCCGCCCTCGTCGGTGTCGGTGGCGCGGCGGATGCGGGGCATGGTGAGGCTGCCGTCGAAGACCTCGCAGGTGAGCTCGGAGCCGCGCAGGAGGCGTAGGCGGACGGGGCCCTTGGCGTGGCGTACGACGTTGCCGACGAGTTCGCTGGCGAGGAGTTCGGTGGTGGGGGCGAGGTCGTCCAGGCCCCAGGCGGAGAGCTGTTCGCGGACGTGGCGGCGGGCCTGGCCCGCCGCTCTGGGGTCGTCGAGGAGGGGCCAGGAGGCCATCCGGTCGTCGGTGAGGGCATGCAGGCGGGCGACGAGGAGAGCGGCGTCGTCGGCGGCCGGGTGGTCGCCGGGGAGCAGGCCCTGCGTCAGGGTGTCGCAGAGGTGTTCCAGGTCGGCGGCGGTGCCGTCCTCGTGGGCGGTGCGCAGCAGGTGGGCGAGGTCGGCCATGCCCTGGTCGATCTCCCGCTTCGACGACTCGACCAGGCCGTCGGTGTAGAAGACGAGCAGGCTGCCCTCGGGCAGGTGCAGTTCGACGGTCTCGAACGGCGGCTCTGCCGCGCCCAGCGGCGGATCGGCGGCCAGGTCGGGGAAGTGCACGGTGCCGTCGGGCAGGACGAGGGCCGGTGGCGGGTGTCCGGCGCGGGCGATGGAGCAGGTCCGGGTGGTGGAGTCGTAGAGGGCGTAGAGGCAGGTGACGTACGACTCCTCGGCCATGCCGACGACGAGGTCGTTGAGGTGGGTCATGATCTCGTCGGGCGGGAGTTCGAGGTCGGCCAGGGTGTGGACGGCCGTGCGCAGCCGGCCCATGGTGGCGGCCTCGGGCAGGCCGTGGCCCATGACGTCGCCGACGACGAGGGCGACCTGGCCGCTGGAGAGCGGATGACGTCGTACCAGTCGCCGCCCACGTCCATGCCCTGGCCGGACGGCAGGTAGCGGGCGGCGGCCTCGCAGGCGGGCAGGGCGGGCAGGTCCTGCGGGAGCAGGCTGCGCTGGAGTTCGCGGGACCGGGTGTGTTCGAGGTCGTAGAGCCGGGCCCGTTCCAGGGACTGGGCGAGAGGGCGCTGATCGCGGTGAGCAGGGTGCGTTCGTCGTCGGTGAGCCGGCGCGGCTGGTCGAAGGCCACGACGCACACCCCGAAGGTGAAGCCGGACGCCGTCAGCGGCAGGAACGCCCAGGACTGCTTCCCGGAGGGGGCGAGCAGTTCGGCGTTGTGGGGCGCGTATTCGAGGTGCTCCTGCGGTGTGGAGAAGAACACCGGGTCGCCGGAGGTGATCGTGTTCCAGGCCGGGCTGCACGGCCTTCTGCGGCGGCCGTCGACGAGGGCGAGGAACTCGTCGCCGTAGCCGACGGCGCCGACGTTGCGGAGCCGGTCGCCCTCGGAGTCCTGGACGAGGAGGCCGGTGGCGTCGAACGGGGGCAGCACCCGGCGGGCGACCGCCTCGATCACGTCATGCGAGGTCGTCGCCTGGGCGAGCGCGGCGGTCAACTCCGCGATACGGGCGGCCCGTTCGGACGCCGCGAGCTCGGCCGCCCGGCGTTCGTCGTCCAGGCGCCGCTTCTCGGTGACGTCGGTGCAGTAGATGGTGTGGCCGTCCGGGCCCGGCACCAGTCGTAGGTGGCAGACATGGCCCGTGTCCGCCGCGTGGACGTCGAAACCGGCGGGCCTCTCCTCGGCGGCGGCCTGTCGGCACAGGCGCTCCAGGCCGGGGATCCGCTGGGCGGCGGGGAGATCGAACAGAACCTGTCCGAAGAGTTCCTCCTCGGTCATGTCCAGCGAGCGTTCCGCCTCCAGGTTGGCAAAGGTGATCCGCCATTCGCCGTCCACCGCGAGGAAGCCGTCGCTCATGTGGCGCAGGGCCCGGCTGAGCGCGTCGCGGGCCGTCCGGGACTCGTTGCTCTCCCAGCCCACGCCGATCATCCGGAGGGGTTCGCCGTGCGCGTCGTAGGTCGCCCGGCCGCGGGCCTGCGTCCAGCCGTACGTGCCGTCCAGGCGCCGCACCCGGTACTCCGCCTCGTACACGCTGTGGTCGCGGATCGCCCGCTCCGCCGCCGCCAGCGTCGGCGGGAGGTCGTCGGGGTGGACGATCCGCATCCAGTTGTCGATCTTCCCGGTGAAGTCGGCGGGCCTGGTGCCGTAGAGCTCCAGGGCGGCCTCGTCCCAGATCAGGTCGCCGGTGCGGATGTTCCAGTCCCAGGAGCCGACGCTGACCTCCTTCAGCGCCTGCCGCAGCCGCTCGCCGGCCAGTTCCGTCTGCGCGGGGCCGGACGGGGGCGGGGCCTGGGCCATCCGCTCCTCGGTCCAGGCGACGACGGCCCGCAGGAAGTCCCACTGTGCGCGGGTGGGTTCGCCCTGGTCGCCCATCAGGACGGTGAGCGCGCCGATGACCCGGTCTCCGCTCGACATCGGCAGGGCGGCGACTCCGGTGCCGGGCCAGGTGATGTCGACGGCGTGCAGCGGCGTCCATGAGCCCCGGTTCTCCACATGGGCTCCGCCCTGGTGCAGGGCGCGGGCCGGGGGCAGCGGGCCCTCCTGGTCGATGATCTCCCAGGGGCGGGTGAGGACCGGCGGGAGGCCGGTCACCGATACGAGCCGCAGCGCGGACATGGGCCCGCGCAGATGAATCATTCCCCCGAGGGCGCCCAACTCCCCGACCACGTGCTGGAGCGCCAGCCGGAAGACCTCGCTTTCCGCGACACCCGGATCCACCGTGCTGAGCAGGGCCAGCCGTGCGTTCATAGGTCAGACCTCAACGTTCCGTTCGCTGTCGAGGGAGGCCGTCACAGGAATCCCACAGTCCGCCCGCACGGCGGGTCGGTGGCGCCAACAAGCTTGTTTTCAGGGAGAGTTGGTTAGTTGTGCGCGCATAGACACGCGTAGATCGGCAAGGACACGCGTGGACCCCCGAGGAGCGGCATGGACATCGGCGTATTCATCCCCATCGGCAACAACGGCTGGCTCATATCGAAGAGTTCGCCGCAGTACCTGCCCAGCTTCGAACTGAACAAGGCGATCGTGCGCAAGGCCGAGGAGCACGGGCTGGACTTCGCGCTGTCCATGATCAAGCTCAAGGGATTCGGCGGCGAGACCGAGTTCTGGGACCACAACCTGGAGTCGTTCACGCTGATGGCGGGCCTGGCCGCGGTGACGGAACGGATCAGGCTGTACGCCTCGACGCCGATCCTCGCCCTGCCGCCGGCCATCGTCGCGCGCATGGCGGTGACCGTCGACTCGATCGCGCCGGGCCGGTTCGGCGTCAACATCGTCACCGGCTGGGCACCCGGCGAGTACTCCCAGATGGGCCTGTGGCCCGGCGACGAGCACTTCGGCAACCGGTACGCCCGGGCCGCCGAATACGTCACCGTGATGCGGGAGTTGTGGTCGGAGGGGGTGAGCAACTTCAAGGGCGAGTTCTACGAGATGGACGACTGCGTGCTGTCGCCGCGCCCAGTGAACGGGCACATCGACATCGTGGCCGCCGGGCAGAGCGGCACGGGCATGAGGTTCGCCGCCGAGCACGCCGACTACAGCTTCATCCTGGCCAGCGGGGTCAACACCCCGCTCGCACTCTCCGACTCCACGGCCACGCTCGTCGAGGCGGCCGGGCGGACGGGGCGTGATGTCGGGGCGCTGTCGCTGTTCATGGTCATCGCGGACGAGACGGACGAGGCCGCGCGGGCGAAGTGGCGGGACTACCACGCGGGCGCCGATCACGCCGCGCTCGCGTACATGGCGGGCGAGTCGGCCTCGGACACGACCGCCGATGACTCCTCCACCGCCCGCACGATCGTGCTGCCCGAGGACGCGGTGAACTTCAACATGGGCACGCTCGTCGGCTCGTACGAGACGATCGCTCGCATGCTCGACGAGGTCGCCGGGGTGGCGGGCACCAAGGGGATCATGCTGGTCTTCGACGACTTCCTGGAGGGCATCGAGAACTTCGGTACGCGCATCCAGCCGCTGATGAAGTCGAGGTCGGGGCGGGTGGCCGTCGCCTGAAGCCGAACGAGGGTCCGGTGCGAGCCGTTCGGTCGGGCTGTTCGCCGCGGGCCCATGGCGTGACCAAGGTCTGTGGAACGTCGTTGGCCCGCTGCAACACCAGGTTGTTGTGGCACCGGGCTGTTGCGACTCCAGGCTGTCGCAACCCCAGGGTGTCCGGCCCGACCCGAGCAGGCACCACATGTTCAGCATGGTCAAGACGTTGGTCAAGACGGTCCTCGCGCAGTACGTGAAGAACCAGCAGCTCAAACGAGACCTCAAAGCCCAGCGCGGCGAGCAGGAGCGACAGTGGCGTGAAGAGGACCGCGCCGTCCTTCAGGCCGCCCTGGCCGCCAACCGAGCCGCCCGCGAGCCGCACAACGGCACGCTCCGACGGGCGGCCGGCGTCTCGTACATCACCCTGCGCTGCCACGAGGACACCTGGACCTTCATGGCGCGGACGGCCTTCGGCGTCTGGGAGCCGTCCTGGACCCAGAGCACCCGGGACCCGTACGACCGCGTCGGCCCCGGCCCCGCCAAGGCCGGCCACTTCACCGCGGACCCGAACCTGCCCGCCGGCCGCATCACCAAGGCGGACGGCGGTATGCAGGACGTCCAGCTCTCCGGCCACAACCTGGTCGTCGTCCTGGACGCCCTCTACGAGGCCACGACCTCCGAGCTCTCCGCCAACGGGGCCCGCTGCAGAACCCTCTACGACAAGCTGGCGTCCCTCACCGCGAAGCTCGACCCGAGCGCTCCCCCGGGGCGGACCACGGGTGTGCTCTGCCGGATCGACGACAGCATGCACCACCAGTACGTGACCAGACCCTCCGGCGGCCCCGGCTCCGGCCCGGGCACCGCCAGGAACAACGTCAGGAACAAGTCGGCCCCGCTGCTGCGGAAGGTGCCGTCCCCCGCGCTCAGTCCCGACGCCCGGTGATCCGCACCCCGCCGACGCCGCCGCCCGCGAACAGCGCGCTCACCGCGCCGTAGAACCGCAGCAGCCGCCCGGCGAGCGGCTCACCGTGCAGCCGTACCCGCTCCTCGTAGCCGCCGCGGAAGGCCTCGGCCCGGTCGCGCACCCACGGCGTCCACAGGTCGGTGACATCCGTCCACACCACGTCCGTGAAGCCCGCCCGGGTCAGGTCGTCGCGGTAGCGGGCCTCCTCCGGGAGGTAGGGGCAGGCGACGAGACCGGCGAGGTCGGACCGTTCGCCGTCGGTGAGGGGGCGGCGGGCGTAGAAGTCCTCGATGCAGAAGGTGCCTTGGGGGCGGAGCAAGTCCCGGCAGACGCCGAAGAGTGCCTCGCGGCGCGGGATGTGCAGGATCGCCAGCAGCGAGACCAGGTGGTCGTACCGCTGCGACCACTCCGCCCCGCCCAGCGTCAGGGCGTCCGCCCGTACGGCCCGGACGCGGTCGTCGAGCCCGCACAGCGCGGTGAGTTCCTCGCTCAACTCGTGCAGCTCCGGCTGCAGTTCGACCGCCGTGACACGGCATCCGTACCGGTCGGCGAGATAGCGCGCCGGGCCGCCGAGTCCGGCACCGATGTCCACGACCTCCGCGCCGGGTTTCACACAGAGTCGCTCGACGGCGTGGTCGAGGGCGCGCTGGCCGAGGTAGTGGAGCTGGTCGTACGGTTCGAGATCGCCCGGGGTGAGGGGGCGGCCGGGGCGGTTCAGCAGCGGGGTCAGGGCGTTGCGGACGTGCTGGAGGTCGTACAGGGCCATGTCGTCGATGCGGCTGCCACGTTGTTCCGTCACACCGGCATTGTTCCGAAATGAGGGGTGCCGGGGGCGGAGGACGGGATACCCGCGCCGAACGGCTGGATCCGGGGGTGGGTTCGCTCGCCAAGCGGTAGGTTCGCTCGCCCGGGCCGGGCGGGGTTCCGGGCCGTGGTGGCGCTGTCGGACGGGGGTGAGATGGACGGCTTCGTCTCGGGCTGGACCACCGAGGACCCGTTCTGCACCGCCCGCGCCTACGGCAAGGTGACCCGGCGCCTCGGCGCCGACCGCCCGCGGCACCAGCCTCGGGCGGCGACTGCTCTCGGCAGCCATCGCCCCCGCCGACCGCACCTGGCTGCTGACCTGGGACCGGGCCCACGACACGCTCGCGTCCTACCGTCACCTCGGCCGGCGGGAACCCGCCCCTGTACCCGGCGACGAGACCGATGTCGTCGTCTTCCTCAAGGGCGGGTCGGCAGAGTGATCGGTATGGTGAGACGTGCCGGTCAGTCGCACTCCGTTCCGGCCGGGCGATCCTTCTTGCGGAACGTCATCAGGGGCGTTCCGTCGTTTTTGAGTTCGTCGGCGACACCGTCGATGTAATTGCCGTAGGAATAGATCCGGTCATATCCACTGTCGCGCCAGGAAGTGACGTCGATCACGTCCTCGCGCTTTCCGGTCGGATTCCAGGTGTACGAATCCACCTTGAACACCGGATTCACGCGGACGACCCGCTTTGTGGGGCTCGCCTCGATCCAGGCGGTTTTCTTCGGGCCGATCTCGATCACGTCGTTGTTGGTGACGGCGACCGAGTCCTCGATGGCCCAGGAGTAGCTGTAGGACGCCTCGACGGAGGTACCGAACCAGTCGCCGATGGAGGCTTCGGCGCTGGTGGAGCCGCCGACGGTGTGGGAGTACGACTTCGAGGTCGCGTACTCGCGGGCCAGCTCCAGGCTGTAGCCGCTGTCGGTGCAGTTGGTGCGGGTCTCACTGATGGGGCGCCATGCGGCGCGGTACGTCCAGCTGGACGCGACGGGGTACTCGCACCGGCCCTCGAACCGCTCCCAGCCGGGCTGGAGGGTCCACTTGCCGTCGTCCTTGTGCCACACCGGGCCCTTGCGCCACGCGGAGTGGTCGCGGAGCTCGCCGGTCGTGACGTTGACGTACCAGTCCTCGTAGCCGGTGTGGCCGTCCGTGCCGCAGACCCGCGCCATCATCGCGTCGGTGTTCCAGGGCTCCTGGCCGCGGATGTTGACGGCGCCGTTCGGGCCGGCGGCGGCCTGGGCGGGCGCCGCCGCCAGGACACCCGCCACCGCACCGAGGAGGGCCGCCCCCGCGGCCGCCGCCCGCCGGACAGCAAGGCGCGACCGGCGTATTGTGTTGTGCGTCACTCGAAATTTCACCTTTCTCCGCGGCCTCGAGTTTCGGCCACGGCACATTCCGGCAGGACGGCGCCGGAATACATCCGAAATACACCCGGAACCGGATCCGGAACGCGCGCCTTACCGGTGGTAATCACTATCGGTTTCCTGAGGGCCGCCGTCAAACTCCGAGGATGAACATGAGTAAGCGGGTGGAACTGGACAGCCGAACTGGAGATATGCGGTGGCACGGGCCCAGGATTCCCACCCGACCTCCGACCCCTTGTTACGTTCCCGGGACAGTTCCCGGACTTTGTCGCAACCCACGGCCCACCGAAACCGGCATACAACCTTCCGCCGGACCCCGTCGTCTCACCCGATATCAGCGTTACGAGAACCAGTGACGCGATCAGTGATCTGTGCAGATAAACGCAGATCAACGTCGATCAAGGGGGACAACATGCGACGAATCGGATCCGCGATAGCCGTACTCGTGCTCACGGGCACCGCGATGGGCGCGGCGGCCGGCAGCGCGGGTGCCGCACCGGTGGCGGACGCCCGTACCGCCGCCGCGGCCTGCCCGACCGGGTGGGGCAGTGGCCTCAAGGGCGTGCCCAGCAGTGGGGCCGCGCCGTTGACCGACGTCAGGACCGGCCGTCACGACTGCTTCGACCGCATGGTGTTCGACGTGCCCGGCGGTGGCGACGACATCGGCTACTACATCCAGTACGTCGACCGGCTGCACCAGGCCGGCTCCGGCGACCACATCCCGGTCGGCGGCGGCGCCATCCTCGAAGTCCGCATCGCCGCGCCGAGTTACGACCCGGAGACCGGTGAGCCGGTCTACGACGCGGATGTGGCCAAGCCCCTGCCCGGTGTCGACATCACCGGGTACCGCACCTTCCGGGACACCCGTTTCGCCGGCAGCTTCGAGGGCGAGACCCAGATCGGCCTCGGCGTCCGCGCCCGGCTGCCGTTCCGCGTCATCCAACTCTCCGACCGCCTGGTGGTCGACGTGGCCCACAGCTGGACGACCAGCCGTTGAGACCTGCGTCCTCTCTGCTCCTCGGCGTACCCGCGCGGCTCCTCGGCGTGCCCGCGCTGCTCCTCGCGGTGTCCGCCTGCACCGCGTCGGCCGTGCCGTGCGCCGGAGTCGGTGTCGACTCCGGCGTGAGCCTGCTGTTCCTGCGGGACGGGTACGGCGATCTCACCGGCGCCTCGTACGAGTTGTGCGCGCGGGGCGAGTGTGTGGAGGGGACGCTGCCGCCGGAGAGGGTCACGCGGCTGCGGCTCGCACTCCCTCGGGATGTGGACCCGGCCCGTGGTCCTGTGCGGCTCCGGGTCACGCCGTGGCAGAGCGACGACCCGGTGATCGACGCGTCCACCGAGGTCGGGCTCACGTACCAGTCCGACGGTTGCGGCGGGGGCGCGTACAACCGAGGGCTCGCCTTCACCAAGGAGGACGGGCTGCTGACGAAGGTGCCGGAGTGGGTGCTGGAGGCGTGGCTGGCGGGCTTGGAGGGTCCTCCCGCGTCACCGTCCTCCACGCCCTCGCCGTCCTCTCCGCCCTCCGGTAGCGCACCCGAACTGGCCTGAGCGGCTCGCCGACTCCGGTTGGCCGTGATGGGGCACGGGGGTGGCGGGCGGCGGCGGTGTGGCGTACGGGACGCCTTGTGACCGCCCCGGCACCCTCGCCTCGTGCCTCGTGCCTCGTGCCCTGGACCACTGGGACGCGGCCGAGTTCGCCAGGATCCGGTCAGGCAGGCGCCGCCTCCCCCACCCTGATCCACGTCTTGCCCGCCCGCTCGTCGACCCCGGCGAACGCCTCCTGGCCCGTTCCAGCGGGAAGCGGTCCTCGACGACGACTCCGGGGCGTACCTCGGGGAGTTCGGCGATCGCGGTGGTGAAGTCGCCGGGGTGGTCGTAGATCATCGAGCCGCGCAGGACCAGCTGACGGCGGACCACGTCGTGGGTGGTGAGGGGGAGTCGGTCGGCGTTGAGGCCGATCATGACGACAGTGGCGCCCGGCGCGGCCCGGTCCACGGCCGGACGCAGCGCGGACGCGTGGCCGGACGCAGCGCGGACGCGTGGCCGGACGTCTCGAAGACGTATGTGAACCCGGTGCGGCCGTCGTCGCGCACCGCACCCAGCCGTTCGGCGCGGGCCAGCCGCAGCGGATGCGGCTCGGTGACGACCGGCCGGATGCCGAGGCGGGCCAGGATGCGGCACACCAACAGCCCCTGCGCCCCGGCCCCGACGACCAGACAGCGGTCGCCGGCCGTGACCCCGCCCAGCGTGTCGGGAACGGTCCCCGCCGGCAGCAGCCCGGCCACGTCGACTGGATCCACGGCCCAGTGAAGAAACGTCAGGTCGAGCCAGGACTGGGTGAGCAGCGGACGCGCTATCGCCTCCGGCGCGTCGACGGTTATGGGGGCCGGAGGCACGGGGGCCACGGAGGTCCGGGACTCTTCAGGCAGCGGCATCGCGCCGGTATCGAGCAAGAGCACCCCGCTCCGTCAGCCACAGGTCGGCCGACCGGCCAACCGGCCAGCAGGACGGGGCCCTCTCACTGCGCCGACGCCGACTGCCGCACCAGCTCCCGCGCGAAGGCCTCCGTCGCCGGCCCCGTCCATCGCCTCCCGTGCCGGGCCAGCCGTACGGGTACGTCGCCGAAGCGCGGCCCCCGCACCCGCGCCAGCCGCCCCTCCCTCAGCTGCTCGGCCACGGTCGTCAGCGGCAGCAACGTCAGCCCCAGCCCGGCGGCGACGCAGGAGCGCGCCGCGTCCACACTGCCGAACCGGGTCAACCGGGGCCGGGCGTCGGGCACGGCGAGCAGCCTGCGTTCCAGCGCGTCGCTGTAGGAGCAGCCCTCCTCCAGCAGGAAGAAACTCTCGGCGGCCAGCTCCGCCCAGGTCACCGCCCGCTTGCGCGTCGCGAGCGGATGGCCGGGGGCGCAGACGAGGACGAGGGCCTCGCCCGCGACCGGCTCGGCCACCACGTCGGGGAAGGACAGGCCCTTCTCGTCCTCCAGCACCAGCGCCAGATCCAGCCGCCCGGACCGCAGCCCCTCGACACACTCCGCCGTACCGGCCGCGTGCAGTTCTACGTCCACCTCGGGGTGCTCGGCACGCAGCACCGCGATGACCCCCGGCAGCCGGGTGGCGCACAGTGACTCGGGCGTACCGACCCGCACCCGCCCCCGTACAACACCGGCACCGTCACCGTCGCCCTCGCGGCTGTCACCGGCCCTCAGCCGCGCCACGGCGTCGAGCACCTCCTCCGCCCCCTCCAGCGCCCGCCGCCCGGACTCGGTGAGCAGCGTGCCCGTGGGCAGCCGGTCGAAGAGCCGGGTGCCCAACTCCCGTTCCAGCGTGCGGATATGAACGGTGACCGTGGACTGCGCGAGGTGCAGCTCGACAGCGGCGGCGGTGAAGCTGCCGGTGCGGGCGAGGGTGGTGAAGGTGTGCAGCAGTCGCGTATCCACGCCGGGCAGGCTACGGCCGTATGCCGTGGCCGTACACCGTGGCCGTATGCCGTAAGTCGATGGACTTGATCGAAACCAATCGTTGGACGCGATCGACCCGCCGGTGACACCGTAAAGCCATGACGACGACCGACAACAACCACGCGAGCGCCACCCTCCGCTACTCGTCCTTCACGCACGACCCGGCAGGCGGCAATCCGGCCGGGGTGGTGCTCGACGCCGCCGCGCTGGACGACGCGGCGATGCTGGCGATCGCGGCGGAGGTGGGCTACTCGGAGACGGCGTTCGTGACGGCCGCCGACGAGGGCGCGCGGCGGTTCCGGGTGCGTTACTTCAGCCCGCTCGCGGAGGTGGCGTTCTGCGGCCACGCGACGGTGGCCCTGGCCGTCGCCCTCGCCGAACGCCTCGGCCCCGGCGACCTCCTCCTCGACACCCCGGTGGGCGAGATCCCGGTGGCCACGACGGTCGACGCGACCGACGGCACGGCCCACGCGACCCTGATCAGCGTCCCGACCCACTCCCGCCCCGCCACGGCCGAGGAACTCGACTCGGCGCTGAAGGCCCTGCGCTGGTCCCCCGACGACCTCGACCCGGCGCTCCCGCCCCACGTGGCGTTCGGCGGCGTCCACCACCTGGTCCTCCCTGCCGTCTCCCGCGCCCGCCTGGCCGACCTGGACTACGACTTCGACGCCCTCACGGAGGTGATGCACCGCCACGGCTGGACCACCGTCCACCTGGTCCGGCGCGAGTCCCCCACCCTCTTCCACGCCCGGGACCCCTTCCCCGTGGGCGGCGTCGTAGAGGACCCGGCAACCGGCGCCGCGGCCGCCGCCTTCGGCGGCTACCTCCGCGCCCTGGGCCTGGTGACCGCCCCGACCAGCATCACCATCCGCCAGGGCGAGGACATGGGGCGCCCGAGCGTCCTACGGATCGACGTATCCCCGGAGGACCCCCACACCCGGGTGACGGGCCAGGCGGTCCCGATCGCTTAGGTGGGCTGGGGGGCCGAGGCCCTCGGCGATTGGCAGATCCGTCTCGGCGATACGCCAGGAAAGCCCCGTACCGGTGGAACGGAACTGCCAATCGCCTCGCCCTCTCGTCGTCCTGGACCCCTTCGTGAGATGGGACGCGTATCACCTCCCCCCACCCCTTTGCATGATCATGCATCCTTATGCATAATCTTCCTATGTCCAAGGTCCTCACCTCTCTTCCGGCCGGCGAGCGCGTCGGCATCGCCTTCTCGGGCGGGCTCGACACCTCGGTCGCGGTCGCGTGGATGCGCGACAAGGGTGCCGTCCCGTGCACCTACACCGCCGACATCGGCCAGTACGACGAGCCCGACATCGCCTCGGTGCCCGGCCGCGCGAAGACCTACGGTGCGGAGATCGCGCGCCTGGTCGACTGCCGGGCCGCGCTGGTCGAGGAGGGCCTCGCCGCGCTGACCTGCGGCGCGTTCCACATCCGCTCCGGCGGGCGGGCGTACTTCAACACGACCCCCCTCGGCCGTGCCGTCACCGGCACGCTGCTCGTGCGGGCGATGCTGGAGGACGACGTCCAGATCTGGGGCGACGGCTCCACCTTCAAGGGCAACGACATCGAGCGGTTCTACCGCTACGGCCTGCTCGCCAACCCCCACCTGCGCATCTACAAGCCCTGGCTGGACGCGGACTTCGTCACCGAGCTCGGCGGCCGCAAGGAGATGTCCGAGTGGCTGGTCGCGCACAACCTCCCCTACCGGGACTCGACGGAGAAGGCGTACTCCACCGACGCCAACATCTGGGGCGCCACCCACGAGGCCAAGACCCTGGAGCACCTGGACACCGGCCTGGAGACCGTCGAGCCGATCATGGGCGTCCGGTTCTGGGACCCCGAGGTCGAGATCCTCACCGAGGACGTGACGATCGGCTTCGACCAGGGCCGCCCGGTCACCATCAACGGCAAGGAGTTCGACTCCGCCGTCGACCTGGTCATGGAGGCCAACGCCATCGGCGGCCGCCACGGCCTCGGCATGTCCGACCAGATCGAGAACCGCATCATCGAGGCCAAGAGCCGCGGCATCTACGAGGCCCCCGGCATGGCCCTGCTGCACGCCGCGTACGAGCGTCTCGTCAACGCCATCCACAACGAGGACACCCTCGCCCAGTACCACAACGAGGGCCGTCGCCTCGGCCGGCTCATGTACGAGGGCCGCTGGCTGGACCCGCAGGCCCTGATGATCCGGGAGTCGCTCCAGCGCTGGGTCGGCGCCGCCGTCACCGGCGAGGTCACCCTGCGGCTGCGGCGCGGCGAGGACTACTCGATCCTCGACACCACCGGCCCGGCGTTCAGCTACCACCCGGACAAGCTCTCCATGGAGCGCACCGAGGACGCGGCGTTCGGCCCGGTGGACCGGATCGGCCAGCTCACCATGCGCAACCTCGACATCGCCGACTCGCGCGCCAAGCTGGAGCAGTACGCCGCGATGGGCCTCATCGGCACCGGGGGCAGCGCCGCGATCGGCGCCGCCCAGGCCGCCGCGACCGGGCTCATCGGCACCATGCCGGAGGGCGGCGCCGAGGCCATCGCCTCCCGCGGCGAGGTCACCGGCTCCGACGCCGACGAGCTGCTGGACCGCGCCGCGATGGAGTTCGGCACGGACTGAGCACCACGCCGGGTAACCCAGGCGGTCGCCGCCCCCGTCGCAGGGGGCGGCGACCGCTTTCCGCTTACTGGGGCCGGGTTACGGCGCGTCGATCAGGCCGTGCGGCGGGACCTGGACCGTGCGGGCGCCCGGCGCGCCGCCGAGGACGACCTTGCGGAGGGCGATGTTGTTCTTGTGGTCGGTCTCCTGGAGACGGTTCTCGGGGTTGGCGATGACCTGGATGTAGTACGTGCCGTTCGGCAGGTCGGTGATGTCGAAGGACTGGCCGGGACGGTACTGGGTGTACGTGTCGCCGGAGCCGACGTCGAGGACCTCACGTACGGAGATGGCGTCCTGCGAACCGCAGGCGGTGGACAGGTCGGTGTTCTCCGGGTGCCAGTTGGCGTTCTTCACCGTGTAGTCGATGGCGTCGGTGTTGGCCAGGCAGAACGCCTCCTTGCCGGAGCGCACCTCCTTCGTCTGGTCCTCGCTCAGCAGGCGGTAGCTGGCGAAGTCCGTGAAGTGCCAGTGCTCGTGGCCGATCCGCGGGTCCCACTCCATGGTGCCGGTGGGGGCGTAGCCGACCTGCTTGCCGTCGGCGTCGTAGAAGTACTGGTACGCGTCCATCAGGTCGGCGCCGGGCTTGCGGAAGCCGTCCACGACGAGGGGCGCGGGGCCCGCGTTCCAGACGTTCGCGCTGAAGGCGAGGTAGTCCTTGCCCGGTACGTCGCCGTCCTCGCCGTCGGTGATGGCGATGCCCCAGGCGGGCAGCGACCGCAGGTCCGGCTTGGGCACGTTCGCCGGGGCGCCCGCCTTGCCGCTGGGCCGCTTGGCGGCCGGCTTCAGCGCGGGCGCGATGCGCGAGCCGTCGGTGTGGCCGGGGCCGTCGCCGAGGTGGTTCGCCGTGCCGCGGTCCACGAGGGCCTGGGGCAGGGCGGGCGGGACAGGAGCGTCGGCGCCGCGCGGGCCGTAGTGGTGATCGCCCTGCCCGGAGTGCCCGGAGTGCGCGGCGTGGCCGCCGTGGTGGGCGGAGGACTTGGCGGCGGACAGGCCCTCGGCGCCCCCTCCCTCCTCCGTCCGCTGCCGTACCGTCACCTTGATCGTCGGCCGGTCGTCGGGCATGCCGAACAGGTCGCGGTACTTCTTCGCGACCCCGACCTGGGCCGTGTACTCGCCGGCCGGCAGGTCCACCCCCTCCTCGTAGTCGAACTGGCTGGTGTTGGACGCCCAGCCCTTCTCCACGCCCCACACCGAGCCCAGCGTCCACGGGTTGGTGGAGCAGCTCTGCGGGTAGTGCGAGGTCGCCGGGGCGTCCGGGCGGATCCGTCCGGAGGCGTTGTTCGGGCAGAAAGTCCCCTCGTGCTTCAGGACCTCCTCACCGGCCCCGTTCTTGATGGAGATCTCCAGGAATCCGGACAGCCCGGAGAAGTCGTTCACCAGCCCCGCGGGCAGGGTCTTCGTCTTCGTCTTCGTCTTCTTGCCGTCGCGGAGGATCTGCCTGACGACGATCGGGTCGTTGTACGACTTGCGCTTCGCCTGGAACTCCAGGGGGGCGTTGTCGACGGAGAGGTACGTACCCAGTTGCAGGTAGACGCCGCCGCTCTCCTCCCAGCGGTCGAGCGTCACGGAGTTCGACGCGGCTATCAGCTTGAGCTGCGGCTTGCCGGGCGTCGCCGCCGGGGCGGCCCCCGCGCCGGGAGCGGCCCCGGCCACGGCGGCGACGACGGTGAGCGAGGCCAGGGCGACGAGCCCCGGGCGCTTCAGGCGCGTACGGCGGCTGTCCGCCGGGTCGGCGGACCGGCTGGTGAACTGACTGGTTGACGTGCTGGTCAACTGGCTGGTCATCGGTTCCTCGTCTGCGAGTGCCATGGTCAGTGGCATCGGACTGGACAACCCACGGAAACGACCGGGCGACGGTACGGACGCGCCCCCGCATCCCTCCCCACGCCCCGGAGCCGGACCGGTCTGTGAGCAACCTGTGAGAGCGGCGAAAAGGGTGTTCGGGTTGCCTGGGTTGCCTGTTGAGGCGGAAATCGACGAAAAGCGCCGCCCGCACGGCTCAAACACAGGCCCGCCGAACCGCCCGAAGTTCCCGGAGAATCCACGCAGGAGCATCACACAGACTGCACACAGCCCTGAGAATGGCTCGTTAGCGTTGCTGATC
>NZ_VTHJ01000098.1:697-2176 GCF_008386495.1 Streptomyces tailanensis | reverse complement strand
CCGCCGGGCCGCGGCCCGGCGGGTCGACGGCATGCCCACACAGGAAGACCTCGATGGACTACTGCTCCTCATGTCGCCGACATCTCAACGGCGCCCTCGTGTGCCCCGGCTGCGGCGCCTACGCCCCCGACATAGCCCCGGCCACGATCAACGGCCGCGCCGTCCCGACCCACCTGGCCCTCCAGACGGACGACACGCTGTCCGACACCCTGCCCGGCTCGATGGTGGTTCCGACGGTGCCGGCGGCGACGTGGGAGTACGCGGCGACGCCCTCGGCCGAAGTCGCCCGCGGCGAAACGTCATCCGGGGCCGGCATCGAGGACGCCGAGGGGGTCGAGGAGATCCAGGGTGCTCTGCCCGCTCCGCAGGGCCGGGCGGCGCGGCGTCGGCAGATGGCCCGCTGGAAGAAGAGCCAGCGCCGGGCCGTGGTCGCGACCGCCGTGGCGCTGGTCGGCGGCGGTCTGACCGTCATGGGCATGGACCGCCAGTCCACCGACAACACCCAGGCAGCCACCGCACCGGACGCCGAGCGCCTGGGCGATGTGAAGGAACAGGGCTCGCAGAGCGGCCGTACGCCGGACGCCCAGCCGGACGACGCCCGGCGCACCTCGGACACGCCCAAGTCCCAGTCGCCCTCGACCAACAACTCGTACGAGCAGTACGCCGACCAGGGTTCCGACTCCCGCCAGAACACGGGGACCTCCCCGCGTACGCCCTCGTCGGCACCGGCGGCCCAGCAGCAGGCCCAGCGCGGCTCGTCCTCGACCGGTGACTCGGCCGACGGCACGACCAACACTCCGTCGGACCAGACGACCACGCCGCCCGCCGGCGACGACTCGACCGGCTCGGGAACGGACACCTCGACGGGCACCGACACAAGCACCGGCTCCGACTCCGGCTCCGGGACCAGCACCGGCACGGGTACGGGCACGGACACCGGTTCCTCGGACGACACGAGCAGCGGCAGCGGTTCGGACGCGACGTCACCGTCGGGCCTGTGCCTGCTCGGCGGCGTCCTCTGCGTGAGCTGAGGCCCGACCTTCGGGCGCCCGGAGGCCGGGCGCCCGCTACCGGATTTCATCGGCAGTGCATCGGCGTTCACGCCGGTGGTGAAGCCGATCTCGTGGCTGCGGCGCGGAGTGCCGCAGCGTCGTTCCGGCAGAGCGGGACTGTGTTGTGGTGGTGAGTTGGAGAACGGATGTTCCCAGCGACAGCAGGTGTGATCGTTCGTACGATCACCGCATGCAGCTTCGGTACAGCTTTCGTCTGTACCCGGAGCCCGGCCAGCGCACCGCGCTGGCGCGGGCGTTCGGGTGCGCCCGTGTCGTGTTCAACGACGCGGTACGCGCCCGTGAGCAGGCCCGCGCGGCCAGGGAACCGTTCCCGACCGCCGCCGCCCTGTCCCGGCAGCTGATCACCCGGGCCAAGGACACGTCCCAGCGTTCCTGGCTGGGCGAGGTCTCCGCGGTCGTTCTGCAG
>NZ_VTHJ01000098.1:0-687 GCF_008386495.1 Streptomyces tailanensis | reverse complement strand
TCTCAAGGGCGAGCGCAAGGGCAAGAAGGTGGGTGCGCCCCGGTTCAAGTCCCGCAAGGATGCGCGGCAGGCGATCCGGTTCACCGCGAACGCGCGCTGGAAGATCACCGGCCGGGGGCGGCTTTCGCTGCCGAAGATCGGGGAGATCAAGGTCAAGTGGTCGCGGGTGTTGCCGGTGACGCCGTCGAGCGTGACGGTGATCAAGGACGCGGCCGGAAGGTACTTCGCGAGCTTCGTCATCGACACCGACCCCGGAACCGACCAGACCCGCTGGGACGAGCCGGAGCCGGATGCCGCGATCGGCATCGACCTGGGCCTGACGCACTTCGCCGTCCTCTCCGACGGCACGAAGATCGACAGTCCGCGGTTCTTGCGCCGGGCGGAGAAGAAGCTGAAGAAGGCGCAGCGGGAGCTGTCGCGCAAACAGAAGGGATCGAGGAACCGGGCCAAGGCCCGCCTGAAGGTTGCCCGTGCTCATGCCAAGGTGGCAGATGCGCGCAAGGAGTTCCACCATCAGTTGTCCACGAAGCTGATCCGCGAGAACCAAGCGGTCGCGGTGGAGGACCTGGCGGTGTATGGGCTCGCGCGCACGAGGCTGGCCAGGAGTGTGCATGATGCGGGCTGGTCCCAGTTCGTGGCCCTGCTCGACTACAAGGCACAACGGTACGGGCGCACCTTCGTGAAGGT
>NZ_VTHJ01000097.1 GCF_008386495.1 Streptomyces tailanensis | reverse complement strand
GGAGACTCACTCCCGCACCACCAGAACACGCTCGCGTGTCCTTGATTGCCACCTGCTCACCACCCCATGTGCGGGGCCACCAGGCCGGATTCGTAGGCGAGCACCACGAGCTGGGCCCGGTCCCGCGCACGGAGCTTGGTCATGGCCCGGTTGATGTGGGTTTTCGCGGTCAGCGGGCTGATGACCAGTCGGCCCGCGATCTCGTCGTTGGACAGGCCCCGCGCGACCAGAACGACGGCTTCGCGTTCGCGGCTGGTCAGCTCTTCCAGCCTGGTGCCGGCGCCGGTGTGGGTGGGGAGCGGCTGGGTGACGTACCGGTTGATCAGCTTGCGGGTGATCGAGGGAGCGAGCAGGGCGTCGCCGCGCGCCGCGACGCGTACGGCATGCAGGAAGTCCTCCGGCACGATGTCCTTGACCAGGAATCCGGCGGCGCCGGCGCACAGCGCGTCGAACACGTATTCGTCGAAGCCGTAGTTGGTCAGGATGACGACGTGCACCCCGGCCAGGGCCGGGTCCGCGGCGATGCGCCGGGTCGTCTCGATTCCGTCGACGACCGGCATCTGGATGTCGACGAGCGCGACATCGGGCAGATGCTCTCGGGCCAGCTCCAGGCCCTCGCCCCCGTCGGCGGCCTCCGCCACCACCTCGATGTCGTCCTCAAGATCGAGGAGCGCACGGAATCCGCTGCGAATGAGCGGCTGGTCGTCGACCAGCAGGACACGGATCATGGCATTCCGTCCAGGTGCAGTGATCATGGCGTTCCGTCCAGGGGCAGTTCGGCCTGGACGGTGAAGCCGCCTTCGCCGCGCGGCTCCGCCCGCAGCCGGCCGCCGAGGGCGGTGACGCGCTCGCGCATACCCTGCAGCCCGACGCCGGGCGCCGGCGCGCTGACAGATGTGGCCTTGCCATCGTCGTCGATGCGTACCGCGAGAGCGTCCGGACGGCAGTCGATCCGGACCGAGGCCGTGCCGGCGTCCGCGTGGCGGGCGATGTTGGTCAGCGATTCCTGAACGATCCGGTAGACCGTCCGGCCCACCGCGGCCGGCACGTCGTGCCGCTGTCCCTCGATCGTCAGTGTCGCCTCCAGGCCGGTCCGGCTCGCTCGTTCCACCAGTTCGGGGACGTCGTCGAGCCCACGCGGCGGCGTCGGGTCGTCGTCGCGCAGTGCCTCCAGCGTCACGCGCAGCTCCCGGGACGCCTCCCGACCGGCCTCCTGGATGGCCAGCAGGGCCTCCGGCACCTCTTCGCCCCGCCTGCGGGCCACGTGGACGGCGACCTCGGCCTGCACCTTGATGACCGAGATCTGGTGGGTCAGCGCATCGTGCAGTTCCCGCGCGATGCGCAGCCGCTCCTCGTCGGCGCGGCGCCGCGCGGTCTCCTCCCGGGTGCGCTCGGCCTCGTCCGCCCGCCGCTCGGCCTGCCGCAGCGCTTCCCCCGCCGCCCCGGCAGCGATCAGCCAGGCGATTTCGAGGGCGCCCCGGGCCTGCGCGAACGCCGCGCCCGTGTCGTGGAGGCCGGAGGCGAGAGCCGCGAGCGGGAGAGCGGCCAGCACGGCCAGGCTCGCCACCACCGCGGCGATGCGGTGCCCTGCCCGTACGGCCGCGTACACGGCGAAGAGGTAGGCGACGGCAGGGACATCAAAACCGACCGCCTGGTACCCCACCGCGCACAGCCCGGTGACGGCAAGGACGGCGACCGGAACCCGGCGGCGGACGACCAGCGCCAGCCCGCCGGCCGTCAGCAGCGCGTACCCGAGCGAGTCCCAGTTCGCGGCGGCAGCCCAGTCCGTGGCGGAACGCTGCCCGGACAGCCCCGTGACCAGCAGCGCCCCCGCCACGCCGACAGCGATGACCCAGTCTCCGACCCGGGCTCGGACGCCGGTCTCACCTGCACTCATGCGCGCACCCTAACCGGCGGCCGCCACCGGCGAGTCCGCCTCGCGGGCGAGCCGTCGGCTACCGCCCCGGCAGTACCTCCGCGCCTCCTACCGCGTTCGTGGTAGCCGGATGAGGCATCGGCGGCAGTGCGAAGTGTCTGCGTCGGCCGGACGACCTGGGGTGGGACCGGCGGACATGCTCAAGGGACACCCAGCCGCAGGAAGAGAAGGAGCACTTCGATGTCTGTTCATCACCTGCTTGCCGCCGATGTCTACGACTTCAGCCTCGGGCGACTCGGGTCCACCACGGGCGCGCTGCTGGGGCTCGCCGGCGTGGTCGTCGCCGGGCTGGCGCTGGCCCGCCCCGCCGGTCGATTCGGAGCCGCCCGTGGATCACTCGGGGCCAGTACGGCCATCGTGGCGGGCCTGATCAGCATGGCCCTCAATGTGCTGGTCGCCGCCACCGCCGACGGTGGTCTCGGCACCGGCAACGGGCTGGGCGGGGCCTACGTGGCCATGCTCGTGGGGCTGATCGGTACGGCCCTCGGCGGGCTTGCCCTGGCCCGCTCCCGCCGCACGGCTCAGCGCAACGGATACGAGCGCGTGTCCGGGTCTTCGTCAGGGTCTTAGCAAGGCGCGTGCCGAAGGTCGGCGGGCCGCCTCACCGCGTGCCGCGCGTTCCCCTGAGTTCGCGTCCGGTGATCATCTCCGACTCGATCCGTACGAACACCACGTCCCGCAGGGGCATCCAGGAAGTGGGGCCGGCCTGCGACAGACGCTCGTGCTCGTCGGGATCGGTCACCACGGTGGCCCGCCCGGTGACGACCACACTCCAGCCGGACCGGGCCGCCGCATCGAACTCGTCCGCCTCGAAGGCGACGACGACGCCGTCGATGGCGTTCACGAGATCCGACTCCCACGAGGTGCATAACAGGACGGAGGCGTCCGCGTCGAGGGAGAAGTTGATGGGGAGAACCGCGGGCAGTGCCTGCCGGGTGTAGACCACACGGCCGACCGGCACCTTGCCGAGCAGACGCAGGCACTCCTGCCGGTCGAGTGAGCGAAAGGCGTCGTTCAGGAACATCCCTCCATCGTCGCCGTGGCCGCGGCGACAGGGGTAGGGCCAACGGGCCCTACCCCTGTAGGGGGACACCACCGGCGTAGCGGCGGTGCTCGGCGTCCAGGGCGGCGATCTGGTCGGGGAAGTCCCCCGCCAGGGCGGGGAACATCGAGGCGGTGCCGGCCGAGGCCGCCTCCGACCCGACCCGACCTGGCCGGACCGCCTGTTGGCAGCGATGGCCCTGCTGCGCGACCACATCCCGAAGGAACAGGACGGTGTCTTCCCGGCCGCACTCGCCAACCTCAGCACCGAGGAATGGGAAGCGGTCGAGGCCACGCGCATCAAGGCGGGCAGTCCCCTGTCCCGCCCGGTCGCCTGAGTTGGCGATCGTGTGCATCCTGGACCACGTTGGGCGGCCCCGGCATGGGCGGCTCGGGGCCGTTCGGCTCCTCGCTGCTGTTCCAGCTCCACTTCATCAGCGCGCCGCTGCTCTTCGCGGCCTGGCCGTTCACCCGCCTGGTGCACATGGGGCGGCAGGCGATGGCCTTCCCTATCGTGGAAGCAGCAGCATTCACCGCCACCGTGTCCGCGCCGCGACCGACCACATCCCCCGCTGCCGTCCCGGCCACGGCAGGACAGAGGGCGGCAGGAAGGCCGGGCGGACCATGGAGTCGGAAGACCAGTTGCCGCTGCCGCGACACGATCCGCACCTCGACGAGGCCATCGAGCAGCCTCGCAGGCCGGCCGGCGCCCAGGCGCGGCTGGAGGGCCTGCTGGACGCGGTGCTGGCGATCAGCCGGGAGCTGGAGTTGCCCGTGGTGCTGCACCGGATCGTGAGCACCGCGATGGACCTGGTCGGGGCCCGTTACGGTGCTCTCGGCGTGCTGGACGAGCAGCGTACGGGCCTGTCGGACTTCGTCGCGGTCGGGCTGACCGACCAGCAGATGGCCGCTTTGGCCGGTGTCGGGCGGCCACAGGGCCGGGGCCTGCTGGCACACCTGATCCGCCACCCCGAACCCCTGCGGGTGGACGAGATCGCCGCCCACCCGCAGGCCGCGGGTTTCCCGCCCGGGCATCCACCGATGCGCAGCTTGCTCGGGGTGGCGATCGGGGTGCGCGGCGAGATCTACGGGGATCTGTATCTGGCCGAGCGCCGCGACGGGCGGCCCTTCGACGAGCAGGACGAGGCTGTCGTGGTCGCACTGGCCGGCGCGGCCGGTGTGGCCGTGGACAACGCCCGCCTGTTCGAACGGGTCCGTACCGGAGCCGAGCAGTTCCAGCGCTTGCTGCTGCCGTGCCTGCCCGACCTGAGCGCCTTCGCCGCGGCCGCCGTGTACCGCCCGGCCACGGCACCCGGCCATCTGGGCGGGGACTGGTACGACGCCTTCCTGCTGCCCGACGGAGCCTGTGCGGCCGTCATCGGCGATGTCGTCGGCCACGACTTGCGGGCCGCGGCGGCCATGGCCTCCACACGCAATATGCTGCGCGCCCTGCTGTACGACCGGTGCACCCCGCCCAGCGCGGTCCTCACCCAGCTCGACCGCACCCTGCACGCCATCACCGACAACCCCCTCACCACCGCCTGCCTGGCTCGTATCGAACCCGACGGGCACCCCTGGACACTGCACTGGAGCACCGCGGGCCATCTGCCCCCGCTACTGATCAACCGCGACGGGCGCGCGGTGTATCTCGATGCCGAGCCCGGCGTGCCCCTCGGCGTCGACCCCGTCAAGCCCCGCCCCGACCACAAGCATCCCCTGCCCGCGGGCGCCACCGTTGTCCTCTTCACCGACGGATTGATCGAACACCCCCGCCGCTCCCTGGCGACAGGTCTGAAGGCCCTCGCCGTCGCCGCCGCCCACGTGCTTCTGCCCCTGGACGCGTTCTGCACGACACTCGCCGATCTCCACCCCAGCGACGGCCACGACGACCTGGCCATCCTTGCCCTGCGCACGCCTGCCTGGCCGTAGCCTCGACGCGGATCGGTTGGGCTCGCGGGTTACGTGTCCGCGTCCGGCGGGAGGGGGACCGTCCACTCCACGACGGTGCCGGTGGGTGCGTTCGGCGTGAGCGTGAGGCTGCCGCCCAGGTCGGTGGCTCGCTTGCGGAGGTGTCCAGGCCGCTGCGGCGGGTGACGGCCGGGTCGACGCCACGCCCGTTGTCGGACACGCGCAGCCGCAGCTGAGTGCCGTCCGTCTCGGCGGTGACCTCGATGGCGCTGGCGTGCGCATGCCGGGCCGCGTTCGACAGCGTCTCGCGGAGCGCCGCCAGCAGGTGATCGGCGTGGCCGGCGGGTACGAGGGTGTCCAGCAGGCCGGTCATGCGCACGGCGGGGCTGAAACCGAGTGTCTCGGCGACCTGGTCGGTTTCGGACATCAACTTCGCGCGCAGCGCGGAACGCCAGTCGGCGCGGTCGCGCTCGCGCAGCGCGTAGATCGTGGTCCGTACGGTTTTGATGGTGTCGTCGAGATCGTCGACCACGCGCTGGACGCGCTCGGCCACCTGCGGCCGGTCGGTCAGCCGGCCGAGTACGGAGTTCAGCGTCAGCCCGGAGGCGAACAGCCGCTGGATGGCCAGGTCATGCAGGTCGCGTGCGATGCGGTCGCGGTCGGTCAGGACCAGGAGATGCTCGGCCTCGCGTCGGTGCTCGGCGATCTCCAGGGCGAGTGCGGCCTGGTCGGCGAAGCCACTGATCATCGACATGGCGGCGTCGGAGAACTCCTCGCCGCCGGGCAGGTTGGCGACCTGCAGGACTCCGCGGGCGTGCTCGCGGCCGCCCAGCGGAAGCAGGAACCCGGCCCCCAGTTCCACGTGGGCCGCGGAGCCACCCCCTTCCTGCGGTTCCTGGGACAGCGCGTTGCTGATGATCCGCTCGCCTGCGTGGTAGACCTTCGCCGCCAGTGTGGTGGCCGGCAACACCAGCCCGCGCACCCGATCGGCACCCTCCCCTTCGGCGGCCTCGATCACCAACTCGCCGCCGCCGTCGAACGGCACGGCAACCGTCACAAGATCGGCCTCGGCCAGCGCCCTCACGGTGGCGGCGACCTGGTGCATTACCTGGTCGGGGTCAGTCCCGGACAACAGGGTCCGGGTCAGATCACTGCTCGCCGTCAGCCACTGCTCCCGGCGGCGCGTGTCCTCGTACAGCCGGGCGTTGTCGACGGCCACGCCGGCCGCCGCCGCCAGCGTGCGCAGCACCGCCTCGTCCTCGTCGTCGAACTGCGCCCCGCCACGCTTGTCGGTCAGATACAGGTTTCCGAAGACCCGGTCGCGTACGCGCACCGGAGCTCCCAGGAACGTGGTCATCGGCGGATGCCCCTCGGGGAAGCCCACCGATTCGGGGTGCGTACCGAGGTTGGCCAGCCGCAGCGGCCCCGGTTCTCTGATCAGCAGTCCGAGGACGCCCTGGCCCTCGGGGTAGTGCCCGATCGCCTCGATGGTCTCCTCGTCCACGCCGACCGTGATGAACTGCTTGATCCGGCCTTCCTCGCCCAGTACCCCCAGCGCTCCGTACTCGGCGTCCACGAGCGCCACCGCGGACTCGGTGATGCGCCGCAGCACCACGTCGAGATCCAGGTCGGAGCCGATCGCCAGTACCGCGTCCAGCAGCGTGTGCACCCGGTCCCGGGTCGCACGTACCTGAGCCACCTGCGCCTGCAGGCCCTCCAGCAGCTCGTCCAGCCGCAACTGGGGTGCCACAGCACCGCCCCTCCGCTCTTCGGCCGGACTCTCCGCCATCCCCGCTCCCTCCGGAAAAGGTGCCGCCGGCACCTCCCCAGCATGCCCCAACGGTCACGCGGGTTGAACTCCGGGAGTCCTTCCCTGAGGTAGTGCGACGAATAGGGGCGCCGGGTGTCTGCCTCCCGCGCCGGAACCGCGCTCTCTTGTGTCCGATCGTGTGCGGGCGGACCCTGTGTGAGCCCCGCCCGCCCAGCCGAACAACACGAGGGTGACCTGTGCCGACGGGAACGGTGAAATGGTTCGACCCTGAGCGAGGACTGGGCCGGATAGCGCAGGACGACGGCGGCCCCGATGCCGTCGTCCACCGCTCGGCCGTTCACGGCCCCGGCGCGGAGGCGCTGGCTGCGGGCGAGCGGGTCCTCTTCGACATCACCTTCGACTCCGACGGCATCCGGGCCGACAACATCTGTCCCATCGCCGAGGCGCGTCCGGACGCTCCGGGACGGTGCGCCCAATGGCCGCCCAATCCGGGGCCTTGTTCGTGCGTTCGGGGATGAGGTGACCGCTTCGGGGCAGCCGAATGGTGTCGCACTGTCAAGGCGCCGGAGATGACCATGGTGCAACTGCCCGATGAGGACCACGAACCTCTGAGAGGTGGAAGCCCGCAGGCTCCCGAGCGGGCACGGAACGTCACACGCGGTTTCTTGTCCGTGCTCACACCGGAGGACGATTCGGAGGCGAATGCCGTCCTGCTCGTCGTGTCGGAGCTGGTGACCAACGCGGTGCGGCACGCCGGCGGAGTCACCGGATTCGAACTCAAGGCGGGACCGGGCACGGTGACGGTCTCCGTGGCAGACGCGAGCCCCACTCCGCCCCGCCCCCGGCGAACCGATGTGAGAGAACCCGGCGGCTTCGGCTGGTACCTGGTACGGGACCTGTCCGCGGACGTGCAGGTCCGCAGCAGTCCGAACGGCAAGACCGTGACCGCAGTGCTGCCGCTGACGCATTGAAGCGGCGAACTGCCGAGCTTGCTCCGGACGTTGGGGCCGCAAGGTCGGCGATGCCGGGCAGCCACGCTGTTTCAGGTCGACATGGAGGACATGAAGCCGGCGACCAGCAGGAGCGACAGCACCCCGACACCCACCCAGCCGAGCACGATTCCGGCGGTGGCCATGCCCCCACCCCCTTCGTGGCGTTCCTTGATCTGTTTGCGTGCCACATAGCCGAAGATCAGCGCGAGGACGCTGCCGATCCAGTAGATCCACACGATGCCCAGCACCATGGACGCGATGGCCAACCCGTTGGTCGGACGGGGTGGCGCGTAGGGGTAGGCAGGGTAGGCGGTCCAAGGGGCATGCGTCGGTGCCTGCTGCCCGGGTGTCGGCGGCATCGGAGCGCTCGACTGAGGCGTGGACGGGTTCAGGTCATCGAGAGACGGGTCCGGGTCGGATGGCGCAGACATGATGGGCCTCCTCGTGGCGCGAGCGTCACGGCAGGTTGCCATGCTGCGCCGGGGAGGGGTCCCGAGGCGCTTGCCGGTGCACCCCACGCCGCGTGCGCGGCGACGATGGGCCGTCCTTGAACGCCTCGCGCCGGCGCTGCGCGGCGTAGCGGACCCGGCTCGCCTTCTCCGCGGGGCCCGCCTCACGCACACGCCGCAGGGTGTCGTCCACCCGTGCGGCCCCTTGCTCCAGTCAGGCCTGGATCTCCTTCGTCAGCATTCCGTTCGGGGTGTCGTAGCGAGGTCGTGGGCCTCTCGGAAGCGCCAGCCGGGCCGCAACCCGTACGGCCTGCCGACGCCGACCAGCCAGCCGCTCTTGCACAGGCTCGCGATGGCCTTGCTGTGCGTGGGATCCATGCGCATCGGGTCGTCGTGGTCGAGGTGGGCGTTGCGCAGGGTTCGCCAACTGGGGCCGTGGCCGTGGCGGGTGCGGTAGTCCTCGACCCAGCGCGCCATGTCCGCCTGACGGCCGTCGACAAGTGCGGCACCGCGCTCGTACTTGGCCGGGTCCGCCGGCGTATAGCCGACGGGCTCGTACACGGCAGGACTCGGTGAGGCGATGGCCGCCGCGGTCTCGCTGAGCCGGGTGCCGAGCAGACCGTCGGCCGTGGCAGGCGGCTGGGAGAGCCAACCGCCTTGGTGCAACTCCTCCACGGCGGCCTCGACGCTCGCCGCACAGCCGGCGGCGGAGCCGGCGACGAGGGCATCGAGCGGAACTTCGACCCGGCGGTCGGGGAGCGCGTGCGCGGTCAGGTACAGCGCCACCGAGTGGTGGACGGAGGACGCTTCGGCCAGCAGCGGGTGCCTCAGCAGTTGCCGCACCCAGGCGCCGAGATGTGTGGCAGCGTCGCGTGCGAGCCACAGCGATGGTTCGTCGCCCACCAGCTCCGGAATGACGCCGAGGGCTGGTTCGTCATCGCAGGCCGCGGTGACCTCGTCCAGGTCGGCACGCAGCCAGCCGCTTGCCGTCAGCTCGTTCAGGGCGGCGACGATGCCGGGAACGGGGATGCGCTCCAGCTTGGGTGCGGACAGCTCCAACTCGCCGCACCAGATGGCCCGTACGCCCCACCACACGGCGGCCAGCCGGACGTTCGGACCACTTGGAGGGGCGGTCCGCGCGACGCGGTCGAGTACGGCCTGCAGGACGGCTGCCTGCCGCCCGTTGAGGGCCGTCCGTGTGGCGTAGGACGTCAGTTCCAGCCGTCGGGGCAGGTGCTTCGGCTCCGGGATGTGATTGACCACGCCCTCGTCCACGCACAGCGAGCACCCCAGCGCGCGTTCGACATCACCGGCCAGGCCCCCGCCAAGTTTCTGACGTGCGAGACGGAGCCGTTCGTCCAGCGGCATCTGATCATCGATCGGAGACTTGGGGCTGCGCCGGGCAGGCGCCTTCTGTGCGGCGGACGGTGCGGGAGCGGCGGGCGGCCGGGGCGCTGCCTCGGCGAAGCCCCAGACCTCCTCGGCCAGTTGGTAGCGCATCCGGCCGTCGGCAATTGCGACCTCGGTGAACCAGCCGGCCTCCCGCAAGTCGGCGGCAATCGCCGATGCCTCCTCGGCGGTCAGCCGACAGGCCGCGGCCAGGTGCGTCAGATCCGCCTCACCCGCGCCGGTGGAGGCGGCGTGCGCGGCGGCGTACGCGGCGACCAGCCGGACCCCGGCCGACCGCTTCCGCAGCCGCTTGTGGCTCAGCAGCCGCATGCACCAGCCGGAGAGCCGGGAACGGGCGCTCTTGGCCACCCGGAACGGAGCCGCCTGCGGGTCGTCGAAGTCCGGAACGCCGCATTCCACCGGCAGCTTCGCGGCGGCCATGACCTCCTCGACCGAGGCCTGCAGCCACCCGCAGGCAACCAGATCCCGCACCGCCGCGCGCGGGTCCGTCAGCTTCAGCAGGCCCGTCAGATCCTGGGTGAGCAGGTTGGCCCGGCCGGCTCCTTGCGCGGAGCGTGCCGCCCTGGGCGTACACAGCAACGCCAGCAGCCTGGCCTCCGTACTACTGCCCGGCCGGCGGGAGGCCAGATAATCCCACAGGCGGCGGAGCGCCACCGCCTGACCGGTCGTCAGCAGCGGCCTGCCCGACGGTGTGGTCAGGGGTTTCGGTACGGCAGGAGCAGCCGCAGCCGCAGCCGGGGTCTTCTCGGTTCTGGCCTGGGGCACGGCAGCGGGCGATGCCGGACTGACGACCGGGAGCGGCGGCGATGTCTCAGCCACTGGCTTCGGCGCTGGCTTCGGCTCTCGCTTCGGCTCCGGCTCAGGGGTCACTGGCTGTCGTGGAGCACCAGACGTATCGGGAGCGGTGAAGCCCTCCGGCACTGTCGTCGGCCGCGTTCGCGGCGGGGCCTCGGAAGTCCCGGTCGCCGCCGGTTTCGGCGCCGCGGCAGAGACAATCCTCGTATGCGGAATGGCGGCCACGCACCGGGCGCACACCTCCGCAAGCCTCCACACCCGTCCGTAGCGATCCGGCACCACCGCCAGGCACACGTTCCCGCCACACCGCCCAGGCGTCGTGTGCCAAGCACAGCCCTCGCCGCGGCAACGGCAGGAAGCCCGCTCGCGTGCCGCGCCCGCCTGACGGGCGTGGACCGCCAAGTGCGCCAGAGCCGCTGCGCGGGCCTGCGCGGGCACCCGATGGCGTTCGCTGGTGACCGTCGCACAGCCCGGCGCGGAGCACTCCAGACCGGAGATGCCTTCGGCGGGTCGGCCACGTGGGACGATCCGCACCGTCCACAGCCGACCGGTGAGACGAGGAGAGGCGGGGACAGGCATGACGGAAGGAACCTTCCTGACAGGGGATAGCGGCAAAGCGGCCTCATGCTGGACCATCCACCCCCGACCACTACGACGGCACGCGGTCCGGTTCACCCATCCGAGTGCATAGTCGACACAACGCACTTGCGGAGTGCACTCGTCCTGGGGCGGGCCGTCTGACGTGTGCCCGTCGACCCTCGGGGGCGAACGGGTAGGCGATATTCGAACACGTTGGACGTATTCGCCAGGTCACGCCACCTCTTCCGGCGCGTAGAAATATCTACCAACATGAGGGCCCGAGCGGGACGGCAGGGCGGGCGTAGCCCCACAGGGGTGTCGGCCATGTCCCGCTCACGTTGTTCCGGCTGAGCCGATCGTGCTGGAGGGGGAGCGGTATCGCTGACCGAATCGCAGCCGCCACACACAGCGCCACCAGCCCGACCTCGCACAGACGCGTGTCCGCGGTACGCCGGCCGACGACCCCACCCCTCAGATGGAGCCATCCCATGGCCGACCGCCTTGATCGACCACGGCACGACCCCTACGTCTCGGGAATCCGTGACTACGGCGACCACGCCACCGGCCCTGGTGCGGACACCGACGCCTGCCCTTGGTGCACCGCACTGGGCAAGCCCCACCTGCCCGCAACCATGCAGCCGGTCCCACACGATCCGTACTCCATAGGAATACGGGACGACTCCGGTGGCGCGGCCGATGATCACCACTGCTGGTACCCCGCTCCCCAGGAGACCGGCTGGGCTGCCCGCTGGTCCGCTCGCCTGACGGGACACTGGAAGAGTCGCGACCACCGCGGTTAGGGCTCGGGGCTCAGTCCCCTTCAGGCGCGTCGCTGATCCCCAGCCGCAAGTGCTCCACGTGGTACACGGCCTGGTCCAGCAGCTCGGCGACATGGTGGTCGTGCAGCGCGTACACCACCGAACGGCCCCGGCGCTCACCCACCACCAACCCCAGGTTGCGCAGCAGGCGCAGCTGATGGGAGCAGGCGGACTGTTCCATGCCGACCTCGGCGGCCAGTTCGGTCGCCGGGAGCGGGCCCTCGCGCAGGCGGGCCAGGATCAGCAGGCGGGACGGGGTGGAGAGGGCCTGGAGGGTGGTGGCCACCTTGGCGACGTTGGCCGCGTCCAGCCGCACGCGAGCGGTGGCCTCCTGCGGGGCGTTCTGCGCGGCGGTGACGGCTCCATGACCCATGGCGAGTATCTTACCCATCGCACATGAAGGAATGAATGAGTCTTCATGTGTTCCTGTATGGTGTGGCCCGTGTCTGCCACCCTTGCCCCGTCACCGGTCCGCCGTACGTCCACGTCGACGGCCCCCCGACGCCGTACCCGAGTCCTCGCGCTGCCGGAAGCCCGTTGGGCCCTGGTGTCGACCGTCGCCTTCCTGATCGCCTTCCCGCTGGACCTCGCCGGCGCCTCCGCCTGGCTGTACGGCCCGCTCTACGCCGTCGCGTACGCGGCCGGCGGCTGGGAGCCCGCCCTCGAAGGGCTGCGGGCGCTGCGCGAGAAGAGCCTCGACGTCGACCTGCTGATGATCGTCGCGGCGCTCGGCGCCGCCGCGATCGGCCAGGTCCTCGACGGCGCCCTGTTGATCGTCATCTTCGCCACCTCCGGCGCCCTGGAGGCCCTGGCCACCGCCCGCACCGCCGACTCCGTACGCGGCCTGCTCGACCTCGCGCCCACGACGGCCACGCGGGTCTCCGCCGACGGCTCGGCCGAGGAGACCGTACCGACGGATCAACTCGCCGTCGGTGACGTCGTATTGGTCCGCCCAGGTGAGCGCATCGGCGCCGACGGGCTGGTCCTGGACGGCGAGAGCGAGGCCGACCAGGCCACCATCACCGGCGAACCGCTGCCCGTCCCCAAGGCCCCCGGCGACGAGGTCTTCGCGGGCACCCTCAACGGTACGGGCGCGCTGCGCGTACGCGTCGAACGCGACCCGGCCGACTCCGTGATCGCCCGCATCGTCAGCCTCGTCGAGGAGGCCTCGCGCACCAAGGCGCCGACCCAGCTGTTCATCGAGAAGGTCGAACAGCGGTACGCCGTCGGGGTCGTCGTCGCCACCCTCGCCGTCTTCGGCATGCCGCTGGCCTTCGGCGAGGACCTCACGGCCGCGCTGCTCCGCGCCATGACCTTCATGATCGTCGCCTCGCCGTGCGCGGTCGTGCTCGCCACCATGCCGCCGCTGCTCTCCGCCATCGCCAACGCCGGCCGGCACGGTGTTCTGGTCAAGTCCGCCGTCGTGATGGAGCGGTTGGGCGAGATCGATGTCGCCGCCCTCGACAAGACCGGCACCCTGACCGAGGGCACACCCGAGGTCACCGCCGTACGGCCGCTGCCGGGCTCCGGGCTCGACGAGGACACGCTGCTCGCGCTGGCCGCGGCCGCCGAGCACCCGAGTGAGCATCCGCTGGCGCGGGCTGTCGTGGCCGCCGCCCGCGCCCGGGGGCTGAGTGTCGCCCCCGCCGAGGAGTTCACCGCGACTCCCGGACGTGGTGTGCGCGCCACGGTCGCAGGGCGCGTGGTGACGGTCGGGCGGCCGGGGGAGTACGCGGAGGCCTCCGGCGGGACCACCGTTCTCGTGGAGCGGGACGGGGTTGCTGTCGGGACCGTCACGCTGATGGACCGGTTGCGTCATGACGCCCCGGCCGCCGTCGCCGCGCTCACGACGGTGGCCGGCTCGTCGCCCGTCCTGCTCACCGGCGACAACCTGGTCGCTGCCGCGCAGGTGGCCGCCGACACCGGCATCACCGACGTACGCGCCGGGCTGCTGCCCGAGGACAAGGTGGACGCCGTACGGGAGCTTCAGCGCGGCGACGGGAAGGTGCTGTTCGTCGGGGACGGCGTCAACGACGCGCCCGCGCTGGCCGCGGCGCACTCTGGGGTGGCGATGGGGCGTGCGGGGTCCGATCTGGCGCTGGAGACGGCGGATGCGGTGGTGGTGCGCGACGAGCTTGTCGCGATTCCCGCGGTCGTACGGCTGTCTCGGGCTGCTCGGCGGTTGGTGGTGCAGAACCTGGTGATCGCGGGGGTGTGCATTGCCGTGCTGGTGGTGTGGGATCTGGTGGGGCATCTGCCGTTGCCGCTCGGGGTGGCGGGGCATGAGGGGTCGACTGTGTTGGTGGGCCTGAATGGGCTGCGGTTGCTTCGGGAGGCTGCTTGGCGGCGGGCTGTGGGTTAGTTCGCCTAAAGGGGAGGGGCTTCAGGTGTCGGGGCGACTGCGGGTTGTCGTGGGCTGGTCGCGCCCACGCGGCGGAGCCGCACATTGATACAGCCCCGAGCCCCTAAACGGCACCCGGCGGTTCCGAGGTCAGCCCTACCTTGATGTCGGATTCCCGCCAGCCTCCCTCCTTCCCATCCCCGATCCTTGAGCCATGCGGAACGGGATGTATGAGGACGTCGAGCGGTGCGTGCGGGCCGTGCAGTCGAAGGACGCTCGGTTCGACGGGTGGTTCTTCACGGCGGTGCTGACCACCATGATCTACTGTCGGCCGAGTTGTCCGGTCGTGCCGCCCAAGCCGGAGAACATGACGTTCCATCCGAGTGCGGCGGCCTGTCAGCAGGCCGGGTTCCGGGCGTGCAAGCGGTGTCGGCCGGACACGAGTCCGGGATCGCCCGAGTGGGACCAGCGGGCCGATCTGGTGGCTCGGGCAATGCGGCTCGTGGGGGACGGGGTGGTGGACCGTGAGGGCGTGCCGGGGCTGGCCCGGCGGCTCGGGTACAGCACCCGGCAGATCGAGCGGCAGCTGCTGGCCGAGCTGGGGGCGGGGCCGCTCGCGCTCGCCCGGGCCCAGCGGGCACAGACCGCTCGGCTGTTGATCGAGACGACCGCGCTGCCGATGGCGCAGATCGCGTTCGCCGCCGGGTTCGCGTCGATCCGGACGTTCAACGACACCGTGCGGGAGGTCTTCGCGCTGTCGCCGAGCGACCTGCGCGAACGGGCGGCCCGTACCCGAACGCGACAGGCCAACTCTCCCGGCACGTCCGGTGTATTGAGCCTCAGGCTGCCCTTCCGGGCCCCGCTCAACCCGGACAACCTCTTCGGTCACCTCGCCGCGACCGCCGTACCGGGAGTGGAGGAGTGGCGCGACGGCGCGTACCGGCGCACGCTCCGCCTTCCGTACGGCCACGGCATCGTCGGCCTCACCCCGGAGCCCGACCACATCGGCTGCCGCCTCACCCTCAGCGATCTGCGCGACCTGCCCGTCGCCATCAGCCGCTGCCGCCGCATGCTGGACCTGGACGCCGACCCGGTCGCCGTCGACGAGCAGCTGCGCACCGACCCGGTGCTAGCGCCGCTGGTGGACAAGGCGCCGGGGCGCCGGGTGCCGCGTACCGTCGACGAAGCCGAGTTCGCCGTACGGGCGGTGCTCGGCCAGCAGGTGTCCACGGCCGCCGCCCGCACCCACGCGGCCCGGCTGGTCACCGCGCACGGCGAACCCGTCCACGACCCCGAGGGCGGCCTCACCCATCTCTTCCCGTCGCCCGAGGCGCTCGCGGCCGTGGACCCCGAGACTCTCGCGATGCCCCGCACCCGTCGGACCACCTTCACCACCCTCATCCGCCAACTCGCCGACGGTGACCTGCACTTGGGCGTGGACAGCGACTGGGCGGAGACCCGCGACCAGCTCCTCGCCCTCCCCGGCTTCGGCCCCTGGACCGTCGACGTCATCGCCATGCGAGCCCTCGGCGATCCGGACGCCTTCCTCGCCACCGACCTCGGGATCCGGCGCGCGGCACAGGAGCTGGGCCTGCCGTCCACCCCGGCCGCGCTCACGGCCCGCGCGGCGGCCTGGCGGCCGTGGCGGGCGTACGCGGTCCAGTACCTGTGGGCGACGGACAGCCACCCGATCAACTTCCTTCCGCTGTAAGGAAACAGAAGGACGGTCATGTAGGCCGATCATGAAGGACAGCCATGAATGAGCAGAAGAAACACACGATCATCGACAGCCCCTACGGCCCCCTCACCCTCGTCGCCGACGACGGCGTCCTGAGCGGCCTCTACATGACCGAACAACGTCACCGCCCGCCGGAGGAGAGCTTCGGTGAACGCGGCGACACGCTCTTCGCCGAGACCGAGGAACAGCTGGAGGCCTATTTCGCGGGGGAGTTGAAGGAGTTCACGCTGGAACTGCGGCTGAGCGGAACGCCGTTCCAACGCTCCGTCTGGCAGCAACTCCAGCGCATCCCCTACGGCGAGACCCGCTCGTACGGCGAACTGGCCGAAAGCCTCGGCAACCCCGCCGCCTCCCGTGCGGTCGGACTCGCCAACGGCAAGAACCCGATCGGCATCATCGTGCCCTGCCACCGGGTCGTCGGCGCGAGCGGCGGCCTCACGGGATACGGCGGCGGCCTGGACCGCAAGAAGCGCCTGCTGAACTTCGAGAGCGGAGCAACGCTCTTCTAGCCGTCCGCCTGATCGGCGTCGCGCAGCGTGCGCAGCAGCTCCGGGAGGGCGGTGCCGATGGGTTCACGTACGACTTCGTCGGCGAGGTCGTCGTACGGGGTGGGCTCGGCGTTGACGATGATCAGGCGGGCGCCGTGGTCGGCGGCGATGCCGGCGAGCCCGGCGGCGGGCTGGACCTGGAGGCTGGTGCCGACGGCGATGAAGATCTGGCAGGCCTTGGTGATCGCGACGGCCTCGCCCAGCACGACCGGGTCGAGGCGTTCGCCGAACATCACGGTCGCCGACTTCAGTACACCTCCGCACTCCAGGCAGGGCGGGTCGTCCTCGCCGGCCTCGACGCGGGCGAGGGCGTCTTCCATCGGCCCGCGCGCATGGCACTGGGTGCAGACGACAGCACGTGCGGTGCCGTGCAGTTCGAGGACCTTACGAGTTGGCATCCCGGCGAGCTGGTGGAGTCCGTCCACGTTCTGTGTGATCACCCGCACCGGCACCCCGGACCGCTCCAGCTCGGCGACGGCCAGGTGCGCGGCGTTCGGCTCCGCCTTCAGCGTCTCGCTCTGCCGCCGCATCTGCCATGAACGGCGCCGGATCTCCGGATCACTCATGTAGTACTCGTACGTCACGAGCTTCTCGGCCGCCGGATCCCGCCGCCACAGCCCGTTGGGACCGCGGTAGTCCGGGATGCCGGAGTCCGTGGAAATACCGGCGCCGCTGAGGATGGCGACGAGAGGCTTGGTCATGGGCCGACAGTAGGGCTCATGTCTGCTCGGGGCGAATGGATATGACTGCTCCGGTCGGGTGCCCCGCAGTCCCTTGTGGGGCCGGAACCCGTCCCGACATACTTCGTACTCGCGCGGCGTGATGATCCGTCAACGTTCCCAGTACGGCGGACATGACGTGACCCTCGGCGGTCCCCACAGGGACACCGTGTCCCGCCATCTGCGCGGCCCCCACAGAAATCGTTTTGGAGACACACAGCTGATGAGGCTCACCAAACGTCTCATCCTCACCACCACGGCTCTCGCCGCCGTGACCACCGGTACTCTCCTGAGCGCGACGATCGGCCAGGCCGCCGAGTCGAAGCCCGCGGAGTCGAAGTCCACCCGCGCGGGTGTCGACGTCCCGCCCGCGTTGAAGGTTCCCGACGGCAACCGGCTCACCAGTGTTCTCGCCGCGGAAGGTGTCCAGACCTACACCTGCACCGACGGCGCCTGGAAGCTGTTGGAGCCCGCCGCCACCCTCTGGGCCAAGAAGGACCCCTCCCACCGGACCGTCGCCCTGCACTCCCGCGGCCCCGTCTGGGTGTCCACGGTGGACGGCAGCGCGGTCAACGCCGCCGCCGTCGCCAACTCCCCCAAGCCCGGCACCATCCCCGAACTGCTCCTCCAGGCGACCGCCACGCGCGGCACCGGGATCTTCGCCGACGTCTCCTACATCCAGCGCCTCGACACCCGCGGCGGCGTCGCCCCCACCACCGCCTGCAGCGGTACCGACCAGACCAGCGTCCCCTACTCGGCCGTCTACGCCTTCTACAAGCCCGACAAGTGATGCGGTAAGAGAGGCCGACGGTAAGAAGTCAACCGGCAGACCGGCAGGGGTTCCTCGCGGTGGTGCGCGAGGGGCCCCTGCCAGTCTGCCGTGGGTGCCGCTCAGGGTGCCGCAAAGCCGTACGTGCGGTCGTAGTGCTGGGCGACCAGGCGGCCGGTGCCGTCGACGGCGAGCTGCCACTGGTTGACGCCGGTCTCCACGCCGTCGGTGAAGTTCCACAGCAGGCTGCCGCGGGCGGCGTCGATCGCGTAGAAGCCGTTCCTGTTCTTGTAGGCGGGGACGTAGAGCGCCTCGGGGCCCGCGGTGATCGGCAGGTCGACGTTGAGGCGAGGGGTGGGACAGAACCAACGCCGGGTGCCGGTCGCGGCGTTGAAGGCGTAGACGCCGGAGGGGTTCGTGCCGGTGACGTACACCGTGTTGCCTTGGGCGCCGAGCGAGGCGAACTGGCCGCTGTCCGGTGTCACCCGCCAGCGGGCCTTGCCGTCGAGGAGGTTCAGCGCCCTGAGTTCGCGGCCGATGGCGAACACCGTACGGTCGAGCACGGCGAGGCCCGGCCGGAGGGCGTAGCCGACAGGGTGCCGCCAGACGACGCCGGATCTCTCGGTGCTGCGGACCGTCACGTTGCGCAGGCCGTCGGCGTAGACGAAGTAGCCGGGGATGATGACCGGCAACAGCCGGACGCCGACGTCCTCCGGGCTGATGGGGATGACCTCGGCCCGGCGGGCCGCGAGGTCCACGGAGAACACGGTGTCCGTGGACGTCGCGTTGCCCTGGTCTTCGGACTCGCGCTGGAGCCGGACACCGAGGACGGAAAGGGTACGGTCGCTGGTCCTGCCGAGCAGTGTGTCGAAGCGGAAGTCCGGCCCGAAGTCGAGGGTGAAACGTTCCGTCCCGTCGGCGGGGTCGATACCGATCACCGTTGAGCCCTCGCCCAGCGCGACCGCCGCGTCGAAGGCCAGTATGGCCGGGGTGGCCGAGGTACTGATGCCCTCGTACACCCACTTGGGCCGGGTGCCGTCCTTGAGGTCGAGGCAGAGCATGTCACCCGGGCGGCTCTTCACCAGGGCTGTCCCCTCGTGGAAGACGGCCGGTGCCTGGAGCAGCGGATCACCGCGGAAGGTCCAGGCCGGCTTCGGGGCCGGGCCGAGCGGCAGTACGGACTGTGCGGCGGGTTCCTCTCCGCGGGTGAGCAGCAGCGCGGCGCCCACGGCGACGGCGGTGGCGCCCGCCGACGCGGCGAGAACCGTACGCCGGGACGGCCCGGGCCGGGGGAGGCCCCGGCGATGCCCGGGTGAGGCGGGGCCGTCCGGTGTGATGTCCCCCGGGACGGCGTAGGGGGCCGGTCCCGGCGGGTCGGCGACGATCGGCGCCTTGTCCGCGCAGCCGGGCCTGTCGGAGGAGGAGGAGGAGGAGGAGGAGGAGGCGTACGGCGCGCCGGAGTCGCGCAGGGGGCGCGGCACCGGGGTGTCGTCCGGGCCCTGGCCGTACGCGTACGGGACCGGGTCGTTCGCGTACGCCACCCGCTCGTCCGCGCCGGCGGAGGGCACCCCGGCCGGGGCGCCCGGCGTGGTGCCGAGGGTCTCCACCGCCGCCGTGCGCAGCGCGATCGAGGTGGTCACCGGAGGCGGCAGCCAGCCGTCCTCCGTCATCTGCTCCACCCCGCCGGGCGCGCAGGCCGCGGCCAGCTTGTCCGGGGTGATCCGCAGCCGTGGGTCCTTGGTGAGACAGAGGTGGATGATCTTGTCCAGTGGATCGGGTACGCCCGTCAGGTCGGGTGGGCTGTGCACGACCTGGTAGAGGAGGGTGGCCGCCGCGGTTCCGCTGAACGGGGCGTGCCCGGACGCGGCGTACGTGAGGACCGAGCCGAGGGAGAAGATGTCTCCTTCGGGACCCAGCGGCTCGCCCGTGGCCTGCTCGGGACACATGTACTCGAAGGAGCCGAACAGGGCCCCGGAGCGGGTGAGGTCGTAGCCGTCGGTCGCGCGGACGATGCCGAAGTCGATGACGCGGGGGCCGTCGGCGGCGAGCAGCACGTTGGACGGCTTGAGGTCGCGGTGCACCAGCCCGGCGGCCTGCACCGAGATGAGCGCCTCAGCGATGCCGGCGCCCAGCACGAGCACCGATTCCACCGGCAGCGGGCCGTGCTCGGCGACCGCCTCGGCCAGGGTGGGCCCGGCTATGTACTCGGTGGCCAGCCAGGGCGTGGCGCCGTCCGGGTCGGCGTCCACCACGGGCGCCGTGAATCTGCCGCCGACCGCGCCCGCGGCCTCCACCTCACGGCGGAACCGGATGCGGAAGTTCCTGTCCCCCATCAGCTCGGGACGGATGGCCTTGACCGCCAGAATCCGTCCCTCCGGGGTCCGAGCCAGGTAGACCCGCCCCATCCCTCCTGCACCGAGCCGTGCCCCGAGACGGTAGGGACCTAGTACCTGGGGATCGTCGGGGCCCAGTGGTTCCATGACCTCAGCTGCCTGTTCTCGGTGATGACGGGCGAGAAGCGACCCGTGGGTGGGGGGGAGACCGGCTTGTCCGGGCGGCTCCCGGAGACCACTCCCAGACGCCCCGCATCCTGCCGAAGCCGCGCGCAGCGGGCGGGGCCGCTCGAACGGGGTTTACGTCAGCCTAGAGGCTCAAGTGGCGGACGGGGAGCGTTTTCAGCCAGCGCTTTAAAGTTCTATTAATTGAAGCGCACACCCATCTCACGTTCTGTACAAGGGAAGTTGACGGTACGTCAGTTGACTCCTGTCACCTGCCGCCGACCACGGAACCACCCCCTCCGTGGCCGATCTTCGTCCCCTCCCCTCAGTCGACCTGGTTCCCCAGTTCGGCGCGTGGCACGAGCCGCCAGGAGAGAAGCTCCTCCTCTTGCAGCCGGCTCCTCTTCAGGCCCTCCTCGCCCTACTGGCTCAGCACCCCGCCGTCATACGGGTAGGCCACCAGCGGCGGCCGCCCGGCCCCGTGCACCCAGTCCACCGCGAGCAGCCGGCCCAACTCGACGTCCAGTTCGATCTCCTCGGCGGTCTCGCGCCGCGCGCCCTGTCTTGGTGTCTCCCCGTCGTCCGACTCGATCGTGCCGCCTGGGAGCGCCCATTCCTCATGGCAGTTGGGTGCTCCACGAGCAGGGGCCGCCCTTCACTGTCACGGAAGACGTAGCGGCGGCAGCCCTCACCCCCACGGCCCTCCGGCCTCCGTCAACCGCACCGTCCGTTCGGCGAGTTCGCTGATCCGTACCCCGTCGAAGCCGAACACGGCGCTGCGTACGGTGTCCTCCAGGGGCTCCTTCCACCGGTCCGGGATCGCCGCCGCCCCGCACAGCACACCGGCCACCGAACCGGCGGTCGCGCCGTTCGAGTCGGTGTCCAGGCCGCCGCGGACGGTCAGCGCGATGGTGCGGGTGAAGTCGCCCTCGCCGTAGAGCAGCCCGGCTGTGAGCACCGCGACGTTCGGGATGGTGTGGATCCACCCCAGCCCGGCGGTCTCTTTGCCCACCGTGGTGAGCGTGTCCTCCCAGGCCAGCCCGGTGTCGTACAGCGAGACGACCCGCCGCACGGTACGGGCGAGGCGACTGCTCGCCGGGACGACCGTCAACGCCTGGTCCAGGGCCTCCCGCACGGTGGGCGCCGTGAACGCCGCCGAGATCAGCGCCGCCGCCCACATCGCCCCGTACACCCCGTTGCCGGTGTGCGACAGCACCGCGTCGCGGCGGGCCAGCGATGCGGCGCGACCGGGCGCGCCCGGGCAGGTCCAGCCGTGGACGTCGGCCCGGATGAGGGCGCCGATCCACTCCTGGTAGGGGTTTTCGTACGTGGCGGTCAGCGGCGGCTTCAGACCGTTCGCGAGGTTGCGGTAGGCCGCCCGTTCCGCCGTGAACGTCTGCAGATACGGCAGCCGCAGCAGCCACAGGTCGCCGACCTGCTCGGTGCTGAAGCCGAAACCGTGTGTCTCCAGGAGGTGCAGGCCGAGGATCGCGTAGTCGACGTCGTCGTCGCGGCAGCTGCCGTGGATACGGCCGCGTACGCACTCCCTCCACTCGGGGCGCAGCGCGAGCGCGTCGCTCTCGTCGGCCGGCTCCGGGAGGTAGTCGGTCAGGGGCAGGGCATCGGCCTGCCGCAGATAGCGGTCGATGCGCTCCCGCGTCCAGTGGTCGCCCTGCTCGACCGGCTTCCCGAGCATGTTGCCCGCGATCCGGCCCAGCCAGCCCCCGAGAACGCGGTCGGCGAGTTCGGTGCCCACAGGGGTCATGGGGGTCATGGCGGTCATGGCTGAAGGTCTACCCGATTCCGGGCGGGGGCGCTCGGGATTCGCCGTACGGCGTCGGGGTGGCCGCGCCGTCTGTGCGGTACGGCGTCGGCGTGGGCCCGTGGTGTTCGATGGGCGATACGCGGCATGGCGGACGTGGCCCGGGGCGGTTAGGGTCACAGCGGCGCAACTGCCTTGACGTGCGCAAGGCCTGATGAGCGAGGGGAATGCAAGGTGGCGAACGCCGCTGTGGACGGGATCGACGCTGAGACGGCAACCCCGCGGGTGCTGATCGCCGCGGACAAGTTCAAGGGCACGCTGACGGCCGTCCAGGTCGCCGAGCGGGTCACGGCGGGCCTGCGCCGGGTGCTGCCCACCCTGGAGGTCGAGGCGCTGCCGGTGGCCGACGGGGGCGACGGCACCGTGGCCGCGGCGATCGCGGCCGGATTCGAACGCCGCGAGGTACGGGTCGCCGGGCCGCTGGGCGAGCCCGTCACCGCCGCGTATGCGCTGCGCGGCGACACCGCCGTGGTCGAGATGGCCGAGGCCAGCGGGTTGCAGCGGCTGCCCGCCGGGGTCTTCGCGCCGCTCACGGCGTCGACGTACGGGGCCGGGGAGCTGCTGCGTGCCGCGCTGGACGCCGGTGCGCGGACCATTGTGTTCGGCGTGGGCGGGAGCGCGACAACGGACGGTGGTGCGGGGATGCTCGCCGCGCTCGGCGCGCGGTTCCTCGACGCCGCCGGTGAGCCGGTCGGGCCGGGTGGGGGAGGCCTGCGTGACCTGGTCACCGCCGACCTTTCGGGCCTCGACCCCCGGCTGGGCTCCGGCGCGGTCGACTTCGTCCTGGCCAGCGATGTGGATAACCCGCTGACCGGGCCGAAGGGCGCGCCCGCCGTGTACGGGCCGCAGAAGGGGGCGGGCCCCGAGGACGTTGCGACGCTGGATGCGGCGCTGGGCCACTTCGCGACCGTGCTGGAGACGACGCTCGGTGGCCGTGCCGCCGAGCACGCCGTCGCGCCTGGTGCGGGCGCCGCGGGCGGTATCGGCTACGGCGCGCTCATCCTCGGCGCCCGGTTCCGCCCCGGCATCGAGGTCATGCTCGATGTCTTGGGCTTCGCGGAGGCGCTGGAGAAGGCGACGCTCGTCATCACCGGCGAGGGCTCCCTGGACGAACAGACCCTCCACGGGAAGGCTCCGGCGGGCGTCGCGGCGGCCGCCCGAGCTGCCGACAAGGAGGTCGTAGCGGTCTGCGGCCGTCTCGCCCTCCCCCCGGAGGCGCTGGGGCGGGCGGGGATCCGGCGGGCGTATCCGTTGACCGATGTCGAGCCCGACGTGGAGCGCTGCATCGCCGAGCCGGGCCCGATCCTGGAAGACGTGGCGGAACGGATCGCCCGGGACTTCCTCACCTGAGGGGTGTCTCGGGGTTTCCTCGCCCCCGCCGCCCCTACCCATTCCCATCCCGAGGGGCTGCCGCCCCTTCGACCCTGCTTCGCCTGAGAGCTCGGTCCAGTCGGTGGGTTGGCGGGTGCGGGTGGGTGGGGGCTGGTCGCGCAGTTCCCCGCGCCCCTTAAGGGGCGCGG
>NZ_VTHJ01000096.1 GCF_008386495.1 Streptomyces tailanensis | reverse complement strand
GCTTCCTGGATCCCACGACCCTCAACTATCCCTCCGGTCACGGTCTCCACGCTACGAGGGGAGGTTCATCACGGACATGCCCCATGGGGACCAGTTGGGGACCAGACGGTGTCCGCGCACCTGAACGGTACGCGCGGCGCCGCACGTCATGCTCCTTGATTTCTCACCGTATGTGCAGACAAAAGGGATTACCCCTACTCCTGGGGGTCAAGGGGTCGCAGGTTCAAATCCTGTCGTCCCGACTCGAAGGAGTCGCAGATCGAGGGGCTGTTCGGAGCAATCCGAACAGCCCCTCGATCATTCTTGGCCCATCGTGGCCGTCGGGGATCAGGGGTGTGCCGCGATCGACGCCGGTACTGTCGTAGCCGACCTTTCGACGAACCCGTGAGGCAATGACGAATGCGTGCCATGACCGAATCCTCGCGGAGCCTGCGTGTCTCCGTTCTCGACGACTACCAGGACGTCGTCCGTACGCTGGACTGCTTCGGCAAGCTGGAGGGCCATGACGTCACGATCTGGAACGACTTCGTGTCCGACGTGGACGTGCTGGCCGAGCGCCTGGCCGACGCCGACGTTCTGGTGCTGTTGCGCGAGCGCACCAAGGTGGACGAAGCGCTGCTCGATCGTCTGCCGAACCTCAAGCTGATCAGCCAGAACGGCCAGATACCGCACATCGACCTCGACGCGTGCACCCGGCACGGCGTGATCGTCTCCTCGGCGCTGACCGCACGCCCGTCCTACCCCACCGTGGAGCTCACCTGGGGCCTGATCCTCGCCGCCATGCGCGACATCCCGTTCGAGAGCGCCGCGCTGCGCGAGGGCCGCTGGCAGAGCACCGTGGGGCTGGGGCTGCGCGGTCGGGCGCTGGGGGTCTACGGCTTCGGGCGGATCGGCTCGATGGTCGCTCAGATCGGTGTGGCGTTCGGCATGGAGCCGCTGGTCTGGGGCCGGGAGGGCTCACTGGACCGGGCGAGGGAAGCGGGCTTCCGGGTCGCCGAGAGCAGGCAGGCCCTGTTCGAGCAGTCGGACGTGCTGAGCCTGCATCTGCGCCTGAACGCGGCGACGACCGGCCTGATCGGCCCCGACGACCTCGCCCTGATGAAGCCGACGGCTCTGCTGGTGAACACCAGCCGGGCGGAGCTGATCCGGCCCGGGGCGCTCGTCGAGGCGTTGCGGGCCGGCCGGCCCGGCAAGGCGGCGGTCGACGTGTTCGAACACGAGCCGCTGACCGACCCGGACGACCCCCTGCTGGGGTTGCCGAACGCCCTGTGCACACCGCACATCGGCTTCGTCGAGCGCGACAACTACGAGTTCTTCTACGGCAACGCCTTCGACCAGATCCTGGCCTTCGCCCAGGGTGAGCCGATCAATGTCCACAACCCGGATGTGCTGAGAGATGCGCCACAAGACGGGTCTGGCGAGGCGCTGCGAAGGGCCGCGCAATGAATCTGGAGCTCGACGGAAAAGGCGTGCTGGTCACCGGCGGCAGCCAGGTCTATTGACCTCTCGTCGCCCTCCCGTCGTCCGCCCGGAGGGCGGGCCGCGCGATGGCGTGGGGTCCCCCGCTCGAGTGAAGTCGAGAGCGGGGGAGCGTGCCAGGCGTCGGGCGGCAGCGGGACGTGTCCGACGAGGCTGCCGGCGACGACAGCGCCGTGCCGCGGCTGCTGCTCCTCCTCGACGACTCGTCCGACCCTCTGTGTCACTTGGCCCAGCGCCTGACACGGGCAGGCTGCCCACGCGTGCCATCGTGGCCGGCCGGGCCGAGGGCGCGGCTCGCTGACCGGCGAACACGTCGATCACGGGGAGCGGGCCGGGAGGTGGTGAGGTCGCGAGGCCGGTCCCGCGGCCCCTTCGCCGTATCCGTCCGCCGTCTTTGATCGCCCCCTTCTCACATCACAGCTGCCTCACGGCACCTCCTGGGCAAACAGGGCGAAGGGCGGGCGGCCTGCGAAGCGGCTGTGAAGTATCGGGGAGCCGGCCGTGCGGCCGTCGCCGACAGGTGAACATCGGGTGTCGCATCGCTCATGGCAGCCCCACAGCTGTCTGCCACACTGCGCCCTCCAAGATTCCAAGCGCTTTGAACGCGGTTGTGCGAACTGAAGGCGGAAGACCCATGCACGGAACTGGACAACCTCAGCGGAGGGCCATCCTCACCGGAGGGCTGGTAGCCACCGCGGCCCTGATCACCGGCTGTTCGTCGAAGGCGGAGAGCGCGAAGGCGGAGAGCGCGAAGGCCGGGACGGCAGCGGGCGCGACGGCCGCGGCGAAGGCTCCCTCGGCCGCCGCGAGCGGGCAGCCGGACTCCCCCTGGGCGGCGTTCGCGAGGCTGATGGAAGGCAACAAGCGCTGGGTCGACGGGACACTTCAGCATCCCGACCGGGACCCCCGCCGCCGCGAGTTCGTCGCCGAGGAGCAGGACCCCTTCGGTGTGATCCTCGCCTGCATCGACTCCCGGGTGCCGCCGGAGCTCCTCTTCGACACCGGCCTAGGCGACGTCTTCGTGATGCGCACCGGCGGGCAGGTGGTCGACTCGGTGGTAACCGGATCCGTCGAGTACGGGCCCATGACATCGGGAACCCCGCTGATCGTCGTCCTCGGGCACCAGCGCTGCGGTGCCATCAAGGCGGCGTACAAGGCACTCAGGGAAGGCAAGGAACTGCCCGGCAATCTGCAGGCCATCGCCGAGGCCCTGAAGCCGGCCTACGAGGAGACGGCGAGGGGCAAGCACTCCGACCCGGTCGACGCCATGATCCGCATCCACACCAAGCAGACCTGCGCCACCCTGCGGTCCAACGCCGACCTTGCCCCGATGGTCAAGAAGGGTGCCCTGGCCGTGGTCAGCGCCTACTACTCGCTCGACACCGGCCGAGTGGAAGTCCTCACCGGCGCGCCGTCCGCCTGACGGCGGCTGTTACCGCCGGCGCGTTCGACGACGCCGCTCGCTGCGTTTGAAGGGCGCCGGGATCAGCGACCTGAACCCGGCGCCCTTGCTGCTGTGTTCGCTGTTCCTCCGGCGCCTGCTCGTCAGGGCTCGTGGCGTTCGCCGGCTGGGCAAGGAGCCCTCGCAGGATGATGTCGAGCGTGCTGTCGAGGCGCTGGTGGAGGTCGAAGGGGGCCGGTTTCTCGCGGGTCCAGCGCAGGATCGTCGAGCAGTGTGAGATGGTCGGGCAGGACCGGCCGGTCAACATGGCGTGGACGTTCGAGGAGATGGTGGCCTACGCCTCCCGAGGCACCTGGGTCCGTCCCGGCGACGTCCTGGGCTCGGGCACGTGCGGCAACGGCGGCTGTCTGGCCGAACTCTGGGGTCGCAACGGTGTCCTGGAGCCACCGCCCCTCACCCTCGGCGACACCGTCACCATGACGGTCGAGGGCATCGGCACCATCAGCAACACCGTCACCGCGGGCGTCCCGCCGGTATTCCTGCCGCCCGCCCGCCGCAGGCAATGAACCAAGGTCGGCCGCACCCGCAGGGCATCAGCATCCCCCTTGCGCGTCAAGGGGGTTGACGTCCCAGGGCCCTTCTAGCTTAAACGTATAACATGCCGAAGCGGAGCCGCCCGACCGTGCGTGAGGTGGCCGCTCGCGCCGGGGTGTCGGTGGCGACGGTCAGCTATGTGGTCAACGGACATGACGGCCGGGTGGGCGCCGGCACCCGGGAACGCGTCCTCGCCGTGGTGCGCGAACTCGGCTACGCCCCCAGCAGCTCCGCGCGCGGTCTGCGCACGCAGCGCACCGAGCGGGTCTGTCTGGTCGTCGGATCCATCGGCGTACCGACGTACGACGAACTGGCCCGGGAGCTGCATGCCGCGGCCGACACCGCCGGATACGGCGTGATCACGCTCGTCGCCGACTCGGCAACCCGCGCGGCCCAGGCGCACGCGCTGCTGCGGCGCGGCATCGCGGACGGGGCGCTGATCTGGGCGGAGCGGTTCCTGCCCGCGCTGGACCTGGACTCACTCGTGCGCAGCCGCCTCGCGATGACCGTCATCGACAACGGGGTGGCCCCGGACGGCTTCGACGTGGTGCGCACACCGGAGCGGCAGGTCTGCGGCGAGGCGCTGGACCACCTGATCACCAGCGGGCGGCGACGCGTGGCGTTCGTCGGCCACCGCACCGGCAGGGAGCCGGACGGCGAGGCGCACGAGCGGTACGCGGCCTACGTCGACGCCCTGCGTCGGCACGGCCTCGCGCGCGACGAGGCGCTCATCGTGTCAGGCGCGGACGACCGGGTCTCCGGCTACCGCGCCGTCGAAGCCCTGCTGCGGTTGCCCGATCCGCCGGACGCCGTCTTCGCGACCTCCGACCGGGCCGCGATCAGCGCCATATGGGCCGTGCGCGACTCCGGCCGCAATGTGCCCGGTGACGTGGCCGTCGTCGGCGTCGGCAATCTGCCCGAGGGGGAGATCGTCAAGCCGGCGCTGAGCACCGTCGGCCAGCCGCACCTGGACTACTCGGGCGTGGTCCGGCTGCTCTTCGACCGGCTGACGTCCGAACTCCCGCCCGCCGAGCGGGAACTGGTCCTGTCCTGGTCGTTCATCCGCCGCGATTCGGCATGAGAGGCGCCATCCCCGCAGTACCCCCGTAACCCCCGAGAGGAGCACCACATGTCCGCCAGCGACGCTCCAGGGATCAGCCGCCGCCGAGTGCTCGGCCTGGCCGGGGCCGCCGCCGCGGCCGCCGGGCTGGCCGCCTGCGGTTCGGGCGCGCCCGAGTCGGACTCCGCGCCGGGCGGCGGCGAGGACGGCACGTTCACGGTCTATTGGAACCCCGGGCACCACTACGAGGCGTACCAGAAGGTCATCAAGGAGTTCGAGGAGGAGCACGGCGTCACCGTCCGGATGCAGATGTACCAGTGGGAGGAGCTGGAGACGCGGCTGCTCGCCGACCTGCAGGCGGGCCGGGCCCCGGATGTGCTGGAGGAACCGGGCGGCTGGGCGCAGCGGTACGCCCTGAGCGGGGACGCGCTGTCGCTGCGGAAGTACCTCGACGAGGACGGCAAGGCCATGGGCTTCCCGGACGACTGGCAGCCCGCGACGGTGCGGCACAACACCCACGCGGGCGAGGTGTACGGCATCCAGCTGCACATGACCTGCCAACTGCTCGTCTACAACAGGGAGATGTTCGCCGACGCCGGCGTCCGGCCGCCGACGACCTGGGACGAGGTCGTGGACGTCGCCAAGGAGCTGACCCACGACGGCGTGTACGGACTACAGCTCAACCAGGACCAGGCGTACGGCTGGCCGTGGATGCTGCAGAACGGGGTGCTCGACTACAACCACACAACCAAGAAGGTGATGCAGCCCCAGGACGCCGCGATGGAGGCGCTGCAGTTCCAGGCCGACCTGGTGCACCGGCACGAGGTCTCGCCGGTCCCGGTGCCCAGCAAGGACTACTCCGCCCCGCAGAAGGCGCTCTCGGCGAAACGGGCGGCCATGATCGTCACCGGGCCCTGGGACCTGCCGGTGATCAAGCAGTCCTCGCCCGATCTGGAGTACGGCATCGCCCAGATGCCCACGGGACGCCGGCAGTCCACGATCCTCGCGGGCACGAGCATGTTCATCCCGAAGAAGGCGCCCCGGCCGGACCTGTCCTGGGACTTCATCAAACGCCTGACCACACTCGAAACCGAGCTGGCGGCCACCGCGGAGACCGGCATGCTGATGCCGCGCAGGTCCTGGGCCGCGAAGCCCGAGGTGAAGGGAAACGCGGACATCGCCGCGTTCGCCCAGGGGCTCACCTATGCGGAGGACGCGCATCCGCAGACGTACCTCAGTGGCAAGGGCACCGAACTCGACCAGGCGTGGAAGACCCTGTACCAGAGCGTGCTGATGACGGGGGAGTCCGTGCCGTCGGCGTATCGGGAGTACACCGACACCGCTCGCGCCATCATCGCGGACTGACGGGGGACGGCAGCGTATGCGATCCCCTGCGCCGCGCGCCGTGCCCGAGGCGCGGAGAACCCCGATCGCCCGCCGTGAAGCCCGGACCGCCTATCTGTTCCTGGCGCCCGCGCTCGTGTTCTTCGCGGTCTTCTTCTACACACCCATCGCCGACATCCTCAACACCAGCACCCTCACCGGCCCGCACGCCGACCGGTTCGACGGCCTCGGCAACTACGCCGACGCGTTCCGCGACCCGGCGGCCCGCAACTCCTTCAAGGTCACCCTGCTCTTCGCCGTGGGCACGACGGTCGGCGCGATCGTGCTGGGACTGGCCCTCGCGCTGCTGGCCAACCGTCAACTGCGCGGCCGTACGCTCTTCCGGCTGGCGCTCCTCGTGCCCTACCTCACCTCGATCGCGGTCATCGGACTGCTGTGGCAGAACATCCTCGACCCGCAGACCGGCATCCTGAACCGGGTCCTCGACGAACTCGGCCTGCCCACCCAGCAGTGGCTCATCACCCACCCCCTGGCGACCATCGTCGCGGTCACCCTGTGGATGATCAGCGGCTACACGATGATGCTCTTCCTGGCCGGGCTCCAGGGCATCCCCCAGGTGTACTACGAGGCCGCGACGGTGGACGGCGCCGGGCCCTGGCGCCGGTTTTTCAGCATCACCCTGCCGCTGCTCGCGCCCACCACGCTGTTCGTCTCGGTCATGGCCGTCATCTCCGGGCTGCAGGCCTTCGGGCAGGCGTACATCATCACCGGCGGCGGCCCGGCGAAGCAGACGGACCTGTACGTCTACCACGTCTACGAGACCGCCTTCCGCGACCGCGACTTCGGTTACTCCTCCGCCCTGTCCGTGCTGCTGATGCTCGTCATCGTGGCGTTCACGGTGGTGCAACTGCGGGCCGGGCGGCGCGGGGAGGTGCAGTACTGATGGCCTCGCGCGTGGCCGCGTACGTCATGCTCACGCTGGCCTGTCTGCTCACCGTCATCCCGCTGCTGTACATGGTGTCGCTGTCGCTCCAGACCCAGGGCGAGACCCTGTCCGGCGGGGCCGTGCTCTGGCCGGACTCCCCGCAGTTCCAGAACTACGCGCAGTTGTTCGAGCAGGCGCCGTTCGGCCGGTTCATCGTCAACAGTGTGGTCGTGGCCGGGGCCATCACGCTGGCGCATCTGGCCTTCGACCCGCTGGTCGGGTACGTGTTCGCGAAGTTCCGCTTCCCGTTCCGGAACACCCTGCTCGTGGCGATCCTGGCCACCCTCATGATCCCGTTCTTCGTGCGGATGATCCCGCTGTACGTGATGTTCTCCGACCTCGGCTGGCTGGACAGCTACCAGGCGCTCGTCCTGCCGTTCCTGATGGACGGCTTCGGGATCTTTCTCATGCGCCAGTTCATCCAGCCGATCCCGGACGACCTCATCCACGCGGCCCGGGTGGACGGCGCGGGGGAGTTCACCATCTACTGGCGGATCATCCTCCCGCAGACCAAGCCCGCGCTGGCCGTCCTCGGGCTGTTCACCTTCGTCTTCCAGTGGAACGAGTTCCTCTGGCCGCTCGTCGCCACCAGCGACGAGACGATGCGGACGATCCCGGTCGGGCTGACCAGGTTCAGCGAGGAGCACTTCCAGCTCTGGCATCTCACCGCAGCCGGCTCGGTCATCGCCTTCGTCCCGACTGCCGTGCTGCTCGTCCTCAGCCAGCGCTACTTCGTACGGGGCATCACACTGACCGGACTCAAATAGCCATGTCCGATCTCAAATGGCCACGTCAGGAAGGAACTTGATGACCCGGCGACGCCCCAACGTCATCGTCGTCCTCACCGACCAGCAGCGCTGGGACACCACGGGAGAGGCCGGCAACCCGCTCGGCCTGACCCCGAACCTCGACCGCATGGCGCGCCACGGTACGCACGCGACGGTCGCCTGCACACCGCAGCCCGTGTGCGCGCCCGCGCGGGCGGCACTGCAGACCGGCCAGTACCCGACCACCACAGGGGTGTTCCGCAACGGCATCCCCCTGCCGTCCGCCGTACGCACCCTCGCCCACCACTTCGGTGCCGCCGGTTACACCACCGGCTACCTCGGCAAATGGCACCTGGCCGACCGCGACCCGGTGCCGGAGCATCAGCGCGGCGGCTACCGGCACTGGCTGGGGGCGAACACCCTCGAGTTCACCTCGGACGCCTACCGCACGGTGCTCTACGACGAACAGGGCGACCCGGTGCGGCTGCCCGGCTACCGCTCCGACGCCCTCTTCGACGCTGCCATCCGCTTCTGCGCCGATCACGCGGAGAAGCCCTTCTATCTCTTCTGCTCCCTCATCGAACCCCACCACCAGAACGAGGTCGACAGCTTTCCCGCCCCCGACGGCTACGCCGAGCGCCACCAGGGCCGCTGGATGCCGCCCGACCTCGCCGCGCTCTCCGCCGCCGGCGGCAGCGCCCATCGTCATCTCGGGGGCTACCTCGGCCAGATCGCCCGCGTCGACGAGGGCCTGGGCCGACTGCTCGACGCGCTGCGCAGCATGGAACTGCTGGACGACACCGTCGTCGCGTTCACCTCCGACCACGGCAGCCACTTCAAGACCCGCAACAGCGAGTACAAGCGCTCCTGCCACGACGGCTCGATCCGCGTACCGCTCGCCCTGCGCGGCCCCGGCTTCGAGGGCGGCCGCGTCGTCCGGACACCCCTGTCCACGCTCGACCTCCCACCCACCCTGCTGGACGCGGCCGGCCTCGCCGTACCGGAGGAGATGCAGGGCCTCTCCTTCCTACCGCTGCTGCGCGACCCCGCCCCTGCCACCGACCGCCCGGACGACGTGATGATCCAGGTCAGCGAGTCGGAGTGCGGACGCGCGCTGCGCACATCGAGGTGGAAGTACTACGTCAGCGCGCCCCATGCCGACCCGTGGGAGCAGCCGGCCGCCTCCCGCTACGTCGAGGCAGAGCTGTACGACCTGGCCCACGACCCGTACGAGCTGGACAACCTCGCCGGCCTCACCTCGCACCGCGAGCTCGCCGACAGCCTGCGCGCACGTCTCCTGGCCCGGCTCACAGCGGCGGGCGAGGAGACCCCGGCCATCGACCCAGCCCCCGTACGCACCCGTCCCCAGCGTCGCGTGGACCCGACCGTGCGCTCCTTCGACCTCGACGGGGTCCGCTTCGGCCACCAGCCGAAGACGTGATCGTCCAAGAGGTCACGTGCCGCCCATGGCGTCGAGGCCCGCCATGAGGGCCAGGCGGCTGGCGCGGACGTGGTCGCGCATGACACGTTCCGCGCTGTCGCCGTCCTTGGCGATGATCAGGTCGAGGACGTTGTGGTGTTCGCGGTCGGACTGGAGGGGGCGGCCGGGCTGACTGAGGGAGGTGGTCACGAGGCGGGAGTAGGCGAGTTGGTTCATGAGGATGCGGTAGTGCGCTTCGAGCTTGGCGTTGTCGGCGCCGGTGATCAGCAGCTCGTGGAACTCCTCGACGAGCTCGGCGTAGCGCTGCTTGTCGTCGGCGGCGACGGCGGCGTCGGCAGCGACGAGGTTCGCCTGCAGGCGGTCGAGTTCGGGGACCCGGCCCCGGCGGGCCAGCAGCCTCGCGGCCGCGCCTTCAAGGAGCTCCTTCATCTCGAACAGCTCGGTGATCTCGCGGCGCGAGGGCGCGGTGACGAACGTACCCACGCGTGGCCGGATCTCGACCAGCCCTTCGGTCTGCAGCTGTTTGAGCGCTTCGCGCACGGGGGTGCGGCTGACGCCGAAGGACTCCGCGAGTGCGATCTCCGACAGGCTGCCGCCCGCCGGGAGTTCACCGCTGATGATGCGGCGACGCATCTCGGTGATCACGCGACTCTGCGCACTCCCGTTGGTGGCCGCCTGTTTCGCCTTACTCATCTGGCCTTCCCTGGACCTCGATCGGCTCCGTGCATGGCATCAACGTAGAACGGTGAGCGCTCCGCCGTCGAAGAACCCCCCGGCGCTGTAGATCATCGGCGTCCGGTCGCTGACCTCCGCGTCCACGACGCGGCAGATGAAGATGGTGTGCGTGCTGGCCTGCAGCCGTTCACGGATCTCCACCTCCATCCGGGCGCTGCTCCGGCCGATCAGCGGGCTGCCGAACCGGCCGGGCTCCCAGTCGAGCCCGCTGAACTTGTCGTCGGACTTGGCCGCGAAGCGCTTGACGACGTCCAGTTGCTCGGTCGACAGGATGTTGATCGCGAGGTGGGAGGCCCGGAACAGGCACTCGTAGGTCGACGACGTGCGCTGTACGCACACCATCACCGTCGGCGGGTCGAGCGAGATGCTGGCGAACGCGTTCACCGCCAGGCCTCGTGGGTGGTCGCCGTCCATGGCGGTCACCACCGTCACCCCGGTGACGAAACGCCGGTTGACCTGCTTCATCACTTCCTGGTCGGGCGTCGGGAGAAGACGGTTCGCCGCGTTCACCCCGGTCTCGTCGGTCTTCGTCGTGATGGTCATCGGTCCTCCCCCACGCTGATGATGCCGAGTGCGGTGAGAAGCGCACGCGGGTCCCAGGTGACGTACTCCTCGACCACCAGGTCGCCCTCGAAGCGGGCGAAGGTGGCCCCGCCCACCTCGACCGAGCGGTGGGTGGGCGGTACGCCGCGGAAGGAACCCTGGTGGCTGCCGGAGCTGCGCCAGCGCACCGCCATACGATCGCCCCCGGTCACGATCTCGTCGATGGTCGTGGTGAGGTCGGGGAACGCCGACCGCGCCGCGAGGATCGACGACTTGAACTCCGCCAGGGACTGGCCCTCTTCGGCCGGAGACGTCCGGCGGCGGTATTTCGGGCTGAGCAGACCGTCGAGGGCGTCGACCTCGCCGCGGTCCCAGGCCGCGGCCCAGGTCGCGATGACCCGTGTCGCGCGGACGTCGTCGGGCATGTCGTTTCCTCCTAGAGGTGAGGGGTGCGGACCGGGTGGGCGGGGCCGGTGTCCTGCGCCAGGGCGAACTCGCCTTCCGCCAGGGCCTGTTCGGCTGCCCGGCGGTCACCCAACAGCTCCTTCCAGAAGGAGAGCGCGAGGCCGGCGATGATCACGAGGAACGGTGCCGAGGTGACGATCACCGTGTTCTGCAGGGCGTTGAGGCCGCCGGCGAGCAGGAGGGCGATCGCGGTGAGTCCGGTCAGTACGCCCCACAGGACGAGGACCGGGCGCCGGGGTTCGAGTGAACCGTCCGAGGTCATCATGGAGAGCACGTACGTGTTCGCGTCCGCGCCGGAGACGAAGAACATCACGACCAGCACGATGGCGATCGCCGAGGTCACGGTCGCGAGCGGGAAGTGGTCGAGGGTGGCGAAGAAGGCGCTGTTGATGTCCGCCGCGGTCTGCTTGGCGATCGTGCCCTTCTCGAACATGTCGACGTGGATGGCGGTGCCGCCGAACACGGTGAACCAGGTGAAGAACACGACCGTGGGGACGACGAGCACGCCCATGACGAAGCCGCGGATGGTGCGGCCGCGGGAGATGCGGGCCAGGAAGACCCCGACGAAGGCGCCCCAGGACACCCACCAGGCCATCATGAAGTAGGTCCACCACTGCATCCATTCGAGGCCGCCGAAGGCGGTGCCCTGCAGGCTCATCCGGAAGAAGTCGGAGGCCCAGGTGCCGACGGACTCGATGTACAGGTTGGCCAGGAAGACCGTGGGGCCGACGACCAGGACGAACACGAAGAGCGCGATGGCCAGGATCGTGCTGCCCTGGCTGAGGAGCTTGATCCCCTTGCTGACTCCGGTCACGGCCGACAGCGTGAAGACGGCGGTGACGAAAGCGATGATCAGGACCTGGCTGACGGAGTTGACGGGCATCCCGAACAGCGTGCCGAGACCGTTGTTGACCTGGAGGGCGCCGAGGCCCAGCGATGTCGTCGTGCCGAAGAGCGTCGCGAACACCGCGAGGACGTCGATCGCCTTGCCCACCGGGCCGTTCACCCGCTCGCCCAGCAGCGGGTGGAAGAGCTGGCTGACCAGCGCGCGCCGGCCCTTGCGGAAGGTCGAGTAGGCGATGCCGAGGCCGAACACCGCGAAGATCGCCCACGCGTGCAGGCCCCAGTCGAAGTACGAGTACTGCATCGCCCGGATCGCCGCCTCGGGCGTCCCCGGTTCGGCCAGACCGTGGGGTGGCGTGGCGAAGTGCGAGATGGGCTCGGCGACGCCGTACGAGACGAGGCCGATGCCCATGACCGCGCTGAGGATCATCGCGAACCAGGTGGGGGTGGAGAACTCGGGGCGGTCGTGGTCCTTGCCCAGCCGTGTGTTGCCGTACGGGCTGAACGCGAGGAAGACCAGGAAGACCAGCAGGGCCAGTGTCAGCACGAGGTAGGCCCAGCCGAACGACTTGGTGACCCAGTTGAGGGAGCTGTTCGTCACCTCGGTGAGGCTGTCGGTGAACAGCATGGCCCAGGCGACGAAGAGGGCGGCGATACCGACGGAGGTCCAGAAGACCGAGCCCAGTCGGCCTCTCTCCGAGTCGGGCGCGTCGGGTGTGGAAGCGGTGTGACCGGACATGGGTCGCTCCTTGCGCACTGTGGCAACAGTCAAGCCAAGGCTGCTTGTATGCCAGAGGACGTTAGGTATGCCACAGGGGGCTGTCAAGAAGTTGCGTCGCATCCACCGTCACGATTCGAACGTGGGTTGTTTTCTCCATGTATATGGGCGGTTACGTGCGAACTTCCATGCCGGTCGGAAGTGAAGTGCGGGACGGGTTGACGCCCTCGCCGGTCCCCGCCTACCTTCGCTTGTATGCCACAGCGGGCTCGTCCGTACTGGAAGGAACACGCAGATGCGCTTCTCGATCTTTCATGGGATGGGTGCCCCGGGTCGTCTCGCCGACTACCACCGACTCATGGACGAGGCACGGGAGTTCGCCGTCGCCGCCGATCGCGCGGGGTTCTGGTCCATCTGGTACACGGAGCACCACTTCGGTCACGAGGGCCAGGAGCTCACTCCCAACCCGGTGCTCATGGGTGTCGACATCGCGGCCCGGACCTCCCGCATCCGCATAGGCCAGGCCGCCAGCATCGTCACCTTCTGGCACCCGCTGCGCCTCGCCGAGGACCTCGCGCTCCTCGACCAGCTCTCGGGCGGACGGCTCGAAGTCGGTGTCGGGCGCGGCCTCTACGGGCGTGAGGCGCTCAACCTCAACCCCCTTGCCGACCCGCGTGACCAGCAGCGCAACCGGGCCCTCTTCCAGGAGACCCTGGAGGTGCTCAAGGCCGCCTGGACCGGGGAGTTCTTCTCCCACAAGAGCGAGTTCTTCGAGTTCCCCGCTCCCGGTGTGAAGTGGAACCACCCCCTGTCCCCGCCGTCGCCCGACTTCATGGACGACGGTGTCATCACCAAGCTGATGGTGACGCCGCGCCCGCTCCAGCCCGAGCTGCCGCTGTGGCAGGTCATCGACACACCGCCCTCCATCGAGTGGGCCGCCCGCAACGGCGTCAAGGGCATCTTCTGGCTGCCACCGGTCTCGGCGCTCAAGGGCCGCTTCGAGCTCTACCGGGACGCGGCCAGCGAGGCCACCGGCCGGGAGTACGCGCTCGGCGAGGGCATCGGTCTCGTCCGGGACGTGTTCGTCGCCGACACCATGGAGGAGGCGCGGGCCGGGTTCGAAGAGGCCGTGATGAACACGTACCGGTGGGTGTGTCACTGGCGGGGCCTGTCGAACCTGATGGAGGACGGGGAGCAGCTCACCGACGCCCACGAGCTCACGTACGACTTCCTGCACGGCCGCAACCAGCTCGTCGGTACGCCCGAGTACGTGGCGGAGAAGATCGCCGAGCTCCGTGACGAGCTGAATGTGCGGGACCTGTTCCTCTGGACCACGCACCCAGGTCTCGACCACCGTAAGGCCATGCGCAGCCTCGAACTGTTCAGCGAGAAGGTGATGCCGGAGTTCACCGGCTCGCCGGGGGCCGCCGGCGACTCAGGGGCCGATGGCGCCTCTGTGGAGGCCCACTGATGAACGTACGTGTCCGCAGGATCTGCACGGTCGTCGAGGACATGGTGACCGAGCTGGGCAGACCCGTCGCCCACCCCGTACGCCGCGTCGCCGTCGCCGCCGTCATCGCCAACCCGTGGAGCGGGCGCGGTGTGGTCGCCGACCTGAACGACGAGGTCGTCGGCGTCGCGCCGGTGGTGGCGCACGAGCTGACCGCCCGTCTCGTGGACGCCCTCGGCGGTGCGGACCGGATCGAGGCGTTCGGCAAGGCCGCCATCGTCGGGCTCGGCGGTGAGACGGAACACGCCGGGGCGCTGATCCACACGCCGTACTTCGGCAACCTCTTCCGGGAGATCACCGACGGCACCTCGGTGATCGTCTTCTCCGACGAGCGGGCCGAGGCCGGGGCGTCGCTCACCGTGCCGATGTGGCACAAGGTGAACGCGACGACGCGCTCCCACTACCAGACCATCACCGTCCGCGTCCCCGACGCGCCCCGTGCCGACGAGATCGTGGTCATCGCCGCCGGATCCTCCGGAGGACGGCCGAACGCCCGCATCGGGGACCGTTCCAGCGATCCGCAGGTGCGGTTGGCGGACCATCCCCGAAGCCGATACAAGATCGAGAACCTGGAGACCGTGCGATGAACGTCCGCAAGATCGTCACCTATGTCGACGAGGTCCTGACGGAGGGCGGACGCCCCGTCGACCCGCCGGCCCGGACCGCCGTGGTCGTCGCCGTGATCGACAACCCCTGGGCGGGGCAGGGCTTCGTCGAGGACCTCGCCCCCGGTATCGACGCCACCGCCTCCGACCTGGGCAAACTGCTCGCGCCCCGGGTCGTCGCCGCGCTGGGTGTCCCGGTGGAGGCCTACGGCAAGGCCGCGATCGTGGGACTCGACGGAGAGATCGAACACGGCTCGGCACTCATCCACACACTCAAGTTCGGCGATCACTTCCGCAAGGCCGCCGAGGCGACGACACTGCTTCCCGCCGTCGAGAAGCGGGCGGGCGCCGGCACCGTCTTCGACATCCCCCTCAAGCACATCACCGACGCCACGATCCGCTCGCACCACCAGAGCATCGAGGTCCGCGTGGCGGACGCCCCGCACGCCCACGAGATCGCCATCGGTCTGGCGGCCGCCGGCCAGGGACGCCCGCAGTCCCGCCTGGCGCCCTTGTCGACGGAGCAGTGACGCAGTGCTCCACCACTCGGTCACCGGGACCGGCCCGGACGTCGTGCTCCTGCACGGCGTCGGGCTGGACCACACGATGTGGCGGCGCCTCCTGCCCGAACTCACCACCGGCCACCGGGTGATCACGGTCGACCTCCGGGGCCACGGCGCCTCACCCCCGGCGTACGCCGGAACCTCGCTGGCGGACCTCGCCGCCGATGTCGTCGAGGTCCTCGACCACCTCGGCGCCTCTCGCGTCCACCTCGTGGGCTTCTCGCTGGGCGCCCTCGTGGCGGGGTACCTCGCCGCCCACCACCCGGCGCGCGTCGCCACGCTGTCCCTCGTGAGCAGCGTCGCCCAGCGCACCCCGCAGGAACGTGAAGCGGTCGAACGACGGCTGGAGGCGGCCCGCAGCGACCCGGCCGTGACGGCGGACGGCGCGGTGGAGCGCTGGTTCAGCCCCGAGTGGCGGCAACGGGACCCGGACCTGGCGACGGAGATACGCGGCATGCTGCTCGCCAACGACCACCCCTCCTATCTGGCCTGCTACACCGTCTTCGCGACGGGCGACGAGGAGGTCGCACCGCTCCTCGGCCGGATCACCGCGCCCGCCCTGGCCATCACCGGCGGCGACGACCCCGGCTCGACCCCGGCCATGTCCCACCGGCTCGCGTCGGCCGTCCCCGGCGCGCGTGTGCGGATCGTGGCAGGCGCTCGTCATCTGCTTCCGCTGGAACGGCCGCGCGAACTGGCCGCGGCGCTGACCGAGCACTTCGAGAGGACCACGCCATGACCGTCCCCCACGAGGCCGAGGGAAAGCCGGTGGCCCTTCCCCGCCGCGACCACTTCATCGACGGCGAACGGGTGGCCCCCGCCGAGGGCGCGTACTTCGAGAGCGTCGACCCCACGCACGGGACCGCCTTCTACGAGGCCGCGCGGGGCAGCGCCGCCGATGTGGACCGCGCCGTGACAGCCGCACAGCGGGCCTTCGAGAACCCCGCCTGGCGCGACCTCTCCCAGACCCGACGCGGACGGCTGCTGCGCCGGCTCGGCGACCTGGTCGGCGAGCACGCCGAGACGCTCGCCCGCACGGAGACACTCGACAACGGCAAACTGCTCCGCGAGATGCGGGCCCAACTCGCCTCGCTGCCCGAGTACTTCTACTACTTCGCCGGACTCGCCGACAAGATCCACGGCGAGGTCATCCCGGGCTCGGCGCGCACCCTCCTCAACTACACCCTGCGCGAACCGGTCGGCGTCTGCGGCGCCATCACCCCCTGGAACTCGCCGCTCATGCTCACCACCACCAAGCTGGCCCCCGCGCTCGCCGCCGGCAACACGATGGTGATCAAGCCGTCCGAGCACACCTCCGCGTCCCTGCTCGAACTGGTGGAACTGCTCGACGAGGCGGGCTTCCCGCCCGGAGTCGTCAACGTGGTCACCGGGTACGGCACCGAGGCCGGCAGCGCCCTGGTCGCGGACCACCGGGTGCGCAAGATGTCCTTCACGGGCAGCACCGCCACCGGCGCGATCATCGCGCGGGCCTGCGGCGAACGCTTCGTCAAGGCCACCCTCGAACTCGGCGGCAAGTCCCCCAACATCGTCTTCCCGGATGCCGACATCGCCTCCGCCTCGATGGGTATCGTCGCCGGGATCTTCGCCGCCGCCGGGCAGACCTGCGTCGCCGGGAGCCGGGTCTTCGTCCACCGTGACGTCTACGACGAGACCGTCGAGCGCGTGACGGAACGCGCCCGCACCATCCGCATCGGCGACCCCCTCGAACCCACCACCGAACTGGGCCCGTTGGCGATGGCGTCCCAGCTCGCCAAGGTCGAGGAGTACGTCGCGGTCGGCCGCAAGGAGGGCGGCCAGGTCGTCACCGGAGGCACCCGGCCGGACGTGGGCCTCGGCGGGTACTTCTACGAGCCGACCGTCTTCGTCGGCACCGACAACGGGATGCGGGTCAGCCGGGAGGAGATCTTCGGCCCGGTCGCCTCGATCATGCCGTTCGAGACGGAGGAGGAGGCGGCGAGGCTCGCCAACGACACCGAGTACGGCCTCGCCGCCGGTGTGTGGACCAGGGACCTGGGCCGCGCCCACCGGATGGCCTCCGTACTCGAAGCGGGCACGATCTGGGTCAACACCTACCGGGCCATGTCACCGATGTCGCCGCGCTCGGGCTTCAAGAACAGCGGCATGGGCGTCGAACACGGCACCGAGACGATCAAGGAGTACACCCGCCTGAAGTCGGTCTGGGTCAACACGAGCGACGAACCCCAGGGTGACCCCTTCGTACTGCGCTCCTAGCGAGCTGTAGCTGTTCAGTGCGGGGCGTGGTCGCCGTACGCCGTGACGGAGAGGAAGCGGATGGGGAGTTCCACCAGTGCCTGTGGGCCGTGTGCGCCCTCACCGTCGAGCTGGAGGGCGTCGCCGGGGCGCAGGGTGTAGCTGGCCTCGCCGTGCCCGTAGACCATCTCGCCCTCCAGCATGTAGAGCAGTTCGGTGCCGGGGTGCTGGAAGAGGGGGAAGACCTCGCTCTGCTCAGTGAGGGTGACGAGGACGGCCTCCATCCGCTTGTGCGGGCCGCGCAGAGCGCCCAGCAGCTCGTACAGATGGCCGACCCGGCTGCCGCGCCGGGCGATCCGGGCGCCCTGTCCGGCCGGTACGAAGACCGCCTCGCGCTCGGCGTCGACGCCACGGAACAGCGCGGTGACGGGGACGCCCAGACCGGTGGCCAGCCTGCCGAGGGTGGTGAGGCTGCACGAGGTCTGGGCGTTCTCGATCTTGGAGAGCATGGCCTTGGAGATGCCGACCCGGTTCGCCATCTCGGCGATGGACACGCCCGCCGCCGTACGGTACTCCCGCACCTGTCGGCCGATGACGACTTCGAGTTCCAGCTTCCCCGCCGCCTCGTCGGGCTCGATCTCATGGGCGGGGAACGCGGGAATGTCCGGGTCGGGCGTCATGCCGGCCATTCTGCCGTGCCGCCGCTCGCATGGGCGGCGAGGGTGAACCGCGGCTCCGGTGCCGGGCGGTCCAGAACGAGATCGACGGCCATCTCCCCGATCAGCGGCGCGAACTTCGCACCATGTCCCGAGCAGGGCGAGCAGACGACCAGCGGGCCACGGCGGTCCAGTACGAAGTCCTCGTTCGGGGTGGAGGTGTAGAGGCAGGTCGCCTCGTTGAACGGCTCCGGCACGAGACCGGGCAGCCACTGCCGTACGTAGGCCGTGATGCGCTCTCGGGCCGCCGGATCCACCCGCCCGTCGCGGGTGTCGGCGCTGGTCGGTCCGCCCGCGTCGTGCTCGGCGATCTTGCGGCCGTCCAGCGGGCCGCCGTCCCGCCCACCCGGGAGGCTGTACGTACTGAGGGCGTCCTTGTGAACGACGACCGGCCAGGGCGGTGCCGTCGGGTCGCGGCGCGGGAAGTGGAAGACCTGCTGCTGGGTGACGGTCAGCTCCGGCAGCGGGACGAGATCGCCGAGCAGGTCGGCCACCCAGGCGCCGGCGGCGATCACGGCCCGGCGTGCCGTGATCGTGCCCTGGCCGGTGTCCAGTTGTACCGCGTTCTCGCCGAGCGGCGTGATCCGTCGTACCGCAGTCCGCTCGCGCATCTCCGCGCCCCGCCCGCCCGCCCGTGCCAGGAACGCGGCCACCGCCCCGCCCGCGTCGACCGTGCCCGCCTCCGGATGGAAGAGGACCGGCCCGTCGAAGCGGAGCCCCGGCCACCGCCGTGCCGCCTCCTCGGACGGGAGCAGTTCGTGCGGTACGCCCGCCGCCGCGAGCGTCGCCGCGATGCCCTCGGGGTCACGGCCCCGCCCGTGGTCGATGCCGCCCACGATGCGCAGCAACTCACGAGACGAGTCGGCCTCCAGCTCCCGCCACAGCTCCATCGCCTGCCCGGTCATGCGCACGTACATGGGTTCCCGGTACCCGCGGCGGACGATACGGGCGCTGCCGTGCGAACTGCCCTTGTCGTGCCCGGCGTCGAACCGTTCCAGGACGGCCACGGACAGCCCCCGCCGGGTGGCCGCCCACGCCGTGGCCGCCCCCATCAGGCCCGCACCGACCACCGCGACGTCGAACGCCGGGGCTCCGGCGCTCACAGCCCCGCCCCCGGTACCCAGTTCGTCCCCGCGAGCGGGACGCGGGCCATGGCTGCGGCCTCGATCGTGAGGGCGACCAGGTCCTCCGGTTCCAGGTGGGTCAGGTGGGCCTTGCCGCAGGCGCGGGCGATGGTCTGCGCCTCCATGGTCATCACGCGGATGAAGTTGGCGAGCCGCCGGCCGCCCTCGACCGGATCGAGGCGGGCGGACAACGACGGGTCCTGGGTGGAGATGCCTGCCGGGTCGCGGCCGTCCTGGTAGTCGTCGTAGTACCCGGCGGCGGAGCCCAGCTCCCGGTACTCGGCGTCGTACTTGGGGTGGTTGTCGCCCAGCGCGACGAGCGCCGCCGTGCCGATGGCCACCGCGTCCGCGCCCAGGGCCATGGCCTTGGCCAGGTCGGCGCCGCCGCGGATGCCCCCGGAGACGATGAGCTGGACCTGCCGGTGCACTCCCAACTCCTGAAGCGCCTGGACGGCTTGGGGGAGTGCGGCCAGGGTGGGGATGCCGACGTGCTCGATGAACACCTCCTGGGTGGCGGCCGTGCCGCCCTGCATGCCGTCGAGGACCACGACGTCCGCACCCGCCTGGACGGCGAGCTTCACGTCGTAGTACGTGCGGGTAGCGCCGATCTTGACGTAGACCGGCTTCTCCCAGTCGGTGATCTCCCTGAGCTCCCGGATCTTGATCTCCAGGTCGTCGGGGCCGGTCCAGTCGGGATGGCGGCAGGCGCTGCGCTGGTCGATGCCGAGGGGCAGGGTGCGCATGGCGGCGACCCGCTCGGTGATCTTCTGGCCGAGCAGCATGCCGCCGCCGCCCGGCTTGGCGCCCTGTCCGAGGACGACCTCGATGGCGTCGGCCTTGCGCAGGTCGTCGGGGTTCATGCCGTAGCGGGACGGCAGGTACTGGTACACGAGGTGCTTGGACTGGCCGCGCTCCTCGGGGGTCATGCCGCCGTCCCCGGTGGTCGTCGACGTGCCGGCCTCGGACGCGCCCCGGCCGAGCGCCTCCTTGGCCTGCGCGGAGAGCGCTCCGAAGCTCATGCCCGCGATGGTGACGGGGGTTTTGAGGTGGAGGGGGTACTTGGCGTTGCGGGTGCCGAGTACGACGTCGGTGTCGCAGCGCTCGCGGTAGCCCTCCAGGGGGTAGCGGGACATGGAGGCGCCGAGGAAGAGCAGGTCGTCGAAGTGCGGGACTTCGCGCTTGGCGCCCCAGCCGCGGATGTCGTAGATGCCGGTCTCGGCGGCGCGCTGGATGGCGTGGATGGTGGCGCGGTCGAACGTCGCGGACTCGCGCAGGCCGTGGGATGCGGGTTCCATGGCAACTCCTCTGGTACGAGGTCTAGTACGAGGCCGAGTTGTCGACCTTGAAGTGGTAGAGCGCGCGGGCGGAGCCGTAGCGGCGGAAGGCGGCCGGGTCGTCGTCGCGGTCGGCGGCCTTCAGCAACTCGGTGAGTTCGGCGAGATGTTCGTCCCGCATCTCCTTCTCCACGCAGTCCGCGCCGAGGGACTTGACCTTGCCCTGGACGTAGAGGCGGGCCTCGTACAGCGAATCGCCGAGCGCGTCGCCCGCGTCGCCGCACACCACCAGGCGCCCGGCCTGCCCCATGAAGGCGCTCATGTGGCCGACGTCTCCGCCGACGACGATGTCCACACCCTTCATGGAGATCCCGCAGCGGGCGGCGGCATCGCCCTCGATGACCAGCAGGCCGCCGTGGGCGGTCGCGCCGGCCGACTGGGAGGCGTTGCCCCGCACCCGTACGGTGCCGGACATCATGTTCTCGGCGACGCCCGTACCGACGTTGCCGTGCACGGTGACCGTGGCGCGCTGGTTCATGCCGGCGCAGTAGTAGCCGGTCGGGCCGTCGATCACGACGTCCAGCCCGGCGGTGAGACCGACGGCGAGGTTGTGGGCGCCGCCGGGGTGCGCGACCTGCCATGACGTCCCCGGACTCGCCTGGTGCAGGGAGGAGTTGAGGTCGCGGACGGACTGCTGGGACAAGTCGACCACCGTGGTCGTCAGCGCTGCCATGTGTAGACCTCCTCCGGTTCGGGCTCGAAGATGCGGGCGGACTCGATGCCCGGCAGATGGGCGAAGTAGCGGTACTCGGAGGCCATCGCCACCCACGCCTCGGTCTCCGCGACGACGGCGGGCTTGCAGGCGATCGCGTCCCGGACGACGGCGAAGGAGTCACCGGTGGTCACCAGCAGCGTGTAGAACCCGTCGAAGCGCTCGCACAGCAGCCGCAGGGACTTCTCCAGATCATGCCCGGCGGCGAGCTGGGCGGCCACGAAACGGGCACCGACCTCGGAGTCGTTCTCGCTGTCGAACTCGACGCCCTCGGCGCGCAGTTCACGCCGGATGGTGGCGTGGTTGGCGAAGGAGCCGTTGTGCACGAGGCAGACGTTCTCGTCGACGGAGAACGGGTGCGCGCCCGCCGGGGTCACCGCGGACTCGGTGGCCATCCGGGTGTGGGCGATGCCCTGGTGACCGGTGGCCGCGCGCAGGTCGAACTCCTCGGCGAGCGCGTCCGGGTGACCGACGCCCTTGAGCACGGCCAGCTCGGTACCGCGTCCGGTGACCACGGCCGAGGGGAAGGCGACCCGTACGGCACGTTCGAGATCGGTGACGCCGAGCGTGGGGGAGTGGACGACCGTGCTCTGGCCGACCGTGACGGCCGCCGTGTCGCCCCCCAGCCGGGCGGCGACATCGGTGAGCAGGGCATCAGGGGTCAGGAGACTCACCGCCGCGTGTCCCCGGGGGGTGAGGCGCGCGTCGCCGTACAGGGCGACTCCCGCCGAGTCGGGGCCGCGCTCGGCGGCCTGGTGGAGCATTCCGGTGAGCAGTTCGCCGAGCCTCGGCTCCAGCGAGGGATCGCGCACCTGGAGTCCTGCGATGCCGCACATGGGCATGACCTCCAAGAAAGGGGGACGGGGGCGGTCAGACGGCCGTGAGGTACCGGTCGATCTCCCAGGGGGACACCGTGTTGTGCCAGCTGTAGAACTCCTCGCGTTTCAACTCCGCGTAGTAGTCGCTGACTCCGGCCGACGGGTCGACCGCGTCCAGCACACCGCGTACGACGTCGTCGCCGTCCAGCGCGTGCACGGCGTCGAGGAGGGTGCGCGGCAGTCGCGGCCCGTCGCTCGTGACGCCGGGGCCGCCGGGGTCGAGCGCCCGCCGCACGCCGTCCAGGCCCGCGCCGAGCGCCCCGGCCGCGGCGAGGTAGGAGTTCGCGGAACCGTCCCCGCCGCGCAGCTCGACCCGGTGCGCGTCCGGTACCCGCAGGAAGTGCGTACGGTCGTTGCCGCCCCAGCTCGCCGTGCGCGGCGCCCAGGTGGCACCCGAGGCGGTCGTGGTCGCGCCCGTGCGCTTGTACGAGTTGACGGTCGGCGCGATGAGCGCGTGCAGCGCGGGCGCGTGGGCCAGCAGCCCGGCCCCGAAGTGGTACGCCTCCGGGCTGAGCCCCATGCCGTACCGGTCCTCGGCGCCGTCGCCCGCCGGGAACAGCGCCCGCTCCCCGTCCCACAGGGACAGATGCATGTGCAGCCCGCTGCCCGTTCGGTCGGTGAACGGCTTCGGCATGAACGTGGCCGTCATCCCGCGCTGTTCGGCGAGCACCTGCACGATGTACCGCAGGGTGACGACCCGGTCGGCGGTGGTGAGCGCGTCCGCGTGATGGAAGTTCTGCTCGAACTGCCCGTTGCCGTCCTCGTGATCACTCGCGTACGGCCCCCAGCCCAGCCGCACCATCGCGTCGGAGACGGCCGTGAGGTGGTCGTACATCCGGGTCAACCCCCGGGCGTCGTAACAGGGTTGGGCGGCGTCGTCGAGCCGGTCGGCCGTGCTGAGGCCGCCGTCCGCGCCCCGCTGCACCAGGAAGTACTCCACCTCGGCCCCGCTGACCAGCCGCGTCCCCTCCGCCGCCGCCTTCTCGGCGAGCGTCCGGAGGATCACGCGGGGCGCGAAGGCGTACGGCCGGCCTTCGACGTGCGGGTCGCAGTGCACCATCCCGAGGCCGGGGCGGACGAAGGTGAGCGGGACGTACGAGGAGGGGTCCGGGATCGCCACCACATCGGGGTCGCGGGGCAGTTGGCCCATGGCCCCGGCGGCGTATCCCGCGAAGCCGACGCCGTCCCCCTCCAGCGCGTCCGCCGCCTCGACGGGCACGAGCTTGGCGCAGGGCTTGCCGGTCAGGGTGGTGAACGTGGCGAGCAGGAACCGTACGCCGTCCGCCTTGGCGAGCGACGCGAGTGACTGGGTGCCCGACGCGGGCGGAGTGGACATCGGTGGAACGGACACGGGCGCCCCCGGGAGTCGATGTGTTCACTGTCGTGAGAATGAGTATCACGACAGGAAACTCCCAGGGGTGTGTCCGTTCTGTTGCCGTTTCGTAAACCCGCTACTCGCCCGATGGGGCGGGAAGCGTGACGCCGAGCCCCACCGGGGTACCGAAGTTCGGCGTGCCGTCGGCGTTCCACGTGAACTTCTGCGCCCTGGTACTGCGGTTCATGTCGCAGCCGCCGCTCGCGGAACTGTTGGCGTGGTAGACCATCCAGTCCTCGGTCCCGTCGGGCGACTTGAAGAAACCGTTGTGGCCCGGCCCGTACACCCCGGCCGCGTTGGACCTCTGGAAGACCGGGTTCGGGGACTTGGTCCAGGAGGAGGAGTTGAGCGGGTCACCGCCGTTGTAGGTGAGCATCCCCAGCTTGTAGTCGGGGGTAGAGCAGTGGCTGGCGGAGTAGATGATGAAGGTTCTGCCGTTGCGTTGGAGGACCTCGGCTCCTGAACCTCCCCTCGTAGCGTGGAGACCGTGACCGGAGGGATAGTTGAGGGTCGTGGGATCCAGGAAGC
>NZ_VTHJ01000095.1 GCF_008386495.1 Streptomyces tailanensis | reverse complement strand
CGGCAAGACGGCCAAACGCGCTGAGTCGATCAAGGAACACCAAGCCCGCCGAGGATAAACGCCAAGCTCACGGGCCGTACGCCAATCGGCCGGGGTGAGGTTCTCGCGCAGACGCAGCCAGCTGTCGGTGGGCCGTTGCAGAGGGTCGGTGACCGACTGGAGGGTGGCCGCCAGGGTGGCGTTGGCGCGGTAACCGGCCCAGGTCCACCAACGGACATCGGAGCCGACGCGCGTGATCAACGTGCCGCCCGGGTGGACGGTGTCAGGTGCGTCGCTTTCGCGCTGCTCGGCCAGGCACGCCTCCGCACGCCGGGTGAGGGAGACGGGCGGGTTCGCGCCCAGCAGTACCTCGCGCATGGCACGCGTCAGGGCGTACGACAGTCCGGCGACGCCGCCATTCATCCACTTGGCGATTCCGCCGCCGTCGGCCGGCTCGACGAAGACGCGTTTGCGCAGCCAGTCAATGTACGTGACCTGCCAACTGCGTCCACCGAGTAGCAACCGCCTGGGGCCGGGGCGTTCCTCTGTGAGCACGCTCGGGTCGGTGCGGCCGATCTCCGTGCGTCCGGACAGGACGGTGAACTGCGGAGGTGCGGTAAAGGAGGCGGTGAGTTCGATGAAGTGCCTTTTGCCGAAGCGGCGTTCCGCCTCGGGGCCGACGAACAGCATCCCACCGTCGCTGTCGAGGAAGCCCTCCTCAGTGAGGAAGCGCAGGATGGGGGCAGCCGACGGGGACGACGTCGGCGGCCTGCTTCTGGGCGAGCCCGTACGCCTGCTTGAAGGCACCCTTGACCTGCTTGAGCAGAGCCTCGCGCTGGGTTTCGAGGAGGCCCTTGGCGCGGCTGCGGTTGTCGGCGTTGAGGTGGCCGGCGTACTGGGTGTCGAAGCGGTGCTCGTCGGCGAGGGCCTTGTCGATGACGACGAGACGCCGGAAGTCGGCGAAGCGCTGCGCGGACAGGTGGGCAGGCAGCCAGGCGAGGATACGGGACCGCTCGCCCTGCTGGCGCTCGCGCAGCCGCCGGATGCGGTTGACGTCCTCGACCGGGCCCCACTCGCCCTCGTCGAAGGGGAGGTCTATCGCGATACGCCAGCGACCGTCCTCCTGCGGCATCAGGTCGTGGTCGGGCAGCTCGTCCTCGTCGGCGAGGTTGCCGAAGACGATCTCGGCGGTGCGGGAGGTACCGCGCCAGGTGAAGCTGAGCTGGTCGCTCAACTGCCCGTGCTCGACGCCCAGTTCCTCGGACAGCAGGCGGCGGGCGAGGGCGACCCGGTTGCCGGGGTTGTCGTTGACCTGGGTGTTGGCGATGACGGAGTCCACGTCGACGCCGGACAGCTCCAGCCGTACGCCGGGATTGGCGTCGGTGCCGGTCTCCTTGATCTCGGGGAACCGGGCCGCCCACTCGGCGACCTTATTCTTGATGATGCCGACCTCGGCGCCCGGGATGGGCGCGAGGACCGACCCGTGGTTGAGCGCGCCGAGCCGCCGGATGGTCAGCTCCGCCAGGGAGGGCACGCTGGGCGCGAGCGCCGAGAGCAGCAGGGTGCACACGAGCCGGTTGTCGCCGACGAACATCCGGCAGCGGTTGGCGCGCTGCGGGTCGGTGATGGCCTCCGGCCGGTTGACGTACTGCTCGACGTCGTCCTCGGTGATGTCGTACGAGCTGAGGAGATAGGGCCGAAGCTTGGTCTTGTAAAGCTTGTCGGCGGCCTCGAAGACGACCTTCAGACTGTCGGTGAACGGCTTGTCGCCGCCCTCCGCGATCACCGGGTAGAGGTCGCCGACCGGGATGAGCTGCCCGAGCCGGATCTCGTTGCGGTGATCGGCGAGCAGCTGCCCCATCAGTTTCAGACCGGTACGGGAACGCTGCAGCGCGGACGAGATGTGGACGAGGGTGTCCATGAACGCCGGCGAGAACGGGTACGTCAGCCGGAACGACTCAGCGTCCGCGCCGGTCGTGCCCTTCTCCGAGCCGAGGAGGGTGTCCCAGACCTGGGTGCCGACCCGCTTGGTCTGCTCGAAGGCCGCCTCGACGAGCCGTTCCGCATCGGCGTCCTTCGGCTTGAGGATGCGCGCGTGAGCGATCTGCGGGAGGTTGCGGTCCTCCAGGGTGATCTTGTCGAAGCGGCCGGAGGCCAGGTTCAGGGTGTCCTGGATGGAGGCTTCCGCCGCCCCGGACACCTCTTCCCCGACGAGTTCACGCAGGTCGCGCTGGCGGGCGATGAACGACACGACGGGGATGGCGCGGCGGGCGTCGCCGCCCTCCACGAAGTTCGTGATCTTGCTGGCCTCGCGGGCCACGAACTTCTGCTCGTGGATGAGGGTCGCGAGCCAGAGGATCAGCTCGTCCAGGAACAGGACGAGGCCGTCGTAGCCGAGCGACTTGGCGTGCTCGGCGATGACGGACAGACCGGCGCCCAGGGAGATGAAGCCGTGCTCGTTCTCGGCGGCGTTCTTGGCGAAGCCGGGAAAGAGGTTGGTGCTGGCGTCGTTGACCAGCTTGGCGCGCAGCTCGGCCGGGGTGGAGGGATTACGGAGGTTGAGCGGGGTGCCCCCCTCGTGGTTCTCCTCGGCGGCGAGGGCGGTGTCGAGGAGCTGCGGGGTCCAGGCGAAGCCCTCACCCCACTCGTCCGTTTCGCCGTCGCCCGCGTCACTGCCGCCCAGGCCACGGATGACCGCTTCGTCACCCTAGGTGGCACGGTTGGCGCGGATGTCGGCGAAGAGGGAGTCGGTCCGGTACACCTGCGGGGTCGGGGCGTCCGGGTGCAGCTTCTTGACGTGCGTGACGTACCCGCCGAGCACCCGCTGTTCGAGGGCCTTGGCGCCGAGCATGTGGTACGGCACGAGCAGGAACCTCTTGCCGTCGGTGGTCAGCCACTCGTGCCTGGTCAGCACCGGGTCGAACTCGGTACGGGCGCGGGCGGCCGGGTCGCCGCTGAGCAGCGCGTACAGCACGGCCATGAAGTGGGACTTGCCGGAACCGAACGAGCCGTGCAGGTAGGCGGCTTTGGAGCGGTGTCCGTCGAGCGAGGACTTGATGAGCGCCAGCGCCTCGTCGAAGTTCTCCAGCAGCCGCTCGGTGACGACGTAGTCCTTGAGCGCATGCTGGGCGCCTTCGGGTGTCGTCGCCTCGGCGAGGGACAGCACGAAGTCCGAGGTGGAGATGTTCTCTTTGATGTCGATGACATCGCGGAGGAGGGGCTGCTGCTGAGCCATTACCGGTCACGCTCTCCATCTGGTGGCCTCCGCCACCGCTTGTACTCGATCGTGCGAAATATCCGCTCTCGGTTGGCTGCCCGATCGGACCCTCGGTATGGTCGACGGTATGGCAACCAAGAAGTACACCGTGACGCTTCCCGAGGAGCTCGCCGAGGCCATCCGGGCCGAGGTCGGCCCCGGCGGCTTCAGCCGCTATGTCACGCACGCCATAGAGCGCCAGCGGGAGCGGGAGCGTCTGCACGAGGCGGTGCAGTGGTGGGAGTCCGAGTACGGGGAGATCACCGAGGCGGAACTGGCCGAGGTCGAGGCCGAGCAACGCGACCTGGAGCGGCAGCACGCCGAGCGCACCAGTGCCCGCGAAGCCGGTGAGCACCCGCACGGGCAGAAGCGAGCTGCCGCGTGACCGGAAACCGGATCTACGTACTCGACAGCGAAGGGCTTTCGCAGTGGGTGCGCGGGGAGCGTCGCATGGGTGCCTACCTTCGGCACGCCGACGATGCGGGTATCCCGGTCGTCACCACCTCGATGACTCTCATCGAGGCCTACGACCCGACGCGCCACCTCCCCAAGTGGCACTGGGCTCTCTCCAAGATCCGTGTCGAGCCGGTGACCGAGGAGATCGCCAAGGAGGCCACCGGCCTTCTCAAGGAGACGGGTCTGCACGGCCACAAGTACGCCATCGACGCGGCCCTCGCCGCCGTCGCCCTCCGGCAGCCCGGCCCGGTCACCGTGTTCACGTCGGACGAGGACGACATGCGCAAGCTGTGCGCCGACCGCGTGGTCGTCGTGAAGCTCTGAGCCGAACACGGCCCGTCCCCCTTCTCGCTTCGTTCCCCTGCCGCCCCTGCCCGAGGCCCGTCCGTTACTGGTCAGATCGTAGGGGAGGATCCGGAAGTACGGGTGGCCCCGGTGAGCAGCCGCGGGGCTGCACTACGAAGTGGCGAGGAAGTCGTCGACCTCATGTGCCCGACGCAAGACTTCCTCGTGGCGGGGGTCGCCGAGGCCGTTGAGGACTTCGGCGAGGTCGACGAGGGCGGCGAACAGCAGCAGCGTGGGCTCGTCCCACTCCTCACACAGGGCGACGAGCTGTTCGAGAACCTGGCGGGCGTCCTCGGGACGGCCGAGCCGACGCATGGCGTCGGCTCGGTTCAGCATGATCTGCTCCGTGCCATAGCCTCCGGGGCGGGTGACGTTTTCGGCCTCGTCCAGCATCCGCAGCACGTCACCGGCTACGGCCCGAGCCGAGGTGCCCTTCTCGGGGGCGTGGCGCAGCAGGTGCACGGAGTAGTCGTTGAGGACCATGGCGAGCGCTTCCGCGTCCTCTTCGCTGCCGGTGTCCTCATGGCAGCGGCGGGCGATGGCGATGGACTGTCGGAAGGCCTCGTCCGCATCCCGGGGCCGGCCGGCGCTCTCCAGGATCGACGCGTAGAGGTTGAGTGTCTGGGCGTGGTCGGCGTCGGACCGGTTCGCTTCGACGGCGAGAGCGCGTTCGACGGGCTCCAAGGCTGCGGCAGGGCCCTCGACTGCCCGCACGGCCACCGCGTAGTTGGTGAGGTACGTGGCCTGCTTGACGGGCGAGGGATTCCCCGCCCTCTCGTACAGGCTCAGGGCGCGGCGGGCTGCCGTCAAGGCATCCGGGTCCTCGCCGCGGACCCGGTGGAAGACCGAGAGGCGGTCCATCAGGTCGGCGGCCTCCTGGAGCCCTTCACCGTACTCTTCGGCCAGGGCGACGAGGTGCAGCACGTGAGGCCGGGCGTCGCGCCACTCGGGCCACGAGTCGTGGTCGTGGGTGTCTCCGCGCAGGGCCACGCTGAGAAAGCGCAGGGCGATGTTGGCCCAGCGGCGGCGCTGTGCCGGGTCCAGGGTCCCCACGGGCAGCGGGTGCAGCAGCTGAGGGATACCGACCAGCCGGGTGTCGTCCCGGGAGGTCACCAGGAGCAGGCCCCGGTCGAGCAGTCGGCGCAGGGCCAACGCCATCAGATGGGTGCTGCTTCCCAGGTCGCGCAGGGGGCCGGGGAGCGGGCCCCACGCACTGGCGAGGAAGGAGACGGGCAGCGGGTCAGGGGCGAGCGTGCTCAGCAGCGTCAGCAGATCGCGTTCGGGTTCCAGACCGAGTTGCGTGAGGCGGCGCCATTCGTAGCCGAAGTGGGCGCGGGCGAGTTCTTCGTCGCCGCCGTCCTCCCTGGTGGGGAAGCGGTCGCGCAGGGCGGCCTGCACCTCGTGGTAGAGGGTGACGATGCCGGGCTCGGCCCTGCCGGTGGGTCTGGCGCTGAGCCACATCCGGCCCTCGATCTTCTGGGCCAGGTCCCGCCCTCGCAGCGGGGGATCGATGTCGCCGTCCTGAGCGGCGCCGAGTTCCTCGAGCGGGATACCGAGCACGACATGCAGGCACCAGAGCACCAGTGCCTGGCCCGCGGCGCCGCCCAGGCCGCCCGGTACGACCGCCGGAGCGGTGTCGCGGGCCTGCTGCACGCCCCGGGCCACCCGGTCGGCCAGCCATCGCCCCCGTTCCTCATCGGTGCAGCCGTCCCGGGGACCGAAGAGATCGAAGACCGGGGTGCGGGCCACCGCCCGCAGTGCCTCGGTCTCGCCTTCTCGGTCATCGCCCAGGGCAAGGGCCACAGCCGTGTGGACCTGGCGCAGGCCCGACCGAAACTCCTGCCAGGTGGCGGTGAAGCCAGGCGGAACCTTGGGGGCCGGGTCGGGGTGTCGCCCGAGGGCGGGACCCGATTTCACCTCAGGGCCGTTTTTTTCACCCGCCGCCTTGCGCTTCGATCCCGTCATGAGCACTGACACCCTCGCTTCGGTGGGCCGGCGGCAGCCGGGCGGCCGGCCCTCGACACGTATCTTCATCAGCTACCGGACCGGCGACGAACCGTTCGGCGCGGCCTTGATCGACACCGCGCTGTGCGCGCGTTTCGGGCCTGAGGTGGTCTTCCGCGCCCCTCGGTCGATCCGTCCCGGCGAGGACTTCGCGGACGCCATCCTGAACGCGGTGAAGGAGTCCTCCGTGATGCTGGCGGTGATCGGTCCGCGCTGGCTCGACGCCGCCGACCGCCATGGCAGGCCGCGCCTGCACAATCCGGCCGACTGGGTGCGCCGGGAGATCCTTCAGGCGTTTCACAGCGGGGTGCGGGTGGTTCCGGTCCTGCTGAACGCCAATCTACCGCAGGAGCAGGAACTGCCTCCCGCCATCGCCCAGTTGAGCAGCCATCAGTACCTGCGGCTGCACCACCGGTACGCCCCGGCCGACCTGGAACGGCTGGTCGACGAGGTCGACGCCCTGCTCGGCCGACTGCCCTGACGGCCTCGGAGAGCACGCGGATCAGTTGGGGCCGGGGCTGATCCGCGTGCCGGACGACCTCCACAGCCGGGATTCACCGGGAATCAGCGGACAAGTAGCCAGTTCAACCGATACCGTCCTGACTCACCGCCTTGAGCAGGAGTACCGCCGTGCCGTCAGTCCCCTTCGGGCAAGCACTTCAGTTACGCCGAATAAGGGCCGGACTGTCCCTGTCCGGACTCTCCGGCCTCGTCCACTACTCGCCCTCCTACCTGAGCCGGGTCGAGTCGGGGAAACGAGGGCCGAGCCAGCAGCTGGCCCGGCTGTGCGACACGGCGCTGGGCGCCAACGGGGAACTGTCCGGCCTGGTGACGCCACCCGTTCGACGAGCTGCCTCGTCTTCTCCGTCCGCCCTGCGTCCGGATGCGACGCAAGGGCTGCCGGATACGGGCGACGACTCCGCCCCACCTCCGCCCTCGGCCCTCTGTCCGGCGGCGTTACCGGCGGTGGACGACGGGGAGGACGCACGGTCCGCCACCCACTTCGCCGTCCACCTCGTGGAGTTGCGCCGACTCGCCCAGCGGATGTCGCCGACGCCCGTCCTTCGGCAGGTGAGCGGCGCGATCGATCTGCTGGCAACACTGGCCCGGGCCGCGCGCACCCCGGCAGCCCGTCGGCAGTACCTGGAACTCCTCGCTTTCCACTGCGAGTTCGCGGGATGGATGGCGCAGGAGTCGGGGAGACTGCCGGAGGCCGAGCGATGGATCGGGCGCACCGAGGGCCTGGCCGTCGAAGCCGGCGCATTCGACCTAGCCGACCACACTCTGATCCGCAGGGCCGGACTGGCGCTGTATCAGGGGGACGCCCGAAGTGTCACCGAGTACGCCGCCGAGGCCGGCCGACGCGCCAGGAACAGCCCGCGCATCCAGGCCCTGGCCGCCTTCCGGGAGGCTCAGGGACTGGCGCTGGCGGGGAGCAGCGATCTCTGTGCGGCTGCCCTGGACCGGGCAGGTGAACTGCTTGAGGCGGCGGTCGGGCCCAGCCTCGAAGGGAGTCGGCGCACCGGAGCCGGGACCAGCCCGGGAGCCCGGCATCGGCCGCTCGCGCTGGTCGTCGGCTCTGAATGCACGTCAAGTCTCGGCGACCTGGTCGAGGGCTGGTGCCTGTACGACCTCGGGCGGCCGGACGAGGCCGCGGCGATGATCCGCACCGGCCTCGGCCGGCTGCCGGTTCGAGCGACCAGGCTCCGGGCCCTGTTCACCGCTCGGCTCACCCTCGGCCTCGCGGCCTCCGGCGAGCTGGACGCCGTCGTTCCGGTGGTGGACGGCTTGCTGAAGGACTCCGAGGGACTGTGCTCCCACGTCGTCCGCACCCAGCTCCGGATGCTCGCGTCGTCGCTGCGCCGTCGGCACGCTCGCCCCGACATGCGGGAGTTGCATGCCCGCGTGACGGCTGCGCTGCGCTGCGCGGGTTGCGCGATGGCCAGTTGATTTGGCAACAGGCAACGATGGTGCGGCCCCCACGCCGCCCATACGCTTCTTCCGTCGCGAGGGGCGGGGGCTGGTGTTGCCCGGAGCGAGGGGGCGTCAAGGTTGGTCGGTGGTCGGCCCTCCCCCTCGCGGCGCCGTTCCCGCCTCACCCGTCATGGCTTCGCCCCGGTAGTGGGCCGCCGGAAAGCCGTACACGAACCAGAGGTCGGTACATGGGAAGCAAGCAGGCAAAGCTGGACACCACACTCACGTTGAAGCAATGCGCCGAGGTGTTCCGCGTCGGAGCTCAGAGAGCACGGGGCGTGGGCTCTGTGCTCGGCGGCGCGGCGGCGAAACTGATGGGCAACGACCAGAGCGGATTCTTCACCCCGACCGACGATTCACCGTTCGCAAGCCTGGACAACGATCCCCCGGACTTCATGGTGGGGGTGTTCGTACCCAAATTCGGCGGCGGCGGTACGGGCAACGGGACCGCGGTCCACATGTACGTGTGGGACCGCGGGACGTCGCGCTCGGTGGAACTCTACGCACCGCACGGTTTCACCGGCGGCATGCACGCCCGGAAGCTGATCACCAAGGTCGCCGACGCGTTCACCGACGCCGATCCCAAGGCCCATGTCGTGGCGGGCTGAGAACGGTTTCGTCCCCCTCACCCCCGCGGGTCGGCGGCGGCGACGGGCCGCCGCCGACCGTCGTGTTCTGTCCCTCATACCCACGTCATCGGAGGACGCAGTGCCACTCTTCGGAAACCGCCGTCGGCAGCACCGGGAGACACCCACGTACATCGGCCGCAAGTTCTCCTCACGGGCCGGCGTCGAAGAGTCGATCGCGAACTTCCGTATGGCGATCAGCCAGCAGTTGGGATCCGAGCCGGAGTTCTTCACCGCTGAGTGGACGGGCCCGGATCCGGCGCCCGTCACGGTCATCGGGGCCGCACCGACCACGCGGCGTGAAGCCGCCTCGTACCTGACTCTGTGGGCGGACGGCGGCATGTACTTCGTCGCACCCGACTACGCGGTCAGGCCGACCCCGCCGCTCGTCGGGATGTGGAAGATGCGGGACACCTCGTTGACCTCGACAGGGAGCGTGGAAGCCGGCGAGTTCGGCGTCAGAGGCCGGTAGCGGGAACAAGCCGGGGCAACCCCCGGGATCACACGGGGCCGGCGAAGGCGGCGGCGGTGACGTCGCCTTCGAGGCCGGTGCGCTGGAAGCCATAGGTGGCGATGGACGAGACCCGTACGACGATGCAGAACCGGTCGATCGATGAGACGACCCTTGTCAGTTCCTTATGGGCACGCTTGAGGAAGTGGACCGCGGCGTGATTGGCCAGCGAACTCTGGCCGCAGACCAGGAACACCGGGCGCGTCGATTCCGGGGGCGTGAACTTGGCGACGAGCGCGTACTCCTCGTTGCCGCGGTCCCACGTGAAGCGCTTGTCCCCGACCACGATCGCGTTGGAGTCCGGTCCCTGCCCGAACGGACGCCACGCGACTCCCGGGACATGGGCGGTCAAGTGGCCACCCGTGCGGAGGTTGGAGCCGCTCCACGGGCCTCCGATGCAGAACTCGGTCCGGCCGTCGTTGCTGCCGCGGAAAACGTTGCTCGACTCCACGGACACCTGGCAGCCCAACTCACTGGCCAGGGTCGCCACTTCGATCATCGCTCGCACGTCACGGTGGGCGGCGCTGCCGGGCCGGTCGTACTTGTCGTTCATCACGATCAGGCATTCCCCGCCCGGCGCGATGCCGAAGAACGCCGCCTTCCGCCGCAGTGCGCGAGCCTGCTTGCCGCGCTGCCACAGCCAGACGCAGCTACCGCTGATCACACTGGTCACGAGCCCGACCGCGATGTTGACCATCACCGACAGAATCTCCGCCGCCTCCCCCCGTACGCCGGCTCCGGCTCCGGTGGGGTACATACCCGCATCGCCGGCGTCCAGACCCCGCATCGCGGGTCCGCGGACGGGTCAGAAAGGATGTGCCGGAAGGGCGGGGCGAGCGGGGGCCGTGCCGGCGGCACTGTCGACGGCGGCGGCCAGAGTACGTGCGGTGCCGTGCCAGTCGAGCGGCCCGACCAGGCGCGTCCGTACCTCCTCGGCATACGTGAAGGCGGCGTCGAGGTCGGACGTCACCTTGGCGATCGCGTCCCTCCAGCGGCGGACGTCGGTCTTCTCGTCGTCGGACATCTCCACGATCATCGGCTCCGCGCTGCGCCCCAGAATCTCGCGCAGCAGCTCGGCGACACCGCTGCTTCCGCTCACCAGTACCGGTGTGCCCGCGGCGATCGCCTCCAGGGACACCAGGCCGAAGCCCTCGACGCGGGAGGGCATCAGGCACAGGGCGGACCGGGTGAGGTCCCGCCGGAGTTCGGCCGGGTCGACGGTGTAGGGGCGGACGTCGACGCGTTCCCGGGCCAGCCCGGACACCTTCACGAGAGTCTTGTGCAGCCCGTCGCACTCGTCCGCGTGGGCACCCCTGACCAGGAGGGTCAGCGCCGGGCCGGGCAGCACCGGGACGTCGGCGACGGCGCGGGCCGCGATGTCCAGGCCCTTGAGGCCGATGTCCTCGGTGCGCCCGAGGACCAGCACATGCCGCGTGCCGGGCGGACGCCGGGGGGTGAGGGTTGTCGGCGTGATGCCCGGGTCGAGCCGGACGACGCCGCCGATGCCCGTGGTGTTCTCCCCGGCGAGCAGGTCGGCCGTACAGCGGGTGATCCGCGGGCCGACGGCGGCCACCACATCGGCCGCCGCGCCCACCTCGCGGATGATCCGCTCCCGTTCCTCGATACGGGCCGTGGCGTTCCCCGAGTTCTTGTAACGCTCGATCTCCGCGGGCACGGTGTGAGCGATGTACACGAGCTGGGCGGATGTGTACTGCCGGGCGTAGGCCCACGCCTCGCAGCCACTGAACCGGTCGTGCCCCACGATCACATCGGCGCCGAAGTCGACAGCGGACGCAGCGCGAAGCAGGAAGTCCGGCCCGGCCGGCGTCCTCTCGGCGGTCAGCAGCGTCACACCGCACCGCCGCGCGTCCTCGTGCTCCTCGGCGGTGGCACTCTTCACCAGGCACGCGGTGCGGTGTCCGGTCTCGGCCATCGCGGTCGCGAACGAACGGTTGAACGCGGGCACCCCGCCTCGGGCCGGCGCCCACATCGGGCAGAGGAAGAGGTACGACCTCGGCATTCCGAGGCCGTGCGACTCGTGCTCGGTACGCGGTTGCGCTGTCATGCTCTTCGCCGTTCTCGCTGCCTGTCCGCGCCCCCGGCCGGGCGGCCGGGGGCTGGTTCGCGTTGCGAGCCCAGCGTCGGTTCCAGACGGCCATCACCGACCGAACTCTGGAACCGGCGACGAAGATATGGGCGTTCTTGCAGGTGAGCAGGGTGTGGCAGCGATGGCTGCGCTGGAATCCACTGAAAGAGCCACGATGGGAGGGCGGGACATGACCGACCCGCAGAAACGCGCGCTGGGCCTTGAGCTGGCGCGGTTGCGCCGCGAGGCCGGGCTCCGGCAGGTCGACCTGGAGAAGCCGACCGGCAGAACGGACGCCACGATCTCGGCGATCGAACGCGGGCTGTGGAAGCGGGCCTTCGACCGGTCTCTGGTGGAGCGGTACGTCGATCACTGCCTGGAGGTCATCGGCGGGTCGAAGGGCGTATCGGACACCCGTCGCAAGTATGTGCTCGGCCTGTTCGACGCCTTGGAGAACCTCTCAGCCGCGGCCGACATCGCGTCACAGATACCGTCGCGCAACCAACTCCCGCGGGACACGCCCCATTTCACCGGTCGTGAGCGGGAGCTGAGCCTGCTCACCGACGCGGTACGCACGGCCAGGGCCCATGACAGGGTGATCGCCGTACACGCGGTGGACGGGAAACCGGGCGTGGGCAAGTCGGCCTTCGTCACCCACGCCGGTCACACACTGCGCAACAGGTTTCCCGACGGGCAGCTGTTCGTGAACCTTCACGCCTTCTCGCACGAGCAGCCCGTATCGCCGGCGGACGCCCTGGCGGAGCTGCTGTCCGCGGTCGGTGTCCCGCCGGGACAGCTGCCGAACACCCTGGAGAAGCGGGCGACGCTGTGGCGGACTCTGATGGCCGACCGCAGGGTGCTGCTGGTGCTGGACAACGCGCTGGACGACGCGCAGGTCCGCCCGCTGCTGCCGGGCTCACCCTCGTCCTTGGTGCTGGTGACCAGTCGGCACCGGATGACGGGCCTCGACGCGGTGACGATCGCCCTCGACGTGCTGGCACCGGACGCGGCGGCGCGGATGTTCCGCCGGACGGCGCAGCGTCCGCTGCCGCCGGGCAGCCCGGTCGGCGAGCTGATGAAGCTGGCGGGGCACCTTCCGCTGGCCATCACCCTGCTCGGGGGGCGCATGAGGAACCGGAAGGCTCTCACCGTGGAGCACCTGGTGGCGGAGATGCGCGACGGGGTGAACCGCTTAGCGGCGCTGCGCGTCCGCAACGTCGAGGTGGCGGCCGCCTTCGAACTGTCGTACCGGGCCCTGACCCCCGTCAGGCAGGAGTTCTTCACCACGCTGGGTCTGCACCCCGGCCCGGACCTGGACGCGTACGCGGGCGCGGCGCTCACGGCCGGCACGTTGCGCGACACCACCCGCCAGTTGGAAGCCCTGTACGACGACAACCTGCTGGATGAGCACGTCCTCGGCCGTTACGAACTCCACGACCTGATCGCCGAGTACCTGCGCGGTCTGAACGAGGACCGAGACGCCGACTTGCGACGGGACGCGGTGGACCGGCTCCTCGACTACTTCCAGGACGCCGCCCTCAACGCCGACCGCCTGCTCCGGGAGGCAGCGGCCCCGACCCCGCCCGCACTCACTGCGGCCGCCCGCACGGCTCGTGACCGTGACGATCTGCCGACGCTCGCGGACCGGAAAGCGGCGATGGCGTGGATGGCGGCGGAGCGCGGCAATCTGCTCGCCTGCCTGCGCACCGCCTCGGGCAGCCCGCCACGGGTGGTCACGCTGACCGCCGCCATGTCGCAGCATCTGAGTCTGAGCGGCCCGTGGGACGTCGCCGCCCGACTGCACCGGGACGCGGTGACGGCGGCGCGGGTCCTGGGCGATCCGGTCGCGGAGGCCACCGCTCTGCTCGAACTCGGAAACGCCCACCGGAACCACGGTGACTATCCGCAGGCCGAGACGGCCACGACCGCCGCCCTCGACGCCTTCTCCACGTCCGGCGACGAACGCGGTCAGGTCGCCGCCCTGCTCGCACAGGGCTCGGTGTGCTACCTGACCGGCAGAAGCGATGACGCCGCGGACCGGTTCCGCCAGGCGCTGGAACTGAGCCGTGCGACGGGGGACCGGCTGGGCGTGGCGAACGCACTGCTCGAACTCGGCACCCTCGCCTACCTCAGGGACGACTACCCGGAGGCGGAACGGCAGCTCGCCAAGGCGCTCACGCTCCACAAGGAGTTGAACAGCGTCCTGGGCCGGGTCACGGCCCTCAAGAACCTCGGCAACACCTGGTACTTCATGGACCAGTACGACCAGGCCCAGGACGCTCTCGGCGAGGCGCTCGCGCTCTCCCAGGAGCTGGGCATCGCTCTCGTCGAAGCGCAGACGACGACCAAGCTGGGCAGTGTCCTGCGCTTGATGGGCCGGTACGAGGAATCCGTCAAGCTGCTCGCCAAGGCCCGGAAACTGGCCACCAGGCTCGCCGACCGTGCCCTGGAAGCGGAACTTCTCATCGACTACGGTGCCGCGTTGCACAGACTCGGGAGGCACGGCGAGGCCGAAGACGCCTTCGCCGCGTCCCTGACTCTCTTCCGGGCGATCGGCGAAGAGCTGGGGATGGCGTGTGCGTTGAAGGAACTCGCCGACATGCTGCTGGACACCGGGCGGCCGGACGAGGCACGGGAGCGCCTCGGCGAGGCGCAGGACCTCTACAGCAAACTCGGCGAGCGCCTGGGCCTGGCCGCGACGAACAACTCGCTGGGGAAGCTGGAGCTGTCCGTCGGACGGACGGCCGAATCCGCGGCCGCGCACGAGTCCGCCCTGGACATCGCCCGCGGTCTGGGTAGTCCCCTCGAAGAAGCGGAGGCGCTGGTCGGGCTCGGCCGGGCGGCCGAGGCGACAGGTGACATCGACACCGCTCGTGGACGGGTACGGGAGGCGCTGCGCATCCAACGGGCCATCGGCGCCGCCGGGGCGACCGCCACGGCGGCCTTTCTGACCGAACTCGCCTCCAACGAGTCTGCGGAGAGTGTCCGTTCACAAGGGGACGTCGACAACCCCGACCCACCGCGTCTGCCGTCGCAGTGATCGCGCGACCACCGTTCCCGCCGTCTCGCCGCCTCACGCCTTCGGGGCGGCCGGACAGGAGGACGCGCCGCCGCTTCGGGCACCCGCGTACCTCGAACGGATGCTCTTGACTAAATCCGTCACGGTGCGACCGCACGGACGAGGAGCGTGCCGATGTGCCCGGGATGAGGCGCGTCGAGCACCCGCGCGTCGGCCGTGGCGAACCCGGCCCGCGTGAGCAGACGCTCCCAGACGGCCGGGCGGTAGCTGTAGCGGTAGGTGAACATCGCCACGACGAACGGCCCCTGGCGTCCTTCATCTGCCCCGGGCATGTACGGGGCGCGCAGGGGGCTCACAGGGTGCCCTCGGTGAAGGCGGACACGTGCTGGGCCATGGCCGCGGGAACCACCTCCGGATCTGCCAGCACATCCCGGATATCCATGCGGAGGTCGTCCCGCAACAGGCAGGGCGACCTCGCCCGGCTCCGGCACCTGAACGAGGGCGAGGTGCCCATCGTGGTGCCGCGCGAGCTGCTGGTCGATTTCGGCCCGAAGGAGGTGGTCCGAGTGCCGAACATCATCGGGCTGGACGAGTTCGACCGACTCTTCACACAGTTCGAGCACACGGCGTGGCGCCTGGAGACGCGCCGCCGATACGCGTCGGACGAGCTCACCGACACTTACGCCCAGTTCATGCGTGGTGAGCCCGTCAACTGGCAGGGCGTCGACGCGGAGTGGTGCGCCGAACGCCGCGAGCAGACCGCGCTCGGCAAGCGGTTCGAGCGTGTCCGCATCGTCGACAACCCGCCTACGGCAGGCCAGCTGTATCTGCTCGACAACGCACGTCGCAACAGCGCCGTCGGCGAGAAGATCCTCAATCTGTCGCGTGAGGATGCCAACCGCTTCGGCCTGCCCGCCGAAGATTTCTGGATCTTCGACTCGCGGCTGGTCGCGCTGCTCAACTTCGACGACGCCGACAACCTCGTCAACGTCGAGCTGATCACCGAGCCTGCCGCAGTACTGCGGTACGCCATGACACGCGACGCGGCGCTGCATCATGCCATCCCGTACGAGGAGTGCGCGGCACGGTTGACCGCACAGGAGAACTGAGGCAGGTGCGCTCCGGTGAGCACGGACTACCAGCAGGCACGAGAAGCACTCGGGGTACGACTGCGCGAACTCCGGCTCTCCGCCCCTGTTCACGAGATACGCGGAGTTCCAGCGATCGCCGCGCGACACCGAGGAGGCGGTCCGGTCCCGCATGAAGCGGCAAGAGGCGCTGTACGACTCGTCCAAGCGTTTCCACCTCATCCTGTGGGAAGCCGCCCTTCGCGCCCTGGTCTGTCCGCCGTCCGTGCTCGCCGCACAACTCGACCGCCTCGCAGGAGCCATCGGCCTGGACACGGTGGAGCTGGGGATCACCCCCCTGTCCGCTTCGCTCAAGATCCCCCCGGCCACCGCCTTCTGGATCTACGACGACCGCCAAGTGATCGTCGAGAACTGGCACGCGGAGTTGTGGATCGATGACGAAGTCAGCGTGGCCACGTACCTGCGTACCTGGAAGACACTCCGGGAGTCCACCGTGTACGACGCTGACGCGCACCATCTCATCAGTGCGGCACGACGGAAATTGCACCCGCCGGTCGGTACGACAGACCACTCGGCAGAGGAGCGCCGCTCATGACCTCGCTCACCGGTTCCCCCTCAGGGCCGCTCATGCCCCATGCCGGACAGGAACCCCGCCGCCGAACACGTCGTCGGCGACCCACCGAGGCCTACAGGCGAGACGTCGAAGGCCGCGCTTGCCGCGTCACAGAGGCTGTCGGCATCCGCAGTATCAGCTACCCCTTCGATGGCCTGTTCCATCTGGCGAAAGGTCCGTTCGGCTGATTAAGTGACAGTTTCAGTTGGCACGTGACGACCTGGGGGGTCCAAGGCATGGCAGCAGATACCCACGACGGACCGGATCCGGAAGAAGCCGGACGTGGGCAGCGAGTCCTCGAACTTCTGGACAAGGCGATCGACCTCCAGACCCCACTGGTGCGCAAGAACATCGCCCGAGCCCGGCAGCGGAACCCGGAGGCGACACCGGCACAGGTGATCCGCGGTCTGGAGCGGATGTACGTCAGCGCTTTGAGCGGGACGGGTGCCGCAGTGGGAGCAACCGCAGCCGCGCCCGGCGTCGGCACGGGAGTCGCGCTGGCACTGTCGGCGGGCGAGACTCTCTCGTCTCTTGAGCTGAGCGCCCTCTTCGCGCTGTCGGTCGCCGAAGTCCACGGAGTCCCCATCGACGAGGTCGAGCGCCGCCGAACGATCGTGATGGGAGTCATGCTCGGCGGGAGCGGCTCCACCACCATCAGCAAAGTCGCCGAGCGCACGGGTCAACACTGGGGACGTCAAGTTGTCGCCAAGGTGCCAGTCGAGACGTTGCGCCAGATCAACAAGATCCTGGGGAAGAACTTCATCACGAAGTACGGGACCAAACAGGGAATCATCGTTCTCGGCCGAGTGGCGCCGTTCGGTATCGGCGCTGTGATCGGTGGTGGCGCCAACGCCGCCCTCGCGGCTCTGGCGGTGAGGGCCGGTCGTCGCGCGTTTGGGCCGCCACCGGAGTCGTGGCCGGGGCTGGCGTGCGGCACGGCGCCGGTGTCCGAGGACTCGGAAAGCTGACTCTCGGTGCGCTGAAGGGCGTTAAGCCCCTCGCCTACGCCACACGTTCACGGCTCGATATGCGCTCTACTGGGCCGGAGGCTTTACGAGGCCGCGCCGTGTTGGCGCCCCGCTCCGGAGTTGGAGCAGGGCGCCAACGCGTGACGGAACTGCTCGCGGGGGCACCCATCGATCACGCCACGGATATAGCCGGCCTACCCGTCCGGCCCCAGCACAGAGGCGGGCCCGTCCCGCCCGCCGAGGGCCCTGCCCCTGTCAGAGTGCCGCGAACTCGACGAACGCGGTCCACGCCGTGGGTTCTACGGTTAGTGCGGCACGGGTTGTGTCCTTTGAGTCGCGGACGTGTACGGCGCCTATCCCAGCCGCAACCTCAACGCACTGGCCCCCGTCGCCAGCGCTGTAGCTGCTCTTGAACCATGCCAGGGCATCGGTGTCCGGCCCCGCCTTTTCCCCGCTCATCTCTCTCCCAGCAACTTTTCGATCAACGCCAGCGATTCTGTCGGAGTGTGGACCTGCGCGCGAAGGATCCCGTACGTACGCTCAAGCTCCCGCACCTTCCGACGCTCTGTGTGCACACGGCTGTCGCCTTACCTCCGTGTACGCGATCCTGCGCCCATCCTGGGCCTCCATCAAGGTGAACGGTCCAGCGAGTCCCGCATGTTCCTGGCGGGACAACGGCATCACCTGGATCACCACGTTGCGCTTCTCCGCCATCAGCATGAGGTGCTCCAACTGGCCTCGCCAGACAGCCTCTCCGCCGAACGGCCGGAGCAGGACAGCCTCCTCGATCACAAAGCTCAGATGCGGCGCCGGGCGTCGGGAGAAGATCTCCTGCCGCGCCAGTCGTGCGGCTACTCGCTACTCTATGAGCGCTTCGTCCAGCAGTGGCTGCCACATGGCAAACACCGCTCGCGCGTACTCCTCGGTCTGCAACAAGCCGTTGACCAACTGAGTGTCGTACGCATGAAGCTCAACCGCCTCGGCCTCCAACTTGGCCGCATCCCGGAAGAACGCCGGATACTGAGCCCGAGCCACCTCCTCCTTGCTCGTGCACAACACCCCACCCGCGTCCAGCACTTCATCCGCCCGGTCGATGAACTTCGGCGGTGGAATACGTCGCCCCTGCTCAAACGACGCGATCGTCGAGGCCGAGTACCCGGTCAGCGACCCGAGCTTCGCGCGGTCCATCCCCGCTCGCTCCCGGAACAGCTTCAACTGCCGCCCGAACACATGGAGAATGCCCGCCCCGAACTCGTACTCCGGCTGCTGAACCTCGTCGTTCACGCCGCAGCTCCTCTCGTACGACCATCACAGTCACCGCACTCCGCCCGCCCAACGCACGGCCCGTGAACCGGTCACGCCAACACCACGTACAAGCGCGCCGCCCACGTGTACGGTGGCGTCCCGCCAAGTGGTGTAGCGGATCAAGGCGCCGGAATCCGCACGTCATCGGCGCGGTTCGGGGCCGCGCATGGTCTGACGGCTGGTCAGCCGCTGTGCGATCCGGGCGCCGTGTCCGGTGGGGTGGCCGACGCGCGGCTTACCGGAACGCGTCGAGCAAGGTCGCTTACACCACGAAGCGGGACGCGACCACGTGTACAGCCCGCACCCGTCAGCGCATCACTCCTGTTCAACGCTACGCAGAGTCCGCAACCGTTGACCCCATGAAGTCAGCAACTCCCCCGAACGGGCATATGCCACAACACCCCGCACCCGAACGCGAGTTCACCATGCGCTTCACCTCAACCCCGCGCGGTGCCCGCCTCGCCCGCCGACTCGTCTCGCACCGCCTGAACGACTGGGGCCACCCGTACACGACCCCGGCCAACGAGACGCTCACCCTCATCACGGCCGAACTCAGCGCCAACGCCGTACGCCACGGCCACGTCCCCGGGCGGGACTTCCACCTCCAACTCACGCTGGCAGAGGGCACCTTCCGCATCGAGGTGACCGACACCCGCGCCGAGAAACGGCCTCCGGCCAGTGCCCCGGCGCCCGACTCGCTTTCCGAGTCCGGCCGGGGCCTGCTTCTGGTCGCCGCCCTCGCGGACGACTGGGGCGTCAGCCCTCGCCCGGCAGCCCCAGGCAAGACCGTTTGGGCGAAGCTGCGCGTGCGGCCCCAAGGCCACCCGCTCACGCACCGGGTGGCCCTTGAACCGACGGACCTCGATCTACTCCTGACTACTGCTTCACTGCTGCGCGACGACCTCGGGTCGCGACCGGGGGGGGTCGTTCTGCGGGACCAGGAGCCACAGTCCCCGCCCGCCCCGCCGGGCCGCCGACGCCAGCCGGTCCAGGACGCCCATCGCGTCGTACCGCGCGAACACCCCGGCCTCCGTCAGCAGCACAGGACCAACAGGACCGGCCCCACCGCCACCACCGTTGCCCAGCAACTCCGCGATCCGGGGCTCCACCGCGCCCCATGCCGTCCGCGCGTACTCCGCGAACCGCACCGCGCCCCTCGAACCCGGCTCGGCAGCGTCCGCCTTGAGCAGGGTCTCCCAGGTGGGCTTGGTGCCCGGTGTGACCTGCGCGTGCAGGGCCTCCAGGAACAGCTCCGTCACCGAAACCGCCTCGGTGCCCAGCCGCCCGGCACTCAGCTCCCGCACCGCGTCCGCACCAGCTGCTGCCGTACGGTCAGCACCCGGTACCCGTCCCGGCGGGCTGACGCGAGGAGCCGTTCCTCCGCGCGTACGGCGCCCGCGAGCTGCGGGTCGTCGGCGTACCGCGTCACCGCACCCGTACGCGTCGACTGCCGCCACGCGCCCGTCGTCAGGTAGCTCGACGCGTCGTCCACCCGCGTCGGCAGGTAGCGCAGCACGCCCTCGCGTTCGTGCATGCTGAGCGAGAGTTCGAAGCCGGCGTCGCGCAACGCCTTGGTGAGCGGGCCGCCCGTCGGCAGTTCGTGGTGCGTGCCGCCACGCCCGTCGGGAACGACCATCTCCGGGAAGCGAGCGCGGACCCGCTCGTGCACGGCCTCGCCGGTCAGGCCCGGCTGCTGGCCCTCCGGCATACCCGGGATCCAGCGGACGAGCCCGGCTTGCGTGAGGCGCAGCGCCCTGACCAGCGACAGGTCCCGTGGGTAGATCTCCAGGCGTGGCGTGGCGGCGGCGTTCACGGAGGCCGCAGCCGCGAGCTCCACCATGCGCCGCTCGTCCCAGTCCACCGTGCCCGGCGGCACCGTCAGCGCGCCCAGCTCAGCCAGGACGGTCGCGGCCGTCGGCAGGGTGTCCAGCCTGGCGAGCCTGTCGGCCGTCTTGCCGAGACGGGTCGCGTACTCCAGCAGGCCCGGCGCGGTCGGGGTGTCCGGGCCGTCGTTCTCCCGCACGTCGAGCGCGAGCAGGCCGGCGCCCAGGGACTCGTCCGTCGCCTTGCGATTCGGCTGGTGCTGGAACTCGGCTTCCTGCGGCAGCAGTTGCTCGACCTCGACCACGGCCCGTACGGCCGCCAGCGCCATCGCCCGCCGCTGCTCGCGCCCCGCGAGATGCGTGCCACGCCGGACCGCCAGGGCATCCGCGATCTCCACCGCCGAAGCGACGCGGCCCATGCTCACCAGCAGGTCGATGATCTCCTCGCACAGTGCCTGGACGGCGGGCTCCGCCTTCCAGCGCTTGCGCTCGTCCTTGAGCATCTGCGGGATACGGCCCTGGCTCAGCCCAAGGCCCTCCGCGACGTCCTTCTGCTTCGGCCAGACCCCGATGTCGGGCAGCACGCCGTGCTCGTCGGGCAGGCGCAGCAGCAGCCGCACCATCTCCGCCTTGTTGCGGTTCGAGCCGTTGTTGTTGACGGCGGGCACGAAGACGGTGGCGAGGGTGTCGAGGCTGACGGAGCGGAGCGTGCGGGGGGACAGCGCGCCCGCCGACTCTCCCGTGGCGAGTTCACCGACGAGGGCCGACTCGGCGGCGGTGAGCTGCTCCAGCTCCTCCTTGGCCTCCGCGCGGCCCTTCGGCGTGAGCGGCGAGACGGGTATCTCGCGCAGCCGCTCGCCCCACTCGCGCTGACGCTGCTGCACCTCGTTGCGGGTCTTGGCGCCCAGCCCAGGAGCGTTGACGAGCTTGCGGCGGCTGTAGTCGAGCAGTTCGCCGACCGTCGTGATGCCCAGGCCGTAGAGGAAGGACTGGGCGGCGGGCGTGAGGCCGGAGACGGTCAGCGGGGTGTCTCGGGTGACCTCGGCGGCGAGGCGGTCGCGCTGCTGCTCGGCGGTCTCAGGCTCGGCGTCCGCGATCGCCGCCGCGGCGGCGCCTCGGCGGGTGTCCCCTCCCCCGTGGTCGCGGCGGCCGGGTGGCGGGAACGGTGGCTGGACGGGACGGTCTGGGAGGCGTCGAGGAAGACCTTGCGCCATGCGTCCCGCATCGGCTTCAGCTCGGGGAACCGCTTGCCGGCGTCGCGGTGCAGGGCCTTCTGGAAGAAGGCGACGAGACCGTCCCGAACGGCCGGGTCGAAGGCCTCGGCCGCGATGGTCGGGTACGGCCACTCCTTCGCGTCGGTCATGCGAGGCAGGACACTGCCGTCGCCCCACTTGGGCAGCTCGCCGGAGGCCATCTGGTGCAGGGTGACGGCGACTGCGTACCGCTCGGCGTGCGAGTCGTACGAGCCGCGGGTGATGACGTCGACGAAGGGGTCGAGGTAACCGTCGGTGCCCGCGTTGGTGCTCTTCGCCGGGTAGCCGGCGAGGGAGAAGTCGATGAGGACGAGTTCGCGGGTGCGGTTGGGGCGGATGCGGATGGCGATGTTGTCGGGCTTGATGTCGCGGTGCCAGACGCCCTCGCCCTCCAGGAAGTCGACGGCTCCGAAGAGGTAGTCGCCGTACGCCTCCAGCTGGTCGACCTGGAGGCGGCCGTTCTCGCGGAGCTGGCGGGCGACGGTCTCCTCACGGCGGCGCGGACGTCCGCCGCCCTCGGTGCCCTGTCCGTTGTCGTCGCGCTCGTCGCCGACGTACTCCAGTGCCAGGACAGTACGGCCGCCGATGTGCAGCGGCTCGGGTTCGACGAGGCGGATGATGCCGGAGTGGGCGCGCAGGCGTCCCATGGCCTCGGCCTCGCGGGCGAGGATCTCGCTGCGGCTGTCGGAGAGGGCGACCTTCAGCACGGCCAGCGGGCGGGTCCTGCGGGCTTCGGCCTGAAGGTCGCGGACGAGGAAGGCGCGGCTGGTGGAGCCGGTGCCGAGGCGGCGGCGGATCTCCCACCGGCCGGCGAACACGTCACCGGCGACGGCCTCCAGCGGGTCCTTGTCGGCGGTGGTCCCGTCGTCCTCGTCGCCCGGCCCCTCCGTGGCGATGGCCGACGGGGCCGGGGCGGTGAGGGAGTCCTCGACGACCTCCAGCAGCTCCAGGAACTCGTCCACGCTGGACAGCCGCTGGCCGGGCCGGTAGGCGGTGGCGGCCTGGACCAGCTCGTCCACGTCCTCCGACAGGCCGTCCACCAGGGAGCTGGGGCGCAGGCCCTCCCCCGCCTCCAGGCGGGCCAGCAGCTCGGCCTGGCTGGCGGCCGGGGCCTTGCCGGTGACCAGCAGGTAGGTGAGGACGCCGAGCCCGTACACGTCGAGGTGGACCGGGTCGGGGTTGAGGGCGGTGAGTTCGGGGGCGAGGTAGGCGTCGGCGTCGTCGGCCAGGTGCATCGCGGACAAGGCGGTCGGCGCGAAGCGGGTCATGCCCTGGCCCTGGGAGGAGTCGCCGCTGCGCTGGGTGGCGATCTGCCAGTCGGAGATCTGGAGGTGCGGGGTGAGCCAGGCGGCCTCCTCCCCCACCGCCCGGCCCTTCCCGCCGCGCGGCCGGGGGACGACGAGCACGGAGCGGGCAGCGAGCGCCCGGTGGTGGATGCGGCTGGAGTGCGCGGAGCGCATGGTCTCGGCGAACCTGGCCAACATGGGACCGTTGGTTCTGCTGACGGGCTACCCGACGCCCGGCGCGATCCGCCGACTCGGCGCCAGCCGCCTCGAGAAGTGGCTTCGCGGCCGCGGAGCCCGCTGGTCAGCCGTGCTCGCCCGGACCGCAGTGGAAGCCGCCGGCCGGCAGCACACCGCGGTTCCCGGTGAGCAGGCCGCCGCCCGGCTGGTCCAGGCTCTCGCGCTGGAGCTGCTCGGCCTCGACCGAAAGATCGCCGAGCTCGACGAGGACATCGCCAAGGCCTTCCGGGCCCATCCGCACGCAGAGATCGTGACCAGCATGCCCGGCATCGGTCCTCTGCTCGGACGGGGTCTCCCGGAGCATCCGCAGGTAGCCGAGCACCCGCTCGGGGGCCTGCTCGTCATTCTGCGTCAGGACGTCGAACGCCCGGCGCAGCGCCTCCCAGGGTCGCCGTCGGGGCGGGGGACGAGCGCCTCCGCAACCCGGCGACCGGATTCCTCCAGGCGCCCCAGGACGATCTCTTCCTCGGTACCGAAGTACCGGAACAGACTGGCACGCCACCAGCGGCACGATCGCCACCGCCTCCGACCACCTGGAGCTCTACCAACAGCCGGAACTGGTACATCGTCAGCTACTTCCCCGTTGCCGACCCCGCCACCCTGAGCGGCATCGACACGGCCTCCGCCCGCATCCTGGCGGACGGCATGACGAGCCCCGACCCGGTGTTCCTGAGCACCCTGAGAGCCGACCGCGAGGCGTTCACCGCACGCCACCCCAAAATCACCGCGGACGCCGACAGCGCGTGCATCCTCCGCAGCGTGCTGATGAAACCGGAATCCGAGCACCACGTGGAGCACATCCACCACCACGTCGAACGGCTCACCCGATCCTGAGGGCGATGACCGCCGTCGAATCGAGCGAGGACCGTGGCCACTGGCTCGTGCGCCTTCGGCGGGTGCTGGCCCGCTCCTGCCACCTGTCGACGTCAAAGCCCCAGGCCAATCCACGGCGGGCGGACAGCCGCAGGCCGCGTTTGCTGAGCCAACGACGCAGGTGGTCGCAGTCGTAGCCCTTGTCGGCGTGGAACTCGGCCACTGCCCCCGGGAGCAAACAGCGTTACCGGGTGGAAAGGTCGGGGGGGTCCGCCGCTGCCGATTCCGGAGATCCCCACGGTTCCTCCAGTGCGGCCCGTAGTGCGGTGACGGTATCCGCGCCGACGCGTTCGGCGAGTGCGGCTTCGAGCCCGGCCAGTATCTGCATCGTCTCCGCGCGGCGCCGGACACCGGCCGCCGTGAGGCGCACGAGCTTCGACCGGGCGGAGTGCGGATCGCTCTCCACGGTCACCGCGCCCGCGGCGACAAGTTCA
>NZ_VTHJ01000094.1 GCF_008386495.1 Streptomyces tailanensis | reverse complement strand
TCACGGTGTTACTCACTTGATGTCTCTTCCATGATCATCAATTACACCGGTGAGCGTACAGACCCCACGTCCGCTACGTCCTGGACGAGAACCCCATGAGTTTCTGATCAATAGTGCCTTGAAGGCGCTGGCGTAGATCTCCTTGCTCACACCGGAGTTTTCCACAAGGGTGTGGTCCACGTCCCACAACACAATTCGCTGCACGTGACCAGGGTAGGCAGCGTGAACTACTTGTTAAAAGTGGCCTTGTGGGACGTCCTGGCGTCCCGCAAGATCTTGCCGCGTCCCAGGACGTCCTGCGAGGATGCGATGGTGAACGAGCGGTTGCGTACGGTGATGCTTCAGCGGCAGATCACCCCAGAGGAGCTCGCGGCCTCGTGCCAAGTTGATGTCAAGACGGTGGAGCGCTGGATCAGCATCGGCCGGCAGCCACTCCGTCGGCACCAATGGGCGGTTGCGAAGCATCTCGGTGTGGACATGTCGTACCTGTGGCCGCCCGAGGAGGACGAGGCGCAGGGGCAGCCGACCGAGCAGACCGAACTGGTCGCTGCCTTTCCGAACCGCGCGAGCTTCCCGCAGAAGTCCTGGGTCCGCCTCCTGAAGACCGCTCAGGAACACATCGACGTACTGGTGTTCAGCGGCACGTTCTTCGCGCAGACCAACCCGCGCGTTGCAGCGATGCTCGCCGAGCGCGCCGACGCCAGAGTGCAGGTCCGCCTCTGTTTCGGTGACCCATCGGGCAAGACGGTCGCCGTCAGGGACGAAGAAGAAGGCATCGGCGGCACCCTCTCAGCAAAGATCAGGGCGTCCCTCACCTACTACCGCAAGCTGATCGGCACGCCCGGGTGCGAGGTACGCCTCCACGACACGACCCTCTACAACAGCCTCTTCCGCTTCGATGACGTGCTCCTGGTCAACCCGCACGTCTGGGGGCAGCCCGCCAGCGCAAACCCCCTGTTCGAGCTGCGGCGCCTGGAGGAAGACGGCTGGTTCGACCACTACACCGGCAGCTTCGACGCGGTCTGGGAGACTGCAAAGCCCTGGTCACCCGAGTCCATGTGAGGAGCGCGGCCCGCGATGGGACGTACGGAGTACTGGTACGACGAGAACGCACCCAAGCCGAACACGTTGATCCCGGCGTGCAACATGCTCGTAGTCCGGGAGGCGGACGGGGCGATCCTCCTACAGCGGCGCCGCGACACGGGGCAGTGGGCTCTGCCCGGGGGAGCCATGGACATAGGGGAATCCCCATCGCAGTGCGCAGTCCGGGAATGCAAGGAAGAGACCGGAATCGACGCCGAACCCACCGGGCTCCTCGGCGTGTATTCGGTCCCTGAGCATGTGGTGGCCTACACGGACGGGGAGATCCGGCAGGCATACGAGGTCACCGTGATCGGCCGGCCGGTCGGAGGCGAGCCCACGATCAACGACGAGGCCGATGGCGTCCGCTGGATCCTGCCCGGCGAACTGGACTCCTACGACATCCACCACTCCATGCGGAAGCAGATCGCCCACTACCTGGACGGGATGTTCCCTCACGTCGACTGAGCACCGCGCCCTCCCTTACCGCTCTGCCAAGATCAGCCGGGCTTCGACTCTGTGTACAGCAGCTCGGAGATCCTCATCGGCTCGGCGGATGAATCGGCCGACGACGCTGTCGCAGTCGTACCGAGTGACGATCTCCGCCAGCCGGGCATCCACGGTCGTGGGGGTACCGTCCGGGGTGGTGGTCATATCGCAGTACACGAGAGCATCCACCAGCCCGGCGTGGTCGAGGATCGGGAACTCACCCTCCAGCTCTTCCCGCAGCCCGCGCTCTTCCGCCTCCAACAGCGCGTACGAGTGGTTGGCGACCAGCCGTACCAGGCGCTCGTCCGCGGCTGAACGGTCGCGCAGGTAGCGGGCGCCGTCCAGCGGATGGAACCCCGTCGTGGCGAGCGACGGCGTGTAACCAATGTCGTGCAGCATCGCCGCGGCCCACAGGAGTTCCGCATCGTCGCCCAGGATTCCCGCCAGGGACTGCGCCCTTGCGGCAACGCCCTGAGAGTGTGCCCAGCGCCGAGGCAGGGGCTCGGCGAGGAGAGACTCGGCCAGGTCATGGGCCCAAATGGTGAGATTTATGCTCGGCAGACTACGACGCAAGGTGCGAGGGCCGGGCGGTGATCGGCCGGACGTCCTGGGACGTCTTCCGCTTCGATCCGCGGCTGCGATGGCATACGGCATCGTCTCCGGGACGAGCATCGGGGGGTCAGCGCTCGGGCTTTGGGGGCCGCTGCATCAGCGCGGCGGCGGCCTCGTCGAGGGTGACCTTCTCGTACAGCAGGGCGGAGATCACTTGGGTGATCGGCATCTCAACGCCGTGGGCATGAGCCAGGGCGAGAATCGCCTCGGCGGATTTGACGCCCTCGGTGGTCTGCCGGGTGGCGGCCGTCGCCTGTTCGACGCTCAGACCGTGCCCGAGGTGGGTGCCGAAGGTGCGTTCTTCGCGCTCAGCATGTCTCATGAGACATGCTGTCGATCACGAGCCAAGCGCTGGGCCTGGGAAGTTCTGTCGCTCGCGAAGCCCCCGGGAACAGCGCGCCTCAACCGCTGCCTGACACAGTTGGAGCGAAGGGCCCCCACGCTGCACGCGCGGGGGCCCGGTGATGGTGGCTCAGTCCTTGTCGGGCCGGCCCGGGGGGATCAGGAGCTCCGCCGGGTCAGTCAACCCGGTGTTGTACTCGTTGACGATGAGCTTTGCGAGGGGGGCAGAGCGGGAGGAGGAGCCGCCGCCGCCGACCGTGTTCGCGATGGACGACTCCTTCCATTGCGCGACCGTGACCGGCTTGCGCCTGCCGTGACCGGCAAGCTTCCCGCTAAGGCGGTCGAGCCGGGCGCCGGGGTTGCGGTCGAGGACCATCGCGACGGCGCGCAACATGATCCCCTCCCACGTCGCGGGGTTGCGGCCCCACGCGTCCTCGACGACCTGCAGCACCTGCGGGATCAGAGGGGAGCGCCCCTCGGGGAGGACGAGGGGGTAGATCAGGTTCCCGCTCTCGTCCCGGGCGGCGTGCTTCTCGTCCATCACCGCGAGGGCGGTGAGCGCCTGGACCGCGCCGATCTTGTTCGCCGAGGTGCTGCCCGAGATGCCGAGATCGCGGCTCTCGACCTCGGCCAGGATCCGGGTGTTGCGCGGGTCGCCAGCGGTGATCGAGACGCGGAAGATGTCGAACGGCTTCACGGCCTTGCGGTCGCGGTTCGCCGCGAGGAACAACTTCGCCTCCTGCTCGTCGGAGAGCCCCTCGTAGACCATGCAGTCCCGGAGGAAGTCCGGGCCCTCCTTCTCGACCGCCACCTCCGTGGAGTGCTGGCCGTCGAGAAGGTAGTACCGGCCGTCCTCCCGGAGAGAGACGATCGCCGGGAGTAGCGCGAAGGGATCCCACATCTTCGTGAGCCGCGCCGTCCACGCGGCGTCCTTCTTCCGCTGTGTGGCCGGGCCGGCGTCCTCGGCGGTGTTAGTGCCAAACAGGCGGGCAGAGTCGAGGGTCTGATCGACGTGCAGGTCCCCGACGCGGATCTCCTCGTAGAACTTCCGGACGGTCTTCGTCGCTCCGGCCTGTGCCGGGACGGTAGCGGTCCGTGCCACGTATCCCCCTTTGGTAGTGGTCAGGTGACACAGAGTCACCATGGGAATTTCTCGCGCGTCAAACTATCTAGCGCTTTGATATTTCTCGCGCCCCCACCACGGCGTGCTGTCCCGATGACGCGACGGCACCACGAGGGACCAATCCAACGACCCGCCGAGATCGCTTGGTTGGTGTTGCGAGCAAGGTGGCTGCCCTGGTCCTGGCTGCCTCCGGCCAGGAACGCATCGGCAGACAGCGCCACATCAGTTGGCTGGTCACGCGCCACGCGCTGGCCTGGAGGTTAGTGCGCTGCTGGGAGTCCGGAGGGCGTGAGGCCGGAGCGAGGGGCTGACATAGCGTGGGCGAGCTGCCGCGAACGTGTTGTGCAAGGCGCACCAGGTACTCCCCGCTCTGCCGGGCCCTGTGCGGCCGATACGATGCCCCGGCCCGGCCACCCCTTCCGACGAGAGGACCACGCAGTGACCCAGCACGATTCCGCCCGCGCGGCGGTGTTCTCTGCCGGGTCCTGGGGCACCGCTGTCGCCAAGGTCCTGGCCGACGCCGGCACCAGCGTCATCGTGCACGCCCGGCGCGGCGGGATCGCCGACGCGATCAACACGACCCACCGCAACCCCGGCTACTTCCCGGACCACGAACTGCCCGCCGCCCTGACCGCGACGACCGACCCGGCCGCTGCCTTGGACGGCGCGGACTTCCTGGTGCTGTCTATCCCCGCGCAGACCCTGCGGACCAACCTCGCCGCGTGGGCGCGGCACATCGAGCCCGACACCGTGATCGTGTCCCTGATGAAGGGCGTCGAGCAGAGCAGCCATCTGCGGGCGAGTCAGATCATCACCGAGATGACCGGCGTGAGCGCCGAGAGGGTCGCGGTACTGTCGGGCCCGAACCTGGCGCGCGAGATCATGGATGGCCAGCCCGCCGCGGCCACCGTCGCCTGCCCCGGCGAGGGCGCCGCCCGCCGCTTCCAACGAGCGTGCCACACCTCCTACTTCCGGCCCTACACCAGCACCGACGTGACCGGCTGCGAGCTGGGCGGCGCGGTGAAGAACGTCATCGCCCTCGCGGTCGGTATCGCCTCCGGCATGGGACTTGGCCACAACGCACAGGCCATGCTCATCACCCGCGGCTTGGCGGAGACCACCCGACTTGCGGTGGCCATGGGCGCCCACCCTGCCACCCTCGCCGGACTTGCCGGCCTGGGCGACCTGGTGGCCACCTGCTCCTCCCCGCTGTCGCGAAATCGCACTTTCGGCATCCACCTCGGCCGGGGGCTGAGCGTCGAGGAGGCGACGGCCGCCACCCGGCAGACCACCGAGGGCGTCAAGTCCGCCGAAGCGATCCTCGCCCTGGCCCGCGTCCATGACGTCGATATGCCGATCACGAACGTGATCGCCGCCTTGCTGCACGAGAAAGTCGCACTCGACCAGGCCGCGGCCGCGCTGATGCAACGGCCCACCAAGCCCGAGCGCTGACCCCCGACACCCCACTACGCAGGCTGCACCTCTTCACTTCCGCCCTCCCCATCCAGGTTCCTGCCCATCCCTACATCTGGGCTGTGCGCTGTCGAGATCGCCGTGCACCGCGTACGGATATCCGTGCTCAGCTGCGTCACATCCTCTTTCCGCAGGTCGCTGCGTTATAGACGTGGACCGGCGATGCTTTCCCGTTCGTCTTAGCGTCGGCAGGAGGGAGGCGTCAGGAAGACGGTCCGCGGGTGAGGCCGCTGCTGCGCGGAGGGCTCGGTCCAGGTGGATGAAACTCTTGAGGGCTCTCCCAGGCGCGGCCTGTGCATCGTGTCAAGCCTGAAAGGTTATAGGTTCCCCTCCCGGTTCGATCATCATCATGCTGGTTGTAGCTGACTTCCTGCATGAGGAGATATGGCGTGGTCGACAGTCTGATAGACAAGGACGAACGGTTCCTTGCTGTTCTGAATCGATTAAGTTCCAAGTCCATCGAGGATTACTACAACCCGTACCAGCTATTCGAGTGGCCGGACAGCTTGCCTGAGGGCATGTGGTGGATGAGCCCGGAGCTCACCACCACCCACGGCACCGAGGTGGCCGAAAGACTCTCGCGGGAGCAGCTCCACACGCTCTCACGCTGCGAGAGCATCAACTTCTACAGCCTGAACGTGCATGGGATCCGTGAGCTCCTCATCGAGGTGACCAGGCGGATACACACGTCCGGGTTCGAGACGCCGTCGGAGTTCTTCCACCACTTCATCGGCGAAGAGAACGAACACATGTGGTTCTTCGCCGAGTTCTGTCTGCGCTACGGCGGCAAGATGTACCGACAGCCCGCTGGGCCCGCCGCCGAGATTCCCCGGTCCAACGTGGAGAGCCTGCTGGTCTTCGCCCGGATCTTGATCTTCGAAGAGCTGGTCGACCACTTCAACGCCAAGATGGCCCGCGACGACCGGCTCGACGACACGATCCGGGCTATCAACCGCATCCACCACCAGGACGAGTCCCGGCACATCGCCTTCGGCCGCGAGTTGGTGTCAGTGCTGTTCGAGGACGTCAAGCAGACCGCGACTCCCGAAGAACTCGCAGGTATATCCGCCTACATCAGGCGCTATCTGACCTACAGCTTCGAGTCGCTCTACAACCCCCAGGTGTATCGCGACGCCGGCCTGGAGAACCCGCAGCATCTGCGTCGCAGCCTCCTGGACTCCCCGGCCCGGGTGGAGTTCGAGCAGAACGTGTTCCGCAAGACGACGAGGTTTCTTGAGAAGACGGGGATCATCTGATGGCGCCGATCGCGCAGGAGAGCTTGGACCTGTCCGACGCACTGGTCATCCTGGGGCCGGACCGGACGGATCTGCTCATGGAGCTCGACCGCACCTTCGCCGGCTGGGGCAACTCCGCCGGGGCCCGCGAGATCAGCCCGCCGCCGATCTACGCGGTGTCGGACCTGAAGAAGTTCGACGTCTACACGAACTTCCCCCATCTGAACCTGGTCGCGGCGACGCTCGACCTGGAGAAGGGCAGCGGCAAGCCATCCGATGGCCGGTTCACCGGCGACAGCCTCCAGGACGCACGGCTCGGGCTGCCCCATGCGACCTGCTACGGCGCCTACCTCTTCTACGAGGGGCGGCGCCTGGTCGGCGACACACTCGTGACGCTGGTCAACAGATGCTTCCGGAACGAGACCCGCTACGGCGGCCTGGAGCGGCTCCTGAGCTTCCAGATGCGGGAGGTCGTTGCCCTCGGCGGCTACGACCACACCCAGCGGACATTGGCGGAATTCACCGACCGCATCCTGGGTTTCGCCGAGGTGCTGGGGTTGGAGCTTGAGAAGACGGCCGCGTCGGACCCCTTCTTCGAGAACGACGGCCCCCGTGCCCTCCTCCAGCGGCTCAGCCCGGTGAAGTTCGAGTTCCAGCACAACGGGCTGGCCATTGCCTCGGTCAACACGCACCAGAACTTCTTCGGCGAACGCTGTCGCATCACCCTGCCGGACGGCGAGGAATACGCGTACACCAGTTGTGCGGCCTTCGGGCTGGAGCGCTGGGTCACCGTTCTGGAAGAGCTGCACGACAACGATCCCCGCAGCGCGCTGCGCCATGTCCGGGCGACGGCCGCCAGGCTGTCCTGACGTGCCGGGCAGCCGTGTGGGCATCGACCTGGTGCCGTTCCACCGCGTCGACCGCATGCTGTCCGACCGGCCTGAGTCCCTCACCGGTCGGATGCTCACCCCCGGGGAGATCAGGCTCTGTTTTCCCGAGGGCACTCCAGACGTTCCGGGAATCGCCGGAAGGCTGGCGGCCAAGGAAGCCGTCTTCAAGCTTTTCCACACCGCGCACGGCCCACTGCCTTGGCAGGACATCCACATAGGGCGAGGACTGGGCGGCCGTCCCGTGGTGCGGCTGAGCGGACGAGCCCACGAGTTGGCGCAGCAGGCCGGTATCCAGCACATCGAGATCAGCATCGCGCACGACGATCCGTGCGCCATCGCAGTCGCGTACGCCGCCGGCCCCCACCGGGGGGTGAAGGGGAGAGACATGGTTACCAAGGGAATCGAAGCGGTCCGCGAGTGGATCCTGGCACGGAATCCCGGTCGGGACTCCGTGGGCAACGACGAGAACATCATGCGCAGCCGCCTCGTGGACTCGCTGTCCTTCGTCGATCTCGTCTACACGATCGAGGCAGCGGCCGATGTGGAGATCGATCTCGACGCGATCAACATCGAGGACTTCGAAACGATTTCCTCGATCGAGAAGACCTTCTTCAACTGACCGGCGCACGCGTTCCGTGCCACCGCCTGAGCACCAGGGAAGTGAGTGATGGAAGCCATTTCGTACACGGCGCAGTGGACGTCTGCCGCGCGGGCCGTGGAGACCGAACGACTGGGGGACCGGCTCTTTGCGGACCCCTACGCACGTGAACTCGCTGCTCCCCGCGGGTTCGAGCTGCTGGAGAAATACGACGGCGGCGGGCTGCTCCCGTTCCTCGCGATCCGCACCAGGTTCTACGACGACACCATCGCCTCCGTGCTCGCCGACACTGATATCCGGCAGGTGGTGTTCGTCGCGGCGGGAATGGACACCCGGGTCTACCGGATGGACTGGCCCGCTGGCGTGGTCGTCTACGAGGCCGACCACGCCGCGCTGCTCGAGGAGAAGCATGCCCGCCTGGACCGGTTGAACGTGACCGCACGGGCAGAACGTCGCGAGGTCGCCGCCGATCTGACGACCGACTGGCTGTCGGTGCTTGCCGAGGCGGGACACGATCCGGATCGGCGCACCCTCTGGGTCACCGAAGGGCTGTTCTTCTTCCTCACCCTCGAGCAGGCCGGCGGGCTGCTCGACTTGCTGGCGCGGGCGTCCGCGCCGGGCAGTCGGCTGGTCACCGACATGGTGAACGAATCGATGCTGCGCACCCCCTTCAACCAGGACTTCCTCAAGGCCCTCCAGTCAGACGGCACCCCCTGGCTCTTCGGGACGGACGAGCCCGGGAAGTTCCTGTCGGAGCGGGGTTGGACGGCGCATCAGATAGCGGAGCCGGGCGAGCCGGCGGCGAGCGCGCACCGCTGGCCGTACGAGGTACGCCCCCGGCACCGGCGCGGTGTGCCCCGTAGCTGGCTGATCAGCGCGGAGTACCCGCCAGCCCGGGCGACCGGCCCCGACGGGGAAAAGTGAGCGGCGGACAGGAGCGGAACAGCCCGCGGTCGACCGCAGGCGAGCGACCACAGGACAGTGGGGCGAGCGGCTGGGAGAGAATCTCCCAGCGGCATGGTTGGCGTGCCCGTGCTGCCCTTCTGACGCTGGGTGCCTTCGTGGTGAGCACCGATGGATACATCATCGTCGGGCTGCTTCCGGAGATCAGAAGCACGTTGCAGATCAGCACGGCCGAGGCCGGGCAGCTAGTAAGTGCGTACGCCCTGGTGTACGCACTCCTGGCGCCGGTCCTGGCCGCCGTCACCGGCGCCTGGCCCCGACGACGGGTGCTGCTGATTGCACTCGCGCTGGTCGGCCTGGGCAACACCGGCACCGCGCTGGCCCAGGACTACGGCCTGGTCCTGGCGTCCCGGATGGTGGCGGGCTCCGGTGCGGCTCTATTCAGCGCCGGAGCCGTGGTGACGGCCGCCTATCTGGCCGGCAATCACCGCCGGGGCAGTGCCGTCGCGATGGTGACCGCGGGCGCGACCCTGGCGCTCGTCCTGGGAGCGCCGCTGGGGACGTTCATCGGGGACGCCTGGGGCTGGCAGTCGACGATCTGGGTCGTGACTGCCGTCGCCGGTGTCGTTTCGGTGGCGATCGCCTTCCTGCTGCCGGAGATCCGGCTTGACCAGACCACGACGCTGCGGCAACGCCTGGTGCCGTTGGCCGACCGACGGGTACTGAAGGTGCTGCTCGTCACGATGGTCGCGTTCATCGGCATCTTCCTCCCCTTCACCTATATGAGTGCGGTTTTCGAGCCCGCTACGGGCGGCGACCAGTCCCGGCTGGCCCTGCTGCTACTGGTGTTCGGTATCGCGGCCACGGTGGGAAACCTGACGGCCGGCTCGCTGGCCGACCGATACGGCCCCAGGCTCGTCGTCATCGGGGCAACCATGGGCGTGGCCGCGGTTTTCCTGCTGATGTTGCCCGCCCGGGAGACATTTGTGCTGGTGGCCGTCATGAACGGGCTCAGCGGCGTGGTGTCCTTCTCGGTCATCGGGCCGCAGCAACACCGCATCATCGGCTACGCGCCACCGGGGAGCGCGTCTCTAGTCACCTCACTCAACATCTCCACCGCGCACCTGGGGAACTTCCTGGCCAGCGCCCTCGGCGCGGTCATCCTCACCACCGCCGGCTCGGCGGCGCTGCTGCTGCCGACAGCGGCCGTCTTCGCCCTCATCGCGGCCTTGCTCACCTGGTGGTATACCCGCTCTGCGGGCGGCGACGGAGCAAGCCCCACCTCGGACACAGCCGACTCGACGGTGGCCACGCAGTGATCCTGAGCATCGGCCGGGATCACGTCGTACCGACACCTCTGAGAGGATTCGCATGACCATCGAAGGTGCCCGCACGGTCGACGTCGACGGAATACCTGTCGGCTATTTCGTGGAAGGCCAGGGCCCCGAGCTGCTTCTCCTGCACGGCGCCAGAGGGCGCCCCGAGTCGAGTTTCCCCAATCTGCGCGCGCAGCTGACGAAGCATCGGACCGCCATCATCCCCGGGCATTCCGGCAGCAGCGTCACCCCGCTTCCCGACGGGCGGCTGGAGGTGGAGATGCTGGTGGAACAGGTGCTGGGCGTGGTGCGGGCCGCCGCGCACGGCCCGGTCGACGTGATCGGCTTCTCCAGCGGCGCGGTCGTCGGCGCCGCCGCCGCGGGCACGGCGCCCGATCTCTTCCGCCGCATGGTCTTCTGCGGCGGGTTCGCCCACTACGGCCACCCCTGGCAGCGCCTGTTCACCCGGACCTGGCTCCGCCTCGCGGAGCTGGACCCCAACGCCTTCGCTGAATACACCCTGCTGCACGCGCTCTCCGACGGCCATCTGGACTCGCTCCAGGCCCGTGAACGGCTGGAGTTGCGGGCCGGGCTGATGCCCTCCCCCGGCATGGTCGCGATCACCGAGCTCATCAGCCGACTGGACATCAGCGAGTACCTGCCGAAGATCACCGCGCCCACCCTGGTGGTCGGCATGAACAAAGACCAGCTCGTGCCGATCAGGTACGCCAGGCAGTTCCACGAGGCGATCCCGGACAGCAAGTACACCGAGATCGACTCCGGCCACATGGTGGCGTTGGAGAAGCCCGCGGAGTTGCTCACCCTGATCGAGGACTTCCTGGAGATCGGACAGGGCGACCGTCCCGGCCCGCTAGCGCCTCTGCTCTGCTGCCGCGCGTCCGATCCACGATCCGCCACATAGGAGCCAGAGGGACATCGGCATGAGCAGCCACATTCTGGTCATCCACCGATGGCATGACCGGTATGCACTCTACGACCGCTACATCGATCACGGCGCCCATCGGGTCACCTATGTCTGCACGGACCTCGGGGCGAACTCCGTTCCGCAGAGTGCGGCCGCGCTGCACGTCGTGTCGGCGACCCACGACCTCGCCGAGGTGATGGCGGCGGTGACCGACCTGGCCGCCCGGTTCGGGAGTCCGGACCGGGTAGTCGCCCTGCACGAGGGCGACCTGGACACGGCGGCGGCGGTACGGGAACGGCTGGGCTGCGCGGGACAGGACCCGACCGGGCTCGCCCGCTTCCGCGACAAACTGGCCATGGCGGAGACGGTGGCCGAAGCAGGGGTCCCCGCACCGGCGTTCGCCGACGCGCCGGACGAGACGGCCGTCAGGGCGTTCGCGCGGCGCCACGGCTGGCCGGTGATCGTCAAACCGAGAAGGGGCAGCGGAAGTCGGGGAGTCGTCCGCCTCGACTCCGAGGAGGATCTGGTCCTGCTCCGCGGCACCCCCGCAGAGCCGCGATTGGTCCAGGAGTTCTGCGGCGACGCTGTGTTCCACGTCGACGGGCTGTGGACCGGGGACCGGTTAGGGCCGTGGCGAGCCTCGCGCTACGTCAACACCTGCGTGGACTTCACCGAGGGCGAGACACTGGGCTCCGTCGAAGTGGACGACGCCGCCCTGTTGTCGGCCGTCGGGGAGTTCACCGCCGCGGCCGCGGGCGCGCTGAGCACCGAGCCGTGGGTCTTCCACGTCGAAGTGTTCGTCGGCACAGCAGGCAACGGACGCCCTCGGCTGACCTTCCTGGAGGCGGGCTATCGGGTCGGCGGCGCGGAGATTCCGTTCGTGTGGCGGGAGGTGCACGGTATCGATCTGATGCGCGCCGCCCTGGAGATCCAGCTCGGCCGCAGTCCCGACCCTCCCGCACCGGACGAGTGGCGCACCGCCGGATGGCTGCTGGCACCGGCGCCGATCCCAGCGCCGTGCCGCGTCACGGCCTGGGACCTGCCCACACCCTCCACGCCCGGCGAGGGGCCGTACGCCGCGATAGTGCCGGAGATCGGGCAGGTGATCCCCCGGGTCCCCGGGTACGAGCACGTGGGGGCGCGATTCCGGTTCCAGGGCTCCTCCGCTGCCGCCGTGGAGCGGGCCATCGTCAGCACCGCCGCAGGCTTCCGGCTCAGATGCGAGCCGCCGGTGTCTGCCGACGTGTCCGGTCCCACTGGCTCCCACGGGTGACTCCCTCCGCTGACGGATGTGCGTGGCAGGGCATCGGTGCAGCCTTGAGCCGCGCCCGTTCGGACAGCGAACTTGGCCTGGCACTCGGCGGCGCTCCTCTGCCCGCCGGTGTCGCCGCTTGGGGTTCAGCGGCGTTGTCGGGGTCCGCGGGGGCGGATGGGTGTGATGGTGGCCGAGATGTTCTTGTCGAGCTGCTGCCGGAGGGCTTGGTTGTCGTGGAAGAGGGCGGCGATCGCGGTGTGGGCGGCCTTGAGCTTGTTCTCCAGGAGCGTGCATTCCTGGGTCTTCGCTGTCAGGCGCTTCTTGAGATCGGCAATGGCCGTATCGCGCTTGGCCTCACCGGGGGTGACCCTGCCGTGGGCTGCGAGATGCGCGTCCCACTCGGCCAGGACCGCATGCGCACGGTTCATGGTCGCCCGGCTGACCTGGGCCTCTCTGTAGAGGTTCTCCTTCGTGAGGCGCCCGTCGGTCCGCTGCGGGCGGCCTTCGAACAGGCGGGTCATCGCTGCCCGGAGGACGGCAGCGGTCTTGGGGCTGACCTGGTCTTCGAGGCCGCTGTCGGCGGGAACGGTCACTGGGCTCCTCCCGCCATCTTGAGCACGCTGCGAGCGATGTCGAGTTCGCGTTCGGCGAGGTCCGGCGGCAGGCCGGCGTGGCGGGGCTGTTGATGAGCTGGAGCTGTGTGCGCTGGTGGGAGTCGTAGATCGGGAGGTGTTCGGGGCCGATCATGCTGTTGGCGCATCGGTCGGGCCGACAGCGCTCATCGAGGGGGCCGGTGTGGCCTTCAGGGACGATCGCGTTCTCAAGGCAGACGGCGCCGACGGGGTTGGTGTGGTCGGCGGTGCAGTTGTTGAGCATGCCGAAGCGGATGTGGATTCTGGTGGTTCGTAGCAGGGTGTCGCTGGTGCGGGCGTCACCGTTGCGGGCCTTGACGGTGGCGTTGATCTGGTCGAAGGCGTCTTTGACGCGTTCGGCGCCGGGGCCGAACCCGATTTCCTCGCCGGCGGTGTGGCGCTCGTACAGGTCCTTGATCTTGCGGAACTTGACGTTGTCGAGGGCGTCTTCGAGGTATTTGGCCCACTCGGTGTCGGAGGCGGCGTAGCCGCGGGTGGTGGCGTTGGCCAGGGCCCTCTTGGCGAGGTGCTTGAGCTGGATGCCGGTGGCGATTTCGGACCCGGGGAACTGGTCGGTGAGCATCGCCATCGTGCGTCTTGTGTCCGCAGAGGCCGTGTGCGGGTGACTTCGTGTGGCCATTGAGCAGGTCCGCTGTCGGAACCGCGTTCGCGACGGTGACAGCGGCGCGTGTTGCATTCCAGCCCCGCCGGTGTGACGCAGTTCACTGCCGTGGTCTTGGTGGTGGAAGCGTCGGGCCGTGCGCGTCCGCTGTGGCAGGGTCGGATCATGCCCTTTGATCACAACGATCACTATCACCGTCTGCTGTTGCGCCAGGTGCCGCGGAATTGCGGTGCGGTCCTGGACGTCGGCTGTGGGACTGGCCGGTTCGCTCGTCGGCTCGCTCACCTGGGCATAGAGGTCGACGCGATCGACCCGTCGGAGGAGGCCATCGCGGAGGCCCGCGCGCTGTCGGGGCGGATAACCGGTGACCGGAGCCCACGCTTCCAGCACGCGAACGTCATCGAAGTCGAACTGCCCAAGGCTCACTACGACTTCATCTCGTGCCTCGCCAGCATCCATCACATGCCGTTCGACACCGTCGCCGCACTGCGTGACGCACTCGCGCCCGGCGGCGTCCTCGTGATCTTGGGCTGCTATCCGGAGAAGACCCGGCTCGACTGGGCTTGGAGCCTGACGGCCGTGCCCGTCAACGCTGTCGCCAGGCTGACCGTCGCTTTGAAGGATAGGCTTCGCCCTGCCGCCGCTTCGACCGGTCGAAAACAGGTGAAAGCGCCGGTGAGCCAGCCGACCGTTCCCCTGCCGCAGATCCGTCGGGAGGCCGCGGTCCTGCTGCCTGGATGCAGCATCCGCAGGCTCCTCTTCTGGCGCTATCTGCTCGTCTTTCGCAACAGCGGCTGACAGGACCACTGCTCGCGCCCGCCTCAACTGCAGGTCCCGATCACTGTGGTTCGTGGTGCTGGGAGGCGGCTGACTCGGCTTGTTCCGGCGGCGGCCTCGCGGAGCCGGACAATCTCCTCGTGCTGTGCGGCGAGCCGGGCCAGGGTCTGGGTGCGGAAGTCCGCGAGCTCGGTGATCGTCTGCTCCGATTGGGTCAGCCGTTCCCTGAGCTTGGTGTTCTCCGCCTTGAGACGGGTGATCTGGGCCTCGCGAGGGTCGGGGATATCGCCGGCCTGCTGCAGGGCTTGGAGGCGTCGCTCGAACTCGGTGCGGAGGTAAGCGTAGGGACGGGTGCCGTAGAACGCGGTGCGGTCGACGCCCGCTTCGCGGGCGAGGGTCTTGATGTCGCACTTTCCGCCAGGCGGGATCTCGCCTCGGAGAAGTCGGTCCATGGCGGCTCGGATGCGGTTCTCGTTCTCGGTTCGCTGGGCTGCGGAGATCCTCATGCGGATGCCTCGTTCATCGTGCTGGCGGCGTCGATTACGGCGACGACGCGGAGGGCCCGGTCGTGGTCGGCTTGGAGCCGGGTGCGTTCGGTCTTGCGCGTCGCGCCGAGCTGCCCGATGAACGTCTCGGTGCGTTCGGCGTGCTCGGCCCAGACGGGGCGGTGGCAGGGGTGGTGGGTGGCCTGCGGGCAGCGGGCCGAGTCACACATCCCGATCAGCGGCCGGTCGGCCGTGGGGGTGCCGGCGAGCTTGAGGCAGAGAGCCCTGGCCGGGTCGGTGAACCAGCAGTAGTTCGCGGGCCCGAGGTGGAGGACCTTGGCCCGCTTGGTGAGCAGGTTGAGCACGTCACGGTCACTGCGCTGGATCTTCGGGGCTGGTGCCGCTTGGTCGAGCTTGTCGTCGATACTCGCGAAGAACTCGGTGAGGCTGCGGGCGCCGGGGCCCGTGGGCAGGATGCCCTCCTGGTAGTTACGGAACTCGGCCAGCACCAGTTCCAGATTCCGTTGCTGCTCATGGTCGTTGACCTCAGCCAGCAGCTCAGCCTGCGCTCCGCCGGGGCGAGACGCATATCCTTCTGTAGTTGCTGTACTCACATGGCGTAGGTAAATCTTGGTCGCCAGGAGACCGCCAGGTCGGTAAGCAATCTCGATCGCCAGCTTCCTGCGCAGCATCCTCAGGGTCAGACGTTCGTTGGGGATCGGGGCGAGGCCGAGCCGCTGCCCGTGCGGGCCGTTCACCCAGTCGCGGAACCACTGGTAGCGGGAGTTGAAGTGGAATCGGCCCAGCAGCGGGTTTCCTTCCACGGGGTCGTCGTGGAGTTGCTCGGCAAGAGCGGCTGCCTGATAGGCATCGTGGACAACGACCCACTCGTCGCGGGTGCCGCCGAGAGGCTGGCCTTTGATGAGTTTGCTCGCCAGTCGGTAGCGGGCCAGGTCGGGCCCGTACTCTTCGGGCGGACGCCGACATCCCACCTGTAGTTCCATGAGCTCGCTCGCACGCATGCCGGTGACCGCCGCGAGTGTGAGGATCGCCGCTGTGCGGACGACGCCGATCAGTGTGGTCGCTTCTTCCCGGTGAAGCGGGAGCGTCCAGGGAAGGGTGCCGTTGCCGTCGGCTTTTTCGATGTGGGCGGCCGCTCTGCCGAAGGGCCGCTCCGCCCCGACGACCTTCAACGTCGCCTCGACCGGGCCGCGTAGGGCCGGCAGCCATGCGGTATGGAACTGCCGGAACCCGGCCTGGCGAGCCAGGACGCTGAAGGCGATCGGGGTCAGCGGGTCCTGAGCCGGCCAGCCGGCGTCGATCCTGTCCTGGATGTGGTGCGGTCGCATCACCGGCAGCGGCTCGCCGGCCCGTTCGTAGTCGGCCAGCACTCGGTTGATCTCCGCAAGCGGGGGCCGAGCTGGCGACTTGAGGTCATCGGTCTTGGTCGACCAGTCCCGGTCGGCGAGGCGGATCTGGCCAGCGAGCTCCACGACATGGGGGCCGATCACGTTCACCAGGTGCAGGGCCGCGGCCAGCATCGGCTGGAGCACGGCGTCGGAGACCGGTGGGGTCTTGTTCTGTCCGACACCGCATTTGTCCTCGGCGATCGCCGAGGGTGCGGCCCCGCTCCAGGGCCGCAGGTCCGCCGGGACACGATCAGCAGTGAAGAGTTCCCGGTAGTTGAGCAGGTCAGTCACAATCAGCGCGGCGAGCCGCCGGGTGCTTGAGCCCCGCTCACCGACGACGATGTCGTCCTCGTCCCGCTCGTATCGGCGATGGGCCAGGTAGGCATCGCAGTCGTTACTGTTCAGGTCTTCGAGGCTGGTCACGCCGTGTGTGGTGAGCCACTTCATGAAACGGATGAGTTCGGCGAGACGACCGTGACTGGTACTGACATGCAGCGGAGTCCGGTAGGCCCGCGCCAAGGAGGCCACCGCCTCGTGATGGGGAGCGAGGAGGGCCATGACCAGCTCCTTCGCGACCAGCCGCCAACGAGGATTGGTGATGGCAACGAAGTTGAAGCGCCGGTGCTGAAGTGCCAGCGAGATCGGGAGGCCGACGACCTCGGCCAGATCCCACAGATCGTCTTCGAAGACGGGGCGCCGTACTCCCTCCGTCAGGGGAAGACCGGCTTCTCGGCAGACATCGACGCCAGCGAAGACCGAGCCGACGGCCGCAGCGGGGCTGGTAAGCGCATGCAGGGTGGTCATAGGGTCGTCTCCTCGGGCCGCAGCGGCAGCTCGTCGTCATGGTCATCGACTGTGGTGGCGGCATCCGCCACCACCGCCGGGTCGAACCGGTCCAGGACGTGACCGATCCGCTGGGAGTACGGGCCGAACACGGCCATGAAGTGGGCAGCGGGCATCTGCTGCCACTGCCGGGAGAAGAACGCCTTCAGCCTCAGCAGGTTGGGGACATGGCGAGGCGCGAACACCGCCAGTGGGCAGAGCAGACACACCCATGGCCGGGCCGGACACGGTTTGCCCTTCGGGCCGTGAAGCCCGGACAGTTGATCAGCGCAGGCCGCAGTGAACACATCGCGTTCCCCGCCGACCAGCTCGGCGATCACCGTGTTGTCGAGCTGGAGAGCGTTGATCAGCTGCGGGCAGTCCCGGGCCAGGGCCGCGGCGTCCTCGTCCGTGACCACGGTCGGAGGGTGGGCTCTTCGCAGCAGGTCATGCTGGGCGTCCTCGACGAGCGCGTCCACTGCCCGCTGCTGGGATGGCGTCGTCGCGGTCAGGTAGTGGTCGCCTTCGACCTGCGGGCTGTGGTTGGGGTCGATGGTTGCCCGTCCTTGGCCGTTCCAGGCCCGCCGGTCACGCATCGCCAGATGCGTCGTACGGATTCTTCCCCGATGAATCTTCAACGGTTTGCCGTCATCGCCGGTCAGGCCGCGTTGAAGGGTCCACGCTTTGATGGTGTTGCGGTGGATCGCACCGCTGAAGGTCCCTGCGGTTCCGGGCCGGGTGACGCCCAGCCATAACTGACGCGCCGTCTCGGGATCGGCGTGGCTTCGCAGCAGTGCCGAGTGTGCAAGCCACTGTTCCAGCAGCCGCACCGCCCTCTTCGGCAGGTTCACGCTCTCGCCGGCGGCCCGGCCCTTGACGTAGGAGAGCAGGATGGTGGAGTCCCCGGCCCAGTCGATGTCCTCGACGCCCAGGTCGTCGATGCCATCGGGCACGATCCCGGAGTAGATGCCGAACAGCAGCCGGTATGCGACCACCACGGTCAGGTGGGGAAACGCTGCAGCACTCGCGGCAGGGACCCCGCCCCGTTTCTGCACCGCGTTGAGGGAGCATCCCAGATGCTCGGCGACGCCCGGCGTCCCCACAGGGCCCAGCCGGGCCAGCAACCAGGCGAGATTGTCTCTGGTCCACTCCTCAACCGTGGGTGTCCTTCCCCGGGCCGCGGCCTCCAGCGCCTGCCGGTGGGTGGCGTACGACTCACTGACGATCGTCTGGCAGGTCGTCGTGAGGCGGCTCCACTCGGCCTCCGAATACGGCGGCAGTGCCTGCCGGTGCGGAGTCGGGCTGTAGGAGCGGCCGGTCAGCAGTTCCCGCACTCCGGGATCCAAGTGGCCCGTCGCTGTATCGAAGCCCTTCAACATCCGCCGGGTGAACCCCTCCCAGCGGAACTTGCGGGTGGCCATCCAGTACTCGATCAGTCGGCCGCGTCGCAGTTCCGCGGCTCCGCCGCTGAAGCCCTGCGCGGCCAGTCCCTGGGCCAGGTTCCGGATCGGGGGGAGACACAGGTCGACCGAGTTCGCCGCGTCGAGGCTGCCGTGCGGGTGGATCAGTTCGACCAGCCCGGTCAGCAGGTCACTGACCAACTGCGGGCAGGGCAGGCCCTCCAGTCTGAACTCTGCAGTGGATCCATCGCTGAACATGCACCGGATTCCCGGAGGGCCCTCAAGTACCGTCGCGGGCATCAGATCGCCTCCGCTGTGTCATCGGCGAACTCGGCGTCCGCCTCACGCTCAGCGTCCACGTCGGTGAGCAGTCCGTCCGCGAGCCCGGCCTGTTCGTATGCCTCCCGGTAGATCCGAGTGGTATCCAGGCGCCGGAGATACTTTTCCGTGGTGAGCGTGGAGGTATGGCCAAGGATGTCGCGCAGCACCAGCAGCGGGTCGGCCTTGGAGAGATAGAAGGCCAGCGCGGCATCCGGGCCGCTGCCGAAATCGGTTGCCCTCACCAGCTTCGCGGCCTGCCGGTAGTGCCCGGTGACCAGGTATTCCAGGGTCCTCATCGAAAATGTATGGCGGAGCCGATGGGGCCAGACGTGGGGGAACCGGGGCTCGAAGCGGGCCCGGATGCGGTCGGATGTGCGCTCGAATACCGTCGCCCAGGCCGTGAACGGACCACCCCCGTTCTTCACCGCCAGCAGGCACGAACCGCCCTCCGGGGCGACCAGGCGACGCCGCTCGGCAGGGGTCAATGAGTCCCACGGCCGCCGGACCCCGTTGATCAGCCCGCCTCTTTCGTCAGGATCGGTCACCATCAACGGCTCGCCCCACCGCCGGGGCGGCCGCCACTGGCTGCCCTCGGCGGTGGCGGCCCGGTCCAGCTCCAGGTAGTCGTGAACACCGGCGAGGGCCTCGTAGGAGATCCAGGTGGTACGGAACTTCCTGCCTTTGGTGATCCCGGCCGGCACCGGGAACGGGATCGGCACTGCGGTCGGCGCGGGCGGCAGCGCGGGGATCTCCCAGGGCAGCAGGTAGGTGAACTCCTGCAGCCGCAGCCCAGTGGCCAGCGCGAGATCACCGACCGCAGCGTTGCGGGCCAACTCCCGACCGTGGAAACCGGTGTCCTCGGAGCCATCCGGAGCGAGCCCGCGCAGCCCGTTGCGGAACAACTCGGTGAAGTCCGGCTCCAGGTACTTGATCGTCACGTGCGGCTTCGGGGTGCGGCGCACCGCCAGGTTCACCCGCACCTCCCTCCCCGTCCCGGCAAACAGGGCCCGGGCGGAGCGGTAGGTGAATGGCTCGGCCGTCGTGTACCCCTCGTTGATCGCCCACCGGTAGAACAGCGACAGGATGCTCATGTGCTGGCCCCACGTGGTTGCCACGAACCGGGCCTTCAGCGGGCCAGCAGCCCGGTGCTCGGCGTACCGGCTCAGCCCCGCCTTCAACCGCTCCCGCGAGTCGAACAGACCCACCCCGTGCTCGGCCAGGAACTCCATCCACTCCTTGACCGCCCGCGCATAGTTCTCCCACGAACTCGGCGCCGGCGCCCCGCTGGCCGGGAGCTCCCGCAGCCACCGGTTCACCACCGCCGCCGGACGCGGCGCGGCCGGACCGTCCTCGAAGCACAGGTCGTCGTCGACGAGCACGGGCATCCCCTCAGGGATCAGCGGCCGATGCGCGATGTCCCAGGACTCCCAGCCCCGGGACGAGAAGAAACTCAGGATCATGGACGCCGACAGTAGAAACACCACACGCCGCAGCGCAAAGCCCAAACCCCCAGGCCAATAGCCCCATTGGGGTCAATCGCCACACGGAAACTAAGCAGAGACAATTTTGCGGAACATGTGCGGGCGGATGTATGTGGTGGGGATCTTGTCGAGCCCGGTCCAGTTCCGGGCGGCGTTCACGAAGGTCACGAACGACGCCAGCATGTCGACACCGTCGAGGGTGCCGTCCTGCTTGGTGGCGTGGACGGGCGAGAAGACACGTTCGGGGTGCAGGGAGACGGCCTCGGCGACTTCGAGGGCTTCCACGAGGGGTTCAGCGATCCACCAGTGTTTGCCGGCGCGGTTGGTGGTGCCCTTGATCTTCGTGGAGGAGATGGCGGGAGTGCTGTAGTGCTCGACGACGGGCTCCCGCAGGATCTCGTGGATCTCCGAGTCGCGCATCATCGAAAGGCCCACGACCAGGGTGAATGCCGCGTCACGAAGTGCCGTCTTCGCCTCGAACAGTGCCTGCTGGTCGAGGCCCGGGTGCCAGGGCCCTGTGCTGCCGTCCGGCCGGACTACCTGTACGAGTTCTCCGGCCAGGGCGTGGGGCGTGATCCGCCCCTCGGTGACCGCGTTCAGGATCAGAGTGCGCCGACGCCGCGCTCCTGGGCGGCCGAGGCCATTGATCACTGCCGGGGAGGCTGCCGTGTAGCCGAGCAGAAGCATCAGCAGCTTCCACTGGACCTGTGGGGCCTGCTCCTTGAACGACGCGGCATGGACGGGGATCTTGTTCTGAGGGTCGGCGAGCCACTCCTGAAATCGCTCGTCGATGCCGCGGACCGACGGCCGGGCGGCTGCCTTGAGTTCGCGGAGTCGGTGGTCGGCGCGCAGGACGTCGGGAGCGAAGTCGTGGATGTAGGTCCAAGCGGCGCGAATCAGCGGGAACCAGGTCTTCGGGGGAACGGTAGGGGTGGTGATGGCCCTGCTGGAGGTATCCGCGGCGACGCTGCGGGCACTCTGGCCATGCCACGGATCCCCCGCCGGCCAGGCCAGGCTCAGGGCCGGCTCGGCTGCCGCCAGGTTCTTCAAGGTGCACACGTGGCCCCGGACCGTCTTCGGGGAAAAGCCGTCGGCGGCCAGGCCGGTGATGCGTTGCCGCAGATCCTCCACCGTCCATCGGTCCGGGCTGCCAGGAAGCCCCTTCTCGCGGCCCCAGCGGGCGGCTGTCCGCAGGCGTGAGGCGATGTGGTTCAAAGTGCGGGGGTTGACGGAACCGTCGAGGACGACGCCACGCCCGAGGACCGCGGGGTGACGCTGGTTGAACGTGATCATCATCAGCTCGCGGGCCAGCAGATTCCAGTACGGGTCCTCCAGTTCCAGGTTGAAGCTGACCTTCCAGTCACTGGAGCCGACGTTCGCCGGTCGTTTGATGACCCCGTTGAAGTCCCAGAGTTCGGTGTCGCCGAACCGAGGAACGTAGGCTCCGGATTCTCGGGCCTCGGGCAGCAGCGAGTGACCTTGGACGACGGGTTCGTCGTCCCGAAACAGCGATGGGCGCCGCTGCTGGGGAAGGGTGAGGATCATGCGTCGAACTCCGTGTGTGCGGCCAGCGGCAGGTCGAGGGATGCCTCGCCGGCTTCGATGTGCTTGCGGGCCTGGGCGAGTTCCTCGGGCGTGCGGTCGTCCAGGACGGCATTGAGGTTCACCCAGCTCTGCCCCCATAGCCGGCTGAATGCCTGCGGGGTCAGAAGCGTACGAAGTCGTTCCAAGTGCGCCTTGAAAAGCAGGAGTTGAGGCAGGTTAGTGGGCAGAATCCAGGCGTTGCGGCATTCGAGGCAGCGCAGCGGGGCGACGGCGCAGAGTTCCCCGGGGCGGCTGAAGGGGCTCTGGTAGGGGTTCTTGCAGTGGGAGACGCCCATGTCGAGCTGGCCGGTCATGATGTCCTCGGCTTCCTGCGCGGACAGGCCGGAGTCTTCGAGTAGTCCCTGGCCGATGTCCTCGGCGCCGGCGACGACGGTGGGGCCGTCGACGCGGTCGAGGGCCTTGTCGAACCAGTGCTGCTGAGCTGTAGCGATCGTCCGGCCGGACATGATCCGCAGCGTGGTGCCCTGGGCATAGTGGCCGGCGAAGGTCTCCTCGGTGTGATCGTCTGCGGCGGCGTCGATGCGTCCCTCGGTGACGATGGCCTTCTCGACCTTGACCGATTTGCGCAGGCGGCCGATGTGCGGGGCACCCTTGACCTCGACTCCCATGGCGGCCAGCCACTCGCGGAACTTCCCTCCGTTGGAGGCGGTGGGGTGCCAACGGTCGAAAACGGTCTTGTAGTTGGCGCGGACGACAGCACTGACGAAGAGCGTGTCGGTGACGTGCGGGGCCTTGGCGCGGACCCGGGCCGTGACGTCCAGGAGCTGACGGACGACCTCGCTGGCCTCGCGCCGTGGCCAGTTCACCGTGAGCTGCCCGCCAGAACCATCTTCCGCCGGTAGAGCATCGGATGGGGGCTGGTCGCGAAAGGCCCGGTGCCGCAGCTGTCCCGCGCGGTTCTTGAGCAGAGTCAGTCGCACGCCCCTGGGCAGGAGCTCCACCTCTGCCTCGCCGAAGCCGGTGACCTCTTCGGAGGTGTAGCCGGTGGCGTCCATCAGTAGGACGCGGAAAGCGTGCAGATCACGAGTGGTGGGATACAAACTCGCGAACAGCCTGCGCGCCAGCTGCATGCGCGCGGACTGCGGATGAGGGACCATGCCCGGCCCGGCAGTGAACTCCAGCAGTTCCAGGGGCCACTCGCGCGACGAAGGCATGAAGCGGCGGAGGTCGTCGCAGGTGATCTCCTTGTGTGCCAGACCCCAGAGCAGGTCGGGGACGCTGGTCCAGCTGCCCTGCTCGGGATGGCGCCCCTGTTCGGCCAGGGCCCAGCCCTCCTCCAGGCGCATGCGGGTCGCACGAACACTCGTCCAAGCAGCGCGGACCATAGCGCGCTTCTCCTGACGGGTGAACTCGTCTCGTTCCGTCGACTCGCCACCGCCAAGAAGCACGGGACCGCGGGCGAGCCGGGCCAGGGCCGGAGCCACCTCGCGGTCGGGATGGTCGTCCCGGCGGGCAATCAGCACGCGCACGGCGGAGGCGATCAGGTGCGGCCTGGCCGAGCCCGGCGCGTAGCCCTCGGGCAGGGACAGCTCCCACTTCACCAGCGTGTCGAAGAGATCCGGATCGGTCAGGCTCGCTCCCTCGGCTCCAGGAGCGAGCGCTTCGTCCACGTACCGGCAGAGGCGGTCGATCGCCTGCCGGTAGTTCTCTGCTTGAGCCGTGATCGCGGTGGCGGCAACGTACTCGGTCCACTCGTCCGCCAGCTGCATGGCCAGCAGCGAGCAGCGGTATTCCGCCGGGTCCACCACCAGGAGACATCCAGGGACCTGCACCACTCGGGGGCCGATTCCCCCAGGCTGGACCGGGTTCGCCAGGGCGGCGAGGAACCGCTCGCGTTCTTCTCTCTTTCGGCCCTTCCCGCGCGGCTTGCCCATCAGCGGCCCCGTTCGCACCGGACAGGGCATGCGAGGCGATCTCGGCGTAGGTCGCCTCGTCGTCGCCCACCCAGCCGGAGAAGGCGGCCTCGAACTCGTTGATCAGATCGTCCGTGTACTGGAGATACTGGTAAGTGGTTTCTGGACTGGCGTGACCGAGTCGGCGGCTGACGATCAGCAGCGGATTGTGCCGGATGTGCCCGGTCAGGTAGGAGCGGTGCCGGCGGCGGCGGGCCTGCCTCGCCGTCCATGAGGTTCTCCAGGTAGGTCAAGAGCCGCAGAGCGTAGGTGTGCCTCAGGTCGTGCCATCTCCACCGCCGGGCGGGAAGGCGCGGGGCGGTCTCATCGGCGAGCTCAGTCATGCGCGTCCAGGCCCGGTGGCGGTAGCCCTTCCACGCATCTGCACCCGGCATCAGCCCGCCGCGGCAGACGAACAAGGTCAGCGCCTCCAGGCCGAACTCGCCCTCATAGACGGTGATCCGCCGCAGCTTGGCGTCCATGGCCGACATCTGGAACTCGCGCACGACGCCGTCCATGACGCCCCGCACCCGGCCGCCGGCCACGTCGACATCGCCCACCACGAACAGATCGCGCGCCTTGCGCTCCAGGCCCCGGGCCGCCCTGCGGACGATGTCCGGACGCTCCAAAAGGCAGAACAGGTCAGCGGACGCGACCGCGTCCTCGGGGACGTAAACGGGGCGGTCTTTGCCGTACTTCGCGCACGCCTGAACCGTGAACTCAGCGGCCCCACCAGGCATTCCCGGCCAGAGCCCGATCTCGGGAAGCAGAACCGTCGACCACTCCCGCCACCGTGTCCCCGACCCAAGAGCAATATCGGAGCCGGCTCGACCCCGCAGAGGTGACCACCCGCGGAAGGTCGGATTCACCTGCGAGTTGGGTAGCTGGCCGCCCAACCCCACGTCCCGGAAGTACCGGTACTGCTCGAAGGTCAGATGCCGGATGTCCATGCTCGACCGGAGCCGCGGAGCCAGCGCGTTGCGGCCCCGCGCCGCCACCCGCGCCGGACGGTGCGTCAAGACCCCCCGGTCGACGAGGAACCCGTAGAGGTCGTCCTGGACGAACGATTCCTTGCCCCAGGCCGACCCGCCAATCGGCTTGTCCTGCCACCGGGTCCGGTGGTCGCGGTACGACACAAGATCCGACTCCACCGCCGACAGCACATCGCTGCCCAGCTCGGCCAAGTGGTCATCCAGGCGCCGGACCGCCCGCCCGTAGTCCTTCAGCGTGGTCTCGTCCAGCAACGCCGTCGACAAGTACCGACCGTACTCGCACAGGGGAGGCACCGGCATCTGCGTCTCCTCCTCGAGGAACACCGGCGTCCCATCGAGCACACCCCGCCGCTTCAGCAAAGTGGCGACCTCCTCCGCGGAGATCACATCACTGTCCAGGAACCGCTCCAGCAGCCTGGACTGCACAAAGGCAAGATCCACACTCGCCCCTCCCCAGGGGCCCGGGAGGAACTCCCGTCAGCTCACCTGTCTCGTACCGCCTCAACGGATCGAGACTGAACCACAGCTCTCATGAGACAGATTTCAACAGCGGAAAGAAGGTGCGGTTGCGGGAGAGCGGGGACGAGCAGGTGGCCACCAGGTCGCCGAGGCCGGCAAGCCCTGCGAGGGTGGCCGGGTGGGCGCCCATGGCCACAGCCAGCCGGGTGGTCTCGGCCAGCCCGCGGGTGATGAGCATCGCCGAGGCGTTGTCGCCCAGGCCCATGCCCGAAGCGATGCCGACCGCCAGGGCGATGACGTTTTTCACCGCGCCGCCCAGCTCGCAGCCGATCACGTCGGTGCTGGTGTAGGGCCGGAAGTACGAGGTGTGGCACGCCTGCTGGAAGCGGCGGGCGGCGTCCTCGTCGGGACAGGCGACGGTGGCGGCGGCAGGCTGGCCGTCCATGATCTCGCGGGCAAGGTTCGGGCCGGACAGCACCGCGACCCGGTCCGCGCTCACGCCGGTTACCTCGGTGATGACCTGACTCGCCCGTTCCCCGCTGCCCAGTTCGATGCCCTTCATCAGGGACACGATCAGGGTGTCGGGCCCGATGTGCGGCGTCCACAGAGCGAGGTTGGTCCGCAGGGACTGTGCGGGGATGGACAGCACGAGGTAGTCCGCACGGTGAAGCGCGGCGGCAGGGTCGGTCGTGGCCGCCAGGGAGGCGGGCAGTTCGACGTCCGGGAAGTAACCAGGGTTGCGGTGAACCGTATTGATCGCCTCGGCGATCTCGTCCCGTCGGGCGTGCACGATGACGTTGGTGCCGGCATCGGCCAGGATCTTGGCGACTGCGGTACCCCAGGAGCCGGCCGAGAACACCGCCGCACGGGCGGAACGGTGCTGGCTCACTGCGGGGTCCTCTCGCCGGGCACGGGCCCCGCACCGGGGTGGCGGCCGGGCCCGGACATTCTATCGGCCGTGCCAGGCGCGGCCGGAACGTCGAGGGGCGCCGCAAGGTCAGCAGGACGGTGCGACGGCTCGTCAGCGCGGGCAGCACCCGGTGCGCCTCGCGCAGCGTTTCCTCTGTATCTAGTGCCGGATCAGGCAACGTTTGCCCTGTCGACGACGGCGCGTAGGCGCCGGTCGTCGGCATGGCG
>NZ_VTHJ01000093.1:1695-27108 GCF_008386495.1 Streptomyces tailanensis | reverse complement strand
CTACCGGATCCGCCACACCGCGCGGGCCGGATCCGCCAGATTGATCGAAACCAGATACGCGCCCTAGTCCGGGCCTGAGGCTTCGCCCACGTTGGGGCAGACCGAGTCGCGGACGACGATGTGCGTGCCCAGCAGGACGTGCTCGGAGGCCCCGGGTGTCTCGCTCTTCAGCGCGAGCCGCACGGCGGTGCGCCCCAGCTCCTCGTGCGGGATGTAAACGGTGGTGAGGTCGATGTCGGCGGCCGGGGGGAGGTCGTCGAATCCGACCATCGACACATCCTCCGGAATGCGCAGCCCGCGCTCTCGCAGCGCCTCGCGCGCGCCCGCGGCGATCAGGTCGTTGCTGGCGAAGACGGCGGTGAAGTCCCGCGGCCCTGCGTCGAGTCGCTCGCGCATCATGCGGTAGCCCTCGCGCCGCACCATTCTCGCGCCGTCGACCTCCAGCCCGGGATCATGCGGTACGCCGTGCGCGGCCAGGGCGGCACGGTAACCGGCGACCCGGCTCTCCGGCGTCGTGTACCCGGACCGCCGGCCGAGGAACAGGATGCGCTTGTGGCCCGCCGAGAGCAGGTGGCTGGTAGCGGCGAACGCGCCCCCGGTGTTGTCGTACTCGACCACGATGGCCGGTACGTCGGGGCCCAGCGGCGGGCGGCCGCACAGCACCAGCTGCGAGCCGGCCGCGGCCAGTGCGCGGGCATAGCCGGCCATGCGCTCGCGGTAGGCCTCGTCGGGGTTGATGTTCCCCACGAGAATGACCGCTTCGGCGTGCTCTTCGCGCATCAACTGGATCGCGGCCAGCTCGCGTTCGAGATCTCCGCCGGTGGTGCCGACAATGCAGAGCCGGCCCGCACGCGCGGCCTCCTCGTGTACCCCCTGCGCTACATGTGCGTAGTGCGGGGAGATGACGGAATTGACCACGATGGCCACGCTCTTGGGCCGCACACCCGCGAGTCCCCGGGCGTGGGCGTTGGCCACGTAGTCGAGTTCGCGCACGGCCCGCATGACCTTGCTGCGCGTGGCAGGGGCGTTGGGGTACGTACCGGAGAGGATGCGCGAGACGGTGGCGACCGAGACGCCGGCATGTCTGGCCACGTCCTTGATCGTCGCAGGGCGGGGCTTTCCGTCGCCGGAAGCGATCCGACGCGGCATCCGACCTCCCTGCATCCCGTTTTATTGCCTCGGCGTGTTAACCGTTTGAACTCGATGATGAGCCGATCGATGTGACACGTCAAGCACGAAGGAGGCGGGAACACACCGCTCTTGACATGCCCCCCTCACAGTGCTTGCATCGCGCCCTGTGTAAACGGTTCAACATGCGCTGATACTCCGCACGTATACGAGCATGAGGAGCTCCCATGGAGCACAGGCACAGACGTCGGAGCGGGTTACGCCGGGCAGGTTCCACCGCGGTGGCAGCGGCCGGGGCGATGATCCTCGTCGTCGGCCTCTCGCAGCTGGGCACCGCCTCCCCCGGCACCGGTACGGCTCAGGGCACGACCGCGGCGGCCGCGCGTCCGATGGAGAACCTGGGGCGCGGCGTGGTGGCCGTGCGCTCCGGCGAGAGCGACGTCCTGGTCTCCTGGCGGCTGCTCGGCCTGGACCCGGAGAACATCGGCTTCAACGTCTACCGCGCCACCGGCGACGGCGACTGGTCCCAAATCAACGACGACGTCCTCACCGATGGGACCAACTTCGTCGACTCCGGTGCCGACCTCTCGCAGTCCAACAGCTACCGGGTCACGCCCGTGGTCGACGGCGAAGAGGGCGAGCCCAGTGGCGCATTCACCTTGGACGCCGATGCCGCCGACGAACCGGTGGTCCGCGTCCCGCTGCGCGACGGCGGCCGGATCCAGTTCGTGTGGGTCGGCGACCTCACCGGCGACGGCGAGTACGACTACGTGATCGACCGCCAGACCTCCCCGCAGAGCATCGAGGCCTATTCGAGCGAAGGCGACTTCCTGTGGGAGGTCGACATGGGGCCGAACAGCACCGATCAGAACAACATCGAGGGCGGATCGGCCACGATCGACGTCGGACACAACGACGGCGTCACCGTCTACGACTTCGACAGCGACGGCCGCTCCGAGGTCGCCGTGCGGATCGCCGACGGCGTCACCTTCGGCGACGGAGAGACCTTCAGCCACGACAACGACACCGAGCAGTTCATCGCCATCCTCGACGGCCAGACCGGCGCACTTCGCTCGTCGGCCCCGGTCCCGACCGACTACATCTCGGACGGCCCGATGTACGCCCGGTTCGCCGCCTGCTATCTCGACGGCGAAACACCGAGCCTGGTCAGCTACATGAAGAACCGCGTCGGCAACGGCGGGTTCAACCTCATGGTCACCGCCTGGAGCTTCGACGGCAGCAACGTCGACATGCAGTGGAAGTGGCTGCGCAACGGGAACCACCCCGACGGGCACAACAGCCGCTGCCTCGACGTGGACAGCGACGGCGACGACGAGTTCGCCGAGATCGGGTTCGTCCTGGACGGTGACGGTTCGCTGCTCTACTCGATGGGAGGCCAGGGCATCGTCCACGGTGACCGCTTCCACATCGCCGACATGGACCCGTCGCGGCCGGGCCTGGAGGGCTACGGCGTGCAGCAGGACAACCCCGGCGGCCTGCACGAGTACTACTACGACGCCGCGACCGGTGAGCTCATCTGGGAGCACTACGGCTCCGTCGCGGACGTGGGGCGCGGCATGGCCGGTGACATCGACCCGAACCACCCGGGCATGGAGGTCTGGTCCTTCGACGGGCTCTACAACGCCCCGAGCAACCAGCTGGCCGAGCCCGACACCAACCTCCGGCCGTGGCCGCAGATGGGCCTGTGGTGGGACGGCGACATCACGATTGAGCTGTTCAACAACGGCAAGTTCGAGAAGTGGGACCCGGACAACCCCACCCCCACCAACAGCGTGCCGCGCCTGTTGCGGGCCCAGGACTACGGCGGGACCGTTGGGCCCCGCAGCCAGCCCGGCTTCCTCGGCGACATTCACGGCGACTGGCGCGAGGAGGTCGTGCTGCCCAACGGGAGCTCCGACGAGCTGCTCGTCTTCACCACCGATCGCCCCAGCGACATCCGGCTGTACACCCTCGCCCACAACCCGGTCTACCGCAACGACATGACCGTCAAGGGCTACATGCAGTCCCACCACGTCGACTACTTCCTCGGCGCCGGCATGGAGCAGCCCCCGCGGCCCGACATCAGCTACGCGGGCAGCGACTGAGGACCAGCCATACGCGCACTTCAAGGAGTTGATCACCGTGGTTCCCATGAGTCGACGTGCAGTGCTGGCCTCATCCGCCGGTGCGACGGCCGCGGCCGTGCTGGCCTCCGCGGGCGGCCGCGCCCACGCCGAGCCCGCTCGCCGGGCGGCGCTCCCCGAGCTGAAGGGGCACGACCCGGTCGGCCTGCGATGGCTCGAAGGCGACGCTCCGGCGGAGATGGCGGCGGGCACGACCTGGGGCGTGCCGTGGCCCCGCGGCTCCTTCGCACCCGATCAGGAGTTCTCGCTCGCCACCGACTCGGGGGAGCAGGTCCCCGTGCAGAGCTGGCCCACCGGCCGGTGGCCGGACGGCTCCGTGAAGTGGACGGCCCACGCGATCAGCGGAGCCGCGCCGCGCGCCGCCGCATACCGGCTCCGGTCCGGCTCCCCGGCCTCGCCCGCCACGCCCCTGACCGTCCGTACCGGCGGTGCCGAAGTCACCGTGAACACCGGCGTGATCGAGGTGTCCTTCGGGCGCTCGGGCAAGCAGGTCGTCACGGCCGTCCGGCGCGGCGGCACGGTCATCGCCAACGGCGGACGCCTGGTCGCCTCCCGGCAAGACCAGCCGGGCACCGACGGCGCTGCCGTCGTCAGGACCGAGTCGTTCAGCGGCGTCGTGCGCTCGGTGCAGGTCGAGCAGGACGGCCCCGTACGCGCGGTGATCAAGGTCGAGGGCAAGCATGAGAAGGGCCGGCGCGCCTGGCTTCCCTTCGTGGTGCGGTTCTACCTGTACGCGGGCTCGGACGCCATCCGCGTGGTGCACACCTTCGTCTTCGACGGGAACGAGGACAAGGACTTCATCAACGGCCTCGGCATGCAGTTCACGGTGCCGATGCGCGGAGCGCTGCACGACCGGCACGTCCGCTTCGCCGGCGACGGCAACGGCGTGCTCGCGGAGGCGGTACGCGGGATAACGGGGCTGCGCCGCGACCCGGGAGAGAACGTCAGGCGGGCCCAGTATGAAGGACGGACGACGCCCGACACCGCCACCTGGGACCAACGGGTCACTTCTCGCCTGCAGTACATCCCGGCCTTCGGTGACTACAGCCTGCGCCAGCTCAACGCCCACGGATTCGAGATCCACAAGCGCACCGCGCAGGGCCGCTCGTGGGTCCGGGTGGACGGCGGCCGCCGGTCGCGGGGGCTGGCCTACGTCGGCTCCCCGACCGGCGGCCTGGCCTTCGGCATGCGCAACTTCTGGCAGCTGCACCCGACCGAGCTGGAGATCACGGGCGCCGGCGGCGACGAGGCGCAGGCTGCCGTATGGATGTGGTCACCCCGGGCGGAGGCAATGGACCTGCGCTTTTACCACGACGGCCTCGGGCAGGACACCTACCCGGAGCAGCTGGAAGCCCTGGAGATCACCTACGAGGACTACGAGCCCGGCTTCGGGACCCCGTACGGCGTCGCACGCACCACCGAACTGACCCTCTGGGCGCTCGCGGCGACACCGACCGCCGAGCGCTTCGCCGAGCTCGCCGCGGCAAACGGGACGCCGCCGCTGCTGGTCTCGAACCCCGAGCACAACCATGCGGCGGGGGTGTTCGGCTCATGGACACCAGTCGACCGCTCGACTCCTGCGAAGGCGGAGCTGGAGGACAAGCTCGACGCCATGCACCGCTTCCACCGGGAGCAGGCCGACCAGCGCTCCTGGTACGGATTCTGGGACTACGGCGACATCATGCACACCTACGACCCGGACCGGCACGTGTGGCGGTACGACGTCGGGGGCTACGCCTGGGACAACTCCGAGCTCTCCACGGATCTGTGGCTGTGGTACCACTACCTGCGCAGCGGCGACGCAAAGGCGTTCCGCTTCGCCGAGGCGATGACCCGCCACACCGGCGAGGTCGACGTCTACCACCTCGGCAAATACCGGGGCCTTGGCACCCGGCACGGGGTCATGCACTGGGCCGACAGCGCCAAGCAGGTCCGGATCAGTAACGCCGGCTACCGGCGCTTCTACTACTTCCTCACCGCCGACGAACGCGCCGGCGACCTGATGCACGACCTGATCGACTCCGACCGCAGCTTCCTCGCCCTCGACCCGCTCCGCAAGATACGCGAGGGCGGTCCGCTCGACCCCGACCCCGCGGCGCTCCCGGTGGGGATCTCCACCGACTGGGGCGCGCTCGCGGGGGCGTGGCTCACCGAGTGGGAGCGGGGCGGCGATCCGGTCGCCCGCACGAAGCTGATCAATGGCGCCAGGACGATCGCCGCCCTGCCCAACGGCTGGGTGCAGGGCGGCAACGTCACGTACAAACTGTCCGACGGCACAGTTTCCGGACCGGACGAGAAGATCGTCGCCGTGGGCGCGCTGAGCTCCGTCTTCGGGCTGATCGAGGTCATGACCGAGCTGATCGACCTGGTGGACGAGCCGGCGGTGGAGGACGCGTGGGTGGCCTTCTGCCGGCTCTACAACGCCACACCGGAGGAGCAGCGCGCGGCCACGGGAGCCAGTTGGGGCAACCTCAACCTGCGGCAGGCGTATGCGCGGGCCACCGCGTACGCGGCGAAGCAGCTGGGGGACGAGGCGCTCGCGCAGCGTGCCTGGAAGGAGCTGCGTACCGGGCATGCGGGCTACCCCGAGGATCACCCCTTCACATCGGAGCGCATCGAAGGTCCGGCTGTGCTCAACCCCATCGACGAGGCGAAGTTCTCCACCAATGCGAGTGCCCAGTTCGGCCTGGCGGCCATCCAGTGCCTCGCCCTTGTCGGCGAGCACCTCGAGTAACCCGCACGCAAGGCCCTTCTCGGGTCCGTCGAGCGTCACCGCAAGGAGGAACACGGCAATGCAGCGAAGCGTCACCGGACTCCCGGCGCCCGCCGGCACCGGAACCGGCCGGGCAGTACCCCGCGGAAGGAGCGAGCCGCGCAGACTCGGCGTGGCCCTGCTCGCGGCCATCGTGGGCATGATCACGGCGGTGGTCGCGATGCCGCCGGCCTCCGCCCATGGGAACCCGTACGAGCGGGGCCCGGACCCCACCGTGGAGAGCGTCGCGGCCGAGAGGGGAACCTTCGCCACCGATGAGCTGGACGTCGAGCCCGGCCACGGGTTCAACGGCTGGAAGATCTACTATCCCAAGGACACCGGCCTGGGCACCTGGGGCGCGGTCGCGGTCGTGCCCGGCTCCACCGCCAGCTGGAAGGACGAGGGTGCCTGGATGGGGCACTGGATCGCCTCGTTCGGGTTCGTCGTCATCGGCATCGACACCAACAGCCCCACCGACCGGGACGACGCCCGCGGCCGGCAGCTGCTGGCCGCGCTGGACTACCTCACCGAGGAAAGCCCCGTCGCCGGCCGAGTCGACCCCGACCGGCTGGGCGTGATGGGACATTCCATGGGTGGCGGCGGTGCCATCCACGCCGCCACCCAGCGGCCGGAGCTGCAGGCCGCCGTCCTGTTCGCCCCCGCCTCGTTCTCGCAGGACCTGTCCGGTGTCAAGGTCCCGACCATGGTCATGGGTGCGATCGACGACCCAACTGTCACACCGGAGTACCTCGACGAGCTCTACGCCACCTTGCCGGCCGACACCCCCGGCTCCTACGTCCAGCTCTCCAGCGGCAGCCACGCCTTCCCCACGTCGCGGAACATATCCGTCACGCGCCTGGCGATCCCCTGGCTGAAGATCTTCATCGACCACGACACCCGCTATACCCAGTTCCTCTGTCCGGACCTGGCCGACACCGACGACATCTCCCGGTACGAGAACACCTGCCCCTACGAGCCCACGACCGAAGAACCGCTGCCTGTGCGGTAGCCCTCACTGAACGGAGATTTCGCCATGACAGAAGGAAGCACGGCCGCATCCAACGGCATGGCGCGGCGCCTGGGACGCCGAAAAACAACTCCTGGAACCTGGATAGCGACCTGTTGGGCTCTGCCCTGCAACGCGCCGGCACCAGATCTCGGCGCAGGACACCATGCCGACTTCCTTTTCGATGAACCTACTTCCCGAGCCGCCCCCTGCAGGAGGCACCTGCCATGCTGTCGCTGCGCGCCCAAGAACCATCCGCTCCCCTCACCGGCCATCTCGCGATGGACAGCCCGCACGGGCCACCCGTGCCCCTGAGCGTGGACAGCAGACGCGTGCTGCGGGCGGGCCGGCCGTGGATTCCGGTGATGGGCGAATTCCACTTCAGCCGGTACCCCGCCGCCGAATGGCGCGAGGAGCTGCTGAAGATGCGAGCCGGCGGCATCAACCTGGTCGCGACGTACCTCTTCTGGAACCAGCACGAGGAGCAGCGGGGGGCCTACCGCTTTGACGGCGACCTCGACATCCGCCGGTTCGTCGAACTCTGCGCGGAGCTGGGACTGTCGGTAGCCGTGCGCATCGGGCCCTGGTCACACGGGGAATGCCGGAACGGCGGCTTCCCCGATTGGCTGGCCGGCACAGAATGCGTCCCGCGCACGGACGACCCCGCGTACCTGGCGCTTGTCAGGCCCTACTTCGCCCGCATAGTCCACGAGCTGCGCGGTCTGTGGCACCGCGACGGCGGCCCGGTGATCGCCGTACAGGTCGAGAACGAGCTGTACGACCAGCCCGGGCACCTCGCGACGCTGCGGCGCATGGCCGAGGAAGCCGGGGCCGACGCCCCCCTGTGGACGGCCACCGCCTGGGGCGGGGCCCGCATACCCCCGGACGTGCTGCTGCCGCTGTACGGCGGCTACCCGGAGGCGTTCTGGGAGGACGCCCACCCGGGGTGGGCGCGGGAGATGCGCCGCCATTACTTCTTCACCCCGGTCCGCGACGACCATGCCATCGGGGCCGACCTCCGCAACGCGGCGCCCGCCGGCGGCTCGGACGACCGCCGCTATCCGTACGCCACCTGCGAGCTCGGCGGCGGCATGGCCATCGCCTACCACCGGCGGCCGCTGGTGCCCGAGCGGGACGTCACGGCGCTGGCGCTGACCAAGATCGGCAGCGGTTCGGTGTGGCAGGGCTACTACCTCTACCACGGCTGCTCGCAGCGGCTGGAGCACGGCGTTCCCAACCAGGAGTCGCACGCCACCGGTTATCCCAACGACCTGCCCTCGGTCACGTACGACTTCCAGGCGCCGCTCGGCGAGTACGGCCAGGTCCGGCCCGCCTACCACGCGCTGCGCCGGCAGCATCTCCTCCTCCAGGACGCCGGCGCCGAGCTGGCGGACATGCCGCTGTCGCTGCCCGATGCCGGGCCCGGCGGCCTCGACGACCGCATGACCCTGCGCTGGGCAGTACGCTCGCGCGGCGACACGGGCTTCCTCTTCGTCAACAACCACCAGCCACACGAGCCGCTGCCGGACCACGAGGACGTGCGCTTCGCCGTCAAGCTGACCGGCGGCACGGTGACCCTGCCCGAGGAGCCGGTGACCGTGCCCTCCGGCGCCCACTTCGTCTGGCCGCTGGGATACGAGCTGGGCCCCGGCGTGCGCCTGAACTGGGCGGCCGCGCAGCCCCTCACCCGCCTGGAGATCGACGGCACACCCACCGCCGTACTGGCGGCCACCGAGAGTGTCACGCCGCGGCTGCACCTGCCCGCCGGTACGCGGGTCGAGGGGCCGGACACGACGGTGCGGGTACGGGAGGCGGCCGACGGCACGCTGGTGACCGTGCCCGACCCCGGCACCGGCGCGCTGCTGACGGTCCACGGACCGCACGGCCCGGTCCGCGTGCTGGTGCTCTCCGCCGAGCAGGGGCGGCAAGTCAGCCGCGTCCATATCTGGGGATGCGACCGGCTGGTGCTCTGCGACGACCTGGTGCTCGCCGACGGCGAGGAACTGCGCGTGCACACGGCCGCCGCCCCGGACATCGCCCTCCTCCCTGCGCCGCCCGGGCTGACCGGCACCACCGCAGGACCCGGCGTCCGGGACGGCGCGTTCACACGCTGGACCCTGAGCCCGCCCGCGTCTGTGCCCCCGCCCGCGCCCGCCGTCACGTGCGTGCGGTCCGAGGCCGTCGCCGCCCCGGCCCGTACCGGCGGCTCCCACGGCCGTGCCTCCGCACCGCTGGACGCCGACTTCGAACGGGCCAGTGTCCATCACATCGCCGTCCTGCCCGAGGTCTTCGACGAGAGCGAGGAGGCGGGTGAGGTCCTGCTGCGCATCCAGTACACCGGCGACGTGGCCCGGGCCTACATCGGCGGCAAGCTCATCGCCGACCACTTCTGGTACGGCCCGGTCTGGGAGATCGGGCTGCGGCGCTTCGCCGCCGAGGCCGTCCGGCACGGGATCGAGCTCCGGATCCTCCCGGCGGCCCGCGAGAACCGCATCTATGTGGACCCCACAGCGCGCGACGGCCTGGACGCCGCCCGCGCCCGGACGTCCGTGGACGCCGTGTCGCTCCTGCCGCTGCGGCGGCTCACACTTCGCGCACCGCGGGGATCCGGCCATGACTGACCGCACCCCGGTCAGCCGCAGCGCCCTGCTGTGCGGCGGCACCGAACTGGGCCTCGGCCTTGCTCGCCGCACCCGCCCTCGCCGCGTGCGGCACCGCGCACTCCCAGCCTTTGGACGTACGACCCGCGGCCACCGACATCGTGACCCGCATGATGGCCCAGGCGTTGGCCGACGGCGGCACTCCGGACCTGGCGGGCATCGTCATCGACCAGTTCCCCCGCGACGGTCCCAGGCGTTCGCCGAGCACCTGTTCACCGACCCGACCGAGACCGTGCGGCCTTTCGGGGACGACCTCCTCAAGCTCGCGTCCCCAGGTGCGGCCCTTGAGCGGGTACCCCACAGCTACTACGCCGCCGCGGCCGAGCCGTGGTCAATCCGGTGGTTGCACACCATCGGTGATGAGCTCCCCGACCTCCTTGCCGCCATAGGCCTCAGGTTGCCGCGGCGAGGGCCCTGATCGCCGACCCGGTGCGTGCTTCGCGTTCGTAGAGGGCATCTGTGATGACCTGGCGCACGACAAGACGGCCGCGAGTCTCACCGCAGCCGCCGACACAGCGTGGCACCTGCTCACGCTTCTCCGCCCGGTTCCGCGCGATGAGCTGCTCTGCCGCTCCTCCCGTCACTTCACCGCCGGCAACGGGATCACATCGGTCGCCGCCACGGCGCTGCTGTACGGGGCCGGCCAACAGGCGCAAGCAATCGAAAGTTTAACCGTTTGTATTGACACTATTCGGGCGTGGGGCTAGCTTCCGAGTCCCAAATGTTAAATCGTTTCAACACACCCTTCGAGTGGAGTGCTCGTGCCCCAGCTTCCCCGCCGCACCCAGCTGATCGGCGCCACTCCGGCCGGCGCCGTGAGCCAGTTCCCCAGGCCGCCGGCAGGCCAACACATCAGCCGGCGCCGCTTCCTCACCAGTTCGGCGCTTGCGGCCGGTGGCGCGTTATCAGTGCCGCTGCTCGGAGCCTGCAACGCCAGCACGGAGTCCGGCGACGGCAAGACCGTCCTGACCGTCATGTACATGGCCAACGAGCTGACGAAGGAGCAGATAGCCGACTTCGAGGCCAAGAACCCCGATATCAAGATCAGGTTTATTGCGCACGACGGCACCCGGCTCAACGCGATGCTCGCCTCGAACGAGCCGCCGGACTTCGTGCGCGGGCCGGCCGTCGGCAGTGCGCGGACCAATGCACAGGGGTTGGCCACCGAGCTGGACCAGTACCTGGACAAGAGCAGCGTGTTGAACAAGGAAAGCCTGCTGCCTGTCAACGACAGCTTCCGGTGGGACGGCAAGCAGATCGGCAGTGGCCCGTACTACGGGCTCGTCAAGGACTGGAGCCAGGACGCGACGCTCTGGTACAACCGGGCGCTGTTCAAAGAGGCCAAGATCGAGCCGCTGAGCACGACCGAGCCGATCTCCTACGACGAGCTGTTGGAGATCGGGAAGAAGCTGACCAAGAAGAGCGGCGGCAAGACTCAGGTCTACGGCCTCGGCCTGGAATGGGCATGGAACCTGTACGCGCCGCTCTCGATGATGATTCTCCAGCAGGGCGGCGAGGTCTACAGCGCGGACCTGACCGAGACCGATATGACCACGCCGCAGGCCCTGCGAGCGCTGAAGTGGTACGTCGACTTCGCCAAGGCCGGCGTCGGTCCCACCTCCCTCGACCCGGCGCCGGACGGCGCCGACCTGTCGCTGTTCCTCGCCAAGCGGATGGCGATCACCCAAGACGGTTACTGGTACGGCGGCAATTTCGTCGAAGAGTCCGACGAGATCAAGAACAACATCGCGATGGCGCCTGCGCCGGTGATGGGCGACAAGCGGATCAGTCCGACGTACGCGGGCTGGGGCGCCTACATCCCCGCGAAGGCCAAGCACAAGGACGAGGCCTGGAAGCTCATGGAGTACTTCATGGCCGGGAAGCCGTCGGAGGACCGGGCCAAGAGCGGCTGGGGCATTCCGGCCTTGAAGTCGCAGCTGGAAATGATGCCTCAGGAACTGCCGTACCAGAAGCAGGTCTATCAGACGCAGCAGGCCGAGTTGGAGTACGCCGAGCAACTGCCCGACTCTCCCTACATCGGCGGCGCCACCGCATGGGACCCCGTACTCAACAAGCACCTTCTGCGGGCCATCAAGAACGAGGTCACCGTCGAGGCCGCAGGCAAGGCGATCACCGATGAGATCAACAAGCTCTTGCGGCAAGGCAAGGACCAGATCGGCTAGTGACCGCCATGACAACGAAAGGGACCCGGCGACGCAGGAAAGGCTGGCAGAGGTATTCCAGCCGGACGTTCTACCTGTTCGCCTCGCCGTGGCTGCTCGGCTTCGCACTGCTCACGGCGCTACCGCTCGGCTACGCGTTGGCGATCAGCTTTACCAACTTCGACGGTCGCAGCCCACGTTGGCGCTGGGTGGGCTTGCGCAACTACACCGAACTCTTTGACGACGCGGATGTCCTCGCCAGCATGGTCCGCACCCTCGCGTTCACTGCGATCGCGGTGCCGATCATGGTGGCCGGCGGGCTCGGTCTGGCGGTGCTGCTCAACCAGCGGCTGAAGGCGGTCGGCCTGTTCCGGGCGATCTTCTTCCTGCCATCGGTCGTCCCGATGGTTGCCGCGGCCATCATGTGGAAGCTGATCTTCAACCGGGACGTCGGCATCCTCAACGAGATTCTCGATGTGATCAGCATCCCTCCGGTCACCTGGCTGGTCGACCCGAACGCGTTCTACGCGCTGGTCATCCTCATCCTGTGGGGACTCGGCGGCGGGATGGTGATCATGCTTGCCGCCCTGCAGGGCGTGCCGGCTGAACTGGAAGAGGCGGCGATCATCGACGGCGCCAACCGCTGGCAGGTGTTCCGGAACGTCACCGTTCCGATGATCTCGCCGGTCATCTTCTTCCAGGTGGTGACCGGCGTCATCTTCACCTTCCAGATCGTCATTCAGCCGCTGTTGCTGTCGCAGACGCGCGAGGTCGGCCAGGTGACTCACGTGCCGGAGAGCACCCACCTGTTCATGGTGCAGGTGTACGAGGAGTACTTCGCCAACAATCGCTACGGTTACGCCTCCGCGATGCTGTGGGTGTTCTTCCTGGTCATCCTGGTCGTCACGCTCATCGTGCTGCGGTCCAGCCGGCTGTGGGTGCATTACGAGGTCGACAGCGAGGCTGACCGATGACGCAGACCACCGCGGCCACGCCGCCCGCCGTCAGCACACCACCGACTGCCCGGCGTCGGCGCCCACGTCGTCGGGGCAACGCGGCGCGCACCTACCTGATCCTGATGGCGCTCGCGGTGCTGTTCGCCGGCCCATTCGTGTGGCTTGTGCTTGCCGCGTTGAAGACCAAGGCGGAATGGGTGACGATCCCGGCGAACATCCTGCCGGAGGATCCACAGTGGGGGAACTTCACGCAGGCCCTCACCGAGATCAACTTCCTGGCGTACCTGGGGAATTCGGCGTTCCTGTCGTTCGTGTTCGCGACTCTTGTGACGTTGTCCAGTGCGGCGGTCGGGTTTGCCTTCGCCCGCCTGCGTGGGCGCGGCAAACGCCCGCTGTTCGTGTTGGTGCTGTCCACCATGATGCTGCCGCAGATCCTCACCCTGATCCCGACGTACGTGCTGTTCGCCAGGGTGGGACTGGTCAACACGTACTGGCCATGGGTGATGTGGGGCCTCGCGGCGTCGCCATTCCTGGTGTTCTTGTTCCGCCAGTTCTTCGCCGCCATCCCCGCCTCACTGGAGGAGGCGGCGATCATCGACGGGTGCGGGTACGGCCGGATCTTCGTGCAGATCTTCCTGCCGCTGTCCCGGCCCGTGCTGTTGACTTCTTTTGTGCTCTCGTTCACCTGGACCTGGGGCGATTGGATCGCCCCGGCCCTGTTCCTCGATCCCGACCAGACCACACTGTCGGTCGCTATCGCCTCGTTGTACGTCGACCCTCATGGCAACCCCGACGCCACGGTGCAGGCGGCCGCCGCCACCCTCTACGTGGTACCCGTCCTGGTGATCTTCCTGTTCGCTCAGCGCTACTTCATCCGCGGCGTCGTCAGTTCGGGCTTGAAGGGATAAACCTCGATACGCCTGGTTCTGGCGGTCGCGGATGGCGCGACCGTCTGATCCACCGCATCCGCCGTGAACGCGACCGCGGCCCATGCCACGGCCGCCGCAAAGGCTTCACCGAGTCCGAAGACGCCCGCCTGCTGGACACTGCCCACCCGCCTCACGCCGCCATACCCCCGCTGATGAAGATCCCTATATCGGGTCGACGCCGTCAATGGTCGGCACGACCGGTCGGATGCTGCCATCGGCATTGAAGTACAGGCGGTCGATCATGGTTTCGCGGTGGGTGCCGTCGCCGTTCGGGATGGCGAAGCGGTGGTAGGCGATGTACCACTGGTCGGTGCCGGGGACCTGGACGACCGAGTGGTGACCGGTGGCCTTGATGCCTTGGCTCAGGTCCTTCTGGAGGATCGTCCCGACGCGGTTGCTCCAGGGCCCGGTCGGTGAGGAGCCGGTGGCGTAGGCGACCCGGTAGTCCTCTGAGCGGGTGTCGTTCTCCGACCACATGAAGTAGTACGTGTTGCCGCGCCTGGCGACGAAGCTGCCCTCGTTGTAGTTCGCTGGCCGGTAGGTGCGCACCTGCGAGGAGTTGAACGAGACCATGTCGCTGTTCAGCGGCACCTGGTGCGAGGAGCCCTGGCCCCAGTACAGGTACGACCTGCCGTCGGCGTCGGTGAATACGGCCGGGTCGATCATCTGGCCCGCATAGGAGCCGGCCGGCACGAGCGGCTTGCCGAGGGCGTCGCGGAACGGGCCGGTGGGTGAGTCGGCCACCGCCACACCCAGGTGCTTGCGGGTGTCGCCGCTGGCGCGACCGGCCGAGAAGTAGAAGTAGTACTTGCCGTTCTTCTCGGCGATGCCCGGGGCCCAGGCCGAGTTGTCCGCCCATGCGATGTCGCTGTCGACGTCCAGGATCACGCCGTGGTCGGTCCAGTTGACCAGGTCCTTGGAGGAGAAGGCCCGGAACTGGGTGCCCGACCAGCCGGCGAAGCCGTCGGTGGTCGCGTAGAGGTAGTACGTGTCGCCGAACCGCACGATGTTGGGGTCGGCGAACAGTCCCGGGATCGCGGGGTTCGACACCGTGTTCAGCTCCCACTGCTGGTTGGTCCCGGTGCCGCAGGTCTGCTGCCGGAGGCGGGTGCCGTTGGCGGTCGAGGCGCCCGGGACCTCGAGGCATTTGCCGGAATGCCGCGCCATCAGCCGGGTGTGGCCGGCGCCGGTGTTCTCGATCTTCCACTGCTGGTTGGTCCTGGAGGAGCACGACCACTGGATGACCGCCGCGTTGTCGGCGGCAGAGGCACCCGAGACGTCCAGGCACTTGCCGGAGTGGCGGGCGGCGAGCTGCACATACCCGTTGCCGAGGTCGCGGATGCGCCACAGCTGATTCAGCCCGTCATTGCACGTGTACTGGCCGACCTCGGCGCCGTCGGCCGTCGAGGCGCTGACGACGTCGGCGCACTTGCCCGAATGCCGGGCGATCAGCTCGACCGAGGTCCCGTCGGTCAGATGGTGGGCGGCCGCCGCCGGGGAGACAGTGGTGAGGGCCAACCCGAGGCCGAGTATGCCGGTGAGCGCCGTTCTGCCTGCCGTTCGCATGACAACTCCTGAAGGTGTGATCGGAGGAATGCGGGTGCTGTTCAGCCCGGGGCGAGTTCGACGTAGTCGAGGTTGGGCAGACCGCCGACGCCGGTGGGGTTGAAGCGGATGATGTTGCTGCCCTCGCCGACGTTGACGGTCAGCGTCTTCGAAATCCACCTGGACCATGCGCCCGTGCCCTCGAACGACACCTGCTGGACTCGCGTGCCGTTGACGATGAGATCCGCGGGCCGGGCCGTCGTGGTGCCATTGGCGAACCTGACCGCGATGGTGGCGGTGCCCGCGCTGGCCGCGTTCACGGTGAACTGTGCATAGGCGCCGGCGGCGTTGTCACCGTTGCAGAATCCGGTGCCCGAATAGCCCGGCCAGTTGGCGTCGATGGTGCCGGTGCACACCGCAGGCGCCGTCTCCGCCTCGTATCGCGTGGCGGAGCCGCTGCCTTGTACGACGTAGGTGACGGCCGATCGCGCCGGCACGGTTGCGGTGAAGGCACCATTCGACACCGCAGTCGCGGGCTGGGCCGTCATGCTGTTGCCGCTGTTCGTGAGGTAGGGCGTTGCCGTGCCGCCGCCGATCCCGGTGTTCTGCAAGGAGAACGTGACCTGGTTGGCGCTCGTGGCTGCATTGAGCGCGACCATGACCACGCTGCCGTCGGTGTTGCGGAAGGAGGAGATGCGCAGATTGCTGTCCGAGGTGGACGCTGCGATGCGCGTTGCGCCCGGACGGATGAACCGGCTGTAATTTGCCATCGCCCACAGCCGCTTGGACACGCGGTAGGCATCACCGTTGAGCTGGATGAAGCCGCGGGTGGTTCCGATGGATGCGCCGTACCAGTACACATAGCCGTTGACGTTGCCACCGGTCAGCGCCGTGTGAATCTCGTTGGCCACCCGGTATCCGTCGTAGCCGCTGCCGTCGTCCCAGGCTTCGTTCCATGTAGTGCCGTCCGGTGACCACTCGGACATCCACGTCGGTTTCGATGTGGCCAGGCGTATGCTCGGGTAGCTGCCGTACGAGTGCCCGGTGTGCAGGTCGACCAGGCCGCGTGCTGTGCTGTCGGCCTCGATGGCATTGGTGTAGGTCTTCTGCCCGTCCCAGCCGACCACATCGCAGCAGGCCATGTTCAGCCCATGGGTGTCTGCCATCGGCCCGAGGACTTTGCTGAACTCCACCGCTTGTGCCGGCGTCAGCCGCATCGACGAATAGTCGGTGGTCCAGTTCGGCTCGTTGGTGAATCCCAGATCGGTGATGGGGATCCCTTCCTGGGCGTAGAACTTGGTGAACTGCACCAGATAATTCGCGTAGGCGCGCCGCCAGTCGCCGCTGGCGCAGGTGGCGCCCGACAGCCCGCACAGCGTGCCGCCGTTGGTGTCGGTGCCGTTGGTCTTCATGTAACCCGGCGCACTCCACGCGTCGGCGTAGAACCGGTTGACCCCGTAAGCCTTCGCCTGTTGCGCCAGCCAGACCTGGCCATCGTCGTTGCCGTTCCACACATAACGCGGTGTCGCGTTCGGACCACCGGGATTCACCGGCTGGATGGAGCCGCTTCCGGAGGCGATCCCCAGCCGCAGGATCGACAGCCCCGCACCGGTGGAACGCGACAACAGCAGGTCCAGGACCTCCTGTTGCTTCTGGGCCGACAGTCCCTGCGAGCCGCGCATGATTGCCGAACGGCCGAAGAATTCGGAGAAGCCAAAGCCATCGATCTTCTGGTATTCGGTCGAGCCGTTCACGGTCACCGTTGCGGCCGCCGGAGCCGGGGGTTCGATCGCGGCAGTGCCGGCGACAGCCGTTATCATCGCGGCCATCACGGCGAGCAGTCGACTTTTCATGGCAACCTCAACAGGTCGAGTTCGTTTGGGTGAGCAGGCCGAGCCGCCACGGCAGCAGGCTGTACGGGTCGCCGGCATTCGGGTCTTTGCCCTGATACAGGTACTGCATCCGGCACGGGCTGATGGGCAGCGTCTGGTCGATGCCGTTACGGATCATCTCGCCATGGCTGATGTCGCGCGTCCATGTCGTGCCGCTGAATGTCACATTGGCCGCGCCGGCGAACGGGCCGGCCTCTGTCGCGGCCAGCGCCGTCCACGGTCCGGTGATGGCCGGTCCCGTCCACGAGCGGAAGTAGCGCTTTCCGCCGGAGCCGATCGCCTCGACTATCAGCAGATATTGCGAGCTCGCTACGCGGTATACGTTGGCCGCTTCCCACAGCGGATACCGAGCGCTGTCCTGCATGGCGATCACGGTGTTGCCGAAGCCGTTGGGGAAGTTCGCCAGCGAGGTCTCCGACCGGTAAAGATGGCCGTTGTCGTCGGAGGAGAACAGGTGGCATTTCGCGCTGTCGCAGATCACCCAGAAGTCGACCCAGTAGCCGTTGCCGATGTTGTCCCTGATGATCTGCGGCATTCCGTTGGCGTAGAAGGGCTTCGGTGCGCTCCACGACCGCGGGTTGCTGATGTCGGACGTGGTCGAGTACGCCGCGTTCGACCCGGTCTGGAAGACGAGATACCACTTTTGCTGCGGCGCGAAGTAGAACACCTGGGGCGCGGCTTTGTAGCCGCCGCCGATCGCGGTCTGGTCGAGGTAGTGCTGCGTGGCAGAGTTCGCCTGCGACCAGTCGGTGAAGTTCAGATACACCATGCTGTATGCGCCACTTTGGTTGGTGGTCGTGGCGAAGACGTGATACCGGCCGTTGTGGTACACGACCGACGGATCCTTGAGTGCGCGGATGTTGTGCGTCGCATCGGATTTCGGCGAGATGAGTATCCCGCTGGAGCTCCACTGGAAACTGCCCGGAAGCCCGCCCCCGAGATTGAAATCCAGATAGTCGATGTTGGGCAGCCCGGTGGCGGCAGCCGACCTGATACGGATGATGTGGTCTCCGGCGCTCACCGGCACCGTGAGCGTTTTCGTCGTCCAGGACGACCAGGAACCGGTGGGCTCGAACGAGACACTTTGGACGGTCGCGCCGTCGACCAGAACGTCTGCCGGGCGCGCGGTTGTTCCACCGTTGGCGAAGCGTATGCCGAGCGTGGCTGTGCCCGCCGTCGCCGCGCTCACGGCAAATTGTGCGTGCGCCCCGACGGCATTGTCCGTGTTGCAGAAGCCGGTGCCGGAGAACCCGGACCAGTTCGCATCGATGGTGCCGACGCAACTGGCGGCGGCGCTCTCCGCCTCGTACCGCGCCGCCGCCGCGTGCGCCGAATTCCCTTGTGCCACAACGAACGTACTGATGAGCAGGCATAAGCCCGCGATGGCAGACTTCAGTCGCATGACGGCTACTCCAGGTGGAAAGTGGCGTCCGCGCGGTCGGTGGCGGTGCTCAGCGGCTGGGCGTAGAGCGCGTAGCTGTAGTGGCGCAGGTAGCGGCCCGGGGTGCTGACGGACTCGAAGCTCACCGCGGCCGGGTCGGCCTGGCCTGCCCGCCGGGTGAAGCTCGCACTGTTCTTGAACCCGGTCGTGCCGTCGCTCTTGTCCAGCCAGATCTCGTAGTTCCGGTTCCGCAGGTAATAGCCGGGATTGCTGGTTGACTCCAGCGACACCGTGCCGCTTCCGGCCAGCCCGGTGACCATACGGAACTGCGACTCGGCCAGGTTCGTCATATCCGCGTCGATCCGTCCGCGGAACGAGACCTGCCGGATGTAGCGGTCCGGGAAGTTGTACGACCTGAACCGGTACGGCGTCACCCCGTCCGGCACCGGGATGCCGAAGTTCGGTGTGCCGTCGGCGTTCCAGTACAGCTTCTGGATGCGGGTCCGCCGGTTCGGGTCGTTGAGCGGATCGCCGCTGATGTCGCGGTAGCTGCGGTCGTGGTAGACGAGGATGTCGCTCTGGCCGTCCTCGGAGACCGTGAACGAGTTGTGCCCCGGGCCGTACTGGCTCGTCGCGGCGTTGCTCCTGAATACCGGCTGCTGCCTCTTGCTCCACGACGCCGGGTTCATCAGGTTGGCGGTCACCGGAGCGGTCAGCATTCCCATGCAGTAGTTGCTGTCCGTGGCGCTGGCCGAGTAGGTCAGGAACACCCTGCCGTTGCGGATGAGCACCGACGGGGCTTCGTTGACCTTGTGCCCTTTCGTCTCCCACGACAGCGTCGGCACGCTCAGCCGTGCCGGGGTGCCGGAGATCGTCCACGGGTTGCTCATCGGCGCCAGATAAAGGCTGCTGTTGCCGATCGCCGGGTCCTGCTGGGCCCAGCACAGGTAGCGGGTGCCGTTGTGCGCGAACGTGGTCGCGTCCAGGGAGAACGTGTCCGCGTGGGTGATGATGCGCCCCTTCTCAACCCACGTGCCGATGAACGGGTCGGCACTGCTGTTCTCCAGGACCCACATCCGGATCCGCCAGACGTCGTTGCTGCGGCCCGCGGCGAAGTAGATGTACCACTTGCCGTTGATGAAGTGGATCTCCGGCGCCCAGATGTGCGCACCCATGTCACCGCTGGCGTGCCTGCGCCAGATCACCGACTCGCTCGCGCCGGCCAGCCCTTGCAGCGTCGCCGCCCGGCGCAGGATGATCCGGTCGTACTCGGGCACCGTCGCGGTGAAGTAGTAGTAGCCGTCGGTGTGCCGGAAGATGTGCGGGTCGGCCCGCCGTGCGATCAGCGAGTTCGTGTACGTCACCGGCGGTGACGCCCATGCCGCTGATCCGGTCAGCAGGGTTGCCGTGGCCGCCGCGCCCAGTGCGGGGACGGCGAGGAAAGTACGTCTGCGCATCGGTCACTCCTTCCTCAGACGGGTTGCAGCTGCCACTGCTGGCAGTTGTTGTTGAGCCAGCGCCACTGGCGTACTGCGGATCCGTCGGCGGTGCCGCAGCCGGGCACGTCGGCGACCTTGCCGCTGTTGACGTTGGCCAGCCGCACCCAGCCGTCCTGATCGGTGACGGGCATGCGGAATTTCTGGCAGTTGTTGTTCAGCCACGACCACTGCTGGATGTTGGTGCCGTCGGCGGTGCCGCAGGCGTCGACGTCGAGCGCCTTGCCGCTGCGGACGTTGACCAGCCGGCTGGTGTCGTTGCCCAGGTCCTCGATGCGCCACTGCTGGTTGGTGCCGCCGTTGCAGGTCCACTGGATGACGTCCGCGCCGTCGGCGCCTGAGGCGCCGGACACGTCAAGGCATTTGCCGCTGTGACGGTTGACGATCCGGTACGCCGACGGCGTGGCCGCCGTCTCGCCGGCCGGACCGGCGAGTGTCACACCTGTTGCCACCGGAGTCCCGAGGTTCGGCGTCCCGTTCGCGTTCCAGGTGAACTTCTGCGCCCGGGTGGTCCGCCCGTTGCCGCAGCCGCCGTTGGAGGCCGAGTTCGCGTGGTAGACGATCCAGTTCTCGGTGCCGTCCGGGGAGGTGAAGAAGCCGTTGTGACCGGGCCCGTAGACCCTGTTGGCGTCGTTGCGCTGGAAGATGGGGCCGGCTGCCTTGGCCCAGGACGAGGCGGACAGCGGGTCGCCACCGGTGTAGGTGAGCATGCCCAGCTTGTAGTCGGCGGTCTGGCACGAGCTCGCCGAGAAGGTGACGAAGGTCTGGCCGTTGCGCTGCAGCGCCACAGGGGCTTCGTTGACCGGCGCGCCGGACCGCTCCCACGAGTTGGTCGGCTGCGAGATGACGCTGAACGTGCTGCTGGCGAGGGTGTACGGGTTGCTCATCGGCGCGATCACCAGGCTCTGCGCACTGCCGCCCACGAACCCGCTGCCGAGCAGGTAGAGCGAGCCGCCCAGACGCAGCACGCTGGCGTCGATGAGCCAGCCACCCGGGGTGAGATTGGAGCCGGCGAGCTTGTTCTTGTACGTGTACGGGCCCATCGGGTCGGCGCCGGCGCTCTCCAGCACGTGGGTGCGCTGGCTGTCGCAGCAGGCGGCGCCGACCTGGCCGGCGGAGTAGTACAGGTACCACCGGCCGTCGATGAAGTGGATCTCGGGGGCCCAGAAGTTTGTCCCGCGCGAGGACGTGCTGTCCTCCCAGACCTGCACGCTGGGCGCGGTGGCGAGGCCGGCCAGCGTCGGCGCCTTGCGCATCAGCAACTTGTTGGTGAACGTCGTCGTGATCAGGTAGTAGTTGCCGTTGTAGTACTCGAGCCAGGGATCGGCCCCCTTCTGAGCCTTGATCGGATTGGTGTACGGGCGGCCCGGTGCGGCGGAGGCCGGCTGCGCGATGCCGACGGACAGCGCCGTGCACAGCGCCATCAGCACGGCCAGGAGGACGCGGTAGCGAGTACCGGACATGTCGGAGCCCTTTCGACAGTGATCGTTTCGGTCGCTCCACGACGGGGCGGCTCAGCCCCAGCGCTGCAGCAGCCGGTCGTACTCGGCCTGGGTGACGGGGAGGACGGTGCCGTGGCGCGGCCGGCCGGGCAGGGAGTAGCCGGAGACGGGCGTCCATTGCCGGGCGTTCAGGTCGGTGGTCGTGAACGGGACGTAGCCCCGCCCGCCGTACTCGTCGATGAACATGTACCAGCGCTCGTCGGTATTCGATTTGAAGACCAACGGGCCCTCGCCCTGGCTGATCGCGTTGTTCCCGAGGCATTCGGCGACGAACGAGTAGGTGCGGTTGAGGATCGTCGCCGACTTCTCCGCGAGGATGAACTTGCCGCACGCGGTCTGCGACGCGCTCCGCTCGTCCTTCGTGAAGCGGTAGTACGTGCTGTCGTGCTTGATCAGCGTCGAGTCGATCGTCGAGTAGCCCTTGTCGACCCAGACCTGTGGGGCGCTGAAGGTCCGGAAGTCGGATGTGGTGGCGTACATCATTCGGTTGTAGCTGCTGCCGGTGTGGTTCGGATCGCCGGCCGAGTACAGCTTCGACGCCCAGAAGACGACGTACTTGCCGAGTTCTTCGTCGTAGTACGCCTCCGGGGCCCACGTATTGCCGGCCGTGTCCGGTGAGACGCGTGCCAGGCGTGGCGCGCTCCAGTTCACCAGGTCGGTCGACTCCCAGACCACGATGGACTTACTGCCCGTCCGCTGGACCTGGTCCCAGTTGCCGTTGCCGTACATCCGCAGGTCGGTGGCGATCTGGTAGAACTTGTCGCCCTCCGGTGAGCGGATGATGAACGGATCGCGCACGCCGCGGGTGCCCACGGTCGAGGTCAGCACGGGCCGTCCGTCGTTCAGCTGGCGCCACCGGGTCGGGTCATTGCCCTGGCTGAGCGCGAAGTAGACCTGCTCGCCGGCGGAGGTGTTCTCACCGGTGAAGTAGGTGAACAGATAGCCGGCGTACTTCGGGACCGGTGCCGCGTCGACACGGACCAGTTGCCACTGCTGGTTGGTGGCGCCCGTGTCGGTGTACTGGGAGATCCGCGCGCCGTCGGCGGTGGAGCGCTCCCAGACGTCCAGCGCCTTGCCGCTGTTGCGGTTGATGAGCTTGACGTATCCGCTGTCGGTGTCCACGACGCGGAATTGCTGGTTGGTGCCGCCGGTGTCGGTCCATTGGATGACGTTCGCGCCGTTCGCCGTGGACGCCGAGGAGACGTCCACCACCTTGCCGCTGTGCCGGGCCCGGAGCTTGTAGTAGCCGCTGCCGGAGTCGACGAACTGGAACTGCTGGGCGGCCTGGTCGGCGCGGGTCTGCTGCTGGACGGCGGCGCCGTCGGCGGTCGACTGGTCGGCGATGCCGATTGCTTTGCCGCTGTGCCGCGCCACGAGCTGGTAGTACGCGCCCGGATCGATCACGGCCGCATTCGCCGACGGTCCCACGATCGCCGCGAGGCAGCTGGCGATCAGTGCGCCGACGAGGACGAATATCGTGCGGCGGCGTAACGGACGTCTCGGTGCGGCCGGTGCGTGGAAAGGCTGTCTCATGGAACCCTCCTGGGTTGCAGATAGCTGACCAGGGACAGGTTGTGTTCGCGGACCCCCTCGACGACCAGGTCCGCCATCTTCCCGGCGCCGTACTCGGAGAAGTGGGTGTTGTCCGTGACCCCGTCCTCCGACTGGCGCAGGTAGAGCGCGGCGGAGCTGGTCGGCCCCAGCGACTCCACCAGCGCTTTGCTCTTGGCGGTCAGGTCGATGACCGGCACGTTGAGCGCGGAGCCGAGCCTGCGCATCTCGGCCGGCAGGTCGACGCCCACGCCGTTGACATGGAGCGCGGTGGGAGTGAGCCGGTCGCCGTTGAACTGCCGCCGCACCGGTGGTGTGACGAGAACGGGGTCGCCGCCCTTTTCCCGCACCTGGTTGATCATGGAGGTGAGGTTGCTGCGGAACGCCGATGCCGACGTGGACTTGTCGTTGTGTCCGAACTGGATGAGTACCAGGTGGTTGCTCTTGATCAGTGGCTTCATGGTGGGGAACAGCGCCGAGTTGCGCAGGAAGCTCCCCGAGCTCTCGCCGGAGTCCCCGTAGTTGGCGATGGCCGCGCCCGCCGTCACATGCGTGGGCAGGATCTGGCCCCAGCCGGTCCACGGAGCGAGCATCTGGTCACATGTCGTGGAGTCCCCCGCCAGGTACACCGCCAGGGGGTTGGTCGCCGCCTGCACCGTCAGGCCGGACAGCTGCGGCGCCTTTCCGGCGAAGGTGATGTCCAGTCCGGGAGTGCCCGTCCCGCCTTGGCCCGTCGGCTGGCCCTCCGGCTGCCGGACGTTGATGGTGAAGGTGTGCTGGGTGATCGTGCCGGCCGCGGTGTCGACCGCGGGCAGGACGCGGCGGCGGGCCTCCACCGACATCGAGGTGTTGCCCGCCGCGGCGCTGTCGCCGATCCATGCGGTGACGGTGTAGTTGCCGGGAGCGACGTCGAAGTGGCAGACGATGGGCGCGCCGCCGGAGCACTGCGGCGGCCGGCCGGGCGGCTCGGGCGATGTGCCGGCCTCGACGTCGAGGTAGTCCACATTGGGCAGACCGCCGGCGCTGGTCGGACTGAGCCGGATCGTGTTGCTGCCTGGATTCAGCCGCACGGCCGAGGTTTTCGTGGTCCAGCTGTTCCATCCGCCGGTGGGCTCGAATGACGTCGACAGCACGGTGACGCCGTTCACCATCACGGCGGCGGGGCGTGCCGTGGTGGAGCCGTTGGCGTATCGGATCGCCAGCGTCGCCGTACCTTCCTCAGTCGCGCTCACCGTGAACTGCGCGGCCGCGCCGACCTCGTTGTCGCCGTTGCAGAATCCGGTGCCGGAGTAGCCGTCGTGGTTCGACTCGATGAGCCCATCGCATGTGGCCGGCGCGGTTTCCGCCTCGTACCGGGGGGCCGCGGCGGACGCCACCGCGGGGCTGACTATGTGGCCGGCGCCGGCCAGTATTGCGGCAAGTACGGCAGTGAGCAGCGCTCCGCGCCGTCTGGCTAAAAGCATGATCGACCTCCAGATGCGTGGAGTGGGGCGGTGCCGGATCATCGGCCCCGCCCCACCACACGTCAGACGCGGCGACGGGCGAAGCGCTGGTTGGCGTTGCCGGAGTAGGTGTACTGGGTGATGCGAGCGCTGTTGGCGGTGGAGTACTCCCAGACGTCCATGGCCAGGCCGGACTCCCGGTTGACGAGACTGATCACGTCACCGCCGTGGTCGACGACGCGCCACTGCTGGCCGGTGGCGCCGGAGTCGGTCTGCTGAACGATGTCCGCGCCGGTCGTGGTGCCCGCGGGCTGGAGGAACAGGCCACTGTGCCGGGCCTTGACGCGGACGTGGCCGCCGCCGGCGTCGATGAACTCGAACTGCTGGTTGGGGCGGCTGTTGGCGGTGTACTGGACGAGCCGGGCGCCGGCGGCGGTGGAGGCCTCGTAGATGTCGGCGGCCTTGCCGCTGTGCTGGGCCACCAGGCTGTAGACGGCCGGGCCGCCGGGGGTGTCGCCGCCCAGCTGGGCTTCCCACCTGGTGTTGGATCCGGCCGCGTCGGCCGGGAGGCGGTCCCGTGCGGCGGTGTCGTCGTACATCGTCCAGCGGGCCCAGTCGACGACGGTCCTGGGGAAGCGCTGGTCGCTCCAGAAGCTGGTGTGGCTGCCGCCGACGAAGGTGAGGAACGCCTTGGGCCAGGTGATCTCCGAGTACGCCTGCCGGGCCGAGGAGTACTGCGTGGTGGAGTCCCGGTCGCCGTGCACGAACAGGACCTTGGCCGTGACCGAGCTGGATGGGTTGCCCATGTCCTCGCAGGACTGGGGGTTGGCGGAGATGATCCTGCTGTCCGGCCAGGAGGTCAGCAGG
>NZ_VTHJ01000093.1:0-1516 GCF_008386495.1 Streptomyces tailanensis | reverse complement strand
ATGATCTGCGAGACGTCCTTGGAGGTGTTGCCGTTTCTGACGTCGGTGAAGTTGTGGTTGAAGTGCGGGGCGGGGACGATGAAGCCCGCGGAGGCCAGGGCTCGGATGATGAACAGGGAGTTCTGCGGGCTGCTTCCGTAGCCGTGGGTGAAGTTGTAGACGGGGAAGACACCGTCGGCGGCCGGGGCGTCCGTCACCGGGTTGCCGCCGGGGGTGCCGGTGGCGGGGTAGTAGACGTAGGTGGTGCACGGGCGGCTGCCGCGGGTCCAGTTGTACCTGCGTACGCCGACCGCGAACGGCGTGGTCGGCGCCGTGCCCAGCGGGCTGACGGCGGCCGGTGCTGGTCCCGTGCCGAGCAGTGACAGACCCACGCCCGTCGCCCCGACGGCGCTGATACGCAGGAATGTGCGTCTTTGCATGGTCATGGATGGCTCCTTGGGTATGGGGAGAGGGGGCGCTCAAGACCTGTTCGCCGCTTTGGGGACGACGTCGACGACCGCCGTGACCGGTCCCTTGCCGGTCATCCCGGTGACCGTCACCTCACCCGGCTTGTCGGTCGCGCCGGGCGGCAGCGGCTTCCAGCGGACGGGGACGCCGGTGATCGTGTCGTTGGCGGTGGTGAGCATGCGGATGGAGGAAGGCAGCTTCGGGGCGGCACCCACCGTGGTGGCGGTGTAGACGGTGTCCTGGAGGATGTGCTTGGCACGGCTGGCGTTGAAGACGTTGATGGAGGCGTGCGGCTCCCATGTGTTCGCCGACCCGGGCACGGCCCGGAACATCGGCTGGAAGCCGGCCGGCTCCCACACCAGGACACCTGAACCTCGGTTGTCGACCACGTCGTTGGCGGCCTGGAACACCCTCCGGACAGCGTCCGCCTGGCCCTGAATCGTTCGCGGGAAGGGTGAGTTGGGCAACGGCGAACCGTCGCCGCCCGAGGCGGGGTAGGCGGTTTCGGCGACGTCGACTTCGTAGCCGGGGCAGGTGGTGGCGATGGTGTTGAGGTTGTGATCCAGCGCCTCGGGCGTGCCATGCCACTCCGGGTAGTACGAGATGGCCAGCACGTCAGGGTTCTGCCCCTTTGCCTTCACCCGGGTGAGGAACTGGTGCCAGAACTCCATGGTTTTGGCGAGCCGGTCCTTGCCGACAATCACGTGTATCTCGACCTTGGATGTCGGTGACGCGTCGCGGACGGCCTTGATCCCGGCCGCGGCCAGGGTGGTGAACCGGTCCCACGCCTGGTCGTAGAGCTGCTGCTCCATCGGGTCGGTTGACCGCCAGTACTTCCACAGCAGGCCACCGCCGGGCTTGGACTGGTAGATGTCGGCCTGGTCGACGAAGTACGGCGGATTCGTCGTGCCGATGTGGGCCGCCTCGCTGCCGTACATGAAGCCGTTGATGATCTCGTTGCCGACGGCCACCTTCTCCGGCGTGGTGCCCTGCTGGATCAGCCGGTCCAGGTAGTCGGCGGTGAAGTCGTACACGGTCTGGGACAGGTCCGCGAACTCCAGCTCGGCCC
>NZ_VTHJ01000092.1 GCF_008386495.1 Streptomyces tailanensis | reverse complement strand
CTACCGGATCCGCCACACCGCGCGGGCCGGATCCGCCAGATTGATCGAAACCAGATACGCGCCCTAGCACTGCCTGCAGCACCGCACGCTGTTCGACGAACTCACCGCTTTTGCCCCGGCCTCACCGCCCTCGCTTGACGCGTTGGCCTCGTGAGGTGTCTGGCGGATCCTCACCAAGCTCCGTACTGACCTCGCCCGCGCCACCCACTTGTTTCGCGCGATGTTCGTCCTGACGAACATCGAGGCCACTACCGACAATTGATCTCTACCGCAGGCGGCCTACGACCAGCGCAAGCCCCCGGAACAGCGTCACCGGGCCGGGATCGGCTGGGTGAGGTTCACCGGGTTGCCGTCGGGGTCCTGGATGTGGGCGACGCGCTGTCCCCACGGCATGTCGTTGGAGCCGCCGTGGACCGAGCCGCCCAGCGCCGTTACCCGGCCGAGCGTCTCATCGACGTCGTCGACACCGATGCTGAGCAAGATCCGCGGCGCCTCCCGGTCCCCCGGGTTCGCCTTGGCCACCAGCCCGAGGTCGGTGTCGCCGATGCGCAAGCCGAGGTAGAAGGCCGGCCCTTCCGCCGGTACCCGGAAGATCTCCTCAGCGCCGAACAATTTCGTATAGAAGCCGAGCAGAACGTCCTGGTCGGCAGTCAGGATCACTGGCTGGATGGTGGACATGGCACTCCTGTCGAGAACGGTCGTGTCGCTGGGTAGACCGTTCGAGGACGGCGAACTCATCGGCAAAACCACCCCGCCGGACGATCTACAACACAGACTGCCGCCCACGACCAGCACGAGCGCCCCGAAACGAGGTCACGCCACCCCGCGCCCGCTGACTAGCCAATTCAAGATGGCGGAGCTTCATTGCCCTGGTCTGGTGGTTGAGGTCCTCGTACTGAACGGGCAGGGCTCGGAGGGCGTCGCGGACGGGCAGCACGACGGTGTCACCGGGGGCGGCGGCGTACGCCGCCGTGGTCGTGGCGAGCAGGACGGTGAGCATGGAGAACGGCGGCCGCGGCGCCGGCGGCGCGGGGGAGACGCACGAGGGAGGTTCCTCTCGAAGACCACAGACGGGCTGTGACCTTCGTAGCGGGCTGGGGCTGGGTGCCGCCGGAGATTCGTCTGCCGGTCACCCACGCGGGCGGTAAGCCACATCGTCGTCTTGCTTCCCCCGACGGTGGGTCTGTCCGTGCGGGAGGGAGCTGGTCGAGGCCGCCTGGAAGCAGCAACGAGGCCGGGACCTGGTGGTCCCGGCCCGCGCCTGATGGAGGGGCGAGCCACCGCCCGTTCCATGAAGTCCCTGTTCTGGTGGGAGCCAGAGGAGATCAGGGCCTGCCCCTCGAGAGGGGCAGATGTGCGGATGGTTGCAGCATGATGCGATGGCAGCAAGCGGATGTGGGACAAATTCGAAGAAAGTACGCCGAGGCTTGGCCATGGCTCAACGCTGAGGTGACGCCCTTCTGAGAAGACGCAGGTCGTGTCGGAGCACCCCCGGGTGGGGTGGTGTGCAGGGGGGCGAAGTTGCCGCTTTGCCCTGTCTCCGGCGGGTGCGACAGATACGAATTTAGTACCTGTGACCGGCATTTGATCTGTCCGATCACTAGCACGATTCCGTCCACCGCGGCGCGGCGGAGCCACCCGTTGCGTTGCCGGTCTTGGTTGAAGCCAGAGTTCGGATACCCCGGTAACGCGTGAGGGTGCGCAGCACCGTGCGCGCGGCAGAAGAAGGGCACTTCATGCTGCAGTACGCCGTGATACGGGCCGTCACACGCGGAGGACAGATTCCGGCGCCGACGCTCGGGTAGCGCGGTGGCGCTCACCGGGCGTCCGATGGCGCCCATTCCGGAACCGAACAGCTGGAAGGGTCGGCTGGCTGCAGCACTGCGCGAGGGGAGAGCCGCTTGTGGGCTGACCCGCTCGCGGGTTGCTGACAGGGTCGGGACGTCGGTCGCGACGATCCAGCGGGCGGAGTCGGGCCACGACCTGCCGACCCTTCAGATGGCACATGCCATTGCAGTTGTCTGCCGCCTGGATGGCGAGCGGATCGAGTCCTTGTGGAGGAAGGCGTCGCAGCGCGGGCGCAAGCAGCACCTGACGCGGGCGCGCTCGCTGCCGCAGATCGTGAGCACCGCCGAACTGGGGCTGGCGCTGAGGCGGGTCTGGGAGATGAACGGCTGCCCGTCCGCGCGGGAGATGGAGCGGCGCGCCAAGACCCGCATCCGTGAGTTCGGTCCTCTGTCCCGGTCGACGGCGTGGCGGATCCGGGAGCGGGATCAGCCGGTCATGTCGAGGAAGCAGCTTTTCGCCTACCTCGTTGCCTGTGAGGTCCCGGAGGCGCGCTTTCGTCTCTGGGCCGAGACCTGGCATCGGGTACGGCAGGCGGAGAACCGGCGCGACACCCCGGGTGACGCCCGCCAGTGGGCCCTGCAGGCAGCCGAGGCGGAACAACGCCTGCGCGAGGCTGGGCTCGTCCCCGAAGAGCGTTTCCGGGGGAGCAGAGTTCCCTGGACGGTCCGGTGCCGACGTCGGACGTGCCGCCAGATCAGCCGAATCCGCTACGCGGACTTCATCGCCGGCGCCGGCGGCTGCCGAGTCTGCGCCGGGCACGCCACCTGACCCGCACTCTCGCCCCGAGGGCCTCCGCGCCCGAAGGAACCCAGAACCACGATGCCCTACGGGGCACACAAACCATCAGGAGAGCCATGTCCGCCCCCAGTCCCCAACCCCCTGGCCTCCTGAAGAGGCTGTTGTGCTGGATCCGGCGTCGCTCGCACGCGATGCTCTCCAGCGCTCTTCGCGGCGCCGCCTACGCCGCCGGTGCCGGCATCGTCGGCCTGATGTTCTGGTGGATTCAGCAAAAGCTGTAACCCCTGGCGGTCAGCAGGCCGTGCTGCTGACGGGCCAGCGCCCTCGACAAGACGTGCGGCCCGCACGCAGCGCAGCCGCAACGCTGAGGGATCTGGCTTGCTGCCCGGCGACGGGCCCGCAGGGAGCGTGCCTAACGGTCCGATACCAGCATGATCTCTCGCAGCGATGGTTGAGCGATTCTCAGCGAAGGGCTCCGGTCACCCGCATTTCTTGAGGAACGAGTTCAGCGGGGCGCGACCGCTACAGGTGCCGACCGGGTGCGACGGCGACGCCGCCCGCCACTATCCGCTGCCAAGCCGCCCACCGCCTAGCCGTCATCCCAAGCGGACCCTGGCCGTCTCCGGCAAATCCAGATGCTCGCCCCGGAACCGCGTCCGCAGCGCGCGATCATGGGTGACCAGAATGATTGCGCCCGAGCAGCCGGCCAGCGCCGCCTCCAGTTCCTCGACCAGCGCCGGGGACAGGTGGTTCGTCGGCTCGTCGAGCAGCAGGAGGTCCGCGGGCTCAGAGACCAGCCGTGCCAGGTCCACGCGGCGGCGCTGGCCGTACGACAGCTCGCCGATCCGCAGTCGGAGCTCCGCCGGGTGGAAGAGGCCGAGGGTCAGCAGGGCATCCGCGTGCTCGTCGGCGGAGCCGACGCGGCCCAGCGCGAACGTCTCTGCCACCGTCAGGCCCGGCGGCAACGGTGTCTCGTCCTGGCGTAGATGGGCCACCGGGCCCGGTTACCTGCACCGAGCCCTCGTCGGGTCGCAACTGACTGGCGAGCAGCTTCAGCAGCGTGGTCTTGCCCGCGCCGTTGGGGCCAGTGACCAGCAGGCGGCCGGAAGTGCCGAGGGTGAGGGAGTCCAGGTGGAGGCGGCCTCCTACGCGTACGTCCGACAGTTGTACGGAGAGGGGCTCCGCCGCTGACGCATCTGCGCAATCCCCCGCCGTCCTGATGCGCGCGGTGAAGGTCAGTGGCACTGGTGGCGGCGCCACCGGGTTCGCCGTCAGCCGGTCGACCCGCTCGCGGGCGTTGCGGATACGGGCCATCGCGCCGTGCGCCCGGCGGCGGGCTCGGAAGCCGCCGTGGCCGAAGTTGGCCAGTGGGGCCTTGCGCGGGATGCCGTCGAGGCGGACCGCATGGCCGGCGGCCAGCCGCTCGTTGCGGGCCAGCTCGGCCCGCCACTCCTGGTACTCCTGGAGTCGGTGGCGGCGTTCCGTGGCCTTGGCGGTGCGGTAGCCGGCGTAGCCGTCTCCGTAACGGGTGACCTTTCCCGCCTCGGTCTCCAGGACCGTGGAGGTCAGGCGCTCCAGGAAGACGCGGTCGTGGGTGACCGCGAGCACCGTGCCGTGGTGTGCCCGCAGCCGCTCCTCCAGCCACTCCATGGCCTGGTCGTCCAGGCCGTTCGTCGGCTCGTCTAGAAGCAGCAGCTCCGGGCGGCCGGCGAGGACGGCGGCCAGGGCCAGCCGGGAGCGCTCACCGCCGGAGAGGGTGCCGAGCCGTCGGTCGCGGGGGAGGGCGGGTAGGCCGAGATGGTGCAGGGCGAGGTCGACGCGGTGGTCGGCGTCGTAGCTAGCGCGCGCCTCGTAGCGCTCGAGGAGGGTGGCGTACGCGGCGAGTGTCGCCAGGTCTGCGCCGTCGCCGAGCGCCTGCTCGGCCCGGCCCAGCTCCGCCTCCAGTGCGCGCAGGTCCGCGAGGGCCAGGTCGACGGCGTCCTGGACGGTGGCAGTCGAGGGCAGGGGGATGGTCTGCGGCAGATAGCCGATGCCGTCGGCGGCCACGGTCAACTCGCCGCTGGCCGGGCGTTTGACGTTCGCGACCGCGGACGGGTGGCGTGTCCGCGTCCGTTTCTGCCGTATCCGCTCCCCGTGCTGTACACCTTGCTGTACGGTCGTGGATATGTCGAAGTCAGTGACGATCCGGGTCCCCGAGGAACTCCACGCCCAGCTGCAGGAGCGGGCCGAGACCGAAGGCACCACGGTGACCGCGCTCATCACCGAGGCCGCGCGCAACGCGGTCCGCGACCCCCGCCTGGAAGGCGCCGCGGAGGTCTTCCGCCAGTTCGTCGCGGACAACGCGGACGCGTTCGACGCGGCGTTCCCCGACGACACCCCCGCCCGCCTGGACGCTGCCGGGCACCAGGGGCGGGCTGCCTGAGGTGGAGCTGAACATCGATATCCGCTGGCTGCTGGAGCGCCAGGCGGAGGTCCTGCCCAAGCACCCCGAGGTCCACGACTTCTCCAACCTCGTGGCCGCCGTCGCCCGCCACCGCGTCAACACCCCGCAGGTCGGCGCCAGGGTCGACAACGCCTGGCGCGCGGCCGCCCTCATGCACGCCATCATCCGGCTGCACCCCCTCCCGGCCCGCAACGCCCTGTACGGCGCCGCGATCACCGTGGCGTACATGGACGCCGCGGGCGAGGCCATCGACCCGCCGTACGGCGCGCTGATCGACCTCGCCCGGGACATCGACGCCGGCCGCGCCGACGGGTACGGCGCAGCCGACCGCATCCGCTCCTGGCGGATCTGACCACCGGCCTCAGCACCGAAGGGGGAACGGTCATGGCAGACCAGGACGACCCGCAGGAGGTCGCGCGGCTGCGCTACCGCCTCTACGAGGAGGCGCTGCGGGCCCGGATGCCCCGGGCCCAGTTCGACCTCCTCATGGAGATCATCCGGCTGTGGGCCGCGAACGGCGGCGGTACCGCCCGCCTCAGCCTGGACGGTGAGGAGAAGGAGCTGTTCACCCCCGAGGTGCAGCAGGAGCTGCTCAACCTCATGGGGCTGCTCGGCGCGATGCAGCCCGGACACGAGGGCCGCGCCGACCACGTCGTCGCCCAGCTCGGCGACGGCGAGCACGCCAAGGGCGCCATGTCCCTGGTGCCGCCCGATGTCGCGGCCGACCCCGACCGGCTGCGCGCCCTGCGCGACCGGATCGACGCCCAGCAGCACCAGCGCCTCCTGGACCAGCACGAAGTCGAGGGCATCGCCCGCGCCTCGGGCATGCCGCCGGCCGGCCCCGCGGACGACACCTGACCGGCGTGCGGCAACGCGGAGGTTAGCGGCGCCACACCCGACGGTGTAGGTGCCCGGCGGATAGTCGATCAGGAGCCCGAGCTCCGTGGCGATGGCCTCCTCCCAGCTGCCTTCACGCAGCCAGGACAGCGCGCGCCCGGCGACAACACGCTGGTTGACCGTCTTCCCGCCCGGCTCCGCGGTGACGGGCATGTCGTCGGGCAGCCCGTCCAGCTCCGCCCGGACCAAACATCCCCCCGGTGGGTGGCTGTCGCCGTGGTGGTCGTCGGAGGGTGTCGTGGGTGCAGCGCAGCATTTGCATGGGCCAGGCCTGCCATGCGCCGGGCAGTCGATCCCGCCAATTGCCACAGACAGAGCAGGATGCTGGAGGGCTGCGATCCGGCGTGCTCCACCTTGACGGGCGGGGCGCTACTGCTTGGTCATCTTGGCGCAGGTACCAATGCCTCCGGTGGCCGGGTTCCAGTTGCAGGTGTAGAAGTGAAGATCCTTCACGTCCCACCAGTCTTCCTCGTAGGGGCGCCCCTCGCGGCCGACGGGGCGGCCCTCCTCGTCGAAGTACGCGGGATTCTGGTAGCCGATGACTTCTTCCTCGGGTTCCCAGCGAATGCCGCCGGCAGTGGCGTGGCACCGCTTCCAGGTCGCTTTGACCGCGGCACCGTACTTGTCGCCGACGCTCTTGTCGTAGACCAGTCCGTAGATTCGTGCCCAGTAGGCTGTGTTGGGGGCTTCACCCTGGCAGTCCGCCTCCTTCGCATAGTCGTAGCTTCCGAAGGCGTAGCTTGCGCTGTTCGCGCTGTAGGCAGCCACGTCATAGCTGGCTGCTTGGGCTGGCTGGATCCCAAGGCACATCACTAAGACCGAAGCAACGCCGACGCTCGCGACGGTTCTGCGTAGGTTCATCGCTGTCCTCTCTTTCAGGGCGTGGTTGGCCGGGCTGCTCCGAGTTTGCTGATGTCGATCCGCTGCGGCAATGGCGATGGGCTGTCCCGGACAGGCGATGGGCTGTCCGGCCTGGTCAGCGCCTTGTCCGGGACTCTCAGGAGCGAGGCCGAGCCTCTCGTTGGCGATCTCACCCATCTCGATCACGGCCACACCCTGCCAGGAGGCCGACGCCCGTGGCGGCGGATCAGATGTCCGGCGTGATCGCGTCGACCAGGACGCGCAGCTGGCGCACGACGTCCTGGTCGGCGTCGGCCCGGTCCAGGACCTCGGCGGCCGGGGCGAGCACATCGATGAGCCGGCCGGACCGTACGGCCAGCGGCACGTCGCGCAGCGAGGCGCGGAAGAACGGCCCGCTCCACTGGCCATGGGCGAGGCCTTCGGCGAGCTCCCGTTCTATCTGCTCCGGTACCCACTGCCCAGCCTCGTGCGGGCTTCGAGCCCGAGTACGTCAGCGTCGAGTACGACGACGACGCCTTCTACGACGCGATGGGAAACGTCGAAGACGTGTCTGAGGAAGACGACGAATGACCCCGGATCGCCCTCGGTGCCCGGTGTCGTAGCCGGGCCACGCCCAGCAACGGCGTTACGCGGATGCGGCGCCGGACGCGTCCACGGGAGGCGGCAGGGTGCGCAGGCGTTCGCGCAGATCGGCCACGTACTCGGCGGGGCGGGCGGCGAGCAGGCCGTTCAGGCGCTCCAGCCGGGTGTGGGCGGTGGCGCGCAGGCGGCTCGGCGGCACCAGGTCGAGTACGTCCAGGGCGCGCTGCACGGCATCGGACGGTTGGTCGGAGGCCTCGGCCTGGGCGAGGACGAGGGTGGCGGCGGCCCATCCGGGGGTGCCGGTGGTGCAGGCGGCCGCGGAGGCCTCGGCGCGGGTGCGGGCCTGCTCGGTGCGGCCCAGCGTGAGGTGCGCTTCGGCCTGGCGCAGGGCGAGTTCGGGCTCGTCGAAGCCGAAACGGCCCGGGGCCTGGCCGGCCGGGTCGGCTTCGATTTCGGTCAAGGCCATGTCGAGGGCGGCGGCCGCCTCCTGGTCGCGGCCCTGCTGGGCGAGGGTGGGCAGCAGTGCCCAGGCGTGGAGCTGGGCGCGGACCAGGCCGGCGGGGGCCGCGGCCGCGCCGCGCTCGGCGTACGCGAGCGCGGCGGTCAGGTTGCCGGTGTGGCGGGCCACCATGCTCTGCGCCCCGTACGCCCACGCCGCCAGCGCCGTATCCCCGCACCGGTTGGCGTACGACACGGCGGTGCCCAGGTGGGTGCGCGCACCGGCCGGATCGTCCAGGTGGAAGGCCAGGTTGCCCAGCAGGCCGGACAGTCGGCCGACTTGCCGGTGCAACTCGGTGCCGTCCGTGCCGGGAGAAAGCAGCCTGGCCAGCAGGGTGCGGGCTGCGCGGACCTCCCGGAACAGCATCGTCACGGGGTGCTTGCTGTAGTTCAAGTGGAAGTGGTCGGCGGCGGCTTCGGCGAGTTCGGCCACCAGCGGACTGCTCTCGGGTTCCGCCAGGAGCGCGAGCTGGACGGACTCCCTGACCGACGGGAGCCCAGCATCGGTGGTCACTGGTGGACCCTCCTCTCTGCGGGCTCTGAGAAGGTGCCCGTGGTTAGAGACCGGCTCCGTGCCCAGGTCGGGCCCGTCTACCCACGCGCGGGCGGCGGCGAGGTTATCGACGGTTCCGGCGGTCACGTAGACGAAGCCGTCGCTTCTCCAGGGCCTGGGGCTCGTCGGGGTTCAGGTGGCTCGCGCCGACGTGCAGCGGTCGGTGCCGACGCCAGACGACCGCGGTCAGGCGGGCGGCTGCGAGAACCGCCGGGCGCGGCCTCACCCCAGTGCCGAGGGGGATTCTCGCCAGATCCTCCCAGGTGATGGGCGGTGGGTAGCTGAAGACCCGCCCACCGCCCGCAGCTCTTGGCGCCGCGTGGAGCTCGGTGACGGCGGGCTGGTCTCGGTAATGCGGGCGTCGAGCCGGTCGGGGCACGTGGCGTATGGCGGGATGTCGCCGTCGCGTGCGTCGCTCAGGTCCCCTCGCCGGAGGTGGCGCTCTCGATGATCCGGCACACCAGGGCCTGTTCCCCGCGGTCGGCGGCCTGGTCGGCTTGTGCGCGGGCGTGCTGCAGGGTCGTACGCAGGGCCTGGAGGTCGGCGATGCGGCGGTCGATGTCGGCGAGGTGCTGGTCGAGGAGGTCGGTGACGAGACCGCAGGGCTGTTCGCCGCGGCGCTGGAGGTCGAGGATGTCCTTGATCTCCTTGAGGCTGAGGCCGAGAGCCTGGGCCTGGCGGATGAACCCGAGGACGGGGATGGCTTCGTCCGTGTAGGTGCGGTAGCCAGCGGCGGTGCGCTCGGGCGGGTCGATGAGGCCGTTGGCCTCGTAGAGGCGGACGGCCTTGGGGCTCAGCCCGGTGCGGGCGGCGATGCGGCCGACGGTGAGCATGGTGGGGGCTCCGTTCGTGCGTATGGTGCGAGTCTGCGCTTGACCTTGTCCTAAGGGCAAGGTTTTAGCGTCCGGTCATGAGCACAGATCAAGGCGACGGCTGTACGGCCGCGATGGCGGTGACACCGCTGAGCGGCCGGTGCGCCGAAGTCATCGAGCGGGCCGAGCACGCCTGCTTCGGGATCAGCCCGTTCAACAGCTACTTCTCTACGGCGCGGATCCGCGAGCTGGCGGCGTGGGGGCTGGAGCGGTTCGAGCGGGTGGACTTCTTCGTGCCGGACGTACCGAGCACGTTCACCTTCGAGGCGCTCGGGTACGCCCCCGAGAAGGCCGCATGGAAGGCGCGCAGACAGGGGCAGTACACCCGCAACAAGATCGTCACCGCGCTGGGTTCGCTCGGCCTGGCCGATGCGGACCAGCGCGTGCTGGGCTGGGCCGAGCTGGAGAGCAATACGGCGTTCGGCCGCCTCCACGACAGCGGACTGTGCTGGTACGACGAGGACGCGGACTTCCGCGACGCCTGCCGGGAGGCCACCGGGTGGGTGCTGGCCGGGAAGTTGCCCGCCGGGCAGGCGCCGGACGAGGAACAGGTCGAGCACGCGGTGCGCTACTTCCTGGCCGAGTTACCGCTGTTCATCGACACCCCGGCCATCGTCGGCGCCGGAACATCCGTGTTCTGCTACCACCAGCCGCCAGCTGTGCTGCGCCGCCTGTACGGGGGTGAGCTGAGCTGGCGTCCTGCCGCCGGGCAGGGCTTCGCCGTTGTGGCACCGGCCGTACGACACTGACAGTGAAAGGAATGCCTGCCATGGCCACGACCACACACACCGACGCCGGGCTCATAGAACTGGTGATCACCGGGATGACCTGTGCCTCGTGTGTGGCGCGGGTCGAACGGAAGCTGGGCAAGCTGCCCGGGGTGAGCGCCACGGTGAACCTCGCGACCGCGACCGCGCACGTCACGCGGGAGGACCCGGCCATCGAGGCGGCGGAGCTGATAGCCGCTGTCGAGGCCATCGGCTACGGCGCCGAGGTGGCCGGGAATGAAGCCCCGGCCGCAGGGGAAGAGGTGGTCGACGCCGAGGAGGCGCACGTCGCCGGGCTGCGCCGCCGCCTGGCCGGCTCGGCGCTGCTCGGGCTGCCCGTGGTCGTGGTGTCGATGATCTCCGCTCTGCACTTCCCGGGGTGGGAGTGGGTGGCGCTGGCTCTGGCGACTCCGGTCGTCGCGTGGGGCGCGTGGCCCTTCCACCGGGCAGCGGCCCTGAACCTGCGGCACGGGTCGGCGACGATGGACACCCTGGTGTCGCTGGGTGTGCTGGCCGCCTACCTGTGGAGTGCCGGGACGCTGGCCCTGGGCGGGGAGCACCTGTATCTGGAGGTCGCCGTCGTGCTGACGGCCTTCCTGCTGGCGGGCCGGTTCTTCGAGGCACGGGCCAAGCGGCGGGCCGGGGACGCGATCCGGGCGCTGATGGACCTGGGCGCCAAGGACGTCGCCGTGCTCCGCGACGGAACCGAGGTACGGATCCCGGCGGAGCAGCTGGCGGTCGGGGACCTGTTCGTCGTACGGCCCGGGGAGAAGATCGCCACGGACGGTGTGGTCTTCGAAGGCGCGTCGGCGGTGGACGAGTCGCTGCTGACCGGGGAGAGCGTGCCGGTGGAGGTCGAGCCCGGCTCGGCGGTGACCGGCGCCACCGTCAACAGCCACGGACGGCTGACGGTACGGGCCACGCGCGTCGGCGCGGACACCAAGCTGGCGCAGATCGCCGCGCTGGTGGAGCGGGCACAGACCGGCAAGGCGGCGGTGCAGCGCCTGGCCGACCGGATCTCCGCGGTCTTCGTGCCGGTCGTCATCGCCCTCGCTGTGGGCACCTTCACCGTCTGGCTGCTGACCGGAGCTCCGGCCGCTACTGCCCTGACCGCGGCCATCGCCGTGGTGATCATCGCCTGCCCCTGCGCGCTCGGGCTGGCCACGCCGACCGCGCTCATGGTCGGCACCGGACGCGGCGCCCAGCTCGGGCTGCTCATCCGCGGGCCCGAGGTGCTGGAGTCGACCCGGCGGATCGACACCGTCGTGCTGGACAAGACCGGCACCGTCACCGAGGGCAGGATGCGCCTGGTCGACGTCGTACCGGCCGATGGCGAGGACCAGCAGGAGGTGCTGCGGTTGGCGGGCGCCCTGGAGGACGCCAGCGAACACCCGATCGCCGCCGCCATTGCCAGCACCGCGCGCGAGCGCCTCGGCTCGCTGCCCGCCGTGACCGGCTTCGCCAGCACCCACGGCAGGGGGGTGACCGGGCAGGTCGAGGACCGTACCGTCCGCGCGGGGCGGGCCGCGTGGCTGGAGGAACACGGCCTGGTGCTGCCCGAGGAACTTGCCCGCGTACGGAAGGAGGCCGAGGCCGAGGGCCGCACGGTCGTCTTCGCCGGCTGGGGCGGGCAGGTGCGCGGCGCGCTGGTGGTCGCTGACACCGTCAAGGCGACCAGCGCCGAGGCGGTCGCCGACCTCAAGCGGCTCGGGCTTACTCCGGTACTGCTGACTGGCGACAACACGGCGGCGGCCCGGGCGGTCGCGGCCGAGGTCGGCATCGAATCGGTGATTGCCGAGGTCCATCCCGAGGACAAGGTCGCCGAAGTCGAACGTCTCCAGCAGGCAGGCCGGGTGGTGGCGATGGTCGGCGACGGCGTCAACGACGCGGCCGCCCTCGCCCAGGCCGACCTCGGCCTGGCCATGGGCACCGGCACCGATGCGGCCATCGCGGCATCGGATCTGACCCTGGTACGGGGGGACTTGCGGGCGGCGGCGGATGCGATCCGGCTGGCCCGCCGTACCCTTCGCACGATCAAGGCCAATCTGTTCTGGGCCTTTGCCTACAACGTCGCCGCGCTGCCGCTCGCCGGGCTCGGCCTGCTCAACCCGATGATCGCCGGAGGAGCGATGGCCTTCTCCTCGGTGTTCGTGGTCTCCAACAGCCTGCGGCTTCGCCGCTTCCAGCCGCTGCGCTGAGCCCTGCGGGAAAGGGGGACGCCGGGCCCTGACTCCGGCGCCCCCCTTCGGCGTGCTCAGCGGCCCGCCCACCCGGCCGTACATCACCCGTCGGCGGATCCGGGGGCGGGCTTGCGGGCGGCGAGGCGTTCGACGATGCCGAGCGTGAGCCGGTCCCGCTGCTCGATCTCCAGTCCTTCCGCCTGGACGCGCCGCAGCGGTCGGCGCATGAAGTGCTCCCCGCCGAGCGGGACGGTGACGAGTTCGAAGAGTCGCTGGATCGCGCGGACGGGCCAGGCGGAGCTCGCGATGTGGTCCAGCAGCAGGAGCCGGCCGCCGGGCTTGAGCACGCGGCTCATCTCGGCCACGGCGCGCTGGTCGTCGGGGATCGCGCACAGGGACAGGGTGCACACCACGGTGTCGAAGGCGGCGTTGGGGAACGGCAGGGCTTGGGCGTCGCCTTCGCGCAGGTCTGCGGAGCGGCCGAGCTCGTCGGCGCGGTGTCGGGCGATGGCCAGCATCTTGGGGCTCCACTCGATGCCGGTCAGCCGGACGTCGGGAGGGTAGAAGGGAAGGTTCAGCCCGGTGCCGATGGCGACCTCCAGGACGTCGCCGGTGGCCTGCGAGCCGACCCACCTGCGGCTCTCGCCGAACAGGCTGCGATCGAGGAACCGCATCTGCCGGTCGTAGGAGCGGGCGTGCTTGTCCCAGTAGCGGCGCAGCCGCTCGCTGTTTCTCGGCTCGGGCACGGTGCCATCCTCTCCGCTGCCTGCTTCCCCCGCACGTCACGGATCGGCCCGCCGGAGCCCGGCCGGGAGGATTTCCGGGCCGGGCTGCACGTCGAAACCTTCTCCTCCCCCCTGATAGGCGGTTTTGGGTCAGTCGGCCGGGCGGGCCGTGTAGTCGCCGGCCTGCTGCACCGCCGCGACGAGTGCGGCGGTGTCCACGGCGGCGCCTTCCTCCAGCCGGATGGTGGTACGTCCCGTCTTCACGTCGGTGGTGGAGGAGCGGACGCCGGGGATGTCTTCCAGCTCGTCGTCGATGAGCAGGCCGCAGCTGGAGCAGTGCATGCCCTCGACGAGCAGCACCATCTGGGGACCGGTGTCGGTGTGCTTGGTGCGGCTGAAGAGCTTCATGCCTTGTCTCCCTGGAAGGTGATCTGGCCGGTCTGCATGCCCATGGCGCAGGAGAAGCGAAGCGCGCCGGGCTTGCGGGTGCCCAGGTCGACCTTGGTGTCGCCGTCCCGCTTGACGATCTCCTGGACCCCGAGTTCGGGGATGGTGAAGGCACGGGCGCAGCCGCCGGAGTCCTTGCCGCGCAGCACCAGCGTGGTGGGCACCCCGGCCTTCGCGGTGAAGGAGGTGGGCTCGTAGAAGTCGGTGACGGTCAGGACAATGGTCTGCTGGCCGGAGGCGTCGATACTGACCGGCCCGTCCGATGCCCCCTTACCGCCTCCCGACGGAGCGGGGGCGGCGGCCGCCGCAGGGGTGGAGCCGGTGCTGAACGAGGCCCAGCCGCCGGCCTGGAGGCCCGAGCCGATGGTCCAGGCCGCGACGGCCAGCACCACGATGCCGGTGGCGATGCCCAGGCGGCCGGACAGTGCGCGGCTGGAGCGGCGGAAGAGGTAGCCGAGGACGGCGAAGAGCGGGGCGGTGCCTAGCACGAACCCGGCCATCACCGCCGCCCCGGCCAGCGGGGAGCCGGAAGTGATCGCGACGAGCTCCATCGACAGCGTCACCCCGCACGGCACCAGCACGGTGGCGAAGCCGACCAGCGCCGGGGTGGCCATCGAGCTGGTCCTGGTGCTGCGCCGCACCAGCCGTCCGAAGGAGGCCGGCGGGCGGGGGACGAGCCGGCCCACCGCCTTGACGCCGTAGAGGTCGAGGGCGAAGAGCACCATCAGCGCCCCGGCGATGATCAGCAGCGTCGCCTGCGCCCGGGGACTGGGCTGCAGCGCGGCGCCGAAGATCCCCAGCAGCGCGCCGAGGACGGTGTGGGAGAGCAGCTTGCCGGCGAGGAACGCGCCGACCGGGGCCAGATTCCCGGCCGTCGGCTCCGGGGGCGCGGTGGCTGTCGCGTGCCGGGCCGGGTTCGGGCTCGCGGCGCGGGGCCGCTTCTTGGCGGACGAGGGGGACATACGGGTGGGAACGCGGGTTTGGGCGGGATCGCGGCGGGTGACCGCTCCGGCGAGCAGGCCGCCCTGGACGGCGGCGCACGAGGCGCCACCGGCGAGCAGACCGGTGCTGACACCGGTGATGAGCAAGGTGATGGACGACGGCATGCGTCGTGACTCCTGTTCGGATACGACGGCACGCGCACAGGAACATGGTGTTACGGGCGTGCCGAGGCGGACATGAGGGATGCCGGCATCCCGCGAGGCGGCATCAGAGCCGGCCTCACGGGCGACGACGCCTCACGTCCGTGACACGCACAACCGGTGCGGATCAGGAGGCGGCAGCGCCGGCGGAGGAGCGTTGGGCCGGGCCGCGAGGACCGCTGCGGCCGAGCAGGCAGTCCCTGCGGGCAGAGCGGTCGGTGCCGGCCCCGGCTGGACGTTGTGGGCCAGGGTGGCCTTCGAGGCCGCGCACTGCTGCTCGGCCATTGGGCAGTGCTGACCGTACTGTCCCGAACCGGCCGCCGCCTCTACCGCCGTCGCCTGCCCCGCTGCCCCGGCCCGCATCAGGCCGGAAGAATCGCCGCCAGACGCGGCCGGAGCGGCCATCCCCATCGAAGCCATCGGGCCCATCGAGGAGGGCATCGCCATCGCTGGCCGGGCCAGCCCGGCCAGACAGAACAAGAGTGCGCACACCAGCAGAGGCCCGGACCAGGCCCCAAGCGGCGGCAGCACGCGTCGCGACATGCGCGCCATGCTAAGGCACGCCCACCGGCCGCCCACCCTCAACGCCGCCAGCCAGCTGTGCCGCTCGCCTGCGACACCGGCCAGACAGGCCAGGTCTGGTCATCCAAACAGCGGACCACCGCGGACATGCAGGTCCCTGGCTGAGGCGGACAGCAGCACAGCCAAGGATGTTCGGCCAGAGTGGATCATCTCTGGCCGAGCCCGGACATCCGGCGCAGGTACTCGTCCTCGTCGATCTCACCCGCAGCGTAGCGACGTCGCAGGATGTCCTCGGGCGCCTCGGCATCGGCGGGCCTGCTCGTCGTGTCCTTGCCTGCCGTGTTCCGGATCAGGAGACGACCAGCCACACCAGGCCGATGATGAGCAGCGCCAGAAGGACAAGCCCCACCAGGCCCCGGAGGAGCATCCAGGCGCCCATACCGTCCATCATGCCGCTCATCGATCCATACCTTGCTCTATCGCCTCTTTTCAGAGTAATGCGAGGTGTGCGTATGTAGCTGCAGCGGTGTCATCAGGGCATCGCGGTCGCTTGCGCTCGGCGGTACTCGTACCGGTTCGGGGATCGTCCGTCAGCAGGCACCGGGCGACGGTCGGCACGGCTCTGCGACTCACGCCTCCCTGCTGTTCCCCGGGAGCTGCAAGACTGGGCAACAAACAAGACCGACATTTGTGAAAGAAGCACCTGACTTCACGCTAAACGGCCAAGGCGGACCGTGGCGCTGGCGTGGCGGCTTCCTTGACCTTGCCCCAGGGGGAAGGTTCTAGCGTCGTGGCCAGGGGACGAAGCACCACAGGAGGTCCCGTCATGGCACTGGTGACAGGAGAGGTGTACCGGTGCGGCCAGTGCGGCTGCGAGATCACCGTGACCCAGGGCGCTGCTCCTGGCCGCGGCGGGGAGCAGAACCCCACCTGCTGCTCCGGGCACCCCATGACCAAGGTCCGCTGACCGACGCGCACCACCTTGAGGACCCGCAAGGACAACCTGCTGTACATACTCCCCGTGCTGGCCTGCCCCGTCGGCATGGGTCTGATGATGTGGTTCATGATGCGCGGCAAGCGCCCCGCCGCCGGCCAGCCGTCCCCCAGCACCGCGAAGGAGCAGGAGCTCGCCCGCCTGCGCAAGGAGCTCGAGGCTCTGCGCGGCGAGCAGACCCCGAAGGCCGACCTCCACAAGGGCTCCCCGGCATGACCGGCAGCTGGCTGCCCCTGGCCGTGACCGTGCTCGCCGCAGCCCTGACGTACCTGTGCTGCGTCCGTCCGATGCGCCGGCACGACGGCTGCGGCCCGGCCACGCCCGAGCGCACCGAGAAGAGCGTCGACGAGGAGATCTGCCGCACCCGTGAGGAACTGCGCCTGCTGCGCGCCCGGGCCGCCGCTGAGAGGGACCCCGCGGCCGCGCCCGAACGGGGACCGGAGACCATCAGACCGTGCTCTCCCCCGCCCCACAGGCCGTCCCCGGGGCCTTGCCGCCCCTGCACCGGGCGGCCAGCACACTGTTCGCCGCCCTCGTCCTCGCGCTCGCCGGCCTCATCGGCACCGCCCCGCCCGCCTCGGCACACGCCACACTGCTGTTCACCAGCCCCGCCGCCGACGCGACGGTGGCCGACCCGCCCGCCTCCCTCGTGCTCGTCTTCGACCAGCCCGTGGGCCTCAGCGGGAGCACCGTGCGCCTGGCACCGACGGCGGAACTCGGCACACCCGCGCTCAGCCGCGGCAACCGGACCCTCACCATCCCCGTCCGCAGCCGCCTGGCCGAGGGGGTCCACAGCGTCGACTGGCAGGTCACCGCGCGCGACGGCGACATCATGACCGGCAGCTACCGCTTCGCCGTCGGCCCGCGCACCATCGCTCTCGGCTCCGGGCAGAGCACCGCCGCCAAAGACGCCACCCTCACCACGGCCCTGCGCTGGCTGCTGTTCACCGCCCTCGCCCTGATGCTCGGCGAACGGGCAGCGGGCCGCCTCGCCACCCGCATCCCCGACGCCCCCACCCGCCGACCACACCCCTGGATGCTGCCTGTAGCCCTGGTCGGCTGCGCAGCCGCACTCGCGCTCGCCGCACTCCAGATCGGCGACGGCTCGCTGGCGTCGCTGCTCGACACCCGGCCCGGGGTGCTGGCCGTGGCCGAGGCCGCCGCATTCGCCCTGGCCGGGGTGGCCGTGCTGGTACGCCGCCGCGCCTGGGCCCTCGTTCCGCCGGCCGCCGTGCTGATTGCCGAGGCACTGCGCGCCCACCCGCAGGCCCAACAGGCCGTCGCCGGCCCCGTGCTGACCTTCGTCCACCTCACGGCCGCCGCGCTGTGGGCCGGGACGCTGGTGCGGGTGCTGCGCACCATGGCCGCCTGGCGAGGCGAACGCAACGCCGCCCGTGCGCTGCTGCTCGCCTACGCCCGGCTGGCCGCCTGGCTGTTCGCCGCCGTCGTCGCCACCGGGCTGATCGCCGCGCTGCTCCTCGTCCCCCTCGACGACCTCGCCACCACCACGTACGGCCAGGTCCTTCCTGGGCAAGACCGCCCTGGTCCTCATCGTCGCCGCGCTCGCCCTCGCGGGCCCGCCAACACCTGCGGCGCCCGCAGCGAGTTCCGCAGCGCCCGGCCCGCGCCGAAACCGGCGTGCTCGCCGTCGTCCTCGCCGTCGTCCTCGCCCTGTCGGCCACGCTGACCGTGCTGGCGGTGCCCGCGGACGCCGACCGTCCGCTGCCCTTCGCGCCCCCGGCCGACGGCCCGACCGTCCCCGTCGGCACCCGTGCCGGGGAGATCGGCATCAGCGCCCGCGCCGGCGCCGGCCAACTCGTCGTCGACCTCGCCACGCCCCGGACCGGCGACAGCAGCGGCCCGTCCTACGCGCTCACCGCCACCCTCGCCAACCCGCGCGGCACCACCCGCCCGCTGAAACTGCGCGGCTGCGGCACCGGCTGCTTCTACGCCCCCGTCTCCTGGCAAGAGGGCACCAGCCGCCTCACGCTGACCGCCTCCGCCGGCCAGTGGCAGGGCGGACGCGCCGGACTGACCGTGACCTGGCCGCCCCGCCCGGACGCCGGCCTGCTGCGCGAGGCCGTCGCCGCCATGAAGGCCGTACCACGGTTCACCCTGCACGAACTGGTTACCAGCAACACCGCCCGCGACCTCGGCAACCAGAAAGAACTCCCCCTCACCGGAGCCGACTTCCTCGCCTCCGAGCCGTACGGCAGCGGCACCGCCTCCGTCACCACCCGACTGCCCGACGAGACCGGGCACCGCCGCCTCGCCCTGGCCTACCCCACCGAGCACACCCAGCTCGAACTCACCCTCGACGAGCACGGCCGCATCCTGCACGAGACGATCGCCGCCCCCTACCACCTCGTCACCCGCACCTTCGTCTACCCCGAACCCGACGAGGAGACCAGCCATGACCACTGATAGCCCCTCCTCGCCCGGTGCCCAAAGCGGTGGCACGCCTGCCAGGACCACCAGGACGAGGAAGGTGAAGCAGATGCGGACGTGGCCCCTCGCGGCCACGGCGGTCCTCGCGCTCACCCTGGCCGCATGCGCCAGCGGCAACGGCGGCGCGGGCGATGCCCCGGCGGCATCCCAGCCGACGGTCAGCCACATCCACGGGCTCGGCATCGACCCCGCCGACGACCGGCTCTACGTCGCCACCCACGAGGGCCTGTTCACCCCGGGGAAGGGCGGAACGGCTCAGCGAGTCGGCGACAGTGAGGACGACTTCATGGGCTTCACCGTGGCCGGAGCGAACACGTTCCTGGCCAGCGGCCACCCCGCCCTCGGCGCCGGCGGCCCCGGCAACCGCGGCCTGATCGAGAGCACCGACGCGGGTAAGACCTGGAAGACCCGCTCCCTGGCGGGCGAAGCCGACTTCCACGCCCTCGACTACGCCGACGGCACCATCTACGGCTACGACAGCACAGGCGGCCTGCTGCGCGTCAGCAAGGACGGGACCAAGTGGGAGGACCGCGCGCGCATCGAGGCTCTGGACATCGCCATCAACCCCGACGCTCCCGACACGATTCTGGCCACCACCGCCGAAGGCGTAGCGAAGAGCACCGACGCAGGCGAGACCTTCGCCGCCGGCAAGGCGCCGGTGATGGCCTTCGTGTCCTGGGCGAAGGACGACGCGCTGTACGGGATCGACACCTCCGGCGTCCTGAACCGCAGCACCGACGGCGGAACCACCTGGAAGAAGACGACCACGGTGCCCGGCGGACAGCCCCAGGCGCTCACCGCCGTCAACGCCCGACGGATCCTGGCCGCCACCCAGGACGGCGTCTACGAATCCCAGGACAGCGGCAAGACCTTCACGAAACGACTCACCGTCTCCAGCAGCAGCCCCCACTGATCCGCACAGGGACAGGGATGCCGCCACTCAGCGGCCGTGCCGCTGCCGGGCATGAAGCGGCTGCGGCACGCGGGTCTGGCGCTCCTCGGGTACGCCGTCCTGGTCGTGGTGGCGATGATCCCGCCCGGGGCGCCGCTGCGGGGCAAGGGCGGCAGCATCGTGCAGTCGCCCGTCCTCACCGGTATCGCGGTCGTCCTTGCGATGGCGTTCCTGCTCGTCGGGGCCGTGTACGGGCGGGCCGTCGGCACTGTGCGCACGGGCCGGGACATCCCCGACCACATGGCCAAGGGGCTGCGCGAGATGGCGCCGATCCTGGTGCTGTTCTTCGCCATCTCGCAGTTCCTGGCGCACTTCAAGTGGACCGGTGTCGGCGAGGTGATGGCGATCCGGGGCGCCGATCTGCTCAAGTCGGCCGGCATCACCGGGCCGGTGGCCTTCCTCGGCGTCCTGGCCGTGTGCACGTTGATCAACCTGCTGGTCACCAGCGGTTCCGCCCAATGGGCCCTGGTCGGGCCGGTGTTCGTGCCGATGTTCATGCTCCTCGACATCCCGCCCGAGGTGACCCAGGCGGTCTACCGGATCGCCGACTCGTGCACCAACGCGGCGACCCCGATGAGCGCCTACTTCGTCATGACCCTGGGCGTGATCCAGCGCTACCGCCGCTCGGCCGGCATCGGCACCCTGCTGTCCCTCACCCTGCCGTTGTGCCTGGTCATGCTAGTCACCTGGACGCTGCTGTTCTACGCCTGGTGGGCGCTGGGCATCCCACTCGGACCCGGCGTGCCCGTCCGCTGACCGTCCGTCGACCGTCCGCCGAACTCCGCCCACGAGGAGAGCCGCCTGTGTCCGTCCACCGCATCCAGGCCCTGGCCCGCACCGCCCTGCCCGAGATGACCGACGACCTGCGCACGCTGGTCGAACTCGAAACCCCCAGCAACGACAAGGAGTTGATGGACGCCGGGCTCGCCGCCCTGGAGGCCTGGGCCGGTCGACGGCTCGGCTCGCCCGACGAGCGGCGGCACCACGACGGCGGCCCGCACGGCGACATGCTGGAACTGCTGTACCGGGGCACCTCACCCGTGACCGTGCTGGTGCTGTGTCACTACGACACCGTGTGGCCGGCCGGCACCCTCGCCGAGTGGCCCTTCCACGTCGACGACGACCAACTGGCGACCGGGCCGGGCGTGTTCGACATGAAGTGCGGCCTGGTGCAGGCCGTGTGGGCGCTGAGCCTGCTGCGCCGACTGGGCCTGCCGCGCCCCGCGGTCCGCCTGTTCCTCAACGGCGACGAGGAGATCGGCAGCCCGGCCTCCCGGCCGCACGTCGAGCGGCTGAGCGAGGACGTGGTGGCCACGCTGGTGTGCGAGGCGGCGGCCGGACCCAAGGGCGCGCTGAAGACGGCCCGCAAGGGCGGCGGCATCTTCGAGGTGACGGTGGAGGGTGTGGAGGCGCACGCCGGGCTCGAACCGGAGCGGGGCGCGAGCGCCGTGCACGCCCTCGCGGAACTCGTCACGAGCATCGCCGCGTTGGGCTCACCGGAGCAGGGCACGACCGTCAACGTCGGCGTGATCAGCGGCGGTACACGGGGCAACGTCGTCGCCGGACACGCCCGCTGCGCCATCGACGTACGGATCGCCGTGCCCGCCGAGGCGGCCCGGATCGACGCCGCGCTGGCCGCGCTGCGGCCCGCCGATCCCCGCGTACGGGCCACGGTCACCGGCGGCTGGAACCGCCCGCCGATGGTGCCGAGCCCCGCCTCGGGGCTGCTCTTCAAACAGGCGCAGTCCATCGCCGCCGACCTCGGCTGGACGGCCCACGGCACCTCCGTCGGCGGCGCGAGCGACGGCAACTTCGTCGCCGCCCTGGGCCGGCCCGTCCTCGACGGTCTGGGTGCGGTCGGGGACGGTGCCCACGCCCGGCACGAGCACGTCCACCTGGACCACGTGCCCACGCGCACCGCACTCATCGCGGGGCTCCTGTCGGCATGCGCGACGTAGACAAAGACGTACGAAATCCCGCGGCGTGGCCCGCGCCGGGCGCGGGAAACTGGAGCATGCCTCGCCGAGTGACCCCCAACGCCCGGTTTCGGACCACCTTCCTGGATGCCGTGCGGGAGGGCATTGCCGCAGGGGAGCACCTCGGCGACACCCCCGCGCGGGAACTGCGCGTGTACGGCGACACAAGGCGCGCTGAAGGTGCGCAGGGCCACGGTCAGCGGCTGGGAGTCCGGCAAGACCGAGCCCAGGCCGCCGGAACGCGAGGCGTACGCGTGGCTGCTCGGCAAGCTCGCGGAGCTCTACCCCGCCGACCCCGTCACCACGGCGCCCGTTGAGGGCACGACCGTTCCACCGACGTTCTCGAGCGTTCCCGCCCCGGCTCCGCAGGCGCAGCCTGTGCCCACAGACGCGGCGCCCGAGGCTGCGGCCATGACGACCGCACAGAACGCCAAGACCCGCTCCGCCGGCAACGCCGTGCCTGCGGCGGCCGCGCCCAGTGAGAACTGGCCACGGACCGGCTCGACCTTTGCCGGGGTGTTCTCCCGACCCAGCGCGAGCGCGACGTCCTTGGCCATCACCGGCCCCGACGCCTTCGCGACGATCTCCATGATCCGCCGGTACTCCGGCCTGAGCACCTCCACCCCCCATGCCTTCCTCGCGATCCGGGATCAGCCGTATCCCACCCGCCCCGGGCGTCACCACCACCGGCTCCGGCTCCGGCTCCGGCTCCACGATGCCCGACGGCCGCCGTCCCCCGTCCGTCGCCTCGGCCCACTGCCCGAACACCACCTCGGCCGCCTCCAACCGGCCCAGCTCGGCCTCAATCTCCGCCAGTTCCCCGCGCAGCAGCTCGGCCCGCTCAGCCAGTCGCATCCGCCGCTCGATCGTCCACGTCAGCACGTCCACCATGCGCCTCCCTCCCGTTGCGGAACCTACGAGACGCCTCGGGCGGACCACCTCAGAACCCGCGAACCGGCCCGTGGCAGACGATCACCTGCTAATGATCACGTCCGAGAGCAGCGCGAGCGCGTCAATCTCCACCCACACCAGCGGCCCGACCTGTGAATTGAGGATAAAATCGATCACTCCACGCCGGCCCGCTGCAGGAGGCCGAAGCCGCGGGACCAGGCCAGCAGTTGCCGGTAGCCCTCCTCGGTGGCCGCTCGGACACGTAACGGCAGCGGACAGGAGCCAGGACCGCAGGCCGACGAACACGCCGGTGCATCCGCGGGCGCGGATCCGACGTCCTCGCTGCGCTCGACGCGTTCGTCGCCGCCCGGGCCGAGCAGAGGGTCGGCCTCCCAGGCGAGTGTGGAGGCCCGCTCCCGCGATCTCATCCAGTGGACCCGCGTCGAGTTTGGTAAGCCTTACCTCATATACTCGCCCCCGGCTGCTCTCCGCCGCGTGCCGGCCAGGGTGTGGCCCTCCCTCCCTCTTCGACAGGAACACCATGCGCACCACCCCTCGGGCCCTCCTCGCCGCGCTCGCTCTCTCCCCTCTGCTCGTCGGTTGTTTCGCGTCGGGCGAGGGAGGGACAAGCACCGGAACCGGCGGCGGAGCGGGTGGCCGGCTCAAGGTCGCGCTCGCCGTGCCGCCGGTGCAGGCGCTGTCGCCGTACAGCAACGACGCCACGGTGCTGAGCAAGCTGTCCGTGGCCGAGGGCCTCACCGCGCTGGACCAGAACGGTGTCGCGGCCCCCGCCCTGGCGAAGTCCTGGAGACAGGTCAACGCCACGTCCTGGACCTTCGAGCTGCGCAAGGCCACTTTCCAAGACGGCGCCGAGGTCACCGCCGAGTCCGTCGTGAACGCGCTCGACCACGCGGGGGCCGCCGAGGTCAAGCCACGTGTCCTCAGCGACGTCACCCTGACCGCGAAGGCCGACGACGCCGACACCGTCACCCTCACCACCAAGACCGCCGACCCGGTGCTCCCGCTGCGGCTGGCCAGCCCCGCCCTGGGCATCCTCTCCCCGAAGGCATACGGCAAGGACGGCACTGTCAGCCCGGTCGGTACCGGAACCGGCCCCTTCGAGATCACCGAGCTCACCGGGAAGACCAAGGCCGTTTTGGACCGCTTCGACGGCTACTGGGGTGGCAAGGCCAAGGCGTCCGGCGTCGACGTGATCTGGATCGCCGACGGCACCGCCCGCGCCAACGCCCTGCGCGCCGGTGACGTCGACATCGCCGAGTGGATCCCCACCGCGCAGGCCGAGCTGCTCGACGCCGACACCCGCCACGAGGTGCCCTCGGTCCGGACCGACAGCCTGATCCTCAACAGCCGCAGCGGTATCTTCACCGACGCGACACTGCGCGCGGCCGCCCGCGAGGCCGTGGACGCTTCCGCCCTCGTCGACTCGGTCTTCGGCGGCTACGCCGACCCCGCGCAGGGGCTGTTCGGACCCGCCGTCTCCTGGGCCGCCGACGACCGCGTCGAGGTGACCGGGCGAGCGAAGGCCGCGACCGCCGCCCAGGTGAAGGGGAAGACCAAGGGCAAGACCCTGCGCCTGGCCACCTACACCAACCGCACCGAGCTCCCCGAGGCCGCCAGCGTCCTCCAGCAGCAGCTTGAGAAGGTTGGGTTCACCGTGAAGCAGGACGTGCGCGAGTACACGCAGATGGAGGCCGATCTCCTCGCCGGCGAGTACGACGCGCTCGTCTTCTCCCGGGTGACGCTCCTCGACACCGGCGACGCGGTCGCCTACCTCGCCAGCGACTACACCAGCGACGGCGTCTACAACATCGCCGGTCTGAAGGACGGCAAGGTCGACGAGGCCATCAAGTCCGCCGCCGGCGAAGGCGACACCGAGAAGCGGCAGCAGAACATCATGCGGGCCGAAGCGGAGATCCTGCGCACCGACGCCGTGGTGCCGCTGGTCCACGAGAAGGTTGTCCAGGGCATCGCCACCGATGTCGAGGGAGTTCTCCTCGACCCGCGCGAGCGCTCCCTCGTCGACGTCGACACCCACTTGAAGTAGCGGCGGATGAGCGCCACTTCGGCCGAAGCCGGCCCCGGCCCCTCCTGGTGGCGGGCCGGGGCCGGCCGCGTCGTCGCCGGCACCGTGCTGCTCGCGGCCGTCGCCTTGCTGCCCTGGCTGTCCGGCACCGACCCCGCCATGACCGTGCTACGGGCCCGCTCCGCGGACCAGGATCCGACCCCGGCGCAGCTGACCGCCGTACGCGAGGAACTCGGTCTGGACCAAGGGCCGTTGACCCACCTGCTGCACTGGCTGGGCGGGCTGCCGGGCGGCGACGCGGGCACCTCCTGGGTGTCGGGCGATCCGGTCCTGCCCCAGGTGACCTCCGCCTTCGCGGTCTCCTTCACGCTGATGCTCGGCGCGCTCGTGGTGACGGTCGCGGTCGCCGGGCTGGTGAGCGCCCGCACTCTGTACCTCGGGTCCCGGCGCAGGCTGCGGCAGCGGCAGGCGGGCACCGCGGCCGCCGTACTGGCCGCGCTGCCCAAGTTCCTGCTCGCCTCGCTGCTGGCCACCGTGTGCGGGGTCTGGCTGGGCTGGCTCCCCTCGAGCGGCTGGGAGGGTCCGGCGTCGATGGTGCTGCCGTCGCTCGCCCTGGGGGTGCCGTCCGGAGCGATGATCGGCGGGCTCGTCGAGCAGTCTCTGCCCGCCGCCTTCCAGGAACCGTGGGCGCGCACCTGGCACGCCTTCGCCTTCCCACCCGGCCTCGTCGCCCGCACCGCGCTGCGCCGGGTGCTGGCCGGAGTGCTGCCACAGCTCCTGCCCACCGTCGTGGCCCTGGTCGGCGGCGCGGTCGCGGTGGAGAAGATCTTCAACATCCCCGGGCTCGGCCGGCTCGCCCTGGACGCCGCCGTGGCCCAGGACCTCCCGCCGCTGCAGACCGCGACGCTCGTCCTGGTCCTCCTCGGCGTTGCCGCCGGCCTGCTCCTGCAAGCCCTGCGCCGCGCTCTCCTCGGCCCCGCCCTGCGAGACGGCGCCCTGTCCACCCCGCCCCCGGCGGCCCTCCCGCGACGGCGCTCCACGCGCTGGATCGCCGGAGCATGCGCCGCCGCCCTTCTCGCTCTGGTCGTGGCGGGGCTGCTTCGCGACCCCCTTCGCGTGGACACCGCCGCCCGCCTGCTGCCTCCGTCGCTCACGCATCCGCTGGGCACGGACTCGCTCGGCCGTGATCTGCTGGCCCGGCTGGGCCACGGGGCCCTGCGCACGGCCGGCGTGGCCCTCGCGGTCACCGCGGTCAGTGCGGCCCTCGGACTGCTGCTCGGCATGGCCGGACGGGTGAGCGCGGGCCTGACGGAAGTGGTGTCCACGCTCCCCGCCGTCCTCGCCGGCCTGCTGACGACGGCGGTGACAGGACCATCGGTGTGGGGCGCCGCATGCGCAGTGTGCCTGGTGGGCTGGACCCCGTACGCCGCCCAGACGGCGGCGCTGCTCGAAGAGGAACGGGCCAGCGGCCACCTGCTCGCGTCGATCTCCTTCGGCGCCGGCCGACGCTATCTGCTGCGTCATCACCTCATGCCCGCCGTCCTGCCCGCGCTCCTGCGCAACGCCCTGCTCCGCCTGCCCACCACCGTCCTCGTCCTCGCCTCCCTCGGCTTCCTCGGCCTGGGAGAGCAGCCGCCCACCCCGGAATGGGGCCGCCTCCTCTCGGAGAACCAGCCCTACGGCGAACTGGCCCCCTGGACCGTCCTGGCGCCGGCCTGCGCACTGGTCCTGCTGTCCGTCCTCGCGGTGTCGGGTACGGCTTCGCGAGCCTCCCGCCGCAGGGGCTGACGGGGCACGGTGTGCAGTCACCATCGTCACCGCGGTCAAGCTCAGTGAAGTGCCTTGTCGCAGCAGGTGTGGTCGGGTAGCCGGAGCCCATTGCTGGGCCCCGGCCCCCTCAGAACCGTGCTTGCGCCTCACAGCGCACACGGCTCAAGCAAGCCACATGGGCTCCGCAGGTCAGCAGAGTGATGCGGTCCGTCTGTCGTCGCCAGCATGGTGCTGGCGGTGGCAGTCGGCGTGCACGAGGCGGAGGTTGGTTCGCTCGTCCGAGCCGCCGTCTCGCCGGTAAACGAAATGATGTTTATGGAGCATCTTCTTCGACGCCGCGAACCAGTTCATCCACTCTCGTGGACTGTCCGGTTCGTACTCGGCTCCGGCGATCAACGCCTGTTTGCAGAGAGGGCACACGCCCTTCTGCCTGGCCGCCAGAGTGAGACTCACCTTGTCCATCGGCGGTGGCGTCTTCCTTCGACGGCGATCTGTCCAGTATTGGCCGAGAGCGGGGTCGTCCGGGGACGCTGCTCCTCTGACTGGATAGTGGCGGACGATCTTTGTCCAGGAAAACTTGGGCAGGAAGGTGCCGCTGTCGCGGTCACCGAATACCCATCGGTCGTTCCTGAAATCGTTGTACCTGCCGAAGTACCGGTCGACGACCCAGTACCTCGTTTTCTTCCGGTGGGCACGTATGGCCCATTTAAAGAGAAGCCTCCATAGGTAATTGTCCATCGAGGAGAAGACCTCGGTGGACGACACCGCCCGGTAGTAAGCCGTCCAACCGCGAACGATCGGAACGAGCTTGCGGAGTACGGCCTCAGCGTTGGAACCGCGAAGGCTCCGGACTTCAGTCCGTAGTCGTTCCCGGAGCCTCTTGCAGGCTGCCGTGCTTGGCGTGGTGATCAGCTTGTCCCCGGTCCGGCGAACAGTGAAGCCGAGAAAGTCGAACCCCTGCGAGAGGTGGACGACCTTGGTTTTCTCCTCGTTGAAGCGAAGACCTCTCGGCTCCAGCCAGTCCGTCAGCTGGGCTCTGACCCGGTGCACCTCTGCTTCGTCGTGGCAGAGCACGACGAAGTCATCGGCATACCTCACCAGCACCGGAGTGCCGGGCATGGCTCCGGGCTCACGCCCGGATCGTGCCACTGCGTATTGGCATCCCGCAGCCTGTTCCAGCCTGTGCAAGGCAACGTTCAACAGCAAAGGGCTGATGGGACAAGGCCCAAGGCCGGGTAGTTAGCGTTTTCGCAGGTCACGCAAGCCAGTTGAAGGATTTCTGA
>NZ_VTHJ01000091.1 GCF_008386495.1 Streptomyces tailanensis | reverse complement strand
TAGGCGGGGTCGACGGCGATGACGGGGATACCGAGTTCGGCCGCCATGCTGAGGAGCCGGGCCCGCAGTCTGGAGGTGGGCAGGCCGGAGATGAGGTTGCGGAACCGCTTCCTGCGGCCGTGCTTCTCCCGGGTCTTCTCCGCCTGGAAGTCGAGGTCCTCGACCGCGATGGCGAGACGGTGGCGTTCGGCCCAGTGCAGCAGGCGCATCAGGGCGTGCCTTACCTGGGCATCACGGTGGTCGGCCGTGCCGGTAAGGTCGTAGCCGAAGCGGAGCGGTTCGCCGACGGGGTTGCCATGCTGGTCGAGGCGCCAGGCGGCGAGGTGATCGGCGTTGGTGTCCACCCCGATCAGCCCATGCGCGCGGGCGGCCTCCAGCGGCACGGTCTTCACCGGGGGGATCGTCCAGGAGACTGTCACGTACCAGCGCCCCCGGACTGTGTCTTCGTGGATGCGGTAGGCCAAAGCCCGGTTCGCCTGGACGCGGTCGGCCCACTGCTCGCCCCGGTGCACGAACGCCACGCGGGCGGTGAGCACGTACCGGCCGTGCGGGGCGTTCGCCAGGTGCGCCAGCGGCGCGGGCAGCTTGAGGCAGACCTCGCCGCCGGGGGTGACGCGGATGGTCTCGTTGCCGAACCTTTTGCCGGACTCGCCGTCCGCGGCGAGGAACCGGCGCCCAGCCTGCCACCGGGCCCGCCACTGCTCCTCGCTGAGGCCTGCTTGCTCCAGGTGGTGGCGGGTGTTCAGCAGCCGCTTTCCACCCCGCACCACGCGCACGACCCCGGCCTCACAGTCCGCCCGCACCACCTGAAGCCTGTCTTCGAGCACACACAGGCGGCGTCTTTTCGCGTGCCACTCCCGCGCGCTGCGGTAGCCGCCCGGCGCCTGCTTGGTGCCTTTCTCACCCACCGGCACGGACAGCCGGTGCTCGATCGTCTCGATCCCGGCTATCAGGCTCTGGATGTGGGCGAGCTGGCCGCGCCGGGCCAGCGCCCACTGATCATGGGTGGCCTTCGTGACCGACCCGGCCCAGCGGGAGGAGGACTCCTGCGTGAGGGCGCGCTTGCGCTGCGCCCACTGCTCGCTGTCGTGCTCCAGCCCGGCCACGCACCGCGCCTTCAGATCACGGGAGGCCAGCGAACCCAGATGGTCCCCGACCAGGCACAGGACCTTCTCGTCCCCGGCGGTCAGACCCTTGAGCCGGGTACGGATCGCCATCCCGGACGGGCCAGGCACCACGAAAGGCGCCGCCAACTCCCGCAGCCCACCCATCCCGTCACCCCCCACCCGGTGCCGCAGACATCCGTCACCACACCCAACGACCACCACCAGTGAAGGTCACACATTCGACATGAGAACTCCTGTCCCCTTCCCGTGAACACGCCTGACGCCGGCCGCAGGCAGGCTCACTCATACGTGCCAGAACACGCTCAAACACCGTTGATCACCACCTGCCCACAACCCTTCCTCTACGTCGTCGTCTGCGCCGCCGGCATCGCCGTCGACGTGAACAAGCTGATCACGGCGGCCCAGGAGCGCGACTGGGAGGTCGGGGTCATCGCGACGCCCGTCGCCATGGGCGGCTTCTTCGACACGGCGGCCGTCGAGGCGCAGACCGGCCGCCCGATCCGTTCCGCCTGGCGGCGGCCGGGCGACCCGCGCCCCTTCCCGCCCCCGGACGCCGTCGTGGTCGCACCCGCCACCTTCAACACCGTCAACAAGCGGGCCGCGGGCATAGCCGACACCCTCGCCCTGGGAACTCTCTGCGAGGCGTACGGCCTGGGCGTCCCCATCGCCGTACTGCCCTGTGTCGCCGACGCCCTGGCCGTCCACCCGGCCTACCGCGCGAGCCTGGAGCGGCTGCGCGGCATGGGCGTCAGGTTCGGGGACGCGTACTCCGGCGAGCCCCAAGAGGACGGCGGACACCGGGAGTTCCACTGGGAACGGGCCCTGGAACTGCTGAACGCCGACGAACGCCGCGTTCAACCGAACGGTTGAACCGGTCGTCGGCTTACGGGCGACGCGCGACCTCCCTTCCCGGCCGGAGACTTACGGCGCCGTCGTAGCGGCGACGCAGTACAGGACGCCGTACAGAACACGCCGTACAGAACACGCCGTACGGATCACGCCGCGGAAAGGACTTCCCCCACCCATGGCCAGCAACTTCAGCAGGCGACGCATCCTCACCACCGGCGCGGGCGCCGCCCTCGGCGGACTCGTCGCCACCGGCGCCGCACAGACCGCCTCCGCCGCCCCCGCCGCGCGCACGTCGGACCGTTCCGGTCTCTCGGCCGGTGCCGAGGAGACCCGTTCGCTCGACGAGCTGTACCGCGACGCCGTCGCCGAAGGCGGCAAGCTCGTCATCTACGCGGGCGGAGACACCTCCACCCAGCAGGACTTCATGGCCAATGCCTTCCGCAGCCGCTTCCCGGACATCGACCTGACGGTCGTCGTGGACTACAGCAAGTACCACGACGTCCGCGTCGACAACCAACTCGCGACCGGCACCCTCGTCCCGGACGTCGTCCAGCTCCAGACCCTGCAGGACTTCACCCGCTGGAAGCGCCAGGGCAAGCTGCTGCCCTACAAGCCCGCCGGATTCTCCAAGCTGCACAAGGGCTTCCGCGACCCGGACGGAGCGTGGACGGCCGTACAGGTCATCGGCTTCAGCCTCCTGTACGACGTCGCCGCCGCCGGTACGAGCGCCCCTAAGTCGCCGTACGAACTGGTCGACCCGCGCTGGAAGGACGCCATCGCCTCCTCCTACCCGCACGACGACGACGCGGTGCTCTACCTCTTCGCCCTCTACCAGCAGGCGTACGGCTGGGACTGGATCGCGAAGTTCGCCGCGCAGCAGCCGCGGTTCGCCCGTGGCTCGCACACCCCGGGCGTCGCGGTGAACGGCAAGGTGAAGACCATCGGCGTCGGCACGTCCGGCACGCTGACCGCGCCCCCGACCGCGCCGATCCGCTGGCTCGTGTCCGACGGGCACCCCTTCATGGCCTGGGGCCAGCGCGCCGCGATCCCCAAGCGTGCCGCCCGCCCCACCGCCGCCAAGCTGTACCTCAACTGGGCGCTGTCCGCCGAGCGTCAGCAGGCCTCCTTCAACGGCTGGTCCGTCCGCACGGACGTCACCCCGGCCAGCGGCCTGAAGCCCATCTGGGAGTACGACAACGCCCACCTCCACGGCTTCCCCCGCTTCATGGAGGACCGTGCGCAGGTCGAGCGGCTGAAGCAGACCTTCGCCCTCTACTTCGGCGAGGTCAAGGGCGAGCCGACGCCGGGCGTGCTCGGTCTGCACCCGGGCCGGTAGCCACCAGGCACAGGACGGCGGATTTCTTACTCCGGTCACACCGGGCACGGCCTACACTCGGCTCGCTCCACGCCAGCCCGGACCGCCGCAGGGGGAATCCGCCACCGTGCCCGCCATCGTCCCCGCCGCCCTACGCCGAGGCTCGCTGTCGCCACGACACCTTCCGGACCTGGTGTTCCTGACTGTCGCCATCGGTGGCCTGCTCCGGCTCGTCCAGCTCAACGCCGCGCTGTGCTGGCAGTTCGTCCCTCTCATCGTGCTGCTGGCCGGGGGATACGTAGGCGGACTGGCCCGCTGGGAGCGGCTGGGGTGGTGGGGCAGACCCGTCTGGCTCGGTGCGCTGCTGGCCCTGTGGAGCTGGATCACCTGGGGGATGCCCGCGCCGGTCGCCGCCGGCTACGTGTGGCTGGCGCTCCCGCTGGCGATCCTCGCCCTGCGGATGTTCACCGACCGGACGGCGATCGCGGTGGTCGGTGTGATCACCGTCCTGCTCGTCCTGTCCGTCGCCCGCGTCGCCGGAACCCTGCACCCCGAACTGGTGGCACCCCCGGCCGCCGCGGTCTGGGCCACGGTCGCCCTCTACCGCTCCCAACAGCGGCTGCTGGCCCAACTTCGCCACACCCGGGCTGAGTTGGCGCGCGGACAGCGGGAGGCCGGGCGGCTCGCCGAACGCGCCCGCATCGCCCGCGACCTGCACGACACGCTCGCCCAGGAACTCGCCGGCAGCCGCATGCTCCTCCAGGCCGCCGACCGCGACTGGGACCGCCGCCCGGACCTCGCCAGGACCCAGGTCCGCACGGTCGTGGACGCGCTCGGCGCCAACCTCGCCGAGACCCGCACCATCATCCGCGACCTCACCCCGCCCGCACTGGAGCACGACGACCTCGCGGCCGCGCTGCGCTCCCTGTGCGCCCGCGCAACGGGCACGCCCGCACGGGTGCTGTTCCGCACCGAGGGCGAACCCGGCGAACTGTTCCCGGACAAGGCCGCCGCCCTGCTCCGCGTCGCCCAGGGACTCCTTGCCAACGCCCGCGAACACGCCCGCGCCCGCCACGTCTGGGTCACCCTCGAACACGGCGACGACGCCACGGTCACCGTGGAAGTACGCGACGACGGCAAGGGTTTCGACGTCGCGTCGGCGATCAGCCCGGGGCCGGACGACCGTGGCCTCGGGCTGATCGCCGGCCGGGAACGCCTCCGCGCCCTCGGCGGATCGCTCACCATCCGCAGCGCACCCGGACACGGCACACTCGCCCGCGCCACCCTGCCCCTGAACACGCTCGCCCTGGCGGGCTCCCGGTGACCCACACCCCCGCCACTCCGCTCCGCGTCCTGATCGTCGACGACCACGCCGTCGTACGCGCCGGGCTGCGCGCCCTGCTCACCGGCGAACCCGGCTTCGACGTCATCGACGAGACCGGCGACGGCGAAGAGGCCGTACGCCTCGCAGCCCGGCTCCGCCCCGACGTGGTCCTCATGGACCTCCGGCTGACGGACGACTCGGCCCCCGGCGACCGCGTGAACGGCCTCGACGCGACCCGGCGCATCACCGCCGGCACCCCGGACACCCGCGTGGTCGTCCTCACCAGCTACGGCAGCCAGGGTGACGTCGTACGGGCGATGGAGGCCGGAGCCCGCGGCTACATCCTCAAGGCGGGCCCGCCCGAGGAACTCTTCCGCGCCGTGCGCGCCGCGGCCGGCGGGGGCATGGGCCTCGCCCCGGAGGTGGCCGGACACCTAGCCGGTCCCATGGCCGATCCGGGGATCGTCCTGACCGACCGGGAGATCGAGGTCGTACGGCTGCTGGCCCGGGGTCACAGCAACCGCACGATCGCCGCCTCCCTGCACCTGACCGAGGCGACGATCAAGACCCACCTGGTCCGCATCTACCGCAAGCTGGGCACGGAGAACCGCGCGAGCACGGTGTCCGAGGCCGTCCGACGGGGGCTGCTCGAGCTGGGCTGATCCAGGGTCAGTGGGCGCCCGCCGGTTCGAACTCCGTGCCGCACGGGCCCGCGCCCTCGCTCTCCGGGAGGGGGACGGGTTCGCCTCTCATCGTCAGCGCGTCGTAGTAGCGCCCGATGCGCTCGGTGGAGCGGCCCACGTAGTGGCCGATGAAGGAGCGGCGGAAGCGGTCGGCGGTGCGGTTGGGCTGGGAGCCGTGCACCAGGCTGCCGTTGAAGAAGAGGACGTCGCCCGGGGTCATGTCGACGGGGACGGCGGTCAGGCCGGGCGGCGGCGGTACGTACTCGCGCACGAAGGACAGCTCCTCGTCCGCCTCCTCCGGGCAGAACAGGTCCATGCGATGCGTCCCCGGCACGACCTCCAGACCGCCGTTGTCCCGGTCGATCACATCGCAAGCGATCCACGCCGCCACGCACGTGCCCGGCTCCACCCGCAGATAGAAGTTGTCCTGGTGCAGTGCCTGCCCACGGGCCCCCGGCGGCTTGAAGTAGAACATGCTCTGCGCGGCCAGGACCTCCTCCCCGAGCAGCTCTTCGAGGATGTCCCGCAGCCGCACGTCGAGAAGCACCTGCAGCGACAGGTCGTCGATCCGGTGGGGGTGCATCACGCGAGGGTAGACATGCAGCGGGTCGGCTGCGTCAAGGCCGGAGGTACGGGGCTCGAAGTGCCCCGGTATCGGGCCGCCCGCCCGCAGGGCGGCGAAACGGTCGCACAGCTCCTCGATCTCGGCGGCCGAGAACAGCCCCCGCACCACCAGACAGCCGTTCTCCTCGAACTCCACCTTGCCTGTGACTGCCATCCGCGCGTCCCTTCTCTCCTTGCTCCACTGTCCTTCACGCTAGGTCCGAGCGCCTTCCGGGAGGATGCCTGTGCGTGCTGATGACTTGCCTGAAACTGCTGTACCCGCCGAGCCCGAGACTGCTGCACCCGCCGAACCTGAAACTGCCGCACCCGCCGACCCGTCCCCGCCGCCGGGCCAGGTGATCACCGGCCGCTTCGACGTGCGGCCGCCGTACGCCGTCAACCGGCCGCGCGGCGCGGACAGCTGGCTCTTCACCTGGACCACGGGCGGCGGGGGACTGCTGCGACAGGGCGCGACCGAGGCTGGCGCGTCCCCCGGTGACCTCGTGGTCCTCGGGCCGGGCGTGCCGCAGCACTACGCCGTCGGCCCCGGCGCCGGGCACTGGGCGTTCTGGTGGGTGCACTGCCAGCCGAGGGCGTCCTGGACGGCATGGCTGCGCCCGTACGAGACCGGCGACCGGCTGTACGCCGTCAGCCAGGCCCCCGGCGGCATCCGTGAGCGCGTCGACGCGGCCTTCCGCCGGATGCTCGCCGACGCCCGCTGGACCGGGGACGGCACACCGCCGCCGCCCGAGGCCGACCCCGGGGACGGTGAGATCGCCGTGGCGCACGGGGCGGCGGCCCGCGAACTCGCCCTGTGCTCCCTGGAGGAGGTCGTGCTGCTCACCGCCGCCCGGGCCGAGCCCCGCCGGTCAGGGGTCGACCCCCGGGTCCGGCGGGCGCAGGACCTGATCACCGCGGACCCCGGCGCCCCGCACACCGTCCACTCCCTCGCCGAACGGGTCTCGCTCTCCCCGTCCCGTTTCGCCCACCTCTTCACCGAACAGCTCGGCCACTCCCCGATGCGCGCGCTCCGCCACGCCCGCCTGCTGCACGCCGCCCGGCTCCTGGAGGCGACCGAACTGCCCGTGGAACGGGTGGCCGCCGCCTCCGGGTTCACCAGCCCGTACCACTTCAGCAGGGCGTTCCGGGAGCGCTACGGGGTGCCGCCGGGCGCGTACCGAAGCGGAGTACGCGGCGACGGCCGAGCGACCACCTAGCGGCGCGGCCAGAGGTTGAAGGGCCCCACCCCCGTGGCCCCTTCACTCCTCACTCCTCCGACAGCGTCAGCTCCGCCCAGATCGTCTTGCCGTCCTCGGTGTGCCTGCTGCCCCACCGCTGGGTCAGCTGGGCCACCAGCAGCAGTCCGCGCCCGCCCTCGTCGAAGGTCTTGGCCCGGCGCAGATGCGGGGCGGTGCCGCTGCCGTCCGAGACCTCGCAGATCAGCGTGGTGTCGTCGTGGATCAGCCGCAGCTGGATCGGTGGGGCGCCGTGCCGGATGGCGTTGGTGACCAGCTCGCTGACCACCAGCTCCGCCGTGAACGCGGCCTCGCTGATGCCCCACAGCGCCATCTGCGTGAGCACGTACTGGCGGGTGCGGGCGACGAACGCGGGGTCGGCGGGGATCGCCCAGGTCGCCACCTGCGCGGCCTTGAGCCCCTGGGTACGGGCGAGGAGCAGCGCCACGTCGTCGGGGGCGCCGTTCGCGGGCAGCAGGGAGTGGACGACCTCCTGGCAGATGTCGTCCAGTGGGCCCTTGCGGCCGGACAGGGCCCTGGCCAGCAGCTCCTGACCGGCGTCGATGTCCCGGTGCCGGGTCTCGATCAGCCCGTCGGTGTACAGGGCGATGACGGTGCCCTCGGCCAGTTCGAGCTCGGCGGACTCGAACGGCAGGCCGCCCAGGCCCAGGGGCTGCCCCGAGGGCACATGCACCTCCATCGGCAGGCCGTCAGGGTCCAGCACGACCGGCGGCGGATGCCCGGCGCGGGCGAAGGTGCAGCGGCGGGTCACCGGGTCGTACACGGCGTACAGGCAGGTGGCGCCCACCTCACCGGTCACGCCCTCGCTGCCGGCCTCCGCCGAGAGGCGTACGACGAGGTCGTCGAGGTGGGTCAGCAGCTCGTCCGGGGCCAGGTCGACGTCGGCGAGGGTGCGGACGGCGGTGCGCAGGCGGCCCATGGTCGCGGAGGCCTGGACACCGTGCCCGACGACGTCGCCGACGACCATGGCGACCCGCATCCCGGAGAGCGGGATCACGTCGAACCAGTCGCCGCCCACCCCGGCCTGCGCGGCCGGGAGGTAGCGCGAGGCCGCCTCCAGGGCGGGCATGTGGGGGAGGGTCTGCGGGAGGAGGCTGCGCTGGAGGGCGAGGGCGGTCTCGCGTTCGCGTGAGTAGCGGCGGGCGTTGTCGATACAGACGGCGGCCCGGGCCGTGACCTCCTCGGCGAGCAGCTCGTCGTCCGAGGTGAACGGGTCGACGCGTTTGAAACGGGTCAGGACGGCCACCCCCAGGGTCGTACCCCGGGCCCGTATCGGCACCGACATGGTCGTGTGGACGCCCAGCTCCTTGACCCGTGCACTGCGCAGTTCGTCCCAGGCGAGCCAGTCCGCGAACGTGTTCGCCGGGTCCGTCGCCACGATCGTGTGCCCGACCGACAAGGAGGCTGCCTGCGGTGAGCCGACCGCGTACACATCGGTCCGGCCCACCTCGACCACGGCCTCGGGGCACCCCGGCGTGATCGACTGGTGGGCGGCACGGCGCAGGGTGAACGGTGCCGAGAGCGGGCCCACGTGCGGTTCGTCGCCGTGGTCGAGGGCCTGCATGAGATCGACGCTGACGAAGTCGGCGAGGACGGGCACGCAGACGTCGGCCAACTCCTGGGCGGTGCGCTTGACGTCGAGGGTGGTGCCGATGCGGATGCTCGCCTCGTTCACCAACTGCAGCCGCTGACGGGCCAGGTACTGCTCGGTGATGTCGTGCCCGGTGACACAGACCCCGATCGGCACTCCGGCGGAGTCGAACAGCGGGGCGATCGCCGCGGACCAGGCGTGTGCCCTGTCCTCGTCGGCGGCCCGCAGAAAGGTCTGCACGTCCTTGCGCCGGCCCAGGGTGAGCACCTCGCGCAGGTGCTGCTCCAGCTTCGCGCCCTGCCGTCCGCCCACGACCTCCGACATGTGCAGTCCCCGGAGGTTCTCCTCCGGCATGCCCACGGCGTCCGCCATCACGTCGTTGATCCCGCGCAGCCGGAGCCGGTCGTCGAAGACCGCCATGGCGCACGGCGACTGGACCATGACCGCCGCCGCCAGCGGATCGTCCCGCACCAGCGGCCCGGGGTCGTCGAGCGGACAAAGAATGAGCCAGCCGCCGCTGCCGTCGCCGTCCTTCGGCCCCCGGTGATGGGCGAGCAGCCACGCCGACACCGTACGGCCGTCGCGGTGACGCAGCGCGAGCGTGCCGCTCCAGCTGAGGCTGCCCGCCGGCGGCGGCATGAAAGAGGCCCCCGGGGCCAGCAACTCCTTGGCCGGGTGCCCGACGACCTCCTCGGCGGGCCAGCCCAGCAGCCGTGTCGCCCCCTCGTTCCACTCGGCGACCGTGCCGTCGCCGTCCATGACCGCCCGCGCCGTGGCGGCACCGTCCAGGGCATACGCAGGAGCATCACCGTGCGTTACCTTGCGGCTCCTCATCGTCGCGAGTTCCATTCCGCCGGTCCGAACGGGCTTACGGGTGAATTCAAGCCTATGTGCTCCGCCGGGAAAGCGGATTGGAAACCGCATCCTCGCGGGGTTCGCACTCCCGATGTTCGCCAAGTGCCATGAGGGGCTCTTGACGTCTCTCGGGGCACGTCGGCAGATTCTGTTTGGTCACGATCAATTGTGATTGCTTGTGGGGCGCAGGGGGTGTTTTGAAGTCCCTTGGCTTCGCGGCTCCCGGAACGACGTCCACCCGAACGTTCGACGAAGGGACCACCATGACCGTCACCCGCAGGTCCTTACTCATCGCGGGCACCTCCGCCCCGATGGCGGCAGCCCTGGCCGGTACCGCGACCGCCGCGTCCGCGGCGAGACCCTCGTCCGCCAGCCGCGTCATTCTGCTCCGCGACGGCTGGCGCTTCGCCCTCGTCAACCCGGGCGGGATCACCGACCCGACCGGCGAGTACGCCGACGCCGCGAACCCCGGCTACGACGACTCGGCCTGGCGCCAGGTCGCCGTCCCCCACGACTGGAGCATCGAACTCGCCCCCACCACCCAACACAACACCACCAGCGGCACCGGCTTCTTCCCCGGCGGCCTCGGCTGGTACCGCCTCGCCTTCACCCTGCCGCCCGCGCTTGCCGGGAAGCGGATCTCGGTCGAGTTCGACGGCGTCTACATGGACTCGTACGTCCACTGCAACGGCAAGGAGGTCGGCCGCCACCCCTACGGCTACACCGGCTTCGCCTTCGACCTCACCGACCTGGTGCACACCGACGGCACCACCGAGAACGTCCTCGCCGTCAAGGTCCAGAACCGGCTCCCCAGCAGCCGCTGGTACTCCGGCAGCGGCATCTACCGCGAGGCCCGCCTCGTCGTCACCGAGCCCGTGCACGTGGCGCGCTGGGGCACGTACGTCACCACGCCGGACATCACCGAGGAGCGCGCCGTCGTCCGCGTGCGGACCTCCGTTGTGAACGGCTCAGGCAGCGCCACGGACGTCGAGGTCGTCTCGCGTGTCGTCGATTCCCGAGGCCGTACCGTCGCCCGTACGTCGTCCACGGTGGCCGTCACCGACACGGCGGCCGAGACCCACGAACTGACCGTCCCCGAGCCGGAGTTGTGGGACTTCGCGCACCCCTGCCGCTACACCCTCAAGACCGAACTGCGCGTCGGCGGCAGAACGACCGACACCTACCGCACCACCTTCGGCATCCGCACCTTCCGCTTCGACCCGGACGAGGGCTTCCACCTCAACGGCACCTATCACAAGATCAAGGGCGTCGACCTCCACCACGACCTCGGCGCGCTCGGCGCCGCCGTGCACGCCGACGCCATCCGCAGACAGATGACGATCATGAAGTCGATGGGCGTCAACGCCTTCCGCACCTCGCACAATCCGCCCTCGCCGGAGATGATCGAGGTCTGCGAGGAACTGGGCATCGTGATGATGGTGGAGGCCTTCGACTGCTGGAGGAGCCCCAAGACCCGCTACGACTACGGCCGTTTCTTCGACGAGTGGGCCGACCGGGACATCACCGAGATGGTGCTGGCGGCCCGCAACTCGCCCGCCGTCCTGATGTGGTCGATCGGCAACGAGGTCTCCGAGTTCACCTCCACCGCCGGCCTCGCCATGGCGGACCGGCTGATCGCGGCTGTCAAGGCCTCCGACGACACCCGCCCGATCGTCATCGGCTCCCACCGCCACCGCAGCGTCCCCGCCCCCGGCACCCCGGGCGACCTGATCCTCGCCAAACTCGACGGCCTCGGCCTCAACTACAACACCGCCAAGTCGGTGGACGCGCTGCACGAGCGCTATCCCAACCTGTTCCTCTTCGAGTCGGAGTCGTCCTCGGAGACCTCCACCCGGGGCGTCTACCAGGAGCCGGAGCGCCTCAACACCGGCGAGAACTACACGCCGGGAAAGCGGGGCGTCTCCTCGTACGACAACAACCTCGCCTCCTGGACCATGAGCGGCGAGTACGGCCACAAGAAGGACCGCGACCGGAAGTGGTTCGCCGGGCAGTTTTTGTGGTCGGGCATCGACTACATCGGCGAGCCCACCCCGTACGACGTCTTCCCGGTGAAGGCGTCCTTCTTCGGCGCCGTGGACACGGCCGGCTTCCCGAAGGACATGTACTACCTGTTCCGGAGCCAGTGGGTCGGTGAACCCATGGTCCATCTGCTGCCGATGAGCTGGAACCACGAGGAGGGCGACACGGTCGAGGTGTGGGCGTATGCCAACGTCGACACCGTCGAACTGTTCCTCAACGGAAAGTCCCTCGGGACAAGGAAGTTCGACGAGAAGAAGACCGTCGACGGGCGGCCCTACCTGGAGACCACCGAGGCGACCGGCGACGACAAGACCTTCACCGACGGCCCCTACCCCGGCAGCTACACCAGCCCCAACGGCAGCGCCGGCAAACTCCACCTCACCTGGAAGGTGCCGTACGCGCCGGGCGAGTTGAAGGCGGTGGCACGAAGCGGCGGCAGGGTCGTCGCCACCGACGTCCTGCGCACCGCCGGTGCGGCGCATGCCGTGCGCCTGACCGCCGACCGCAAGTCGGTTGCTGCGGACGGTCGTTCCCTGGTCTTCGTGACTGCCGAGATCGTCGACGCCCGGGGCGTGGTGGTGCCCGACGCCGAGCACCTGATCTCCTTCGACGTACGCGGCGGCTCCCTCGCCGGGCTCGACAACGGCCGCGAGGAGAGCGCCGAGCGCTACCAGGCGAGCACCCGGACGGCCTTCGGCGGCAAGGCCCTCGCGATCGTACGGTCCGGGGTCGAGCCCGGATCCGTGAAGGTGACGGCACGGGTGGAAGGGCTGCGCGCCGGGACGGCGACCGTCCGCGCCACCCCGGCCCGCTCGCAGGCGACCACCCCGGCCGCCGAGTTCGAGCCGGACCACCCGGAAGCGGTCACCCATCCCTTCCCGGACGCCAGTTACTCGGGGCGCCCCGACACCCTCCCCGCCGCCATGCTCGACGGCGACCCCGCCACCGGCTGGTCCAACGGCTTCCTCAAGGCCGCCACGGCCCTGTTGCCCGCGTTCAGCGGGGCGCGGCCCGAGGACTGGGTGTCGGTCGACTGGGGGCGGCCCGGCACGGTCGACCGGGTCGAGGTCTCCTTCACCGTCGACGCCGGTCACACGCTTCCCGAGGCCGTCGAGGTCGAGGTGTGGGATGGCGAACGGTACGTCCCCGCCGAGGGTGTGAAGGTCGACTGGGCCACGGCCTCCGGCACCCCCACGGCGATCACGTTCACCCCGGTACACGGCACCCGGATCCGGCTCACCATGACGAGCCGCCATCCGGGCGAGGCGCGCGGCGCGGTGCGGATCAGCAGGTTGGACGTCCTCGCAGTCTGACCGCGTGTGGAGATGTCGCTTCGGTGTGTGGAGACGCCGCTTCGGTCCGGACGGGAAATCAGTCCCGTCCGGACCGTTGACGGACTGTCATGTCTCTAACAGCATGGCCAACGTCCGCATCTGGGAGCGCTCCCACGCCGTTACGTCACACGCCACCATCCTCACTGCGTGCGCCCCCACCTCCCCGAGGAGCCCAGACGTGAAACGACGCAGAACCACCCTGCTCGCTGTTACGGCCCTCCTCGCGGCCGCGCTCACCGCGCTGCCCACCGGCTCGGCCCAGGCCGAGGAGGTCGAACAGGTCAAGAACGGCACCTTCGACAGCACCACCGCGCCCTGGTGGACGACCAGCAATGTCACCGGCGTCCTGACCGACGGCCGTCTCTGCGCAGACATCCCCGGCGGCACGGCCAACCGCTGGGACGCCGCGATCGGCCAGAACGACATCACCCTCGTCAAGGGCGAGTCGTACCGCTTCAGCTTCAGCGCGTCCGGTGTGCCCCAGGGCAACATCCTCCGGGCGATCGTCGGCCTGTCGGTGGCGCCGTACGACACCTACTTCGAGGTCAGCCCGCAGCTCAACGTCTCGGGTGACTCGTACTCCTACACCTTCACCTCGCCTGTCGACACCGCGCAGGGGCAGGTCGGCTTCCAACTCGGCGGCAACGCCGCCCCGTTCACCTTCTGCATGGACGATGTGTCGCTGCTGGGAGGGGTGCCGCCGGAGGTCTACGAGCCCGACACCGGGCCCCGGGTGCGCGTCAACCAGGTCGCCTATCTGCCCGCCGGGCCGAAGAACGCCACCCTGGTCACCGAGGCCACTGGGAAACTGCCCTGGCAGCTGAAGAACGGCTCCGGTGCCGTTGTTGCGCACGGTCAGACGACGCCGCGCGGCGTCGACGCCTCCTCCGGGCAGAACGTCCACTCGATCGACTTCGGTTCGTACCGCACGCGGGGCACCGGCCTCACGCTGGTCGCCGACGGGCAGACCAGCCGCCCGTTCGACATCGACCCGGGCGCCTACGAACGGCTCCGCCTCGACTCGCTGAAGTACTACTACACGCAGCGCAGCGGCACCCCGATCAGCGACGCACTGCGTTCCGGCTACGGCCGCGCCGCAGGCCACGTCGATGTCGCACCCAACCGGGGTGACGGGAACGTGCCCTGCCAGCCCGGCGTCTGCGACTACACCCTCGACGTCACCGGCGGCTGGTACGACGCCGGTGACCACGGCAAGTACGTCGTCAACGGCGGTATCTCCACATGGGAGGTGCTGAGCACCTACGAGCGCGCCCTGCACGCCCGTACCGGGGAGTTCGAGAAGCTCGGCGACGGTTCGCTGAACATCCCCGAGAGCGGCAACAAGGTGCCCGACCTGCTGGACGAGGTCCGCTGGGAGCTGGAGTTCCTGCTGAGGATGCAGGTTCCGGACGGACAGCCGCTCGCGGGCATGGCCCACCACAAGATCCACGACGAGCAGTGGACCGGCCTGCCCCTGATGCCCGCCGACGACCCGCAGAAGCGCGAACTGCACCCGCCGAGCACCGCGGCCACCCTCAACCTGGCCGCCACCGCGGCCCAGGCGGCCCGCCTGTACCGGCCGTACGACCGCGCCTTCGCCGCGAAGACCCTCGACGCGGCGCGGACGGCCTGGGCGGCGGCCCTCGAACACCCCGCGAGGTACGCCTCCGAGAGCGACGGCATCGGCGGCGGCACCTACTCCGACACGAATGTCACCGACGAGTTCTACTGGGCGGCCGCCCAGCTGTATCTCACGACGGGCGCGAAGGAGTTCGCCGACTTCGTCCTCGCCTCCCCGGTGCACACCGCCGACATCTTCGGCCCCCTCGGCTTCGACTGGTCCAGGACGGCCGCCGCGGGCCGACTCGACCTCGCGACCGTGCCCAACAAGCTGCCCGGGCGCGACAAGGTCCGCCAGTCCGTGATCAAGGGCGCCGACCGCTACCTGGCCACCCTGAAGGCACACCCGTACGGCATGCCGTACGCGCCCGACCGCAACCTCTACGACTGGGGCTCCAACCACCAGATCCTCAACAACGCGGTCGTCATCGCCACGGCGTACGACATCACCGGGGCGTCCAAGTACCGCGAGGGCGCGCTGCAGAGCATGGACTACCTCTTCGGCCGCAACGCCCTGAACATCTCCTACGTCACCGGCTACGGCGAGGTCGACGCCCGCAACCAGCACAGCCGCTGGTACGCCCGCCAACTCGACCCCGACCTGCCGAACCCGCCCGCCGGCACCCTCGCCGGAGGCCCGAACTCCAGCATCCAGGACCCCTACGCACAGAGCAAACTCCAGGGCTGCGTCGGCCAGTTCTGCTACATCGACGACATCCAGTCCTGGTCGACGAACGAGCACACGATCAACTGGAACGCGGCGCTGGCCCGGATGGCGGCGTTCGTGGCGGACCGGATCTGAGCGCCTGAACACCTGAGCGCTTTTCCCGTGCGGCCGACGCCTTCGGGGGCGTCGGCCGCACCTTTTCGGTACCGCTTTGCGTGGCCTTTGAGCTGCGAATATTTACGGGTAAGTACCCGCGCGGTACCGTTGGGGCATGCCAGCTCTGAATGTGGAGTTCAGCGACCGCGAGCTAGAGGACCTGCGGCAGATAGCCAAGGAGCGCGGTACGTCGATGAAGGCGCTCGTGCGCGAGGCGGCCGCGGCCGACATAGTGCGGCACCGGGCGCTGAAGGAGGGCGCCGAGGCCTTCCGGCAGTTCTTCACCGCGCACGCCGACGAGTTCGCCGCCGCCTTCCCGGACGACGAGCCCGCCGCCAAGGTGGAAGGACGGGCCGTCTGACCGATGGCTCCCGTCATCCATATCGACGTGCCCTGGCTGCTCCAGCGACACGAAGAGGTCCTGCCCGAGCAGCCCACGATCAACGACTTCTCCGCCCTGGTCGCCGCCGTGGCCCGGCACCGTGTCGACCCGCCCCGCCTCGGCGTCGACTCCGACCCGGCCTGGCGGGCCGCCGCGCTGCTGCACACCCTGGCGCTGCTCAAGCCCCTGCCGGCGGCCAACGCGCGCTTCGCGTGTGCGACGGCCGTCGCGTACATGTTCGTCAGCGGCGCCGGGATCGATCCGCCGTACGGTGCCCTGGTCGACCTCGCGCGCGACCTGATCTCCGGGAAGACGGATGTCTACGGGGCGGCGGACCGACTGCGGTCCTGGCAGATCTGAGGGGCCCGCGCGTCCGGGGCCGCCGCCCGTGTGAGAGGTACCCGCCCCCGGGGCCGCCGACCGAGGGCGGGAGGAACAAGGTCGGCGGCCCGTTTCGCGCGGGAGAGCCGCCGTTCCGCGCGGGGCCTTTTGAGCGGCCGTTTTCAGTGAACAACGAACGCCTGTGCGCCGGGAGCGTGCGCGGGCCACCGGGGTGTGCGCACGGTTCACACGGGGTGCTTGAAATCTTGAATTCCTGAAGATCCGGAAGGCGTCGTCCGGCGAATCGGAGGGTCGGATTCCGGTCACCTGACCTGCTAATGATGATGCGGATGTTACCCAAGTGCCTTGTTAGCCATGAGTAACTTGTGCAAGGGTGAACGTCCTGCGCAAGGGGCAATGGCCCGGCTCGAAAGGTCAGTTGGCTTTCGGGTCGCCGAAGGGCCCAAAAGGCTCAAGGTCGATGGTCATCGTGCGGCTCAGTCCCCGCCGCTTTCCCGGCGCCCGTCAAAAAGGTACGCACCAATCCAGGGCCCTTTTCGGCGGTCAAACTCCGTGTGCCATCTTGTGCCTTGGAAGGAAACCCGCTCTGTGCACACCCCCCATCCTCCCCGCCCGACCTACGCTCCCGCTCCCGGACCGATTCCCGGGGAGTCGGACGAGACTCTCGCCGCCCGGCTGAGAGGCTGGCCGGAAGGCGGAAGCGGCGACCCCGTCGCCCTGTTGATGGCACGGCACTGGCAGCCGGCGTACGACTACGCGGTCATCTGCCTCGCCTCCGCGTCGGGCGTCGCCTCGATGGTCACCGCCACCGCGTTCCACCGGGTGATGGACGGGCTGATGCGGGGCGAATCGGGTGTCGCCCTGCGGCCCCGGCTGCTCGTGGCCGCACGGGACACCGTCAAGGACTGGTCCGCGGAGGACCGTATATCCGGTGTGCTGCCCGACTTGAAGAAACCCGCCGGGGGTCGCGGTATGCGGGCGGCGAAGTCCATGACGCCGGAAAATCGCAAGCTCATCGAGCGTTCTTTCCAGGCGCTCCCGGCCGTCGCCCAGTGCCTGCTCTGGCACACCGAGGTCGACGCCGAAGCGATAACCATACCCACTGGTCTGCTGGGTCTGGACGCCGACAGCGCGGCGGCCACCCTGGAACAGGCGCGCGAAAAATTCCGTGAGGGCTGCGTCCGCGCCCATCGCGAACTCGCACCCTCCAAGGATTGCCGCTTCTACAACCGGCTCCTCGACGTGCCGATTCGCCGGGGCGGTGCCCTGCTGCCCGATGTCCAGCAGCATCTGCTGGAGTGCCGTTACTGCCGTTACGCCGCCGAGCAACTCAGCCATTTCGAGGGCGGACTGGGCGGCGTCATCGCCGAGGCCGTGCTCGGCTGGGGCGCCCGGCGCTATCTCGACTCCCGGCCCGGCCGCATGCCGTACAAGGGCAGCTCAAGACGTCCGGGAGGCGGTGGCCGCCACCGTCTGCTCTCCCAGATTCCCGCCCAGCGCCGCCGGATCATGTCCGGAGCACGCAACCCCAGGGCGCTGCTCACGGTCGGCGTCAGCTCCGGCGCCCTGCTCGCCGCCGTCCTCGGTGCCGCCCTGCTCTCGGACGACGGCAGCGGTGCCGACCCCGCCGCCTCCACCAGCGCGAGCGGCGGTGTCTCCAGCGCGCCCGACACCGGCGGCGACAACACCTCCACCGCCTCGCCGACACCACCCGCCATGGCCGGACGGCCCACGGCGCCCCAGCAGACCCGGCTGCGCAACCAGGCCGCGGACCTGTGCCTCGACATCCAGGGCGGCGAGGCCGAGAAGGGCGCCTCGACCGAACTGGCGGTGTGCTCCTCCGACTGGACCCAGAAGTGGTCGTACGAGGAGGACGGCCTGTTGCGCAGTGTCGCCAACCCCGAACTGTGCCTGGACTCCCAGGTCGACGCCGGTGTCGTCGTCCTCGGCACCTGCGCCGACGAGGACTCCAAGCGCGGTGACGACGTGCGCTACGACTTCACCGTCCGGGGCGAGTTGCTGCCCCGGTGGAGCGAGGGGCTCGCCGTCGCGCCCACCGAGACGGACACCGAGGCCGATGTCGTGGTGAAGGGCCAGGACAACTCCGACGCACAGCGCTGGCTCACCGACGGCGTGGCCGCCAGCCCCGAGTCGCTGTCCGTCTCCGGCTCCGGGGCCCCCGGCACCGAGACGGAGCGGGTTACTGAGGAGCCGGGCGCGGGCGAGGCCCCGCCCGCGCCGACGGCGAGAGAAACGGGCGACTCGGATGACTCGGGCGGACCAGATGATTCGGACGGCTCGGACGGCTCTGAGTCGGACGTCTCGTCGGAGGCGGAGCAGGACGGCTCGATCATGTCGATCGGCGACGCTGCCGACAGTGGCGCGGAGTCCGAGTCCGGTTCAGCATCCGGGGCGGACTCCCTCGTGCCGCTGGTGACGCTCCAACTCGCCGACGTTCTTTCGGAGATCGACCTGTAGGACGGTGGGTGAGGCCGGGCGGGGCCTCACGCCGCTCCGCCGTCGAGGCTGTCGGGACCGATCGTGCCGGGGCCGCGGTGCCCGGACAGGGCGAGGGTGAGGTCCAACTCGGCCAGCAGGCAACGGATCACGTGCTCCACGCCCGCCTGGCCGTCGAGGGCGAGGCCGTACACGTAGGGGCGGCCGAGAAGTACGGCCCGGGCGCCGAGTGCGAGGGCCTTGAAGACGTCGTCGCCGGTCCGGACGCCGCTGTCGAAGAGGACGGTCAGCCGTTCGCCGACCGCCTCGGCGACGCGCGGCAGCGCATCGGCGGCGGCCACACAGCCGGCCACCTGACGGCCGCCGTGGTTGGACACCACCACCCCGTCCATCCCGGCGTCGGCGGCGAGACGGGCGTCGTCGGGGTGCAGCACACCCTTGAGGACGATCGGCCCGTCCCACTGCTCACGCAGGAACGCCAGGTCGGGCCATGTCTTCCCGGGGTCCCCGAACATGCCCGCGAAGTGCATGACGGCCGCGTCGGGATCCTCGTGGACCGGCTTGGCGAGGCCCGCCTGGAACGCCGGGTCGGAGAAGTAGTTGGCGGTGCCCACACCGTGCAGGAACGGCAGATACGCCCGCTCCAGGTCGCGGGGCCGCCAGCCGAGCATCGGCGTGTCGAGGGTGACGACGAGCACCGTGTACCCGGCGGTCCTGGCCCGGTTCAGGAAGCTCCGGGTGACCTCGCGGTCCTTGGCCCAGTACAGCTGGAACCAGCGTTCCGCGTCGCCCATCACCTCCGCGACCTGCTCCATGGGCGTGCTGGACGCCGAGGACAGGATGTACGGCACGCCCTGCGCGGCGGCGGCACGGGCGGCCGCGGGCTCCGCGTCCGGGTGCACGATCGACAGGACGCCGACCGGAGCGAGGGCCAGCGGCGCGGGCAGGGCGCGGCCCAACACCTCGACGGACAGGTCGCGTTCGGTGACGTCCCGCAGCAGCCGGGGCACGATCCGGTGGCGCTCCAGGGCGGCCCGGTTGGCGCGGGCGGTGCCGCCATCGCCCGCGCCGCCCGCCACATAACCGACCGGACCGGCACCGAGCCGGTGCTCGGCCAGCTCCTCCAGCCGGGTCAGGTAGGTGGGCAGCCGGGGCACGGCCCCGGCCGTTCCGCCCAGGTAGATCTCGTACTGGAAGTCCGCCCAGTGCTTGGCCATCCGTCCGTACCACCCCTCGCCGTCGAGAAACGCGTCGCGTCGGGAATGCTCGCGTCGCCGACGATCCTGGCGAGTGCGGACGGTCCCGTCCAGCGTGCCGCACTCGCCGGAGGCGCCGAGGCTCAGCTTTCGGCGATCGATTCGTGCAGGATCCCGGCCAGTTCGCGCGGTTGCGAGAACATCGGCCAGTGCCCCGTGTCCATGGAGACCAGCCGCCAACGGCCGCTCTTCACGGCTTCGACCACGACGGGCATGACCTCGTCGCCGTCCAGCAGACACTGGACGTACGTGGCCGGAAGCTCGCCCATGGGGCGTGCGAGGACGGCGGGTTCGGTGAGCGTGGCACCCGGGTGGGCCGTCGATCCGGCGACGATGCGGGCGATCTGTTCGTCGGTGAGACCGTGGCCCGCGTAGTGGGGTGCGTCGACGATCGGCCAGAACCCGCCGTTCTCGGCGATGGACCGCACCACGTGGTCGCTCGGCCAGCCGGACAGGAAGTTCTCCCCGTCGACCGGGACGCTCGAATCGACGAACACCATGCGTCTGAGCCGATCGCCCATCCGCTCGGCGGCCTGGCCCACGGGGATGCCCGAGTAACTGTGCCCGACCAGGACGACGTCCCGTAGATCACGGCGCTCCACCTCCTCGACGATGTCCTGGACGTGTGTCTGCTGCCCGGCCGGGACGCCCTGCTTCTCGGCGAGCCCGGACAGCGTGAGCGGATGTACGTCGTGACCGAACTCCCGCAGCTCGGCGGCCACCTCGTCCCACGCCCACGCACCCAGCCGGGCCCCTGCCACCAATACGAAGTGAGTCATGCCCGCACCGTATCCCCGGGCACTGACAGGCCGGCCGGGCGAAGCTGAAGCGGAATGTTTCAGGCCGATTGCTCAGCCATGGGGATTCGGCCATCCGTGGTCGTCAGGCGATCAAGAACCGCGCAGATTCGGGCCTCGTGTGTTCGGGTTCCGTGACTTCACGCCACTGATTCAATACTCAAAGTTACTGAAACCTGTGGGTCGGATGTGTGTTCCCGCGTCGTACCCGGCAGACTCGCGCTCGCCGATCCGGCACCGAACGGACACGCTTCGTCCACAAGACCACTGTGGCGGGGCGTCCGGTACTCCAGCAGAGCGGAAGGATGCACACAATGCCGAATACCGCGCGATGGGCAGCGACTCTCACCCTGACGGCCACCGCCGTCTGCGGCCCCTTCGCGGGCTCCGCGCTCGCCGCCCCCGAGCCCGGCGAGGCCGGGCTCTACGCCCCCTCAGCCCTGGTCCTGACCACGGGCCACGGCGAGCGGGCCGCTGCCGTCACCCCCGAGCGCGCGGTCACCCTGACCTGTGCGCCGAAGCCGTCCGGCACGCACCCGGCCGCCGCCGACGCCTGCGCCGAACTCCGGGTGAACGGCGGTGACTTCGACGCCCTGACCGGCAGAGTCGGGGCGATGTGCAGCAAGCAGTACGACCCGGTGGTCGTCACCGTCGAGGGCGTCTGGCAGGGCAAGCGCGTCGCGTACGAGCGCACCTTCGCCAACGAGTGTGTGAAGGACTCCGCCGCGACGGTCCTCTTCGCCTTCTGAGCCTTCTGAGCCTTCTGACGAAGGGTTTCGAGACCGGGGTCGCGCGGACCCGCGAGTGATGAGCGAGGGCCCGTGACTGGGGAGTGCGAGCCCTGTCGCGGTGTGCCACGTGATCCCCGTCCGGGGGCCGGCCAGGCAGAGTGGGGCTGCGGCCGGCCCCCGGCATCATGCGGAGGTGAGGGTCAGACGGTCACTCGGACGTGACGGTCCAGCGCCCGACCTGCTGGTGGCCGGAGTCGTACAGCGGCTGCCCGTCCCCCGGTTTGATCTCGCAGTGCCGGAGGTTGCCGCCCCAATACCGCAGGATGCGTTCCAATTCCTGGACTGTGGTGCCCTCGTCCCAGTCCGGGCTGTCCAGGTCGACTTCGAGAAGGAACTTCACTTCGCGCGTCTCCACTTCTGTAGGGCTCGGATTCCGCAAGCCCTTCAATCGTTTCATTGAACTGCTAGTTGAGACTTGGCGGTTGCGGGGGAGGAGGCGTGGGCGGAAACCCATGAAGTCCAGGAAGCCCAGGAAGTCCCGGGAGCGGCGGGAAACGGCCCAACAGTCGTGCGGCACGCAGCAGTCGGTGGATGCGGGGCTGGTCGGAGACGAGCCGCAGCCGACCGCCGCGCTGCCGGGCGAGGGCCTCGGCGCGGCACAGCACGCGCAGGCCCGAGCAGTCGAAGAAGGCCACCCGGCGCAGATCGACGAGCACGTCCGGCCGGTCATGCCCGGTGGTGGCGGCCGTCAGATGCTCGGCCACGAAGCCCGCCGACGCCATGTCGATCTCGCCAGACACCTCGACCACGGTGAAGGGGCCGACCAGGCGGCTGCGGGCGTACGGGTTCGCCGCCGCGAGCCCGGCTCCGGCGGAAGCCGCACCCTCGTGCGGACCCGCGGCACGGTCATGGGCTTCCGGAAACATGGCGGCTCCACCTGGTGAGGGGCAGGGCGCGTTCGGACTCGGTAGCTACCCCGACACTGTCGGGGCCATCCCGGTGTCACCGCTCGCAAGATCTACAGCACTCGAAAAGGTGAATTCCCGTCATTGTCATTGACTTCAGCGGGCCGGTGTGGCGATGCGGAGCGGTACCGTGCCCGCCGAACTCGCCGACGTGGCCGTGGCCGCCGGGACCGGGGACGGGATCGCGGCCGGGCCGTCGTCCCGGGTGATCTCCGCCCACCAGGACGGGCCGTCCTCGATGTGCCGTAACAGCACACCCTCGCGGATCGCCCAGGGGCAGATGGTCACCGTCTTGAGGCCGGTCAGCTTCATGGTGGTGTGGCCGACCAGTGCTCCGGCCAGACTCTGCGCCGCACGGGGCGCGGAGATACCCGGGAGCGCGGAACGCTCGGCAGCCGGGGTCGTGGCGAGCCGCTCGGCCGCGTGGCGCAGGTCCGACCGGCGCAACTCCCGTTCCACGAACGGGCCGTGGCGGCCCGGCGCGGATCCGCACAACCTGGCCAGCTGCTGGAACGTGCGCGACGTGGCCACGGCGGTGCGCGGCCCCTCCCAGCGGATGCGCGCGGCCACGTCCCGGAGTTGATGGCGGACCTTGCGCCGCAGCGCCTTGACGCTCTCCGGCGGCGGAGGGCCCTCGCCGTGGAAGAACTCGTGGGTGAGCCGGCCCGCGCCCAGCGGCAGCGACGCCACGAAGTCCGGCAACCGCCCCCGGCCGAAGGCCACTTCCAGCGAACCGCCCCCGATGTCGAGCAGCGCGAGCGGCCCCGACCGCCAGCCCATCCACCGCCGCGCCCCGAGGAAGGTGAGCTCCGCCTCCACCTCACCGGGCAGCGTGCACAGGCGGACGCCGGTGTCGGCGCGCACGGTGCGCAGCACCTCCCGGCAGTTCGGCGCGGAGCGCACCACGGCCGTCGCGAACGCCAGCGGCGTCGAAGCCCCCCATCGCTCGGCCGTGCCCGCCGCCGCCGTGACGGCCTCGGACAGTCTCCGTACGGCCTCGCCCGGAACATCCCCGCCGGGCGGCACCTGCTCGGACAATCGCAACCGCCACTTGGCGGTGTGCACCGGCAGCGGTACGCCGCCCTCCGCGTCCGCCACCACGAGTCGTACCGTGTTCGATCCCACATCCAGCACGCTCATTCGCATGAACCGGGAGTACCCGGAACCCGCTTGACCACGCGTGTTCCGAACGGCGGCCGGTGGCACACAGGCGTGTACCGGCCGTCGGGGCGCGCCCGTTCACCACCCGGGACCGGGTGGTGAACGGGTGACGAATCGAACCCCCGATCATGGCGATCAGCACTTATTGCATATGATGTGCAGGTGCAGGACTACAGCATCAGGGTGGCAGGACCCGACGACCTCGACAGTGCCCGTGCGGTGATGCTCGACACCGTCTACCGGGACTTCGGCACAGGTTACGTGCCGCGTTGGCACGGGGACATCATCGACCTCCGCCACGCGTACGTCACTCCCGTCCGGCATGCGCTCCTGGTGGCGGTCGACGAGCGGGACGAGGTCGTGGCCACCGGTGCGCTGGACTCCCGCGGCCCCGCCCATCCGCCCAACCCCCGCTGGCTCGCCGAGCGTTACCCGTCCGTTGAGACCGCCCAGTTGCGGCGCGTCTATGTACGCTCCGAGCACCGGCGGCGCGGGCTCGCCCGGCGGATGGTCGCCGCGCTGCTGGGCTTCGTGGCGGCCGACGGCGGTTACCGCTCCGTCTATCTGCACACGGACCCGGCGGTGCCCGGCGCGGAGGACTTCTGGCGCTCGCAGGGAGTGGCGGTGTGCGACGAACGCGAGGAGAGCGGGCAGCGGGTCGTGCACTTCGAGATACCCGTGCCCGTGACCTCTTCGCCCGCGGTTGTCATGTAGTCGCCCGACGCCCCGCTCCATTCCCCACCCCACCTCCCCCCACAGAGAACCAAGGACCATGCGCTCTCCCCGCCGCCGTCGCGTTGTCGCCGGCCTGCTCCTCGCCCCCACGCTGACCGGCTGCTTCGCCTCGGGCGGTGACAGCTCCGGCGGCGACTTTGCCGACGGCTCCCGGCTGCGCGTCGCCCTCGCCTTCCCGCCCGCCGAGAACTTCTCCCCGTACGGCGCCGACGCCACCCTCCTCAGCCGGCTCGGCGTCACCGAGGGGCTCACCAAGCTCGACGCCAACGGCGCAGCGGCTCCCGCGCTCGCCGAGTCCTGGACCCGTGAAAACGATCGGAACTGGCTTTTCACCTTGCGCGAGGCCACCTTCCAGGACGGCACCGACGTCACCCCGGACGCGGTCGCCGCCGCCCTCACCCACGCCACCGAGGCCGAGCCCGTCACCGCCGCGCTCTCCGGCATCACGCTCACCGCGAACAAGAGCGGCGACAACCAGGTGCGCGTCACCACCGAGGACCCGGACCCCGCGCTGCCGCTCCGGCTCTCCAGCCCCGGCCTCGCGATCCTGTCCGAGAAGGCCTACGGCAAGGACCGCCCCACTCCGGTCGGCACCGCCACCGGACCGTTCGAGCTCACCAAGGTCAACGGCACCACCGCGGCCACCCTCGACCGCTTCGACGACTACTGGGGCGGCCGCGCCCAGGCCTCCGGCATCGACGCCCGGTTCATAGCCGACGGCACCGCACGCACCAACGCCCTGCGCACCGACCAGGCCGACGTCGCCGAGGCCGTACCCGTCTCCCAGGCGTCCACCCTCGACAAGGGCACCCGCCACGAGACGGCCACCACCCGCACCACCAGCCTCCTCCTCAACACCAAGAGCGGCGCCTTCAAGGACCCGAGACTCCGGGCCGCCGCCCGCGAGGCCGTCGACACCTCCGTGTTCGCCAAGGACGTGTACGAGGGATACGCCGACCCCGGCGTCGGCATCTTCGGGCCCGCCGTCACCTGGGCCGCGGGCAAACGTGTCGAGCCGACCGGGCGCGCCAAGGCCGCCGACGCCGACGGCACCTCGGTGACCATCGCCACCTACGACAACCGGCCCGAGCTGCCCGAGGTCGCCCAGGTGCTGCAACAGCAGCTCCAGAAGGCCGGGTTCAAGGTGAGGCTGGAAGTGCGGGAGTACTCGCGGCTGGAGAGCGACGCCCTCGCCGGGAAGTTCGACGCCTTCGTCGGCGCCCGCAACTCCCTGCTCGACACCGGCGACCCCGTCTCCGTCCTCGCCAGCGACTTCACCTGCGACGGCAGCTACAACCTCGCGCTGCTGTGCGACAAGGAGGTCGACCAGGCCGTCGCCGACGCCGAGAAGGAGTCCGACACCGCCGAGCGGCAGCAGACGGCCATGAACGCCGAGGCGGCCGTCCTCGGCACCGACGCGACCGTCCCCCTCGTCCACCAGCGGATCATCACCGGCGTCGGCACCTCCGTGAAGGGCGTGATCCTCGACCCGTACGAGCGTGCTCTCATCGGAACGGGGACGCGACGCTGAGTCGGCTACTCTGGCGCGCTCTGCTCGCCGCCACCCTCCTGTGCGGCATCGGCCTGCTGCCGTGGCTGTCGCGCACCGACCCGGCGCTCACCGTCCTCAAGGCGCGCTCGGCCGAACGCGACCCGACGCCCGAGGTACTGGCCGCGATACGCGCCGAACTCGGCCTGGACGCGGGCCCGTTGAAGCTGCTGGGGGAGTGGTTCGGCGGGCTGGCGCGCGGTGACGCGGGCCGTTCGTGGATCTCCGGTGCGGAGGTCACCCCCGCCGTCGTCCAGGCCGTCGGAGTCTCCCTGCTGCTGATGGCGGCCGCGCTCGTCGTCGCCGCGCTGACGGCCACGGCGGTGTGCGCCCGCACCCTGTGGCTGGGCGCGCGCCGCCGCCTCGACGAGCGCCGCGGCGGCGGCAGCGCGGCGGCGATGCTGGCCGCGCTGCCGGAGTTCCTTACCGCCTCCGTACTCGCCGTCGTGGTCGGCGTGCACCTCGGCTGGCTGCCCGCGCTCGGCTGGTACGGGCCGCGGTGGACGGTGCTGCCCGCCCTCGCCCTCGGCCTGCCCGCCGGCGCGCTGCTCGGCCGGATGCTCGACGACCTGCTGCCCGGCGCCTTCGCCGAACCCTGGGCACTGGCCGCCGCCGCACGCGGCATACCCGGGCGGGCCACAGCCCGCCAGGCCGTGCGCCGTTGCATACCCGGACTGCTCCCGAACATCGGCCTGTTCGTCGTCGGCCTCACCGGCGGCGCCGTCACCGTCGAGCAGATCTTCGACATACCCGGCCTCGGCCGCACCACCCTCCAGGCCGCCGTCGCCCAGGACCTCCCCGTCCTCCAGGCCGGCGCCTTCGCCCTGGTCCTGCTGGCCGCGCTCGCCGGAGCCCTCGCCCGCCTCACCGCCCGCCTCCTCATCGGCCCGGCCCTGCGCGACGGTGCCCTGCACTCCCTGCACCGCCCCAGGCCGCCGGCGCCACGCCGCACCCCTCTGCTCTACGGCACCGTCCTGCTGGCGGTCATCGCGCTCGGCCTGACCCGCGATCCGCTCGCCCTGGACACCGGCTCCCGGCTCCAACCCCCTTCCTGGTCCCACCCGTTGGGCACCGACGCCCTCGGCCGCGACCTCCTCGCCCGCATCGGCCACGGCGCGTTCACCACACTCTCCCTCGCCGTCGCGATCAGCGCGGGCGCCCTGCTCGCGGGCGCCCTGCTCGGGCTGCTGCCACGGCTGTCCGCCCCCCTCGTCGACACCGTCAACGCCGTACCGGCGGTCCTCGCGGGCCTGCTCGTCGCCGGGATCGCGGGCAGCGGAGCGGCGACACCCGCGCTCGCCGTGGCCGCCGTCGCCTGGGTACCGCTCGCCGCGCACACCACGGCCCTGCTCGAACAGGAGCGGGCGACCACGCACATCACGGCCACGAAGGGGCTCGGCGCGGGCGAGCCGTATCTGCTCCGCCGCGAACTCCTCCCCGCCGTACTGCCCCCCGTCGCCCGCCACGCCCTCCTCCGGCTGCCCGGCGTGGCCCTCGCCCTCACCTCCCTCGGCTTCCTCGGCCTCGGCGCCCAGCCGCCCGACCCCGAGTGGGGCCTGCTCCTCGCCGAGAACCAGCCGTACGCCGAACGCGCCCCCTGGTCCGTCCTCGCCCCCGCCGCCGCACTCGCCCTCCTGGGCGCGCTCGCGGTCACGGCGGCGGGCGGGGTGCGGTGGCCGTGCCCGTTCACCAGGGTCGTACGGAAGCCGCAGCCCGCCGTAGCCCCCACCGTCGGAGAGACCGCATGACCCAGCAGACAGAGACCGAGAAGACGCTGGGTGAGCCGGCCCGGCCGTCCCGGCGGCACATCTGGGCGCAGCTCAACCGCCTCCTTCGGTTGCTGATCCTCACCCAGCTCGCCTTCAGCATCGGCTTCTTCGCGGTGTTGCCGTTCCTCGCCGAGCACCTCGGTACGGCGATCGGTATGGCCGGCTGGATGGTCGGCTTCGTGCTGGGGCTGAGGACCTTCAGCCAGCAGGGGCTGTTCGTGGTGGGCGGTGCGCTGGCCGACCGTTATGGCGTACGGCCCGTCGTCCTCGCGGGCTGTGTGCTGCGGATCGCCGGGTTCGCGTGGCTGGGATACGCGCAGGCGGACTGGTCGGTCATCGGGTCCGTCCTGCTGATCGGATTCGCCGCCGCGCTGTTCTCGCCGGCCGTGGAGTCCGAGGTCGCCCGGCAGGCGGTGGTCTGGGAGGAGGCGGGCGGCGGTCCTCGTACGGGCGTCCTCGCGCTGTTCACGGTGGCGGGGCAGGCCGGGGCGTTCGTCGGACCGCTCATCGGTGCGCTGCTGCTGGCCGTGGACTACCGCGTGGTGTGCCTCGCCGGTGCCGGGGTTTTTGTTCTGGTTCTCGCCGGACACTTCTGGCTTCTGCCGCAGCACATCCCCGGCCGGGAGCGGGTCGAGGTGAAGGGTGGGCTGGGCGGGCTGTTGCGCAACCGGCGGTTCCTGGCGCTGTGCTGCGCGTACGGCGCGTATCTGCTGGCCTACAACCAGCTGTACCTCCTCCTTCCCGACGAGGTGGAGCGTGCCACGGGCTCGCAGGCGGCGCTCGCGTGGCTGTTCGGGCTGTCCTCGCTGCTGGTCGTGACCGCGCAGTTGCCGGTGACGCGGTGGGCGGCCGAGCGGCTCGACCTTCGGCGGTCCATGACGGCGGGGCTGCTTCTGATCGCCGCCGGGTTCGGGGTGGTGGCGGTAATGCGGCCGGCCGGGTGGACGGGGAACGCGGGGTTGTTGCCCGCTGCCGGGTTCGTGGTGCTGCTGACGCTGGGACAGATGCTCGTGGCACCGGCCGCGCGGGCGTGGGTGCCGGATCTTGCCGTGGCGGGGCGGCTCGGGTTGTACACCGGGGCGATGTCGTCCGTCTCCGGGCTGATCGTGCTGGTCGGCAGCGCGGGTACCGGTTCGCTCATGGACACCGGGTTGCCTGCGGCCGTGCCGTGGCTGGTGCTGGCTGCGATCCCGGTGGCGTCGATCGCGCTCCTCCCACGCCGCTAGGGCGCGTATCTGGTTTCGATCAATCTGGCGGATCCGGCCCGCGCGGTGTGGCGGATCCGGTAG
>NZ_VTHJ01000090.1 GCF_008386495.1 Streptomyces tailanensis | reverse complement strand
GAGCGCCCAAGACCGTTCGGGGCGTGCGGCTGAGCGGGCTCACTTTCGCTCAGTCCACAGGAACGGTAGGAGTGGACACCTGGTGTGGCTGGCACGGCACGCAGGGGGAGGTACGGACCGGGCCGCGGGAATGTTCAAGGACGGGTCAAGAGAGAGTGGGCCGACCGGTCCGACGCGGCGGGGCACGCCTTCGGCACGATAGAAAGACGGTATGCCCGACCGTGCTTCCCCCAGTGGTGATGTGAACGACGTCGACGCGGTGACCCGCGCGGTGCTGACGGCGTCCCGGCTGTTGGTCGCCGTCTCCGCCCGGTCGCTCGCCGAGGTCGAGGAACGGCTGACGCTGCCGCAGTTCCGCATGCTGGTGGTGCTGTCCACCCGGGGTGTCGCCAAGCTGGTCGTACTCGCCGAGCTGCTCCAGGTGGCGCCGTCCACCGCGATGCGCATGGTGGACCGGCTCATCGCGGCCGGGCTCGCCGAACGGCAGACCAACCCGGACAACCGCCGCGAGACGCTGCTGCGGCTGACCGAGGAGGGCCGGCGCACCGTCGCGGAGGTCATGGCCCGGCGCCGCGCCGAGATCTCCGGGATCGTCGAGCGGCTCGACGCGAAGCAGCGGGTCGCGCTCGTCGAGGCGCTCACCGCCTTCAACGAGGCGGGAGGGGAGCCCCTGGCGCCCGCGGAGGACGAGGCCGGGCCGTATCCGCTGGGCTGGGTGGACACCATGATCAGGCGGGATGCCTGAGCCTGAGCCGACGGCCTGCTACGAAGCCGTCTGAGGCCGTCAGCCGCGGGACTTCCGGTCGGCCCGTCCCTTGCGCAGGAAGCGCCGCAGCCGGGTCTCCGGCCAGGTGTTGATCACGTCGTCCTTGGTGAGCCAGCCGCGCTGCGCCGTGCCCACGCCGTAGCGCATGTCGGCCAGGTGGAGGGTGGAGTGCGCGTCGCTGTCGACGGCGAACTTCACCCCGTGTCGCCGGGCCCGCAGGATGTCCTCGTCGCGCAGGTCCAGCCGGTCGGGGTGGGCGTTGATCTCCAGCGCGGTGCCGGTGCGGGCGCAGGCGGCGAAGATCTCGTCGAGGTCGGCGTCGATGGGCGGCCGCTTGCCGATGATGCGGGTGGTGGGATGGCCGATGATGTTGACGTACGGGTTCTCGCAGGCCCGCACGATCCGCCCGGTCAGCGCCTTGCGGGCCTGGTTGAAGTGCGAGTGCACCGAGGCCACGCACAGGTCGAAGCCGTCCAGGAACTCCTCGGGCCAGTCGACGTCGCCGTCCGGGTCGATGTTCAGCTCCACACCGTGCAGCAGCCGCATACCGCGCTGCTTGCCCCGCTTGCCGTACGTGCCGTCGAGTTCCCGTACCCGCTCGCGCTGGGCCAGTATCCGTTCCTTGGTCATCTGCTGCATGTACAGGTTGGGCCCGTGGTCGGTGATCGCGTAGTAGGCGTAGCCGCGCTCGGCGGCCGCGGCGACCATCTCCTCCAGCGGCGCGAGCCCGTCGGTGAGGTCGGTGTGCGTGTGGAGGTCGCCCCTGAGGTCCTTCTCCTCGACCAGGTCGGGCAGCTCGTCGCGCAGCCCGGCCTCGATCTCCCCGCGGTCCTCGCGCAGCATCGGCGGGATCCACGGCAGGCCCAGCCGGGCGTACACGTCCTCCTCCGTCCTGGAGACGATCTTCTTCCCGGTCTCGGCGTCGAACAGCCCGTACTCGGAGAGCTTGAGCTTCTGGTGCACGGCGAGCTCGCGGGTGCGGATGTTGTGCGCCTTGGACCCGGTGAAGTACTGCAGCGCCGCTCCCCACGAGGCCTGCGGTACGACACGGAGGTCGACCGCGAGGCCCTTGGTCGTGCGGATCGACGTCTTCTTCTCGCCGTGCGCGATGACCTCCGAGACGTACGGCAGCTCGGTGAACGCCTGCATCAACGCGGACGAACTCCCGGCAGCGGCGAGCACGTCGATGTCGCCGACCGTCTCACGGAGGCGGCGCAGCGACCCGGCGTACGTGCACCGGCGGCAGCCGGTCACCCGGGACAGCTCGGCGACGATGTCCTCGGCGAGGTCCATGGCGGCGTCGAGCAGGACACGGTCGCCGGAGGACTGCAGGAGTTCGATGCCGTGGAGGATGTTCTCCTCCGTCTTGGGGCCGAAGCCCTTCAGATCGCGCAGCCGCTCCGCGTGGATGGCGTCGGTGAGCTCCTCGACCGAGGAGATGCCCAGCTCCTCGTACAAAACGCAGGCCTTCTTCGGGCCGAGCATGGGGATGGCCGTCAGCCGCCGGACGCCGGCGGGGATCTTCGCCCGCAGTTCCTCGACCGCGGACACGCTGCCGTTGCGGAGGTACTCGGTGACCTTCTCCGCGATCGACTTGCCGACGTTGGGGATCTCCTGCAGGCCCTTGACGTCGAGGGCGGACACGTCGGCGTGGTAGCCGCCGATCGAGCGGGCGGCCTTCTCGTAGACACGCGCCCTGAACGCGTCTCCGCCGGTGATCGAGATCAGGTCCGCGTACTCCTGGAACAGCGCCGCGACCTCGTCATTGGGCCGAGCCATGCCTGCCGAGTAGGCAGGAACGCCCCGTTCAATCCTCCCTGCGGGCGCCGTCACGCGGTGATTGCCGCGCAGGCGCGATCGGCGCTGTGGACCTACGGTGGTCGAAGTGGCGCCGACGAGCCGAACCGGCGTAGCGGAGGAGGCCGCGATGGAGGAACACTTCGTCTGGGTGACGACGCGCCGCATTCGGCCGGGCACCCTGGGGGACTTCGAGAAGGCGTGGCGGCCGGCCACCCACCCACCGGGTATGCGCCGCGCCTTGGCCTACTGGTCCGAGGACGGACAGGAGATCACCGGCGTGTCCTTCTGGGACTCCAAGGAGGCGTGCGACTCCTGGCGGACCTCCGAGCCCGAGGCCCAGCGGCGCGCCGGCATGGCCCCGTACGTCGTCGAGGAGCGGGAAGGCTTCTACCTCGGCCGTGAACTCGCCATCCCGAGCGGTAGCCCTGGGTGAGCGGGGCCTCGCAAGCCGCCGCGGTCAGTGTCCGTCCGCTCACACGGCGCCCCCACAGCTGTCCGCGCCGTCTTGCCAGTCGTCATGCGGCCACTACCGGCCGCAGCTGCGGCGGGTGCTCATCCCGCACGGAGTGGTAGCGGTCGACAACACCGTGAGCCACCGGGAGCAGGTGACCCCGTCCACGAACGGTGTCACAGGGCACCGGAACCTCGGTGTTCCACGTACCAGGCGTGTGCTTCAGCGATTCCCTCCCGCAGAGCGATCCGCGGGGCCCACCCCAGTGCGGTGATCCTGGAGACGTCAAGAAGCTTGCGGGGGGTGCCGTCCGGCTGGTCCGCGTCCCACTCGATGGTCCCCTGGTAGCCGACGACCTCTGCCACCAGCTCAGCGGCCTCCCGGATCGTCATGTCCGTGCCGGCGCCGACATTCACCGGCCCGTCCGCGTCGTAGTGCTCCAGCAGGTGCTGACATGCCCGAGCCAGATCGTCCACGTGCAGGAACTCCCGGCGGGGCGTCCCGGTACCCCAGTTCACCACTCGCCGTGCCCCCGCCGTTCGGGCCTCGTGGAAGCGCCTGATCAGCGACGGCAGGACATGGGAGTGCTCGGGATGGAAGTTGTCTCCGGGGCCGTACAGGTTGGTCGGCATGGCGGAGATCCAGGGGAGGCCGTGCTGCCGCCGTACCGCCTGTACCTGCAGGAGTCCGGCGATCTTGGCGATGGCGTAGGCGTCGTTGGTCGGCTCCAGCGCACCTGTCAGCAGCGCTTCCTCCCGAATGGGTTGCTCGGCGAACTTCGGATAGATGCAGCTGGAGCCCAGGAACAGCAGCCGCTCCACACCCTGCTCCAGGGCCGCGTCCAGCACGTTGACCTGGATACGCAGGTTGTCGGACAGGAACTCCGCGGGATAGGTGGCATTCGCCTTGATCCCGCCCACCCGTGCGGCGGCCAGCACCACCACATCCGGCCGGGTGGCCGCGAACCAGTCGAGGACGGCACGGCGCTCGCGCAGGTCCAGTTGGGCGGAGCCGGGTCCGACCACGTCGGTGAAGCCCTCCCGCTCCAGACGCCGGCACATCGCCGAGCCGACGAGTCCACGGCTTCCGGCCACGAACACGCGCGCGGAGCGGTCGAGGGGGCGGTGAACGTGCCCGTACCGTGCGGAGGCAGGGGAGCTCACCGCTGAGCGCTTCCGTCGGCGGTCATGGAGCGGGTCTCGCCGTCGAGTGCCGCGTCCGTGGCCTGGACCGTGGCCGTGGCCTGGACATCTGGTTCTCCGCCAGGAGTCGGCAGGGCCGGGGCGCTACCGACGGGCGGCACGTACAGGCCGCGGCGTCGCTTGGAGAAACGGCGGGTCCGGCGCTGCGGCCGGTATTCGTACGCATAGCCATACGTGGTGCCCTCCTCCTTCGACGACGTCATGTTCAGGACCGTACCGAGCACGGAAGCACCGACGTGCTGCAGCGTGCGGAGGGCTGCGCCGACCTGGTCGCGGCTGGTGTGTGAAGCCCGCACAACCAGCAGGTAGCCGTCCACGATGGAGGCGATCACGGACGCGTCCGCCACCGGCAGCACCGGCGCGGTGTCCACCACGACGTGGTCGAACTTCTCGGCGAGGCTGCGCAGAACGGCCTTCGACTGGGCGCTGCCCAGCAGCTCGGTGGGGTTGGGAGGCACTGAGCCACTGGTAAGCACCGAGAAGGAGCCCACGGACTGCAGCACTTGGTGCACCTCGGCTTGGCCGATCAACACGGTCGTCAGCCCGGCGTCCCGTACCAGCCCCATGACGTGGGCAATAGAAGGACGGCGCAGGTCGGCGTCGACCAGACACACCGAGGCGCCGGTCTGGGCCAGTGTCGCGGCCAGGTTGATCGCGACACTGGTCTTCCCCTCACGAGGCAGCGGGCTGGTTACCGCGATCACTTTGGGCGGCTGATCCACGTCCACGAACCGCAGGCTGGTGCGCAGCCGCCGGTAGCCCTCGGCGCGCAGTCCGTGCATGTCGTCGAGCAACGCCACGGGATGGCGGGTCGCCCGCGGGTCGTGCGCGACGCTGCCGAGCACCGGAGGCCCGCCGAACCCGGCCATGAGGTCGGTGAGAGTCTGAAGGCTGCGTACCGAGCGATCCATCGACTCCCTGGCCACGGCGAGACCCGCTCCGAGGGCCAGCCCGGCCAGCAGACCGAGCGCGACGTTCACGGCGGGGCGTGGGGAAAAGGGCGCGGAGGGCACAGAGGCCGGCTGGGTGATGCTCAGCCGCACCGGGGACGTTTCGGCGTAGGCAGGCCGCTCGAGATCGCGGATCACCTCGGCGAAGCGCTCGGCCACAGCGTTGCTGATGCGGGCAGCCCGCTTCGGACGGGTGTCGGTGACAGTGATGCGGATCAGCACCGTGTCGGGCTGCGGGGTCGCGCTGATGCGACGGCTCAGTTGAGTCGGTGTCATGTCGAGCCCCAGCGTCCTCACGACGTACCGGGTCACCAAAGGACTCGCCGCCACCTCCGCGTACGACTGAACTCGGGCCTGGGTGAAGACGTTCCCCTGAGCGAGCTGCAGCGTGTCGGACCCCTCCCGCACAGAGACGAAGAGCTTCGCGCTGGCCCGGTAATCGGGGGTCGCCCTATGGGTGATGAGCACACCGACCGCCGTTCCGAGCAGGGCCAGCAGGGCGATGGCACGCCAACGGCGAGAGAGGACTCGTAGGTAGTCGCGCAGGTCCAAGGTGTCCGTCCCCGATCGGATCCGGTGAGTGTGTCCGTCACCTTACGATACAAATGACTAAATCCGACATATATTGATAATTCATATGAAAGTGGTGGCGGATCGTGGGCTGTTGTTGTGCCCGGGCCGCCTGCTCGACAAGGGGTACGCCGCTCACCCGAACCCTGCATAAGGAGTGCGTGTGACTGTCAAGACAGCGCTCATCACCGGCATCACCGGCCAGGACGGCTCCTACCTGGCGGAGTTGCTGCTGGGGAAGGGATACGTGGTGCACGGAGTCGTTCGCCGTGCCTCGACCTTCAACACGCAACGCGTCGAACATCTTTACCGGGATCCTCACGATCCCGAGGCGCGTCTCTTCCTGCACTACGGCGACTTGACCGACGGAACCCGGATCGCGGGTCTGCTCGAGCGGTTGCAGCCCGACGAGGTCTACCACCTGGCCGCCCAATCGCACGTACGGGTGTCGTTCGACGAACCACTGTTCACCGGGGACTCCACCGGGCTGGGAACGACGCGGCTCTTGGAAGCCATCAGGGCGACGGGCCTTCCCTGTCGGTTCTACCAGGCGTCCAGCTCAGAGATGTTCGGTGCCTCGCCGCCACCCCAGCACGAGGAGACTCCGTTCCATCCCCGTTCCCCGTACGGGGTCGCCAAGGTCTACGCGTACTGGGCGACACGCAACTACCGTGAGGCGTACGGGATGTACGCGGTCAACGGCATCCTCTTCAACCACGAGTCCCCTCGCCGGGGCCCGACCTTCGTCACCCGCAAGGTGGCCATGGCGGCCGCACGTATCAAGGCGGGCCTGCAGGACGTGGTGTACCTGGGCAATCTGGACGCCCGGCGTGACTGGGGCTACGCGGCCGAGTACGTCGAGGGGATGTGGCGGATGCTGCAACAAGATGGCCCAGACGACTACGTGGTCGCCACGGGCGTCAGCTACAGCGTGCGCGACTTCGTCGAGCACTGCTTCGCCCACGTCGGCCTCGACTGGCGCGATCACGTGCTCTTCGACGAGCGTTACCTGCGCCCGGCCGAGGTCGACGACCTTGTCGGTGACGCCTCCAAGGCCGCGCGGGTCCTGGGCTGGCAACCGACAGTGCGCGCCCCGGAGCTGGCCCGTCTGATGGTCGACGCCGAAACCGCCGCTCTGACCCCCGCGCTTGCCACTCCAGTCGGTATGCCCACCACCTCTCCTGTATCTGCCACTTCTCCCTTGCTGGAACTGGCATGACCGTGCTGCACGCCCGAAAACCGCCCTCCGATGGCTCCGACCGGGGCAGGCCCGCCCGTGGCGGGGTGACGGCCCCGACGGCCGCGGCTGATGCGTGGCACAGGAGTGTCGGCGACTGGTTGCCGAAGCCGTCAACAGCAGGCCGTTGCCCGGCTGCGACGGGAGACGACGAGTTGGAGAACCCATGTCCAATCGATCAGGTCGCTCGAGATTTCTTGTCCGATGCGCACGACTGGTGTATCAGGTCTTCCGCCTGATCCTCTTTACGTGTGTGATGGTCGGGCACAGCCCCCAGCGCCGACACGCGCTGCGGTGGATCTCCTCGATGCGCCCCGGGTACCTGCTGCGCAAGCCGTCCCCGTGGCTCACCTTCGACGCCATCGAATATCTGGACGCGCAGCCGCTCGCGGGGCGACGTATCTTCGAATACGGAAGCGGAGGATCTACGCTCTATTGGATCACGCGGGGCGCCGAGTGCGTGAGCGTCGAACATGACGTTCGTTGGTACGAGAAGCTGCGCTTGAGACTGTCCGGCATGGCCAAGGTCGAGTATCGGCTGGCATCGCCCAGGCGGGAAGCCGTTGTTTCTGGCGCTTGCGACGACCCTGCATCGTATTTGTCGTCGGACATGAACTATCAAGGATACAGCTTCCGTTGCTACGTGGCAGAGATTGACGATTTCCCGCCCTGCCACTTCGATCTCGTGCTGGTCGATGGGCGGGCACGTCCGTCGTGCATCAGCCACGCGATGCCGAGACTCAAGCCCGGTGGAATGCTGGTGGTCGACAACGGTGATCGCCCCAACTATGCGCGAGCCCTGGCTGATCTGCAGGGATACTCCAGGCTGTCTTTCCGAGGCGTTGTTCCCCAGTTGGTGGGCTGGGGGCAGACAGATATCTTCATCAAGGGGCCCGAACCCGCAGCGGAGGAATACCCGCACGATGGACCACGCCAACGGATGACCACTGGGTGCTGATTCCCGCTCAGGATGACCTGGCCTACTGCCGAATGGTGAGCCAGGGATGACCTCTTGCTGCCCGAGGCCCGTCCCCCGGGTCCGCGGATCGTGTAGGCGGATGAAATCCCGCGCATACCGAGTCCAAGGCGGTCGACCCCGTCCCCACCAGGCATAGGAATTCTGATGTTGACTTATCCCGCCGTGAGCGGGCTCAGGGACATCGTGCGACGCGCGAGTGCTTCCGCCTGCCAAATCGATCCAAGAGAAGTTCTCTTCCAACCATTGGGAAACTTTCCGAGGTGTTCCTCGCGTTCGGCGCGCAAGTCGCCGCAGTCGACCTTGGCCGCTGTGCCTACTACTCTCGCCAAACGGTTTGGCGTCGACGAGAAGGTAACCCTTGTTCGCACGAGTCCGGCGGCGAAGCCAGGGACGGCAACCATGCACCTTGAATCGAACCACGTTCTCGCCTAGATGTTCGCTGAATTCGTCAGCCGTTCCCTCGCCGCGTTCGGCTTTGCCTGCCTCTGTAAGATCGATGTCGAGGTTTCGAGTATGAAGTGTTTCAAGGGCTCTCGCAGGCCATCCCGGCGCTCTCTCTCGAGTTCACCCGACCACGCTGGTATGGCCGCCAGAAGTCTGAGCCGCCTCGATGGATGCCAGCTTAAAAGTACGTGTTCTCGGAGGAGACGATCCCCCGCCCACGAGTGGTCCGACCATGACAGGGCAGTGGCGATGGGCCTGACGAGAACTGCTATCGGGGACTTCTTCCAGTGAGCGGAATCGGATGCTCCACTGGAGACGACCTGACCAACCAAGGGAGTGCACCATGGCCTTGCAGACCCTGCCGACCACGTCGCGGCTGATCAAACGAGGCGTTCACCGCACATTGCGGTGCGCCGGAGCCGAGCTGGTGCGGTATCCAGGACGGCAACGGGTTCGCATCCTGCGCCACCACCGCATCACCCGGGTGATCGATGTTGGTGCGAACGCCGGGCAGTATGGAGCAGACCTGCGGCGGTTCGGCTACACCGGGGAGATCATCTCCTTCGAGCCGTTGGTCGACGCCTACCAGGAGCTGGCACGCCGGGCGGCGCAGGACCCGGCGTGGCATACGGAAATGCTGGCGCTGGGCGACGAGACCAGGCGGGCCGCCATCAACGTGTCCAGGAACTCGGTGAGTTCGTCGCTGTTGCCGATGATGGAGCGGCACCAGCGAGCGGCGCCGGGCTCGGAGTACACCAGGACGCAGACCATCGAGGTCCGGCGGTTGGACGAGGTGATGACCCGCTATCCCGGCCACCACGGGCGTACCTTGCTGAAAGTCGACGCGCAGGGGTTCGAGCGGCACGTCCTGCTTGGTGCTACCGAGCTGCTGAGACAGGTCCGAGGCCTCCAGATCGAACTCTCGCTGGTGCCGCTGTATTCGGGCCAGATGATCTTCGATGAGGCGATCGGGCTGATCACCGGCCAGGGGCTGCGTCTGGCCTCGATCGAGCCGGGCTTCAGCGACCGCGAGACCGGGGAGATGCTCCAGTTCGACGGCATTTTCGTCCGTGCCCCCACGGTGGCTGCGGACTGACGGTTGGGTTTCGTCTCAGTCCACAGTCAGGAGGGGATCACGCTCCGGCACGACCCCGCAGTGGACGAGGTCCGCGCTTCGCCTGTTCAGGGCTGCCTTCGTCATCAGGAAGCCCGTCAGCCAGGAGGGGAGTTCGCCATCAACGTCCACCGCCACCCCCCGTGCGGGAAGAGGACCGCCGATCTGCTGCTCACGCCGGATGTCCGCCCTGGTCCTGCCCTGCTGCTCCGGTGGATACCCCCAAATGCTCAGGAAGCCGCCCTGCTCATGCAAGTGCGGGCGGTACCACACATAGGGCGCGTCGGACAGGAACGCCGCAAGCATGGAGAACGTGGAGACCGAGCAGACCAGCAGATCCGCTGTAGCCATGATCGAGAGGTCCTCGAGGATGGTCCGTGAGCGAGCGGTGCACCCGCTCCACTCCGGGAGCATCCGGGTAGCTTTGATGGGGTCGTCACTCACGAGGTCGACGTGCAGCATTTCTCCGAAGTGGCCTTGCAGAGTGTCAAGCACCCATCGGTACCAGGCGAAGGGCAGTCGCCTGTTGAAGACCCCGGGCTTGGGGCCGGTCGAGTGCTGGCTGAAGTCACCCAGCCGAATGTGGACGGCGACGCGGAGCTGGCCGGCGTCAGGTCCCCAGTCCTCCGGGCAACCGTCTTCCGGAAGGTGGCCCAGCAGCTCGTTGCGCAGGTAGTTGCGGGCCCGTTCGATCCCGAGGTGGCCACCGGACATGCCCTGGTGCAGCAAGATGAGTGAGCGCCGCTGAGACCACCTGTACTCGGTGTCGAGCAGCCGCATCGCGGTGCCGTAGTCGGTCTCTCCCGTTGAGCGGACCATCTCGTCCGTGACCGTGACGACCGGCATGGCCATCCGCAGGGCCGCGTGCCCCACCCAGTCCAGGCGCGAGGTCCCGAACTCGTGTCGGTAGTCGCGACGGTTCAGCCCCCAGGCTGGCCGTGCCAGCCTGAAACCCAGCTCGCGGCTGGCGAGGTAGGCCTTGGCCCAAGGGAAGATCTCGTTGCCCAGACCGGCACCTCGCCACCCGATGCGACGGGGCATGCAGATCCGACTCGTGGTACCGAGCCAGCCGTTCGATGGCATCGTCATTCCTTTCGATGTACTGCGTTTGTCAGCTCTTTCCGGGGATGCCGCGGTGACCCCAAGACCGACGGAATGAGCGCACGCTGGTGCGCCACTCGCATGCCTGTGAGTGTCCGCCCGTACACGAGCACGAGGACGCCCAGCAGCGCGGCTGTGATGAGCTGGGCGGCCAATGCCGCCAAAGCCGGAACGGTTCCTGCGGTCAGATGGCCAACGGTCGTGACGGCAGACCAGATGACAAGAGCGACCGCTGATGACTGCGCATAGGCGATCGCCAGCTGACGCAGGGAGCCTGGAAGGACCCTGCCGATCCACACGATGTACGCCGCGTGCTGGACCAGTCTGCTCACCAGCACAGCCGTGACCAGGCCCAAAATCCCTGCACCGGACAGCATGACAACGCCGGCTCCCGCCAGGAGAGTAATCAGGTGCAGACTCTCGATGGCTGCCTTCTGCCACACCCGTCCGGTCGCCTCCGCCACCGCGGCCGGGAAGTAGGTGATGACGTTGAGCGTGCCTACGACGGCAAGCGGGGGTACCAGGTGGGCGGCGATCGCCCAGTCTGCGCCGAGCACAACATGGATCGCGTTCGTGGAACTTGCGGCGATGACCGCTCCCATCGGCAGGAACAGCAAGGTGGTCATCGCGACGCTGTCGGTGTATGCGCTCTTCAGCCGAGCGCCCTGAGCCTGGATGCTGCTGAAGGCCGGCAGCAGGACCTTGTTCAGCGACATGGCCACCTGGTGCAGGGGCAGCGCTGCCAGAAGCCAGGCACGGTTGTAATACCCCAGCATTTCCATCCCCGCGTACCTGCCGATGAGGACGTTGTCACCGCCGAGGGTCAGGAACTCAAGGAACCCGACGAAGGACACCTTCACTCCGAACAACCCGACCTCTTTCATCGCCCGGAGGTCGAACAGCGGACGCAGGTCGTGCCCGGCCAGTGCGCAGCTGCCCAGCGCCATCAGGGCACACTGGGCGACGGACGCGTAAACCAGGCTCCACACCCCGCAGCCCATGACCGCGGAGGTCACGCCAAGCCCGCAGTAACCGAACAGATAGGAGCCGAATTCGAGCAGGGCGATCGTGCGGTAGCGCATGGCCCTGCGCAGCAGTCCGGTAGCGGTCGAGCCGATGGCGGAGATCACGAAGGTCAGTCCCAACCCCCTGCAGACCGCGATCAGTTTGGGAGGGCCGTTGACCACCTGGACCGCAAGGGGTGTGATCGCCCAGGCGACGGCGTACACGCCGACACCCATCGCGATGCCGAACGCCACCGCGGCGCGGACATCGCGGGCCTCCAGGACCGCGCGCTGGGTGACCGCCGAGTTCAGTCCTCCCTGAGCGAAGTAGCTCACGAAGCGGATCATGAAAATTCCGAGCCCCACCAGTCCGAAGTCGCTCGGTTCGAGCAACCGACTCATGGCGGCCGCATATGGCACCTGGACCACGAGCGAGGTGACCGCCCCGAGCAGGGTCCAGCGCACCCCGCTCGCGGTAGTAGAGGTCAAACCCGCTGATGACGCCGCTCGCGTGGCGCCTGCGTTATCCTCCACGGCTGTGGTTCCGGAGCACGGATCCCGACCGGGGCAGCGGGCTGGTGCTGTACAGAATGCTGCTGCCAGGAGTCCTGACGTCATCGCCATGGATCCGTTTCATCCACGCGCCGGTGATAGCCGTGCCTTTTCCCCAGAGGGGCACATGAACCTCCCAGCGGGTATCGAGACAGAAAAGGACGCGCGACTGCGGGAAGTGACTGGCTCTCGGAAGTCCTTAATATCCTCGCTCGTCCCGGTGCCAGCCGGCAAAATCCGGGAGCGTCGCTCGTGCACCACTCATTCGGCGCACCGATCGCGAGGACCTCCGTTTGGTGGTCTCCGCCCCATCCGATCTGCCACGCGCTCTCTTTCTCACAGGCATGAGGACCCCGCATCCTCTGATCCCGGAAACACGCGTGGTTCAGCTGGACCGGGACCAGGCCACACCGATCCCCCCACCGGGGTACCAGTGGTCACGGGGCTGTTCACCGAAGAACAAGAAGCGGCGCCTCGTTTCCTCTGCCCAGTCGGACAGGGTCCCGGAGGCGTGTGCGTTGTCGCTGAGCACCATGGCCTTTTCCGTCAGGCGCGGCCCCACGGTTTCCAACTCGGCATGCTCGTAGCCAGCGGTGTGCAAACTGTCGTGCAGAAACACGTCCACTACTTCGAGTTGCCCCAGGACGTCGATGCTGTCACCGATGTGGCGATTGACCACTGCACCGTACCGGCCCGAGATCAAGTATCCCGAGCACGGGTTCACGTCGATCGTCGTCACCCGTCCTGCGCCGTTGCGCCGAACCGCTGCCGCAAGCACACAGGTGCCTAGTCCCTTGTCCGTACCGGTCTCGACAATGTGCGCCGGACGAAGCGCACGGACCAGCGCATACCAGCCGATACGGCGCCCGAATCGGACGTCCCGGTCGGCCAGGCGCTGCCGATCGCTGGCTTTGATCGCCCGCCGGAGATGCTCGTGGAGCCCACGGTCCGACTCGACCTCTTCGAAATACGCCCGGATTTCTCCGACGGAACGCGCCGTCACCTCGGCGATGAACCATGCCAGATGCTCGCGGTTCAGCGGCGTGAGATCGTAGGTGAAATTCGTATGCTCCCGCGAACGCGCCAGCCAGCGGGCGGACTTGGCCAACTCAGCCGCATTATGCCGACCGACGAGATACATCCGCCCTGGGAGGGCCGCTACCGAGGCGATCCGGCTGCTCGCAACCCGGCGCTGTACATCATGCACGGCTGAACCCCTTATATGAAGGTCGCGGCCCGCCAGCGAGAGCATGTCTTCCCCGCCTACAGATCGGCACAAGTGCTCTCTGCGATGAGTTATCGACCCTGCGGGCAGGAGCGAGGTCCCCGCCGCTGCCGGTAGATCTGCAGGCGTCCTGCGCGTTGGCACGCCCCAGGCTGGTTCCGATGATCACGGCAACGGGGGTGACCGTGAAGATGTAGATCAGTGAGTTGGATGTCACCGCGTTCAGGCTCAGCCCGATCAGGGCGAACAGGGCCGCCTGGTGGATGGCCCGGTCGCTGTCGTTTGTCGCGACCCGCAAACGGCGGTAGGCGCCGCGGAACAGAATGAGGACCGCCAGCACCCACAGACCGATGCCGATGATGCCGAGGTCGTTCCACAACCGAAGGTAGTCGTTGTGCGGATGCATGAGGCGACTGATACCTGCAGTATTGCCGATCAGGCTTTCCGCGTGACCGATGCCGTGGCCTAACCACGGCGCCTCCTTGATCGAGTCCCAGGTGATCGACCACAGTTGGGACCGGCCGCTGGTACCGATGACCATGTTTCCGATTTCCTCGTTGTCGTTCTGCGTGAATCGGTCGCGCAGCGGCTGGTACCGGGTCAGGAGCAAGAAGGCTCCGTACGTCATCCCTGTGGCGAGCAGACCAAGTTTGAGAAGGCCGCGGCGGCAGCGGTCCTTGACGGCGAGGGCCAGGAACACCAGGGCGCAAATGGCCGTGGCAGTGCGGGAGAGACTGAGCAGGCTGGCCGCGAGCAGGAGCAAGGGGATCGCGTATCCCCAGCGTGACCGGTTGGCGAGCGGCACAGAGGCGGCCATCCCGATCCACACGATCTCGCCGTAGACGCGGGCGTGGTAGATTCCGCTGCTTCCCGGTCCCCGCAGGGCGACGGTCGCCAGGTAGCCCACGGCACCCACCACAGCCGCCGCGCGGATCCACCGCAGGAGCACGAGGGGTGCCCCGGCCGACGTCCAGGCGGCGGCGAGCGCCGTCAGGAGGACGAAGGACAGGTAGACCAGGGCATTCTGGGTACCAGTTTCCGTCTGCTGCTGAACCGCGGAGATCGCGCCCCAGGCAGCGAAGCCCCACAGGGGGAGCGGCAGCGGCGCCCGCAAGGGGTTGAGTCGTTCCAGGTTGCCGGCCTCGCTTGCGGGCCGACGCGTCAGTGTGCACGGTAGGGCGAACAGGGCGGCGGTGAAGAGCAGAACCGTGGCCGGGGCGTTCAACCCCACAGGAACCAGGTTGCCCCCCACGAAAACCCAGAAGGTCGCCGTTCCGATCAGCAACAGACGCGGCCGCCGACGCCGTCGTGGCGGGGGAGCGGTCACATCTATCATGGATCAAACGTTACATAAAAGAACATTTAGAACACGTCAGGAGGTTGCGGTAGGCGTGTTGCCCGAATCGGCCTGTCCAGGCCAGCGATCCGGCGGTGGGCAGTCGTCGGACGGACAGATAGTCGCCATGCGCACTCGCCGCCAGCTGATGGGCATTCAACCTGCTCGCCTATTGGCAGAATCCCTCTACGGCACCGGAATTCTGAGCAGGCCGTCGCAGAAGCGCTCGGCCATGGCATCGGTCGTGTAGTTGCCGGCGTCCTGGCGGCAGCTGGCATGCAGCGATCGCAGGCGGGGCGGATCAGTAAGCAGCGCTCGCGCCGCCGTCGCATATGCTGCCGGATCGTCGGGCGTGATCACGGCGTTGCGTCCGTTCTCGAGGTACTCGAACTCAGGTGCGTGCCATGGCCAGTCCGTGGTGACGATGGGCGTGCGCAGCGCCAAGGAGTCCACCGCGCACAGCCCTACCCGCCCCGGCATCAGCATGATGTCCGATACCGCTCCGAGCAGCGCGACGTCCTGTCCAGTGGTGTGGCCCAAGGCGACCACCGGGCTGTTGGCACGGGAGGCCGCGGCGTTCACCAAGGGCCAGTCCGATCCGTCTCCGGCGACCAGTAGTCGAAACCCCGGCAGGGCATCGGCGATGCGCCGGACAGACTCCAGCAGGAAAGGGATCCGCTTGGGGGTGTCCAGCCCACCAACGAACAAGGCTGTGCGTCCGGGCAGCAGACGGTGGTGCTCGCGCAGCGCGGCTGCTTCGGCGAACTCCTGAGTCCCTGGGGTTCCCGCGCGCTCGCGGACGTCGGCTAGCGTCGCGGTGTCCACGCAGTTGCGCACTACGGTGATCTGGTGCGAGGGATAACCGCGGGAGGCGAGGTAGGCGGCCCCGCCTTCGGTGTAGGCGAAGAACCATGCGGCACGCCGTGTGATGGCATCCTTGGCCGCAGATTCCAGACGATTCACCGGCTTGGTGTAGGTACGGCCGTGCCCCCAAAACGCGACCCGGGGACCGGCGCCGGCCATCCGTGCCAACTGCTGCCTAAGGAGCAGCAAGTAAGTATCCACGTTACGCAGTGCCTGTTCCAGTACCACGATGTCGGCAGAGGCCACCTGGCGCTGTACCTGCAGCCAGACCAGCGACCGTCCTCCGGGTACGGCCAACCGACAGACGGGTACCTGAACGGCACCTGTGCAGCAGGAAGCATCCCGCCGTGCCACATGGCTCGGGGGCGGAGGGCCATGCAGAACGTTCAGGATGCAGCCCACAGCATCGAGGCGGGTCCTGAGACAGTTGAAGAAACTCGTCCGGTAGCTGGGAATGTACGGCTGTACTACCACGATCCGCCGGGGCCGACCGGTGCTCAGCATTTCGTCCCTGCCTCAGTGCCCCGGGGAGACGCCTGCTTCCAGCGTGTTCTCATGAGATCTCCGGTAGTCGCAGCCGTGCATCTTCGACGCCACCGTTTTCCCGTGCAGCGGCATGGTGAGCGCGCGCGGCGGCGTACACGGCCTCGGTACGCACCGTCCAGACACGTTCGGTGTAATGGCGCAGGAACACCGTGCGGCAGTGAGGACGCAGGGCGGGGAAGCGTTCGGCGGCGCGGGTGAGCACCGCAGCCAGTGGCTCGTTCCAGTCCACAACCACGCCCGTGCCGTGCGACTGCACCGAGTCGGCGACGGCTGAACCGGTGAACGCCAGAACCGGGAGCCCGGCGGCGAGCGCCTCGGGGTAGATGAGGGGGGCGCCTTCCAACCAACGACTGGGGAAGATCAGCCCTCGCCAGGACGGCAGGCGGCGTCGAAGCTCAGTGTGGCTGAGAGGGCCGAGGAAGCGAACGCCTTCCGGTGCGGCACGGCGGCAGGCATCGAGTAGCGGGCCCTTACCCACGACGTCCAACCGCTGCCCGGTGGGCCAGCGGCCCAGCAGTTCCAACAGGCCTTTCTCCGGGCTCAGCCGGCCGGCGAAGACCCATACAGCGTTGACAGCAGAGTTGCGTTCGGGCCTCGTTGCATCGGCCGGCGCTGAGGCATGAGCGTCAGTCGCGAAATTTGGCACCAGTGCCAGGCGTTGGTGATCGATACCGGCCCGGAGGTACGTCTGACGACTCAAAGCGGACAGCACCACCACACGGTCCGCGCCACGCAGCAAAGGATCGGATGCGGCTCCGTGGCGGCCTGCCCAGGCAAGTGGCGCGGTAGCCGCCTGCGATCCGCGATAGCAGCCGTTTCGGAGCCCGGCCCAGCGGTCGCCGTCGGGACAGAGCGAGCACATCGCCCCGTCCCGGTAAAGGGTTGCGGCGGCGCACATCGGCCGGTAGTTGTGCACTGTGGCGACAAGGGGGCCAGGCCAGTGCCGCAGCCAGGAGCGCCCGAAGTTCGGAAAAAGGTTGTGCACATGCACCACGTCCGGCCGCAGTCGCCGGAGTTCGGCCAGTGGAGAGCGGCCGCGCCCGGTGCTCACGGTGACAGCAGCCCGAAGGGTGTAGAAGGGAGAGCGGCTGAGCTGGTCGGTGTGCACCGTCACCAGGTGGGTCTGGTGTCCGGCCCGGCGCAGGGCCTCGGCTTGTTCGACCACGGCTTGGTTTTCGCCACTGGGACTCCCCGAACCATAGAAGCTGTGCACAATGGCGACCCGCAGCGACGGGGTGCGGGAGGTCTGCACCATGGTGTCGAGAGACATCAGCGGAGAGCCAGTGTGTAGTTGCGCGCTTCGATCCAGCGCACCACGTACCCGGCCTTCTCCAAGCGACTCAGCCGCCGCCGGAGAGCCCAGGGACTCTCCGGCGCGTCGAACTCCACGCAGATGGCTCCGGGAAGAATCTCGGCCATCAGAAGTTGATCCAGCACTGGACCTTCTGCCCCTTCGATATCCATTTTCAGCAGGTCGACCCGCTGGTGCCCTAGTTTTTGTGTCAACGATGCCAACGAGTAGCACTGGGCGTCGAAACCCGGGCCGCTGCCGCGGACCTCCGTCACGGAGTGAGAGACATGTGCGGTATCGACCGGTGGATGAAAATGCATCACCGCATCCTCCTTCCACAACCCGAAGGGGAGGAAGTGCCACCGGGAGTCGGTGATTCGGCCCGCATATTCAAGTGCGCGTGGTGTGGGATCGATTGCCCATACCTCACAGCCGAAACGCTTGATGAGCGCGAGGTCGAAGCTGGCGTCCTCGCCGACGCCCGCCGCGTAGACAACTGAGTCCTCGGCGATCAGATCGGTGGGGACCCACCAGCCACCGTAATCGCTGCCCAGCCGCTCCAAGTTGCCATCCGGGTGAACGCGGGTCAGCCGCGGCACAACGGTCTCTGCAGTCTTCAGCTTGATTCGTCGAGCGAGATGTGCCACTGCCGACCTCCGCTGTGCGAGGAATTATTTGCAGGGTTGTAACCGATCCCGTACTCCTGCAGTTCCGCTGAAGGAGCTTCACCAACGTCACCGCCACGATGAGAACCCTAGAGTTTGAGGCGGAGCATCATCTGCATTGAAGTACCTGGCATTTCACACCATCAGTCGCGACATCGGTGAGTGCTCGGCGGTCTGCACCAGAGCGCCGAGCACGAAGAAGGAGCTGGAACCCACGTGGATATATCGCTTGGGCCGCACATACCGGAGCGTTGAGTACAGCACTGCGGCATTCGGCACCGCGACCCCAACAGGCATATGGTCACCGGCGGTCTCTGGCGAAGAGGCCGAAAGTCGTCGGCGGGAAGAACCGTTCTCCGGCTGCCTGGAGCAGCCCCGACTGAGTGGACCAGTACTGCTGGACCTCCACCTTCTTGAAGGCTGGAGCGAGCAGACGGCGCAGGGCCTCCTCGTCCACACCGTCGCGGACGACGTGGTACTCGACCATGTCGGCTTCGTTGGCCTCGTCGTAGACACCGCGCCGTCGGCGCAGACGGGTGGCGAGGCCGCGGCGGAGTTGGCCCTGTCCGAGTCGCCAGAGGAAGTACGCGTTGCGGTCCAGCCTCATGGACAGGGAGGAGCGGCGGGGATACCACAGGGGATCCTGGGCGCTCAGGAACGCGCCGCCGGGAACGACTTGATCGATGAGCTGATCGACGGTGCCCAGGTAGTCCGGGATGTGGTGCAGGACTGAGATGCATACGACGGCGTCGACGGGTCCGGCTTGGCAGGCCGCGGTGCCGTCCTTGTCGTACAGCACGGTGACGTTCGGATTGCGCCGGAATCGGCTCTGGAGGAAGCGGACGCTCGGTTCGCTCATCTCCGTCACCGTGACCTGCGCGCCCGCGGCCACAAGATGGTCGGTGAAGGTGCCGTGCCCGGCTCCCAACTCGAGCACTCGGCATTGCCCATTCCGGTCGATGACCCCTTGTACCAGGGCATGCAGGTTTCCGATCAGCCGATCTCGAATCGTGTGGTGGCGGATATGCGGGGAGCCCTTTGCGTAGTCGTGCCCGATTCCGTGCTCGCGCTCTTGCAACTCCCGCATCGACGGTTTCGCCGGGGTGATCGTCATGGCCGTACCCTAGGAACCCCACCAGGAATCTCCCGGACCTGGCCGACGAGTTGGCCCGAATTCAGGCAATCGGCCGCCGGGTGCACCGCACCGCCGCCAGTTCCCAGGTGGCGGCTCGCCTGGCGTACCACGCCGCGTACGAAGCGCGCGTTGCCGAAGACGTACCGCCGCCACAACCGACGCGGCTCGCTGCCCAGCCGGAACAGCCACTCCAGCCCGTTGCGCTGTATCCAGGGCGGTGCCTGCCGCTTGGTGCCGGCGATGAAGTCGAAGGCGGCGCCCACGGCCACGGCCACCACGGGAAGTGCGGCACGCAGGTCGGCGGCCCAGCGATCCTGCTTGGGGGTGCCGAGTCCCACCCAGACGATGTCCGCCGCGACGGAACGGATGTCCTCCACCTGTTGCCGCAGTTCCTGGGGGGTCAACGGCCGGAAGGGCGGGGAACTGGTGCCGACGATCCGCGCCCCCGGACAACGCTGTCGCAGTTCCCGGTGCAGCGCGTCCAGCACCTGGGGCGTGGAGCCGAGGAGGTAGTGGTTCAGTTCGGTGTGCCGGCTCAGGGCGAAGACGTCCAGCAGGAGATCGGGGCCGTAGACGCGTGTGTTCGGCAGGGTGGCACCGCGGTGGAGCAGTTGGTTGGCCCATACGACCGGCTGTCCGTCGGGGAGGTTGAGAGAGGCCGAGCGCAGGATGCCGTGCAGCTCGGGGTCCCGGTCCGCGAGGGCGAGCGTGTACGCGTTGGACAGGTGGACGTCACTGCCGAGCGGGACGCCGCGGGCGTCCGGTCCGCCGGTGTCCCCATGGCGTGCCGCGCGGATCCGATGGGCGAGGTGCACGATGTGACGGGCCGCGCTCTCGCGGGTGTGCGCGGTGATGGGCACCCCGAGGCACTCGACCACGGGCGCGGTCGACGTCAGCCCGGTCGTTCGTGAGCTTGGTGGGGCGGCGGTCATGAGGAAGCTGTTTCGGTGCTCAGCGGGAACGTGGTGGGCGTGTTGCCGTGCTTGGCGAACTCGGTGAAAGCCAGGCGGCGTCGGAAGTAGGTGATCGTGTCGCACAGGCCGCGCTCCACCGGAGTCGTGGGTTCCCATCCCAGGAGGTCGCGGGCCAAGGTGATGTCCGGACGCCGCTTTTCCGGATCGTCCTCGGGTCGGGGGATCAGCGTGATCTCGGAGGAAGAAACGGTGAGTTTGCTGATCCACTGGGCCAGTTCGAGCATGGAGACTTCGTGGGGATTACCTAGGTTGACCGGCCCTCCACGGCCGCTGGCGAGCATCCGCATCAACCCGTCGACCACATCATCGACGTAGCACAGGGACCGGGTCTGACTGCCGTCTCCGGTGACCGTGATCGGCTCTCCGAGCAGTGCCTGGCGAATGAAGGTGGGGATGGCCCGCCCGTCGTCCGGGCGCATCCGCGGGCCGAAGGTGTTGAAGATGCGCACGATCTTGGCGTCGACACCGCGGCTCCTGCGGTACGCCATGGTCAGTGCCTCGCCGAAGCGTTTCGCTTCGTCGTACGCCGAGCGCGGACCCACGGGGTTGACGTGGCCCCAGTAGCTCTCCGGTTGAGGGTGGATCAGGGGGTCGCCGTACGACTCGGAGGTGGAGGTCAGCAGGAATCGGGCGCGTTTCGCGGCGGCCAGGTCCAGGGCGTGCCAGGTTCCGGCCGAGCCCACACGGAGCGTCTCCAGGGGCAGTTTCAGGTAGTCCGCGGGCGAGGCGGGTGAGGCCAGGTGGAGGACGGCGTCCACCGGCCCCGGCACGTTCAGGCCCTGGGTGACGTCCCAGCAGCAGAACTGGAAGTGTCGCTCGCCCATGAGATGTTCGATGTTGTCAGCGCTGGATGTCATCAAGTTGTCCACGCAGACCACGTCGTGGCCCGCGTGGAGCAGCCGCTCACACAGGTGGGAGCCGATGAACCCAGCCCCACCCGTCACTACCGCGCGCATGCAGGTCCTCTCGGCAGGCCCCGCCCCAAGCTGGAGGGACGGGGACAAGTTGCAGTGTCATTGCCGAAACTCAGGCAGATGCCGTGTTTCTATCTATTAGTCAGATTTGAGTTAAATAAGACGCCGCGTGCGTGGAAACACCTCGCGGTGGAGCACCTTTCACCCGTCTGTCGCACTAGGAGAAGGGGCACGGAAATGCCGGTATCCGCTGCAGAGACGGCTCGCCGCCGGCCGGAGCCGTGCCGTCGGCGGCGATGGGCGGGGCGGACGACCAAACGGGCCATCGACGTGGTGGGTGCCGTAGTGCTGCTCCTGCTGGTGGCGCCGGTGCTCCTCGCGGCTGTCATCGCCGTGAGGGTCGACACTCCGGGGTCCGCCCTGTTCCGTCAGCGCCGCACGGGCTGGCGCGGCAAGGAGTTCCAGGTCCTCAAGCTGCGCACCATGCAGGTCGGCTCCGAGGAGTTGCGGGCGGCGCTGGTCGTCCGCAACGAAGCCGACGGGCGGCTGTTCAAGATTCGTGAGGACCCCCGTGTCACCCCTGTCGGACGTTGGCTGCGTCGGTACTCCCTGGACGAATTGCCGCAGCTGGCCAATGTGCTGATGGGGCACATGTCGTTGGTCGGTCCTCGGCCGTTGCCGGTCGAGGACTCGGTGTTCACCGGGGATGCCCGGCGTCGCCTGCTGGTCCGGCCGGGGCTCACCGGCCTGTGGCAGATCGGCGGCCGCTCCGACCTCGCCTGGGAGGACGCCCTGCGCCTGGACCTGGAATACGTCGACACATGGTCGGTTCGGAAGGACCTGGCCATCCTCGCGAGGACACTGCCGGTCGTACTGCGTGGCGACGGCGCCTACTGAGAACGCCGGCGCCGAGCCGTCGCCGCATGAGCGGATGTGGCCGTGTGGGCCCTGAGAGTGGGCCATTAGGAGGTTCCTGAGGCGCTTTGCGTTAGCTCCGGTGTGATTATCGGCATATGGGGATATGTCGGTAACCTTTGGCGGCGCTGCCATCCGGACACGAGATCAGCTGGGAGATTGGTACAAGATGATCAAGTCTTCGCCGTGGCGGGCCGTTGTGGCTGCCACAGCCGCTACCTTCGTTGCCGCCGTACCGCTGACGAACGCGCAGTTCGCGTATGCCGATGCGCCCACGAATGTCTACCAGCCCTACCCGCCAGAGTTGATCACTGCCTCGGTGCCGGCGGGTGGGGCGATCTACTTCGGCGCAGAGGGGTTCGAGCCCGAGGAGGTGGTCACCGCATCGCTCGACCCGGAGTTCTCGACCGCCCTGAGCGGACCGCCCCGCAGCGGGGGCGGCGGAGGCGGCGGGGACGAGTGTGAGGACCAGGACGCGACCTACCAGGCCAACACGCGGGGCACGGTGTTCGGGTGCTTCCAGGTGCCAAAGGGCACCCCGCCCGGTCCTTACCTGTTCACGCTCACCGGCGAGGAGTCGGGAAGCGTCTCCGCACCCGTCACGGTGACGGCAAGGAACGGACATGGGGATGGGCATGGGCATGGCCATGGGGGAGGGTGGCGAAGCGCGGACGGGGCGAGCCTCCCCATGGAAGGCGGCATCGAAGGTCAGCCCGGCACCGTCAAGGTCGCCGGGAACGGAAAGACCCTCGCCCTGAGAACCGGTGCCGCCGAGGAGCAGCCCGGCTCCATCGGGACGAGTCAGCGGGAAGGCCTTGCCTTGGCCGGCTACGACTCGACCAGTCACGTGAGTGGCAGCACGGTACCCACGGAGACCGACTCGGGCCTGAACTGGGTGCTGTTGGGCGGAGCTGCCGGGCTGGCCGCAGTCGCTGTCAAGACGGTCACGGTCGTACGGCGCCGTCACGCTCGCACCGAACAGGGCTGAGCCGGCCCGCAGCATGCGAATGCCGCGTCTGTGGAAACACCCCGAACCGCACCATGCCGACAGCCTGGTCGGTTGGCTCGGTCGCCGTCGTGCCAGGCTGCTCGTGGGCGCTCTCGCGGGCCTGCCTCTGGTCGGCGCCGGTTGGATCGTCATCACCGGCCTGCTCGCTCGCGACGAACTGCTGGCCTCTCAACAGGCGCTGAACTCGCTGCGACAGCAGATTGCCGCAGGTCCCCCCGCGGAAGTGCCCGTGGGAAATGCCATGCCGGTGAAGCGGGGACCCGACGCCGCCGTGCGTGCCGCCGCCGCACACGCCGCGCGAGCACACCGTCTCACCACCGGTCCGGCCTGGTACTCAGCCGCGCACGTGCCCGTCCTCGGCGGCCCCGTCCGCACCGTGCGCGGTGCCGCGGAGGCTGCCGAGCGGTTGACCCGCGACGTGCTCTCCCCTCTGGCGGACACCGCCACCGAACTGACCACGGACACGGCGAAAGACGGCGGTCACCTGAACCTCTCCGTGCTTCGCCGTGCCGCTCCGGCTCTCGGTCAGGCCTCGCGCAGCGCCTCCGACGTACGTACCGAGGTCGACGAGTTGCCTCGTAGAACCTGGTTGCCCGCCGTCGACCGGGCCCGGGCCCAGCTCGCCGAACGGCTCGACCGGATCGTCCCCGCCACGGTCGACGCCGCCGCGGCGGCCCGTGTGATGCCGTCCATGCTGGGAGAACGGGGCCCACGGCGGTATGTGGTGGTGTTCGAGAACACGGCCGAGGCGCGCGGCACGGGCGGACTGCCCGGCGCGTTCGCGGTCCTCACCGCGGACCGGGGCCGACTGGCGTTCGAGCACTTCGGCAACGACACCGAGATGGCGGACGCCGTCGCGGCAGTCGACCTGGGTGACGAGTACGCCGCGTCGCACGGGCACAACGCCCCCACTACCACTTGGGTCAACTCCAACCTCAGTCCGCACTTCCCGTACGCGGCCCGCATCTGGACGGCCGCATGGGAGGACCACACAGGTCGGAAGACGGACGGCGCGTTCGCCCTCGATCCCAGTGCCCTGTCAGGGCTGCTCGCCGCATCCGGCTCCGTCCGTCTACCGGACGGCACCGCCGTCACGGCTGCCAATGTCGTGGATCTCACCGAGCGCAGCAGTTACGCGGCCTACCCGGACACGCGACAGCGCAAGGCCTTCTTCCTCGACGTGGCTCGCGCCGTCGCGGGGCGGCTGCTGGGGGTTGCGAACGATCCGGAGCGACGGCCCGCGTTGCTCGCCGCCCTGAGCGGGCAGCTGAGGGAGGGACGGGTCAAGGTGTGGAGTGCTCACCCGTCCGAACAGCGTGAACTCGGGCGACGCCCGTACGGCGGTGCCCTGCCCGACACCTCCGACCCGTTCGCCGGACTGGTCGTCAACAACGCGGCCGGCACGAAGCTGGACTACTACCTGGACCGGCGTCTGGAGTGGGCGCCGGGCCGGTGCGTCGCGGCCGGCCGTGAGGTCAGTGTGACCGTGGACCTCACCAACAGGGCACCGGCCTCGGGGCTCCCCCCGTATGTCACCCAGCGGTTGGATGCCCGTCCTTACCGGACCCGGCCCGGCGACAACCGTCTGCTGGTTTCGTACTACGCGAGCAAGGGGGCGAGGCTGGCCGAGGCGGCTCTGGACGGGCGACCGATCCTCGTGAACCAAGCTGTCGAGCGCGGTCACCCGGTCTACACCCTTGACCTGGAGCTGCCCGCAGGTGCCACCCGCACCCTGGAGTTGCACCTGCTGGAGAGTCCCTCGGACCGTCCCCTGTCGCTGCTGCGCCAGCCCATGGTGCGGCCCTTGCGGGCGACGGTGCGGCCGTACCCGTCGTGTGGCAACTGACCGTACGTCCCAGTCTTCGCCCTCGGCCCAGCCGCTTTCCCGCCCGGGGATCCCTCAGGCTCGGGATTCGAGCGTGGGGTGTGCGCAGGCAGGGGGCGGGCCCAGTACCGCCGCGGCGATCCGCTCCACCGGCTCGGCGATCCGTGCCGCGACCTCCCGCGCCACCCGCAGGGGGGCACCGTACGGATCAGCCACGTCATCGTCGTCCGTCCGGGTGCCGTCGGTCCCACGTCGTGCCGCGGCGCCCCTGACCAGCGCCGCGGCTCGTTCGGCGGGTTCCCTCGCACCCGCGGCGTCCTCCGGCCTCAGTAACCGGCCGAACTCACGCAAGGTGAAGGCCCGTTGCAAGGCCCACAGCGGAGACAGCCGCACGGCCGCCTCGCGGTGTTCCGCGGCGGCACCCAGCACGAGGTCGGCGTCCTCCACCAGGGCTGTGGTCAGTCGGCGAGCGAGCGCGCCGCGGGGATCCCCGCCCAACTCGACGAGGAGGGTTGCCGCCGCCGGGTCCATGGGCGTTCCCGCCATGGCTACGGTGCCGGCGCTGCTCACCCGGAATCCTCCCGATGTTCCCGGAGACGCGGCGAGCCGGGCCGTCAGCAGGCGCTCGGCCAGTGGGGAGCGGTGCAGATTTCCCGTGCAGACGAAGAGCACGCGAAAGTGCGTGCACCTGCGTCCCGGCATCGGCGAGGCAGGGGAAGGGCTCATGGGGGAAGTATCGCGCCACGTACGGTTGTCTGCGGCACGCCTCACGGAGAAGTCCCACGGGTGCCGCCGCCCCCTTCCGACGTGCGGGTCAGGAGGGGCGCGGCGGCACCCGTCGTTCAGATGTCCCGGAAGAGACCAGGGAGCCCCGTGGCCTGCCGCATTCGACGTCTGTGCGTTGCTGACCTGCACATACGGCCTTTCGGCTGTTTCACGCTCGTGCCCGTTGATGGAGCCGGAAGTCCCAGAAAAGTCCCAGAGGACTCCCACTGCCGACGGCCACTCTTTCGGCCTTGTGCAGGCTGAGGATGACGTCCCCTCGGGTGGTGTGGCCGGGGCGCCTTCGTGATGGTGCAGGTCCCGGCGGTGATCGGCCCGGCATCCACGAACCTGGCGGGGGGACGCCGCCTTGACCAGCTCGCGCAGTGGCCCGGGAGGCTCGGTCGCACCGACCGGCCACAGGAGCACCGTCTGATGGCTACACCACGCTGCCGGACACGGCCGGCGAAGGCCCAGGAGTTGGTCGATCGTCTGGTTGCCGAAGGGCGGGTCCGTCTTGCCGACCCCGATGACGACGCAGGCGTCGGTCCGGTACGGCTGTGGGAAGTGCCGTACCGGACCGATGGAGGTCACGCCTCGCGGGAACCCTCGTACATGGCCTCGATGGCCTCGGTGTACTCGCGCTCCACGACAGGCCGCTTGACCTTGAGGCTGGGGGTGAGCTCACCGTGCTCCACGTCGAGATCACGCGGCAACACCGAGAACTTCTTGATGGTCTGCCACCGCTGCAGTTCGCCGTTGACACGCTGGACGAAGCCGTCGATCAACTCGTGAACCTGTGGTGACGAGACGACCTCCGCGTAGCTGCGGCCTTCGAGGTCGTGGGATGCCGCCCACGGCATGATGACGGTCTCGTCCAGGGCGATCAGAGCGGTGCAGTAGTTGCGGCCGTTGCCGATGACCAGCACGTTGCTCACGAACGGGCAGACGGCCTTGAATCGCCCCTCGATCTCCGTGGGAGCCACGTACTTGCCACCCGAGGTCTTGAACAGGTCCTTCTTGCGGTCGGTGATCCGGACGAAGCCGTCGCCGTCGACCTCGCCGATGTCGCCGGTGTGGAACCAGCCGTCGCTCTCCAGTACCTCGTCGGTCTTCTCCGGGAGGTTGTGGTAGCCGCGCATGATTCCGGGGCCTCGGAGAAGGATCTCGCCGTCGTCGGCGATGCGGACCTCGGTCCCGGGCAGGGGTTTGCCGACGGTGCCGACGCGAAGGTCGTCGGCGGGGTTGACGGTGCAGGCGGCACTGGTCTCGGTCAGACCATAGCCTTCGAGGACGGGCACGCCGGCGCCGGCGAAGAAGTAGCCGATGTCGGCGGCGAGCGCGGCACTGCCCGAGACGCTGCCGCGCAGATTGCCTCCGAAGGCAGCGCGGATCTTGCGGTACACCAGCCGGTCGGCCAGGGCGTGCTGCACGGAGAGCCACAAGGGGACCCTGCGCCTCGCGGTCGCCGCCACGGTGTTCTGCTGCGACCTGGCGTAGTCGCGGGCGACCTTCGCCGCCCAGAGGAAGATCTTGTACTTGGCGCCGCCCTCGGCCCTCGCCTTGCTCGCGATGCCGTTGTAGACCTTCTCGAAGATCCGCGGTGCGGACGCCATCACGGTGGGCCGGACGGCGGGCAGGTTGGTGATGATGCGGTCGACACGCCCGTCCACGGCCATCACATGTCCGGTCCTGATCTGGCCGGAGATCAGAGCCTTGCCGAATACGTGGGACAGCGGCAGCCAGAGGAACTGCACGTCGTCGGGGTGCAGCAGCCCGCTGACCTCCTGTGCGACGCCCTGGTAGGACCAGCAGTCGTGGACGAGGCGAACGCCCTTGGGACGGCCGGTCGTGCCGGAGGTGTAGATGAGGGTCGCGAGTTGTTCCCGCTCGATGGCGCCGACGGCTGCCTCGATCGCGTCAGGGTGCTCTTCCAGATGCGCGGTGCCGAGCTTCTCGAACTCGGCGAGGGACAGCACCTCCAGGCGGCCGTCCACGGGCGTGGCGTCCGCCTGTGCGTCGAAGAGGATCGCGTGGTCGAGCCCGGGCAGGCGGTCTGCATGGGCGACCACCTTGGCCAGCTGGGCGGCGTTCTCGACGAAGATCGCCCGGCTGCCGGAGTCGGCGAGGATGTACGCCGTCTCGTCGGCATTGGTGCTGGGGTAGACGGCGGTGGCGGCAGCGCCCGCGCACATGACGCCCATGTCGGCCAGGATCCATTCCACGCGAGTGGAGGAGGAGATCGCCACACGCTCTTCGGGCTGCACCCCGAGTGCAAGAAGGCCGGCCGCGATCACCTTGACCCGCTCGCCGGCCTGCGCCCAGGTCAGCGAGTGCCACTGCTCGGTGCCGGAAGAAGCGCCGTCGTCGACAGGCGCGGGGTAGCGATAAGCCTCCAGTTCGGGTGTGGCCCGGACTCTTGAGAGGAAGAGGTGCGCCACGGAAACGGGGCGGCTTTCAAGAAGGGACTGCGCGGAACTCACATCGACCTCCGGGCCCGGATGCGCCCATCCAAAGGCTTGTTAACTGGCTGGTAACTCGTAAGCAGAGCTGAGACTAAAGGCAAATCCTCCGGCACGTAAGGGAGGAGGTTCTGGGGTGAACGCCCGCCAACCGCGGGTGTGCTCCGCGCCGTTCGTCAATGCGCCACATGCAGTGGGCGGAGCGTGCAGCGACGGCTTGGTCGAGTGGGCGGAAGCGCAGTGTGGGAGGCCGCTCCCCGGGCGGCTCGCTGTGGTGGAACGGCACACGAGGGTTCGTCGGCTGGTCAGGCCCCGGACGAGACCTCGGTCTTCTCGCCCGAGGCCGCGGCTGTTGCCTCTGCCGCCTGGAGTGTCTTGTTGCGGCGTACGGAGGACAGGAAGGAGGCCGCGATCAGGAACACGCCGACCAGGCCGGTGATGATCTCGCTGATCTCGTGCTGGATCGTCACCAGCAGGATCGCGGCGAGCGCGCCGATCGCGTAGTGGGCGCCGTGCTCCAGGTAGGCGTAGTCGTCCAGGGTGCCCTCGCGGACCAGGTGGACCGTCAGCGAACGCACGTACATCGCGCCGATGCCCAGGCCGAGGGCCATCCAGAAGATGTGGTTGGTGACGGCGAAGGCGCCGATCACCCCGTCGAAGGAGAATGACGCGTCCAGCACTTCCAGGTACAGGAAGAGGAAGAACGCGGCCTTGCCGGCCAGGGCGACCGCCGAGACCGGTTTGCCCTCGGCCTTGGCCTCTTCCTCCTCCTCGTGTTCGTGCTCCTCCTCTTCGAGCTTGTCCTCGAAGTACCCGGACAGGCCGCCCACGATGAGGTAGGTGACCAGTCCGGCGACGCCGGAAAACAGCACGGTGGCGGACTTGTCCGCGTGGCCTGTGCTGACGTGGGCGTGGGCGGCGAAGGTCATCGCGGTGGCCAGCAGCACGATCAGCGCGACGCACACCGAGAGCATGTCGACCTTGCCGAGTTTGGCGAGCGGGCGTTCCAGCCAGGCCAGCCACTTGATATCGCGGTCCTCGAGGATGAAGTCGAGGAAGATCATCAGCAGGAACATGCCGCCGAAGGCGGCGATCGCCGGGTGGGCGTCGGTGACCAGGTCCTCGTAGCGGGTCGGGTCGTCGAGGGCGAGCTGTACCGCCTCGATGGGGCCGACCTTCGCGCTGATAGCGACAATCACGACCGGGAACACCAGCCGCATGCCGAACACCGCGATCAGAATGCCGAGGGTGAGGAAGATGCGCTGCCAGAAGGCGTTCATCTTCTTCAGGATCCCCGCGTTGACGACCGCGTTGTCGAAGGACAGCGATATCTCCAGGATCGACAGGATCAGTACGATCCCGAACGCCTCCCAGCCCCACTGCCACGCGGCGAAGGCAAGGCCGGCCGCTGTGACGGCGAACGACCAGCCGAATGTCCTCAAGATCATGTCTTTCCCATACAGTCGGAGTGAATACGGAGGCTGGGGGTCTCCGGCGCCGCTCGTGTCACGACGCCAGCGGAGGGTGAAGCCGCGGTGCAGGGGTTGCCAACCGCTCGCCGGGGAGTGTGCACGAGGGCGGATTGGCTCGATCGTGTGATGGTCGGCTTCTGGGCTTGCGGTGTCCTGGGCTGTTCGGGCTACGGTGATCGTGCGATCTGGGACGCCGG
>NZ_VTHJ01000009.1 GCF_008386495.1 Streptomyces tailanensis | reverse complement strand
GGCACGAGTATCCAACTCGCCATTCACACCAGACCCGTGACCTGCGGCTTTACGATGCACACCGCTCATTGCTCGCGGTCGGCGAGTGGATCGTGGACGCACCACCGCAGGTGCTGGAACGGCTCGGCGTGCAGCCTGATCCGGTACTGCCGCGGCGGCTGGTGCCGGCGGAGGCGACGGTCCGCCGGCTGCTGGCCCCCATCGACGGCGACGCGCTGGACCGGGCCGTGGGCAGCTGGCTCGCCGACCGCCGCCCCGAGAGCTCCGGATTGCGCGGGCTGTCAGTGGACGGCAAGAGCCTGCGCGGCGCGGCCAAAGCCCGCGGCCGCAAGGTCCACCTGCTCGCCGCCCTGGAGCACACGTCCGGCTTGGTCCTTGCCCAGCTCGACGTGGGCGAGAAGACCGGCGAGACCACCTGCTTCCAGCCGCTGTTGGACACTGCCGCCGACCTGGCCGGAACCGTGGTCACCAGCGACGCGCTCCACACCCAGCGCGAGCATGCCGGATACCTCCTGGGCCGCCGGGCCCACTACATCGCGATCGTCAAGGGCAACCAGAAGAAGCTGCGCAAGCAGCTCAAGTCCTTGCCCTGGAAGGAAATTCCGCTCCAGGGCCGCACCCGGAGCAACAGCCACGGCCGCTCCGAGATCCGCCGGATCAAGGTCGCCACCGTCAGTAACCTGCTCTTCCCCGGTGCCTGCCAGGCGGTCCAGATCAAGCGCCGCCGCACCGACCGCAAGACCGGCAAGATCACCGTCGCCACCGTCTATGCGGTCACCAGCCTGACCGCCGAGCAGGCCACCCCGGCCCAGCTCGCGAAGCTGATCCGGGACCACTGGAAGATCGAGGCCCTGCACCACGTCCGCGACACCACCTTCGCCGAGGTGTCGGCGTACGGACTTCTCTGGCTCTGGCAAGAATTTCGTAGGTGGAGATCATTTGGGTGTCGTGGTCGGCTGGTCCGCGTAACGGCGACGGAGGTGGGCGATCAGGACAACGCGGTGGCGCAGGAGCGGAATGCCGGCGCGTCCTGCCATCAGGCGTTTTTGGAGTTTGACGTCGGTGATGCGGCCTTCGTTGACGCCGGGGTTGTGGGTGGTGGAGATCCCCTGGGCGACGGCGTGCTGGTCTTCGCGCAGGGCTGTGGCGATGCCGGCAAGGGGTGGCAGTCCGCTGTGGGAGAGTTCGTCGAGCCAGGACGGCAGGGGTGCGGTGTCACGGTTGTCGAGCATGGCGGCGAATCGGCGGACCAGGTCGTGGGCGTGCTTGAGTTCCGGACAGTGCTCGAGGAGCCGGTGCAGGCGGTGGGTGACGTGGAGGCCGCGGCCGGGGCGGACAGCCGGAGGCGTACTGCCACCGGGCGATGTTGGACGCGATCCGTTATCTGGTGGGCAACGGCATCAAGTGGCGGGCCATGCCGGTGGACTTCCCGCCGTGGGACCGGGTGTACGCGTTCTTCCGCCGCTGGCGCGACCATGCGCTGGTCAAGGAGTTCCACGACCGGCTGCGCGCGCAGGTCCGCACGACGCTTGGGCGGGATGCCGAGCCGTCGGCCGGGGTGATCGACTCGCAGTCCGTCAAGGCGGACGCCGTCGTCGGATCGGACAGCCGCGGCTTCGACGACGGCAAACTGATCAACGGACGCAAGCGGCACGTCGTAGTCGACACACTCGGCCTGCTACTGGCGGTGATGGTCACCGCCGCGGACACCGGCGACCGCACCGCCGCCCAGGTCCTGCTGCAGCAAGTCGCCGACGCGCACCACCTGCTTGCCCTCGTCTGGGCCGACGGCGGCTACACCGGCAGCCTCATCGAGTACTGCCTCACCGCGCTCGCGCTGGTGTTGGCGATCGTCAAACGCAGCGACGACATGCGCGGCTTCGTGGTGCTGCCCAAGCGGTGGATCGTCGAGCGGTTCTTCGCCCACCTGATGCGCACCCGTCGCCTGGTGCGCGACTTCGAGCGCCGCACCACCAGCGCCGAAGCGATGATCTACTGGCCGATGACCCTGCTCATGACCCGCCGCCTGGCCCGCTCACGCCTGCAGCGAGCGTGAACCGGCCCGGCTGCTGCTCGGCCAGCCAGCCGCGCGCGACCAGGCGTTTCGCCTTCGACCCAGTGCCTCCACCTTCGCCGGCACCACGTCCAGGCCGAACAATACGGCCATCTCCTGGCAGGTCAGCGGCCCTTGATGGAGCCGGTGCCGGTCCACGAGTGCCTGCAGGATGCGCTGGTAATCAACCGACAGCACCGGCTCCTACAGCGCCGCGCCGGCCCGCCGCCTTCGCGCTGAGGACATCGTGGTGACCGAGGTCAACCAGCCCGATAGAGCAGCACGTTGACGCCGCGGCAACACCGACGGCATCCATGCCGAGGCGGCGGCCCGCGCCGTGCTGTCTGGCGCGGGACCGCAACTGCGAAGGCGAGCGACGGGCCGGTCGAGATGATGCGACCGCTCAAGCCGGCGAAGAGGTACGCGATCAAGCCCAGGACTCAGGCCATCAACCAGCTCAAGAGCGTCCTGGTCCCGGCTGACGCGCCCGCATACGGTGCGAGAGCCGTCAGCCCACCCTCGCCTGGACGTACGGCACCAGTCGGACCGGGCCCGTGAGCCCGTACGCCTGACGGGCGACGGCGCCGAAGACTGCCGGCTGGGTGCCCCGGAGGCGGTTGATGAGCGGGGTCGCCACCTCCACCTCGATCAGGTTGTTGCCGCGCCGCAGGTGTCCGCCCAGGTCTACGACCGGATGAAGCCGGTCGGCGGGGGCGAGACGGGTGCCGTTGACCGTGACCCGGAAGGTGTCGCTGACCACGCCCAGCTCGAGATAGGCGCCGTGGGCGGAGGTCCAGTCGGCGGGCAGGCTCACCGTGGTGCGGTAGCGGCCGATGCCGGCGGAGTCGGCCAGTTCCGGGATCTGCGACCAGGGCAACAGGGTGTCGAGGGTGAGCGTACGGCGTACGACGTCGGTGCCGGTCGGATCGGCACCGGGGTGCCAGTCCTCGACGTCGAGCTGCCAGCGGTCGGGTGTGACGGGGTCGGGCACCGAGGGCACGGTGGTGGTCACCGTACGGCCCGGGGAAAGCCGGGTGGTGTACGTGCCCGGGGCCGAGGCACGCAAGGCCAGTCCCCGGTCTGTGAACAGCACTCGGTCGGCGTCGCTGTCCACGGCGTGCGGGCGGTTGCCGTTGCGGTCCCCGAAGAGCCCGGGCCGGCCCAGCGCGACGACCGTGGCCTGGCCGGGTCGGAGGGTGACGCGCACGGTGACGCCGTCGTCGTCCTCGGTGTAGCGGCCGATGCGGGTCGCCTCTCCCGTCCACGGATCGAGCAGGTAGGGGACGGTGGCATCGCGTCGGGTGCGGCGCAGGGTGACATCGTGGTCGATGGTCGCGACGGGCGGCTTGACGGTCTCGGCGTGCTTGCCGTTGCACAGGTAGTAGAAGTCGGTGTCGCCGCTGACCCGGTGGAGGTTGAGGAGCGTGGAGGCGGTGGCGTAACGGGCGTCGGGGGTGACACCGAGGGCGGCGAGGGCGTCGCCGACGGCGGCCTTGTCGGTGATGGCCCTGACGTTCGGCAGGGCGAGGAGTCCGGCCAGGACGTCACGCAGCCGGTCCGTCTCGCCCTGGCCGGGCACGCCCGGGGTGAGCGCCTGGTCGAAGGCACCGAGAAGGACCATGGGCAGGCCTGCCTCCGCCAGCTTCAGCAGCTTGCGGGCGTCGGCGAGGGCGAGGGTCGGGGTGGAGCCGTAGAAGAAGTCGCCCTCGACGAACAGGGCCTTGTAGGCGGGGCCGTCCGGGGCGAGGCGTCCGCCGGAGACTCGGGCACTGGGCAGGTCGAGGAGCGGTCCGCTGAGGAACTGGTGGGTCCAGCCGAGCGGTACGCCGGTGGCGGTGAACCAGGAGGCACCGATGCCGGTGGCGACGTAGCCGGTCTGCCGGAACACGGCGATGTCGGCACGCGGGGTGCCGGTCTGCAGGACCTGGTGCACGCGGCCGAGATATCCGGCGATGTCCTCGACATGGCGCCAGGTGGGCTGTCTGGGCCCCCACGACTCGCCGTATCCCGCCGCGCCGTTGTACGGGCTGAAGGCGGCGAAACCGGGCCAGCTCACCCCGGGGGCGGTGGCGTACGAGAAACCGTGCACGACGGTCTGGTTGACGCCGGCCGCGTAGGCGCCGCCCATGGTGCGCAGGAACCGGTCCCACGTCGTGCTGTAGGCGGAACCGTTGTAGGCACCCGATTCGCAGGACAGCACTGTGTGCCCGGCCATGTCCCGGCCGCCGGCCAGGGAGCGGTAGTCGTCCAGGTTCTTGAAGCCGAGCGACTCACCCTCGGGGATGTCGAGGATCGCGGCGGAGGCGATGGCGTCGGTCTGCAGGCCGTACGGCTGCGAGCGCAGCTCCATGCCCAGTGAGTGCGCCCAGTCCCGCAGTGCGGTGATGTGGTGGGTGTTGAACAGGTGGGAGACGGTCTCCCAGAAGTCGTGCCGGATCTGCCGGGTGATCTGCGCCTCGAAGGCGAAGACCTGGTTGCTCTTGTTCAGGACGAGGGCGGGCAGGTACGGCAGGAGGGGGCGGCCGGTGCGCTGTTCGAATGCCTTGGGCAGGGCGGAGGTCCACACGAGGGAGTCGGTCTCCAGCTCGATGGAGTCCTCGAAGAAGGCGCCGCCCGCGGCCTTGAGCAGCCGGCGCGCAGTGCCGGTCAGGACGGTGCGTTCCCAGAAGCCGGTGACGGCGGAGGTGCCGGCGGAACTGAAGTGGTCGACGACGTAGGCGGCCGGAGAGGAGTGCGGGCCGGACTCGGGCTGCTGGGCGGTGCCGCGCTGCCAGTAGGAGATCAGCACCCAGTCGCCCTCCGCGGGGGCGGTCCAGGTCAGGGCACCGTCACGGACGGTGGTGGTGAGGTCCTGGACACTGGCGAGGTCGAGGCCGGTCTCCTTGCGGGTGGCGTTGGCGGGGGCGACACGGGCGGCCTGGACTGCGAGCAGGATGCGCCGGGTTGTCCCGGAGGCGGCCTCACGCACGGGCTCTGGAACCGGACCCCGGTAGGTGGCGCCGGCAGCCACGGAGACGCGACCGTAGGCGAGTTCCTGGGCGGCCGCCTCGTCGTCGGGGGTGACACCGGGGACGGCGACGGGCCAGCTGGGGCCGAGGGTGAGGTCGATGGTCAGGCCGCGGCGGGCGGCCTGACGCAGGGCGGCCTCTACGCCGTCGCGCCAGGGGGTGCTGCCCCAGCCGTGGTGCGCGGTGTCGAGGACGGACTTGTCCTTGATGCTGTGGTGGACGGCGGCGATCTCCGCACCGCCGAAGCCCGCGTCGGCGATCTGGTCGATCTCCCGGGCGATCTCCGCCGGGTCGACCAAGCCGTCCGGCCACCACCAGCGGAACTTGGGCCGCACGGAGCGCGGGGAAGTGGCGAACCAGTCCCCGGACAGGTCCCCACTGCCGGTCAGGGGGACGGCGCCGGCGGCCGTCGCCCCGGCCGCGGTGAACACCGTGGCCGCGCCGGCGGCCAGGGAGGCGGCCAGCACGGCACGCCGGGATATCCCGCTACGCTGCGGAAAGTGCTTCTGCATGTGTCGCCCCAGATTTCTTGAATCGTTTCATTCCGTCATAAACGCCGGAACGGTAAGCCGCGGATCCTCACGGGGTCAAGAGTGTGGCCAGAATTACCCGTCAAAAGACACTTTGATGGCATTAGTTCAGGCGTTTGGGCCGGTGTGACCACAGGCCACCACGACGCGGTCCCGCCCGGACAGGACTGACACCAACGGAAAACTCTGAAGAGCGCTGTGCGTGGCGGACCGGCGTCCGGCAACAACCGCTCTGCGCTGCACGGCGCGTCGGGGCGGAGCCAGTGGGTGTGACGTCGACGGCCAGGACGAGGAGCCCGTGATTCAGCGCGTCGTACATCGCGTCATGCCCGCGCCGGGTGCTCGTCCACCAGCGTCAGATCCACCGGGGATGTCACCGGCTGGTCCTGAAGAGCGGGGTGGTCGGCTCGATGCTGACCTTGTGCTGCTGTGCACGGGCCGCAAATGAAGCGCCGCACTGTCAGCCGGATCACGACGCTCTGCCCACCGAGCGGCAGATCTTTCAGCCTGCGCTGGCAGGAGCCGTGTACCCGGGCCGAGAAGCGGCCGCAGTCCGGACATGCCGCACCGGCTCCCCGGCCTCTCGCCATCACGTCGACCGTGCCGACAGCGGCGGACACCGCCTCGGCGTCCACGTCGTCGATCCCGTCGAACACGAGAGAGTCCCAGAACGATGCGTCGGCTTGCATGACCAGCACCGTCATCGGCCGCAGCCAAGCGTGACAGAGATTGCCCTGGACCTGACGGAGCGCCACTTCTGACTGTACGACGGGAGGCGTACGCGGTCTCGCACGCACCCAGGCCCTCACTGCGAGTACCCCGCTGCACGTGAGTACGCGTACTCACGTGCAGCGGGCGGCTTGATCGGAGACTTGGCGCATGAGACGAACCTCTGCCCGCACCAGCACGGTTGCCGGCTCCCCGCGCCGCCCGCGGCTGACGCTCGCGATAGCAGCTATTGCCGCTCTGGCGCTCGCCGCCTGTGGCACCGAGAAGACAAGCGCCAACGGACCGCAAAGCAAGCCTGCTGACACTGGCGAGGTCCGACCCAGCGCGGCATTCACGGCGATGCTGGACAAGGTTGCGCGGTCGTGTCCCCCGAGTGCCCCGCCAGAGGCGCCGCCGACCGGTCCGGCGCAGACCCTGCCACCCGGGTCGGTGGAGATACCGTCGGACGTGGAGCCCATCGCCCCCACGACGGGTCCGGAGGTGGAGTTGAACGCTCGCGACTGGTGCGCGAGCGCCCTCCATGAAGAGCGCATTGCCCAGGCGCTCTGGGATCTCGTGGATCCAACCCCCACCAAGGTCCGGACGATTCTGAACGACCTCGGCTACATCGACGAGCACATACACGACCTCAAGCAATCCGGTGCGACCACGCGCTTCTTCCTCGACCTGCGTGACAAGGGCGGCCGGCTCTGCTTGGAGGGCTCGGCGGCCGGCGAGAACACCGTCATCGACAAATGCGTAGCCCCCGCAACCGGCCCGTTCACGCCTGGAGAGCGGAAGCAGTGAACACCAGCTTGGCGTGATGGGAACCCGGCGCTACGGTCACTCGAACTTCGTTGAGCCGGGACACTGAGGTGACGCTCTGCGACCGCTCCCCAAGATCTGTGCCAGAACCCAGAACGGAGCTCCAGTGCAGGGTGAGGCCTACGGTCACAGCGCCGAGGTACCGGTGCAGGGGAAGGGCGAAGTTGGTGAGACCGGCACCACTCATCGACATAGCCAGACGGCAGTGCCTCCGAGCCATGTCAGCACACAAAGGCACCAGCGTCTTGCACGCCTCGCTGAAAACCGGCCTGTCGTCACTCGGGAATCCACCGGACGCGGTAGCGGGCCTGAAGCTCTTCGGCCGTCATGCCCCGCCGCAGGGCCCGCTCTCGTTTATCGGCGGCCCGCTGCGTGTCGTCCGTCTCCTCCAGGGGAGGAGCGTCGGCGAGGGCGAGTTCGGGTGCCTGCCACTGCGCGTCAGACCGAACGGGGCGGGCCGATACCGGAGACGCCGACGAGGTCGGGCGGCCCGCTTGTGGCCATGAACGTGCCACCCGGCCGTCGGGGAGGGTCAGCAGGCCGGGGGCGGCGTCCCAGAGGTCGTCGTCGGCGTCCGTGTGGAGGTTCCCGTGGTGTGACGGTCGTGGGTAAAGCTCGGCACGGTCTCAGGATCGAGCTTGAGCACCAGAGCGGCGACGACCGGAACCTCGCGCCCGTCGGCGAGCGCGACCGTCCCCTTTCCCACGTATCGGATCTTCCCGTCTTCCCACGGCATCGCGGCCCCCCTGGAGCCCATGTGGTGAGTGTGGACCGGTGATGCTTGCGCACCAGCCGGTAAGGCAGCAGCTCCGGTTGGACAGGCGCTGCTTCATTCACAAGACAGATGCCGCGCTCTTGTACTGCTGGCCACGCGCCGCCACAGCGTGTGGCACCGCCTCCACCCACGGGCGTAAAAGCCGCAACTGTCGTGGGCGATGGTCTTGTTGGCCCTTACCGAGCGGCGTGTCGTCACCGTCAGTCCGATGTGGGACCGGGACGGAAGGCGTGCGTGATCATGGCGTTCTGGGCGGCGATCTCCAGCCGGCGGTCGCTGCTTATCACCGCCTTGGTGGTCTCGGCCCTGGCCAGGAAGGCACGAGAGCGCTGTAGACAGTAGACGCGCACTTCTTCGTCACCGGCTTCCGCGATGTCGAAGTCCTCCGGTGCGGAGAACTCGGTGTACTCGGCCCGGTTCCAAGGTCTGTCCTTCGCCATGCGATTCCCCTCCCTCTGCGCACGGTTGGACGTCCGCGCAGCGCTCGAAATACTCGCACGGCACGGAGGCCAGACCCCCGCCTGTTGATCCGGGCTCGCGACAAGCGGACCACAACCTCTGCGGACACTCCGGTCACAGTTGTCACCGGGGGCGGGCGAGCGTCTCGCGTGCCGTGAGCGCGTCCAGTTCCCGTGCGAACGCCGTTGCCAGGAGCGTCGGTTGCCCCGGCAGGGCGTTCGCGACGACGCACAGACTGGGAGTGCCGGCGTAGTCGACCAGCATGAAGTACAGGGTGCCCGGAACGGACAGCGTCGGCACACCGACCATCCGCACCAGCGGTCTGCCGTCCAGGAACCAGGGACCACCCTTCCAACCCATCGCCGTGCACCCCACCGGCGCGAGGATCGGCATCAGTGCCCCCAGCGCGCGCAGCGCCGGGGTGCCCGCGCGCAGCGCCACGTCGAGCAGACGGGATCCGGCCGGTGCGTGATCCGCGCGCAGGGCCGCCACCAGCCCCCGGCAGTCCGCGAGCCGCGCGCGGGGGCTGGTTCTGCCGACGGGCAGCGGCACCCGCAGGCCCGACAGGACATTGCCGAGTTCGCCGGGGTCGGAGCGCAGGTCTACCGGCACTCCCGCGTACACCGGCGCCCCCCGTCTGCCCGGCCATCGCTCGGGAGGCCCGTACACCGTCCGCAGTGCTCCGGCCGCCGCGCTCAGCAGCACCTCGGTGCGCGTCACCACCGATCCGGGCAGCACCTGTTGGGCCGCGCCGAGCGCGCCGGGGTCCACGGGGATCCACACCGCCTCCCCCCGCGCGCGGGATCGGTGCACCGGCAGTCGCTTACTCGGGTTCAGCAGTTCGAGCGCCGTGCGCGGGCCGCCCCAGGCGTCGGGCGGCGCCGACGGCGGCACGGGACCGGGGCTCCGTACGGGTCGCCGGTCCTCTCGGCCGGAGGAGGGGCCGTCGAGCAATCGGTTGAACAGGTTCCGGGCGGAGGCTCCGTCCATCAGCGCGTGATGCACGACCAGCGCCAGAGCGAACTGCCGCGTACCCATGAGGCGGATGACCCGCAGCCGCCATGGCGGAAGGTCACGCGGGAGCGGCAGCCCCACCAGCGGTCCGGCCAGATCCGCGAGGGAGGAGCTGTCGTCCGACGTCACGACGTGCCGCACCGGGTCGAAGCGGTCGAGCACCCGCCACCGCTGCCGTCCCCACCCGAAGTCGCGGCGAGCCGAGGCTTCGTGAACGGACGGCAGCACCCACCGCAGCCGCTCCACCGCGCCCCAGCGCTCGACGGCGCGTTCCCGCAGCGCACCGATCGCGGGGGCCTCGCCCGCGAGCACCCCCACCATGGCGAAGGTCTGCGGGACCGCGGTGTGGCTCGCGTGGATGCCCTCCACGGCGGACAGGAGGAGCGGCTCAGCCATGGGGCACCACCAGCGCGGGGTCCCTCGGCCCGGGCCGCCGCAGGCCGTAGTCGCCGGTGACCGCGACCATGTTCATCACCTGCCGTACGCGGTCCAGGAACGCGCCCACGTTGATCCCGGCGAGCGGGGTGTCCGGATGGACGGCCGTGACGGAGACCCCGTCGTCGGCCCGGTGGTGGAACCAGACGACCAAGTGATCACCGCGAACGGACCTGCCCAGGGCCCGCACGTTCCACTCCGCCCAGTGCTCCCTGCCCGGGACCGCGCGCATGTCCATGTACGACACGATGAACCGCGGCGCCGAAGAGGCCCCGGCCAGCTCGCAGGCCCGCCCGCTGGGCACACCCAGCGCCGGCCGCATGGCCCGCATCGACTCGGCGGCGCGGGAGAACACGTCGGCGAAGCTGTCGCCGCCACTCACCTTTATGCGCACCGGCAGCATGTTGACGTACCACCCCAGGGACGACACCCACTGCGGCTCGAAACGGGTGTGCATCGGCACGGTGGTACGAAACTCACGTACGCCCGCGGTCTCGAAGGCCGCGATGGCGCAGGCGGCCATCAGACCGTGGTGGAAACGGCCGTCGGCCTTCTCGCAGGCCGCCTCGAACAGATCGGCGCCGGCCGTGTCCAGTACGGTTTCCAGCCGCACGGCGGCCGAGGGCAGCCGGCCCGGCCGCACCCCGCGGTCCAGCGGGAACACCGGGAGCGTGCCGCCACCGGCGTCCAGGAACCGCCGCCACACACCCACGGCCGGATGGTCTGCGTCGACGGCGGCCGCCGCGAGGCGCTCGGCCGCGCTGTAGTCGACGTGGCTGCCCACCGGGGCGAGGCCAGGACGGCGTCCGGTCCGCGCCGCGGCGTGGAACTCGTGGATTTCGTAGGGGATCTGGAGCGTCGAGTAGCCGTCCGTGAGGCTGTGATCGAAGGCGGTGACCACGGTCGTCACGTCCTCCCGGAGGACCGCCGCACAGAGGTAGGGCGGGCGGCCGGCCAGCGGATCCGTGGCCCGGTCGAACGCCGCCTCCAGATACTCACCGACGGCCCGGCCCGAGGTGAACCGGCCCACCACCCTCGGACTGATCGTCAGATCCCCGCGCCCAAAGGTGAAGCGTCTCAGCTTTCCGTCGATGAGCCGGAACCGGCTGCGCAGGGCCTCATGGCGGTCGGTCCAGGCCGCGAAGACCGAGCGCAGCTCCTCGATCCCGGTTCCGCCCGGCAGTTCGAAGGCGATGGCCAGCCAGGAGGGCGACCAGTGGCCGGATCGCCGCAGCGCGTCGGCGGCACGGATGTGCGCTTCCTGGAGATAGGAAGCGGGCCGGCTGTCGTGCGAAGGCTCTCGCGGGGTGTCCGGCCCGGCCCGGAACTCCACCAGAAGGCCGGGGCGCATGGGGTAGCGGGACATTTCGGTAAGCATCGACTGCCACCTATCCACAGAAGTCCATAGAGGATCCTGTCACCGATCACTCTTCCAGCAGCCTCGGAACTCCGCCGCGCGCAGTGGGTCGTACGGGTGAGGTCGCGGGTGCGCGTCCGGGTGAAGTCGCGGGTACGGTGGCCGGTTGTCGCGGATCGGGTCAGGGAGATCGTGGAGGGGTACGAGGGCGGCGTCAGGATGCGCCAGGTGACCTACCAGGTGGTCCCCGAAGGAGTGCTGCCGTACATGCTGTCGTGGCGTGGCGTCTGGCGCGCGCCGGCGCTGACGTCGGACCCATGCCGCGCCACGGCCCAGCGCGCCCTTGCAGGTCTGGATCGTTTCTTCGAGCCGGCCGTCCATCTCCTGGAACCGGGCGAGCAGGACTCGAGCGTCCTTCGCCCCAGGCGAGTGCCCAGCCGGAGAAGCGGCCGGATGCGGCGGGGGCTGAAGAACGGCTGCAGGGTGCGGCGGTAGCGGGTCTGCTCGGGCGGGTCATAGCCCAGCGGGATGAGGGGGTAGCCGCTCTCCACACCGTCGAACACCATCTTGGCGGAGAACCGGTTCGGTTCCCTGAGCATCTCCTTGACGCCGGCGAGGCCGGTCACCGCGAGGCCGTCCGCCATGGGCGCGACCTCTCCCCGGTCGCCCAGCATCCGCCAGGCGTCGTCGCGCCGTTCGGCCACCGGGAGGTCCTTCACCTGGCATGCGGTGCCGGGGGCAACGCTGGTCATCTTCACTGATCCTTTCGGTACGCGGCCGTCGTCTCGTCGCTCACACGCTGACCGGCAGCCGGGCCGCACCGCGCAGGCTGAGCAGGCCGTTCCACTCGACCTCGCCGTTCAGGGCCAGGTCGCGGAAGCGCCGCACAAGGCCGCCGATCGCCACCCGGCCCTCGATACGGGCCAGCGCCGCGCCCAGGCAGTGGTGGATGCCGCCGCCGCGGGAGAACTGCTTGCGGGCGTTTTCGCGGTCCAGGCGCAGCTCCTCGGCGTCGGGGCCGAAGAACTCCTCGTCACGGTTGGCGCCGGCCAGGTTGGCGAGGATGAACGAGCCCGGGGGGGATCTCGAACCCGCCGACGTGGTACGGCTCCAGGTTGATCCGGCGGCTGTTGTGCACCGGGGCGTCGTACCGCATCATCTCCTCGACGGCGTTCTCGATGATCTCCGGCTTGGCGCGCAGCAGTTCCAGCTGGTCGGGGTTGCGCAGCAGGGCGAGCGTGCCGCCGGAGATGAGGTTCACGGTCGTCTCGTGGCCCGCGACGTAGAGCATGGTGACCTGGGCCACGAGCTCGTCGTGGCTGAGGACGTCGCCATCGTCCTCGACCGCGATGAGCTGGCTGAGCAGGTCGTCGCCGGGGTTGTCCCGCTTCCACGCGACGGCCTCGCCGACCAGGTCGAACAGCTCCGCGTCGGCGGCCTCGACGGCACTCATCACCTCGGGGTCCGTGGTCGGTTCGACGGAGCGCATCAGCAGGCCGGTGAGGTACCGCATGCGCTTGGTGTCGGTCGGCGGCATCCCGAGCATCCGCGCTATGACGGTGAACGGCAGTGGGAACGCGAGGGATTCGACCAGGTCGCCGCCGCCGGCCGCGGCGATGCCGTCGAGCGCCTCGTCGACGAGGGCTTGGATCTGCGGCTCCATGCCGTAGATGGCGCGCGGCGTGAACGCCTTGGAGACCAGCTTGCGCAGCCGGGTGTGGTCCGGTGCGTCCCGGTCGAGCAGGGCGAGGCCCTTCAGGCGCGGCTCGTCCGTGACGCCCGCGTTCGTGTACGCGTCGCGGAACGGGCCGGGGGCGACGTGGCGCTGCTCGACGGAGAGCCCGGAGCGCAGCAGCGCGTCCACGTCCGCGTAGCGGGACAACATCCAGAAGCCGCCGGGATGTTCGTGCACCGGGACCTCGCGGCGCAGCTCCGCGTAGTGCGGGTATGGGTCGGCCATGAATTCCGGCGTGAACGGGTTGAAGATCAGGGGCTCGCTGTGCGGCACCGTGCTCATGGTGAACTCCTCTGCCGAGCGCGCAGGCGTCAGCATTTGTGTACCGGTGAAAGGGGAGTTGTGCTGGTCGAGAGGTTTAGCGCGCGGGGAGGTGGTCCCCTTCGTCGCAGTGAAACCGGTGGTGCCCCGCCGGGAGGGTTGCTGATCGTAGGTTTCCTTCCTCCGTCTCTCTAGATCTTTTGTGCCGGTCGCAGGGCCCGCATCCGGGCCGTGACGTGGGCGGCGGCGCCGTCCATGAGGTGGTCGGCGACCGCCTCGACGGTGCGGGCCCGCCACGGCTGCAGACTGGTCCCGGCGACCGACTGGTTGAAGGCACCCATCGCCGGTCCGCAGTGCACCAGGTAGTCCACGGTGGACTGCCGGTCTCCCGTCACCGCGAGGCGGAAGCCGCGCCGGAAGTAGGCGCGGAACACATCGGCCAGCTCCGCCTTGGGGTCGGGGTCCGCCACCGTCGCCCCCTGGTGTTCTCCGCCCAGGTAGCGGTCGAAGACCTGCTTCCTGGTGGGGGCGTCGAGTTCGGCGACGGACGCGTGTCAGCGCCACAGGTCGTGCAGCCTGGACGCCCGGGCCGGGAAGAACTGACCGCGCTTCAAGTAGCGCGCCTGTACCCCATGTTCGAACAGCTCGCTCCGGGGCGCGGTGTCCACGTCGTACTCCTGGGCCTCCTGCAGAAGGTCCTTGACGGCGGCGCTGGTGGCCGCCTCCACGGAGCACTGGTTGACCGAGCCGGTCAGCACGAAGTCGGCGCCCATCAGGAACGCCGCGGCGGCCGCCTCCGGGGTGCCGATGCCGCCCGCGCATCCCACGTGCACCCAGTGTCCCGGCAGCGCCGCATCGTCCCGGAGCCGCAGCACCGCGGGGAGCAGGGAGAGCGGGCCCGCCGTGCCGGTCAGCCAGCCGCCGTCCGCCTCGACGCACAGGTCGTCCGCCATGGGGCGCACGGCCGCGGCGGCGGCCTCCTGGTTCCGTCACCGATCCCCTGGCGAGCAGCATCGCGACGTGCTGCCGCGGCGGTGGCGCGAGGAAGGCCGCGGCCAGGTCGGTCCTGGACACCTTCGCGAGGATCCGGCCGCCCTTGAGCCGGAAGCGCACCAACTCCTCGGTGACGAAGGGGTAGCCGGACGCCTCGACCAGGCCGACACCGTGGCGCAGCAGCGCGTCGACGAGCGGAGCCTCCTGTTCCGGCGCCCGGTGCGGGTAGAGCAGATTCACCCCGTGGCAGTGCGGGCCGAGGTCCTCGGCCAGGCCGTGCAACTGCCGGTCCACCTCGTCGCTTTGGAGCCCGCCGATGCCGAGGAAGCCGAGCAGACCCGTCTTCGACGCCGCGCGCACCAGCTCCCGCCCTGACACCCCGCCGTACATCGACCCCACGACGTAGGAGCGCCGCAGCCCGTACCGTTCGCGGAAGCTGCGGGCGCCGAGCGATTCGGCGTCGATCCCCGCCGGCTCGTCCTCGTCGGTCCGCGTCCCGGCCACGGCCCGCGCCTGGGCGGCCGGCCGGTCGGCGGGCGGGAGGAGCGGTTCCGCAACCTCCCTGATGCGCGTCACCAGCTTCGTCAGGACCCTGCCCGGTCCCAGCTCCGTGAACTCGAAGTCTCCGTACGCCATCAAGGTGCGCACCGTGTCGGTCCACCGGACCGACGAGGCGATCTGCGACGTCAGCCGCTCCCTGACCGTGTCGGCCGTGTACGGCTGCGCGTCGACGTTGGCGAGTACGGGGATCTTCGGCGGGTGCAGGGTGACCCCGTCGAGGAACCGGCCGAACTCCTCCGCCGCCGGGCGCATGTACCGCGAGTGCAGTGGGGCGCTGACATGCAGCCGGACCGTGCGGGCACCTGCGGACTCGAAGGCTGCGCAGGCCGTGTCGATCAGCTCGCCGGGGCCGGAGACCACGAACTGGTCCATGGCGTTGTAGTTGGCCCAGGTCCAGCTCGCCGAGGTCCGATTCGGTGAGTACGCGCGTGACGGTCGCCTCGTCGACGCCGACGACCGCGGCCATCGCCCCGCCTCCCGCGGCGGCCATGAGCTCACCGCGCCGCCGCACCAGGCGCAGTCCGGTCGCGAAGTCGAAGACACCTGCGGCGAACAGCGCCACGTACTCGCCGAGGCTGTGCCCGATCACGTGGTCCGGCGGCACCGGGTCCTCGGCGAGCCGGTCCAGATAGGACAGCGCGCCGACGACGTAGAGGGCGGGCTGGGTGAACTCGGTGCGGCCGAACCGTCGTTGCGGGTCGCTGACGCAGAGCTCCTCGATCGAGTAGCCGAGCACCTCGTCGGCGATCGCCGTCTCGGCGGGGAACCGCGCGAACAGTTCCCTTCCCATGCCCCGGCGTTGAGATCCCTGGCCCGGGAATCCGTAGACCTTCATTCCGTGCGCCTTCCGTGGTGTCGTCGAGGCAGCGTGTGTCCGGACCTCGGCCAACAGGTCGGTGTCCTTGGCGAACTGGCTGAGCAGCGGCAGGGATCGGGCGCCCGAACCCGCGGGGAGCAGGGCGCGGACGAAGTTGTACAGGCTGCCCGACGGGCCGAGGTCCAGGTACAGGAAGTCCCTCCGGGCCCGCAGTCCAGCCATGGCGCGCTCGAAGTCGATCGTCCGCCGCGCGGCGTGCCAGAAGTGCTCCGCGGTGACATCCTCCACGAGTCCGCCGCTGGCGCAGGAGACCCAGGGGATGCGCGGCCGTGCGAGCGCCACGCCCTCGAAGCTGCTGCGGCACGCCCCGACGACCGGATCGAGGAGCCGGGAGTGGAAGGCGTACTCGACGGGCAGCCGCAGGTGCAGCACGTCGGCCGCGCGCAACTCCGCCTCGGCCGCAGCCAGTTCGGCCTCCCCGGCCGCGACCACGAAGTTGCCCGGGTAGTTGCGGGCCGCGACCTCGCAGGTGCCCAGCTCGGTCACGGTGTCCATGACCTCGGGCCCGGCCAGCACGGCGAGCATGCCGCCGCGGGGGCTGCCGGCCATGATGCCGGCCTGCCGGACAAGCACGCGCAGGCAGTCGTCCGCGGACAGGCTGCCCGCGACGACGGCCGCCGCGTACTCGCCGAGGCTGGAGCCGAGCACGTAGGCGGGCTCGATGCCCTCCGCGCGCAGGGTCTCGGCGAGGGCTAGCTCGATCATGACGATCGCGGGATGGGTGATCCGGGTGTCGTCGAGGGGGTGGTTCCTGGGCTTGGCGGGGTCGAAGACGCGGTCGACGACCGACTCGCCCAGGTGCTCGCGGACCACGGCGTCCAGGCGCAGCAGAGAGGTGCGGAACACCTCGTTGCTGTCGAAGAGTTCCTTGCCCATGCCGTAGTACTGGGAGCCCTGCCCGGAGAACATGAACACCACGGGCAGCCGTGGCTCCGCGCTCATCGGTAGCTCTCCCAGAACAGGCCGCCGGCCGGGGCCGCGGGCTCGACGGTGCCTCTGATGACGGTCCTCCGGTTCAGTTCGGGCTCCGGCAGCGGTCGCCTGGTCGGCCGCGGGGCCCCGGGCGCCGGCGCGAGCAGCAGGTGCGCGTTGGTCCCGCCGTCGGCGAAGCAGTTGAGCGCGGCGACGCCCGCGTCCTCGGGCCAGGGGCGGGACGCCCGGGGGAAGTACAGCGGCGACGCGGCCACGTCGAAGTGGTCGAGCGGCTCCTGCCCGGAGCGGAACGGCACCTGCTCCTGGTGGTGCGACATCAGCACCACCTTGATGAACGCCGCGATCCCCTCGGCCGTCAGCGGGTGGCCGATGTTCGGCTTGACCGAGCCGAGCGCCACAGGACGTGTGGACCCGGTCCGGTAGACGGCCTGCACCGCCTTGAGTTCGAGCAGGTCGGTGACGGTCGTGCCGGAGCCGTTGGCCTCCACCCAGCCGACGTCCTCGGTACCGACGCCGCTCTGCGCGAGCGCCGTGACCATCACCTCCTTCTGCGCCTGGAGGTTGGGGGTCGCCGGGCCCGCGGTCCTGCCGTCGTTGTTGATCGCGATGCCCTTGAGGACCGCGAGCACCCGGTCCCCGTCGGCCTGCGCCCGCTCCAGCGGCTTGAGGACGACGACGCCGACGCCCTCGCCGAGGATCAGACCGGCCGCCCTGCGGTCGAACAGGTGGAACTCTTCGCCCGGGTTGAGCAGTCCGCGCCGGCCGAACAGGTCGTACGGCTTGTCGTCGGCGAGCAGGCTCACTCCCGCGACGACGGCCGACTCGATGTCGCCCGTGCGCAGCGCCCGCGCGGCCATGTCCATCGCCACCAGGGCCGAGGAGCAGGCGGTGTCGATCACGAGGCTCGGGCCGCGGAAGTCGAAGAACTGCGAGATGTTCGCGGACAGATAGTTCTGGCCGGTGATCACCACGGGGTTCTGCGCCTGCGCAAGCCGCTCCTCGTCCGGCATGTGCGCCGCACGACCGCCGACGTACACACCGACCCGGTGGCCCTTCAGCTCCGCGGGGCGGTAACCGGCGTGGTGCACGGCGCTGTTCACCTCTTCGAGGAGCAGCAGCGCCTGCGGATCCATGGCGGCGACGTCGCCTTCCGACAGCAGGAACGCGTCCGGGTCGAAGCGGAGTACGTCGGGCAGCAGCCCTGCGTGGTGACCCACCGGCTTACCGAAGCGCTCCTGCGGTACGGGACGCAGCGCCGAACGGCCCTGCCGCAGCAGCTCCCAGTAGGCGTCGCCGGACGGGGCGTCGGGGAACCTGCAGGACAGGCCGACCACCGCGATGTCTCCTCCGGTGGACGCCGGTTGTGCGGCCGCCGGTACCGCCGCTTCGACGACGACGGCTCGGGTGGCCGAGGCCTCGGGGGCCTGCGGTGCCGCGGGTGCCGGGGCGTCGGAGGGGGCCGTGCCGAAGGCGGCGAGCAGGCCGTCCGGGTGCTCCTCGGTGAGGTAGGCCGCGAACTCGTCGGCGGTCGGGTGCTCGAGGATCGCGGACGGGTCCAGGGCCACGTCGAGCTGCTTGCCGACGGTCTGGACGAGCTGGGTGACCAGGATCGAGTCGATGCCGTAGTCGTGCACCGGTACGTTCCCGGCGAGCCTCGCCCGGTCGAACCGCAGCTCCAGCGCGAGCCGGTCCAGGAGCCAGGAGGCCGCCGCGTCGGCCGCCTCCTTGAGCGCTCCGGGGGCCGCGGTAGGCGAGGCCTCGTGGGCCACCATGACGGCGGGCTCAGCGGTGGCGGGCCTGGAGGTGGCAGGCCCGGAGGTGGCAGGCTCCGGGGCCAGTCGGCGGTCGGTCAACCGCTCCGGACGCCAGTCCGCGTACGGCCGCACCACGGCGGGCACGACCACCCGCGCGCCGCTCGCCAACGCCCGGTCGAGCAGGCGCAGTCCCTGCTCATCCGAGAGCGTCGCGAGGCCGGACGACTGGTACGCGGCGCTGCGCGTCGGGCCCATGCCGGTGTCCTGCCAGCTCGGCCACGCCACGCTGACCAGCGGCAGCCCGTACGGGCGCGCCTCGGCGACCGTGTCCAGGTAGGCGTTGGCCATGGCGTAGTCGCTCTGCCCGACGGCGAGCGCGGGCACGGACGCGGCGACGGAGGAGTACACGACGGGTCCGCCGCGCGGGCCCCGGACTCCAGCACTTCCGCCCGGACGGCCTCGGGGCCGCGGGCGTCGGCCACCTGGACGTCGTGACCGGCCGTGCTGAGCTTGGCAGCGAGGTTCCCGCCGATGGCACCAGCGCCTATGACAGTAATTTTCATGATTTGTCCTTTGGGAGGTTGCACCGCCCCTGAGGGCAGCGCGATGTGATGGCTGGGTGGTGGTGCCACCTGGTGTTGCGGGGCCGGGTCGGGGGGCCTGACGTCTACACCTGGATGTTGTCCCGCTCGCGGTAGCCGCTCGCGATGAGCGTGCGGAGCCGGTCGAGCGGCTCCTCCTCGGTACCGGTGCCCTTGATCCAGGCAACGGAACAGGCCGCGAGGAACAGGTCGTGCCCGCGCACCGACACGCGCACGCGCCCCCCGAGCTGCGCGGCTCGCACGTACTCATCGGTGGCGGAGATGAGGATGTCGCAGGGAATCGTGAGCGGGTTGTCCGGCTCCTGCGCCCTGGCCGCGGCCATGAGCGGGTCCGGCAGCCCGCTGAAGGCGCTGAAGTAGTCCTCCATCGCCCGCAGCCACTGCTCCAGCGCCTCGGCGGGGTCGTCGAGCTGCTCGATGTCCGCCTGACGGGCCACCAGCTCCTCGGAGCGCGTCTGCAGCACAGCCGCCAGCAGCGCCTCCCGGGTGGGGAAGTGCCGGTACAGGGTGCCGGGCCCGACGCCGGCCTCCTTGGCCACCGCCTCCAGGGAGGTGCCGACCCCGTGCTGCAGGAAGTGACGCTGCGCGGTCTCCAGGAGGGCAGCGCGGTTGCGCTGGACGTCCGCGCGGGGCTTGCGTCCCCGCAGTTCACCGGCGCTCATGCGCCCTCCTGCCTGCCGTGACCCTGCGGCGGCAGCAAAACGGATGCTACCTCCGTACGCATTCGAGAGTAAAACGGAGGGGGCATCCGGTCAAACCGGCGGCCCGATCACGGAGCCCGGACAGCACAGGGCCCACCTGTCTGGCCGCAGCGCGCAGAGCAAGAGCCGTGCGGAAGTGGGTGCGCGGGGTGCCGCGCCGCCGGTCCCTACGACTTCCGGCGTCCTGGACCGTGACCCGCATGCATCACCAGCGCCCCTGACCGTGTTCGGGACACAGGTCTCCAACCTGTTCGGGCCCCTCCTGCGCCGAGCCCTGACCCGTCTCCCGGCCCAGGATGTCAGGGGGTGAGCTGCTGGTGCCCTATGACGGAGAGCAGTTCGAGTTTGCTGTGGCTCTCCGTGCCGGGGCGCGTGGTCAGCACCACCAGGGTCTGGGCGCGGTTCTCGGTGAACAGGACCTGGGCGTCGACGTCGATGCGGCCGAGTTCGGGATGGAGGATGGTCTTGCAGTCGTCGTAGCGTTGGGCGACCTCCTGGAGTTCCCACACGCGGACGAACTCGGGGCTGTGTTCCTGGAGTTCGACGAGGATCCGGGCGGCTCGGGGGGTGTCGCTGCCGGCTGTCAGCGCGGCCCGCAGGCGTGCTGCCTGGGCACGCCCGTGGCGTTCGCGGTTCTCCTCGGGAACCATCAGACGTTCGGCCGGGTCCATGAACCAGCGGTAGAAGCCGCTGCGGGCCAGACCGGTGTGGCGGGTCTGGTCGCCGAGCAGCGCCACGGCCAACGGGTTCATCGCGAGGGTGTCGACCAGGTCGGTCTGCACCAGGGCCGGGGAGTCGTCCAGGCGGTCCAGGACCCGCATCAGTGTCGGGCTGACATGTTCGGAGCGGTGGAAGCGGGCCGGGGCGTTGTGGCCGATGAGGACGAAGAGATGGTCGCGTTCGTCCAGGGTGAGCCGCAGCGCCCGGGCGAGAGCCGTGGTGATCTGGACGGAAGGCTGCGGAGCACGCTGCTGTTCCAGCCGGGCGTAGTAGTCGGTGGACATGCCGGCGAGCTGCGCGACCTCCTCGCGGCGCAGCCCCTGCGTACGCCTGCGCGGCCCCTCGACCAGCCCGACGTCGCGGGGGCGCAACATCTCACGCCGGCGCCGCAGGAATTCCGCCAGTTCCTTCTTGTCCATGCCCCCATCCTCGCCGCGTCCCGCCCGACTATCCAGAGACCGCCGATCCATGGATGAGCAGTCCTCTCCCACCCGCGCGAAGCCGCCCATACGGCCGACGCCGAGGGCGCTCGCAGCGAGACGACCCGATGGTCACTCGACCTGCATGACCCGCTGGGAAACTCGCCGACCGTCGGCGGTGCGCCGCAGGCCGCCGGCAGGGAAGACGGCCTGCGGCGACGGTCCCCCGTCGACGACGCCCAACGCTTTGGACCGGCCCCGGGCCTCGTCGCTCGGCCCGTCCGACACGACGATGTTCGTCGTGTGACGGGCGCTCGCGTGCCCGTCGGCACTCGGGACGGAGCTGGTCGCCTCCAGTCCGACGACCGGGGCGAAGCCGAAGACGCTTCCTTACCGTTCCGCGTCTTCGGTGAGGACCTCCCCGAGGCGGGTCCAGCTCGCGTTCGCCCATGATGTGACCCCACAGGGCCCGCCCGCGTGCTGTTCCGACGGTGTCTTCGTCGTCTTCGTCCGTGTGTTTCGCGCCGGTCATCACAGGTCGGTCAGATGCCGCTGATCATGGCGAGGACATCGTCGTAGGAGCCGTTGGTCTCCGCGTCGCGGATGAACCTGGCGCGCTCGACGACAAGCTCCTTCGCGTCGGGGTTCTCGCGCAGCAGGTCGAGGGTCTCGGTGAGGAAGTCGTCCAACGGCATGGCGTGGTCGTCGTCCTGCTGGCCCAGCAGGGTCGTGCGCACGCCCGGCGGGACCACCTCGATCACCTGGACGCCGACGTCAGCACCGGCGAGTTGAATGCGCAGGCTCTCGGAGAAGGAGTGCAGCGCGGCCTTGGTCGCGCTGTAGGCCGGGGTGCTCGGGTACGGGACGAACGCCAGCGACGAGGTGACGTTCATGACGACCGCGTCGTCCTTGCCCACCAGCAGCGGCAGGAAGGCGTACGTCATCCGGATCGTGCCGAGCAGGTTGACCGTGACGTGATCCTCGGCGGCCGGGAGTCCGGCCGGGTCGAGGAGGTTCTCCCGCAGCATGATGCCGGCGTTGTTGACCAGGACGTTCAGCCCGGGGTGGCTCGCCGCCACGGTCTCACGGGCCCGGGCAATCGAGTCGGGGTCCGCGACATCGAGGACGAGCGCGTCGATGCCCGGGTGCTCGGCCGTGATCTCGTCGAGGAGTTCCTTGCGCCGGCCGGCGACGACCACCTTGTTGCCGGCCTCGTGCAGGCGCAGGGCCAGGCCGAGCCCGATGCCCGAGGTGCCGCCGGTGATCAGGATCGTGTTGCCGGTCATCTTCATGGGGGTCTCGCTCCTTCGTTACGGCGGGCCGGTGAGCGCCCGCGGCCTCGACCGTAGGGGCGCCCGCGCAGGGGCGGGAGAGGAAGGTTTATCCATGGATCGGCGGTCTCTGCCTGGTGGAGTGATCCCACCAGTGGGTCCGGTGTCGCTTCGGCGTCGCGGCATCCGAGGCCATCCCTGGACGCGCCCGCACTGACTTCCCCCTCTGGCACAGGGAACAGAACGGTCCAACCGCCCCCGGGCTAAGAGGAGCTAACACAATGCTCGGACGCGGCGGTAGGTGATCACGCAGCAGGCCAGCTTCAGGAATGCCTCGTGGATGTCGTCGCGGATCTCCCACCGGATGCGCAAGCGGCGGAAGCCATGGATCCAGGCATTCGTGCGCTCGACCACCCAGCGGACGGTGCCGAGCCCGGACCCGTGCGGCACGCCGCGTCGGGCGATGACCGGCTTGATCCCACGTTTCCAGAGCAGGCGGCGGTACTTGTCGAAGTCGTAGCCACGGTCGGCGAACAGCTGCCGTGGGCGGTGACGAGAGCGACCGGTGCGACCCTTGATGTGCGGTATCGCATCGAGCAGGGGCATCAACTGGGTGACATCGTGCCGGTTGCCGCCGTTGAGGGTGATGGCCAGAGGAGTGCCGTGCGCGTCGGTGATCACGTGGTGCTTCGAGCCCGGTCTGGCGCGGTCGACCGGACTCGGCCCGGTTTTGGGCCGCCCCGACGCGCCTGCCGGTGCGAGCCGTCGATCACCGCCCGCGACCAGTCCAGCTTCCCGGCCCGGTGCAGCTCGGTCAGCAACACCTGGTGCAGGCCGTCCCACACCCCGGACTCGTTCCAGTCCCGCAGCCGACCCCCACACGTCATCCCGGAGCCGAAGCCGAGCTCTGCGGCAGCCACTCCCACTGGATGCCCGTGTGCAGCACGAACAAGATCCCCTGCAGACACGCTGGGCGACGACGACGCCGTGCGGCGCTGGTTCGGCGCCGGAACGCTCGACAACGTGGTCGCCGTGCTGGGTCTGGCCGACATCGATGAGCCGTGGGCGCACGTCCTCACCGCTCGATGACCCGACACCGGCAGTTCGGCGACGACGGCCCCGAGTCTTCCTCGTAGGCCGGCTCGGCCGGCGGACTCGGCCTCTTCGCCCAGTCGCGGGCAGGCTTCTTCCGGGTCAGCCTCCTGGTCATGAGAATGGCCCAGTTCACTCACTGCCCCCTTCTCGGTAACGTCTCGTGACGCTTCGTGATCTTCGCCTTTGACCGTCTTGGGGCTCTCAGGCGGGAACATGAGGACTTTTTCATCCAAGCCACGGCGTCGATTCACAGAGACCGCGCAGCGTTGTGCCCATGTCCATCACTCCTGAGCAGCCCGCTCTGCGCCTGCTGACCGGTCCGGACGCCGGCGGCCTGCTGGCGGCGGCACTGGAACCGTCCGGCGGTCGGCTGGCGTCCTGGTGCGTCGATCACGTGGACCACCAGCCCGGTTACGGATGCACTGCCTCCTACCGGGTAGAGGTCCGCGGGCCCGACGGGCGCACCTGCCCGCAGCGGATCGGTGCCCGTACCGGCCGCATCCCGCGCGGCGCGACCGTGCTGGACAACGGCTCCACCCGGGTCGCGGTCTGGCGCTTCCCGTACGACCCCTGGCTGCCCGGCCTGCCGTCGGCCTGCGATCCGGCCGCGCTCGCCCGGCTGTTGCGGGACCTCGGCTGCGGTGCGGGTCCGGCACGGCGCCGGGTACGCGCCTACCGGCCGGGCCGCCGAGCCGTCATCGAGGTCGTCGGTGCCCAGGGGCGGCTGTTCATCAAGGTGGTCCGTACGAACCGCGTCAAGCGGTGCGGCGGTGTTCGAGCTGGAGCAGGACAAGGGCGGCGCGGGCAATCCGTGTGATGGCGGCGCCGCCCGCTGCTGGGCGTGCCGGTCGCGGCGCGTGGCAAACCGCTCCTCGCGGAAGTGGAGCACGGTCCTCGTCGGTCTCGCTCCGTAGCGTGATGCTGTCGGCGTCCATGTCGACGACGCCGTTCGGCAGGACGCGGTAGCCCGAGAAGGCGGCCTCCCAGGTGGTCTCCGCGGCGCCGTTCTCGCGGCGGTAGGTGATCAACACGCCTTACGGGCGATCGTCAGATCGAAGGTGTGGTGGGCCAGGTGCGGCAAGTCGGTCAGGCACGGCGGCCGCGGCGGGAGTGCCGGAACCGCGTACCGCACGACGCCCCGGCGCGGCGCGGCTCGTGCCCAGTCTCTGTTCCGGAGCGGTTGGGCCCGGGGCGACGTCTACGGAGCGGGCGCGGAGCCGGTAGCGAGGCCAACACGCCTCTGTCACACCGAGCGTCGCCCTGTCACCCCTCGATCGCAGCCAGCGGTGCAGTCATATCCAACGTGCCCGCTGCCCCGCTCGACCTCGTTGCTACCTGAGGGCCGCAGCCGCTGGCGGGCGGGGTGGTCGGCGTGGGCGGGGGTGGCGGTACGGGAGCCTGGCTGCATGTACACGACCATGGCGGCCGTGTGGACGCTTCCGCTGGTGGATATCGGCAGGGGTGAGTCCCAGCGCCGGCCCGTCGAACCCGCCCGTATATGCCGGTCGTGAGTGCTCCCGGGAGGGATGGTCGTTGCGGCTGATTCGGTTGGCCGCTCGTCTGTCGGCATCAAGGGACGGTGTTGCTGACGGCCTCCGCCAACTCGTCAGCTGACTCGAAGGTCAGACGGTAGAACCCCTGGAGGCTGACCGAGCGCTCGAGACGCCCATCGACCAGGTATTTCAGACCGCGGGTCTGGCCTCGGCGGTTACGCCAGGTAAGCCTTGCCAGAAGATCGCCCGGGATCGGCATATCGAAGCGTACGGGCGTCGCGTCCACGTGCACCGCCGCGGCACCACAGCCGCCGGCACCGAGTATCGACCAGTCGCTGTGCCCGGGAAACGCCGACTCCCGCCATGTCGCCGGGGCGGTGCCGCAGCACTCACGCCGCTCCATGTCGATCACCCGCATCCGGCTCACCACGAACACGACGCCCCGGTTGACGTGCAGCGCGTACACCTCGTCCCCAACGCAGGCACCCGACCAGGCGGGCAGGGAGGAATGGACGCCGCTGAAGGCGACCGGCGGCCGCTCGCCCACGCGCCCCGCCTTACGCAGGGCACGGCACGTGTCATGGGTCCACAGGACGGTGAAGGCATCGGACATGCCGTGATCCTATGGACGAGCACTGACAGCCGTCCGTTCCGGTTGGCGGATCAGCGGCTGAGTCGGCGGGCTACAAGAGCGTTGAGTGGAACACCCGACCTCAGCGAGGCAGGCTATACCCATGCGGTCGCTCTTCCGCTCATCCGGCCCATCAGCAGCGGGCGGTCATAGCCGGGCCCTCATGCGGCTCGCGCAGTGTGTGCCGTTCATGATCGTACTGATGGCGCTGGGGATCGAGCTCTCGCCCGCACACGTTGTGTATACCGGTCCTGTCCTCGCCGCGATGCCGGCATTGGCTTCGCTGACGACGGGCCCGAAAGGCACCCTCGCGACAGCGACTGGAGCTGTGGCTGTCACCCTGATCACGGCCACCCTGCACCAGAGCTGGGGTGGCCAGGTCTACAGCAACCTTGCGGCCGCCGTCGTGGTGTCAATTGTCAGTGTCACCATGAGTAAGGCCGTGCGTACGCGCAGGCAGAGCGAGCTCAACCAGGTTCGCCGGGTCGCCGTGGCAGCCCAGCAAGTCCTCCTGCGACCTGTACCCACCCGGCTGGGCCCGGTGCGGGTGGCCAGCATGTACCTCGCGGCTGAGACGGAAGCGCAGATCGGCGGTGACCTGTACGAGGCGCTGCAAACACGGTACGGGGTCCGGATGATCGTGGGGGATGTCCGCGGCAAGGGGCTTCCTGCCGTGCGCTTGGCCGCAGCCGTGCTGGGCGCGTTCCGGGAGGCCGTGCACTACGAGGAGGACCTGGTGGAGGTGATGCATCACTGCGCGGCTGCGCTCAGGCGGGAGTGCGCCGTGCCGAGTGCGGCCGGCCAGGACGAGGCGAGAGACCAGGCGGAGGACTTCGTCACCGCGGTCGTGGCTCAGGTACCCGACACATTCGTCGTCCAAGTGGTCAACCGCGGCCATCCGCCCCCACTGTTGTTGCGCCAGGGCAAGGTCCAGGCGCTGATGCCCACCTCACCACTACCACCGCTCGGCCTGGAAGACTTCCTCACCGGTCCTCCCGCCAAGCCGGAGAGCTACCCCTTCGCACCCGGCGACCGTCTGCTGCTGCACACCGACGGCGTGATCGAAGCCCGCAATCGCGACAACGACTTCTTCGCCCTGCCCCAGGCCATGGAAGCGGTGCACTCCCGCACCCCGCCGGAGTTCCTGGAGCAGCTGCACCAGGCATTGATCCGCCACACCCCCCAGGGGCGCCTTGCGGACGATGCCGCGATGCTCCTCGTGGACCGGCTCGACGAGGAAGCAGGCACACAAGTCGACGCGGCCGCTGCCATCTCAATCGACAGAACGCATTGACCACCTCCCGCAACTCGGTGATGGGCTCATCCCTCTCTGGGCAAGTGGCTGCCCCTCACCCAGCGGCAGCGGTTCGCTGAGTTGTCACCGCGACCTGAGCGCGGTGCTTGGCGAAACCCGCCAACTGAAGACGAGGCTATGCGCTGCGCTCGCTGCACCTGTACGCCCCCTGGATCCGGCACGTCTATCTCGTCACCGACCAGCAGGTGCCCTCCTGGCTGGAGACCGGGCATCCCCGGCTCACCGTCGTCGACCACCGGGAGATCTTCACTGACCCCGCCGTGCTCCCGACGTTCAACTCGCACGCCCCCGACGTTCAACTCGCACGCCATCGAGAGCCAGCTGCACCACATCGAGGGGCTCTCCGAGCAGTTCCTCTACTTCAACGACGATGTCTTCCTCGGGCGGCCCACGGTGCCGCAGCACTTCTTCCTGGCCAACGGCATCAGCAAGTTCTTCCTCTCGAAGGCGTTGCTGCCACCCGTCGGAAGCGCGGGCGCGGACGACGTACCGGTCTCCGCCGCGGGCATCACCAACCGCCGGCTGCTGGAGGCCCGCTTCGGCAGCTGCGTCACCCAGAAGATGAAGCACACACCGTGCGCGCTGCGGCGCAGTGTGCTCGCCGAGATCGAACAGGTCTTCGCGGAGGCCCACCAGCGCACAGCCGCCCACGCCTTCCGCAGCCCGGACGACATCTCGATCACCAATTCGCTGCACCACTACTACGTGTTCCACACGGGCCGGGCCGTGGCCGGCAGCATCCGCTACGACTACATCGACATCTCCCAGCCGGGCATCGCCCCACGGCTGCGTCGGCTGCTGGCCGCCCGATCGCATGTCGCTTTCTGCCTCAACGACACGGTGACCTGTGCCGCCGGACAACACCCCGACGCGGCAATGGTCCAGCGCTTCCTGGACAGCTACTTCCCCGCCCCCAGCCCCTTCGAGCGCCTGCCCGACCATACGGAGGAGTTCTCCTCACCATGCCTCTTGCCATCAGGCTCCCTCACCATCCCGGCGTCCTTGAGACCGACGGCTCCTATCCACGCGCGCTCAACGTCCTGAGCCGCAAGCAGACCGCCATACAGCGGCAGCTGCGCCGATCGGGCCCGGCAGGGTACGAGCCCGTGACCCAGGCGACGCTGCTGGCTGTGGCGCAGCAGGCGCCCCCGGGCAGCGCGGTGTACGACGTCGGCGCGCACATCGGGCTCTATGCGGCGCTGATCGACGCGTTGTACGGCCACCGGTTGTCGGTGCACGCCTTCGAACCGACACCGGACACGGCGCGCATCTGTGAGGACATCCGCCGACACAACTGCCTCGACTTCGAGCTGATCACCTCGGCAGTCTCCGATGCGCCGGGCAATGCCGAGCTCCACCTGTCCCTGAAGGGCGAATCCTCCAACTCCCTCAACGCCGCGCATCGCAAGTACACCGAGAGCGTGACCGTGCCGGTCACCACGCTGGACGCCTTCACCCAGGAACGGTCGGCCCGGCCCCACCTCATCAAGATCGATGTGGAGACGCTGGAGGGCCAGGTGCTGGCGGGCGCGCTGGAGACGGTACGCCGGCACCGGCTCTGGATCGTGCTGGAGATCCTGCCCGGCTCCGACCATGTCGCTCTGGGCCGAGCGCTGGATGTGTTCACCGAGCTGGGGTACGGACTGCATCTCATCCAGCCGGAGAGCCCGTGGCCCGGCAGAAACCGGAGCGACTACCTCCCGCACGCGGGCAGTCAGTGCCGCGACTGGCTTCTCGCGCCGGTGCCGCTCACATACGACTTCCACCACGCGGTGCGCACCTGGCTCAGGGCCATCCTGGCATGCGACGAGCGCACCAACCTGGTCGTCCCCGGCGCCGCCTCCTTCCCCGACGCCTGGAACGCCCCGTACACATCGTCGCGCCCGCCCCGCAGGCGACGGTTCACGGATATGCTGCAGCCCGCCCGTCAGCGAGCGACAGCCGGCGTTCTGCCCGCTTTTGCCGAGGCGATGATCCGGAGGTCGATGGTCACGCGGATGGGCCGGCGTCCGGCACGGCCACGGGCCGCCGGCCGACGCTGAACATCCCCGACGTCTCCTGCCCCAGCCACCCCCGCTCGGTCAGGCGCCTGACCGTCGAACGCACCCCCTCGACCTTCGCCGACGTCGTCTACAGCCCCAACCGAACCGCGATCTCCTTGGCCTGGACGCGGTCCCTGGCCCGCCGCACGCCGGCTCGGCTCGGCTCGCAGCACGGCGATATCGGCGAGACAGTCTCCGCCGAGCGCGACCGCGAGTGCGACGTCCAGCAGGACCCTGCCCGGATCATGGACGGCCCGAGGCTTCCGCCACGGGGCAAGAGCCACGGATATCGCCTGGTCAAGACCAGTCTTGCGGGCCGTTTCCACCAGCAGGACCGAGCCGGCCTGCGAGCCACCCCGCGGCCACTGTCCTCGACCCGGACGCGCGGGTACGACCCGATAGTCCTCTGCACCTGAGAAGTGCCTCCGGGGTGGCAGGAACAAGGACCTCGACAATCCTCATTCTTGCTGGTCAGGGGCACTTTTCGATTACCTGATCACCTGCTGGGGTCGGCGGGGTGAGTGAACGCAAGCCGTATCCCGGTGACTTATCGGACGAGCAGTGGTATCGAGCCGGTGATCACCGCGCGGAAGGACCGGCACCGCCCGGTCAGCGGCCATCAAGGCGCCTACGACATGCGGGAGATCGTGAACGCGATCCTCTACCACGGGCGGACCGGCTGCCAGTGAGCCCTCGGACAGCGAGAGCACTTGGGGCTGCACGCCGGCCAGCGCCGACAGCGCGGCGCTGCGCGTCCCCAGCCCATCCGGCAGCGACTGGCCGACGACCTCTCCGACGTTGGGAAGCCGGGATACCAGCAGCTCGATGCCGCCGATGGCGGGGCGGGCCGAAGTTCGCCAGCTCGGTGAACTCCCTGAGCATCGTGCCGAGACCGCCCAGCGGTAGGAGGGAGTCGCTGATGCCTGACGACGGACATGCCGAGGCCGAAGCACAGGCCCGGCGGCGGGTCTACTCCACTTCGCCGTCCCGACCCCGGTCGCCCAGGGTCCCCCTCGCCCGATGCCAGGCGGCGTGAACGTGTTAGCCAACCCAGCGCAGTGATCAGGTGGTCGACCCAGGATCGGAGATCGGATTGCCTTCGGCGTCGAGCAGCACGTGACGCAGGGTCTTCATCAACGCGTCCGCCTCTGCGGCAAGTTGTTGCCTGTGCTTACTGGCGTTCCAGGCCGTGGTCGCCAGGAGGACATCCGAGGTCTGCGGAACCAGGAGGGCGTACGAGACGCTCTCCCATAGCTTCTTGCCGAACCCGAAGACGCCCTTGGACTGGTACCTGGCCTGCAACCGGATTGCCGGGCCGGCGGACAGGTCGACCCGGCTCACCCCCGGCTCCCCCACCATCTCCTTGTGGCCGCGTAGCCTGTCCTCGACCTCGTCCAGCGAGAGAGTGACGCCGTCCTCGCCGAAGATCTGGACGGTGAAAGTGGCGTAGTGGGCGCCGCCCGCGACGAAGAAGGCGGCGGAGAGAACCGATTGGATCTGCTCGGCTTCCCGGGCCGGGGAGATCAGACCCTGCTCGAAGGATTCTGCGGAGACCACGAGATCGGATGGGTTGAGGGAGTTCACGGCTGCCCGGGCCCAGCCGGTTTCTCCGGACGCAGCCATCAGTTGGATCCAGCCCTCCGGGAAATCCACCCGACAGGTCCAATCGTCGATTTCAACTGTCATGTCTGAATCTCCCAGAACGTCGACCGCGTGATTTCGTCGAGAGGTTTCCGCCGGTCACAACGTATTTCGGCGCCCTCAGTTCGGGCGACCGCCCTGCAACCGCACCGTCCGGTGGAGGTCAGCCCGCTCGTCATCGAGCCCCGGCCGTCAGGCCGGATGAAGGTCGGTCGTACCCGCTCCCGATCGTGGACCGTGGGCCCGGGTCACCAGTCGAACGGCTCGCTGAGCTCGTGGCCCCGGCGGCGCAGGACATGGCCACGCCTGCCCGCCAGGATCGCCATCAGCATCCAGCCCACCGTGCCGCCGACCAGACGGCCGAACTCGTCTGAGACATCGACGGTGTCGGCCTGCGCCATCGGCACCTTGCCGCCCGGATCACGAACGATGTCGAGCCTTTCGCCCACCTCTGGCGCCCCGGACCGACCCCGGTACGTCAGCTTCTCTTCCAGCTCGTTTCCGTCCGTACCCCGAAGGGTGAGGCGGTGGTTCTTGCTGGACGTACCAGTTGCGCTGTCCGCCACGACCACAACGCTCTCGCGTACGCCTCGGTGCTCCAGGACCCCCTCGGGCGCGTACTGGACAGATCCGACAAGGACGAGCAGCGAAGGAACCGCGGACAGCAACGCCAGCCACCAGGCGCGGTGAAGCAGGATCAGCAGGACGGTGAAGACCAGACAGAGAAGTACCCCGGTGGTGATGGGGATCCAGTCCGCTCCGAAGGCCACATACGCGATGCAGGTGTTGGCCGTGGCGGCTGCCCACCCGAACGCCACCAGACCGAGCGTCCTCCACACCGACCGCCGCGGACTGAACCCTGGCCCGTCCGTCCTGCTCGCTGGTGTGATTTGGCCGTTGCCTATCCCTGTCGGCACTCTCACTCCCCGTCACCTCTGCAGTGCTTGAGCCTGGGACGGTACAGGTCGTGAAAATGCCGATCTGCACGAGGTCCGAATCGGGTCAAGCCAGGTTGCACCGCCGAGGACCGAGTCGCACGCAATGGTGATGGTTGGTGCCACAGAACCCCCGCGGCCGCGGGGACGACAGCACATCGCCGCGGCGATCCGCGAGGAGCTCTCGGAGGTCACCGAACTGGAGGCGTGGCGGCTGGGGTTGGGCCGGTCGAGAGCCGACACCATCGCTCAGATCGGTGAGCTGTACGTCGCGGACGGTCTGCTGCCGCCGGGCCTATCGGAGTCGATGCTGTGCCGCTAGGAACACGACCCCGCAGACTGGCCCGGCCAGGACTAAGCGGTGATGCTGTGCCGTGCCTACGAGCCCAGCCCGGGCAGCTGGGAGTGCATCAGGTTGCGAGTCCGGCAGTTGTCCGCGTGGACCGCCGAGATGATCGGATACGGTCGCGGCGACGCCGGCGTCGCCGCATCCAGCCGGCAGGAAGGGGCGGATCCGATGACCACCGATGCTGGGCTCCCGTCGCTCCTATGCCGAGCGCGGCGCGGCCGGAGCCCCCGGCGGCCTGGTCCGCGCCCAGCTCCACGCCTGGGCGCTGCTGCCCACCCTTGCCCAGCAGGGCCGCGACCGGGAGGCGAACGCCGCCCTCGACGTGGCGCTGACGGAACTCGCAGCTGAAGTGCATCATCTGACCTACCGCAGCAAGGGCGGCAGCGACCACCCGAGCAACCTGGAGCTGATCCACACGACCTGTCATCGCCAGGCACACGCTGGCGACCGGAAGCACGACACCCACCGGCAGCCACAGGCCAGCTTGAGCCGGATGCGGGGATGACTCGCACGTCCGGTTCTTAGGGGGCTCCGGTGCAGCAATGCCCCGGAGCTACCCGACTGCTCAGCGTAGTGAACGCCGACGGCACCACCACCAACGGCTCTTCCCTGATCGACGAGATCGTCGGGGAGGGCGCGCGGCGGAAGCCGGCCGCCGCGCTGGAGGCCGAAACGAACGCCTGTGCAGCCGAGTTGGCCGATGTGCGCGACGACAGCGGACGCCGTCTGGTGGTGCGCATGGGGACCGTGACCGTGCGTCGAAATCCCAGGGGTCCAGAGGGTCCCGGGCCGCCCGCGACTTGTTTCTGGCCCTCTGCTGTGCGTGCGCGGTTCATGCGGCGGGCCAGGTGCCGAGTGTGTGGGCCAGTCGGTCGCTCTGCTCTCGGGTGATGCCCTGGGCGAGGCGAGTGCCGCACCGCGGACTCGCCGACCCGTCACAGTGCAGGATCCCAAGGAAGGGCTCCTGGCTGCCCGAGAGCGGGGAGGCGGCAGGAAGCGTCCATTCAGCCGGCTCCCACAAGGGGTGTTCCGCAAGGAGCGCTCCCGCGAGACCCAGCGTGGCCTGGACGCCCGCCTGCGCCAGCGCGTCGCCGAGTATGTCTGCGGCGTCCTCGGGCATGGCCTGGTCGCCGAGCGCGGGCAGCAGCAGGAGCAGGCGTGCGTATTCGGCGTGGACTCCCGGGGCGTTGAGGTCGGGCGTGCGGGCGATGTGCGTGAGCTCTCTCCAGGAGAGTCCCGGGCCGGCCTGGTGGCCGCCGACGGTGGCCAGGTGGCCATGCCGTCCCCACTCGGGGTGGGTGATGAAATACTCCGTTCCCGGGTCGTCGGGAAGGTTGTAGCCGAGGACCACCGCGGTGTGGTCGCCCGCGAACGGGATCCGGAAGACAGGCCACCGGTCCTCGTCGCTCAGCGCATCGCAGGCCGCGTCGGCATCGGCCCCGTCGACACCGAACCATTCCGGAACGGGGTCGTACTCCTCTGTCCGGCTCAGCCACATCAGGTAGGCCGCCCAGAACCCCGGCAGCGCCAGCAGGTCCTCGCCCTCGGTAAGAGGGGCGTTCTCGAAGCCTTTTATCAACACCGGTCCAGACTCTCAGCCACCTACGACAGCAGAACATTCACCGGCGGCAGCTCCATGCCGCCTCGGCAAGACACCAGTGATGCCCACTCACGTTGGGTCCAGGTCGGCGTGCAGCAGGTGGTGATCCGAGTACGAGGTCGGATGCACACGGTGCTCGAGCGGGACGAGACCTCGCAGGAAAATGTAGTCGAACTTGCTCTGCCAGTCGGTGGTCGGCTTGCAGGTGCCGGTGGACGCGGGACGGCACTGGGGGTCTGTATCCGCGGCCAGTGCCCAGATCCCGGAGAGTTCGGAGGCCTCCGGCACGGCGTTGAAGTCGCCGAGAAGGATCGCGCGGTCGTGCCGGGCGACCTCGGCGGCGAGTACGCCGGTCTGGTCTGCACGGACTGCCTCTTGACGTCGTTGGACGAGGTGTGTGTTGAAGACCCGGACGAGCCGACCGCCCACGGTGGTGGTGACCGCCATGTACCCACGGTCTTCGGATCCGCCGTCGGGGTATTCCACGTTGACGCGGTCCGTCATCGGTGCCGCCGAGAGGACCGCCTGGCCGAAAGCCCCCGGACTCCACGGCACTCCCCCGCAGCGGCCCCAATTCCGAAGAACCATCCCGTACTCGACGTGGTAAACCAGCCCGTAAAGGCTCTCCAGATAGTCCCGGATCCTCTCGACATCACCCACGCACGCTTCTTGCAGGCCGATGACCTGGGGAGCATACGCGGCGATCTCCGCTGCCCGGTCGACATTGCTTTCCTCGCAGGGGTTGCAGATATTCCACGTCATGACCCGGTTCGGGACGACCTCCCTGACGGCTTCGACGGGCAGTGACCTGGCGACGAGGGCGCCGCCTGGCGCACTGGGGCCGACGAGCACCGAACAGACCACGATCATGGCGCCTGCGAACAACCGCGTGCCCCTTCCGAGCACCACCGCCTCCTCAAAGTGGATACACATGGCATCTGACGTCTCCATGCACGAGGTTATGAGACGAGGTTGCCAGCAACACGGTTGCGTCCTGAGAAGTGCTTACGGGTTCGACCTGATCCCGCTGTGGATCAATAGCTGTTCACACGGTCTCGTGGTTCAGGGGGACGAGCCCTTCGATGGCGCCCAGGCGGGCTTGTAGGGCGGGGTCCAGGACAGGGGTGGTGAGCAACAGCACCTGGTGCGCGGGGTGTTCCGGAGCGTAGAGGTCGTCTTCGCCGTCGTCGCCGGGGATCGCGTTGGGCTGGATCTCGATCCGCCCGTTGAGGCTGCCGGCAAGGAGGTAGATGCCCCGGTAATCGCTGTCGCGCTCGGTGAAGACCAGCCCGAGGCGGTCACCGACGAGCCGGACCAGCTCGTCGACGGTGTGGGTGCTGGTGCCGTAGGTGTGGTGGTCGGTCATGGTGCACCAGACCCTATGCCGCGACGGTGGCGGAGCGCTCGACCAGTTGGCCGCGTTCGAAGCGGGCTCCCGCTCGGACGAGGGCGGCGAGGTGGGGTGCGTTCACGGCCCGCCACCGCCGCTGGGCGGACTCGACGGGCTTGAAGACCATCGCCAGGGCGGCGGTGCGGGAACCGGCGCCGCCAGTCACCTCGGTGCGCAGGCGGACGGTGGCGAACGTGGACTCAATGGGGTTGGTCGTCCGCAAATGGATCCAGCGCTCGGCAGGGAAGTCATAGAACCGACGCGCTGATGTCCGGTGGTGTTGATGGGGAGTCGGGGCATGTTCGGGGCGGTGACGCTGCGCCCGTACCCGGAGCAACGCCCGTTGCCGTCCGTCGCCGTACTGCAGGACTGGGCAACGCCAGCCGCTGGTAGCGCCATTGGGGCGCAGCCGCACGAGCGCGAGCGGTGGCGTACGCCGTACTCGACGCGCACAGCGACGAGCGGACCCCGCATCCGGTTCCCCTGCAGGGGCGGGGCCGCCCGGCTCATCCCTCGTTCAGTCGCAGCAGTCGCAGCACTTGCACGGGTTGCAGCAGCCACCGCCACCGCAGCAGCCGTCGCCCGAGCCACCGCCGGAACCACCAGAGCCACCGGACCCACGACCGCCACCACCCGAACCGCCGGAGGATCCGCCCGAGTTGCCGCCGCCGGGGCCGCCGAACCAGCCGTCGCGCCCGGAACCGTCCTGGCCCGAGCCGCTGTTGCGGTTGCCGTCGCCGAACTGCCAGGGCTCTCCGTCGTCCGGGCCCGCGTCCTCGCCGCAGGTGCAGCAGTTGAAGCACAATCCGCAATCGCGGCACAACTGGCGCCACTGGCCACACCGCCGGCACTGCCCCTCCCGCGGCCGGCCCGACGCCATCGAGGCACCCTCCGGAGCCGCGCCCGCAAGCGCCCCGACGCCACAAGCCGTGCCCGTGCCGGTCTCCGAGGGCGATTCCGTCGCCGTACGGCGTGCCAGCCAGGGCAGCATGCGCGGGCCCCGAGCCTGGTGGCGGTGCTGGTGGTGACCGTGCCGGGGGGCGAAGACGCGGTCGACGGCACGCTCCAACTCGCCACCCAGAAGCGCTCGTACCAGCCGCCCGTCGACGAACTCGGCTTCGGACAGGGCGAGTCGGATCCCATGGATGGCGTCGTCGCAGAGCCGGCGCACCTCGGCGCGGTCCGCGCCGGTCACGGCGATCGGGTTCCACGCGCCGGACGCCTCGTCCGCGTCCAGGTCCTCCACCGCGTCCAGCAGATGCGCCAGCCGACCGAACAGACGGCCGGCCTCCGCCAGCGGTTCGGCGTTGCCCGGGCGGCCGACGAGCACCGCGGTGTGCTCGAAGGCGGCGGCGGTCGCCGTCTCCGTGGGCTCCGTGACCGTCAGCAGCAAGCCGCCGGGACCGGCCAACCGCTCGATCTCCGCCTGGCGTTCGACCGCATCGAGCAGCACCGCGGTGTCGAAGCCGAGCCGTTCGCCGCCCGCGGCGCCCGCACGGTCCCAGCCATGGGCGATCCGACGTGCCGCCAGCGTTACCGGGCGGCGCCCCAACAGGCCGTCACCGTCGGTCACGTGATCACGTATCTTCGCCGCGGCCAGCACCAGCGACACCGTCGCCGCCAGCCGCGCGCCCTCGCCCTGTGCCACGTCCGCCGACCGCATCCCGCGCAGCGGGCACGGACCGGCGCCTCGCCGCCAGTCGCCGGTACGCTCCGACTGCGCCTCGGTCAGGACCGAGACGATCAGGCCGTCGTAGTTGGTGGCCACCCGCGCGAACTGCCCGTACTCGCCGCGCAGCGCCAGGCACAGCCCACACAGATGCGCCATCCACTCGGTACGCATGGCCTCGCCCAAGCGATGACGGCATGGCCTGATGATTCCGAACACCGAAGTTCGCCCCCGTAGATACAGATACCCGGATCCCCGGGATACCCGGACACAGCCAGATGGACGGCTCACGGACGTACGACCGACGCCCATGAGGCACGACCGCGCGCGACGGCAACCGCATGTGACGTCGACGCGCGGCCGACATCCTAGATGGTCGATTCCGAGGGGTGTCTGCGGAGACGAGAACGAGGGTGTCCAAGATCGTTGTGTGAACACCTCCTCTCCGCCGAGGCGGACAGGGAGGAGGACCTTGTGCAGGTGGGCTGAGTGATCATGGAGCGCGAAGCCGGCTCGCCGACTGGGCGGCGCGGCAGCGGCGGAGGTCGGTGGGACCCCCAGTGATCTCCGCCGGGCCGCGGCGACGATACTGGTATCCATACGTGCCCCTGCTCCCCGGTGGACTCATGCCGACCTCCCCCACAGCCCGCCCCACGACGCCTCCCACGGTGTGGCCGGCTCGCGGCCGCCACGTCGGACCCGACGCGGAAGGCGTACTCCGTCACACCCTGCGACAGCTCAAGGACAGCCAGGTCATCGACGACTTCCGGGAAGTGCCCGACGCCGGGGGCGACTTTCCGGAGCAGGTCTTCGAGGCCCGTTGGCGGGTTCCCGACGACGTGACCGTACGCGCCCGGCTGGGCCTCGCGCCCGACCTGGGCGGCGGGCGGGAGTGGACCCTGCTCGCGGAGGCGGAACAGCCGTGGGACCCGGCATGGCCGTCCCCCGTCACCCGGTTCTGGCCGGAGTACGGCGACTGGGACCACGACGCCGCCACAGGCCTGTCGCTGAGCAGGATCAACCCCCTGCCCGAGGACGACAAGGACGCACGGCGCCTGCTGAGGAATTCCGGGCACGGCGGATGGTGTGTCCACGTCGTCGTCCACGAGGCCATGAGCACGGACGAGCGCGGGCGGCTGCCCCTCGCGCGATGGCTGCCGCCGAGCCTGCGCCACCGCGTCGTGGAACACCGGGCCGCGCCCCATCAGCTGCGGGTCGTGAACTGGGCGCTGCGGGAGTTCGACGTGGAGGTGCCACGCGGCGGTGCGGTGGCGCTGCCCGGCACCCCGGCCCCGTCCGGTTACGACGCCGAGGACTTCGCCGTACGCGCGGTGTTCCTGGACGGTTCGGAGCCGGCCGACCTCGTCGCGGCGGTGACGCGGTTCGCCGCGCTGCCGCGGCCGCTGCCGGACGGTGCCGACGACGCCCTCACCGCGCTGCGGGAGGACTGGCACCTCCTCACTCTCGAGGAGGAACTCGCCCGGGAACGGAAGCGGGTGGCGATGTACGCCGAGGCGCTGGAGGCCATGACGGATTCCCGGAACCTGTACCGGGAGGCGACCGAGCGCGCCCACGAGGCGCTCGCCGCCTACCGCGAGTCCGCCGAGGCCGCCCCCGGCGGACAGCAGCCGTCCGGGACGCGGACGACGTCTCCGTTCCAGCAGCTGACGCGCACGCTGGAGCGCCTGAAGGACAGCGCCAAGGCCCTGCGCCCCGCCGCCACGGCTCAGGGCGACGAGGACACGGACGCCCGGCCGGCCGGCTCGGAGCGCTAGCGCTCGCTAGCGTCTCAGCGCCGGGGGGCCGGCCCGGGGTCCGAGGGGGAGGCTTCGACGGCCCTCGCACCGTCGCGGCGTGGCGTCATACGAAGGCGTCGCGTAGCGCGGGCAGCAGCGTCTTCTCCGACCAGTCCAGATAGGCGGGCTGCGACTCGCCGCCGATCTGCACCAGGGCGATCTCGGTGAACCCGGCCTCGGCGTACGGGCGTACGGCCTCGACGAAGGCTTCCGGATCGTCGCCACACGGGATGGACGCGGCGACGTCGTCGGGCGTGACGAACCGCGTGGCCGCTTCGAACGAATCCGGGTGCGGCAGCTCGGAGTTGACCTTCCAGCCGCCGCCGAACCAGCGGAACTGGGCATGTGCGCGCCGGACGGCCGTGTCGCGGTCGGGGTCGTAGCACACGGGCAGCTGACCCACGCGCGGCTTGCCCGCACCGCCGTGCCGGTCGAAGGACTGGAGCAGCCCCGGCTCGGGCTCCGTGGCGATGACCAGGTCGGCGAGCCTGCCCGCGAGGGCGCAGGACTGCTCGCCGGAGACGGCGATGCCGAGGGGCGGCGGCTCGTCCGGCAGGTCCCACAGCCGGGCGGATTCCACGTCGTAGTGCGCCCCGTGGTGATTCACATGGCCGCCCTCGAAGAGCGCCCGGATGATCTCCACCGCCTCTTCGAGCATTTCATGCCGCACGTCGACGGACGGCCAACCGCCGCCCACCACATGCTCGTTGAGATTCTCACCTGAGCCGAGCCCCAGCCGGAACCGCCCCTGCGACAGCAACTGCATCGTCGCCGCCTTCTGCGCCACCACCGCCGGGTGATAGCGGAACGTCGGGCAGGTCACGTACGTCATCAGCGGAATGCGCGAGGTCGCCTGGGCGGCCGCGCCCAGCACGCTCCACGCGTACGGCGAGTGCCCCTGCGAGCGCAGCCACGGGAAGTAGTGGTCGGAGGTCACCGAGAAGTCGAAGCCCGCCTCCTCGGCCCGCGCCAGATGGTCGACGAGCTCACGGGGGCCGGCCTGCTCGGTCATCATCGTGTATCCGATGTGCACCATGAGCACCGAGTCCCCGGGCGGGGAGGGGCGAAACAGCCCACCGGCGCCTCGGTCACGAGGGTAAGGAATACCGCGTTCCGTGCGCTAGGCCGGTCTGCCCGAGTCGCTGCGGCCTCGCTGACCCGCACCGTCCAGACCGGTGAGCACCGCTCATGACCGCTCCCGGTGATGCAGCCAAGGAACAGGTGACCGAGGCAGGACAGGCGGGCCGCCGACCGGGTTGGGTGAGCCATACCCGGGAACGGCCTTGGCCCGCCGCGTCGTCGCCGCGTCGTCGCCGCGTCGCGTCGCGTGCGTTTGCTGGAGCGGTGACCGCCCTTGCCTCAGTGCCGGCCGGCCAGCCAGGTGAAAGTGCTGAGCGAGGGCCCCATGAATTGCCAGCGGCCGACGTCGAGTTGTCAGTGCCGTGCGTCATGATCGGGCGTATGAACACGATCGACACGGCTGTACCCCGAACCCCCCGCCGGTGGAGCGGATTCGACTCCTCCGCCGCCCTGCAGGGTCTCGTCGGGGCGTCGGGCTGCTGGAACCACGACTCCTTCGCCGACATCCGACGCATCGGCCGCTACATCGAGGGAAGTTGGAGGCCCGAGCCGGGCGAAAGAGAGGTCCGCCCGCCCGCGGCGGGCAGCTGGACAGAGCTCGTCGGCCGCCCGGGCGGACTCGCGCTGCGCGCGGCCGCCCTCGCGACCAGACCAGAGCGTCGCGAGGTGCTGCTCGACTTCCTGGAGATGTGGGCGCGAACGCCGTTCGCCGACCCGGCCTACCGTTTCCGCCTGGGCCGGCTCGCCGGAACGACCTCATTCACTGTCCGCGACCACCAGGGCGCCTCCTTCGGCCTGCACCTGCCGGCCGCGCGCAGGACCCTCTACTTCGAGGCCGTGCTCCCCGGCGGCGAGGCCGCCCCGCGCCCCGAGGAACCGCTCTACGTCGTGGACTGCCACCGCGGTTGGGGCACCCCCGAGCAGTTGCTGCGTCTGGTGGAGCTCGTCCGGGAGCGCGGCCCGGTCGCCTGGGACGCCGACGCGGCGCTCGCCCTGAGCGAGGCGACCGGCCTGAGCCGCCCCGCCGCCGCCCTCGTGCTGGCCGGCAACCTCGGCTCGGGCAATTACCGTCAGCCCTTCCTCGACGAGCACGAGCGCGCCGTGTTCGGCTTCAAGGTCGGCGAACTCGAAGCGGCGCGTGACGAGTTGTCGATGCTGCACGACGACGAGCGGCTCGCCCTGCCGGCCGAGGTGATGCCCGCGGACCCCGTGGACCTGTGGCAGCCGGGTGGCCTCGCCCGCGTCGCGGAGCGCACCGCCGCGGCCTGGGCGGAGCAGCACGGCGCCCGTCCGCACGCGCCGTGGAGCACCTGGCAGGCCGCGGTGGCCCTGGAGACCCGGATGCCAGCGACCCACCTGTGCCACCTGTTCCTGGACCCGGCGAACGCCACCCTGCCGCCGGGTTTCTACCTGCGGGTCTGGCCCTGCCCGTCCGAGCACCGCCACCTGCGCACCGCGTGGGACGTCATGGGCGACTACGACGCCACAACCGTCGCGGACGCCCTCTTCGCCGGCCTGCCGTGGGCATACGCGGACCTCCCCGCCGGGGATCCCATACGCGCCGGGGCGCCAGAAGTCGTCCAGCATCTGCGCAAGGTACTGGCCCGGCGCGACTCACCGGCCCGCGTCCCTTACTCAGGCGTGATCCGCGGCAACCTGGGGAGCCGGCGCTGGGACTGGCTGACGGATGGCACCTGCGACCGCGTCATGGCCCGCATCACCGCCGACGACCTGCCTCCGGGCCGCTACGAGTCCGACCCGCGCGCCTGCGCCCCCGACCTGGTCGCCGACGTTGCCGCCACCCTCGACCTCTCCGAGGACGCTGCCGCCCTCTATCTTCAGCTCCTCCTGCTCCCCGTGCCATCGGACCGCAATGTGCGGCGCTGGAACGCCTGGACACCGGCCCGCCACAAGGCAGCCGCAGCGGAGCTGGTGGCGAGCGGCCTGGTGGTGGAGGACCGCCGGGCCCGCGCGGGACGCACGCTCTTCCTGCCCGGCCCATGGGCACGCGCCAAGAAGCCGCTGCCACCGATGGAGTCCTGGAAAGCGCCCCTGATCGGAGCGCAGCTGAGCGCAGACCGGAGCGAGGTGAGGGCCTTCGAGCTGCTCCCGGGGACACTCCCCGAGCTGTTCGCCAAGGCCTGGCACCTGGTCCGCGAGGGAGACAGGCCGATGGCCTGACCTATGGCGCTCTGGGAGAGCGACTCCAGGTTGCCGCGTGCGTGGCCCGCGCCGCCCTCCGGGTCGGCAGCGCGGGCGATCTCCCTCGACCGCCCCCTCCGTCATCTCATGACGGGGAAGACCCTGACGCTGGTCACCAGGCCGGGCATCGTGGTCGATACTGATGGTCTGCAGCTGGTACACAGCAGGGTCAAGTACCGTCAGACTCCGGCGAATCCTGATACGCCGGTCACTCTGCGCGTTGAGCTGATCGGTCAGAAGGCCCACGGCCGCGTGGTGGTGCGGCCCGCGCGTCGGACGTTCGGACAGTGGCTGCTGCGCAGGCCCACGTCCCTTTCTGCGGGTGATTGACTCCCTCGTTGTGAAGTACCCGGCAGGGCGGTCGCCGAGGTCCTCGAACTGGCCGACGCTCGGGGGTTGCGGCTGCGGCCGCTGCCGAAGTGAGCCTCGTCAGCCCGACTGCCTGCCGGAGACCACAGGAACCGTTTCACCGCAAGAGCCGAGGTGGGGCCACTTCGCGGCTCTGGCAGCGATCACGGGAGCTGTCACGGTCGGTGAAGGGCGTGTTCGATTCCCGTGTCCGAGCCGGGGTGCGCTGGGCTGTATCCGCCCATACATGACGCTCCCTCAGCTCTTGGTGAAGCGGGCTGGACACTCATGCCGCGGTCGATGTCTTGGGCATGGATGGATGCGAACTCTCCTGGCAGGACGTGCTGTTCGCGGGTGTGGCGGTGGTCGTCGAGTCCGCAGTGCGCGGCGCGACGACGACGGTCATGCGGGCCCGCGGTCGGAGCCGTGACGGGCGGTGCCCGAAGTGTGGTACTCCGTCGTCTCGGGTGCACGACCGATACCAGCGGCGGTTGCAGGATGTGCCGCTGGCCTCGCGGCAGGTGGAGATCACGTTGGAGGTCCGTCGGTTCGTCTGCGCGAACGCGCAGTGCCCGCAGAGGACGTTCGCCGAGCAGATACCGGGCTTCACCAGCGCGTACGCCCGCTGCACCAACCGGCTGGGGGCGCTGCTGAACGTGATCGGGCTGGCCCTGGCCGGACGCGCCGGAGCGCGCATGGCCGCCGCGCTGGGCATCACGGCGGGGCGGATGGGGTTGCTGAGCCGGGTGCGGGCAATGCCCGACCCGTTGTACGACATCCCGCGCGTGCTCGGCGTAGACGACTTCGCGATCAAGCGCGGCCACACCTATGCGACCGTGCTGACCGACGGGGAGACGCACCGGGTCGTCGACGTGCTGCCCACCCGGGACGCCGGACCGCTGACCACGTGGCTGCTCGCGCATCCCGGCGTGGAGGTCGTGTGCCGCGACCGGGCCGGTGCCTACGCCGAGGGCGCCGCCGTCGGCGCACCGGAGGCGATCCAGGTGGCAGATCGCTTCCATTTATGGATGAACCTGGGCCAGGCCGTCGAGAAGTGCGTCGCCGCGCACCGCTCCTGCCTCAGCCCGCCGCCGTCGGCGGCCCCGCCACCGTCCGCACAGCCACCGCCCCGTCCCGCAACGGCGCACGGCAACGGCCGCCTCGCCGCGCGGCTGCAAGCCCATCACGCCCTGGTCCACGGTCTGTTGGAGCAGGGCTTGGGGATCCGGGCCATCGCCCGCCACCTGGGCTGGGGCCGTCACACCGTGCAGCGGTACGCCCGCGCCGAGCACTGGCACCAGGTCTCCCCGGGACGTCACCGGCGCGGCAGCAGCCTCGACGTCCACCACACCTACCTCTCCCGACGCATCGCCGAGACACGCGGCCGCGTCTCGCTCACCGCCCTGCACCGCGAACTCGCCGAACGCGGCTGGCAGGGCAGCTACTCCACGCTGCGCGACTGGGCGCGGCACCGCCTGCACCAGCCCCGCCGGACCCCACAGCCGCCCCCGGCACCGCCGACCGCGCGGCAGGTCACCGGCTGGCTCACCCGCCGGCCGAGCTCGCTCTCCGAGGACGAACACCGGCAGCTCAAAACGGTTCTGGACACCTGCCCCGAGCTGGCCATCGCGCACCAACTCGTCCGTGACTTCGGTGACATGCTCACCCAGCAGACCGGCGTCCTCCTGCCCTCCTGGATCGACAAGACCCTCGCAGCGGACCTGCCCGGTCTGACCGGCTTCGCCCGCGGGCTCACCAATGATCTCGACGCCGTCACCGCCGGGCTCACGCTCCGCTGGAGCTCGGGCGGCACCGAGGGCGCCGTGAACCGCATCAAAAAGATCAAGAGGCAGCTGTATGGGCGCGCCGAATTCGAACTCTTACGGAAGATGATCCTGCTCGCGTGACCCGCCGCGATGGCTGCCTGCGCCGGCGCAGGTTGAGCATTGTCACCGGAGGTTGGTCACCAGTAGGTTCGAGCCGCTGACGTTCGAACGACAGGGGATGCGGGGCCTCGGGTGGCACTGCTGGACACACTGGTGACAACGGCCACCGGGGCGCTGTCCGCCACAATCGGGGTCCTGGTCGGGGGCATCGTCACACACCGCGCCCAGGACCGTCAGTGGCTGCGGGACAAGCAGCTGATCGCCTACGAGGAACTGATCAGCCACTACGCCAAGTTCACGATGACCATCAGCCGCGCCCATGCCGACCGACAAGGCTGGGACTACGACTGGAGCGAGTGGAGCGCAACCCTGACCCGTGCCAGCCTGGTCGCCCCCGCAGACGTCGCGGAGGAGATCGACAACTTCGGCAAGGCCATCAACGCGTTCCTGAACCAGGTGGCGCGTGACCCGGCACGCGACCCCTTGCATAATCCGTTGAGCGTGGAGGAGTTCGCCCAGGCCAGTAGAGCACCCGCCCAAGCGCAGGTGCAGTTGGTCAACGCCATACGACGGTCACTGAGCAAAGACCAAAAGACACTGCCCTTCTGGATAGGCGGATCCCTCGCGAGCAGTCCCGACGACACCAGATAGACGAGGCACGGCCGGAAAGCCCATCCACCGCCCACGATCGCACAGGGCATCCCGACGCTCATCAAGGAATCGAACACGCCCCTCACCGACCGTGACGGCTCCCCGTGATCGCTACCAGAGCCTCGAAGAGCGGCCCCGATCTGTGAAGGTCGTCTCCGGTGAAGGCGGCCTGGAATGGCTGCACTTGGCCCTTCCTGCTCGTCACTCGTGGGGTCAGTTCAGGTGGCCCCACCTCGGCTCTTGCGGTGAGACGGTTCCCGTGGTCTCCGGCAGGGGCGGTGCTGTGGATGTCTTTGTCCAAGCAAGAGCTGTTCGACCGGATCCGGCGGGACAGCTGGCAGCGGCAGCTGTCGGTCCGGGCTCTGTCGCGGAAGTACGGCGTTCACCGCCGGCTGGTCCGCGAGGCGTTGTCCTCGCCGGTGCCCACCCCGCGCCGCCGACCGGTGCGGACGTCACCTCGGATGGAGCCGTACAAGAAGACGGTCGATGCCTGGCTGCGGGCTGATCTGGAGGCGCCGCGCAAGCAGCGCCACACCGTACGGCGGATCGTGGCGCGGATCGAGGAGGAGTTCGGCGAGGCGATCCCGTATCCGACGGTCCGGGACTTCGTCGCGGCCCGCCGCAAGGAGATCGCAGCCCAGGCGGGGGCTCCGCCCGCACCGCCCGGACTCCACAGGGTGGCGTCCGGGCGGTGCGAGGGGGGATTCCGTCACCGAGGTAGCGGCGGCGAGAAGATTACTGCGAGGATTCCTGGTACACGGCCCGACGTGCCAATTCAACCGGCGCTGGCCGGTAGTTGGTGTAGGCCGACCACATGCCACTGTGCTTAACTCGGCCGCGATACGAGCCGCGCTTGTGGCTCTTCAGGGCGGTGTGACTGATCGCCTTGTCTCCGCTGTCGTTGTACTGGAGCTTGTGCTGCGCGTGGATCCAAGCTCCGGAACCCGCAGCGACCGTGTCGTCATCGTAAGACGAGACCACCGTCCAGTCCGTTCCCATGGCCGACTTGCTGGGAGTTTGGGGAAGGCCATCGAGGAAATCGCTGCCACCCCGCATTTGCCTACACTGCCGCACATGCGCACACGCGTTGAGCTGACCAATGTCCGCCCCATAGTGCGGAGTACCGAGTGTGACAACGTCCTCGATATAGAGGTACGACGGAAAGCCCCGGGTGCCCTTCTTGACGTGGTGCAGCGCGGCGCGGACCACGAGGCCGCCCATGGAATGGGCGACCACGTCGACCTTCTGGCCGCCGTACGGGCCGCTGGAGTAGGAATTGTAGACGCGGTTGGCGAAACTCCTGGCTATCTCTGTGAGGGACGTGTTACGTGTACCGTATTTACCGTCCGCGTCCTTGTACCTCCAAGTGCAGCCATTTGACCCCGACTTGTTCTTGTAGTAGCTGTACGTTTTCAGTTGGGCGTCCGTATACCCATTCGACTTGAAGTGGTTGATCGCGCTCGCCCAGTATTCCTGGCAGTTGGTCGCTGCCGCGAAGGTGGGATCGTATCCGTGCACAAAGATCACCGTGCTGCGACCGTTCGACCGGCTCGGCGCGGCGTTCGCCGGTGCAGCCGCCACGAATGCGATCGCCATGGCGAGAAGTGCGCTGAGGAACAGCGTGGTTGAACTTCGGGCTCTTCGCATGGCCCTACCCCTTCAGGTAATCGGGTTGAACTCGTAGAGATCGGGTGTCCGATCAGAGTGAGCGTGCTGGATCACTGGCCGCCCGTACGGGCAGGGCCGCCGAACCTCGAATGACACCCCGGATCCCTCCCGGGCGTCCCGGTTCTGAAGACTAGAGGCGGGACTCGCGATGGGCATGTCACGCGAACGCGTGACAACGCGGCGAGATGCCGCGCACACCTCCCGTCGCCCGCGCTCGGTAACTTAGGTGGCGCGGCGGGTTCCATCGGCACCCGGGGGTAACGGGGGGGGAGACACCATGGGGAATACGGCCAGAGCCCTCACTTTGCCAGGCGGAGGCGGGAATTCGCCCGATGGAGGCGGCGGGTCGACGCAGAGGCCCGCCCAACACCAGCTTCAGCGCAAGTCCGCACGCCTGTCCGCGGTCCTGAGGGCGACCAGTGCTGTCGGAGCGGCCCTGGTCGCTGTGGTCGGCTTCGCACCGCCCGCACGATCCGTCTGGGTGGCCGTCGCTGTCGTCGGACTGCTGGTGTGGAGCGGCCTGTTCACCGTTGTGATGTTCAGGCCGGGACCGCATCCCTGGCTCTCCGTCGGTGACACCGCCGTCGTTGTGGTGCTCTGTCTGGCGCACGGCAGGCTCGTCCCGGCCGAGGTCCTGGAAGCGTCAGCGGGCTCCGGATGGATCGACATGGTCGCCGGAACCGGTGTCTTCATCGCACAGTTCATGCTGCGGCAGCCCGTGGCGATGGCCGCGGCGCTCGCCATCGCGGCGGCCCACGCGGTGGGCGCCGGCGTAAGAGAGGCCTCCGTACTCCTGGTCCTCCAGGGGTTGCTCGCCGCCGCTGTCATGGTCCTGCTGCGGCATGGAGCGCGCAGGGCGGATCTCGCGCTGTCCGAACAGGCGTCGGCGCGCGCGTCGGCGCGGGCCCGGTCTGCCGCCCGCAGCGATGAACTGGACCAGCAGCGGCTGCTGCACGACACCGTGCTCGCCACGCTCACCATGGTGGGCACCGGCAGCATCACCCGTGACTCCGCCGCACTGCCGGAACGGGCCGCGGCCGACCTGGCCGTCATCGAAGACCTGCGGGCACACCCCCGCGTGGCACGCGATGCGGCGCAGGTTCCAGCACCGCTGGATGTCGCGCTGCGCACCGTCGTACTGACGCGCCGCGTCGGCCTCCCGCCACTGGACATCGAGTTCGACGTGTCGCCGCTGGACCTGCCCCACGAGGTCGTCGTAGCCCTCTCGCAAGGGGTCGCCGAAGCCCTGACCAACGTGGCCCGGCACGCGAACACCCGCGCTGCCCGGGTCACGGCCCGACGCGTCAGGCAGGGCGTCACCGTCGAAGTCTGCGACAGCGGAGACGGGTTCGACCCTGCGGCTGTTCCCTCCCACCGGCGCGGTCTGCGGGAATCGGTCTATGGACGGATGCGTGCCGTGGGCGGCAGCGCCCGGGCGGACTCGTCCCCCGGCGCCGGCACCCGGGTCGTACTGAGGTGGGAACCATGACCGTCGGCGTCGTCAGGGGTATGGTCGCCACCCGTTTTGCCAGGGCCGTCAATATCGGGGTGGTGACGATCGTCGGTGTCTGGCACCTGGGTCTGGACACCCTGCTGGTACTCAGGGGCTGGCCGGTGTACGAGCCGCAGGCCGCCGCCGCGGGCGCCTGGCTGGCCCTCGCGGTCATTCAGGCGACCGGTTCCGTCCTGCTGCTGCGTTCCGCGCTCAGCGCGCACAGCGCGCGGATGCTTGCGGGGGCGGCGCTGGTCACCGGCGTTGTCGCGACCGCCGCGTACCCGCCGGGCGGGGCGATCGGCGACGTGAGCTGGGCGTGGAACACCGTGGGCTGGTTCGGCGTGCTACTTCTGATACAGCGTCCGCTGTGGGAGCTGATCGTCCTGCTCGGCGCCAACACGGCTGTCACGGTGGGCTTCCTGGCCGCCGACGGCGCGCTCGACCATGTCACCGTCTCCCGTCTGCTGGCCGGGATTTACACCACCGCGGGTATCCAGTTCACCTTCGCGTACCTGGCCCGGCAGCTCAACGACGGTGCCAGGGAAGCCACCGAGATCGCTGCGGGGCAGGCGGAATACCTCGCCCGTGCCACCGCCGACGAGACCGTGCACGCCGAGCGCCAGCGCCGTTACGAGTACTTGCGCGGCAGAGTGGAACCGCTGCTGCGTGGTCTGGCGGATCGTCAGCTGGACCCGGGGGACGCCGTCGTACGCCGGCGCGCCGCCGTGGAGGCGGCACGCCTGCGGAGGCTGTTCGCGGAGACGGACGACATCCCGCACCCGCTTCTGCACGAACTTCGTTCCTGTGCCGATATCGCCGAGCGGCGCGGCGTGCGCGTCACCCTGTTGAGCTACGGAGACCTGCCCGAGCTGCCGACATCCGTCCGCCGAGAACTGGCGGAAGGGGCCCTGCTGGTCCTAGCCGCCGCAGCCACCGAGGCGCGGGTTACCCTGCTGGCGACGCCGGAGGAGGTTGCGGTGAGTGTGGTGGCCGACGCACCGCCGGAGACGGTCGTGGAACCGCCGGGCCCGCTTGCCGTGTCCTTCCTGTGCGACCAGGAGGGGGACCAGTTGTGGTGGGAGACCCGATATCCGATGCGACCGGCTCGCTGACCGTTGCCATCACCGACGATCACCCGGTCGTCATCGAAGGCATTCAGACTTGGCTGTCCGAGGAGCCGCGAATCTCGGTGGTGTACACAGGCGAAACCCTCGAGGTGCCGCCCGGCGTCGCGGATGTCCTCATTCTCGATCTGAATCTGCACGGCAGACTCGTCATCGACGCTGTCGCCACGCTGGCTGCGGCGGGTCAGCGGGTCATCGCCTTCTCGCAGTTCACCGAGCAGCGGGTGGTGCTCGAAGTGCTGGAGGCCGGAGCGTGCGAGTTCGTCGCGAAGAACGAGGGACGGGCGCACCTGGTGAACACGGTGCTGGCGGCGGCGGGCGACAGGCCGTACGTCACACCGACGGCCGCGGGGGTCCTGGTAGGTGATCGCGGCGCGAACAGGCCCAAGTTGTCCTCGCAGGAACGTACCGCGCTGCTGTGGTGGTTCCAGTCCATGTCGAAGGCCTCGGTCGCCCGGCGCATGGGTGTATCGGTTCACACCGTGGACGTGTACATCCGCCGAGCGAGAGTCAAGTACGCGCAGGTCGGCAGAAACGCACCGACCAAGGCGGACATGCTGGCCCGGGCGATCGAGGACGGCTTGGTGAAGCCCGACGACATCACAGGCTACGAGTCAGCCGCGGCTGGCGAGGGCTGACCGCCCCGAAGACCACCCGTCCGATCCATACCTCTACCGCGAGGTGCCTCCGTGTCAGGGCCACAGTTACTGAGGTTGTCGGAGTGATGTCGTCAGGGTGAGGCCGGTGGCGGCGAGGCAGCCGTCGAGGGCCTCGGAGCGGTACTGCAGCTCGCGGAGCCTTCGGCGCGTCCTCCTGCCCGCCTGGATCGACGAGGCCCTCGCCGCGGACCTGCCCGGACTGACCGGCCTCACCGGCGCCCTCGATGCCGTCACCGCCGGGCTCACCCTTCGCTGGAGCTCTGGCGGCACCGAGGGTGCCGTCAACCGCATTAAGAAGATCAAAGGCAGTTATTCGGGTGTGCCGAGTTCGACCTGCTCAGGAAGATGATCCTGCTTCAGTGACCGACCGTGACGGTTCCCCGTGATCGCTGACAGATCCCACTTCGCCCCGTCACCACCCCCCAATGCGTCCGAGCGACCGTCCAACTGGGGCCGCTGGAAGCCGACATGTCGGGGCCGCTGAACCAACGTCAGAGCCAGGCCGGCCCTGAAGAAGTCCACACCTACGAAGTCGCCCAGCTCATCGTGTCCCCGGCGGGCAACCCAGGCCTCGGAATGTGAACGAAGCACAGGCGCGCACAGGCGGAGGAACCGATCTACCCGCTGCGGTGTCTGGGCAGGCATGGCAAGCGTTCTGTTCGTGGCCCTGACCCTTGCACCGCTCCTTGCGCCCTGCGTGTTCGTCGTTGCTGCCGCGGCGCTCGCCCTGCGGGCCTACAAGCGGTTGCCGGGCAGTGGGTGGCACATGCCGAGCGTCACAACGTGCGCACTGGTCTCAGTCATGGCCGGCGCGGCGGCGTTCGGCGCGTACGCGTGGGGTGTGATGTCGGGGTTCTACATCCTGGACCCGGACCAATTGTGTGCGGCACGTGGCCTACAAGGCGATCACATCGTGACGCGGGAGTCGCTGCCGGTCAGTGCGCAGTGCATGACGTCGGACGGCGTGGGAAGCGAACTGGTGCCAACCTGGGTAAACCCTGTGATCTTCACGGGGCTCACGCTGTTCGTGCTCGCCCTTGTGACAGGAACCGCGACAGAGATCCGCCGACGCCTCTCCCTGAGATGAAGCAAGCGGTGGCTCGCTCGGAGTCGCTCGGGTCACTGGAGCTGGATCTCGATTTACCCCTCACCGGTCGCTACTCACTGTAGTCATATGCGTACGTTTTATGCGGGGGATCAAGGGTGACCTGCCTCCGCAGAGGTTTCGCCGCCGACCAGCTCGGGAATCGCTGAACGTCGTCCCGGTCAAGGAGCGCCGGATGGCCAGTGCCTCCGGCGGGCAAGTGGCAGGCGCGCGCTCGGGCGCGCCGGGAAGCGAGGGACGCGTGAAGGACGCCTCCGGCGCTTCCCCGGGGCCGGCACCACGCCACCGCGGCCTGCACGCCCGCTGGCACGACTCCATCGCCGGACGGCTGTGGCGGCACGGGATCGACCTGGAACTGCTCCACCGCGCCATGGGCTTCTCGGCGCTGGGGCTGGTCACACTGGTCCCGCTGCTGATCGTCGTCGCCGCGGCGCTCCCCTTCCAGGAGCGGGGCTTCGCCCTGTGGGTCATCGATGGGATGAGCCTCTCGGGGCGCCCGGCCGAGGCGGTGCGCGAGCTGTTCGCCGCGCCGCGCAAGGTGCTGAGCGCGACCAGCGCCCTCAGCGTGCTGCTCGTCGTACTGTTCGGCGTCACCTTCGCGGCGAGTGTGCAGAACGGCTACGAGAGGATCTGGGAGGTGCCCTCGGGACCGTGGCACCACGTGTGGCGCCGCGTGGTGTGGCTCGCCGCGCTGACGGGCTATCTGTACGCCGAGACGCAGAGCGGTGCGGCGTTGCGGGGCGTAACGGCGCAGTCGGTCCTGCGCATCGTCCTCACCTCGCTGTTGGGGGTGTTGTTCTTCTGGTGGGGACAGCACTTCCTGCTCGGCGAGCGGGTGCGCTGGGGTGCGCTGCTGCCAGGTTCGATCGCCACGATGGCGGGCCTCGGCGGGTTGCGCTGGTTCTCCGACCAAGTGTTCTCACCCCTGATCGCGACCAACGCGGTCACCTACGGGGCCGTCGGCACCATGCTCGTTGTGCAGTCCTGGCTCATCGGCGTCGGGTTCGTGGTCTTCGGCGGGCCGCTCCTGGGCCGCCATGTGCACGATGCCTGGCAACGGCGGGGTGACTGAGCCCGGCCGTCCGACCGTTGGTTCACCCGCGCGGTTGTTACGACCTCGGCCGCCGCAGAGGGCGACCGCGCCTGAGTGCCCTGGATGCAAACCCATGGAACCCTGTGCTCATCCAAGACGCCTGACGCGCCACGCTGTCAGCGGTGCTGGGTAAGGTCGTCCCGTGTCAGCGAAGCATGCGATCTCCGAGGCCATGGCCCCGATCGACGACGCCGAGAGTGCCTTCCGGTTCGTCGAGTGGTTCGCGGAGTACTGGCTCAGCCCGCTGGAGGACGAAGACGGGCGCACAGCCGAAGAAATCACCGCGGCCGAACACCGGCTCGGTCTGCGGCTTCCGGCCACGCTGACGTCTTGCTATCGCCTCCCGGGACGGCGCGGCGACCTCACCAGCCGCCAGGACCGTCTGTTGCGTCCCGATCAGCTGCGGCTCGACAAGAACGTGCTGGTCTTTCGTGTCGAGAATCAGCACTGCGCGGTCTGGGGTGTTCGGGTCTCGCAGCTGGCGCAGCCCGATCCTCCAGTGGTTTTCCGCGAGCTCACCCGCGACTGCCGCACGCCGTGGAGGCCGTTTCTGGAGCGTCTGTCGCTGGCGGCGGTGGAAATGATCCTCTCCGAGGCCCTGCTGTCCGCAGAGCCTGCCGACGACGTCTCCGACAACCGCGAACTGGACGAGAGGGCCCTCCAAGGCGTCGAGGAGCACTTCGAGCGCCTGCCCTTTCCCGACTACCCCTTGTGGGCAGACCCCGATGGTCCGCCCGTCCGCTGGTTCGCCGGGGCCGATCTGATCCTGCGCGACGATGCCCGGCAGTGGCTGTGGGTACGTGGCCGCACCACCGCACAACTCGACACCTTCAGAGCGGCGTTTCCCGGCGACTGGATCATGCAGCCCGACTGACGACCCACCCAAGGACTGCTGCTTGACATCCATGAGCACGGCCGGGGGTCTGGCCACCGGCCTCAACGAAGCCGTCGGCGACATCACCCTCCTCACCGGCTACCTCGCACCGCATACGGTCTGCGCCCCACCCCCGAGTTGATCGGCGTCGTCTTCGTCGCCGCCGGACTCGCCCTCCCCCTCGTCGCCCAAGGCATGCTCGTCCAGGCCGCCGGTCTCGCCTTCGCCCTCGCGCTGCTCGACCGGCCGCCCCCTCGGGGATCCTCTCCGACACCCTCAGCCTGAACACCGCCGTCTCACCGCCGCTCCGGACTCCTTGCCGCCCGCTGGATCACCGAGCACCCCCGACGCCCCTGAGACCAGACCGCCCAATTAGTTCATGGTTTCCTGAATTCAGGAAACCATGTACTGTTTTCCCCGTGCTGACCGCCGCCTCCGACATCGACACGCTGGCCCGCTTCGGCCGCGCGCTCGCCGACCCGATCCGCTGCCGCATCCTGCTCGCCCTGCGCCAGGACGCGGCCTACCCGGCCGACATCGCCGACGCGCTCGGCATCTCCCGCACCCGGCTGTCGAACCACCTGGCCTGCCTACGCGACTGTGGCCTGGTCGTGACCGTGCCGGACGGACGCCGCACCCGCTACGAACTCGCCGACTCCCGCCTGGGCCACGCACTGGACCATCTGCTGGCCGTCGTGGTCGCGGTCGAATCGGACAAGACGTGCCCGGCCGCTGCCACAGAAGGCTGCTGCTGATGACCCCGCTATCGCTCGGCCCGTCCCCGGCCCGCCGCGACGCGCTCACCCGTCGGATACGGCTACTGGTCGCCGCGACCATCACCTACAACGTCCTTGAGGCAATCGTCGCGATCACCGCCGGCGCCGTGGCCTCCTCCACCGCCTTGGTCGGCTTCGGCCTGGACTCGGTCATCGAGGTGTGCTCCGCCGCGGCGGTCGCCTGGCAGTTCTCCGCCCGCGACCCTCACGTGCGCCAGACGCGGGAGAAGACCGCGCTGCGGATCATCGCCGTCTCCTTCTTCGCCCTCGCCGCCTACGTCGGTGTCGACGCCGTGCGCGCACTGGCCGGGGCCTCCGAGGCCGACCGCTCGATCCCGGGGATCGCTCTGGCCGCCCTTTCCCTGGCGATCATGCCGTTCCTGTCCGCTGCCCAGCGCAAGGCCGGTCGGGAACTCGGATCCGCCAGCGCAGTCGCCGACTCCAAGCAAACTCTGCTGTGCACCTACCTCTCGGCCGTCCTCCTGGTCGGCCTGGTCGCCAACGCCGCCCTCGGCTGGTCCTGGGCCGACCCGATCGCCGCGCTCGCCATCGCCGCCGTCGCGGTCAAGGAGGGCCGCGACGCGTGGCAGGGCAAGGGCTGCTGCGCACCCACCGCCCACCCGGCCGCCGAGACCCGTGCGGACGAACCGACTACGCCTGCGGATGCCTGCGGTTGCAGCCCGGTCTGCTCCTGCTGTTCGTGAACATCTCGTTGCCGACCTGTCCCTCGCCCCCGGCGTCCAACGCGTAGATACCGACGGGCGATCAAGGGGCGGGGACAGCGGTGGACTGGGCGATCCGGGCAGGGCTCGCTGCCGGTCTGCTGATCTCGACCGTGACCGTGCCGGTCGGCGTGTCCGGGGCGGGGTGATGGCGGGGCCAGCGCCATGGCATGACCACCGCGACGGCGCTCTGCACGGCGGCTTGGCCCGGCGCCCGGCCCTCTGGATGCCGCCCGGAGTCGTCGTCGGCGCCGCCGTGCGCGTCTTCGCGCTTCGCGGCCCGGACGTCTTCCGTGCGCTGAACGCGGCACTGCCGCTGCCGCTGCCGCTCGGAATATGGCTGTGCGTCCGCACCCGACGGCCGGACCGAGACCGACCGCGGCCGAAGGCGGCCGAACCGTCTCCGGGCACTCTCGCCGCTCTTGCTCTGGCCGTCGGGGCGGCAGGCGGGATCTACGGGATCGGCGACGGTTCCCTGCTCCGGCCGATCCTCGCCGCCAATGCCCTGCCCCTGACTCTCCTCCCGCCGGCCACACTCGCCGCGATTCACCACCACCGTCGCCGGGGCGGCCGTGTACGCCGTCCTGGCAGTGATGAGCCCGGCTACTTCGGCGCCCGGCTCCAGCCCCACCTGCCCGAACCGCACTCCGGCTGATCTCAGGGACTGGTGACAATCGAAGTCTGGGCGGCCTGGATGATGCCGTGGACGGCTTGGCTGATCCGGCCGGCCGCGTGCTCGGGGTCGGGTTGTCCAGCGTCGAGCCAGCCGATCACCGCTTCGAGCGTGAAGGCGGGAATCACGCGTGCCGCCCAGTCCAGCCAGGGCCCAGCGGGGATGCGCTGGGTGAGGTTCTGCGCGGTGATCTCCCGTGACGCGGCGGTGAGGGAATCGACGAGGTCACGGAAGTCCGGTTCTCGCGCCGCGTGGCGGAACAGCAGGCGGAAGCCTTCGGGGTCGGCCGAGGCCGCCCGGAGCAGGGCGGGGATCGAGTCGTCGTCGAAGGTGTCGCCGCCGACGGCATCGGCGAGGCGGGTACACGCGCGGTCGAGGACCGCACGGTACAGGTCGGCCTTGGACTCGAAGTGCCGGTAGAGCATCACACGCGTGAGGCCGGCCTCGTCGGCGATGTCGTCAAGGCTCGTAGCCGCGAATCCGGCCCGGGCGAACGCGCGGGTCGCCGCGTCCAGGATCTGCTCCCGCCGCTCGGCCCGGCGCATGCGCTTCACCGGCGCCGTACGTGCCGTTGCGGCTTTCCGGGACTGCGCAGCCATCAGCCGACGACCTCCTCTTGTTGTCTTCGGAGTATACAAATACTCTTGTTTACGTTCAGGTATACAAGTGGAAGTCAACTCAGGAGTGGCCGTGACGGTTCAGCTTCCCTTCGAACAGCCCGCCCTCCTGGAAGTGCCGCCGCTCCTGCGGGAGCTGCAGAGGCAGGGCGCCATCCATCGCATCCGCACCCGCGTGGGCGACGACGCCTGGCTCGTCACCGGCTACGCGCAGGTGCGCGCGCTCCTCGACGACAGTCGGCTCGGCCGGTCGCACCCTGAGCCCGCCCGCGCCGCCCGCTCCGGAGAGTCAGCCCTGTTCGGCGGCCCGCTCGGGAATCACGAGACCGAAAAGGCCGATCACCGGCGCATGCGATCGCTGCTCCAGCCGTACTTCGCTCCCGGCCGTATGAGGGCCTTGCGCGGACGTGTGGAGGCTCTGACCGCCGGTCTCCTGGACGAGTTGGAAGAGCACGACCCGCCGGCCGACCTCAACACCGCCCTCGCGCTCCCGCTGCCGATCCTCGTCATCTGCGAACTGCTCGGCGTGCCCTACGCCGAGCGCACCCGCTTCCGCGAGTGGACACAGGCCGCCGCCGATGTACTCGACCGCGGCCGCTCTGAGCAGGGGCTGGGCGAAATGTTCGCCTACGGCCAGGAAATGGTGGCCCGAAAGCGTCGCGACCCCGGTGACGACATCATCTCCGCCCTGTGCACCACCGAAGGAGTACCGGACGACGAGATCGCCATGCTGTCCATGGCGCTGCTCTTCGCGGGCCACGAAACCACCGTCGTCCAACTCGGCCTGGGGACACTGCTCCTGCTCACCCACCGCGAGCAGTGGCAGGCCCTGCTGAAGGACCCCGCCCTGATCCCCGGAGTGGTCGAGGAGATCCTCCGCATCCCGGGAAAGAGCAGCGGAGGCATACCGCGCTACGCCCATACCGACATCGAGATCCAGGGCGTCACGATCCGGGCCGGCGACCTTGTCATGCTGGACAACGGCGCCGCCAACCACGACGGCACCGCCTTCACGGACCCCGACCGCTTCGACGCCACCCGCACGACGCCGCCGCACCTGACCTTCGGCCACGGCGCGCGCTATTGCATCGGCGCACCGCTGGCCCGCATGGAACTCCAGGTCGCCTTCTCTCAACTCGTACCGCGCTTCCCCCGGATGCGCCTCGCCGTGCCGCTTGAGGAACTGCGCCTGCGTACCGACACCCTGACCGGCGGTCCGGACGCAGTGCCCGTTACCTGGTAGGCGATGGGCAGCGAACTCGTGCGCCAAGCAGCGCCGAGCAGACGGTGCCGTGATGGTGGGGCTGTCGCCCACTCGCCCCAGCCGGGACGAGACGTGGCGCGATGCACCCGTCGCCCGCACGCTGGGCGGCGCAGAACTCGCTGAGCGCACCGGGCAATGGCGGGGGCCGGCCGACAAGGCCGAGCGGCACGTAGAGATCCCCGACGGCGTCCGGCTGGTGTTCCCCGCGAGCGCCGAGCCGGCCGGGGAAGTGGCCGCCCTGGCCTTTGCGGAGCAGGGCTGCTGCGCGTTCTTCGGCTGCGCCCCCGCCGTCATCCCGTTCGCCGTGCCCTGACAGCCCTCGAACCGTGCTTCCGGCGCGCCGGCGTCTGCCCGGACACGGGGAAACTGGTTGTGTTATCGAACCTTCTGGTTGTACGGTCGAACCATGTCCAGGGATCAGAGGGCCGATGACCCAGCCGTTCTGCAGGAGGCGCTGGGGAGTTTCGTTCGCGCCTTCGGGCTGCATCAGCCGGAAACAACCCCCTGTGGCCAGCCGATCTCGGTGTCCGAGGCGCATGCCCTGGGTGAGTTGGCGCAGGAAGGTGAGCTGCGGCAGGTCGAACTCACCCGTCGGCTGCGGCTGCAGAAGAGCACCGTGAGCCGGCTCGTGGGACAGCTGTCCCACCGTGGCTGGGTGGAACGCGCCCCGGCTCCCGACGACGGACGCGGCGTTGTCCTGCGGCTCACCGCTTCCGGGCGGCGGGCGGCGCGGAACCTGGCTGAGGCTCGACGGGAGCGGTTCTCCCGGCTGCTCGATTCGATCCCGGCCCACGAGAGAGCGGGCGTACTTCACGCCCTCGATGTGATGGTGGAGGCACTGGATGAAGAGCGGTAAGCGCCGGGCTCTGGTGGCGGGCGCGGGCGTGGCGATCGCCGGCGTGGTGACGGCCGTCGCCCTGGCGGCCGGCGGCTCGCAGCAGGACCCGGGCGAGGGCCGGACCGAGCGGCAGGCGTTGGTGGCCGAGCGGGGCAAGGCCGTGATGCCCTTCGACCTTGAGCGGACCACCCACCGCTTCACCCCCACGGCGACGGGCGGGACCCAGGATGTCGTGGCCGACCGGCGCGGCGATACCGAGCAGGTCGACCTGATACGCGCTCACCTGCGCAAGGAGGCCGAGGCGTTCAGCCGAGGGGACTTCGCCGACCCCGCCCGGATCCACGGCGCCGACATGCCCGGCCTCGCCGAACTACGGGACGGGTACGGCCGTATCGAGGTGCGCTACGAGGACCGGCCCGACGGGGCCACCCTGACGTACACCACGGAGGGTTCCGTACTGGTCGACGCCTTGCACGACTGGTTCGAGGCTCAGCTCGGCGACCACGGCGCGCACGCCGAGTCCGGCCATTGAGGCGAGAGGGGGAAAGAGGGCAAGGGCGCGACAGCGCGATGACCGATACCACCAACGCGTCCCCACCGGTGCTCGCCCGGGTGCTGATCGTCGGCTCCGGCATCATGAGCCTCGCCAACTCGGTCACCGTGCCCTTCCTGGCCGTGTTCCTCCACAGGGAACTCGGGCTCCAGCCGGGCATGATCGGCTTCATCATCGGCTCATCGGTGTTCTTCTCGATCTTCGCCGGGTTCGTCGGAGGTTCGCTCTCCGACCTCCTCGGCCGGACCCGGCTGCTGCTGATCTCCCTCCTGGGAGTGATCGGCTCGTTCGTGGGCCTCTACTTCAGCCACGGCGTCCTGGCTGTATTCATCTTCAACGCGGCGATGGCGCTGAGCAGCAGCTCCTTCGGGCCCGTGGGCAAGGCGCTGCTGAGCGACCTGCTCCCGCCGGGCCAACGGGTGAAGTGGTTCTCGTACCAGTACGTCACCACCAACATGGGGTTCGCCGTCGGGCCGGTCATCGGTGCGGCGGTCGGTCTGGCCGGTGACCGGTCGGCGTTCCTCGTCGGCGCGCTCGGCTACGGCGTCTACCTGCTCGGCCTGGCCGCGGTCCTGCTGCTGACCTCACCGTCGGCGTCGGCCGACGGGACGGCCATCGGTGAGGTACGGCGGGCGCAGCTCTTCGGCAGCGTGTTCAAGGGGCTCGCGCAGAGCGCACGAGTCGTGGCGACCGACTCGCGGCTGCTGTTCCTCATCCTCGCCGGACTGCTGCTGGAGGCCGTGCACGGCCGGATCTCCTCGCTGCTCGCGCAGCATCTCTCCGACGGTTTCGCCGACGGCACCACGATCCTGGGGTACGTGCTCACCACCAACGCGGTGACCGTGGTGGTCCTGCAGTTGTCCGTCTCCCGGTTCGCGGAGAAGCGCAATCCCGTGACGTCCATCGTCGTCGGCGGTCTGCTGACCGTCCTCGGCATGGTCGGCTTCGCGTTCGCGGAGAACATCTGGCACTTCGTCGCCGCGATGGTGGTGTTCTCGCTCGGCGAGATCCTCATCTATCCGGCGGAGTTCGCCATCATCGACCGCATCGCGCCGGAGGACCGCCGAGGCTCGTACTTCGGCGCGCAGACCTTCGCCCAACTCGGCGTCTTCATCGGCCCCTACACCGGTGGCCTGCTGCTCGCGGCCTATGGTGGCACGACCATGTTCCTCGGCGTCGGCTCGTTCGCCCTGGCCAGTGTGGTCGTCTATCTGCTCGTCGGCCGACGGATTCCCGGTCTGGCGGGCCCTGTGCCGGAGTGCTCCGCGGAGCGGCCGACTCCGACTGCCCGAACTGGTCAAGTGCGCCGAGATCCGCCGTGCAGCTGAAACAAGGATGCGGGGGCGGGGGGGTGCAGCCGAAGCGGGCGCGGGTGCCGGTGCCTGCGGTGGTGGCCGCGGCCTGCTCAGCCCTGGCCCTGATCTGCGGCTGCCACCGCCTGTTCACCTCACGCTCCGGCCCTCACTTGAGGTCGGCGGCGGTGTAGTAGCCGCCCTGGATCAGAACATCCTTGTAGTTGGTCTTGTCGACGCTCGTCGGCTGCAGCAAGTAGGCGGGCACGGCCTTGGCGCCGTTGTTGTAGCTCCTTCGGTTGTTCACCTCCGGCGGCTCGCCGTTGAGAATGTCGTCGACCATGCCCGCGGCGACCTCGGCAAGCTGGCGGAGGTCTTTGTAGACGGTCTGCGACTGCTGACCGGCGATGATCGACTTCACCGAGGCCAGTTCGGCGTCCTGACCGGTGATGACCGGGAACGGCTTGCCGCCGGTGCCGTAGCCGTCCGACTCCAGCGCGGACAGGATGCCGATGGAGATACCGTCGTACGGGGAGAGGACCGCGTCGACCCGCTCGCTCCCGTACGACTGTGCGAGGATGCCGTTCATGCGCTTGCGCGCGGTGGGACCGTCCCAGCGCAAGGTGGTGACCTGCTCGAGCGCGGTCTGGCCGGACTGGACGACCAGTTGCTTGCTGTCCAGGTACGGCTGCAGCAGGCGCATCGCGCCGTCGAAGAAATATTTGGTGTTGTTGTCGTCGGCGGAACCGGCGAACAGCTCGATGTTGAACGGGCCCTTGCCGTCCTCCAGGCCGAGCTCGTCGATGATATAGCGGGCCTGGAGCCGGCCGACCTGCTCGTTGTCGAAGGAGACGTAGTAGTCGACGTTCTCGGTGCCGAGGATGAGCCGGTCGTAGGAGATCACCGAGATGTCCGCGTCGGCTGCCTGCTGGACCACACCGTTCAGCGACTTGTTGTCGATGGCCGCGATGATCAGAGCGTCGACGCCCTGCTTGACCAGTTTCTCGATCTGTGCAACCTGGTTTTCCGGGTCGTCCTCGCCATAGACCAGCTTGGTCTTGTACCCCTTGGCCTGAAGGTCCTCCACGACACTCTTGCCGTCGGTGATCCAGCGCTCAGAAGCCTGGGTCGGCAAGGCGATGCCGATCGTGCCGCCCCCGGAATCGCCCTCAGCTGCGCCACCGCTGCTCTCGCCGCAGGCGGACGAGGTCAGGGCGAGGCAGACAGATCCGGCGATCGCGGTGAGGACGGCTCTTCGGTTGCGCATGGTGATCGTTCCTTGTTTTTCTGGTCGTTGAGGAGGACGGCGCATCGGACGGACCGGCGGGTGGGGCGATGGAGGGGGCCGGGCAGCCGCCGCGCGGGCCGAGAGCGAAGCGGAAGCCGGCGCTCAGGCGCCTCGCATCCCGCAGGCACCGATCAGCGCGTCGCCGGTACGGTCCGGCATCCGGGACTCGCCGGCCCGCGTGATCCCCCTTGCAGGTGTTCACCTGCACATACATCCGGCTGTGCCACGGCGTTCCGGCCACATGGGTGCTGATTCCGGTGATGCGCAGGGCACTTGCCTTTCAACCGTTCGAAATGACGTCACATGGTCGGAATGCTGGCGTGACCCTAAGAGGGGGTGTGCGGGGTGTCAACGGGGTGAACAAGAACGGTTTCACAAAGTAGTCGGGAAACCGTCGGCGGCCAGGAAAACGAACACAAACCGGATGTCTGGGCGAGTCCCGTCTCTGCGAGGCGCTGCTCAGGACTGGAATCGGAAACAGCTGCTGGACAGCGTAGGTGTCACCTGAAGTAGCGCAGCGGGACCGCTCGTGCCATCGCTTTCCTTCCCAGGGTGTTGAGGTGCAGGTGGTCCCCGCTGTCGTATGCGGGGAGCAGCCGGTCCGGCTGGGTGGGGTCGCGTACGGCCGCGTCGAAGTCGACGACGCCGTCGAACGCGCCGCTGGTGCGGACCCAGTGGTTGAAGATCTGACGGGCGGCCTCGTTCTCGGGGCTGTGGTAGCCGAAGGTGTCGTTCTTGAACGGCATGATCGTGCCGCCGAAGATCTTCAGACCGCGGGCGTGAGCACGGGCGACGAGGCCCCGGTGGCCGTCGATGAGGTCCTGTGCGGTCACCTTCTCGGAGAGTGGGGCGATGTTTCCGGGATGCCCGAGGTCGTTCACGCCGAGCAGCACGATGAGGTACCGGGCTCCCCGCTGCGCGGCGACGTCTCGGTCGAAGCGCCGCAGTCCGCTCTCGCCGAAGTACGCCGCGTAGGACTCGGCCTCGTGGCCCGGCGGCGGGTTGGGGTCGTGGAGGAGGCGGTTGCCGGGGACTCCTTTGTTGAGTACGCCGACGGCCGCGTGACGGGGAGATCCGGCGCGCTGCTGGAGGCGTTCGGCAAGGACGTCGGTCCAGCGGTCATTGGCGTCTACGGTGCTGTTGGCGGTGTTGGAGTCCCCGAGCGCGACGACGGCCGAGGAGCGCGCGTTCGTGCCATGTCCCCGCACGCTCACGCCGGTCAAAAAGTACCAGCGCTCGACGGTCGACTCCGGCTCGATGTCCGTGGCATCGGTGACATTGCCGCGCGCCACGAAGTTGCGCTGGAACGCGAAGGCGTTGACGGTCGATCCCGTGTCCGTTCGGGGAGGTAGAGGCTGATGACGAGGTCCGAACGGGCGGGTACGCGCAGGGTGACGGCGTCGCTCAGGGCGGGCTCGCCGGCGGGAATCGTCACCGAGGAACGGCCGCCGAAGGTCAGCGAACGGTCGCTGCCGGGCTCGATGGCCGCGCCCGTCGTCCCCTGGGCGCGGCGGGCGACACGTGCTTCACCGATTCTCAGCGCCTGTCGGCCGAACTCGTTCGACAGACGGATGCGCGGGCTGTCCCCCGCGATGCTCGTGCGGACGATCTGACGGATCGTCTGGTCCTGGAAGGTGGTCGTGTCCGTCCTGGGCACGGTGGTGGCGGTGGTGGCCCAGGTCCCGGCCCAGTCCGACGTCCGGGAGGTGCTCCGGGGTGTGTCAGGTGCCTGGGGTGCGTCCGATCGAGCGAGTGTCGTGGGTGCGGCGGTCAGCAGGGACAACCCGACGAGGAGCGTCACCGCCCGTCGTCGCCATGCGGTCGTGTTCCTCGCCGTCAAAGGGGGCCCCTCTCTCGGCGGTGTGGCGCGCGAGCCGTGGTGACCGTAGGGAGCGGTGTGGCGTGAGTCAATGGTTCACGGGTGGGCGCGAGTCGAAGCTTCCGGAAAACGGCCGGAAGGGGTCGGTGGACGCCGGAAGGGGTACGGCGGCCGCACAGGGTCGGTCGTGTCCGGCCCGTACGTGATGCACGGCCGCGCAAGTCGCGTAAGCAGCCGCCTTCGCACACGCCGACGAGAATCGTGACGGTGGCCCTCGTGTCACCGCGGGCCTCGTCCGAGCGAGACACACCGTGGCCGCGGAACGGCGGACACACACGACGAGCTACCCCCTGGCGGCCCGATGTGCTGGAGTGCGACGGCTGATCTCGTGGCGGGCAGCGGTATCGCGGCCGTCGGGGTGGCCTGTGTGACGCGGGTACGCAGTAGCCGGGATCTTCCACTCGCCGCGCTGCCGCTCCTGCTCGGCGCCCATCAGATCGTCGAGTCGGTGGTCTGGGGATCGGGGGGCGGCAGCGGACCCGCCACCGTCGTCTGGGCGGTCGTCGCACTGCCCGTACTGGCGGTGTGGGTGCCGGTGGCAGTGTGGTGTGCGGCGCCGCCGCACGCCCGGCGCCGCCTGCTTCTCCCGCTCGCCGCCGGAACCGCCACAGCCGCGTTGCTCGCCCACGGTCTTGCGACCGGCCCGGTGACGGCCGAGCCGCGCGGCCACACGATCGGCTACGCGGTCGGCCTGTCCCACGCACCTGTCCTCATCACCGGCTACCTCCTGGCCACCGTGGGCTCCCTGCTGCTGTCCGGCGACCGGTGGCTGCGAGCCCTGGGCGTTCTGGTCGCCATGGGTGCGCCGGCATGCTGGGCACTGTGGCGGCTGGAGTTCATCTCGACCTGGTGCGCGTTCGCAGCCGTGTGCTCGGTGGTGCTTTTCGGCTGGGTCCGCGCCCGAACCAACCTCCCCGGCAGCACCGCATGACGCGGCCGCGGAACACTGACAGGACGGGGTGGCAACGGGAAAGGCTGACCGGTTCATACTCGTCCACCGTGGCCCCATAGGATCTTCGGCCGTGACCCACAGCAGGCTGGGCGACCTGATCGCCACCGGTTTGACCGACCGTCTCGACGGGCGTGACAGGAAGCTCCTGGAGCGCCGTGCACTGATCAAGTCCGCTGGTGACGAGCCGTTTGCCCTGGATCCTCGCGGCTGGTGGTATGCGGTGCCCGGCGCGACGTACGAAGGGCTCTTCGAGGCGCTCGGTCTGCACGACCGGTTCCCGGTCACGCTGGACGAGGGCGCCGACGTCGAGGATCTGCCGTTCCGTAAGGATGCGCTCCCCACCTTCATCACGCCTGAACTGGACGGCTGGCGGCTGATCTTCGGCAACCTGCCCGACCTCGTCGGTATCGACTGGGACGAGTGGATGGAGGCGGTGGAACGGCTGAGCGTCCACTGCGGTACGGCGCAGATGTTCTTCGACGACTCGGTGGCGGGTGCCGAGATCTGGGCGGTCGCCGACAAGGGTGTCATCCGTCGGCGTTACGCGGCGGAGAGCAGCCCGGAGTGGACCGGCGACCCGCTTCCCTGGGAAGAACTCCGCGTCAGCGCCCCCGACTTCGACCCGGAGTCCGGCGACGCCGACCTGAATGAGGGCACCGCCGGGGTGGCTCACGCCTGCGCACGGCTGTCCGTCGATCCCGGCAACATCGGTGCCACCACTCGTATGCGCGGCCACGGCTGGCTGGCGCTCAGCCGGCCGGGCGTCGGCCACGACAACCTCAACGCTCTCCTGCAACGCTGAACTCACCGCCCACGTGCCCGTGGTGGCCGGCGGTGATCCGTCGGCCATGGCCTGTGCCCGACCTTCCTCGGGTGCATGGGGAGCGACAAGTAGGCGCACACATGCCGCACCCTTCCCTCTCCCGTACAGCTCACGTGTTTCCTTTGGTATCCATAGCGATGCGTCGTCCGTGGGTGTTGTGCGTCTGGTACTGGTGTCGTATCTGAGTGCGTGGTTCGAATGCGTGACCTTTTCGCGGGAGTGTCGTTGATCGGATGACAGCACCGCAGGCGGGAACGGGGTTGCCTGTGAGCGGGAAGCTGCCGCTGGGCGAGGGCGAGATGGCCCGGACTGCCTGCGCCCGTGGACTGCTGCGTGCGGGCGTGGTGGAGAAGATGGGCGAGACACTGTCCGTTGCTGTGCTGGCGCAGCGGGTTGGCTGGGCCGCTGATCTGGTCTCCGGCATGGCTGCCGAGCTGTTGGCCGAGCACTGGAACGCTGCTGATGTGGGCGTACTCGCCTCGGGTGAGGACATGGGCGGGCAGAAGCTGCCGTCGAACGCGTGGATGGCCCTGCGCCGGCTGAGCTGGACGGCTGCCCCGGCTGGGGATATGAAGGTCAACGACCGAATCGTACGCATGGCCCAGGAGCAGGCCGGGCGCGCTCTGCGCGCTGCGAACTGGCGGGCCGAGCTGACGGCTGGTGCTCTGGCAACCTGGCCCGCGGACCCGGGCAAACGGACCGCCCAGGAGTGGGATGCGGTACGGGGGGGCGATCCCTGGCGGCTGGCACCTCCCGTCGAGTGTGATCCGTTCCCGCACCCGGCAGATCACCGCCTTCACCACGAAGAACGGCCGTCTGCCGGCCGATGTCTTCGAGCTGGAGGCCCCGCCCCGGGCAGCGCGGATGCTGCTGCTGTCGGCGTGTGACGGGCAACAGGCCACCATCGAACGCGGCGAGGACGACCCCCAGCGGGCGCTGCTGCGCCTGCAACTGCCCACTCGGCACGACCCGCGCTCCTACCGGGACTGGACCTGGGTGGCCTGCCCCATCATGCTGCCGCCCACCATCCCGCCGGGCGCGGTGCTCCACCTGCCCACCCTCCGCCTTGCGGGCAACAGGGTGCGCGCCGACCTGGCCCACACGCACGCCGTGCCCAAGGCCCGCCGCACCGGCCACACCGTGGCCCTCGGCGTGGACTGGGGCCTGAACACCCTGCTGTCCGCGGGCGCGGCCCGGCTGCACGACGACGGGCATATCACGGCGCTGGGGCATGGTGCCCAGTTCCGGGCCGCCGGAGTCCTGGCCAAACAGCATCAGCTCCGGCGCCTGTCGGAACACCTGCACGCCAAGGCCAGCCAGTACCAGCGGCTCATCGACGGCGACGAGCAGCATGAACTGTCCGGCAAACACGGGGTGCTGGAAGACGAGATCCGCTTCGTGTCCGACCGCAGGTCGAGCCTGAACGACACCCTCGGCTGGGCCGCCGCCCGCTGGACGGTGGACCAGGCCATCGCCGCCCAGGCCACTGTGATCTACCTGGAAGACCTGCGGTCGATGGAAGCCAAGGGCATGGGCCGCACCCACAACACCCGCCTGTCCCAGACCGTGCGCGGACAGATCGCCGACCGCGTCCGGCACCTCGCCGCCGAGGCCGGTATCGCAGTCGTCACCGTCCCACCCCGCGACACGTCCAGGCGCTGCCCCCGGTGCCTGACCCCGCTGCGGCACCGCAAAGCCCCCGACCGCCCCACCGCACCGGGCTGGAAATGGGCCGTCTGCCCCGACCGGGCCGGATGCGGCTGGCAGGGCGACCGCGACCACGGCGCCTGGCAGCGCATCGCCGGCCTCGCCCACCAGACCAAGACCGTCACCGACCGCACCACCGCAACCATGGTCATCCGCTCGGTGGTGGACACGCTCGAAACGAAAGCGGTCATCACCCCGACCACCGCGACCAGTCGGGCCGACCGGTCCAAGACCGGCCCCACCCTGCACCGCACTACACGCCCCGCGCCCAGGCGACGCGGGGCACCCTCCCCCACCGGCCCCTGCGGCCCGGCGGGCAAGCGTCCGGAGGGACACGCACCAACGGGCCAAAGGACGCTGCCCCGCGCAGCCCACCGGCACCAGGGCGGGACGACGATCAGCACACCCTCCCCCAGACTCCGTCCGGGGACCCCCATCCCGCCGACACCGGCCGCGAGGGGCACCGCTGGGCGCAGGATTCCACCTGCACGCCCACGCCACCCCTCCACGATGGCAGAACCCATATCAGACACCATGTCTGACATGGGATCACTAAACTGATCAGAGACGCTCATCAAGGACGTGTTCTGCGGCGGGCAGGCCGGGTCGGCCGACGAGGCCACGCCGGCTCAGCCCACGGGCTGACCACCACACTCTTGCCCTGTACATGTCAGCGATGCCAGACTCCGGAATCGATGCCTGCCCGTCAGCCTGTCGGCGGACCTGGCGCACCCCGCACTCGTCCGGCTGGTCTCGACCGCAAGGGAGTGGCGTGTTACGCGCACCGAGGTTCAGGCACGTTCCGCTGGGCGCGACGGCGGTCGTTCTCGCCCTCGTTCTGTCCGCCTGCGGAGGCGGCGGTGAGCCGGGCGGGGGCGGCGTCGCAGCCTCCGCGTCGCTCGATCCCGGGGCGGACCTGAGCAAGCAGCGGCTCACGGTGTCGAACTGGGACGGTTACCTGCCGGAGGATCTTCCCGGCCGGTTCAGGTCCGCCGTCGGCGCGCCCGTCACCGTCGCGAAGCACACCACGAACGAGGAGATCGTCGCCAAACTGACCGCCTCCTCCGACAGCGGCATCGACGTGGCCTTCGTGTCGGGCCAGTACGCGCAGGCGCTCGCGGAGCAGGGGCTGCTCGAACCGATCCACCACGAATTGGTCCCCCACCCCGACAACCTGGATCCGGCGGCTTCCCGTCTCGCCCACGACAAGGGCAACGTCTACTCCGTCCCGTACACCTGGGGCACCACCGGACTCTGCTACCGCAAGGACCTCATCGGCTACACCCCGGACAGTTGGAACGATCTGCTGAAGCCGCGGGCCGCGCTCAAGAAGAAGATCACCATGCTGAAGACCGAGCGCTGGCTGTTCCTCCCCGCGCAGAAGGCGCTCGGATATTCGGTGAACACCACCGACGAGCAACAACTCGCCCGTGTCAAGGAGTTACTGCTCGGCGCGAAGGAGGGGCTCCTCGCGTACGACGACACCACGTTCGGCGACCGGCTCAAGTCCGGGGAGGCCGTACTGGCGGAGGCCTGGGACGGCTGGTGTCCGACCGACGACAAGAGGATCGGGTTCGTCGTGCCCGAGGAGGGCAGCGATCTCTGGGTCGACACGATGGTGATCCTCAAGTCGTCGACGAACAAGGAGGCGGCTCACTCCTTCATCAACTACGTCCTCGATGCCGAGGTGCACTCCTGGGTCGCCGAGAACATCTTCTACAAGGTCCCGGGCAGGGCGGCGATGGACGAGGTCGATCCGGCCCTGTTGGAGAAGTACCCGGCTCTCCGAATGACTCCGGAGCAACTGCTGGAGGGTGAGTCCGTCGTCGACCTCGGGGACGCCTCCACGGCCTACACCCGGATCGTCACGGAAGTCACCGCGGGCTGATGGTCCTGCGAGGGAAGGCGGGTTCGGGGCCGCGTCCGCGAGCCCGGTTCCTGCTGATCGGCCCCGGGTTCGCGTACCTGGTCGTCCTGCTCCTGCTGCCGCTGGCCCTGTTGGCCTGCTACACGGTCTTCCAGCGGGGCCGCTTCGGCGGGATCGCGTACGCGGACGGTGTGACCGGCGAGAACTTCTCGAGGATCGCGGACTCGCTGTACGCCGGTGTCCTCGTCGACTCGTTGAGGATCGCGGCGATCACGACGGTGCTCGCGCTCGTCCTCGGCTACCCGACGGCGTACGTGATCGCCCGGCTGCCCAGAAGATGGCGTACGGTCGCCCTGATCCTGGTCGTCCTGCCGTTCTGGACGAACTTCCTGATCCGTACCCACGCCTGGATCGCGCTGCTGTCCAGCCAGGGCGTGGTGAACACGGCCCTCACCGGCATCGGGATCGCCGACCGGCCGCTCGAGTTGCTCTACACGGACTCGGCCGTCGTCGTGGGGCTGCTCTACGCCCATCTGCCGCTGATGGTGCTGCCGCTGTACTCGGCGATCGAGCGGGTCGACACACGGCTGCTCGAAGCCTCGGCCGATCTGGGGGCGCGCCCGGCCCGTACGTTCTGGAGTGTGACGCTTCCGCTCACCCTGCCCGGCGCGCTGACCGGATGCGTGTTCGTCTTCGTGCCCAGCCTCGGCAACTTCGTCGTCCCCGAACTGCTGGGCGGCGGGCGCACGGTGATGGTCGGCAACGTGATCAAAGACCAGTTCCTGACGGCCCGGGACTGGCCTTTCGGTTCGGTGCTGGCCCTCGCCCTGGTGGCGTCGCTGGTCCTGCTGCTCATGGCGCAGGCGTGGGCCCGGCGCCGGCTGTGGGGTCGGTGATGCGCCGACTGGGGCTCCTGCCGCTGGGGGTGACGTACGCGTTCCTCTACACGCCGGTCGTGGTGCTCGTGGTGATGTCCTTCAACCGGTCGGACAGTCCCTACGAGTGGTCCGGGTTCAGTACCGGCTGGTACAGCACGCTGGCGCGCGACGACGAGGTCCTGCGCGGTCTGGCCAACACGCTGGTCGTGGCCGCGGGTGCCACCGCCCTGTCCACCGTTCTCGGCACGCTGCTGGCTGTGGGGCTGGCCCGCCACGGAAGCCGTTCGCGGCTGCTGCACGCCCTGTCGGTGATGCCCGCCGTCCTGCCGGACATCGTGCTGGCGATCGGTCTGCTGACCTTCTACTCGTTCGCCTCGGCGACCCACGGCCTGCATTCGGTGCTGCTCGCCCACACCGTCTTCGGCCTCGCCTTCGTGACGGCCGTCGTAGGCGCCCGGATCGCCCACCTCGACCCCTCGCTGGAGGAGGCCTCACGTGACCTCGGCGCGGGGCCGGTCGCCACGTTCCTCCGGGTGACCCTGCCGGCGCTCGCCCCGGAAATCGTGGCGGGGGCGCTGCTGGTGTTCACGCTCTCGCTCGACGAGTTCGTCATCGCGTTCTTCACGGCGGGGCCGAAGGATCCGACCCTGCCGATCGTCGTCTACTCGATGATCAGGTTCGGTGTGACGCCGGAGATCAACGCTCTGGCCACCCTGCTGCTGGCGGTCAGTTTCACCGCGGTGATCGCCGCGCAGAGGGTGAGCCGGCTCGTGGAAGCGCTGTGATCCGGATCCATGACGTCACCCGGCGGTTCGGCCAGGTCACCGCCCTGGACGGGGTGAGTCTGGACATCGAGGAGGGCGAGTTCTTCGCCCTCCTCGGCCCGAGCGGTTGCGGGAAGACGACGCTGCTGCGCGTCCTCGCCGGCTTCGAGACGCCGGACAGCGGCACGGTCAGCCTGGACGGCCGGGACCTGCTGGGCGTACCCGCGCACCGGCGGCCGGTCAACCTGATGTTCCAGTCGTACGCCCTGTTCCCGCACATGAGCGTGGAGAACAACATCGCGTACGGGCTGGCGCGGGAGCGGCTGCCCCGGGCCGACATCCGTGCCAGGGTCGCCGCGGTGCTGGAGACGGTGGGGTTGACGGCCGAGGCGCGCAGACGGCCGCACCAGCTGTCGGGCGGCCAGCGGCAGAGGGTCGCGCTGGCCCGCGCGATCGTGAAACGGCCCCGTCTGCTGCTCCTCGACGAGCCGCTGTCGGCGCTGGACAGACATGCCCGCGCGGAGATGCAACTGGAGCTGAAACGGCTCCAGCACGAGGCGGGCATCACCTTCCTCGTCGTCACCCACGACCAGGAGGAGGCCATGTCGCTCGCCGACCGGATCGCCGTCCTGGACCGGGGACGCGTCCATCAGGTCGACACACCCGTCGAGCTCTACCGGCACCCTCGGGGCCGGTTCGTCGCGGGCTTCGCAGGCGCCAACAACGTCTTCTCCGGACGTCTGCTGCCCTCCGGCGGACTCGACGTACCCGGCGTCGGTGTCCTGCCCGCCCCGGCCGGTGACACCGCCGGCCTCGTCGCCGTACGCCCGGAGAACATCCGGCTCGCCGCCGAAGGCGCGAACGCTCCCTTGCCCGGCACGGTGCTCGACATCAGTTACTTCGGCGGCTCCTCACGGATCGCGGTCACGGTCCCCGGTCTGGACCGGCCGGTCCTGCTGACCGTGCCGGGCCCGGCCACGGTGACCTCCGGCGCCCGCGTCGCGCTGTCCTGGGACCCGGACAGCGCGGTACTGATCGAGAAGACGGGAGACACCCCTTGCCCAGACCCCTGACCATCCTCTTCGCTCCGGAGAGCGCGTACGGTCCGACCAACAACTGCGTCGGCATCGGGGACGTACTGCGCCGCCGTGGCCACCGTGTGGTGTTCGCGGCGGAGGCGTCCTGGAAGGGCCGGCTCACGGCGCTCGGCTTCGAGGAGGAGCTGGTCGATCTGGCTCCGCCGCCCGAAAAGCCGCAGGAGGCCGGGCAGTTCTGGAAGGACTTCATCCGGGACACCGCGCCGGAGTTCCGCAAGCCGACGATCGAGCAGTTGGGGACCTGGGTCAAGCCGGTGTGGGAGGAGTTGCTCTCCGGCGCCCGGTACTGCGAACCCCAGCTCAAGGAGATCATCGACCGGGTGCGGCCGGATGTGATCGTCGAGGACAACGTCGTCTGCTTCCCCGCGCTGACGACGGCCGGTGTCCCCTTCGTGCGGATCGTCTCCTGCAACCCGCTGGAGATGAAGGGCGAACACGTTCCCCCGCCCTTCTCCGGGTACCCGGCCGACGACCGCGCCGGTTGGGCCGAGTTCCGTGCCGAGTACGACCGTACGCACCGCGACGTGTGGGCCGGCTTCAACGCGTGGGTGGTGGAGCAGGGCGCACGGCCGCTTCCCGAGTTGGAGTTCATCCACGAGGGCGATCTGAACCTGTACGTGTATCCGGAGATCGCCGACTACACCGATGCCCGCCCGCTGGGGCCCACTTGGCACCGTCTTGACTCCTCGGTGCGGGAGACGGACGAGGAGTTCACCCTGCCTCCGGAACTGGCCGAACCGGCCGACGGCAGCGCGCTGGTCTACTTCAGCCTCGGCTCGCTCGGCTCCGCCGACGTCGACCTCATGCGCCGGGTCATCGCCTCACTGGCGCGCACCCCGCACCGTTACATCGTCTCCAAGGGGCCGCTGCACGACGAGATCGAGCTTCCGCCGAACATGTGGGGTGCGGAGTTCCTGCCGCAGACCCGGATCCTCCCGCTGGTCGACCTCGTCATCACGCACGGCGGCAACAACACCACCACCGAGGCCCTCCACTTCGGCAAGCCCATGGTCGTGCTGCCGCTGTTCTGGGACCAGTACGACAACGCCCAGCGGGTCGCCGAACTGGGCTACGGCGTCCGGCTCGACCCGTACCGCTTCACCGACGGCCAACTGCACGGCGCCCTGGCCCGGTTGCTCGGCGACACCGGGTTGCGGCGCATCCTCACGGAAGCCTCCGCGAGGATCCGGGCGCGTGACGGGCTGCGTGCCGCGGCGGACCTCATCGAACGGAGTGCCCGCGAATGAAGCGCTCTCCCCACCACCTGAGGCTCGGTGTCAGTGCCCTCGTCTTCGCTGTCCTCGCGGCGCTCTCCGCCTGCGGAGACGGGGGTTCGTCATCCTCCGACTCCTCCGACGACGACTTACGCAATGCCGAGGCCACGCTCGAAGTCGCCATTCCCTCGGCCGTGTTCGCCCCCAAGGAAGAGGTCGCCACCTACGCGGTGGGGGACGCCGAGGGCTATTTCGCGGCGGAGAAGCTGAAGGTCGACGTCGTCAACACCGACGGCTCGGTCGCCGCGGTGCAGGCCGTCGCCTCGGGCAGCGCGGACATCGCGCCGGCCGACGCGGGCGCCATCCTCGCCGCGCGGGAGAAGGGTGTACCGGTCAAGGCCATCGGCGGGCTCGTCCGGAACTGGCCGTGGCGCAAGGCGGTGCCGCCGGACAGCGACATCACCACCCTGCTACTACCTCAACAAGGGCGGCCCGTACGCCGAATTCTTCCCCGAGGTGCTGGCCGCCGCCTCCGGCCGCGCCCACGTCGACTACGGCTTCCATCTCGCGCCGATCTCGCGCGCCCACATCGGGGAGATCCCGGACCTGATCGAACGGTTCGGCGTCACCTCGTTCAAGATCTTCATGTTCTACGGCAGTCATGGCCTGCACGGCCGGTCCGCCGACCAGAACGCGTTCCTGATGGTCGGCGAGGACGAGCGTTACGACTACGCGCACTTCGAGTTCGTCATGCGCGGGGTGCAGGCCGCACGCGAGCGGTTCCCCGACCTCGCCGGGCAGATCTCGCTGTCCCTGCACTGCGAGACCGCCGAGATCATGACCGCGTACACCGAACTGGTCGAGCAGGCGGGCGAGTTGACGGGCCTCGCCGCCTACAGTGCCTCTCGGCCGCAGCACTCCGAAGGGCTGGCGGTCTCCGTCGCCGCCTATCTGGCGCACGAGACCGGGCTGCCGACGATCAACTTGCTGCATCTGTCGTCCGGCAAGGCTGTCGACGCGGCGGTGCGGATGAGCCGGGCGTTCCCGCACATCGGCTTCCGCCGCGAGGTGACCGTCGGGCATCTGCTCGCCGACATCACCACCGCGCATGGCCTCGGCGGGAAGGTCAACCCGCCGCTGCGGCCCCGTGACGACGTCGAGGCGCTCTGGGAGTACGTGCTCGACGGCACCGTCGACCGGGTCGTCAGCGATCACGCGTGCTGCCGCGAGGAGGTGAAGTTCGGTGAGCCCGAGGACGACGTGTTCCTCGCCAGGGCGGGCTTCGGCGGGGCCGAGTACCTCCTCCCCGGCCTGCTCACCGAGGGGATGAAACGCGGCCTGCCCCTGGGCCGGATCGCCGCGCTGACCTCCTGGAACCCGGCCCGGCGCTACGGACTGCGGACCAAGGGCGCCCTCGCGCCCGGCTACGACGCCGACATCGCCCTGGTCGACCCGGGCCGCACCTGGACCGTGCGCGCCACCGAGTCGGAGTCGGCACAGGATTACACCCCGTTCGAGGGCTTCGAGTTGACCGCCCAGGTCACCGACACTTTCCTGAGGGGCCATCACATCCTGCGGGCGGGCAAGGTCGTGGGCGATCCCGTCGGCGCCTACCTGCGCCGTCCTACGCGTCGCGACTGACTCAATGCCGTTATCGGATCTTCTTCCCGCATCGTTCCGTCTCTGGGATGATCAGCGGTCATGAACGGGGAGAAGGTGCTTCACGGGTTGTTCGAGGCGTGGGCGCGGGAGACTCCGGGGCCGACGGTGGCGCCCTGGTAGGCAGTGCCCTCGACGTCCATGAGGGCGACTCCCACCTCGTGGACGTGCCCTTCCTTGTCCACCAGTCCGTCGAAGTCAGGTCCCTGAGCGCGGTCTCCCCGGTCTCCCCGGCGACGAACTCCTCCAGCAGCAGGGGCCCGCGGGGCAGTTGGGAGGGGAAGCGGTAGTTCCGTATGACCCAGGTGCCGGATCCTCCGGCGCCGTGCTCGGTCTTCACGACGGTGGTCCGGCCCGCGCGGCCGCGCGTCCTGAGCAGTCGCGCTGCCGCACGCCGGGTGGCCGCCTGCCACTGCTCCGGCACCCTGATGCCCGGGGGGTCGGGTGCGAGCCGGGTGAACAGTTCGTGCGCGGCCCGCTTGGACTCGTATCGCAGGGCGTCCGGGGGCAGCGGCTCGCCGGCGAGTTCGGCGAAGTCGGGGGTGCGGCCCCAGGGTACGAGGGGCAGGCCGAGGGACTTCAGGCGTTCTACGAGGGCGGGGCGGGACAGGACGGCGTCGCTGAGCCCGCGCGTCGGGACCTCCGCCAGACCGTCGTACACCTCCACGGTTCCCCAGCCCAGGACGTCGCCGACCATGTCGATCCAGTCGGGCGGCACCGCTCGGGGCAGGATCAGTACGGCCGGGTGCGCAGAGATGAAGGCGGCCAGGCAGGAGTAGTGCGCGGCTTCGGCGGAGGCGGGGCCGAACTGGGCCTGGAATTCGGCGACGTTGCCGAAGTGGACCGCGCGACGGCCCTGCGTCCACGCGTCCACCCAGCTGTCGCGACGGGTCGCGAAGAGCACTTCCAAAACGGGCAGTTCACGCCCCGCGGTCGAGCCGGAGGGGGTTCGTCCGACGGGTCGGGCGCCCATCCGGCGGTAGAAGGGTTCCGCGTTCGGGTCCGAGTCGATCGTGATCCGGGTGAACCCGAGCTCGCGTGCGGCTCGCATCACATGGGAGTACAGGGCCCGGCCCACCCCTCGGCCGATGGCGTCGGGCTCGACGAAGCACAGGCCCACGCGGCCCTGTGGTGCCGTGCCCTCCAAGGAGGCGACACCGAACACTCCGAGCTGCGCGTCCTCGGCGACGACGATCCGGCGGGCGTCGATCCCGTCCGGCCGGATGGTGAGTTCCTCGCGGCACGCTTGCAGGAACTCCCGGTCGTACCCCCAGTGCGTCTTCGAGCGCAGGACGAGCTAGGTCAGCGCCGTCGCCTCTTCGGCTCGTGCGGGTCGGATCCGCACCTCCACCCCGCATCTCCCCGTACTTCCTCGACGCCGTATCGCGTGATCAGGCTAGAACATGTACCGTCCGCACCCGGGCGGTCACTCCGAGCCCTGCGGTTCCGGGACCTCGGACGTGATCTGGGACATACACGTTCCCCGCCCGGTTGTGGATAGTTTGTTGTGTTTGCTCGTTCTGTTCGCAGCGTTACGTCATCGGGCCGGCGTTCCGTCGATCATCCACGCTCTGTCGATCACCAGGAGACCCATGCGCCTCCGAATACCCCTCACCGCGCGCGAAGCCTCTGTTCCGCCCCTCGCCCTGGCGGGCGGTGCCCTGAGCGTCGGCCTCGGCGGGCTGTATCTCGCCGGGCTGCTGCTGACGGGCGGGGAGATCGAAACGGGTACGACCGTGCGCGGTGTCGACATCGGGGGTCTGAGCCGCGCGGAGGCCACCGCGAAGCTGGAGAGACAGTGGGCGGAGACCGGCTCGCGGAAACTGACCGTGAAGGTCGGTGACCGTACGGGCACGGTCGTCGCGCGGCAGGCCGGACTCGGCTTCGACGCCGGGCGGACCGTCGACCAGGCGGTGCGCACCGGGTCCGATCCGGTGAGCGTGATCGGCGGGTTCTTCCGCTCGGGCGGTGCCGTCGAGCCGGTCGTACGCGTCGACGAGGACACGGCGCGCGACACCCTCGGGAAGCTGGCGAAGACCCTCGACCAGAAGGTCCGCGACGGCGCCGTCTCCTTCGCGGACGGCCAGGTCGAGGAAGTCGCCCCGCGCCGCGGCTACGCGATGGACGTGAACGCGGCGGTCGACACCCTGCGTACGACCTTCCTGCACGGCGCGGCGGGCTCGGTCACGGCGCTGCCCACCGACGAGACCGAGCCGAAGGTCTCGGCGGAAGAGGTGCGGCGGGCGGTACGGGAGTTCGCGCGGCCGGCCGTCTCGGCGCCGGTCACGCTCACGGCGGGTGACACGCGGTTCACGATCGATCAGGCCGTTCTGGGCGAGCACCTGACGATGCGGCCCGACGACACGGGCAGGCTGACTCCGAAGCTCGACGGAAAGGGCCTGCGCGCCGCACCCGCGGTGGCCGAGCCCCTGTCCAACCTGCCCACCGAGCTCCGGAACGCCACACTGAGCCTCGACGGCGACAAGGTCATGGCGGCCGACGACGCGACGTCCGCCGTCCAGGTCACCGACAAGGCCCTGAGCGAGGCCGTGCTGCCGCTGCTCACCAAGTCGGGCGCCGCCGCCCGCACCGGCGAGGTCGCCACGCGGGTGACGCAGCCGGAGGTGACCCGCGAGAACGCCGCGCGGCTGGGCCTGACCGAGAAGATGTCCTCCTTCACGGTCAATTTCGAACCGGCGCCGTACCGCACGAAGAACATCGGCCGGGCCGCCGAGTTGATCAACGGCTCCGTCGTCATGCCGGGCGAGACCTGGAGCTTCAACCAGACCGTCGGTGAGCGCACCGAGGCCAACGGCTTCGTCGAGGGGATCATGATCCTCGACGATCAGTTCACCAAGGCGCCCGGCGGCGGTGTCTCCGCCGTCGCCACGACCATGTTCAACGCGATGTTCTTCGCCGGGGTCAGGCCCGTGGAGTACGGCGCCCACTCCTTCTACATCGAGCGCTACCCGGAGGGCCGTGAGGCGACGGTCGCCTGGGGCAGCCTGGACCTGAAGTTCAACAACGACTCCGGTAACGCCATCTACATCCAGGCCGAGTCCACCGACACCTCGGTCACCGTCACCTTCCTCGGCACCAAGAAGTACGACGAGATCGAGTCGGTCACGGGCCCGCGTACGAACGTGAAGGAGCCGGAGAAGAAGGTGAGCGCCGACAAGAAGTGCGTGCCGCAGACTCCGCTCGAGGGCTTCGACGTCACCGTGGAGCGGGTCTTCCACGCAGGCGGCGAAGAGGTGAAGCGGGAGCCGTTCCGTACCCACTACACCCCGCGCGACGAGATCGTCTGCGAGTGACGGCCCCCACCACAAAATCAGTGTTCAACAGCATTCCTCCCACGTGACAATCAGTCACCAGCATGGGGAGGAACACATGAGCCAGGCCCACCTGACTCTTCACGAGCTGCTGCCAGCACAGGAGTTGGCGGCGGCGCTCGACGCGGGGCACGTCACGCGCAAGCAGCACCCGGAACTGCCGCTGTCCATCTACACGTACACGAGGACATGCCAGTACGAGCGGGTGTGGAACCGCGTGACCATCCGCTGCCGCGGTCTCGTCGCCGACGACAGCACCGGTGAGATCGTCGCGCTTCCGCTGCCGAAGTTCTTCAACGTCGGTGAGCACGAGGCCGGTCAGCCGTACGCGCCCGCCCTCCCCGACGAGCCGTTCGAGGTGTACGACAAGGTCGACGGCAGCCTGGCCGTGGTGTTCCACTACGCCGGCCGGTGGCAGGTGGCGTCCAAGGGGTCGTTCATCAGCACGCAGGCCACGTGGGCGCAGCGGCTGCTCGACGGGAAGGACACGTCCGGTCTCGTTCCGGGGGTGACCTACCTCGCCGAAATCCTCTACCCGCAGAACCGGATCGTCGTCGACTACGGCGACCGTCGTGATCTGGTGCTGCTGGCCGCGTTCGCCAAGGACGGCACGGAGGTCGCGCTGGCCGAGGCCGCGACCGGCTGGCAGGGCATCGGGTCGGTGGTGACCGTGTGGCCGGCGATGCCGCTCGCGGAGCTGCTGGCCCTGGCCGAGGCCAACCGGCTGCCGGGTGGCCGGGCCGCCACGGGCACCGACGCGGAGGGTTTCGTGCTGCGCTTCACCTCGGGGGTGCGGGCCAAGGCCAAGCTCGCCGAGTACGTCCGGCTCCACAAGGTGCTCACCGGTGTGACCGAGCGGGACATCTGGCGCGGTCACGGCATCCAGCGGTTCGCGGGGCTGCCCGCCAAGCAGGTGGCCCAGGCGCTCGGCTGCTCGGCCGAGGACATCGAGGCGTCCGGTGGCAGGCCCCTGGACGCGCTGCTGGAGCAGGTGCCCGACGAGTTCGACGCCTGGGTGCGGAGCCTGATCGCGGGCATCGAGAAGCAGGTGGAGGATCGCGAGCGTGCGATCGACGAGGCCTTCCGGTCCCTCGCGCATCTCGTCGGCGACCGGGGAGCCTTCGCCCGCGCCGCGAAGGCGCTGCCCGACGCCGCGCTGCGTCCCGCCATGTTCCTGCGCCTGGACGGGCGCCCGACCGAGCTCGTGACCTACCGTTCCGCCCGGCCGGAGGCGTCCGACCCGTTCAAGACCGACGAGGAGAATTGACCGTGCCCGTAGTACACGTCATGACGGGGCTCCCGGCCTCGGGAAAGACGACCGCCGCGCGGGGGCTGCAGGCGGAGTCCGAGGGCCGGATGCGCCGCGTCAACCTCGACGATCTGCGGACGATGCTCGACGTCCCGGCACCCGAGGGATCCGAGCGCGGCCGGTCGTACGCGCACGAGCAGACGGTTCTGGCGATCCAGGACGCGGCGGTGCGCGCGGCCGTCGACGGCGGTTTCGACGTCGTGGTGGACAACACGCACCTGACCCCGCACATACCGAAGCGGCTGAAGGCGGCGGTGGCGGGGCAGGCCACGTTCGTCGTGCACGACTTCACCGACGTCCCGGTGGAGGAGTGCGTACGGCGCGATGCCGGGCGGGAGAGGGCGGTCGGCGAGGAGATCATCCGGATCCTCGCCGACAAGCACGCGAAGGCCCGCAGGGGCGGCTGGCGGCTGACCGCCAAGTGGCTGAACGACGAGCCCGTGGTCGAGCCGTACACCGCCGATCCGGCGCTTCCCTCCGCGGTCATGTGCGACATCGACGGCACGCTCGCCCTGCGGGGCGATCGGGGGCCGTACGACTTCACGCGCTGCGAGGAGGATCTGCTCAACGTGTCGGTGCGCGGGGCGCTGCGCTCGTTCCGGAGCGCCGACGGCGATGTCATCGTCCTGCTCTCCGGCCGGGGTGAGGAGCACCGCGAGCGCACGGAGGCGTGGCTGCGCGCACACGAGGTCCCCTACGACGAGCTGTGGATGCGGGCCGCCGGTGACGGGCGCCGCGACGACGTGGTGAAGGCCGAACTGTTCGACCGGCATGTGCGCCACCGTTTCGCGGTACGGGTCTCCCTCGACGACCGTGACCGCGTCGTCGCCGTGTGGCGTCGTATGGGGCTGCCGACCTGGCAGGTCAACTACGGCAGCTTCTGACCGGGGGCCCGCTGGTAGGCTGACGGCACGCTTCGACACCGCCGGGGCCCGTACCAAGGGGTACGGGCCCCGCCGCGTTACAAGCGCCAGACCCAGGAAGGTTCCCCCATGAACGCGAAGCCGTCGGCTTCTGGAACGTCCCACGCCGCGTCGTTCGACGCGCTCGGGCTGCCGCCGCGGCTGCTGGAGACGATGACCGGCCTCGGGGTGACGGAACCGTTCCCGATCCAGGCGGCGGCCCTGCCGCATGCGCTAGCCGGCCGTGATGTCCTCGGCCGCGCGCGGACCGGTTCCGGCAAGACGCTGGCTTTCGGGCTCGCGCTGCTCACCCGGACGGCAGGCCGGCGAGCGGAGTCGAAGCGGCCGCTCGCGCTGGTGCTGGTGCCGACCCGGGAGCTCGCGCAGCAGGTGAGCGATGCGCTGGCGCCGTACGCGCGGACGCTGGATGTGCGTTTGGCGACGGCGGTCGGCGGGCTGGCGATCAACCGGCAGGCGGCGCAGCTGCGGGAGGGTGCCGAGGTGGTCATCGCCACGCCGGGGCGGCTGGTCGACCTGGTGTCGCGCCGGTACTGCCATCTGGATCAGGTACGGATCACGGTGCTGGACGAGGCGGACCGGATGTGCGACCTGGGGTTCCTGCCGCAGGTCTCGGACATCCTGGACCAGGTCCGCTCCGACGGACAGCGGCTGCTGTTCTCCGCCACGCTCGACGGTGACGTCGACCAACTGGTGCGGAGCTACCTGCACGACCCGGTTCTCGCCTCGGTGGACCAGGTGGCGGGCTCGGTCATCACGATGGAACACCATGTGCTGAACATCCACCCCGCCGACAAGTACGCGACCGCGACCGAGATCGCCGCGCGGGACGGGCGGGTACTGATGTTCCTGGACACCAAGGCCGGCGTCGACCGGTTCACCCGCCATCTGCGGGACAGTGGCGTACGCGCCGGCGCCCTGCACGGCGGGAAGTCGCAGCCGCAGCGCACGCACACCCTGGCCCGGTTCAAGAAGGGCGAGATCACCGTGCTGGTGGCCACCGATGTCGCGGCGCGGGGCATTCACATCGACGCGCTCGACCTCGTCGTCAACGTCGACCCGCCGGCCGACGCCAAGGACTACCTGCACCGTGGCGGGCGTACGGCGCGGGCCGGGGAGTCCGGGAGCGTGGTCACGCTGGTCACCCCGGACCAGCGGCGCGATGTGAACCGGATGCTGTCCGAAGCCGGGATCCGGCCGACCGTCACACAAGTGCGTTCCGGCGAGGCGAAGTTGACCGCCATCACCGGAGCGCAACGCCCGCCGGTCGGGGCGAAGGGCAACAGTGGCAACGCCCCCTTCCGGGGACTCGGCACCCGCCCGGGCGGCCGCGCGAAGGAGTCCCGCAAAGCCGCAGAGGCCCGCAAGGCCGCGGAAGCCCGCGCAGCGGCACGGGTACGCAAGAGCCGCTGACCCGGTGACCCGGACCGTCAGCACCCCGGAGCCTCCCCAGGATGTGTATGCCTCCCCGCACTCGCTCAAGGGGCTGTTGCAGCGAGGGCGAGGGGTGGGCGCGCTGTTGGCGTCGGGTCAGGGGGAAGGCTCGGCGGGAGCCGCCGAGTTGGTGTACGACGTCGTCCGGAAGGACTGGCGGTGGGACTCCGTGGACGACCGGCACCTGTATCTGGCCCGGCTGATACGGGAGTTGGGGCTCGGACTGGATCCGGTGTTCGCCCTGTTGACGGGCGACGCGGATGACTGCGAGCGGGCCACCCGCATGTTGGAGTTGCTCGCCCTGTCGGGGTCGGCGCAGGCACGTGAAGCGCTTCGGGCGTACGTCCGCGAAGGCGAGCACTGGGTCGATGTGCTCGAGTCGGTGGCGGACGCCTGGCCGGTCGAGTGGTGGGACGATCTGGCCGATGTGGCGCGGGCCCGGCTGACCGGGGAGGAGCGGCTGTTGTGGCGCTGCGAGCCCTGGGTGCGCTGGGGAATGGCGGGCTCCTCCCCTGGTCGTCCGGAGCTGCGTCGTATCGACGATGCCGGTACGAGCGTCGGCCGACTTCTTTCCGTCCTGGCCGATGGCGGGTCGGCCAGGAGTGAAAAGGTGCATGCCCTGCGCGTGCTGGCCGGACGTCCGCCGGAGCCAAGGCTGATCCCGTTGGTTCCCGACCTTGCGGATGTGAACGGTGAACTGCCTCTGCCCGGCCTCATGCGGGCGGTCGAGCGGCTCGGTGCTCTCGCCGTGCCCGAGGCGCGGGCCTGGGCGGTGGACGAGCGACCATGGCTGTCATGGGCTGGCATCCGGGTGCTGGCGGAACAGGGGGAAGTCCAGGACCTGCCCGTACTGGTGGATGAGCTCGCGGCCCATGAGAAGGCACGCCAGTGGTGTGGGCCCTCGGTACTGGCCGACGGGCTCGCCCGTTTCGGGACGGCCGCCACCGATGCCGCCCCGGTGCTGCGGCGGCTGTGGCTGCGCACCCCGCACTCGTACGAACGGCCCGCCTACCTCAAGGCGTTGGCAGCCATCGCACCGGCCGGGCTGGACCTGGTGTACGCCGAGTCGCTGTGGGACTGCGAATCGGAGGCCCGGTTGCTGGGCGTCGCCAGGGCGCCCGATCTGCCGCACGTCCGGGAACTGCTCGCGCGGTTGCGGGACGACCCCATGGAGGAGACGGAAGTCCGGGTCGCAGCCAAGGAGCGCCTGGCCTGCCCCTGATGCCTCGTCAGTCATCGCCGTCCCCGGTATCACCGGTGGTTCAGGGGATCAGAGGATCCTGATCCAGCTCGCGCTGACCCCACCGGGGTGGTTCGGCCAGGTGAAGGCGGTCCACTTGTTGATGCCGGCGTCGGGCTGCCACCTCGCGTCCCCGAACCACTGGACGCGGTTGTTGCCGGTCGAGATCCGGGTGATCCACGAGTTGCCGGGCAGGGAGATGGTTCCGGCGTTGGCGAAACACAGGTCTCGGGAGGAGTGGCCGGCCTGGTGGGTGGTGACCTGCACGAAGTCGCTACGGCCACAGGGCACCGAATTGATCGCGAACGCCTCCGTCGCGGTGACGGCGGTCAGTGAGGCCGTCAGCGCCAACGTCGTCGTCGCGGCCAGAGCGGCCCGCTTGGCGATTTGTTTCCACCGGAGTTTTTCGGTCCTGCCCTTTCGGGCAACGGAAAGCACCTCGGGCATGGCCGCATCGGACCCAGGCCCTGTCGGGTTGCCCCTCGATCGAACTCTTTCCGGACAACGACTTGATATGCCCCTGACATATGCGACTCACGTCTGTCACTCTGTGCGCATTCCGCCTCACGGCGGCGCACGCGGCGCACCCGCACACGCAGTTCTCTCTGCTCTCTGCACTACCCGGTGCCATCGACCCGTGCACCGGGTCCTTCGTACGGCCGCTCGTCCGAACGTCGGCCGCAGCAAAGGAGTTCAGGGGCCGCCCCAGCCCCATTGGAAGACGGCGACGGACACTCCGTACGAGGCGGTGATGGACAGGACGTTGAGCACCGCCGCCTTCAACGCGACCAGCAGACCACGGAATACGGCGAGGATGATCAAAAAGGCCAGGGCGACGACCACGGCGATGATGAGGGGCAGTCGACTCGCCACGATGTCACGGAAGTCGACCTGGGCGGCCGTGGTGCCGGTGACATATCCCTCGGCCTTCGTGCCGGAGACCGAGGCGGGGAGGGTGTCGTCGACGAGGCGGTTCACCAGGTCCGTGGTGTCGGCGTTCTGCGGGGACTCCTTCGAGTAGACCGTGCCGATCAGGACGTCCCCGTCCTTGGTGGCGGACAGTGGGGTGACCGCGTGCGCTCCCTCCACCGCGTTCAGGTTCTTCTGCGCGGTGCTCTGCAAGGACTGGCGGTCCGAGGACGGCACGGAGGTCTGGTCGATGACGACGGTGAGGGGGCCGTTGGAGCCGGGGCCCAAGGCGTCGGTCATCAGGTCGTAGGCGCGTCGGTCGGTGAAGGAGGTGGGGTCGGCGCCGTCGCCGATGTGACCGAGCTGGAGGGAGAAGGCGGGGATCGCCAGGACGACGATCGCCGTGACGCCCGCCGCCAGGAAGTGCCAGGGCCGGTGTTCCACGCGCTGGGCGTAGCGGTGCCAGGTTCCCTGGATCTCCTCCCCCGCCTCGGTGCCGGTCTCGGCGACCGGGTGGCGGACGTGGTAGCGGTCGATGCGTCTGCCGATCAGGCCGAGCAGGGCCGGGACCAGGGTGAGGGCGTGCCGACGACCGCCGAGACGACGGTCGTCGCGGCCGCGAGGCCGAGTTTGCCGATGAAGCTCACGCCGGACGCGTACAACCCGGCCAGGGCGATGATCACCGTGCAGCCGGAGACGAGGACGGCGCGGCCGCTGGTCGCCGTGGCAAGTCCGGCCGCGTGCACGGGGCCGGCGCCGTCCATGAGGTTCTGGCGGTGACGGGTGATCAGGAACAGGGCGTAGTCGATGCCGACGCCGAGGCCGATCATCGTGGCCAGGGTCGATGAGACGGTGGCGAAGGTGAACGCCGAGGCGAGCAGGCCGAGGCAGGCGAGGCCGCCCACCGCGCTGAGCAGTGCGGTCACCAGCGGCAGTCCGGCCTCGATGACGCTGCCGAAGCCGACCAGGAGGACGACGATCGCCACCGTGAACCCGATCAGTTCGCTGACCCGGTCGTCGGCCGGCCGCCGGCCGCCGGATCGTGCTTCTCCAGCACCTCCAGGTCCTGCTGGGACTGCACGCCCGAGAGGGTGAAGTTGTCCGAGTAGTCACCGCCGAAGGACCGGTTCAGCGTCTGCAGGGCCGCGAGAGCCACCAGCCACGCGACGATGACGATGACGAAGTGCCGGGCGCACCACTCGCCGAGGCGCCGCAGCCGTCCCGGCGCGGCCCGGGTCCCGCTCTCCTCACCGGATTGACTTGAGCGCATCGCCTCTCCCAGCGCATCGCCTCTCCAGCGGGAGCGATCGACCGCAGCCCCCATTACACGCTCCAGCCACCACCCCGGCACCTCCGGCGACACCGGTCCCTCCGGTTGGCGGCCCCGGGTTGACAGGCGGACGATGGAGGAGTGGGTCGGAACGGAAGGAGCCGTCATGCTGGAGATCAAGACGGTCGAGAAGCCGGACGAGCGGCGGGACTTCCCGCGCGGCCACCTTGAGGCCGTCCACCTCACCGGGCTCGACTTCGCGGTGGCCACCTTCGAACCCGGCTGGCGCTGGTCCGAGTCCGTGGCCCCCATCGCCGGCACGAAGAGCTGCCAGGTCCACCACGACGGGTACGTCGTCCAAGGACGCCTGCACATAGTCATGGACGAAGGCGGTGAGAGCGAGGTCGGGCCCGGCGACGTTTTCGTGTGCCCGCCCGGACACGACGCGTGGGTCGTGGGTGACGAGCAGTGCGTGGTGTACGACTTCGCGGGGCCCATGGCAAAGGGGTACGCCAAGGCCGAGAGCGACTGACCGAGGTCGAGGTGAGGGTGACAGGGCGGGAAGGCGGTGGTGTTCTCACCCGCCCCCGGCCCTGTCCTTCCTATGTCGGTTCCGCAGTCGGTTCCGCTGCCGTCACACCCCGTCGATGGACTTGAGGTTCTCCAGCGTCGAGGTGGTGTCCTCCTTCAGCCAGCCGACGACCTCGTCCACCTCCGCCATCGACACATCGTCGTAGCTGGAGCCGTAGGCGCTCCAGCGCATCTCGTACGTCATCCAGCCGTCGCGCACCGCGAGGGTGGCCGACCGGCTGCCGCTGGTGTCGTCGCCGGACGAGCTGTCCTCGGTGACGAGATACGCCTCGTCGCCGAAGCCGGTGACCTTCTCCACGTCGTAGTCGTCGTAGCGCTGGTCGTACTCGGACCACAGGGCGGTGAACTCGGGGCCGGGGTCGGTCTTCTTGTGGAGGTCCATCTGGACCGAGAAGTAGGCGTCGGAGATGGTGGAGGCGGAGGACGTCTTGAGGGAGATGCTGCAGTAGTTCTGGTCGAGGGCCTCGTGCTCCAGGGCGTTGTCCACGGGCTCCGTGTCCTCCTCGGGGTACTCCTCCCTGAACGACGAGTAGTCCACCGAGGAGCAGAGGTTGGCCTTGGCCTGGTATCCGCGCAAGTCCGCCTCGGTGTCGTCGCCCAGGAGGAAGACGCCGCCGGCCCAGGCCGCGGAGGCGACCACCGCGCCCAGCGCGGCCCACAGTACGGCGCGTCCGGCGCCACCGCCCGTCAGGGGCGGGGTGGGCTCGAGCGGGTAGCCGGTGGGCGGCTGGCCGTAGGGGTTCTGCTGGTGGGGTATCGGGGCGGCGGGAGGGCCGAAGCCGGCCGGTGACTGGGGGTTGGGGTAGGGATAGGCGCTCGGTGTCGGCTGGGCCTGAGGCTGTGCATGTGCCTGCGGCTGTGCCGGTGCCGGTGCCGGCGGTTGGGGCTGTGTCGGCGTCTGATGCGGGGGCTGGGCCGGCTGCTGGGTCTCGGCGCCGGGATGTCTTGGAGGCCAGGCCGGGGGCACGGACGGCTGATCCTGCGGCTGGGGCTGGGCCGGGGCGCCGTCGGGGCGTTCGGTCATCGGCTTCTCCTCTGTCCTGGTGCGTGGTGCGTCGGGATCGGGGGGGGCGGAGGGTACGTACCCGCCTCCGGATCCCTTCCATGCGGCTTCGAGGGCCGGGCCGTCCGCCGTCGTGGAGCGGTTGTCGGAGCCCGGTGGTTTCATGGGGGCATGACCAGCAGAAGTGTCGTCGTCGAACGGCGGGTCGGCGCTGCTCAGGGGCCGGTGTGGGAGGCCCTCACGGACCTCGGCGGTATGGCGCGGATGCTGAGCGGTGTGACAAGGGTGGAGGTCCTCACGGAGGGGGGCTTCGGGGAGGGCGCCCGGTGGCGGGAGACCCGGCGCATGTTCGGCAAGGACGCCACCGAGGAGATGTGGGTGACCGTCAGCGAGCCGCCCGAACGGTATGTGGTGGAGGCCGAGTCCCACGGCAGCCGCTACGTCTCGGAGTGGGAGTTGCGGGCCGACGGGCCCACCGCGACGACGGTGCGGATGACGTTCACGGCCGTGCCGAACGGAGCGGTCGCGGGTCTGTTCGCCAAGGTCCTGGGCGGTGTGGGCACCCGCTCGGTGAGCAAGGCGATCGCGAAGGACCTCGACGACGTCGCCGCGTGGGTGGAGGGCCGCAGGGTCTGAGCTGCCCCGGTCGGCCCTCCGCCCGGTCGCCGTACCACGGGGATCAGGAGTTCAGGCCGAGGCCGGTGGTCGTGTAGGCGCACTCTGTGTAGATGTAACCGGACTGGAGCTTGGCGGTGTCCGAGGCCGGGCTGGAGAGGCCGTCGCCCTTCGGCTTGTGGAGGAAGTACGTGGTGCCGACGGGCAGGCTGATCGTCTTCTGGGGGTAGTTCTTGCTGCCGCTGCACGGCTGGAAGTTGGTGTCCAGCGTGCGGCTCCAGTCGTAGCTGGTGCAGCCGCCGCAGCCCTTCAGGGAGAAGCTGCCGGTCACGGGACCGGTGTACATGACCTGGATGTCTTCGGGGCTGTCGTTCTTGACGGTGACGGTGATGCTGCCTCCGGAACGCGTCGTGGGCAGCTTCTTGCCCGCCGCCGGCACCTCCTGGGCGACCTCGGCGGCGATCGCGATCTTCTTGGCGAGGGCCGCGTTCTTGTGGTTCTTGTTGACGCCGACGAACTCGTTCATCGAGGTCACCGCCGCGGCGAAGTCACCGTCCTTGTACTGGTCCACGCCACAGGTGTAGACGCCGGTGGAGGCGGAGGCATCGGCGCGTCCGGTGTCCTCGTCAAGGGCCTCGTCTATGCCGGCCTTCTCCCCCGGCAGTTCCTTGACCTGGCCGCTGAGGGACTCCAGCTGCTTCACCGCGCCGCACGGGTCGTCGCCGCCCACGGCCTTGATCGCCTCGTCGACGGCGGTCTTGACGTCGGGTTCGACCTTCGCCACCTGCTCCGAGTCGGGGAACTCGTCGAGGAGTTTGGTGAAGTTGGTCGTCCAGCCGGCCTCACGGCCCGCGAGGCCCTCGGAGCCACACGCGTACAGGGAGGTGGCGAGCCGGTCGTCGGGCCAGGTGGCCAGGGAGCCGAGGTCCTTCTCGCTGACGGTCTCCGGGACGTCACGCAGGTATTCGAGGGGCGCGATCGCGTCGCAGTACTCCTGCTGCTCGTAGGGGGCGCCGACCGTCGTGTAGAAGTTCTTCAGCCGGTCCGGGACCTGCTCGGCCGCCCGGGAGTCCGGGTGGTCGGTGGAGAGGGCGTCGTAGGCGCTCAGAGCGCGGCTGTACTCGGACTGGGTCGAGCCGAACGACTGGCCGGAGGCCTTCTTCACGAGGTTGTCCGCCGTCTCCAGGCGGTCCAGGAGCATCTCCTCGACGGCTTCCTTCCGCGCGCTCTCGTAGAACAGCCCGCCCACGACCGGTACGCCGAGGAGCAGGACGCCGAGCGCGATCGCGAGCGGGGACTGCGCGGGCCACACCAGGCGGGAGCGCAGGCCCAGCAGGGCGCCGTGGGCCGCGACGAGGACGAGGAACAGGCCGTAGACCGTGAGCGTCGTGCCCGACACCCCGTCCGGGTCGGCCGGCAGCACCACGAACAACAGGATTCCGGTGGCCACCCAGCACGCCAGTGTCAGGAAGGGGCGGCGGATGAGGGCATAACCGAGGCCGAGACCGCTGAGATTGAGCAGGCCCACGCCGACCGCGCGCCACACGTCGGCCGGAGCCGGGGGCGGCGCCGTCGGCATCGGCGGCGCGACGAAGCTCTGGCTCCAGCCGTTCTGGTCCCTGCCGAACTGGTCTCCGCCGAACTGATCTCTGCCGTACTGGCCGAACTGCTCTCCGGACATGTCGGATCCCCCCGTCAACTACACCCGCATGCCTACGAATTGGCAGTGTACGGCCCAAACCCGATGCGACGACAGCTCGTTCCGGCGTTCGAAAAGAGATCGTTGACCATTTGTGACCGGGTGGTGAAGGTGCCGGTGTCAGCGTTTTCGGGCCGGGGATTCACCCATCGTACGGCCGACCGCACCGGCTGTCACAGTGCGTGACCCCCTCTCGCCTCCTGGCGCGGGGCAGTGTAGACATGGGCACATGGTCCGTCTCCTGGGTCGATCTCGCACGCCATCGGCCCGCCGTCCCCCCGAGTGGTTGCGGTCGGCGTTGAGCGGGCGCAGTGTCGCCGGGCAGGTGTTTCTGCTCCAGGTCGTGATCGTGCTGGTGCTGATCGCGTCGGCCGTGGTGGCGCTGGTCCTCCAGGTGCGGAACGACAGCACCAAGGAAGCGCACAACCGTTCGCTCGCGGTGGCCGAGACGTTCGCCAACGCGCCGGGCACCCGGGAGGCGCTCAGCGCCCCCGATCCGACGGTGGTGCTCCAGCCGAGGGCCGAGGCCGCCAGGATCCGGTCCAGGGTGGACTTCGTCGTCGTCATGAACACCGACGGGGTCCGCTACACCCACCCCAAGCCCGACCGCATAGGGAAGAAGTTCGTCGGCACCCTCGAACCGGCGCTGGCCGGGAACTCCTTCACCGAGGAGATCGTCGGGACGCTCGGGCCACTGGTCCAGGCGGTGGTGCCGGTCAAGGCACCCGACGGTTCGGTCGTGGGCCTGGTCTCGGCCGGGATCACGACCGAGAACGTGGGCGGGGCGGCGGACCGGCAGCTGCCCCTTCTGCTGGCCGCCGCGGCCGCCGCTCTCACCCTCGCCACGGCGGGGACGGCGCTGGTCAGCAAGCGGCTCATGCGGCAGACCCATGGCCTCGGCCCGTCCGAGATGACCCGCATGTACGAGCACCACGACGCCGTCCTGCACGCCGTACGCGAGGGCGTGATCATCGTCGGCGGCGGGGGACGGCTGCTGCTCGCCAACGACGAGGCGCACCGCCTGCTGGACCTGCCCGCGGACGCCCAGGGGCAGGACGTCGCCTCGCTGGGCCTGGAGCCGCACATGGCCGAGCTGCTGGCCTCGCGGCGCGTCGCCAACGACGAGGTGCACCTGGTCGGTGACCGGCTGCTCGCCGTCAACCAGCGGCCCACCGATCTGCGGGGCGCGCCCTCCGGCAGCGTCGCCACGGTCCGCGACTCCACCGAGCTGCGCGCCCTGTCCGGCCGGGCGGAGGCGGCACGCGAGCGCCTGAAGCTGCTCTACGACGCCGGGGTGGGCGTCGGCACCAGCCTGGACGTGACCCGCACCGCCGAGGAGCTGGCAGAGGTGGCCGTCCCCCGGCTCGCGGACTTCGTCACCGTGGACCTGGCCCCGGCGGCGCTCAGCGGTGACGAACCGGAGACGGTCCTGACGCTGCGCCGTACGGCGGTCAGCGGCATCCAGAAGGACGCGCCGCTGTACAAGGTGGGCGAGCGGATCGACCTCGTCGCCTCCTCTCCGCAGGCCCGCAGCATCGAGAGCGGACGGTCGGTCCTGGAGGTCGACCTCGCCCGATCGCCCGGGTGGCGTGCGCAGGACCTCGAACGGTCCGCGCAGATCGTCGACTACGGCATCCACTCCCTCATCACCGTGCCGTTGCGGGTGGGGCCGCTGGTGATGGGCGTCGCCAACTTCTGGCGGTCGGAGAAGCCCGAGCCGTTCGACCGGGAGGAGCTGGCGCTCGCGGAGGAACTCGTCGCCCGGGCCGCGGTCTCCATCGACAACGCGCGCCGCTACACGCGCGAGCACACCATGGCCGTGACGCTGCAGCGCAGTCTGCTGCCCCGCAGCCTCCCAGAGCAGAGCGCCCTGGACGTCGCCTACCGGTATCTGCCCGCGCAGGCCGGGGTGGGCGGCGACTGGTTCGACGTACTGCCGCTGTCGGGCACCCGGGTCGCGGTCGTCGTGGGCGACGTCGTCGGCCACGGTCTGCACGCGGCGGCCACGATGGGGCGGCTGCGCACCGCGGTCCACAACTTCACCGCCCTGGATCTGCCGCCGGACGAGATCCTCGGGCTCCTCGACGAGATGGTCAGCCGTATCGACCAGGACGAGGCGGAGGACGGCACCGCCCCGATCACCGGTGCCACCTGCCTGTACGCGATATACGACCCGGTGGCGCGGCGCTGCACCGTGGCCCGGGCCGGCCATCCGCCGCTCGCGGTGGCCCGCCCCGACGGCGGTGTCGAGTTCCCCGATGTACCGGCCGGTCCGCCGCTCGGGCTCGGCGGTCTGCCGTTCGAGACGGCCGAGCTCGACCTGGACGAGGGCAGTCGTCTGGTGCTGTACACCGACGGGCTCGTCGAGGACCGGGAACGGGACATCGACGACGGGCTCGAACTGCTGCGCACCGCGCTCGCCGGGGCCGACCCCTCACCGCAGGGCACCTGTCAGGCCGTGCTCGACGCGCTGCCGCCGCGCCGGACGAGCGACGACATCGCCCTGATCGTCGCCCGCACCCGCGCCCTCGACTCCGATCGCGTCGTCGAGTGGGAGGTGCCCGGCGACCCGGCGGCCGTCGCCCGGGCCCGCGCCGACGCCACCCGGCAGCTGGCCGAATGGGGCCTGGAGGAGCTGGAGTTCACGACCGAGCTGGTCCTCAGCGAGCTGGTCACCAACGCGATCCGGTACGGCGGCGGGCCCATCCGTGTCCGCCTCATCCATGACCGCACCCTGATCTGCGAGGTCACCGACAGCAGCCACACCTCGCCCCATCTGCGGTACGCGGCCACGACCGACGAGGGCGGGCGCGGCCTGTATCTCATCGCCCAGCTCACCCAGCGCTGGGGCACCCGCTACTCCCCCACCGGCAAGACGATCTGGACCGAACAGGCACTGTCCTGAGGGACACGGCCCACGACAGGTATGGAGAGGACCGCGGCATGCGTATCGGACTGCTCGGAACAGGACCGTGGGCCGAAATGGCCTATGCCCCCGCGCTCGGCGCGCACCCGGAGCTGGAGTTCGCGGGTGTGTGGGGCAGGCGTCCGGAGGCGGCCAAGGCGCTCGCCGACAAGCACGGCGGACTGCCCGTGTACGAGGACGTCGACGCGCTGTTCGCCGATGTGGAGGCGGTCGCCGTGGCCCTGCCGCCCGTCGTCCAGGCGCCGCTCGCGGTGCGGGCCGCGCGGGCGGGCTGTCATCTGCTGCTCGACAAGCCGCTCGCCACGGATGTCGGACAGGGGCGGGCCGTGGTCGAGGCGGTCACGGAGGCCGGTGTCGCCTCCGTGGTGTTCTTCACCGCCCGTTTCCAGCCCGCCGTCGAGGCGTGGATCACCGAACAGGCCGACAGCGCGGGCTGGTTCACCGCCCGCGCGCAGTGGCTCGGCTCGCTGTTCGACGGCGACAGCGACAGCCCCTTCGCGGCGTCGCCGTGGCGGCGGGAGAAGGGCGCCCTCTGGGACGTCGGCCCGCATGCCCTGTCGGTGCTGCTGCCGGTGCTCGGGGACGTCGAGAAGGTCGCCGCCGCCGTACGCGGGCCCCAGGACACGGTCCACCTGGTCCTTCGGCACATCGGCGGGGCTTCCAGCACCGTGACGCTCAGCCTGACCGCCCCGCCCGCGGCCTCCGGTGCCACCGCGGAGCTGTACGGCCGGACCGGGACGACCCTGCTGCCCGCGTCCTCCGACGGTGCCGTACCCGCCCTCGTCCGGGCGGGCGACGCCCTGTTGACCGCCGTACGCACCGGCCGCCCCCATCCGTGCGACGCGGCGTTCGCGCTGCGGGTGACGGAGGTACTCGCCGCCGCGGAAGGGCAGTTGACCGGCTGACACGCCCAACTCACAGGCCGCGTTCGGGTTTGCGTTCGGCCGATACCGGACATCGACCGATGGCGGGCACACCTTCGCCTAGCGCGTTTCGGTGAGGAGGTGCTCGTGAGCGGAGCGGACGGGGCCGTCACCGTGCCCCTGCGGGACAGGGTGGTGGCGGCACAGCGGGACCAGGACGCGCGCACGGTCATGCGGCTGCGCCTGGGGGTCGGCGTCATCGGCGTCCTCCTCCCCCTGGCGCTGCCGCTCGGCAACTGGATCGCGGCGCGGCTGGACGGCCGTAGCGGAGCCGATGCCTGGCCCGGTTCCATGAGCGGCGCGTACTACACGAGCACACGTGACATCTTCGTCGGCGCCCTGTGCGCGCTCGGGATCTTCCTGATCGTCTACCGCTTCTCCAGGCTGAACGACGTCATGGGCACGGTCGCCGGCTGCTGTGCGGTCGGAGTGGCCCTCTTCCCCACCGCGGCCCCCGGCTCCGACGCGACCGAGTCGCCGGTCGCCGTGCTCCACTTCGTGTTCGCCGTCGCCCTGTTGGCCGGGATGGCCGTGTTCTGCCTGCTCATGTACTGGGCCCCGGGCATCGAGGAACGGTCGTACGTACGGCGTCCCTACCTGGTGGCCGGTGTGCTGATCCTCATGTTCATGGCGCTGGCCGGTGTGTGCGCGGCCACCGGGGTGGGCGACGACTGGCTGATCACGCCGCTGTATCTGTGCGAGTGGCTGTCGGTGTGGTCCTTCGGTTTCGCGTGGACGGGCGCGGCGCTGTCGCTCGCCGCGGACATCGGCCGGCTGTCGCGGACACGGGCGGTCGTGGGGGCCGTGCTCGGGTGGCTGCGGTCGCCCGGTGATGTGCCGGGCCGGGGGGAGCCACCGACGAGCGAGGCGACCTCATGACCATTCATGACTGTTCATGACCGTTCGGTGAGGAACCGGTCGAGTGTGGCGGTGAGTTCGGCCGGCTTCTCCACCGGGAGCTCGTGGCCGGCGTCCAGGATGCGGACCTCGGCGTCCGGGAAGGCCTTGGCCATCCGGAGCATCTGGGAGACGGGCAGCTGGATGTCGTGGTAGCCGTGCACGATCAGCGTGGGGATGCGGATCTCGCCGACGCGGTCGAGGACGTCGAAGGCGCGCATGGCGTTGTAGAGGGTCATGACGACCTCGCGCGGGGTGGCCGCGGAGGCCCGGATGTACCGGCGGACCTCCTCGCGCGGGTAGCCGGGGGCGAAGGCGCGCTGGATGTTGGCGGCGATGAAGAGATTGAAGGGGACGCGGGTGGAGGCCGCCATGAGCAGGCCCCGGCCGCGGTTGTAGGTCATGCGGCTGATCGAGTCGACCAGGACCATGCGCTCCACCCGGTCGGGGTGGGACAGGGCGATGAGCTGGGAGATCATGCCGCCCATGGAGTGGCCGACGAGGACGAACCGTTCGATCTTCAGATGATCGAGGAGGGCGAGGACGTCCCTCGCCAGCTCCTCGATCTTCCACACCCCGGCGACGCTGCTCTCGCCGTGCCCGCGCAGGTCGAGCCGTACCACCCGGCGCTTCTCGGAGAAGTGCGCCAGCTGGTGGTCCCAGCGGTGCCGGTTCGCCGTCCAGCCGTGGACGAAGACCAGGGGCACCCCACCGCCGTCGCGGGGGCCCTCGTCGTCGTATGTCAGGCTCGCGCCGTCGACTTCGAGCTGCGGCATGGGGGCCTCCTGGCTGTGCGGTCCGGTTACTGATCGGTACGGTAACCGGCGGGTCGGCCCCGCGTCACCGTCGTTCACCGAGGAAATCGAGGATGTGGCCGAACACGTCGAGGGCGGCGCCCCGGCCGAGGAACGTGTCGAGGTGTCCGTAGCCGGGGATCTCGATGTACTCCACGTCCAGCTGCGGCTGGCGCCGGGCGAGGATGTCGCGGCAGAGCTCCTGGGAGTCCAGCCACAGTCCGTTCTCGCTGCCCGCGAGCAGCAGGACGGGGGTGTCGATACGGGCGGCCGCGTCCAGCGCGTTGGGCGGCAGGGCCCGGTAGCGGTAGTCGGTGTCGTGCCAGCGGACCACGCTGCGGGCCAGCTCGATACGGCGCAGATGCGGCAGGATCCACAGCGGCGCGGGGCCGAGGAGATCCGCGAGGCGGTTGTGGGTGGCCTCGGACAGCTGCTCGTGGACGAAGAGCGAGGCGCCCGAGCACCAGGCCGAGTTGTGCAGGATCTGGCAGGTCGGGTCCGGGCAGCTCGCCTTGCGGGAGGCGAGGGCGAACAGCGGCGTGTACTTGGACCACAGGCCGACCTTGCGGAAGTCGACCGGGATGTGGTCGATGCGCGACTTCAGCAGCTCCGCCGCCACCGACATGCGCAGGGAGGTGCTCCCGGCGAGCTTCGGTGTCAGGAACACCCCCTGCGAGACCACACCCGCGAGGCCCGGCACGAGGCCCGCGGTCATGCTCAGCGACAGGCTGAGGGAGCCGATGCAGTGGGCGACCACGAACAGCGGCCGGTCGCCGATGCGGCGTCGGATGTGGTTGACGGCCTCGGGTATGTCGTACAGGGCGACGTCGTCGTACGTGTACTTCCGGCCGGTCTCGTTGTTGGGCAGCCGGCAGCTGCCGCGCCAGTCCAGCAGCCAGGGCTCGTAGCCGCCGTCGAGGAGGACGTCGACGAGGTTGCGGGTCTCGGGCTGCACGAACATGTCGGCGGACGCGGTGTGACCGTGCAGGATCAGTACGGCCGGGCGGTCGCGGTCGCCGCTGTCGATCCGGGTCAGACCGAGGCGTACGCCGTCGGCGGCGCGGAAGGGGATCTCCTCGACGCGTGCCGGGTCGAGGCGGTGCTGGAGGGGGCGCAGGGCCGCGCCGGTCCTGACCTTGCGGAGCGCGGGCCTGGTGGTGGTTCTGGGGTTGATCGTCCGGAAGATCATCGGTTGCGCTCCGTGGGGGTGGTGGTGCGGCGCAGGTCGAGCAGGTCGGCGGCGACGCGGGCGAAGGGGCCGAGCATGCCTTTGCCCATCTCCATGCCGAACCAGGCGAGCCAGGTCAGCTTGGCGGCCCGCTTCTCCTGGCTGGTCAGGCGCGGGTCGACCTTGATGCCGTCGATCTGGTCGCGTACGTAGGAGTCCGCCGGGACGACGACTTCGCCCTTGAGGCTCGCCGATTCGCCCTCGCGGCCGATCTCGACGGTCAGGGCACGGGTCTGCCGCCACACGTCGCGGCGGGCGCGGGCGTACTTGCGGCCGTCCAGCCACCAGCGGCCCCCGTCTGCGTCCACCAACTCCAGTCGGTAGCTGAGGAGTTGGTGGCGCAGGCCGTGCTGCTCGGGGATGCCCTCGTCGGGGCGGACGACGATGTCGCCGCGTTCCACGGTGACCGGCTCGGCGTGGACGGCCGGGCAGGTAAGGGTGCCGCGCACGTCCACGCGGCGCTCCGAGACCAGTTGGTGCATGCTCGCGATGGAGAGGGTAAGCGCCATCGAGCAGGGCGTGTCGGCGGGGCGGCCGAACTCGCCGACCGTGCCTTCGGTGGTCTCGGTGAACCACAGGTAGGGCCGGTCGTCCTTCTGCGGCAGCCGGCCGAGACCGTCGTCGGCGAGCTTCTCGAACGTCTTCAGCTGGGCCCGCGCGTCGTAGCGGGCGGCCGGTGGCAGGCCGAGCGCCTCGACGAGCGCGGCGGTGCGGTCGTCCAGGGCCGCCGGGCCCTTGATCGTGGCCTCGCAGAGCTTGAGGGCGGTGGGGCTCTGCAACACACGGGAGAGGAAGGCCAGTTCGGGGATCTCTTCGGACTGGAGGCGGGCCACGGCGTCTGCGCGCCACTCGTCCCACTCCTGCACGCGGACGTGCATACCGCCGAACGCCATGTCCCGTACGACGTCGTCGAGGGTGTTGGGTACGCCGGTGAGGTTGTAGTCGTAGCCCCAGGCGTCGGGTTCACAGACGACGGCGACGGCGGTGCGGCTCACCCAGTCGACCGGGGCGGCGTTGAGGTAGTGGAAGGCGGGGACGGTGCGGAAGCGGCCGAAGGCGGAGAGGAAGCCGCTGCTGAGGTCCTGCGGGTTGTAGGCGCCGGTCTTGGTGTGGCCGCCGATGCCGCCGGGGCGCATCGCCGTGACGATCAGGCCGTGGTCGCGGGCGCGGCGCAGCGCTACCTCGGCGGCCCACTTCGACTGGTCGTAGCCGGCGATGAGGCGGTCGATGTGGGCGAGCGGGTCGTCCTCGCCCATGGCGGTGATGCCGACCTCGTTGAAGACGGCGACGGAGGAGATGTGGTGCAGCGGCTTGGGTCGGCCGGTCGCCGCCAGTTCGGCCAGGGTCAGGGCGCCGAGGACGTTGCTCTGTCGCAGGGAGTGGTAGCCGCGCAGGAAGTCCACGGCCGCCGCGACGCCGACGATGCTGTCCAGTTCGTGGGCGAGGGAGTTCCAGAGGTCGTCGGACAGGCCGAGGTGCGGTTGGCGGATGTCGCCGGGCAGGACCGTGATGCGGCGGCGGATCTCCGAGGACCAGGGCAGCTTGTAGCTCTTCAGCGCCTCGCCGAGGCGGGTGGCGGCCGCGGTCTCGTCGGCCGCGCGGACCAGGCAGTACACATGGGCGTCGCTGTGCCGCAGCAGGTCCAGGAGCATGTGGCTGCCGAGGAAGCCGGTGGCTCCGGTCAGGAGGATCCGGCGGGGTGGTAGTGGCTCGGGCGAGCTGGTGAAGGGGAGCCGGTCGGCGAGGGCGAGGTCGGCGAGGATCTGGTCCAGGTCCTCGCGGCCGGCGGTGGTGTAGGGGGTGGCTGGGGCCGCGGGGAGGCGGGTGGCCGCCGGCGGGGGTTCGACGCGAGGGGTCGGGGCGGGGAGGACGTTACCGGTGGCCTCCGCCCAGCGGCGGGCGAGGCTGATCGGTCTGGCGTCGGCGAACACCTCGTCCAGGTCGAATTCAATGCCCAGCTCGCGCTCCAGCTCCGCGACGAGTTCCACGGCGTGGACGGAGGTGCCGCCCGCGTCGAAGAAGTCCGCGTCGGGCGAAAGGTGTTGCTCGGGCAAGTAGCGGCCGGCGATGGTGGCGATGGTGGCGGCCAAGGTGTCCACGTCCACCGCCGGGGCGACGTCGGCAGCGGCCTTCGGTTCGGCAGGAGTCTGCTCGGGCATGCCCGCGGCCATCACCTTGGCCAGCAGGTCGTTCACACCCAGCCCGCTGCCGCCCCGCTCGATCGACTCGGCGGTCGCTCGCGCTCCGGCGTACGCCGACGCGTCGTCGTTCAGGTCACCCATGAGAGCCCTTCACCTCGTGCGCTGTCCTTTCTTCCATCAGTCAGTTCTTCCGTCAGTCAGTGCTGTTCCATCACTGCTGCCAGGAGCGGAACGCCCGCAGGTGTTCCGGTGTGACCACGAGCTCCAGACGCTCGTCGTCCTCGTCTCCGCCGCCGAGCGCGGCGAGGAGACGGCGGGCCGGTACGTTGCGCGGGGTGCGTTCCGCCGTCAGGCGGACCTTCGCGCAGCCCAGTTCGCCGGCCCGGTCGGCGAGCCATTGCAACAGGTGTTCCTCGACGCCCCGGCCGAGGGCGCGGCAGCTCATCAGCCAGGCCAGTACGTCGAGTTGGTCGCCGTCCGCGCGGAGGGCGAGCAACCCGATCTGGCCGTAGTCGCCGAACCGGTCCCGGGCGGCGGCCATCCACACCTCGCCCTGCGTACGCCAGCGGGCGACGTCGCCGCCGTCGGCGGAGCGGGCGTGCAGGGTGAACTGGTTGGTACGTCGGACGAGTTGCTCGGCTCGCTGAACGTCGGCGTCGGACAGGGCCCGGATGTCGACCTGGAGGTCGAGTTCGGCGAGGAATTCCTCGAAACCGGTCTGCTCGAATATGGCGTCCCGTTCCCGCTCCTGCGCGTAGAAACGTGCTCGCAAGGCGTCCTCGGCGGTTGCCGCCGCCGGAACCAGCGGCCACAACCGGCCCAGGAACTCCTCCAGTTCGGCGGTCGGCGGGCAGGTCACCGACAGCACCTGGGGCAGTGCCGAGCGCATCTTGGCGATCTCGGCGGGGTTGTCGTCCAGGAAGAGGAAGCTGTCGAGGCCGAGGTTGAGGGTGTTCGCCGCGTCGGACAGGCGGAGGGGCTTGGGGCCCCAGGCGGCGGAGAGCACGCTGAAGTGCTCGGCCTTGAGGAGGCTGTCGGGTCGGTCCAGTACGGCGCGGACGGTGTCCTCGTCGTTGTTGCTGACCAGCGCCAGCAGTGCGCCGGCGTCCCGCCACCGCAACAGCCGGCGCGCGAGGAGGGCCCGCGGCCCGGTCAGGTCCACGGCCTCGGGGCCGATCTCTCCGGCCACCCCGCCCCACAGGGTCTCGTCGCCGTCCACCGCGATCACCTTCGGCGCGGGGTGTGTCACGGCCCGTACGACGTCTGCCAGCGTGAGGGCGACGGCCGCCTGGAACTGCGGGGTGAAGGGCAGGTGGGCCAGTCGTTCGGTCGTTGCGTCGAAGCGTTCGGCCACGGGGTGGTGGCGGGTCCAGTCGTCGGCTCCGAGGACTGCGATACCGGGCAGTTCGGCGAGTTCGGCGGCGATCTCGCGTTCCCAGCACGCGAGGCGGTCGTCGTCGCGGGAGGACGGCAGGAAGCCGACGATCAGGGGCTTCCTGGTGCGCTCGGACAGGGTGCGCAGCGCGGCCGGGTACGTGGCGCGCAGTTCGGCGAGGAGTGCGTCGTCCACTGGGCCGAACCGTTCCAGGTCCGTCGCCCTCAGCAGTACGACGCCCACCGTCGTGGTCGGGTCGGCGAAGACGCCGGAGGGGTCGCGCAGGGCGGCGAGTACGTGGTGGTACGGGGCTTCCGCGACCTTCGGTATGCCGTTCAGCCCGCCCTCACGGAGCACCGTCTCGATCATCAGCGGCAGGTTGCCCAGGGCGAAGGTGGCGGCCAGGGCCAGCTGGACGCCTGCCGGGGGCTGGTTCGCGGGTAGGGCGGCCTCGGTCGGCGCCGTACGCACCGCGGCCGACGGCTCCTCCACCGCCTCCGCGATCAGCCTCAGGAACTCCTGCCCCAGCGCACCGGCCGTGGCCGCGTCCAGGATGTCGAGGTTGTGGTCGAGGCGGATCCGGCCCGCGTCCGGGGTCATGGTGATCATCAGATCGAGGTCGGAGTAGCCCGTCCCGGCCGGAAGGACCTCCAGGTTGTTCAGACGGCCCGCCGCGGAGCGTACGAAGTTGAAGTACACCTCGATCAGAGGGGCGTTGGCCCGGCGCAGGTCCTGCTTGGCCAGGGTCGCCAGGACGTCCGTGAACATGGCGCCCTTCGCCAGGACCTTCTCCAGGCGGCCGTCGGTGCGGCGCAGTACGTCCTCGATCCGCTCCGTCGCCCGGGCCTCGGCCGGGAACGGCACCGGCACCCCGAAGAAGCCCACCGCGTCGTACGCGTCGGCGTGGATGCGGGTGTCCACCGGCACGGCCAGCACGAAACGCTCCCGCTCCCGCATACGGGCCAGCAGTACGGTCAGGGCGCCGAGGCAGAAGGCGGCGGGTGTGACGGCGAGGCCGCTCGCGGCCGCCGATACCTGTTCCATGAGGCCGTCGGGGATCGTCACGGTGACGCTGCCGGCCCGGTAGGAACGTTCCGCCGGGCGCGGCCGGGCGAGGGTCAGGTCGAGGCGGGCGCTGCCGTGGAAGGCTTCGCGCCACTCGGCCACGCCATCGGCCGCGCCGTCGGTCTTGGCGGTCTGCTGGGCCTCGATGAGGAGGTCGATGTCGCGGTTGGTGACCGTGGCGCCGAGCGGGGTGCCGGACAGTTCGGCGTCGATCTCTCCCGCCACCAGCAGCAGCGACTGCAGGTCGCTCACGGCGTGATGGGCGCCGAAGACCAGGGTCTGACCGTGGGCCGTGCCGCCGTCGAGGAGTTCGAAGCGCCACAGGGGTGCGGTCGTCAGGTCGAAGGGCGGTTCCAGCAGTGCGCGCAGCCGGTCGGCGGCGTCGACTCCGGTGTCGTCCGCCACGGTCGTCCAGCGCAGCAACGGCTCCGCCGGCTCACGGTCCACCCGCAGCTGTCGGCCCCTGCCGGTGCCGGATTCGATCGCTGTGCGCAGGGCCGCGTGGCGGGCGGCGAGCCGGTCGAGGATGCCGGTGAGTGTCTCGCGGGTGGTCGGTTGCGTGAGTCGTACGGCGAGACCGACGGCGTGGGCCGCGTCGGGCATACCCGGCTGGGCGCTGCGCAGCAGACGTACGACGTCGCGGGTGGCGGGCCGGAGTTCGGTGTCGGGAACCTCGGCGGCTTGGGTTACTGCCTCGGCCCGCTCCTCCAAGGCCTCGGCGGTGGCCCGTTCGGGCAGGGCTGCCGCCAGGACCTGAGCGAGGCCTCGGATGTCGGTGGCCGAGAACACGGCCGCCGCCGGGAGTTCGACGCCCAGTTCACGGGCGAAGGCGTTGCGCAGGCGGACGAACATCAGGGAGTCCAGGCCGAGTTCCTTCAGCGGCATGGTCACAGAGACCTCCGCCGCGCCGCCGGACACCTCGCCGACCCTGGCCCGTACGTACGCTTCGAGCCGCGTGTCGCGGTCTGCGTCCGTGGCCGCCGTCAGCACATGCTTGACCAGGTCGTCGGCGCCGCCCGCGCCGCCGCCCGTCGGGACGGTCACCAGGTCGCTGAGTATGGGACGCGTGCGGGCCGCGTCCGGGTCGAGGGCGAGCATCTCCCAGTCCAGGGCGAGGGGCGCGAGTTGGCGTCGCTCGGTGGACAGCACCCGGTCGAAGAGTTCGCCGCCCTCCTGCGGCGTGAAGGCGACCAGGCCCGAGCGGTTCATCTCGGCGGCGCGGGTGCCCGATTCGGCGACCATACCGACGCCCGTCCAGGCGCCCCAGTCGAGGCTGAGAGCGTGGCGGTCGGTGTGGGTGAGGTGGTGGGCCCAGGAGTCGAGGAAGGCGTTGGCCGCCGAGTACGGGCTCTGTCCGGCGGAGCCGAGGAGACCGGCAGCCGAGGCGAACAGGATCAAGTCCTGTGCTTCGGAGACGAGTTCGGTGAGGAGGGTGGTGCCGAGGACCTTGGGGGCGAGGACGCGTCGGACGTGTTCGTCCGTGAGGTTACTGATCGTCGCGTCGTCGAGGACACCGGCGGCGTGGACGATTCCGGCGATCGGCCCGGCTTCCTGTCGCAGGGCGTCCAGCGCGGTGGTGAGGCTGTCGCGGTCGGTGACGTCGGCGCGGGTCAGGTGGACTGTGACGCCGCGTTCTTCGAGGGTCTTGATCCAGGCGGTGGCGTCCGGGGTGGGGGTGGAGCGGCTCATCAGGGCCAGCCGACGGGCGCCGCGGCGGGCCAGCCTGTCGGCGACGACGCGGCCGAGGCCGCCGAGACCACCGGTGATGAGGTACACGCCGTCGGCGGTGATCCGGCCGTGGCCGCCGTCGTCAGGGCGGGTGCGGGCCAGGCGCGGGACCAGGCGGCCCGCTCCACGTAGCGCGACGAGGCGTTCGTCGTCCGCGTGTCGTAGCTCGGTCCAGAAGGCGTCGGTGTTGTGGTCGGTCGGTTCGAGGTCGATGAGGGTGGTGGTCAGTTCCGGGTGTTCCTGGGCCACGGCGAGGCCGAAGCCCCAGGCGAGGGCCTGCTGGGGAGAGGTCACCTGGGCGCTGTCACCGGCGGCCTGGCTGCCGCAGGTGATCAGGAACAGTCGCGGGGCTTTGCCGACGCGCCGTTCGGTGAGCGCCCGTACGGCATGCAGGGTGGTGAGGCAGGTGAGCCGGGCGGCCTCGTCGGCTGTGTGCGGATCGGTGATGGCCGGGGCGTCGAGGGCGGTCAGCTGGATGACGCGTTCGGGCAGGCCGTCCGGGTATGCCTCGTCGAACAGGCGGGCCAGATGCTGGGGATCGGCCGGGTCGAGGATGTAGCGGCCGGGGCCCTCGACGGTGAAGGCCTCACCTCGGCGGGCGATGACGTGCGGGATCGAGGCCGCGTGCAGGCGTTCGCCGAGGGCGGTGGCCACGCCCGTGTCGTCGGCCAGGAGCAGCCAGCTGCCGTCGGTGGGCTGTGCCTGTGCGTCCGGGCGGGGCTGCCAGCGGGTCTCGAAGAGGGCGCCGTCGAGCGGTGAGAGCGCGGCGAGCCTGAACTCCTCGGCCTCCAGGAGGAGTTGCTCGTTCTCGTCGATCAGTCGCAGGTCGAGGATGGCGGTGTCGCCGTCCACGGAACGGAGGTGACAGGTCACCCACACGGGTGTGGTGCGCAGCCCGGTGAACCTCAGCCGTCCGACCCCGGCGGGCACGAACGCCCGCCCCTCGGGCGCGTCACCCGGCAGAGCGGCCGTGTGGAAGGCGGCGTCGAGGACCGCCGGGTGCAGAAGGTGACCGGCGTCGGGCTTCGGGGCCAGTCGGCCGAGAGCCGCGCCGTCCGTGCGGTGGCCCTGTTCAAGGCCGCGGAAGGCCGGGCCGTAGTCGATGCCGAGGGCGGTGAGACCGGCGTACACGGTCGGTAGATCGGCTTCCTCCGTGCACCACTTGCGCAGGGTGGCGAGTCGCTCCGCTGCTGCCGGTTCGGTGTCGGTATCGCTGCCCAGGGCGACGCGTCCGGTGACGTGGTGTTCCCATGGTGTACGCCGTTCGCCGGTGGGCGCCGAGGCGATGGTGAAGTCCCGGAAGCCGTTCTCGGCGGGCCGCAGGACCAGCTGCAGCCGTACGGGCTTGTCGGCGTCCAGGCGCAGGGGCTGGACGAACTGGACGTCGGCCAGCCGTACTTCGTCGCCTTCGCGCAGGGCGGAGGCGCCCTCCAGCGCCATTTCGAGGAAGGCCGCACCGGGCAGCCAGACCTCACCGGTGACCTTGTGGTCGGTCAGGTAGGCGAAGCGGCTGTCGCGCAGGTCGATGTCGGTCTGGAAGAGGTGGCGGTCGGGTTGGTCGCTGGCCTCGATGTGTGTGCCGAGCAACGGGACGCCACCCCCGTTCTGGGTGGCGGGGGCGAGCCAGTGGCGTTCGCGGGCGAAGACGTACGTGGGCAGGTCGACCCGGCGACCGGCCGGGAACACCTGCCACCATTCGGGCGTGAACCCGGCCGTGTACAACTCCCCCAGCCTGCCCAGCAGGACGTCCAGCCCGTCCCGCTGCCTGCGCAGCGACCCGACGCTCACCGCGTCGACACCGGCCTCGGCCGCCACCGCCTCGATCGAGGAGCCGAGCGACGGGTGGGGGCTCACTTCCACGAAATAGCGGTAACCGTCGTCCAGCATGCGCCGGATCGTGTCGGCGAAACGGACGGGCTCGCGAAGGTTCGCGTACCAGTACTCGGCGTCCAGTCGGTCACCCGTGATGGGTTCGGCGAGGACCGTCGAGTACTGCGGGAACAGCGCCTCCGTGCCCCGGACTTCGGTGAAACGGTCGAGGAGTTCCTCGCGGAGCGGGGCCATCGCGGGGGTGTGCGAGGCGAACACCGTCGACAGCCGACGGACGGGTATCTCCTGATCGTCGAGCTGTTCCCGCAGCTCGGCGAGTGCGTCGGCGTCGCCGGAGACCGCGGTGGAGTGCGCGCTGTTGACGACCGCGACGAACAGGCGGCCCGTGTACGGGGCGAGCAGTTCCTCGACCTGGGCGCTCGGCAGTTCAACGGCGAGCATGCCACCCTTGCCGGCCAGGGGTACGACGGCTTGGGCGCGGCCGGTCACCACGGTGATGGCGTCTTCCAGGGTGAGAGCGCCCGCGAGGTATGCCGCGGCGATCTCGCCGAGGCTGTGGCCGACCACGGCGTCCGGGGTGACACCGAGGCCGCACCAGGCGGCTCCCAGGGCGGCGTTGACCGCGAACAGCACCGGTTGAAGGATCTCTGTGCGGTCGAAGGCGGTCGCGGTGCCGGGGGCGTTGTCCGTGCCGTTGTCGGTGTCCTTGAGGATGTCGAGCACGGACCAGCCGACGCGCTCGCGGATCGCCTTGTCGATGCGGGTCAGTTCCTCGCGGAACGCCTTCGAGTGGGCCATCAGGCGCAGACCCATGCCGGGCCACTGGCCGCCGTGTCCGGCGAAGACGAACGCCACCTTGCCGGTCTGTTCCGCGCGGGCGGGGGCCATGACGGTCCGGCCGGTGGCCACGGCGTCGAGCTGGGTGAGGAGTTCGTCCCGGTCGGCGGCCACGAGTGCGGTCCGTCGTTCGAAGTGAGTGCGGTGGCGGGCCAGGGTGTGCGCGATGTCCGGCAGTGCAGCGATGTCGTCGGCGTCGTGCAGGTGGGCGGCCAGTCGTGCGGCCTGCTCACGTACGGCCGTCTCACTGCGCCCCGACAGCACGAACAGGCGCTCGCCCGGGGCGAGTTCGACTGATGGCTCCGGCTCGGTCCGGGGTGCCTCTTCCACGATCACGTGGGCGTTGGTGCCGCTGATGCCGAAGGCACTGACACCGGCACGGCGTACGCGGGTTTCCGATGCCGGCCAGGCGATCTCGTCGTGCAGAAGGTGGAGTCCGCTGCTGTCCCAGTCGACATGGCGGCTGGGCGTGTCGGCGTGCAAGGTTTGCGGGAGCGTCTCGTGGCGAAGCGACTGGACCACTTTGATCAGTCCGACGACTCCTGAGGCCGCCTGGGCGTGCCCGATGTTCGACTTCAGTGAGCCCAGATACAGCGGCTTGCCATGAGGTCGGGAGGCGGCGAATACCTCGGCCAGGGCGTTGGCCTCGATCGGGTCGCCCAGCGTGGTGCCCGTGCCGTGGGCCTCGACGTAGTCGATATCGGCGGGCTCCAGGCCGGACTGTTCCAGGGCCCGCCGGATCACCTGTTCCTGTGCCGGGCCGTTGGGTGCGGACAGCCCCTGGCTGCGCCCGTCCTGATTGACGGCCGTGCCGCGAAGTACGGCCAGCACCTCGTCACCGTCCCGCCGCGCGTCGCTCAGCCGCTTCAGTACGACCATGCCGACCGCTTCGGACCAGATGGCTCCGTCCGCGGCGTCCGAGAACGACCGGCAGCGGCCCGTCGGCGACAACCCCCGCAACCGACTGAACTCCACGAAGGTCTGAGGCGTGACCATGAGCGTCACACCCCCGGTCAGCGCGAGATCGCAATCACCGTTGCGCAGCGCCTGCGCGGCCAGGTGGATCGCCACCAGCGACGACGAGCAGGCCGTGTCGACGGTGAGCGCCGGTCCGTTGAGCCCGAGGGTGTAGGCGAGGCGGCCCGAGGCGACGCTCGGTGCCGAGCCGGTGCCGACGTATCCGTCGAGTTGGTCGAGGCGGGAGCCCGCCAGGTAGTCGCTGCCGAACATGCCGACGTAGACACCGGTGGTGCTGCCGGCCAGGTCGGCGGGCACGATCCCGGCCCGCTCCAGCGCCTCCCACACCGTCTCCAGCAACAACCGCTGCTGCGGATCCATCGCCGCAGCCTCCTTCGGCGTGATCCCGAAGAAGCCCGCGTCGAACGAGCCGATGTCGTCCAGGAAACCGCCCTCACGGGCATACGACTTGCCCATCGCCTCCGGATCGGGATCGTAGAGCGACTCCACGTCCCAGCGCCCGGCCGGGAACGGACCCACCGCGTCCCGGCCCTCCGCCACCAGCCGCCACAACCCCTCCGGGCCGGTCACACCACCCGGCGCACGACACGCCATCGCCACCACCGCCACCGGCTCGTCGACCGATGCGATGGTCGGCGAGTCAGGGACCTTGCGGCGGGTCGTACGATCGGCCGCCGCGAGCACCGTGTTCAGGAGGTGCTCAGCGAGTCGGGCCGGAGTGGGGTGGTCGAAGAGGAGGGTGGCGGGGAGCTTGGCGCCGAGGCGGTTGCCGAGGCGGTTGCGGAGTTCGACGGCCGTCACCGAGTCCATGCCGAGGTCGCGCAGCGGCTCGTCGGGGCGGACGGACTCCGCTGAACGCAGGCCGAGGGCTCGGCAGGCCTCCTCGCGGATCACGGCGAGAACGCGCTCGCGGCGTTCGGCTTCCGGAAGGCGGGCCAGGCGTTCGGCCAGGCCCTCACCGCTGTTCTGGTCGGCGCGGGCGGCGGGCAGCAGCGAGCGCCAGAGTGCGGCCGAACCACCGCTCGTGGACGCCGTGTTGTCGCGCAGGCGGGGCAGGTCCAGGGCCCAGGCGACGAGGTGCGGGGCGCCCTGTCGCAGGGCGAGCCCGACCAGTTCGCGGCCCTGGTCGGTGGTGAGGGCGCGGTGGCCGAGGCGGGCCATCCGTTCCAGGTCGGCGTGTTCGGCGGCGAGGCCCTCGCCCGCCCAGGCACCGAAGGAGATCGACACACCGGGCAAGCCCAACGCCCGTCGACGGTGGGCGAGTTGGTCGAGGAAGACGTTGGCCGCCGCGTAGTTGCCCTGGCCCGCGTTGCCCACCACACCGGCGGCGGAGGAGACCAGCAGGAACAGGTCCAGCGGCAGCTGGGCGGTGAGTCGGTGCAGGTGGGCGGCGCCGTCGACCTTCGGGCGCAGTACCTGTGCGAGGCGTTCGGGCGTCAGCTCGGCTACCACGCCATCGGCCAGGATGCCCGCGCAGTGCACGACACCCCGCAGCGGCAGGTCGTCGCCGATACGGCCTAGTACGTCGGCCAAGGCCGCCCCGTCCGCGATGTCACACGCGGCGACCTCGACCTCAGTGCCGAGCGCGGTCAGCTCCGCGGTGACTTCGGCGGTACGTGGATCGGCACCGCCTTGACGCGACGTCAGCAGAAGCCGAGGGACGCCGTGTTCGGCGAAAAGCCGGGCGATGTGGCGGCCCACCGCACCCAGACCGCCGGTGATCAGGACGGTGCCGTCGGTGGGTACAAGAGACGGGCGGCCCACGAGGTCGAGGACGACAGGGGCGCCGGTCGCGTGCTGTCGCCGTATCGCCTCGCGTGCGGCGGGGACGGGGAAGACCTGGGGGCGGACGGGGGCGCTCCGAGCCGCGTCGACGGCTTCACGGACGAACTCTTCACGGTCGGCATCCGGCGTGAAAGCGAGGGCGGCGGCCGCAGTCGTGAACGCCATCTCGTCGGGCAGCACCACGACGAGCCGCGCGTCGGCGATCGCCTCGGAACCCGGCGCGGTTTCAGCGAGGGCCACGACGCGCTGCCCGGGGGCGAGGCCCTCAACCTCGCCTCCGACCTCGGTGATGATCCCCGCGCACCCGGCGAGCGGCCGTACACCGACGGCGTGCACCTGGATGCGCACCTGGCCCGAGGCCAGAATCCGGGACTCGGCCGGACGGAGTGTCACGTCCGCCGTGAGTCCGGCGAGTTCGTGTCCGGTCAGTTCGTAGGTGTCCCCGGCGGGGATGCGCAACGCGTCCGTGGCACGGGCCCGCACCAGCCTCGGAGCCAGCAACACGCCCGCCCGACAGGCGAGTTCGGGTTCGCCGACGTACGCGACGGCTGTCGGCAGCACATCCGGGGAGTCGAGGTCGAGAAGGGTCAGCCCGAGGTCCGGGTGCTCGGCGCGCGCGCTGCGGGCCAGGCCCCACAGCACCGACTGGACGAACCCCGGAACAGTGTCGCCGTCGCCGGCCGCCACCGCGCCCCGCGTCACCCAGACGATCCGGGCGGGCGCCTCCTCCTGCGGAAGGGCGATCAGCGACTGGAGTTCGGCCAGTGCCGTGTCCGCCAACTCCTGTGCGGCGGCAGCGGGTTCGGCGTCGGCTGCCGGACGCGGCCAGAACCGTACGAGGATGTCGGCGGCCGTGTCACCTGCCCTGGCGACTCCCTCCCCGACCCGTATCCCCTCCGCTCGGAGTGCGCGCAGCGCCGCAGCCACCTCCGGATCGGCCGCGTCACCCACCACGGTCCACTCGTTGCCCGGACCCTCGGCGTGGTCCTCGGTGAGCGCCGTCCACACCACCTCGTACAGGTGGCGGCCGTTCTCCGAGCCGCTGTTCAGGTCCGCCGGGTCGGCGGCGCGCAGTCGTACGCCTTCCAGTCGTCCTGCGGGGAGACCGTCGGTGTCCCACAGGGTCACGTCCATCGTAAGGTCCGTGCCGGAGCCGCCCGTGCGCCGGACGAGGGCGATGAGGTCGGTGGCGCCGCCGGGCGGCAGGACGCAGCGGCCCACCGCGACCGGCAGCAGCACGCGGCTGTCGGAGGTGTCGAAGGACGCGGCCACGTGCAGGGTCGCGTCCAGCAGGGCCGGGTGGACGGGGTACGGGTCGGCCGTGTCGCGGGCCGCGGCGGGCAGTGAGAGGCGTGCCAGGAGTGCGCCGTCGGCGGTCGGGACCGCTTCCTGTACGCCCTGGAAGGCCGGGCCGTAGCCGAGGCCCTGGTCGGCCAGTCGCTCGTACGTCTCCGGGGTCCAGGAGGGGTGGACGGTCTGCGGCCAGGTCGGCGGGCCGGCCGCCGTGGTGGGGGCCGGCGCGTCGGCGGACGCGGTGGCGTGCAGGGTCCAGCCCATGGCCTCCTGGCCGCGCGGCCGGCTGTGGACGGTGATCTCCGGTACGGCACCGGCGGTGACGACCTCGACGGAGACCTCGACCGTGCCGGAGGCGGGGAGGGTGAGGGGGGCGAGGATGAGCAGGTCGGTGACGTCGCCCGGGACCTCTGGGCGGGCGACGTCGAGGGCGGCGCGGCACAACTCCATCAGGGTGGTGCCGGAGACCACGGTCCGGCCGAACACGGCGTGGTCGGGCAGCCAGTCGGCGGTGGCCGGGGACCACTCGCCCCGGAAGGTCCAGCGGGTCTCGTCCGCCGACTGGAGCTGGACGCCGAGCAAAGGGTGCGCGGCGCGGTCGAAGAGGCCGCAGGCCGCGCCGGTGGCGGTCTCGGGCTCGATCCAGTGGCGCTGTGCGTCCCAGGCGTACGTCGGCAGGTCCACCGGTGCGCTGTTCGGAACCAGGCGGCGCCAGTCGACCCGCCGTCCGTGGACGTGGAGTTCGGCGGCGGCCCGGTCCAGGCAGCCGGGGCCGTCCTCGTCGCGGCGCAGCGAGCCGACGGCGACCAGGCTGTCGTGACCGATGTCCTCGGCGACCGTGCGCACCGCGGTGAGCAGGGACGGGTGAGGGCCGAGTTCGACGAAGTACCGGTAGCCGTCGGCCAGCATGCGCTCCACGGTGGGTGCGAAGCGGACGGGTTCGCGGAGGTTGGCGTACCAGTAGTCGGCTTCCCGCTCCTCGGTGACCGGCTCGCCGGTGACCGTCGAGTACCAGGCGACGGAGGTCGGGTAGGTGGTGACACCGTCGAGTTCGTCGAGGATCGTCGTGCGGACCGGTTCGACGTGGGCGCTGTGGGAGGCGTAGTCGACGTCGAGGCGGCGGACGAAGACCTGCTGCCGGTCGAGTTCGGCGAGCAGGGTTTCCAGGGGTTCTACGTCACCGGCGATCACCGTCGAGCGGCCGCTGTTGACGGCGGCGACGGACACCCGGCCGTCCAGGTCGGCGAGGTGGGCCTCGACCTCGGTGTGCGGCAGGGCGACGACGGCCATGGTGCCGGTGCCGGACAGCTCGGTCAGGGCCTGGCTGCGCAGGGCTACGACAGCGGCGGCGTCGTTGAGGCTGAGCGCTCCGGCGACACAGGCCGCCGCGACCTCGCCCTGGCTGTGCCCGATCACGGCGTCGGGGCGTATGCCTCGGGCCCGCCATACGGCGGCCAGGGACACCATCACGGCGAAGAGGACCGGTTGGACGACGTCCACGCGGTCCAGGGACTGGGCGTTCGTGTCGCCGCGCAGGACGGCCGTCACCGACCAGCTGGTGAAGGGGCGCAGTGCCGAGTCGCAGCGGTCGAGTTCGTCCGCGAACACGGGGTCGCGGTCGAGCAAATCGCGGGCCATGCCGGTCCACTGGGCGCCCTGGCCGGGGAAGACGAACGCCAACTTGCCTGAGGGGAGCGTCTGTTGGGGGCCGACGACGAGGTCGGTGCCGGACTGTCCGTCTGGCTGTCCGTCTGCGAGGCCGCGCAGGGCGGTCAGCAGGTCTTCGCGGCCGGCGGCCTGCACGACGGCTCGGTGCTCGAAGTGGGTGCGATGGTGGGTGAGCGTGGCGGCCACGGCGGGCAGCGGTAGTTCGGGGACGGCCGTGAGGGCGTCGTGCAGCCGGGCGGCCTGGCCGTGGAGGGCGGGGAGGGTGCGGGCGGAGAGCGGGAAGAGGGTCGTGTGGGGGGCGGGTGGTTCTTCGGTGCTGGTGCCGGCGGTTTCGTCGTCGCTCCCCTGGACCGCGCGGTCCGCCAGGTCCTCGGGGGCCCCCTCCAGCACCACATGTGCGTTCGTCCCGCTGATGCCGAACGCGCTCACGCCCGCCCGGCGCGCCCGCTCCCCGCCACGCGGCCAGGCGCTCGCGGTGTCATGCACGCGCAGGCCACCGTCCGCCCAGTCGACGTGTGCGGTCGGGGTCTCGGCGTGCAGGGAGGCGGGTAGGTGCTCGTGGCCGAGGGCGAGGACGGTCTTGATGACGCCGCCGATGCCCGCCGCGGCCTGGGTGTGGCCGATGTTGGACTTCAGGGAACCGACGGTGAGCGGGTGTCCGGCCGGGCGGCCGGGGCCGAAGACGGCGGCCAGGGCGCGGCCCTCGATGGGGTCGCCGAGTTTGGTGCCGGTGCCGTGCGCCTCGACGTAGTCGAGGTCGTCCGGGCGGAGGCCGGCGGCGTCCAGGGCGGCGCGCAGTACGCGTTCCTGCGCCGGGCCGTTGGGGGCGGACAGGCCCTGGCTGCGGCCGTCCTGGTTGATGGCGGAGCCCTTGACGACGGCGAGGACCCGGTCGCCGTCCCGGCGCGCGTCCGAGAGCCGCTTCAGCAGGACCAGTCCGCAGCCCTCGGCCCACACCACGCCGTCCGCGTCGGCCCCGAACGGGCTGCACCGCCCGGACGGCGACAGTCCGCGCAGCCGGCTGAACTCGACGTGCCCGCGCGGGGTCACCAGGAGCGTGGCGCCGCCTGCCAGCGCGAGGTCGCATTCGCCCGCCGCGAGCGCGCGGGCCGCCAGGTGCAGGGCGACGAGGGAGGAGGAGCAGGCGGTGTCGACGGTGACGGCGGGGCCCTGGAGGCCGAGGGTGTAGGCGATGCGCCCGGAGGCCACGCTGGACGCCGAGCCCGTGCCGACGTGCCCGTCGAGTTGACCCAGTGCGGCGGAGGCCAGGTAGCCGCTGTCGTACAGGCCGATGTAGACGCCCGTGGAGCTGCCGTTCAGGGTCTCGGGGACGATCCCGGCGCGTTCGAGGGTCTCCCAGGTGGTCTGGAGGAGCAGTCGTTGCTGCGGGTCCATGGCCGCGGCCTCACGCGGCGATATCCCGAAGAAGGGCGCGTCGAAGCGGTCGATGTCGGCGAGGAAGCCGCCGCGCAGCGTGTACGCCTTCCCGCCGGCCTCCGGGTCGGGGTCGTAGAGGCCGGCGGTGTTCCAACGGCCCGCGGGTACCTCGGAGATGGCGTCCCGGCCCTCGGTCAGCAGCCGCCACAGTGCCTCGGGGTCGTCGGCGCCGCCGGGGAAGCGGCAGGCCATGGAGACGATCGCGATGTCGTCGTCGGGCCGTGCCCGCCTGTGTGAGGGGGACGGGTCCGTCGCCGTCATGACAGGGCTGGGCCGGTCGTCGAGTACCGCCTCGGCGATCGCCTCGATCGTGGGATGGTCGTAGACGAGGGACGGGTCCAGGGTACGGCCGATCCGCTCGGAGAGGTCTACGGCCAGCGTCACCAACTGGCGTGATCCCAGGCCGAATTCGGCGATGGGCCGGTGCGGGTCGACGGTCAGCGGGTCGAGCCCGGCCGCCTCGGCGACGGCCGACGCCAGCCAGTCGCGCACGCCGTGCGCGGTCGTGACGGACGTGGCGGACGTCTCGGGGGTCTGCTTCGGGGACTCGTTCGCAGGCATCTGGGCAGGTGTCCTCGTGGACTCGGGGCTCAGGCGGTTTCCGTACCGGCGCGATATGGCCGGTGCGCGGGGATACGGAGGCGGCCGATCTGCGGTTCGACTCGGTCGACGCAGGTTCGGTCGACGCAGGTTCGGTCGACGCAGGTTCGGCGGACTGCGGTGACGCGTCGGCAGCGGCGGCCGCTGTCGGGCGTACGGCGTTCGGCGGGTGCGACTCGGGCCGCCGCCGACACGGGCGAATGATCGTTTCGGCGGCGGTCGATGTCATGTCGTGGCGGGTGCTCCGACCACCGAGAGGCTGCTGGCGAGGTACGCGGCGCGGGAGGCATGGCGCTGGATCTTCCCGCTGGACGTCTTGGGGATCGTGCCGGGGTGCACCAGCACGACATCGCGTACCGCCAGGCCGTGGGCCTCGCCGATCGCGCCGCGGACCATGTCGGTGATCTTCTCGGCCTCACCCGCGGCCTCCGAGGCGATCTCGGCGACGAGGACGGGCTGCTCGCCTTCCCCCTCGTCCTCCGCTGCGGTGTCCACGGAGAAGGCGGCAGTGCAGCCGGGTCGCAGGGCGGGGTGGGACATCTCGGCGGAGAGTTCCAGGTCCTGCGGGTAGTGGTTGCGTCCGTCGATGACCATGAGGTCCTTGAGGCGGCCGGTGATGAACAGCTCGCCGTCGCGCAGGAACCCGAGGTCGCCGGTGCGCAGGAAGCGGCCTTCGCGGTCGGTGAGGGTGGCGCGGAAGGTCTCGCGGGTGGCGAGGGTGTTGCGCCAGTAGCCCTTGGCCACGCTGGCGCCGCCGACCCAGATCTCGCCGACCTCGCCCTCGGGTAGTTCCTCGCACAGTTCGGGGTCGGCGATGACCACGGTCATGCCGGGGCCGAGCCGCCCGGAGCCTACGGCCGCCGCGTCCGCCGCGCCGGCGTGCGGGCCGGTGGTATTCGCCTCGACCAGGACGGGCGGGCTGTCGACGGTGCTGCCGCTGACCATGAGGGTGGCCTCGGCCAGGCCGTAGCAGGGGTAGTGGGCCTCCTGTCGGAAGCCGGCCGGGGCGAAGGTCTCGGTGAAGCGGCGCAGGGTGGCGGCGCGTACGGGTTCGGCGCCGTTGAAGGCGACCCTCCAGCGGCTGAGGTCCAGGCCGTCGACGAAGTCGGGGGCGGCGTGCTTCAGGCTCAGCTCGAAGGCGAAGTTGGGGGCGCCACTGGTGTGCGGCTGGAAGCGGCTCACGGCGGTCAGCCAGCGCGTGGGCCGCTGGAGGAAGTGCAGCGGCGAGAAGAGGGTGCTGGTGGCGCCCAGGTAGACCGTGTTCAGGACCGGGCCGATGAGGCCCATGTCGTGGTAGACGGGCAACCAGCTGACGAACAGTTCGTTGTCGTACGCGGCGATCGCGTCCGGGGTGTGGCCCATCCGTTCGGCGATGACCCGCTCGTTGTCGAGCAGGTTCCCGTGGGTGACCATGACGCCGCGCGGGGCGGAGGTGGAGCCGGAGGTGTACTGGAGGAAGGCGACCGAGTCCGCGGTGAGGTCCGGTTCCTGCCAGGAGCCTGCCAGGTCGTCGGGTATGTCCTCGGTGGCGACGCAGGTGATCTCGGCGAGCTCCGGGAGATGCTCCGCCATGGTGCCGAGCGCGGCCACGACGTCCCGGCCGCCCAGGATCACCTTGGCGTCGGCGTCGGCGATGAGGCGCTTCATCCGGGTCAGGGCCCGGTGATTCTGCGACCGTCCCTGCGGGGGCACGCCGGGTACGGCGACGACACCGGCCGAGAGGCAGCCGAGGTAGCCGCAGATGAACTCGAGGCCGGGCGGGTAGAGCAGGATGGCGCGGGCGCCGGACAGTCCCCGGTCCTGCAGCCAGGCGGCGATGGCCCGGGAGCGGCCGACCAGGCGTGCGTACGAGATGTCCTGAACCTCTCCGTCGCTGTCACCGCTGACGAGGTAGCGGTAGGCGGTGCGCTGGGGGTGGTTCGAGGCGTGCGCGGCCAGTAGGTCGATCAGGGAACGTGCCATGTGACGTGTCTCACCTGTCTGAATAGGCGGGCCTGGGAGTGAAGTTCGAGGCCTCGACCGCTCGCCCGAGGTAGCGGGGCTGCGTGCCCACCCGCCCCTCAGGACTCCAGTACGACTTGCTACTCACGAGTAAGAGGACCATAGCAAGCCAGTCGCCCTCTGCCCGGCGAACGAACACCGGGCCAACAAGACTTAACACAGGGGAAACTGGAGCGGCCTTCACCTTCGCGGCCAGAGTTTAACCAAACGAGGGAACTCGTGATCATTTACGAATGCTTTCCGTCAATGTTTGCAGCTTTCGAGAGAACTCCCGCTACTGACCGGTGAGTTGCGGGAAAATGCCCGGCCCCGATCCCGCTGAGGGGTCCCGCCGCCCCTGCTAGCTTCTCCTGGTGTTCTCCCTCCAACAGCCCGGCCTCTTCACGCGACTTGTCGACGCACAGCGGATACTCGTCGCCGGCGCCGGTGGCGGTTTCGACGTCTACGCCGGCCTTCCGCTGGCCCTCGCCCTGCGCTCGGCGGGCAAGCAGGTCCACCTCGCCAATCTCTCCTTCGCCGATCTGTACGGCCTGGACCTGAACGTGTGGCTGGAGCAGGACGTCGCGGCCGTCGGCCCGGACACCACGGCCCGGGGCGACTACTTCCCCGAGCGCACCCTCGCCCAGTGGCTCCACCTGCACCGGCTGCCCTCCACGGTGTACGCCCTCTCCCGTACGGGAGTCGCACCGCTCAGGGACGCCTACCGCGCGCTCCTGCACCACCTCGGTGGGATCGACGCCATCGTGCTGGTGGACGGCGGCACGGACATCCTGATGCGCGGAGACGAGCACGGGCTGGGCACCCCGGAGGAGGACATGGCCAGTCTGGGCGCGGTCGCCGGGCTGGACGAGGTCCCGCACCGGCTGGTGGCGTGCCTCGGCTTCGGCGTGGACGCCTACCACGGGGTCAACCACTCACTGGTCCTGGAGAACCTGGCCGCGCTGGACCGCGACGGCGCCTATCTCGGCGCGTTCTCGCTGCCGCGCGACAGCCGCGAGGGCGCCCAGTACCTGGACGCGGTGGCCCACGCCCAGCGGTGCACACCGGACCATCCGAGCATCGTCAACGGTTCCGTCGCGGCCGCCGTACGCGGGGACTTCGGTGACGTCCGATTCACCGAGCGGACCCGGGACAGCGAGTTGTTCATCAACCCGCTGATGGCGCTGTACTTCTGCGTGGACGCGGTCGGCCTCGCCCGCCGCAACCTCTACCTCGACCGGCTGGAGAAGACCGCGCTCACTCGGCAGATCAGCTCGATCATTGCCGAGTTCCGGGACGAACTGCCCCGGCAGCGCCAACCTCGCGCCTTCCCGCACTGATCACCCTCGATCCCCCGCCGACCGTTCACCTTCCCTCACTGATCACGCAGCGAGAACAGGTGACAGACTGACCGCATGGAAGAACGCGCATTCGGTAGGTCGGGTCACCAGGCATCCGTCGTCGGTCTCGGCACATGGCAGCTCGGCGCCGACTGGGGAGACGTCGACGACAAGGAAGCCCTGGCGGTGCTGGAGGCGGCGGCCGAGTCGGGGGTGACCTTCTTCGACACGGCCGACGTGTACGGGGACGGGCGCAGCGAGCAGACCATCGCCACGTTCCTGCGCACCCGGCCCGAGCTCGATGTGTTCGTCGCGACGAAGATGGGCCGTCGCGTGGACCAGATCCCCGAGAACTACGTCCTCGACAACTTCCGCGCCTGGAACGACCGGTCCCGCCGCAACCTCGGCGTCGACCGTCTCGACCTGGTCCAGCTGCACTGCCCGCCCACGCCGGTCTATTCGTCGGACGAGGTGTTCGACGCCCTGGACACCCTCGTCGAGGAGGAGCGCATCGCCGCGTACGGCGTCAGCGTGGAGACCTGCGCCGAGGCGCTGACGGCGATCGCCCGGCCGAACGTGGCGAGCGTGCAGATCATTCTGAACCCGTTCCGTATGAAGCCGCTGCTGGACGTGCTCCCGGCAGCCGAGAAGGCGGGCGTCGCGATCATCGCCCGGGTGCCGCTGGCCTCCGGGTTGCTGTCGGGCAAGTACACCAAGGACACGGTGTTCGCCGCGAACGACCACCGCACGTACAACCGCCACGGTGAGTCCTTCGACCAGGGCGAGACCTTCTCGGGCGTCGACTACGAGACGGGTGTCGAGGCCGCGGTCGAGTTCGCCGCGCTCGCCCCCGAGGGGTTCACCCCGGCTCAGCTGGCGCTGCGCTGGATCATCCAGCTGCCGGGTGTGACGACCGTGATCCCCGGGGCCCGTACGCCCGAGCAGGCGCGGGCCAACGCGGCCGCCGCCACGCTTCCGGCCCTGTCCGACGAGACCCTGACGGCGATCCGGGATCTGTACGACCGCCGTATCAAGGAGCAGGTGGAGGGCCGCTGGTAGGGGCGCCCTCTTTCCTCCGGGACACGTGGGAAGCCGCCGGTCGGGCGGCTTCCCACGCGTGGCCTTCGCATCGCGTGCGGGTCAGATGCGTCCGCCGGTGAGCCGGGTGAGCGGGCCGTGCACATGGCGCTCGGCGCGGCGGCCGGCCGCGTAGGAGGCAGCGGTGAGCGCGGTCAGGCCCGCGCCGGCGCCCGCCGCGACGAGCTTGCGGTGGGCGATGGCGGTCATGGCCGTCCGGGCGGTGGCCGCGACCTGGCCGGAGGCCTGGACGACCGCCTGGCGGCCGGTCTCGACGCCCTTGACCGCGCTGTGCACCGCGCTGCTCATGGTGTCGGCCGCGTGCTTGGTCGTGTCGGCCGCGCGTTCGGCGCCGGCCTCGGCGGCCGACGCCGCGTCATCCACCTTGATCGCGGCCGTCCCGGCGGATGGGGAATTCTCGTTGGGTTCCTGGTTCGTTCGAATCATGGCAACCGCGTTGCCATTCGCGGCCCCGGCAAACCCCTCGCGTCGCCGCCTCGTTCGAACGGCCGGGCCGCGCCCCTCCCCACGTCACCCGCCGTCCGCCCATGCGCTCGCATGGCATAAGATCGCTTTATGAGGTCATAGACCCGACCCCCGTACCCGGTAAGGGTTACCTTAGTTTAGGGTTGCCGTCGAGTCGCTTGCCTCTACTCGAAGGGAACCAAAACATGCCCCGCCCTCTGCGGGTAGCCATTGTCGGTGCCGGACCCGCCGGGATCTACGCCGCCGACGCGCTGCTGAAGTCCGACGTGGCCACCGAGCCCGGAGTGTCCATCGACCTCTTCGAGCGGATGCCCGCCCCGTTCGGACTGATCCGTTACGGCGTGGCCCCCGACCACCCCCGCATCAAGGGCATCATCACGGCCCTGCACCAGGTGCTCGACAAGCCGCAGATCCGTCTCTTCGGCAACGTCGACTACCCGACGGACATCAACCTGGACGACCTGCGCGCGTTCTACGACGCCGTGATCTTCTCCACGGGCGCCACGGCCGACCGCGCACTCGACATCCCCGGCATCGACCTCGACGGCTCGTACGGCGCGGCCGACTTCGTGTCCTGGTACGACGGCCACCCGGACGTCCCGCGCACCTGGCCGCTGGAGGCGGAGAAGGTCGCCGTCCTCGGTGTCGGCAACGTCGCCCTCGACGTGGCCCGCATCCTCGCCAAGACCGCCGACGAGCTGCTGCCGACCGAGATCCCGGCGAACGTCTACGACGGTCTCAAGGCCAACAAGGCCCTGGAGGTCCACGTCTTCGGCCGCCGTGGCCCGGCGCAGGCGAAGTTCAGCCCAATGGAGCTGCGGGAGCTGGACCACTCCCCCAACATCGAGGTCATCGTCGACCCCGAGGACATCGACTACGACGAAGGCTCGATCGCGACCCGGCGCGGCAACAAGCAGGCCGACATGGTCGCCAAGACCCTGGAGAACTGGGCGATCCGCGACATCGGCGACCGCCCGCACAAGCTGTTCCTGCACTTCTTCGAATCGCCCACCGAGATCCTCGGCGAGGACGGCAAGGTCGTCGGCCTGCGCACCGAGCGCACCGCCCTCGACGGCACCGGCAACGTCAAGGGCACCGGCGAGTTCAAGGACTGGGACGTCACCGGGATCTACCGTGCGGTCGGCTACCTCTCGGACAAGCTGCCCAAGCTGCCCTGGGACGTCGAGTCGGGCACCGTGCCGGACGAGGGCGGCCGGGTCATCGAGGAGACCGGCGCGCACCTGCAGTCGATGTACGTCACCGGCTGGATCCGGCGCGGCCCTGTGGGCCTCATCGGCCACACCAAGGGCGACGCCAACGAGACGGTCTCCAACCTGCTGGACGACTTCGCGAACGGCCGGCTGCATGAGCCCAGCGCCCCCGCCCCCGAGGCCGTGGAGGCGTTCTTCGCGGAGCGGAACGTGCGCTTCACGACGTGGGAGGGCTGGTACAAGCTCGACGCCGCCGAGAAGGCGCTGGGTGAGCCGCAGGGCCGGGAGCGCGTGAAGATCGTTGAGCGTGAGGACATGCTGCGGGAGAGCGGCGCGTAAACGCTCCGCTTGGGGCAGGGTGGGGGACTGCGGGATGTTGTCCGGCTGCGGGTTTGCCGTGGCTGGTCGCGCAGTTCCCCGCGCCCCCAAAAGATCTGCGGCCGGGCGGCAGTAGCAAGCGCCGTCAGCCGCGCTTGACGGAATAAGCTCGGCAGATGGCCAAGTACTTCGACGTGCATCCCGAGAATCCTCAGCCTCGTGCCATCGGGCAGGTGGCCGACAGTGTGCGGGACGGTGCGCTCATCGTGTATCCGACGGACTCCTGTTTCGCGCTGGGGTGTCGGATGGGCAGCCGGGACGGCATCGAGCGGATCCGCACGATCCGGCAGCTCGACGACCGTCACCACTTCACCCTCGTGTGCGAGAACTTCGCGCAGCTGGGCCAGTTCGTGCATGTCGACAACGACGTGTTCCGCGCCGTCAAGGCGTCGACGCCCGGCAGTTACACCTTCATCCTCCCCGCGACCAGGGAGGTGCCCCGCAAGCTGCTCCACCCGAAGAAGCGGACGGTCGGAGTGCGCATCCCCGACCACCGGGTGGCCCAGGCCCTGCTCGCCGAACTGGGTGAGCCGCTTGTCTCCAGCACGCTGCTGCTGCCCGACGAGGAGGAGCCGTTGACGCAGGGCTGGGAGATCAAGGAGCGGCTCGATCACCAGGTCGACGCCGTGGTGGACTCCGGGGACTGCGGCACCGAGCCGACGACCGTCATCGACTTCTCCAGCGGTGAGGCCGAGATCATCCGCAAGGGCGCGGGCGACACCTCGCGGTTCGAGTGACCCGTCATCGCGGTGGGCTCAGGTCTGCCGCAGCGGGTCGTACTCCTCCGCGCTCAGGCCGAATGTCCAGGCCACTCCCTCCCGGGCCGTGCGTGTGGTCGGTGGCACCCGGAGCCAGTACGTGCGGCTCGTGCCGTCCGGCTCCGGGGTGGAGTTGACGACCTCCACCATCACCGCGTCCTCGTCGCCGGGCAGAGTGATGCGCCAGAGGATGCCCGTCTCGTCGCGGTGCACGGGCTTCGCCCCGGACTCCTCCAGATAGCGGTCGTAGCCGTAGTACTCCAGCATCACGCGGCGCAGTTCGGCATTCTCCTCGTTCCGGATCTGCTCGGGTGTCAGCGTGTCGAGGCTGTCGAGGAACTCACCGGGGACGGGCAGTCCGCGCCAGGCGTGCAGGGCGAAGCCGTCGGAGTAGGCGAGCGCGGGGCCGTCGCCGCGGTCGAGGCGGCCGGCCTCGTCGCGGTGGAGCTGAGTGGGCCGTTCGGTGATGATCGCGACGTTCTCGTACGGCCACCACCAGCCCGCCGTGCGGGCCACCTCGGTCAGGCCGTCGAGACCGGGGGCGGTATCGAGGGCGGAGAGCCAAGCCGCCTCGTGCTGGCCGAGGACGGCGTCCAGGAGCAGGAGCCGGATCCGGGTCTCCTCCTTCCGGTCGCCGGGAGCCAGGGCCTCGACCATGCCGGTGCGGACGCGGTCGACGAGCGGGCGGGTCGTCTCCCACAGGTCGGCGCCGGCCGTCCTCCAGTGGTCGCTCCAGCCCATGGGGCCCAAGCGGCTGTGCAGTAGGGCACGTTCGGCGGCGACAGGTCTGTTGCGGACCGCGTCACGGACGCTCGCCCCGGTCGGCGGCAGGGACTCGCCGTCCTCCGCCGGCACGCCCGACAGCAGGCGTACCGCCTCCAGCGGTGAGCGGGCCCACACGATCCTCTCGGGCTCCCGCAGCCCCGCCCGCCGGTAGGCGACACGCACACCCGCCTCGGCCCGTGCCCGGTCGCCCGGTCCCGTGGCGGCCGCCACCGCTCGCCAACTCATCTGTTCCGTCACGCCGTTCCTCCTCGTCTGCCGTCCTGTGCCTGATGTCCGCCGCGGGCTCAGTCCGCGACGATCCGGACCGAGCCGGGTACGTACTCGCGCTGGCGTATGACCCGGTACCAGCCCTTTGGCAGGGAGATGGCCGCGTGCTCCTCGTGGACGACACGGGCGCCCTCCGGCACGTGCAGCAGCATCGGTCCGAAGGCGTCCGTCTCACGGATCAGCCGGCCCGGGCCGACCACGGCGTGTGCGTGCCCGGTGACCTCGCCGAGGGCGAGGACGAGTCGACCGCGGCGGTCGCGCGGTTCCGACGTGGCGTCAACTGCGGTGTGGGGCACGGCTCTCTCGGCCAGCGGCACGATGAGAACGTCTCCTTGCCGGTACATGGGTCTCCCTCCCGTCGGGCACTCGCTGTGCCACGAAACGACCGTAGAGGCAGGCACTGACAATGGCCCGCACGCGGTGGCCGTCCACAGGAAGAGGGGTCCGCCGATCGCGTTGTCAGTGGGACTTGGTAGAACTCCCCTACCCGGCGGCGCTGTGTGCGTTCCGGGTTCGACGGGCGGGTACGGGCACGGGCTCGGGGCCGGCACAGGGACAGGGAACGAAGGGGCGGGGCGTACATGACCATCGGGAGCCATCTGGAGGAGTTCCACGACCTGCCGGTCTCTGTTTTCCCCACCTCCGTGAAGGGGCCGGAGGGCGCCGCGCACCTGCCGGCTCCCGAGTCGGTGGCGTGGCGCGTCGGCGTGGCGTCGTACGAGAGCGACGAGGCGTGGGAGGAGGCGTTCGCCCGGTTCCTCGCCTCCGTCGACACCACGAAGGTGCGGGCGCTGGTGGTGGGTGCCTGGAGCGACGCGTACGACAGCGGTCCCGAGCCGGTGATCGAGGCGCTGGTTGCGGCTAAGGACCGGCTGCCCGCGCTGCGCGGGCTGTTCCTCGGTGACATCGTGATGGAGGAGTGCGAGATCTCCTGGATCAACCAGGGCGACGTGAGCCCGCTGCTGAACGCCTTCACGGAGCTGGAGGAGTTCGGTGTGCGCGGCGGCGGCGGGCTCGGCTTCCCGGCGCTGCGCCACGAGCGGCTGCGGAAGCTGACGGTCGAGACCGGCGGCATGCCCGCCGGGGCGGTGCGCGGTGTGGCGGCCTGTGATCTGCCGGCCCTCGTCCACCTGGACCTGTGGCTGGGCACCGACGAGTACGGCGGTGACGCCGAGGTGGCCGATCTGGCCCCGATCCTGGCGGGCACCCGTCTGCCGGCCCTCAAGCATCTGGCGTTGCGCAACAGCGAGATGCAGGACGACATCTGCACGGCGCTGGCCTCCGCCCCGGTGGTGGCCCGCCTCGACGTCCTCGACGTGTCGATGGGCGTCCTGACCGACGACGGCGCGACCGCGCTGCTCACGGGCCAGCCGCTGACCCACCTCACGACGCTGGACCTGCACCACAACTACCTGAGCGCGGAGATACGCGACCGTCTGAGGGACTCCCTGGAGGCCGAGGGCGTACAGGTCGACGTCGATCCGGACGACGCCGAGCAGGACGAAGAGGACGACGGCACGGTGTGGCGGTTCGTCGCGGTGGGCGAGTAGCGACGCGGCCGCGGGGGGTTCGGGGGTTTCGAGTGAGGGGGGTCGGTGTGTCCGGTGGGACCGGTGCGGGTGCGGGGCCCGGGCCGTACAGGTGGGTGGTCGTCGGCAACGGGGAGAACCGGCGGGTCGGGCTGTTCGTCGAGGCGGCGCGGGCGGGCGGGGTCGGCACGCCGCGGGTCGTCGAGTGGCGGGACGTGCTGCGCGACGGCGGCCATGAGTTCGCCGACGACGAGGTCGTACGGCTGGACTCGCCCGGTGAGGACGCCGAGGTGGACCGGCTGCTGCGCGGCGTCGAAGATCCGACGCGCGTGGAGGGGTCGGCCACCTGGTACGCCCGTTTCCTGGACGCCGTCCGGTCGTTGCGGGGCGGGGTGCGGCTTGACGATCCGGCCGATCTTGCGGTGCTGTTCGACAAGCGGCTGTGCCATGCCCGGCTCGACGCGGCGGGCGTCCCGGTGCCGCCGTCACCAACCTCGGGCGGTGTGCTGCCGGTGCGGGGCTGGGACGATGTTCGGGCGGCGATGCGGGAGCACGGCATGCCGCGGGTCTTCGTGAAGCCGGCGCACGGGTCCTCCGCGTCCGGGGTGCTCGCCGTCGAGTCGTCGGCGAGCGGGCGGATCAGGGCCACCACCTCGGTCGAGGTGGCCGCGGACGGGCGGCTCCATGCCCCGCCTCGGCTGCACAACTCGCTGCGGGTGCGCCGGTACACCGACGAGCGGGAGATCGCCGGCATCGTCGACGCCCTCGCGCCCGACGGGTTGCACATCGAGCGCTGGCTGCCGAAGGCGTCCGCCCAGGGCAGGTCCGCCGATCTGCGGGTCCTGGTCGTGGCGGGCCGGGCGACGCATGCCGTCGTGCGCACCAGCCGGTTCCCCATGACGAACCTCCACCTCGGCGGGGCGCGCGGCGATCTGGCGTCGGTCGTCGACGCGGCGGGCGACCGCTGGCGGCAGGCGCTCGACATCTGCGAGCGGGCCGCGGCCTGTTTCCCCCGCACGCTGTGCGTCGGCGTCGATCTGCTGCCCGCGATCGGCTGGCGCCGGTTCGCGGTCGGCGAGGTCAACGCCTTCGGAGACCTGCTGCCCCGGCTGACCGGCCTGCCGGGCAGCCCGGCGGAAGGCCTGGACACCTACGCCGCGCAGATCGCGGCGGTGCGGAGCCAGGTGCTTCCGGCGCCCACGCACACCCCCCGGCCAAGGAAAGACCATGCGCCCTTCTGACACGGCGCCCGCGCCGCCCTTCGAGGCCGCCACGCAGGCACCCGACATGAACAAGGTCGTGGGCCGCGACGACCTGCTGCTGCTCACCCTCGACACGCTCCGGTACGACGTGGCCGTCGAACTCGCCGCGGTCGGCCGGCTGCCGAATCTGGCCGCCCATCTGCCGGGCGGCACCTGGGAGAAGCGGCACGCGCCCGGCAGCTTCACCTATGCCTCGCACCAGGCGATGTTCGCGGGCTTCCTGCCGACCCCGGCGGCGCCCGGACCGCACCCGCGGCTGTTCGCGGGCCGGTTCGCCGGCAGTGAGACCACCGCGGGGCGCACGTTCGTCTTCGACAGCCCCGACCTGGTGACTGCGCTCGCCGAGCACGGCTATCGCACGGTGTGCATCGGCGGTGTCGGGTTCTTCAACAAGCGGGGAGCGCTCGGGAACGTGCTGCCGGGCCTGTTCCAGGAGAGCCATTGGGAGCCGGAGTTCTCGGTGGCGTCACCGACGTCCTTCGAGTCACAGGTGGCCCGCGCCGAGCGGGTCGTGGCCGAACTGCCCACCGAGCAGCGGCTGTTCCTGTTCCTCAACGCCTCGGCGCTGCACCAGCCCAACTGGTTCCATCTACCGGGCGCCACCCGCGAGGCGGGCGACAGCCTGGTCACGCACGCGGCCGCCCTGGAGTACATCGACCGGCATATCGGCCGGCTCTTCGCCGCGATGAGTTCACGCCGCCGCTGCTTCGCGATCGTCTGCTCCGACCACGGAACCGCGTACGGCGACGACGGATACACCGGGCACCGGCTCGGCCACGAGACCGTGTGGACCGTCCCCTACGGCCACTTCTTCCTGGACCACATGGAGGCGTCCGCATGACCGTCATCGACCTGCCCACCACCCGGACGCGGCCGTACCAGCACTACGTGTACGCCTACCCGCACAAGACGGCGTACCGAGAGCTGCCGGAGAGCCCCCGTCTCGCGGACCTGTGGGCCGGGGAGTCCAGGCAGGCCCTGTCGCTGTACGCGCACATACCGTTCTGCGAGGTCCGCTGCGGCTTCTGCAATCTGTTCACCCGTGTCGGCGCTCCCGACGGGCTGACCGGCCGTTACCTGGACGCGCTGGAGCGGCAGGCGATCGCGGTGCGGGAGGCGCTCGGGGACACGGAGCCGGTGCGGTTCGCGAACGCCGCGTTCGGCGGTGGCACGCCCACCTTTCTGGAGGCGGCCGAGCTGGAGCGGCTGTGCGACATCGCGGAACGGCACATGGGAGCGGACCTGCGGGCGATCCCGCTGTCGGTGGAGGCCTCCCCCGCCACGGCGACGGCCGACCGGCTGTCCGTGCTGGCCGAGCGGGGCACCACGCGGCTGAGCCTCGGCGTACAGAGCTTCGTCGAGGAGGAGGCGCGTGCGGCCGTACGACCCCAGCGGCAGAGTGATGTGGAGGCGGCACTGTCCCGGATCCGCGACACCGGCATTCCCGTCCTCAACATCGACCTGATCTACGGCATCGACGGGCAGACGGCGGCCAGTTGGCGGCTGTCCCTGGACGCGGCGCTCGCCTGGCGGCCCGAGGAGATCTACCTCTACCCCTTGTACGTACGGCCGAAGACAGGCCTGGACCGCCACGCCGACCTGGACGTCCCGGACCCTGCCTGGGACGAGGCCCGGCTGAGCCGCTACCGCGAGGGCCGCGACCATCTCCTCTCCCACGGCTACGAGCAGGTCTCCATGCGGATGTTCCGCCGCGCGGATGCCCCGCCGCAGGGCCCCGACGACTACGCCTGCCAGACCGACGGCATGATCGGCCTGGGCTGCGGCGCCCGGTCATACACCTCCAGGCTGCACTACTCCTTCGACTACGCGGTCGACATGCGGCAGATCCGCGGGATCATCGACGACTACACCGCCACCGAGGACTTCAGCCGGGCGGTGGTCGGCCACTGGGTCGACGAAGGCGAGAGGCGACGCCGGTATCTGCTGCAGTCACTGCTCCAGGCGCAGGGGTTGACGGTGGCCGACTACCGGCGGGCGTTCAAGTCCGACCCGTACGAGGACTTTCCGGTGGAGCTGGAGCGGCTCGCCTCCCGGGGCTGGCTGGCAGAGGCCGGTGCCGGGCAGGTGAAGCTGTCCGCCGAAGGGCTCGCCCACTCGGACGCCATCGGGCCCGACTTCTTCTCCCCCGCCGTACGGGCCGCGATGGCCGCGTACGAGCTGAAGTGAGGCCACCATGGACCTGACGATCCTCTATCGCGGCCCACTCGCCTCCTGCGACTACGACTGCCCCTACTGTCCCTTCGCCAAGCGGCGCGACTCGACGGCACAGTTGCGGGCCGACCGTGCCGCGCTGGACCGTTTCACGACGTGGGCGAGGGAGCAGACCGACGATCGGCTCTCGGTGCTCTTCACGCCCTGGGGTGAGGGGCTGGTGCGTTCCTGGTACCGCAGGGCGCTGGTGGAGCTGTCGCACGAGCCGCACATCGGCCGGGTGGCGATCCAGACCAACCTCAGCTGCCGTACGGAGTGGTTGGCCGAGGCCGACCTGGACACCGTGGCGCTGTGGTGCACGTATCACCCGGGGCAGACGCCGTACGAGCGGTTCCTCGACAAGACGCGTCGGCTGGACGGGATGGGCGTCCGCTTCAGTGTGGGGATCGTCGGGCTGCCCGAGCATCTGGAGCATGCCAGGCGCCTGCGCGCGGAGCTGCCGGAGCGGGTGTACCTGTGGGTAAACGCCGCCGACGGGCACACGTACAGCGACGAACAGGCGGCGCTGTGGAGCGAGTTGGATCCCTTGTTCTCCTTCAGCCGTCATCCGCACCGCTCGGCGGGTCGCGCGTGCCGTACCGGTTCGACGGTCGTGTCGGTGGACGGCGAGGGGACGGTACGGCGCTGTCACTTCGTCAAGGCCGAGTTGGGCAACCTCTACGACGGCTCCTTCCGTGCGGCTCTCGCCCCTCGGCCCTGTCCGCTGGCCGTCTGCGACTGCCACATCGGCTACGTCCACCTCGAAACCCTGCCGCTGTACGACGTGTTCGCGGGCGGCGTCCTCGAACGGATACCAGCCATGGAGGCCCATGTCTGATCAGAGAGGGATCAGGGATTCCTCAGAATCTGATCAAAAAAATCTACTCGCGGAGATTCGGGGGCCGATCGACGACCGGGAAGGTCGCCGATGCGGGAGGGGTCTTCAGGCGCTGCGGTTGCCCCACATGTGGGCCAGCTCCACGCGGGACGAAACGTCCAGTTTCCGGAATACCTTGCGTAAATGGTGCCGGTCGGGTGCACGACCGGACGCAACGAAGCTCCGTTGTGGAGGTGACCTTCCCAAGTCGCCGTCCCGCAACGGAGCTTCGATGTGCCGCCAGTCTGCCACCGCCTGCCTGGTCAAGTCGCCCACCCGTCAGCACTGTGCGATCGGCCCGCTGGCCGAGCGGCTGCAGGCACTGGCCGATCCGCGGTGTCGGCGCGGGAAGCGTCACCCCTTCGTGGCAGTACTGCTGATCGCCTGTTCCGCCGTGGTCACCGGTGCGACGAGTTTCGTGGCGATCAGCGAGTGGGCGGCCGACGCCCCGCAGAATGTCCTTGCCCGGCTCGGTGCCCGTACCGCGACCGCCCTGGCCGTGCGTATCCCGCCCCTTTGTTGATCACCGGCCGTGCAGAGGCGTTGCGGACTCCATGAAGCCGCGATCCCTCGATGAGCCGACGACCCGATGAACTGTGCTGTGCGCGGGGGCGGTTGACGGCGGAGCACACCCCGCGCAATGTGCCGGCCCGGCGTCTGGTCGCGGCGCTCGGCGGGGGTGAGGTGGACGACGCGGAGGTCACGGCCCTGGTGTCCCCGGACAGGCTGCGGGCGTTCCGGTCCTGGCTCCCCTACCGTACGCATCGGCCCGATCTGGATCAGGATCGGGACCAGGATCAGGAAGCGAGTTCTTCATGACCTCAGTGGTCAACAGCGCCGTGTGGATACGTCGTTACCAGCCCGCCCCCGAAGCGGCCGTCCGGTTGCTCTGTCTGCCGCACGCGGGCGGCTCGGCGAGCTACTACCACCCCATGGTGCGCGCTCTCGCACCCGCGGCCGATGTGCTGGCGGCGCAGTATCCGGGCCGCCAGGACCGGTACGCCGAGCCGCCACTGGAGAGCATCCGGGAGCTGGCCGAGCGGATCGCCGAGGCCGTCACCGGGGACGACGACCGTCCGCTCGCCCTCTTCGGGCACAGCATGGGCGCCCTCGTCGCCTACGAGGTGGCCCTGCGGCTGGAAACCGCCGGACGTGCCCCGGTCCGGCTGTTCGTCTCGGGGCGGCGCGCGCCCTCCACCACGCGGCCGAGCCAGGAGCTGCACAAGGCCGACGACACCGCGCTGCTGGAGGCGGTGCGCCGGCTCGACGGCACCGACGGCCAGGTGTTCGAGGACGAGGAGTTGGTGCGGCTGGTGCTGCCCGCGATCCGCGGCGACTACAAGGCCCTGGAGACGTACGAGCCGCGCCCCGGCGACCGTCTGACGTGTCCGGTCACCGTCCTCACCGGCGACGACGACCCGATGACCACGGTGGCCGAGGCCCGCGCGTGGACGGCCCACACCGACGGGCCCACCGAGGTGTGTGTCTTCCCCGGCGGCCACTTCTACCTCAACGAGCGGGCACAGGAGGTCGTCGACGTCGTACGGCGGCAGCTGGGGCTTTAGCCGGTGGCCCGGCGTGGGCGTCACACCCGCCAGCTGTACCGCCGCTCCGGCCGTCCGGCCACCCCGTAGCGCAGGGTCACCTCGGCGCTGCCGACGCCGTGGAAGTACTCCAGGTAGCGGCGGGCGCTGACGCGGGAGATGCCGGTGAGGGTCGCGCACTCGGTGGCGGACAGGGTGCCGTCGGCGCCGCGGAGGGTGCGTTCGATCAGCTCGGCGGTCTCGACGCTCATGCCCTTGGGCAGGGCACCGGCCGCCGGCGCCGGTACGGCACCCGCCCCGGCCAGCACCCGGTCGACGTCGGCCTGGCTGTGCACGACGGTGGTGAGCAGCCGGCCGCGCTGGGCGGCGTACCGCTGGAGCCGGGAGCGCAGGTCCTCGAACTCGAAGGGCTTCAGGAGGTAGTCGACGACGCCATGGCGGACCGCCCCGCGTACGGTGTCGGCCTCCCGGGCGGCGCTGATGACCATGACGTCGCAGTCGTGACCGGCCGTGCGCAGCCGGGGTATGACGTCGAGGCCGAAGACGTCCGGGAGGTACAGGTCCAGCAGGACCAGGTCGGGGCGGAGCTCGTCGACGGCGGCGACGGCCTGCTCACCGGTGCTGGCGACGCCGACGACCCGGAACGGCTCGATCCGCTCGACGAAGGTGCGGTGGACCCTGGCCACCATGAAGTCGTCGTCGACCACGAGCACGTCGATGGCGTCCAACCCTGAACTCATGGTCTCGCTCCTTCCGCCACCGCGTCGGTGAGGTGGCTGACGGTCATGCGGGCGGTGAACATGGCCCCGTCGGGGGTGTTGGTCACCGAGATCTCACCGCCGTGCCGTTTGCAGACGAGGCGGGTGAGGGCCAGGCCGATGCCTCGTTCGCCTTCCCGCGCGGCCTTGGTGGTGAAGCCGTGGGAGAAGACCTCGCGGGCGAGTTCGGGGGCCACGCCGGGGCCCGAGTCGCGGACCACGATCTCCACGCTGGAGGCGTCCTGGCGCAGCCCCACCTCGACCCAGGCCTCGTGGTCGCCTGGTTCGTCGGCGGCCGCGGCGGCGTCCACGGCGTTGTCGACGAGGTTGCCGACCACCGTCGCCACGTCGGCGGCGTCCTCCGGGGCGAGCCGGTCCAGGGCGGTGTCGTCGGAGATCCGCAGGGTGACCTTGCGTTCGGCGGCGAGGGAGGTCTTCGCCATGAGCAGGGCGGCGACGGCGGTGTCGCGGACGCGGCGGCTGAGGGTGACGTCGAGCGAGTGGCGGCGCCGGCTCAGTGCGCGGATGTAGCGGACGACCTCGTCCTGCTCGCCGATCTGGATGAGCCCGGAAATGGTGTGCAGCTGGTTGGCGAACTCGTGGGCCTGGGCGCGCAGCAGTTCCGAGGAGCTGCGGAAGGAGCCGATCTCGCGTTCCAGCCGGGCCAGCTCGGTGCGGTCCCGCAGCGTGGTGACCGAGCCGAGGAGACGGCCGTCCTTGGTGACGGTCATCCGGTTCATCACCAGCACCCGGCCCCTGCGGATGACGACCTCGTCGCGCTTGTCGACATCGTCACGCCTGTCGGCCTCATCACGATTGTCGACCTCGTCGCGCTTGCCGACCCCGTCATGCCTGTCAGCGTCATCGCGCCTGTCGGTCTCGGTGGCCCCGGCCAGCACGTCCCGCAGTCGTCCCTCGACGCCGAGGTCGGCCAGGCTCTTGCCGACGCAGTCCTCGGGCAGGTCGAGCAGGCGCCGCCCCACCTCGTTGACGAGGGTGAGCCGGTGGTGCGGGTCCAGGGCGATCACGCCCTCGGCGATGCCGTACAGCATGGCCTCGCGGTGTTCGGCGAGGCCCGCGATCTCGTGGGGCTCCAGGCCGAGGGTCTGGCGTTTGACGCGGCGGGCCAGCAGCCAGGAGCCGACGAGGCCGAGGCCGCTGGCGATGCCCAGGTAGGCGAGCAGGTAGGAGGAGGCCCCGCTGAGGCGCTGCCACACGGTCGGGGAGGCCTCGCCGATCATGACCGTGCCCAGGAGGCGGCCGAGGTTTTCGTCGGTCGCCCCGAGGACGGGCACCTGGGCGACGAGTTCGTTGCTGTCGTCCAGCGTCAGTGAGCCGGACCAGCCGCGGCCGGGGGTGGCGCCCTCGCCGGTCGGCAGCGGGTCGCCGATCACGGTGGGGTCGGTGGAACTGACGATGCGGCCGTCGGCGTCGGCCACCGTGACGGAGGTCACGCCGGACTGGGTCTGGGTGGAGTTCACCAGGGGTGCCAGCGCCTCGTGCGCCACGGGCCGGACGAGCCGGTCGCGTACGAGCGGGTTGGCGGCGAGCTGCTCGGCGAGGGCGGTGACACGGCGGCCCTCGACCCGGTTGAAGGTCGCGGCGGACTGGGTGAGGGAGACCGCGGCGACGGCGAGCAGCACCACCACGACGATGGCGAGCTGGAGGACCAGCATCTCGCCCGCGAGGGTATGGCGGCGGAACTCGGCGACCACGACGGACTCATCTCCCATGCTGACGCTCAATTGAGCGGCCGGCGGCTCGGACGCCGACATGTGCGGCGGGTCGCACAATCATGGCGCTCGGGTGTGGTCAGGGAAAGAGAGGTGTCGGGACAGTGCCCATAAGGTGACAAGCGCCGTGACCACAACGACCACAACCTCCGTTGCTTCCGCAAGGGCGTCAGCCCTCCCGGACGCGGGCACGATGTGTCCCAGGTCACTCCCCCACATACACAACCGACAGGTGGTGGCATTCCGTGCACCTGCGCACCCCTCTCGCCCTGCTCGGGGCCGCCGTGCTCGTGCTCGTGGGACCTCCGCTGCTGACGACCGGCAGTGGCACCGAGACGGGCACGCAGATCCCGGGGCTGCGTTTCATGGTTCCGAACACGCCCGGCGGCGGCTACGACATCACGGCCCGTACGGCGGCGAAGAACGCCGAGGACGCCGGGCTCACCCACAACATCGAGGTGTTCAACCTGCCCGGCGCCGGCGGCACCGTCGGACTGACCCGGCTGGTCGGCGAGCACGGCAACGGCAAGCTGGCCATGTCGATGGGCCTCGGTGTCGTGGGCGCCGTCCGCTCCAACCACGCGCCCAAGACCCTCGCCGACACCACGCCGATCGCCCGGCTCACCGAGGAGCAGGACGTCGTGGTGGTCGCGAAGGACTCGCCGTACAAGACGATCGACGATCTCATCGGCGCGTGGAAGGACAACCCCGGCAAGCTGCCGGTGGGCGGTGGGTCGTCGCCGGGCGGGCCGGACCATCTGGCGCCGATGCTGATGGCGCGGGCGGCCGGGATCGCGCCGAAGGACGTCAACTACATCCCCTTCGACGGCGGCGGTGAGCTGCTCGCGTCGATCCTCGGCAACAAGGTCGCGTTCGGGGTGTCCGGCGTCGGCGAGTACCTGGACCAGATCAAGGCGGGCGAGCTGCGGCTGCTCGCGGTCACCGGGCCCGAGCGGGTGGACGGCCTGGACGCGCCCACTCTCCAGGAGGCGGGCTACGACGTGAACTTCACCAACTGGCGCGGCATCGTCGCCCCGCCCGGTCTCACCGACGCCGAGCGCGACAAACTCACCCGGCTGATCGAGGAGTTGCACGACTCACCGGAGTGGCAGCAGTCGATGAAGCAGAACGGCTGGGACGACGCCTTCCTCACCGGCGAGAAGTTCGGCGACTTCCTGGACGCGGAGGACGAACGCGTGGTGTCGGTGCTGAAGGAGCTCGGACTATGACGACGCACACCACCGACACTCCCCCGGCGCCCACGGACGAGCGCCGCTCCTGGCTGCGCGACCACTCCGAACTCGGCGTCTGCGTCCTGCTGTTGGTCCTCGGCCTGCTGGTCCTGACCGACGCCCTCACCATGGACGTCGACCTCACCCAGCGCGGCCCGGTCGGTCCGAGGACCGTGCCGATCGTCGTGGGTGGCGGACTGCTGCTGATCGCCGCCCTGCTCGCCGTGGACGTGCTGCGCGGCGGGCGTGGCCAGGCGGAGGCCGGCGAGGACATCGACCTGTCCGAGCCTGCGGACTGGCGTACGGTGCTGCTGCTCGCCGGGGTGTTCCTCGGCGCGGCCGTCCTCATCGAGCCGCTGGGCTTCCCCATCGCCGGTGCGCTGCTCTTCTGGGGCGCGGCCTTCGCGCTCGGCAGCCGCCGCTTCGACCGCGACCCGCTGATCGCGGCCGTCCTGTCCCTGGTGACCTACGCCGTCTTCAACAACCTGCTCGGTGTACCACTGCCCGGCGGCCCGCTGATGGGAGTGCTGTGACATGGACGCCCTCAACTCCCTTCTGGACGGCTTCGGTACGGCCCTCACCCCGATCAACCTGCTGTGGGCGGCGATAGGCGTCCTGCTCGGCACGGCGATCGGGGTGCTGCCCGGCATCGGTCCGGCGATGGCGGTCGCCCTGCTGCTGCCGGTGACGTACGGGCTCGATCCCATCGGCGCGTTCATCATGTTCGCGGGCATCTACTACGGCGCGATGTTCGGCGGCTCCACCACCTCGATCCTCCTCAACACGCCCGGGGAGAGCGCCGCCGTGGTCGCGGCGATGGAGGGCAACCCGATGGCCAAGTCGGGGCGCGGCGCGCAGGCGCTCGCGGCCGCCGCCATCGGGCACTTCGCGGGCGGCATGGTCGGCACGCTTCTGCTGGTCGCGCTGGCGCCGACGGTGGCGGAGCTGGCGGTGGACATCGGCGCGCCGGACTACTTCGCCATCATGGTGCTGGCGTTCATCGCCGTGACGTCCGTCCTGGGCTCGTCCCGGATCCGGGGTCTCGCCTCCCTGCTCATCGGCCTGACGATCGGCCTGGTGGGCCTGGACCAGATGACCGGTCAGCAGCGCCTGACGTTCGGCTCGCTGCAACTCGCGGACGGCATCGACGTGGTGATCGTCGCGGTCGGGCTCTTCGCCATCGGCGAGGCCCTGTGGGTCGCCGCCCATCTGCGGCGCAGGCCGGCCGAGCCGATCCCGGTGGGCCTCCCGTGGCTCGGCCGGGGCGATGTGAAGCGGACGTGGAAGTCCTGGGTGCGGGGCCCGTTCATCGGCTTCCCGTTCGGCGCGATCCCGGCGGGCGGCGCCGAGATCCCCACCTTCCTGTCGTACGTCACCGAGAAACGGCTGTCGAAGCACAAGGACGAGTGGGGCAAGGGCGCGATCGAGGGGGTGGCGGGCCCGGAGTCGGCGGCGTCGGCCTCGGCGGCGGGCACCCTCGTGTCCATGCTGACGCTCGGCCTGCCCACCACGGCGGTCGCGGCGGTCATGCTGGCCGCCTTCCAGCAGTACGGCATCCAGCCGGGACCCCTGCTCTTCGAACGCGAACCCGACCTGGTGTGGGGCCTGATCGCCTCCCTCTTCGTCGGCATGGTCCTGCTGCTCGCCCTGAACCTCCCGCTGGCCCCGCTGTGGGCGAAGCTGCTGCGCATTCCGCGGCCGTATCTCTACGCGGGCATCCTCTTCTTCGCCGCGGTCGGGGCGTACGCGGTCGGCGGTGAGGTGATCGACCTGGTGATCCTGCTGATCATCGGCCTGATCGGCTTCGGCATGCGCCGCTATGGCCTGCCTGTGCTGCCCGCCGTGATCGGGGTGATCCTCGGCCCGAACGCCGAGCAACAGCTGCGGCGCGCCCTGCAGATCAGCGACGGCAGCGTCACCGGCCTGGTCAACACGCCGTTCGCGGTGACGGTGTACGCGATCATCGTGGTACTGCTGGCGTGGCCACTGCTGAAGCGGCTGTTCACCCGCGGCCGCACCGCCGACGCGTGAACCGGCGCCGTACCGGCCGGACCAGGGTGTCCTCAGCCGGCGCCCCGCTCCGCCTCCTCGTGCAGGAACGCGCTGATCTGGCCGGCGAGGCTCTCCCGGCCGGTGCCGCCGACCGGGTCGAGGAGGTCCTCGTCCACGCCGATGCCGCCCGACCACAGATACCGCTCGGCCCACTCCTCGTCGGCCCGCAGCTGGGCCTGGATGTCGAGCCGGCCGAGCTGGGACTCGGGGGCGGCCCCGTACAGGACGGCGGTGGCGCGGCGCAGGGGGTAGAGGTCAAAGCCCTCGATGAACCGGGAGTTGCGCCAGTCGAGGAAGGCGCTCTCGCCGTCGGGGCCGGTGCGGATGTCGAGCTGCCCGTCCTCCAGGTGGAGGCCGACGTGGTCGGTGCCGCGGTTCTCCACGGTCACGCGGAAGCGGAAGTATGTCATGCCCTCGGCGGCGTCGTCGCGTCCTCGCGGGGGTTCCGCGCACTCCAGGCCGTGGACGCGCACACGCAGGCCGGCCAGATCACCGTCGTACTCCTGCCAGTCCCCGATCACGTTGGGCTCGCGCACCGTCCACCTCTCCAGATCGGCGGGAGCTCTCCCGCGCTCGCGCGGACCACAGTGCCACACCCGCCGGACGTACCGGATCCGGGCCATTACCGCCGGTCAGACGTGATCAAGCCGTGTGCAGCGGTGATTCCCGCGACGGGGCTGCGGACAGGACCGCGTACGTGCCGCACATCACGTTCACGGCCCACGGTGCGAAGGCGTGGCACGTGCCAGGTGGCGGAGACTTGTCGATTCACCGCACGGCTTCCTACGCCGTACGCTACGTTCGATCACCGCCGGTTACCGCACCACCGGCGAGATCACGCGCAGGGAAGGTCCGGGGGTGGCGCATGGGCAACTTCGGCATCGCTCCACCGGTGGCACGAGTCATGGCCGGAGGCCTCGCCGACGCACTCTTCGAGACGGCGGGCCGTGATCCCGCACTGCCCCAGATCGCGCGCCGGGACGCGTCCGCCCCGGACACCTGGACCCGGGTGAGCGCGGCCGAGGCGCGGGACGAAGTGGTGGATCTCGCCAAGGGGTTGGTGGCGTCCGGGATCCGGCCGGGCAACCGGGTGGCCGTCATGGCGCGCACCCGCTACGAGTGGACGGTGCTCGGTTTCGCCCTGTGGACGGTGGGCGCCGAGATCGTGCCGATCTATCCGACGTCCTCCCGCGACCAGGTCGAGTGGATCCTGCGGGACGCGGCCTGTGTGGGCGTGGTCGTCGAGGACGAGCAGGGCGTGATGACGGTCGGCTCGGTCTGCGCCCAGCTGCCGCTGCTGCGCCACGTCTGGCAGATGGACGACGGCTCCCTCGCGCGGCTCGTGGAGGCTGGCCAGGATGTGCCGGACGCGACGGTGGACTCGCTGCGCCGCATCGTCATGCCGGACTCCACCGCGGTGATCGCGTACACGTCCGGCACGACCGGCCACCCCCGGGGCTGCGCGCTGTCCCACCGCAGTCTGGCCAGCCCGTGCGACGTGCTCCTCGCCGGCTGGCGGCACACCGCGGCGGCGCCCGGGCAGCAGCCGGCGATCCTCGCCTTCTTGCCGTTCTCGCACGTCTACGGCCTCATGATCCAGGGGATGTGCCTGCGCGGCGGGCTGCTCCTGGCGCACGAGCCGGAGCTGACCGAGGAGGCGCTGTCCGCCGCGCTGCTGTCCTTCCGGCCCACGTATCTCTTCGGCGTGCCCTACGTCTTCGAGAAGATCTACAAGAACTTCCTGCGTAAGGCCCAGCAGGCGGGCCGTGGCGCCCTGTTCGAGCGTGCGGTGCGCACCGCGCAGGACTACGCCGTCGCCGCCGAGCGGCAACGCCTGAACACGGGCTCCGGCCCCGGCATGGACCTGAAGCTCCAGCACGCCTTCTACGAGAAGACCGTGTACCGCAAGCTGCGGGCGGCGCTCGGCGGGCGGGTCCGCGGCGGCTGTTCCGGCGGCTCCCCGCTCAACCGCGAGCTCACGCTGTTCTACGCCGGCATCGGCATCTTCGTCCACGACGGGTACGGCCTCACCGAGACCTCCGGGGGCATCACCGCGCAGCCGGTGGGCCGGGAGAAGTTCGGCACCGTGGGGCGTCCGCTGCCGGGCACGGAGATCCGGGTGGCGCGGGACGGGGAGGTCCTGGTCAATGGTCCGTCGGTGTTCCAGGGCTATGTCAACGACGAGGCGGGCACCCGGGCCGCGCTCCAGGACGGCTGGCTGGCCACGGGCGACATCGGGCGGCTGGACTCCGAGGGGTATCTGTCGATCACCGGCCGCAAGAAGGAGATCATCATCACCAGCGGCGGCAAGGGCGTGGCCCCGGCGCCGCTGGAGGAGCAGCTGCGGATGCATCCGCTGATCCACCAGGCGGTGGTCGTGGGCGACAACCGGCCCTGTGTGGGCGCGCTGATCACGCTGGACCCGGAGTTCCTCGCCCACTGGCGGGGTGCGCTCGCCTCGAACCCGAACGAGTTGCTGGGCCGGGAGGCCCGGGAGGAGAACGCGCTGCGGCAGGAGGTGCTGCGGGCGATCGCCGGTGCCAACAGCACCGTGTCCCGCTCGGAGTCCATCCGGGTCTTCCGTATCCTCCCCGAGCCATTCGACCTCGCCAACGGCATGCTGACCCCGTCGATGAAGCTGCGCCGCGACACCATCGTGCAGCGCTACGCGGCCGAGATCGAGGCGATGTACGCGACAGCGCGAGCCGGCCGCCGCCCCGCGCAGGAGGATCCCTCGGTCTGGGACGACTCCGACGACGTGTTCCGCCGCGCCCGGCCCTGACCGACGTTCGCGGCGAAGCCGAGCGGGCCGGCGGCGGCGCCCGCCCGACCACAGGTCGGGCCTCTGGTTGACGAAACGGTCCCCCGGATGCGGAGATGCTCCAGGCAGCGGCGGGAAACCGCCGCCCGCCCGCACACCGCACGACCGTGAGACGAAGGCAGAGGACCCATGGCACTGCAGATCAGCGCCACCAACCCGGAACACCCCGCGCTGCTCCTCGAACTGCCGTGGCACCTGCCCCTGGAGGAGTGGCCCGAGCACCACCTCGTGCCGCTCCCCCGCGGTATCTCCCGCCACGTGGTGCGCTACGCCCGCGCCGGTGACGAGGTCGTCGCCGTCAAGGAACTCGCCGAGCGGCCCGCCCTGCGCGAGTACGAGCTGCTGCGCGACCTGGACCGGCTGGGCATCCCCGCCGTGGACGCCCTCGGCGTGGTCACCGGCCGCACCGACGAGGCCGGCGAGCCGCTGGAGTCCGTGCTGATCACCCGGCACCTGGGCGGTTCGATGCCGTACCGCTCGATGTTCGAGACGACCATGCGCCCGGCCACCATGCACCGTCTGATGGACGCGCTGGCCGTCCTGCTGGTGCGGCTGCACCTCGCCGGGTTCGCGTGGGGCGACTGCTCGCTGTCCAACACCCTGTTCCGGCGGGACGCGGGGGCGTACGCCGCGTATCTCGTGGACGCCGAGACCGGCGATCTGCACCCGCAACTGAGCATGGGGCAGCGCGATTACGACCTGGATCTGGCCCGGGTGAACATCAGCGGGGAGCTGCTGGACCTGGAGGCGTCCGGGGCGCTGCACCCCTCGGTGGACCCGATCGACTTCGGCAACGAGATCTGCGCGCGCTACCAGAAACTGTGGGAGGAGCTGACGCGCACGTCCGTGTACCCGGCCGGCAAGTACCACTACATCGAGCGCCGGATCCGCCGCCTCAACGACCTCGGCTTCGACGTCGCCGAGATGCAGATCGAGCACTCCAACAACGGCGACACGGTCACCTTCGTGCCCAAGGTCGTCGACGCGGGCCACCACCAGCGACAGCTGCTGCGGCTGACCGGCCTGGACACCGAGGAGAACCAGGCCCGGCGGCTGCTGACCGACCTGGAGAGCTGGATGGCCACCCAGGACGACTATGCCCCGGGCGACCCTCTCGGCGCCCGCCCCGAGGTGCTCGCCCACCGCTGGGTGCGGGAGGTGTTCCGCCCGACCGTACGGGCCGTACCGCTGGAGATGCGCGGCTCCATGGACCCGGCGGAGATCTACCACCAGCTCCTCGAACACCGCTGGTATCTGTCCGAGCGGGCCCAGCACGACATAGGCCTCGACATGGCGGTCAAGGACTACATCGACAACGTCCTGCCGAAGGCCCGCGCGGCGCTGCCGCCCACGGTGGACGACGTCATCCCCATGTGACACGGACCCCCTAGGCCCTGTCGTCACATTCCCGTCTGCCGCGCGACGCCATGCACGCTCCCCCACTCTCGGCTTCTCCTCCACTCTCGACTTCGCTCGAGCGGGAGGGACCCCCATGAGCGGGAGGTGCCCCCACCGCCGCACCGGGCGAAAGCCCGAGTACATCCAGTACGAGGGCTTTCGCCCGGCACGCCCAGAGCACGCACCTACGCGGACATCAGCCGCTACCGCGGCGGGCGCGCGGCCCGCCCTCCGGGCGGACGACGGGAATGTGACGACAGGGCCTAGGGGAGGGCGCTCACCCACCTGTGTCGGGCTTCGCGCCGGGGCCCCCGGGGCCACCCGGCCCCCGCGCCTCCAGTCGCGTGTCCTTCAGCAGCAGGGCCAGGACCAGGCCGATCAGCAGGACCGGTACCGCCGAGAGGAAGACCGTCGACATCGCGTTGCCGTAGACCTCCGAGACCGCCTCGGCCGTGCGGGGGGCGAGGGAGCCCGACTGGGCGGGGTCCCAGGTGCCCGAGACGATCTGGTCGGCCGTCTCCGCGGGGAGCAGGTCCGCCGCCTCTGTGGCCAGACGGGTGTTGAGGATCGAGCCGAAGACCGTGGCGCCGAAGGCCGTTCCCAGGTTGCGCGCGAGGCCCACCGTGGAGGTGCTGACCCCCATGTGCTGCCGGGGCGCGGCGCTCTGGGCGACGAGCGTGGTCACCTGGGAGGACAGCCCGACCCCGATGCCCATGACGGCGAGCAGCAGCGCGACGGCCGTGGCGCCGGTGTCCTGCGACGTCAATGACATGACGGCGGCGGCAACCGCTGCCAGCGCCGTGCTCGCCACCGGGAACCACTTGTACCGCCCGGTCTTCGCGATCACCTGCCCAGCCACGACTGTGGCCACCGCCATGCCGATCATCGCCGGCAGGAAGAGCAGCCCGGTCCGGGTGGCGCTGACACCCAGAGCGGCCTGGTAGAAAAGCGGCACGAAGTTGACACAGCCGAAGAACGCGAAGCTGACCCCGAAGGCCACGGCCACGCAGATGGTGAAGGTGCGGTCGGCGAACAGCCCCAGCGGGACGACCGGTTCGACGGCGGACCGCTCCCGCCACACCCACAGCACGGCCGTCAGCACCGCCCCGGCACCGAACGCGACGACCCCCGGGTCGCCCCATCCGCTCCGTCCGGCCCGGTCGGTGCCGAGAACCAGAGATCCGATGAGGACGCACAGCAGTGCCGTACCGGCGTAGTCGATCCGCGGCCGCCCCGCGCGGGGGGCGGTGCGGGGCAGCAGGGCGGCGAGGCCCGCGAGCGCGAGGAGCCCGAGCGGGAGATTGACGTAGAAGATCCAGCGCCAGCCCAGTTGGTCGGTCAGCACGCCGCCGACGAGCGGCCCGGCCAGGTTGGCGATCACCATGACCCCGGCGAACCACCCCTGGTACTTGGCGCGCTGCCGGGGCGGCATCAGATCGCCCAGCACGGAGAAGGCACTCACCTGGAGCCCGCCCCCGCCCAGCCCCTGGAGCGCCCGGAACGCGATGAGCTGACCCATCGAACCGGCGGCGCCACAGGCGGCGGAGCCCACGAGGAAGATCAGCACGGCGGAGAGGTAGACGGCCCGGCGTCCGAAGATGTCGCCGAGTTTCCCGTAGATGGGCATGGCCACGCTGAACGTGAGCATGTACGCCGTGAACGTCCAGCTATAGAGGTCCAGGGCCCCCAGATCACCGGTCAGACTGGGCCCCGCGGTGGCGACGATCGATTGGTCGAGCATCGACATCGCGCTGGTCAGCAGCAGGGACGCGAGGAGGAGGGGGAAGCGCGGCGGCAGTGGTTGAGCAGGGGCGGCCGCTCCGCTCGCGCGGCCCGAGCCGGGGTGCGTCATCAGGGACTCCTTGTCAGGCGCATGCTCAAAAATTGTCAGGCACATGCTCAACTTTTTGCAACTAAATGCTTTTAGCATATGAATGCCTTGTGTAGCGTACCCGGGGAGATGTGCTCGCTGTCGAGGGGTTTCTGAGACAGACCTCGAATCGCCATCGCTTGTTGAGCGCAGCTCAAGCAAGAGTCAAGGGATCGACCGCACGCTCACGTCGGGCATCAGGCCGTGTTCAGATGCGAAATAAACGGGAGGGCCAGTGCTGCAGATCGGTGTACTCGGAACGCTGCAAGTCATGCATGACGGCGTGCACATGACGCCATCCGCCCCGAAGGTACGTCAAGTCCTCGCGCTGCTGGCCCTGAGGGCCAACACCACGGTTCCCCTGCACCAACTCGTCGAGGAACTGTGGGAAGAGCGCCCACCGTGCAGCGCCGCCACCACCCTGCAGACCTACATCTACCAACTGCGCAAGCTGCCCGGACTCGGCGAGACGCAGTCCTCGGGCTCCGACGAGTCACCCCAAGCGCTGCTGACCACCCCCGGCGGCTACAAGCTCTCCATGCCTCACGGCTGCCTGGACGCACAGGAGTTCACCCAACTCGCGGCACGAGGCAGAGAGGCCATGGAGCGCGGCGCGGTGGCCGAAGCCGCCGACCTGCTCCACCGGGCCCTCGCCGTGTGGCGGGGGCCCGCTCTCAATGATCTGGCCCCCGGCCCGATCGTGGGCATCGACACCCTCCGGCTGGAGGAACAGCGCTACGAGGTGATGGAAGAGCGGATCGACGCCGATCTGCTCCTCGGCCGCCATCACCGTCTGATCAGCGAGCTCACCGGCTTGGCCGCCGACAACCCGACCCGGGAGGGACTGCACGCCAAGCTCATGCTGTCGCTGTACAGGGCGGGCCGGCGGCCAGACGCCCTGGAAGTCTTCCAGCGTATCCGCCGGGTGCTCACCCGGGAGCTTGGGCTGGAGCCCTGCGCGGAGCTCCAGCGGCTGCACCAGCAGGTGCTGGCCGGCGACCGCGGGCTTGACCTACCCGTGGAGCGGACCACTGTGATCGGCACCCACGCCGATGGCCCGCACGACGAGCCGCCGGTGACCCTGCCCCCCTACGTGCCGCTCAGAGGGCGGACGGCCGAGATCTCCCGGATCAGCCGGCTGCTCACGGAGCCGGGCGGCCCGGACCGCGCGCGCTGCGTCACCGTGACCGGGCCGCCCGGCGCGGGCACCACGGCCCTCGCCGTCGCCGTCGCCCACGGCCTGGGCGATGTCTTCCCCGACGGACGGCTGTACGTGTCCTTCGGGGACCCGGCCGCGCCACAGACCGTCGAGGACGTTCTGGCGGATCTGCTCGAGGGGATCGGATGCCGGCGCTCCGAGCTGCCCACGACCAGACCCGGGCGGGCCAGGGCTCTCCAGTGCTGGCTCGCCACCCGCCGCGTACTGCTGGTCGTCGACGACGTCGGTGCCGTCCACCAGGTCATGGACCTGGTCCCGGCCCACTCCAGGTCGGGCCTGCTGGTGGCCGGTTACCGACGCCTGTACGGCTGTCAGCTCGGGACGCCCGTGGATGTACCGCCGCTCCACCCGGACCAGTCGGGGGAACTCGTCCTCCAGGCCCTGGGGCCTGACCGTCTCCTCGGCGACGTCTCGTCCCTGCGCACGATGGTCGACCTGTGCGGTGGGCTGCCCGGTCCCGTGATGGAGGCAGCCGGTCTGCTCGGGTTGCGTCCGCACTGGTCGATACAGCAGCTCATCGACTGGATGAGCAGGGACCGTCCCACGACCGTCTCCCCTCAGCGTCCGCACCCCTTCCACCACGTCGTCCGGCGCTGGCGGGGCCTCGCGCCGCACTTGCGCGACGCGCTGGCCAAGCTGGCCGGAGCGGGTCACTGCGTGCTGACGGTGGAGAACGCGGCCCGTGCCCTGGGCCGGGACCCCGACGAGACCGAGGAACTGCTGGAGGAACTGGTGGAGTTCCTCCTGCTGGAGGTCGACCTCGTCAGCGACGCCTCCTCCCACCGCTTCTTCCGGTACCACCTGCCGTACCTCCTCCGCACGGCCCTGCGCACGGCCGCGTCCCACGCCACTGTCTGACGGTGACCGTACGTGACTCAGGGGCGCCCTGCGGGGCGCCCCTGAGTCACGTAACGAACAGCTGGGAAAGTCGAGGTCACAGCTCCAGGCAGTCCCCGTGTCCCACCAGCCACGCATTCACCTGGAGGGCCATCTCGACGTTCATGCGGTGGAGCCAGTCACGGGTCTCCGCCTCGCCCTTAGGGGAGACGACGTGGCGGGCCTTGTCCAGGTCCAACAGCGGAAGGACCGGGGACGACGGGTCGGCCAGCACCTCCGCGAACTCCTCGTGCAGCGCCTTGGTATATGTCGTGTCCTGGCTCACCGGAAACGGCGCCTTGGGCCGTTCGAGAACCCGCTCGGGCAGCAGGTCGCTCACGGCCGCCCGCAGCAGGCTCTTCTCACGGCCGTCGAACGTCTTCATCTCCCACGGGATGTTGTACGCGTACTGCACCAGCCGGTGGTCGCAGAACGGCACCCGCACCTCCAGCCCGGAGATCATGCTCAGCCGGTCGTTGCGCTCCAGGAGCCGGGGCAGCCAGTGGGTCAGGTGCAGATGGCAGATCTCACGGGCTCGCCGCTCCTCGGCGTCCTCCCCGGCCAGCCGGGGGATGCCGGCCATGGCCTCGGCGTACCGCTCCGCGTAGTACGCGCCCATGTCGAGCCGGTCCTTGAACGCGGCGGACAGCAGCCCCTGCCCCAGCCCCGCGCGGGTCCCCGGATGCCACTGCTCGAAGGCGACCCAGGGGAATTGCTCCTCGTATGCCAGGTCGGGGATGTGCACCCAGCTGTAGCCACCGAAGATCTCGTCGGCGCTCTCGCCGGTGAGCGCGACCTTGCAGTACGGCCGCACCCCTGCGAACGCCTGATACGTGGAGGTGTCCATGTCCCCGAAGGGGGCGGGCACGTCCTGGGCACGCAGAACGGCACGGCGCGCCACCGGGTCGATCAGATCGGCGGTGCTGAGCTCGATCTCCAGGTGGTCGGCGCCGACGTGCTCGGCCACGGCCCGCGCGTACGGCGCGTCGGGGGCGCTGCGCACCAGGTCGGGCTGGAAGTTGTCGCTGTAGCCGCTGTAGGTGACGGTGGCGGTGCGGACCTTGCCGCCGCCCTCGCGGGCCAGGGCGCGGGCCGCGAGGGCGGCGACAGAGCTGGAGTCGAGGCCGCCGGAGAGCAGCACGCTCAGCGGCACGTCCGCGACCAGCTCGCGGGAGACGCTGCTCTCCAGCAGCTCGCGCACGGTGCGCACGGTGTCGTCGAGGCCGTCCTCGTGCGGGCGGGCCTCCAGCCGCCAGTAGCGGCGCAGCCGTACGCCGCCGTCCGGGCCGTAGGTCAGGGTGTGGCCGGGCGGCAGGTCCCGGATGTCGCGGTAGACGCTCTCACCGGGGGCGCGGGCCATCGAGAACAGCACCCGCAGTCCGTCGAGGTCGACGACCGGGCGCACGGCGGGATGCGCCAGCAGGGTCTTGGGCTCGGAGCCGAAGACCAGGCCGTCGGCGGTTCGCGCGTAGTAGAGCGGCTTGATGCCGAACCGGTCGCGAGCCAGCAGCAGCGTGCGGCGGCGCGGGTCCCAGACCGCGAACGCGAACATGCCCTCCAGGTGCTCCACACACCGTTCGCCCCACTCCAGGTAGGCATGGAGCACCACCTCGGTGTCGCTGCGGGTGACGAAGCGGTGGCCGAGCCCGGTCAGCTCGGCGCGCAGTTCCCGGAAGTTGTAGACCTCACCGTTGTAGGAGAGGACCGCGGACGGCTCCTCCCCCGCCGCGGCCGCGCCGACGTTCGTACGTCCGTCGGGCCCGGCGGTCATGGGCTGGCGGCCACCGCTCATGTCGATGACCGCCAGTCTGGTGTGGATGAGCGTGGCCCGGCAGTCCGCCCAGACGCCCGAGTCGTCCGGACCCCGACAGGCCATCGTCCGTGCCATGCCGACCGCGGGTCCGGGCTCCTGCCCGGCCGGTCCGCCCTCGCGGCCGGCCCAGCCTGCGATGCCGCACATTGGGGATCTCCTTCCGTGGCAGGTCGGTGCCTGGGCTCCAAGATCTGCCCGAGCACTCGAATCCACGTGGAGGGGCGCTGGACCGGGCGGGCCGTGCGGACCGCCGCCGGTCAGGCGGGGGCGGAGCTCCGGCGGAAGGCCGGGACGAGGATCGCGCCGACCGCGAGGTGCAGCAGGACGAGCGTGGCCCGGTTGCCGCCGCTCAGGCCCTCACCGAACAGCGGTGCGAAGAGGGAGAGGATGAGCACGAGGACCGCGACGACGGTCCAGAGGGCACGTGCGCGGTTGGCCGCCACCCTTTCCAGTAAGGCGAGCAGGGACCAGCCGAGCAGGGAGATGACGGCCGTGCCGATCAGTACGGCCGGGAGGGCGAGCGCGGTCGTGGTGGTGGAGCCGGGGCCGTCCGGTACGCGCAGGTCGATGTCGAGGACAGGGCCGGCGACGAGCCAGATGAGCGCACCGGCGGCGACGGTGGCGAGGACGGCGAGACCTCGGGTGCGCAGCGGGCTCTGGGGGCGGGTGGCGGTGGGCTTGGCGGACATTTCTGACTCCTCAGGGGCTTCGGGGGAGTGCGATCCCTCCACAAACCAAGATCATTGCTACTAGCATATACATGTCCTTCGCATATAAGTGTCCCACATCCAGGAATGCGTGGTCCAGCCATATGTCCAGGGCGAGTAATCTCGGAGGCGTGAGTGGTGACGAGGACCTGCTGACGGACAACGACCGTGGGAGCGCCCCGGTCGCACGAAAGGAGGCGCCCGTGGAGGAGGGTGTGCTCAACGCCGTGGAACTGGCGATGATCCGGATCCGGCGGCGGCAGTCACGGCGCAGTCTGGCCCGGCCCGTCATAAGGGGGATGACGGAACCACTGGACCTCAACACGCTCTCCGTCATCGACGCGGTCGACGAGGGCAGCGGCGAGAGCGACCGGGACGTCACCGTCGGGTTCGTCGCGGACCGGCTCGCCATCGACCCCTCGCGAGCCAGCCGGATCGTCGCCGACGCGGTCAGGTCCGGCTTCGTGCGCCGCGTCGCCTCCCAGGAGGACGGCCGCCGCAGCTGTCTGGCCCTCACCAAGTCGGGTCGCGAGGCGGTGTCCGCCGCCCACCGCACGCGCCAGGCCTTCTACTCCCGTGCCCTGAAGGACTGGGACCCCGACGAGCAGCAGCACTTCGCCCGTCTCCTCACCAAGTTCGTCGACTCCTTGGACGACGCGGGCCGCGACTGACCGGCCCACGACACCGCCTCGACCGGGAGCGCGTCGCCGGGGCCGCCCCGCCGGGGCGCCGCCCAGGCCAGGGGCGGCCTCCGTAGAGCGCCGTCCACCGGGCTTCGAGTGGGTTTCGAGGCTGCCCGGCGACGCTGAGCGCGCCACGAACCCGCTACCGACGGCGCTCAGAGCCCCGCTGCCGTGGGGCGGACGCGCCTTGCATCGAAGGAGGCGCGACGGTGAGTACGACTGACCGGACAGAACGGAGCCGGGGCCCGCGGGCGGTCGGCCCCGCACGGGTGGTCCGCCCGGCCCCCGCGGCAGCCGCGGCCGCGGCACCTGTTCCCCGCCCGCCGACCGCCGTCGGCTGGGCCTACGCGATGGTGATCGTGGCGACGCTCGCCGCGATCGCGAGCAACGTCTTCGAGATCGCCCACCAGGTCGAGACCGGTGTCGCCGGCGCGGCGACCACGGGTGACCTGGCCCTGACCATCGCCTTCTGCGCCTTGTTCGGCTTCTTCGCCGAGATGCTCCGGGCCGGCCGTCAATGGGGCCGCGTGCTGCTCACGGTGTTCACCTCCCTGGGCCTGCTGTTCACCGGCCTCGGTCTCGCACGACTCGGCGGTCGCCCGCTGGTGGGCCCGCTCCAGGCGAGCCTCGCCGTGACCAGCCTGATCCCGTCCGTCGTGGGCCTCGTCCTGCTCTACGTCCCCTCCGTCAACCGGTGGATGGCGAGCGTGCGCGAGGACAGCCGTACGGTCTCCCAGCGTCTGCGCAAGGCGGTCCTCACCGCCCATGTGGGCATCTCCGTGGGCTGGCTGGGCCTGGTGACCGGCATGTTCGCCATGTCGGTCGCGGGCGCCACCACCCACAACGCCGAGCAGCAGGCCGCGATGTACCGCACGATGTCGATGCTCGACGAGATCTTCCTCGGCATGACCAGCATGTTCGCCCTCATCACCGGCATCGTCGTGGGCGCCGGCACCAAGTGGCGCCTGCTGCACCGCAGATGGGTCGCCGTGAAGTTCTTCCTGACGATGGGCGTCATGGTGCTCGGCTTCTCCGTCATCCACCAGCAGATCCTGCGCGCCAACGAACTCGTCGACGAGGGCGCCGCCGTGCGCGGCGGCGCACTCGACACAGTCGGCTGGACCATGGCCGGCTCGGCCCTCCTCGCCCTGCTCTGCCTGGTCTTCATGACGGCCGTCTCCACTTACAAGCCCTGGGGCCTGACCGCCCGGGGACGCCGGAACTCCCCCGCGAAGTCCGCCCGTGCGCCTCGAAAGGACGACCGACAGACATGACCACGATTCAGTACACCCCGGCCCTGCGCCACAGCCGCCTCCTGGGCGTCGGCACATACCGGCCCGAAAGGTCCGTGCCCAACACCGAGATCGCCGAACGCACCGGACTCGACCCCGATTGGATTGAGAAGCGCTCGGGCATCCGCTCCCGCCGTTACGCCTCCCCGGACGAGACCCTGCCGATGATGGCGACCGCCGCCGCGGAGAAGGCGCTCGCGGCCGCGGGCATCGGCGCGGACCAGCTGGGCACGGTCATCGTCGCCACCATCACGTCCATGGAGCAGATGCCCGCCGTGGCCATCGAGGTCGCGCACCGGCTGCGCGCCGGGAAGGCCGCCGCCTTCGACATCTCGGCAGCCTGCGCGGGCTTCTGCCACGCGGTCGCGCTCGCCAGTGACCTGGTCCGCCTGGCCCGCACCGACTACGTCCTCGTCATCGGCGCCGAGCGGATGACGGACATCCTCGACCACTCCGACCGCGACACGGCCTTCCTCTTCGCCGACGGCGCCGGCGCGGTGGTTGTCGGCCCCTCCGACGAACCTGGCATCGGACCGGTGGTCTGGCACGCCGACGGTTCGCGCAACGCGGCGCTGAAGATGACCTCGCCCTGGCACGACGGCACCGGGACGCGCCCGGACGCCCGCCCTGCCATCACCATGGCAGGCTGGAAGGTCTTCCGCTGGGCCACCGGCGAACTCGTCCCCGCCACCCGGAAGATGCTCGACCTCGCGGGCGTCACCGTGGAACAGCTCGACGCGTTCATCCCTCACCAGGCCAACATGCTCATCACCGACTTCGTCGTCGAACAGCTGGGCCTGACCGAACGGACCGCCATCGCCCGGGACATCGTCAACAGCGGCAACACCTCCGCCGCATCCATCCCGCTCGCCATGGAGGAGCTGCTGTCCGCCGGCCGCGCCCCCAGCGGCGGCCTCGCCCTCCTGGCGGGCTTCGGCGCCGGACTGGTCTACGCGGGCCAGGTGGTACGCCTGCCCTGAGCCGCCCCTCCGCGGTACGGCAGCGGGCACCCGGCCGATGTACAGGCCGGGTGCCCGCTTCGTGCTGCCACGCCCGCCGTGCCTGCCGGGCCCGCCCGCCCGCTCGTCCGTCCGTCCGTCCGGGCAGACGACTGTGCCGTGAGGAGCGATGCTCCTCACGGCACAGGGCCGCGGTGGTCAGCGCGGCGTCAGTACCCCGCCTCCACCGCGAACAGAGCGAACGGGCTGGGTCGTTCGGTGTCCTGGTAGGGGCGCAGCGGCGACGTGGTGCCGCGGTGTCCGGCGCCCGCCTCCCAGTCGCGGAAGGCGGCCATGCTCTCCCACTCGCTGAGCACCGCGTACGCGCCGGGGTCGGCCACGTCGCGCAGCAGCTCGTTGCCCAGCAGGCCCGGCGTGCCCGCCAGATCCTTGCTGATCCGGTGGTATGCCTCCTGGACCTCGGGCACCTGCTCCGACGTGGCCCGCAGGTACAGCAGGATCCGCACCCGGCCAGGCGCCCCGCTCATCCGGCGACCTCCACCAGGTGCATCATCGCCAGCGAACCGCCCGTGCGGTACGGGTGCAGCTTCTCGCGGTGCCGTACGTGCTCGGCGCTGCTCTCGAAGGCGAGGAAGGAGTCCCGGTCGGTCCAGTCACTCACCACGTAGTAGACGGAGGCCTCCTTCGCGCTGCGCGCCAGGGTGTGGCCCAGGTTCGCGCGCTGGGCCGTGACCTCCTTGCTGCCCTCGGCCCACATCTTCTCGAAGTCCGCCTCCATACCCGGCTTGACCTGGACGGTCAGCAGCACCCGGAAGGTCCCGGCCTGGCCGGCCATCTCAGACACCCCCGTCGACGTGCAGTGTCTCGCCGTTGACGTACGTGGACAGTTCGCTCGCCAGGAACAGCACGGCGCCGGCGATCTCCTCGGGGCGCCCGAACCTGCCGAGCGCCATCATCCGGAGGTAGCGCTCGTTGTAGGCGGCGCGCTGCTCCTCGGTCAGCTCGTCGGGATCGGAGGTGTCGATGACGCCGGGGGCCACGACGTTGAACCGGATGCCCTTGCCGCCGAGTTCCTTGCACAGGGTGCGGGTCAGGCCGACCAGGCCCGCCTTGGAAGCGGTGTAGTGGCCCCGCAGCGGGATACCGGCCATGGCGCCGCGCGAGCCGATGTTGATGACCGACGAGCCCTCGCGCAGCAGCGGCAGGGCCTTGCTGATCACCATGAACGGGCCGGTGAGGTTGGTGCTGATCACCCGCTCCCACTCGTCGAATGGCAGCTGGGCGAACGGGACCTGGCTGATCACACCGGCATTGTTGACCAGCACGTCCAGCGTCTCGAACCGCTCCCGGACTTCCGCGAGCAGGGTCTCGACGCCCTCGGCCGTGCCGACGTCGGCGCGCACCAGGGCGTGCTCGCCGCCGATCTCCTTCAGCTCACGGGCGAGGCTGTCCACGGCCTCGCCCTCCTGCCGGTAGCAGGTCACGACCGAGGCGCCGGCCTTCGCGAGCTCCAGCACCACGGCCCGCCCTATGCCCCGGCTACCGCCGGTGACCAGCGCGTTCTTTCCCACTAGTCGAAGTTGCATGCCATCCTCCGCTCCCTCGCGACCGTGGCCGCGCCTTGTGTCGTACGGGGTCCGCGCGTCGGCGCGCCCGCGCATTCGTTCACCTGTTCGCCTGTTCATCGGGCGACCGGGAGGGGGCGGCACTCCAGGACCGCCCAGCGGCCGGCGACCGGCTCGTTCACCAGCTCGAAGCCCGCGCTCGCGAGCAGCGCCCGCCACTGGGGCTCGCTGCGCTCCCGCCCGCCGAAGCGGATGAGCATGTCCAGGTCGAGGAGCTTGCCGCGGTCCCACTCGTTGGCGGGCCCGACCAGGAACTCGCAGATGAGCAGCCGTCCTTCGGGGGTACCGGCGAGGGCGTCGCGAATCCGGCCGAGGATCGCGGCGGCCCGCTCGTCGTCCCAGTCGTGCAGTACCGCCTTGAGCACGTACGCGTCCCGGCCGACCGGCAACTCCTCGAAGAAGTCGCCGGGCACCACCTCGACGCGGTCCGCGACCCCCGCCTCGTCGAGGAGCTTGTGCGCCTGAGCCACCACCGCCGGGCGGTCGACGAGCGTGCCGCGCACCTCGGGGTGGCACCGGAGCACCTCGGAGAGGAACCAGCCGCGCCCGCCCCCGACGTCGGCGATCCGGCCGAAGCGGCCGAAGTCGAAGCTGTCGAGCAGCATCCGGGTGGTGGCCCGGCTCATCCCGGTCATCGCGCGGTCGAACAGCGCCCCCGCCTGGGGGTCCTGATCCAGGTGCTCGAAGAAGCCGTGCCCGTAGGCGGCCTCGAAGGCGGGCTCACCGGTGCGCACGGTGTGCATCAGGGAGCCGTAGGACCGCCAGAGCATCTCGTCGCCGTTGTACAGCACCATGTCCCGTTGGCTGCCGGGCACGTCGGCGCGCAGCACCTCGCCCATGTCGGTGAGGGCGTAGGTGCCGTCGGGCTGTTCGGCGAAGACACCGAAGGCGGCCGCGACGCGCAGCACCCGCCCCAGCGAGTCCGCATGGGTGCCGGTCCGTTCGGCGAGCTCGGCCACCGTGAGCGGGCCACCGGCCAGCTCGTCGGCGACGCCCAGCTCGGCGACGACGTGCAGCACCCGGGATATCCGTTTGCCGTCGGTGAGCAGCAGCAGCCGTACGTGAGGCGGCAGCGCGGCGGTCATCGCCGGGCCGACCACTCCGGTCATGGTGTCCACACCTTCTCCTAGGTCAGATGAGCACGGCGGCGGCGCTGACGTTCGCCAGCAGCGCGGCGACAGCGAGCGCGCCCCGCACACGGTTCCAGCGGATCCAGCGCTCACGCGGGTCGAGGCGGTCGAAGTCGGCGGGCAGGTGCAGTGGATCGAGCGTCGACAGCCACCGGTTGATCGGCACGTTCTTGGTGAGCGAGACCGTCATGGCCGCCGCCAGCAGCAGCGCCCCGAGGGCCGCGAGCAGCCGTACGGCGGTGGTGGGGCCCGTGGCGACCAGGGCGATGTCGCACAGCAGGCAGCTCAGCAGCGACAGCGGCATGAACGGGTCGAAGCGGGTGACGAGGCCCTTGTGCACCGGGACGTACATCCTGGTGGGCAGCGTGGTGAACAACGGGGCCGCCAGCACGGAGATCGCGAGACCGCCGGCCGCGAGACCGCCGGCGAGCAGCGCCGCGGGCATCAGTACCTGGACCGGATCCACCACAATCACCCTCCCGACCTGGCCGCCGCCCGTGTGCGGCGGACCGCTGCCCCGACTCTCGGAAAGCCGGGTCGAAGGGGACTCGAAGACGGCTCGACGGGCCGGGCGCGGGCCCGCGAACCCCCGCTGTCGAGCACTCCTCCACAGCGAATCGAGCAGGTGGGACCAAGGTCGCTGGTACATCCACCACGGACCGGGAGTCGTGATGCTCAAGGAAGTACTGACCGGGGTCGTGCTAATCGGAACGGGAACCGTCACGGGCATCTTCGTAGCGGTTCTGGTCAGTGTGGCCCCCGCCATGTCGGCCATGGACCGCGCCGACTATCTCCGGGCCCACGCCCTGCTGGGCAAGGGCTACCACCCGCTGATGCCGATCCTCGTCAACGTCGTGACCCTCAGCGGGTTCGCCCTCGGCGTGCTTGCCGAGGGACCGGGCCAGGTGCTGTTCCCGGCCGCGTCGGTGCTGCTCATCGGGGTGCAGGCCGTTTCACACCTCGGCAACGTGCCGATCAACCGCTCGCTGGCCGGGCTCGCCGCGGACGGCCCCTGGCAGGACCCCCGACCGCTGTGGCGCGCCTGGCACCGGCTGCGTACGGCACTGGCCGCGCTTGCCCTGGCGACCGTCACGGTGGCGGCACTCGCCGCTCCCTGAAGCACCGCCGAGCACCGCACCAAGCACCCCGGGGCACCCGGAAGCACCGGTACCCGCCGCTCCCTGAAGGCCGTCGACGCGCCACGAGCGTCGCCGAGGAGGAGAAACCCCCATGCCACTGAACGCCATCACCTACCGCGTCCGTCCCGGCCGCGAGGACGAGCTGACGGAGGTCTTCGCACCGCACAACTTCACCCGCGTCGACTCGCCCGTCATCAAGGACGCCTCCGGCGAGACAGTCGGGATGCTGCTCGGCACCGGTCTGTTCGTCCAAGGGGACACCCTGGTGCGGGTGATCCACCACGACGGCGTCTCGGCCGACCGGATCGCCCGGCACATGTCGGTGCAGAAGGGGGTGCACGAGGCCGAGCGGGCGATCCTGCCGTACCTGGCCGAGCCCCGTGACACCGAGACCCCCGAGGGATTCCAACGGCACTTCCACCGCAGCTTCATGACCGTGCTGGAACAGAACAGCCCCGACGAGCGGCCCGCGGTCGGTACGGTCGCCCTGCGCTATCCGCTGCGCCGGGGCGCGGGCGCGGAACTGGCCGCCACACGCGCCACCTGCAACCGCCGGGCGACGCTGCTGCTGTCGCCGGAGCACCCGACGATCGTGCGCACCGCGCTGTTCCTGCACGAGGACATCCTGGTCCGCGTCGTCCAGTACGACGGCCACCCGTACGACGTCGTCGGCTATCTGACGGACCGTTGCTTCGGTACGGCGGCCGAGACGTGGCTGGAGCCGTACCTGCTCGACGCCGCCCGGCCCACCCACCCGGACGCGTATCTGGCCCTCGTGCACGAGCAGGCCATGCTGTCGATCGCCCACATGTCCGTGCTGGGTGTCGACTGACGACCCCTTCCGCCGCCTTCGGTCGAACGACGGCACACAGCACGCAAACCGCCGCCGGGCGCTGGTCCCGGCGGCGGTTTGCGCATGCCCGTACGAGGCGCGGTCGGCTCAGACCTCGGGGTGGTCGAACCACTCGCCGAGCTTGGTGCCCATCAGCGGGCTGCCGCGCAGCTTCAGCTTGCCCGTCAGGAAGGCCTTGGCACCGGGCAGCTTGCCGACGCCCATCGCCAGCATGTCGGGGAACTTGATCCCGATGGTGATATCGGGGTTCTCGTGCCGGCCCTTGTCGGTCCGGCACGTGCCGGCCTCGACCTGCACATAGTGGAGCTTCGGCCCCTCACCGGAGGCGATCTCGAACTGGAAGACACCGCCCTGGCCCTTGGCCTTCTCCGGGTTGAACTCCGACACCAGCAGCTCGAAGATCAGCGTCAGCGCGCCGTCCAGGCCGCCCTCCCGCTGGGCCGTCACGGCCTCCAGTTCCTTGGCCGGCACCGACTCGACCAGTTCGATCAGCGCGGTCACCTGTTCCGCTTGCGTACTCATCCGTTCCTCCTGGTCCCTAGGCTTCGGCCGGAGCGGCCGGTGACAGTTCGTGGAGCGGTTCGAGCAGCCGCATCTCGCCGCCCTCCCGCAGCGGCCAGAGCACCTTGAGGTACGCCTGCTGCTCGGCGCTGCGCTCGAAGGCCCGGAAGGACGGCTCGTCCGTCCAGTCCGTCAGTACGGTGTAGCTGCCGGGCTCGGAGGTGTCCCGCAGCAGTTGCTGGCCGTGGTTGTCGGGGAACCTGCGCACAGTCTCGGCGTGGCCGCGCCACAGCTCCTCGAACGCGGCCTCCTGCCCCGGGGTGATGCGGATCCGCAGCAGGACCCGCAGCCCGGCCGGCTTCGCCGTCACGAGCGCACCGCCGCCTGCGCGGCGGCCTCCTCCACCAGCCCCTTGATCCGGGCCATCTCCCGGCGGGTGTTGGTGTTGAGCCGCTCGGTCATCTCCTTGTCGCCGAACGGCAGTCCGGAGCGGACGGTGAACTCCTGCCGCCAGCGCATCTCCACACCGTTGTCGGTCTCGGTGTAGGTCCAGAAGATGTCCATGTGCTCGAAGGGGCCGGTCTCGATCCGCCGCGCCTGCACGGTCCGGGTCTCCGGGTCGGGGGTGCGCTCGGAGACCCAGCTCCAGACGGCGCCGTTCTCGTCCGGGTGCAGGGTGAGCCGGAACCGTATGGTGGCGCCGTCACGGCCGAGTATCTCGGCGGCGGAGTACTCGGAGAACAGCTGGGGCCAGGACTCGACGTCGTTCGTCATCTCCCAGACGAGCTCCATGGGCGCGTCGATGACGACGGTGTTGTCGGTGAGCGCCATGTCAGACCGCCGAAAGGCTGGCGTTGACGTAGTCGATCACGTCCTGGGGCGAGTTCATGCCCTCGATGGCCTCGTCCGGTATCTGCAGCCGGTACTCGCGCTGGATCTGGCTGGCGATCTCCAGCACCGCGAGCGAGTCGTAGCCGATGTCGGTGAAGGCGGCGCCGAGGTTCTCCGGGTTGAGCTCCTCGACGTCACCGGTGCACCGGCTCATGACCGCCTTGAGGTCGTCGAAGGTCATGTTGGCACTCATGGGGTTCCTCCAATGGGACAGGTGACTTGTGGTGAACGAGATGGTGAGAAGCGAGGTGAGTGTCAGACGGCCCGCAGCACCACGGCCGCGTTGAATCCGCCGTAGCCGCGGCTCAGCACCAGGGCGGTGCGCAGCCGGGTCTCGCGGGGCCGGTCGACGACCAGGTCGAGCCGGTGCTCCGGGTCGGGGCGGACGTTGACCGACGGCGGGATCACCTGGTCGCGCAGCGCGAGCGCGGCGGCGGCCACGTCGAGTGCGGCTCCGCCCGCGTAGAGCCGGCCGGTCATGGTCTTGGGCACCGTCACCGGGACAGCCCCCGGGCCGAACACGGCGGTGAGGGCCTCGGCCTCCTGCCGGTCCAGCTCGGGTACGCCGTAGCCGTCGGCGAACACCACGTCGACGTCCGGTGGCGCCAGCGAGGCGTCGGCCAGGGCGAGTTCGGCGGCCCGCCGAAGGCCGGGCGGGCGGCCGGTGCCAGGGCGCGGGTCGAAGGTGGCGGCGTAGCCGGCGACCGCGGCGTAGATCCGCTCCACGTCCCGGGCACGGGCGTCGTCGTGGCTCTCCACCACGAAGATCGCGCCGCCCTCCCCCGGGACGTAGCCGCTCGCGTCGGAGTCGAAGGGCACGTACGCCCGCTCGGGCCGGTGTTCCTCGCTGAGCCGTCCGTTGGAGAGCTGGCAGACCAGCCCGTACGGGGACAGCGAGGCGTCGGTGCCACCGGACAGCACCAGCCGGGTGCCCTTGGCGAGGACCCGCCGGGCCTGCGCCAGGACGTCCAGGCCGCCGGCCTGCTCCGAGCACAGCACCCCGCACGGGCCGCGCATGCCGTGCCGGATGGACAGCTGCCCGGTGGTCGCCGCGTAGAACCAGGCAATGGACATGTACGCGCCCACGGCTTGCGGGCCCTCGCGGTACAGCTTCTGCAGCTCGCGCTGACCGAACTCGACGCCGCCCGAGGAGTTGGCGGTGATGACCGCCATGTCCAGGTCGGAGAAGTCGTCCGGGACCACGGCCGCGTCGGCCAGCGCCTCGTTGGTCGCGGCGAAGGCGTACTGCGTCATGGCGTCGGTCTCGCTGACCAGGCGCTGCGGCGCGTGCTCGGCCGGGTCGAAGCCGGTGGCCTCGCCCGCGACCCGCACCGGGTAGCGGTCCGGGTCGAAGCGGCTGATCCGGCCGAGGCCCGATTTCCCATCGAGCGTCGCCTGCCACCACGCCTCGCGGTCCTGCCCGTTGGGCGCGACCACGCCCAGCCCGGTGATGACGGGAACACTCACACGATCCTCCTCGGAGAGGTGAGGACAACCGCGCTCTGGAAGCCGCCGAAGCCGCTGCCGACGCTGAGGACGACGTCGAGATCCGCCTCCCGCGCGGTGCCCGGCACGTAGTCCAGGTCGCACTCGGGGTCGCGTTCCTCGTAGTTGGCGGTGGGCGGGACCGTGCCCCGGTCGATGGCCAGGGCGCTGGCCGCGATCTCGATCGAGCCGATGGACCCGAGCGAGTGCCCGACCATCGACTTGATGGAGCTGACCGGGATGCGGTACGCGTGTTCGCCGAGGCTGCGCTTGTACGCGGCCGTCTCGTGCCGGTCGTTCTGCTTGGTGCCGCTGCCATGGGCGTTGGCGTAGTCGATCTCGTCGGGGTTGATCCGGGCCTCGTCGAGCGCGGCGGTGATCGCCTCGCCCATCTCGCGGCCGTCGGGCCTGAGACCGGTCATGTGGTAGCCGTTGGCGCGAGCCGAGTAGCCCGCGACCTCGCAGTAGATCCGGGCGCCCCTGCGGCGGGCGTGCTCCAGCTCCTCGATCACGAAGACCGCGGAGCCCTCACCCAGCACCAGCCCGTTGCGGCGCCGGTCGAACGGGCGGCACGCGTGCTCCGGGTCGTCGTTGCTGGTGGAGGAGGCGCGCAGGGTGTCGAAGCAGGACACGGTGATCGGGTAGATGGGCGCGTCCGTGGCGCCGGCCACCACCACGTCCGCCGTGCCCTCCCGGATCAGGTCGACGGCGTACCCGACCGCGTCGATCCCGGCGCAGCATCCCGAGCTGACGACGGTCGCCGGGCCCTCGGCCCCGGCCGCCCACGCCACCTCGGTCGCCAGCGAGCTGGACATCACGTACGAGTACAGGTGGGGCTTCATGTAGCCCTGGTCGACGAGCCACTGTCGGCCGTTGTCGCTGACGGTGCGGTACTCCTGCTCCATGGAGATGGCATTGCCGACGCCGTTGCCGACGCTCACCCCGATCCGGTGCGGGTCCTCGGCATCCGGATCGAGGCCGCTGTCGGCCATCGCCTCCCGGGCAGCGACCAGCGCGAACTGGCCCGCCCGGTCGGTACGCCGGATCTCCTGGTACGACAGTCCGGCCCGCTCGGGGTCGAAGTCGCACTCCGCGCCGATCCGGCTGCGGAAGGGCGTCGGGTCGAAAAGCGTGATGCGCCGGGTCGCCGTCTTCCCTTTGACGATCATCTCCCAGAACGCCTCACGGCCCGGCTGCCCGGGGGCGACGACCCCGATGCCGGTGATCACCGCGCGCCCGGTCATTCGACACCCCCCACTTCGGGCAGTGTGCCCTCGCCGGGCAGCGGCTCGCAGTCGACGTGGCCGAGTTCGGGACGCGGGGCGAGCGGGCTGAGGAAGAAGGAGACGAACGCCTGCTCGTCGAACGGGTTCTCGATGCGGTGCCGCACCCCGATCGGGACCATGAAGGACTCGCCGGGCTCCAGCACCAGCTCCCGGCCGTCGACGCGCAGCAGCAGCCGGCCGCGGATGGCGTAGAAGAACTCCTCGGAGTACGCGTGGTAGTGCTCGGAGACGAACTCGCCGGGCTCCAGGGTGCCGACGCCCATGAACCCCGAGGTCGCTCCGCAGGTCTTGGGACTGAGCAGGACACGCAGGTCACCGCCGCGTTTGCGGTTGGGCGGTACGTCGTCGATGGCGACCTTGATGAGGTCGGTGGTCTGCATAGGTGCTCCAGGTGGGGACGTGAGTCCGGGCCGCCTGGGAAGGGCGGGCCGGGGTGCGGCGGACGTCTCGGGGCTCAGGGTGTCCAGGTGTAGAAGGGCTCGGCCATCGAGTCCTTGGGTTCGCGCCAGGTCGGGGAGTACGGCGTCATGAACTCCTGGAGCCGGGTGTTGATGTCCTCGTAGAGCGGGTGGCTGCGGGCCCGGTAGAGGTTGCCGTTGATGGGCTGTTCCGCCTCCACCAGGTGGAAGTAGAGGCCGTGGAAGCGGAAGAGGGTGCGGCGTTGGACGCCGATCATGTGGGGCAGCTCGGTCGCGTCGGACTCCGCGAAGAGCGCGGCCACCTTCTCTGCGTCGTCGTGGTCCATCCGTGCGACGATGAGCGTGCGATGCGCCATGGGGACTCCTGTCGGGTTGTCGCCCGCGGGCGGTGGGGCCGCCCGGGCTTCCGGCGGGTCCGTAAGCGGGTCGGACCTGCCGCTTTTGATGCTGGCCGGGATGACTTGAGGCCTCGTCCAGAGCAACTCGACGTCAGATTTGAGCGGTTCTGCGAAGCGTCTCGCGCCGCGTGCCGCGAGACGTTCCGCGGAACAGGAGCAGCGCGGTGACCGTGGCCGCGGTCGCGAAGGCCGCCAGATACGTCCACAGCGGCACCACGCCCACGAGGTGCGAGAGCTGGCCGCCGACACCGGCGCCCAGCGCGGCCCCCAGGTAGAAGAGGCCCATCATGCGGCTGCCGTGCCCCTCCGGCGCGCTCTCCGCCGTGGTGCTCAGCCCGACCGGCCCGAAGACCAGCTCGCCGCACGTCATGCACAGGAAGGCTCCCAGCAGCCAGAGCGCGGAGACCGGGACGCCGCCGTCGTCCGCGAACCAGGCACCAGCCGAGAGCACGGCGAAGCCGCCGGCCGCGCACAGCAGCCCGGCGGAGAACTTCCGTACCGTGTCCGCCCCGGCCGCGAGCCGCAGCCACAGCCAGGCGAAGAGCGGGGCGAGCAGCAGCAGGAACAGCGGGTGCGCGGACTGGAACCAGCTTGCCGGGACCGTGAACCCGGCGATGTCCCGGACGGTGTGCTCGCGCGCGAACAGGCTGAAAACCGAGCCGAGTTGGCCGTACATCGCCCAGAACAGCACCGACGGCACGAAGATCCTGCGGTAGCCGCGGATGCGTTCACGCTCGGCCGCGTCCAGTTCCGCCCCGCGCAGCAGCCGCCGGAAGTACCAGACGGGCGCCACCAGCGAGGCCAGTCCGCACAGTGCCAGCACGGGCCGCAGCGGCAGCCCGCCGGCCACCGCGACCCCGGTGACCAGCAGGGCCGCCCCGGCCGCCGCCGCCCAGGCGCCGCGCACCAGCCGGCGCAGCGCGGCGGGCGGCAGCGGGTGGGCGGGGCCGGTCCGGGTGCCGCGCAGCGTCGGGGCCCCGTGCAGGTACTGGAGGACACCGAAGATCATGCCGACGGCGGCGGCGCCGAAGCCCAGGTGCCAGTTGACACGTTCGCCCAGGGCGCCGGTGACCAGCGGGCCGATGAGCGCGCTGACCTGGACGCTCATGTAGAAGACGGAGAACGCCGCCTGCCGCTGGGCGCTGCCCGCCCACGGGTTCATCTGGTCGAACATCACGGGCAGGTTGGGCTTCAGCAGGCCCGTTCCGCAGGCGACCAGCAGCAAGCCCAGGTAGAAGGTGGTGTGGGTGGGTACGGCCATGCAGGCGTGCCCGGCAGCGATGACGAGGGCCCCGGTCAGCATCGCCCGGTGCGTGCCGAGCACCCGGTCGCCGAGCCAACCGCCGGGCATGGCGGCGAGGAACGACGCGGAGATGTAGAGCCCGAAGAGCGCGCCGGCGGTGCCGTCCGCCAGCCCGAGCCCGCCCTCGGCCGTCGGCGCGGTGGCGTAGAGGAAGAGCAGCGCCTGCATACCGTAGAAGCTGAAGCGCTCCCACATGTCGGTCATGAACAGGGTGCTGAACCAGCGCTCGCGGAAAAGGGCGCGGACGGGGCGGGTGGCGGGGTCCGGGGGCGGGGTGGGGACAGTGGTGCTCTGTGAAGTGGTCATCTCCGCGCCCTCACAGGGAGATCCCGCCGTCGATCTGCACCACCTGGCCGGTGATGTAGTCGGCGGCGTCGGAGAGCAGGAACGCGACGAGTTCGGCGACGGACTCGGGGGTGCCGAAGCGGCCCATGGCGACCTTGCCGAGAGCGGCCTCGCGGGCCTTGGCCGTCATGCCGTGGAGCATGTCGGTGTCGATGAATCCGGGCGCCACGGCGTTGACCCGCACCCTGTAGGGGGCGACCTCCTTGGCGAGGGCGCGGGTGAGGCCGTTCAGCCCCGCCTTGGCCGTGGCGTAGTTGGCCTGGCCGGGGTTGCCGTACACGCCGATCACGGACGAGACGTTCACGACCGCGCCGGCCCTGCGGGTGATCAGGCCGCGCATCACCGCGCGGCACATGTGGAAGGCACCGTCCAGGCTGGTGCCGACCACCGAGTGCCAGTCCCCCTCCGACATCAGTGCCATGGGGCGGTCCCGCAGGACACCGGCGGAGTTGACCACCGCGTACGGCGGCAGGCCCAGCTTCTCCTCGGTCTCGTCGACGAACCCGCGGACCGCCTCCGCGTCCGTGACATCGCAGACCACGTGGTGGACGGCGGCCCCGGTCCCGGCGATGAGCCGCGTGGTCTCCAGCGCCGCCTCGTCGGCGGAACGGGAGCAGAATCCGATGTCGTAACCCGCCTCAGCGAGCCGTACCGCGACCGCGCGTCCGATGCCCCGCGACCCGCCGGTCACCAACGCGCAACGCCTCTCGGCCATACCGTGACCCTCCTGTGCGTGAATTGCCGGCCGGGCCGCTGCCCGGGCCGTCGAAAGCCTCGAAAGCATCGGCCAACGGGCTCAAGGCAGGCTCGAAGGGCACCCGGCACGCTGCGCGCATGGTGGAGAACCTCTTCGAACAGAACCTGCTGTGGGCCGTGCTGGCGGCGGTCTTCTGGGGCTTCGCGTCCCGCGGCGCCCGCCGCCTGCCGACCCGGAGCACGGCACGCTCGCTCGGGCGCCGGGCCCGCCTCGGCCTGGTCCTGCTGGCCGTGTCCCTGCTGGTGCTGGCGCTACGGGTCGCGCTGGCCGTCGCCCTCGCGGCTACGGCGGGTTGGCCGGCGGCCGCCGACTTCGTCCTCTTCGCGGCCGTCCCCCTCACGGTGGCGGGCACGGCGGTCGCGACCCTCACGGTCCCGGCGTACTGGCGCCTGGCGCACACCCCGGCACCGGGGGCGCCTCAGCCGCGTACGCCGGTGACTTCCCCGGCGACCGCAACCGAAGCGACCGCCACGGCCACGGCTTCGCTGCCCTCGGCGACCGCGCACATGCCGGACGCGTCCGGGCACCCCGGCACGACCGGGCCTTACGCGCTGCCGACGGCGTCGGCCGCACTCGGCGAAGGCCGCGCCCCGGGCCGGCTCGCCACGAGGCCGGGGCCGTTCGGGCGCTCCGGCGCGACCGCGCCGTACACGCCGCCGGAGGCGTCGGCCGGACGCGGGAGCGGCAGCGCGGGGGCGGACCCGGATGAGCCGGGGGTCCCGCCGATACTGCGGTTCGCCGCTGCCTCCTGGCAGGTCGTCGTGCCCGTGCGGGTCTGTTTCCTGGCCGCGCTCTTCGGGGTCGGGCTCACGTTGCATCCGCCGGCCCCTCCGTATGGCGGGCTCTTCGTCCTCGAAATGGTCCTGCTGGCCCTCGCCGCCTCGGGGCTGGTGCTGTGGCAGCAGCAGTGGCGGGCGGTCGTGGGGGCGCCCGGCTGGCGGCGGCCGTCGGGGGCGCGGCGACTGGTGCGCGCGATGGCCACGGTGACCGTCTTCGCCATGCTCGCCACGGGAGTCTGGACCTTCGCCGCCGAGCGGAGCCGGCTGCCGGAGCGCATGGGCCAGGCCCACCACGAGCACGCGTACGACACCGGTGGCGGCCCGGCGGCCGGACAGGCGCCGACGCGTGATCTCGCCGGCCTCACCGGTCCCCGGACCGGCAAGCCCGACCGGCGCTTCACGCTCACCGCGGCGGACCGCACGATGCGGCTGGCGTCGGGCGAGAAGGTGGCCGCCCTCGCCTTCAACGGACAGCTGCCCGGACCCGAACTCCGCATGGGACAGGGCGAGTTGGTGGAGGTCGTCCTCGTCAACCGGAACGTCCGCGACGGAGTCACCCTGCACTGGCACGGCGTCGACGTCCCGGTCGCCGAGGACGGTGTGGCCGGGGTGACGCAGGATGCCGTACGCCCCGGCGAGCGGCACGTGTACCGGTTCCGGCCGCCCCGCGCGGGCACCTTCTGGTACCACGCGCACCAGCAGTCCAGCACGGCCGTGGCGCGCGGCCTGTTCGGCGCCCTGATCGTGGAGGAGCCCGGCGCGCGCCCGGCGGGCGTGGACCGTACCGTCGTCGCCCACGCCTGGAGCGTCGAGGGCGCGAAGGGGCCCTCCACCGGCGGGCGCCCCGGCGGTGGAGGCGCGCTCAGCGGCCGGAACGGGATCGGCGGCCTCCTGCGCACCGCCTTCGGCGACGACACCCGGCCGCGGCACGAGAAGGTCCCGGCCGGCACCCCGGTCCGGCTGCGCCTGGTGAACGCGGACAACTGCCCCCGCACCTACTCACTCGCCGGGACGCCCTTCCGGGTCGCCGCGATCGACGGCAACGACGTGTCGGGGCCCACCGAACTGCGCGGCACGCGGCTGCGTATCGCGGGCGGCGGCCGGTACGACGTGACGTTCCGCCAGCCCGACAGCCCCGTCCACCTGACCGTCGTCGGCGACGCCAACGCCTCCAGCGCCAGCCACGGAACCGAGGGGTGCGGCGAGGACGGCGCCTACGGAGCGGGCCAGGTGGAGACGGCGTCCCTGCTGCTCGACCCCACCGGCACCGCCGAGCCGCCACCCACCGCCACGGGACCGCTCTTCGACCCGCTGGACTACGGCTCCCCTACAACCACGCCCGGCGCGGCCATGCCCTTCGGCCCCGGCACCCGCTACGACCGCGACTTCTCCCTGGTCCTCGGCAACAGCCTGGGCTTCTTCGACGGCCGGCCCATGGTGCTGTGGACCGTCAACAACGCCGTCTACCCGGACATCCCCGCCCTGCTCGTCCAGGAGGGCGACCGGGTCCGCGTCTCCTTCGTCAACCGCAGCCTCGACGACCACCCCATGCACCTGCACGGCCATCGCATGCTCGTCCTGTCCAGGAACGGGCAGCGGGCGACCGGCAGCCCCTGGTGGACCGACACCTTGAACATCGCGCCCGGCGAACGGTTCGAGGTCGCCTTCCGCGCCGACAACCCCGGCCTGTGGATGGACCACTGCCACAACCTGGACCACGCCCGCGACGGCATGGTCCTGCACCTTGCCTACGACGGCGTCACCACCCCCTACGAGGCGGGCAGTTCCACCGGCAACCTGCCCGAGTGATCCGCCGTCGGCACCTGCCCGAGCAGCAGCTCGCGCGCCGCGCGAACCGTACGCCGGTCCTCCTCGGGTCCCAGGACCCGGGGAGGCAGCATGGCGACGACCGCGCTGCGGCCCGAGCGCACAGCCCGGTGCCCCCGGGCGAGGACCGCCAGGCTCTGTGCCGGCCCGGCCTCGACGAGGAGCCGGTCCCCGTCGCCCAGCACCCGCCCCAGCGTCGGCCAGAACAACACAGGAGCGGTCGGCTGCCCGGCCCAGAACGCGGCCCCGGTCGCCTCCCGCGCGCCGAGCGGCCGCGTGGTGTAGGCGGAGTACAGCGGCGTACGGGGCGGGGCGAGCGGAAACTTCCGGATGAGCGCCTCGGTCTCGGCCACCAGCGGCGCCAGCGCCGGGCTGTGGTACGGGGTGCGGGTGGCGAGCCGCCGGAAGGTCCTGCCGTCCGCCGTCAGCCTGCGCGCCACAACGTCCAGGGGAGCCTCCGGGCCCGACAGCACCGTGTGCCGGGGCGCGTTCACCGCGCCCACCACGACCCCGGCCCCCAGGTATCCGGTGAGCTCCTCGCGCGCCGCGGCGACCGCGAGCATCCCGCCCGCCGGTGTGGTCCGCTGCCGCAGGACTCGTTTCCACAGCAGCCGGACCGCGTCGTCGAGCCGGAAGACCCCGGCGAGCACGGCGGCGGCGAACTCACCCATGCTGTGCCCGAGATACGCCGCCGGGCGCACCCCCCAACTCTCGACCAGCCGCCCCATCGCGTAGTCCACGGCGAACAGCAGGGGGGCGGAGCGGATGTCGGCTTCCATCGGCACGGCGGGCCGCTCGGCCAGCCAGTCGGCCCTGGCAGCCTCGCCCTCCGTGCCGAGCAGGGCCAGGACGGAGTCGACCGCGTCGGTGAAAACGGCTTCGTGGCCATAGAGCCCGGCCGCCATCTGCGTGTGCTGCGCTCCTGTTCCCGGGAACATCAGGACGACGGAGCGGCGGTGAAGGTGTGTCATGGCGCCAGGCTGGACCGCGCGGATCGAGCCGCTCTCCACCGGCTCTCGCGGGGGCCGTCGAGTCCGCCTTGAGCGGCCGGCCGCACGCTGCACCACATGAGCGTTGTCGACGAAACGTCCCCGGCGTCGGTGACCACCCGGAACACGGTGGGCACCGCCACGGCTGTCACGGCGGGCACCGCCACCCCCGGTAGCGGTCATCTGCGCGACCGCGTCGCGGAACTGGCCGAGTTGAACGAGGCCGTACGGCGCGGCCCGAGCGAGCGGGCGACCGAGGCCCAACACGCCAAGGGAAAGCTGACCGCCCGTGAACGCCTCGAACTCCTCTTCGACAAGGGCACGTTCGCTGAGATCGAGGAGCTGCGCCGGCACCGCGCCACCGGCTTCGGCCTGGAGGACCGGCGCCCCCACACCGACGGCGTCATCACGGGCTGGGGCCGGGTGGACGGCCGTACGGTGTTCGCGTACGCCCATGACTTCCGGATCTTCGGTGGTGCCCTCGGCGAGGCACACGCGCAGAAGATCCACAAGCTGATGGACCTGGCCGAGAGCGCGGGAGCGCCGATCGTCGGCCTGTGCGACGGCGCGGGCGCGCGGATTCAGGAGGGGGTCACCGCCCTCGCCGGCTACGGCGGCATCTTCACCCGGAACGTACGCAGTTCGGGGGTCATCCCGCAGATCAGCGTGATCCTGGGACCGTGCGCGGGCGGCGCCGCCTACTCCCCGGCACTGACCGACTTCGTGTTCATGGTGCGCGGCACCGCGCAGATGTTCATCACCGGGCCCGACGTGGTACAGGCAGTCACCGGCGAGGCCGTCACACACGAGATCCTGGGCGGCGCCGACACCCACGCGACGCTCTCCGGCGTGGCCCACTTCGCCTGCGACGACGAGAAGTCGTGTCTTGAGGACGTACGGCAACTGCTGTCCCTGCTGCCGTCCAACAACCGTGAACTGCCCCCGGCACAGCCCGCGTCCGACCCGTCCGACCGCCGCGGCGAGGCACTGCTGGACCTGGTCCCGGCGGACCCCGGGCGAGCGTACGACATGCGGGCCGTGATCGCCGAGATCACCGACGACGGTGACTTCTTCGAGGTCCAGGAGGACTGGGCGACCAATGTCGTGTGCGCGCTGGCGCGGCTGGACGGCCAGGTGGTGGGTATCGTGGCCAACCAGCCCGCGTCGTTCGCCGGCGTGCTCGACATCCACGCCTCCGAGAAGGCCGCCCGGTTCGTGCAGACCTGCGACGCCTTCAACATCCCGCTCGTCACCCTCGTCGACGTGCCCGGCTTCCTGCCCGGCGTCGACCAGGAACACGGCGGCATCATCCGGCACGGCGCCAAGCTCCTGTACGCCTACTGCAACGCCACGGTGCCGCGCGTCCAGCTGATCCTGCGCAAGGCCTACGGCGGCGCGTACATCGTGATGGACTCCCGGTCGATCGGCACCGACGTCTCCCTCGCCTGGCCGAGCAACGAGATCGCCGTGATGGGGGCCGAGGGGGCCGCGAACATCGTCTTCCGGCGCGAGATCGCCGCGGCCGCCGACCCGGAGGCGACCCGCGCCCGCCTCGTCAAGGAGTACCGCACCGAGCTGATGCACCCTTATTACGCGGCCGAGCGCGGCCTCGTCGACAGCGTGATCGACCCGGCCGAGACCCGGGCCCGGCTGATCGGAGCGCTGGCGATGCTCCGCGCCAAGCACGCACCGCTGCCGGCCCGCAAGCACGGTAACCAACCCCAGTGAGCGACCCCACCGTACGCGTCGTCCGTGGGGTCCCACGGGCGGAGGAACTCGCCGCTTTGATCATGGTCCTGCGTGCCCTGAGCGAATACAACCCCGACCCGGCCGCCGGGCCCCCGCCCCCTTCAGCGGCCCCCTGGCCCCGCCCGGCCGCCCCTCTCACCGCGCCGGCCCCCGCCTGGTCCACCCGCCACCGGCCGACCTGGCGGGACACCTAGACTAGGAGAGTTGGGGCCATGGCACTGCACTGATGGGGGGTTTGCCAGGTGGCCCGACTACCGCTGGCTGGGTGGCCCGAGGCCGAATTCCTCGCCATCCGGCGACGGCGGCAGGACCTGCGTGACAGCCGGAGAGGAGTGCCCGAGCTATCGCGCCAACGTCACCACCGGCTCCCCCGCTTCCAGCATGATCGACGCGTAGGCGTGCCGCAGCACGTGGAAGCCGTCCTTCCGTGCGGCCGCCCACTACAAAAGGGAGTACTTCCTCCGCCGCCCGTCCGCTTCCGGCTTCCCCCCAGGGAAGCTCCACCTCCATCGGCGGGAACGCCGCGACGTGACGCTTCAGTTCCTCGGCCACCGAGGAGGGCATGTCGACGACGCGTGTCTTCGCCCCCTTCGGCACGGCGAAGTACAACATCTCGCCAAGGCCAAGGCACAGACCGGGATGATCCCCAACATGTACGCCCGCAAGGCCAACGTGCCAGGCCTGCTGGACGCCTACCTCAACGGCTACAACGCCTTCCGCTCCGAATCCGGCTTCACCCCGGCCGAGGAGGAGACGATCCTGCAGACCATCAGCAGGGTCAACGGCTGCACCTACTGCGTCGCCGCGCACTGCACCATCGCCGACATGAGCAAGGTTCCCGCCGAGGTCACCGACGCCATCCGGGACGGCAAGCCGCTGCCCGACGGCAGCCTGGACGCTGTCGACGTTCACCGCCGCCATGGTCGAAATCCGGGGCCTGTCAACTGCCGCCCAGATGGACGCCTTCCTCGCGGCGGGTTACGCGGCGGAGAAACGAACGGAACTCGCCGCCTCCGAACAGTGAGGCATCAGCCCAGCATCTGCTCTGCTCGGGCCGCCGGATATGGAATGCAGCAACCGGGAACCGGGGTCCGAACCCGTGCCCATCTCGCCGCGCGTGGTGGTCTACTGGCGGCCGGGCTGCCCGTTCTGCTCGTCACTGCGGCGGGGACTGCGCCGCAGCGGGGTGGAGTTCACGGAGCGGAACATCTGGGAGGACCAGAAGGCCACGGCGTTCGTCCGCTCGGTCGCCCACGGCAACGAGACCGTGCCCACCGTGACCGTCGCCGGCCGGGCCACGGTCAACCCGTCGGCCCGCCAGGTTCTGGCGGGCGCCTCCGAGCACGCACCTCAGACAGACTCCGAGCCGCGGCGAGGCCTGCTGGGGGCTGTTCCGGCGGCGCTGAGCCGACTTTCCGAGCAGACCCGGGCCCGCGCGCATCAGCTTGCTGGTGGTCGGTGAGTGGAGGATGCCGGGCCGCCGACCCCTCGATCGCGCGTCTCTCGGCCGATGGCGAGGCCTGGGATGTGCCCGGCGATGAGGGCCAGGATGTGGCCGACGGTGGTGACGTCGCGGAATTCCGTGTCGGTCCGGAACCACGGGTCTCCCGCTGCTGGCGGGGCGCCTCGGCCTGCCGCCGGCTGAGGCGGATCGGTCCTCACCTCATGGCGGCGTGACCCGCTCCTGGCTTTCCCTGAGGTGCGCACGGCAGTGGGCTCCGCTCCGGGCGTCGCCACGGGGGATGTTGCAGGCATGACCGCTCCTGTCCGCCACATGCACCGAAAAGCGCGCGTGGCTGGCTCCCCGCCGGGGCGGGGATCGGGTGGGGCGCGAAAGGCCGCGGGGGAGCGCCGCGGCCCCTCACCTGGGAAACGTACTCGGCGACCTGGGTGGCCGGCCGAGCACACGGCGGGAGCCGGGGCAGAGCGGCGCGGAAGTCTGGGGCGGGACTGCGACGCCCGGTCCTGGGTTCCCTTCCGGCCGGCACTGCCGGGACGGCCACGCCCATGGCCTGATGAGAGGACGTCTGCCTTCGCTCGACACCGCGCGGGCACTCCCGCGTGTGGCACACAATGCCACAAGACATCACCAAAACACCAAAAGCGCTCGAACGCGTGCAGAACGAACTCGCCCCGGACGATGCAGCAGTGGTCGGCGGCGTGGATCAGGGCACAGGTGGTGAGGTCTACCACCTGGAGGCCACCAACAACTGTTGCGCGGTCACCGCCCTCCGCCGAGCTCGGCCGCCTCGTCGTACGCCTCGGGTGGCGGCCCTGCCGTGAGCAGGGCACTGCCGAAGTCGCGTAGCCGTGCCATCGCGCTCTCGTCCGGCACCTCCTGACGGGCCAGTGAGTTCTTGATCTCCCGGTAGACAGCGGTCTCGAGACCGCAACGGCGGCAGTCCTCCGCGTGTGCGGCGACCCGGCGGGCGGTCGCCTCTTCCGCCTCGCCGTCGAGACAAGCCTGCAGCACCCGGGCCACTTCCCTGCAGGTCATGGGGCGGTGCGCCGCCCCGCCCCGGCGCCCGATCACATCCTGCTCCTCTTCGGCTTCGGCGCGAGCCCGGCCGCCGCCAGCTGCGTCCTTATCCGCTTGCGGGCCCGGTGCAGTCGGCTCATCACGGTCCCCTCCGGTACGTCGAGCACTTCGGCGGCCTCCGCGTAGCTCAGCCCTCCGATGTCCACCAGGCGGACGACCTGCTGGTGCTTGTCGGGCAGGGCGGCCAGCGCGGCGCCGACCACCTCGTCGAAGCCTTCGCTGACCACCTCCTCCTCCGGCGAGGCCACCGCGTCGGCCGCGGTCAGCCGGTCCAGGTCGGCGTCGGGGTCGTCCAGCAGGTGGGGCCTGCGACGGCGGTGCCGGTTGATCTCCGCGCGGCGCATGATGGTCAGCAGCCAGGCGCGGGGGTGCTCGCCGTCGAACCGGTCGATCGCCCGGTAGGCGCGCAGCAGCGTGTCCTGCACCAGATCCTCGGCGTCGGCCGACTGCGCGGTCAGCGTCATCGCCACCCGCAGCAGGATCTTCACCTCAGGCAGCACGAACTCCGCGAACGCCTTGTCCCGCACCTCCGGCGGCTGCGCCACTGTCTCTCCCACGGACTGGAAACCCCCCCAGGCCAACCGGAGCATTCCACGGAATGAGGTACGCGTAACGCGGGTTTCCCATGCATGACGAAGCTGAGTGCCTCCAGGCCGTGCCGGTTCTGGGCGGAGTGCCGCGAGAGGCTGCGCCATCTCCGGCTGCGCGGCGCGGTCGGGGCGTACGCGGACGGGCAGCTCACCGGGGTGCGGCGCACTCGGGTCGCGAGGCATGTGGCCCACTGCTGGACGTGCAGTGGCGAACTACTCGTCCTGCGGCTCATCAAGGCCTCCTGCGGGGAGCGGGACCGGCATGGCACCGGAGCGAGGGCCGTCATCTCCGGAATCTCGCGGTGATCGGGCTCAGCAGCGAGGCATCGCCGCCGCCTCGCATCCGCTGAACTCGCACGCCATGCCAGAACGCGATGTATCCGCGGATCGGCGCTGCGGCGGGTAGCGGTTCGGCCTAGCACCAAGCCGCGTCCCGGTCTTGCCGGCCGCCCGCGGAGAGGGTGAAGTAGCTCGCCCGCCCCTTCCACGGGCAGGTGCTCGAAGTGCTGCTGGGGACGAGGTACTGCCGGCGCACGGAGTCGGGCGGGAAGTAGCGGTAGCCGTCGACGTTGAAGATGTCGGCGCTCTCGGCGATCATCTGGCCGTGCCACGTGGCGCGATAGATCATCACGCGCCTCCCTGTCGTCTCGCGCAGGCGCCGGGTGCCCCTGCCTCGTGACTGGGGAACCCGGCGCCCGGGGCACGGCCTTCCCTTTGCTCGGCCGCTCAGCAGCAGGCGCCGCTCGTGCCGGACCCCTCCCTGCCGGTCTGCTCGGTGGGGGCGCACAGGAACAGGCCGAAGTGGGTGGACTTGTTGCCGGTGACGGTGAAGTGGGGGGCGTAGCGAGTGGCGGAGAGCATGCCGGCGGTGCTGCCACACATCAACATCGGCTTGCCGGTGTGCAAGCGGTGATGGTCGTCGAGGTCGAAGGCGTACGGGTGTTCCGGAAGGGCGCCGTGGTAGACGGCGACCTGGCCGTAGTCCTCGCAGCGGTCCTCCAGGGGCAGCTTGAAGGCGCGCACAGTGCATGAGGTGAAGGCGCCGAAGCCGATCTTCCGCTCGACCTCCGGGTCGTCGAGCGTCACCGGTGAGGTGGCCACCGTACGGGCGTCGGGGCAGCCCGCGCGCTCCAGCAGGCGGCGGAAGTCCTCGGTGTAGAGGGCTCCGGCGAGGCACTCGCCGACCAGGACCGGGTTGTCGAGGAGCCCGGCGGGCAGGCGGCGGTCGGCGAAGTACAGTTCACCGCCGGGTCTGAGCACGCGAAGGATCCAGGCGAGTGGTGGAGGCGCTGGAGAGGCTGCTGCCGCGTGAGAAACCGCGGGCCTCGCAGGTGGTGCAGGGAGCGCCTGGAGGCGGAGGGCGTCACCGTCGTAGGGGCCGGCATTCCCAGTCCGGTGCGAGAAAGGCCTGCCCACTGCGGCCGCTACGGCCCGGCAGCCTGCTGAACTGGATCCCCTGACCTGCACGCCACGTCAGCCTCCCCGACGCGCGGGGGAGGCGGAACGGTGCGCAGCCCCCTCCCCCGCGGCCCGTCCGCGCCGTTCCGGACAGCGGTGTCCGGATCCGGGCATCTGGCAGCCGGCGCTCAACCACCGGGTATGCGATTGCCACCGTCACCCGGGGCGCTGTGCAACAGGGACTCGCCGAACCCGCGCAGCCGCTCCACTGCCCGAGTGTCGGGCCGCTCCCGCCGGGCCAGCGACTTCTTGATCTCGCGGTACAGGTCGGCCTCCATACCGCAGTCGTGGCAGCCGTCCAGGTGTGCGACCACCCGGCGGGCGGTGACTTCATCCGTTTCCCCGTCGAGATACGCCTGCAGGACGCGGATCACCTCGGCGCAGCCCGTCCTTCTCTGCACCGTGTCCCGCCATTTCGGCCACACCCTCATCGTCCACCTCGCCTCGGTCCCGGACCGGCCGTCGCGTCGACGTCGTCGCCCACTGAACGACTGCTCCGACGCCCGCGTGCCCGAACAACAAGCGTTCGGGCACGGCTCGTCAGGGAACCGGACCGTCCACCCCGTATGCCCGCGCGATCGACGCCCCTGCTCACCGCCCAGCAGGGGGCATCCGACAGCCGGGCACGGCCCTTCCGCAAGCAGGAAACCCGCTGACGGCGCCTCCACATTCCCTTCGGCCCTCCCCTGACGGCACGACCCAACACCGGGCGGCGGCCGCCCCAGCCGCGTCGGCGCCGCCCTTCCGGTGCCGCTCGCCCTCGTGCTTGCCGCTCCTGCGCCTACACCGAGTCCCGCTCACCGCCGGACCGGGCCTCCGGAAGCCGTACACCGGCCCGTCTGCCGCACTTCCGCTACACCATCAGCGGCATCGAGGCCACGTCCCCTGCCGTGCCCTGCCGTGGTGTAGGCGATCACGACCTGTCGCCTCCGGTCCGGGCCCGGCGGGCATGTCCCACGTGTTCTCATGCCTCGTCCGCGGTCAGGATGTCGGTGAGCTCCCGCAGGTCCCCGCACGCTGTAGGTCGGCCGGGACATCGCCTGCGGCCGGACCCCGCCCTCGACATCGCCGGTCCACTCGCCCGCCCGGGACGACAGCACGGCCCGCAGCCCGTCCCGGGCAACGGACGCGAAGTCCGCGTACGAGCCCGCAGCGGTCAGCGCGAACCCGTCCCGCAGCAGCACCCCGGCGAACCAGGTGGACACCAGCTCCGCCGGAGCGCCCACATCCGCGAAGCGGGCCCGCAGCGGTGTGAGGTCGCTGAGTGTCTCGTTCACATCGAAGACCAGGACCAAGGGGTCCCCGTGGCGGTCGTCGGACATGGTCTCCTCATCCCACCTGACTCTTGCCGTCCTCACAGCCGGCCAAGCGGGCACACGCGGAAGGTGACCGGCGGCCGGAACGGCACGTTCCGCTCAAGGGAGCGGGGCAAGCCCCTGTTGTGCGTGCCCCTCGTCCCCGTCCCCACCGGGCAGCAGTCCCTCGGCGAAATCGCGCAGGCGCTCGACCGAGTCGGCATCCGGCTCCGACCGGCGAGTGAGCGCCTCCTTGATCTTCCGGTAGGTCTCGACCTCCGGTCCGCAGGGGCGGCAGTCCTTCAGATGGGCCGCCACCCGACGGGCGGTGACCTCTTCGGTCTCCCCGTCCAGGTACGCCTGCAGGATCCGGGCCACCTGCATGCAGTTCATCCTGTGCTCGGCGGATCGCCTGCGCTTTCCCCACATCCTCACCGTTCACCTCGTCCCGGCACCAGACCGGCCGCCACCAGTCGGACGCGGATACGCCTGCGCGCCCGGCGCAGGCGACTCGTCACGGTCGCTTCGCGCAGGCCCAACAACCATGCCGCCTCCGCGTACGACAGTCCGTCGATGTCCACCAGGCGGACCACCTGCCGGTACCTGACCGGCAGAGCCTCAAGCGCGCTGTCCACGACCTCGTGAAACGCCGGTCCGACCACGTGCGATTCCCCGGGGCTCACGAGCGCGCCCACCGACGCCCGTACAGGGCCGCCATGCGGGTCGTCCGGCGGTGGTGATCCGCCGTCGCGATGCCGGTCGGTGCGCGCCTGGTGCATCAGGGTCAGCAGCCAGGCCCGCGGCTGCCGACCGTCGTACCGGTCGGACATCCGGTACGCCCGCCGCAGGGTGTCCCGCACCAGTTCCTCGGCCTGGCCCGGCCGCGCGGTCAACGCCGTCGCCACCCGTAGCAGCATCTCCACTTCGGGCAGCACGCACTGCGCAAACCTCCTGTCCCGCTCCGTCTGCGCGCGCCATTCCTCCACGATGACGGAAACCCTTCGCTACTCAGTCCGCATTCCATTCCGGCACGGACCGCGGCGGATGTGGTCGAAGGGTAGCCTTTTGTACAGGTGCTCTCTGTTCCAGCAGCATTCCGCACCCGGAGGTCATCATGGACGTCCTGGTACTCATCGGCCGCATTCTCTTCGCGGCGCTCTTCCTCAGCTCTGCTCTCAGCCACCTCAAGCAGAGCAAGACGATGGCCGAGTACGCCGCGTCCAGAGGCGCACCGTCCTCTGTCTCTGTGATCCGCGGCACCGGTCTGTTGCTCCTCATCGGCGGACTGAGCGTCCTGCTCGGCATCTGGGCCGACCTCGGCGCCCTGCTGCTGGCCGTGTTCCTGATCCCGACCGCGCTGCTGATGCACGCGTTCTGGAAGGAGAGCGACGCCCAGGCGCGGCAGATGGAAACGGTCCAGTTCCAAAAGGACATGGCCCTTGCCGGAGCCTCGCTGATGCTGCTCGCTCTCATCTCGCACGCCGGTGGAGACCTCGGGCTGACGATCACCGGTCCTGCGTTCGACATCGGCTGACGCAGCGCTCGTCGGAGTGCGCGTCCGCCTCGGAACGGCCCGTCTCCGCCGACCGAGGGGATGAGGGAAGTTCCGCGACCGATACTGGGTTTCCGTCGTGCCGTTCACCGCACGGTTCGCCCGTCACGCCTTCCTCGGAGGAAATTCGATGCCCGAACAGGTCGTCGGTGAGCTGTGGCTTCGGCGCCGCCGTCCAGCGCGCGCCACGCCGGAAGCAGTCCTTGGGAATCGCGCGATAGAAATGCGTCTCGGAATACCGGCACGGCCCTGCCATCGGGGTCTCGATGATCTCGTCGCCGATCACGAGCAAGCTGTCCCGCGGACCATGAACTGATCGAGCTCATGCTGCGCCCTCTCGATCAGCACCCGCGAATACCTGAAGCCGGAGACCAGCCCCTGCGTCCGCGCCGCCCACGGGGGATGTTGCAAGCCACCACCGGGGGGTCGGAGCGGATCGTCGCGCCCTCCAGACGCCCGACGATGATCTCAAGAGCCCACGGCCGGTTGGAGGCGCCTGGTTGAGGTGAACATGAGCGAGCTGGCGACGCCCGGTCCGGCCTTCGGCGACGCGGGCGACCGCTGCTCGCGGTCAGACACGCGGAAGACCCTACGGCGGTGACCTACTGGACTTGTCCGGCGATGCAGCACCCCGTGTACTGCCCGGCGGTGCGGCTCTCCGGCAGACCCGTGGACGCCGACGACGCGGCCCGGGAGGTGATGATCCACCTGGTCACCCACCTCAGTCGTTCGAGGGCCGTTCCCGGTACACAACCTGGGCCTACACCGTCACGGTCCGTCCGGCTCCGGCGCCGGGTCGGACTGCTTCGGGCGGAAGCCCCAGTCGGCGGCCTTGGCCACTGCCTCGAGCTGAGATCGGGCGTCCAGTTTCTCGAGGATCCCGCGTACGTGAGTGCGCACGGTGGCGTAACTGATGGTCAGGTGGTCGGCGATGGCCCGGTTGTCGAGACCCTGGGTCATGAGGGCGAGGATCTCCTGCTCCCGGGCGGTGAGGCTCTCCAGTCGTTCCGTCTGCCGGGCGGAGGCACGGGTGCTCTCGCGGTGCCGGGCGAGGACCTCCATGAGGGTGCGAGCGGGGATGAGGGTCTCGCCCGCGGCCGCCGCGCGGATGGCTGTGGCGATCTCGTCGCCGCCCGCCGACTTGAGCATGTAGCCGCTCGCGCCCGCCTCGACCGCGGCCAGCAGGGCGGCGTCGCTGGTGTCGGCGCTGAGGAAGACGACCGCGATGGTGGGGTCCTGGGCGCGGATGCGGGCCGCCGCGTCGGCGCCGGTGCCGTCGGGCAGCCGGTAGTCGATCAGCGCCACCTGTGGGGAGAGTTGCTCCGTCATGGGCACGGCTTCGGCCACGGAGTCGGCCCAGCCGACCACGGTCAGGTCGTCGTATTCGTCGAGCAGGGCCCACAGTCCCTCGGCGACGGCCCGGTGGTCCTCAACGAGCAGCACGTTGGTGAGGTCGGGTGCTCGGTTCATGGCCCGGTGTCCTTCGGCGCGGAAGGGCCGTTCTCCTCCGTTCCGGATTCCGTGGACGGTGACGGAGCCTCCTCGATCGGCACCCAGAACTCGACGGTGGTGCCGGCTCCCGGCTCGCTCTCCACGCGGCTCCAGCCTCCTGCCATCTGGGCGCGTTCGTGGATGAGGGTGAGGCCGAGGTGGCCGGGGCGGGACTCGACTTCGAGGGGGTCGTAGCCCACGCCGTCGTCGACGATGCGCATCAGGCAGCCGTCCTCGACGCCGAGCAGTTGGACGCGGACCGTCTTGGCCCGGGCGTGCTTGAGCACGTTCATCAGGGCTTCCTGGGCGGTCCGGTAGACGAGCACCATGGTCTCGACGGGCAGTGTGGCCTCCAGCCGGTCCTCGAACCTGTAGTGCGTGCCGGTCTCGGCGCGCATCCGGTCGAGGAAGGTCTGCAGGGCGGTGGCCAGGCTGCCGTGCTCCAGGGCGGAGGGCCGCAGGTCGAAGATGAGTTGGCGTAGGCGGCTGAGCGAGAGTTTCAGGGTCTCGTCCAGTCGGTCCATCACCTGGGCGTCCTTGGGGTCGGTCAGCCGTCTGCGCAGTTGCTGCAGGCGCAGGCCGGCGGCGGTGATGACCTGGATGGTGTCGTCGTGGATGTCGGCGGCGATGCGCCGGCGTTCCTCCTCCTGGGCGTGGATGAGGTGGCTGAGCAGGGCCTGCCGGTCACGGTCGGTTCCTTCCAGGAGTTCCAGGCTGCGTTCGAGGACGAACTGGGCACGCTGTACCTCGGTGATGTCCCGGACGGTCAGCACGGCGAACACGCCTTCGGCGGTGCGCAGCGGACTGACGCTCACGTCGACCGGGAACTGCTTGGAGTCCTGGCGTCGGCCCACCAGTTCCACGCTGTGTCCCGTCGGTTCCTGCCGTGGGTCGGTCCAGTCGCTCAGTGAGATGGTCAGCGGTTGGTCGGGCAGCAGCACCTCGATGAGCGTGCCGAGCAACCGCTCGTGGCTGTACCCGAAGAGGGTTTCGGCGCGCGGGCTGGCCTGGCGGATGCGGCCCTCGGCGTCCAGGACCAGCATCGCGTCGGGAGAGGACTCGACAAGCTGGCGCAGCCGATCACCGGTCACGCCCGCTTCGCCGAGAACGGTCACGTACACCACGTGACGGGGACGCCCGCCCCGCAGTCGGCCGCCGCTGATCCGGACGGGGAACTCCGAGCCGTTCCGGCGCAGACCCGGCGTGACCGGAGCGATCAGCTCTCCGGTGTCCACCCCGGCACTGGGGTGTTCCGGCAGCAGGTCGCGCAGCCGCTTGCCGCGCAGTTCGGCCGCGCTGTAGCCGAACATGTGCCGGGCATGGGCGTTGGCGACTTCGACGCGATCCTGGGCCCCTATGACGAGCACGCCGCAGGGGGCCTGTTCGAGCACGTCCAGGCAGGCCTTCTCGTCGATACGTACGGGAGCGGTTGCCGCCCCCGGCACCGACGGTCTGGGGACGCGCCGCAGTGGTTCCAGGCAGGCCTCGGCGAGCTCGGCCGACATGCTGAACTGGCCGCGGGCCGCGCGGGTGACGGCTTCGAGGATCTCCTCCGCGGGCGCCCCCTTGACCAGATAGCCGACAGCCCCGGCGACGAGCACGTCCGTAACCGTCTCACGGTCCGCGTACGCGGACAGGGCCAGAATCCTCGTGTCCGGCGCGCGTTCGCGGAGGGTGCGTACGGTGGTGGGGGCGTCGCCCTTGGGCATCTGCACGTCCAGGATCAGGACCACCGGATGTGTCTGGCCGACCACCGAGACCGTCTGCGCGTGGTCGACGGCCAGGCCCACCAGTTGGAAGGCCGGGTGCGACTCGACCAGGTCCGCGAGGGCCTCGCGGACCTCGGCGTCGTTGTCGGCCACCATGACGGGGATCCGGTGGTTCATGGCTGCCCGTTCCTTCCGAGCACGGCGTCCGGCAGGTGGCGGGGGCCGAGTTGGTCGCGTCGGCACACTCCCAGGGTTGGCATGACTGCGGCGACCGGGGCGATCAGGACGTCGTAGTGGCCGCCGATCCGGTCGCAGACGGCGATCGCCATCACCGCGTCCCAGACCGCTGCCCAGAAGGCCCAGTCGTGCCGGTGGTGGCTCTGCGCGGTGTCCAGGGCTGCTCGGCGGGCGACCGAGGCCGCCACGAGGATGCGGTAGCGCTCCTCATCGGTGGTGGTGCGCCGGACCTCGGCCCATGCCTCGGCGCGGGTCTGGCTGGAGGTCTGTCGCCACAGGCCGGCCACACGGTCGATGTCCTGCGGCGACAGGTCCTCGATGTGGGTGAGAAACTGCAGGACCCGTCGGGTGTTGGGCCCGAAGACGACGCTCATGGTGTGCTCCTCCCGTGTTGGTCGCCGTGCGGCTCCGGCCGCTCATCCGGCCCGTCCGGCCTACTGCCCCTGGCCCTGCTGTCCTTGGTCCCCTTGTCCCTCCTGCTCGGCGGCGTTGATCGACGCCTTGGCCTCACCGCCGCTCTTGCTTCCGACGAGCTTGAAGGCCACGCCGCCCTCGTCGGCCTTGGTGACCGGGTACGAACCTACGGCCTCGGCCTCGCCCTTGGCGTCGACCTGGAACGTCGTGATCTTCTTGGCGTCGCCGTTCGGACCGCCGGCGTAGAGGGTCACTGTCTCGTTCGCGGCGAAGCCGGTGACGTAGAAGCTCACCGACGTACCGGCCTTACCGGAGTACGTGCTGGGCTCGGCCGTCGGGGTGTAGGGCATCACCTGGAAGCCGGTGCGGACCACGGCCCGGGTCCGGTCGCCGATCGCGGTGAGGCTCTGCTCGCCCTCCAGCCCGAACGGCACGTCGAAGGACACGGATCCGACATTGCCGTTGGCGTCGGCGGTGGCGGTGAAGGCGGGGACGCCGCTGGCGTTGTTGATGTAGTACAGGACACGCTCGGCCGGTGCGAACCCACCGGCGGAGACGCTGATCTGCTGTCCGGCCTTCAAAGCGTACGGCGACGATTTGAGCGTCGGGTACAGACCCAGGATCTGGAAGGGCGCGGTGGCCGTGGTCTGACTCTTCTCGCCGACCAGGATCAGCGTGCTGGCGCCGGTGGGTGCGACACCGACCTTGACGTCCACGCGGCCCATGCCGCCGGATCCGTCAGCGGTCAGGCTGGCGTCCGGCTTGCCGCCGACCCGGCCCCAGAAGACGTCGATCTTCTCCCCGGCCCCGAAACCGCGGATGCTCAGCGACACCGAGTCCCCGGGCTTGCCCACCGCCTTGTTGATCTTCACGGAGCCGACCACACCGCCCGAGACGAGCTGGGCCTCGGCCACCTTGTCGGCGTCGCGCTGCTGCGCGACCAGGATGGCGCCCTTGCTGACGTTCTCGGGCACGGCGATCTGCGTGTTGATCGACCCGGTCCTGTCGGTCTTGGCCGTGGCGAGGCCCTTTCCCTCGCTCTGCTTGGCCGAGGTCTTCAGAAAGAGGTCCACGGTGGACTTGGCGTCGAACCCCGCGCCCTCTACGGTCGCCTTGCCGCCCGGTGTGACCAGGCCGGGGTTGACCACGATGATCGGCCCGGACGCCTGCGGGATCTTCTGGTCCCCCAGCTCGACCGTCTTCGGCTTCTGGGAAGGCGTCTTGATCTCCTTGGGGGCGCTCTTCTTGTTCTCTGCGTTGTCGCCGGTGGTGTTCAGCGCGCCGCCGAAACCGCCGCTCTTCGCGATGACCTGGACGAGGGAACCGACGACCACGAGCGCGATGGCGATCATCAGGAGCTTCTTCCAGGTGAACCACCTCTTCATTCCTCCGGTTTCTCCGGGAGGGGCCTGTTCATTTTCCTCGGGGCTCTCAGGTATGTCCTTGTCCCTGTTCTCGGGGTTCTCGGGCATGACGCTCACCTCCTCGGCCCGGGACTAACCGACCCGGTAGATCTGCAGGCTGATGTCGCCCTGACCGGTCTCCCAGACCTTCTTCGCGTTTTTCAGCGCGGTCAGGATCCAGTCCTCGCGGCCGTCGCCGTTGTTGCCGTCCATGGACTGCCGCATCTTGTTGGACATGACGATGTAGTCGATGTTCTGCCATTTCTTGGCGAAGAGTTTGTCGCGTACGTCGGGGTCTGCCGCGGCGTTCCAGTGGGAATGTGCGAACGGATAGAACGGGGGGACGTCGTGGAGTTCGCTCCACAGGTCGTCGTCCATGATGATCCGCGCGTCCGACGGAACGTTCTCCCTTATCCAGGTGACCTGTTGCTCCTGCATACGGGTCAGGTTCAGCTTCGGGTGGTACTGGTCCGCGACCGCCACCCGCCCCTCGTCATTGACCGTCAGCAGATAGTCGGTCACCGGTACGAGCAACAGGAGTGCCCCAGCCACGGCGGGCACCGCGATCCGCAGCCGGGACCGCAGCCGCCCGAGCATCCGATCGGTCACCATGCCGATACTCATCGCGAACAGCACGACCATCGGAGCGATGTAGAAGTCCAGCAGCACGCTGCCGCGTACGAGATAGAAGGCATAGGCGACGGCCATCGTGCCGACCACGAGGAAGCCGAGGTTGCGCTTACGGTCCCTGAAGCCCCAGTACAGGGCGGCCAGCATGGTGAGCAGACCAAGGAGCAGGAACAGCCCGTCCCTCGGTATCCAGCTGTTGTACAGGAAGCTGCCCTGGCCGAGCAGGGATCCCTGGTTGCGGTTGAGCTGCCACCACAGGGTGTAGAGCAGGGACACGTGATCGGCGGGCGGGTTGTTCAGGTCGAAGTCGAGGCCGCTGGGCACAAGCTCGTTCTTCAAGACGGCGTAGAGCACGTAGGCACCGACCGGGATGGCCATGGCGAACGGCCAGAGCGACTTCGTGAACCGGCGCTGGGTGGAGCCCTTCACCCTGCGGAGCAGCAGATACATCAGGGTGGGAACGAAGAAGACCGCGTTCTCCTTGGTGATCAGCGCGATCCCCAACGCCGCCCCGGCGCCCACCGCGTGCCGGATCCTCATGTCGCGGCCGAGCAGCAGGTACAGGCTCAGCAGCACCCAGAACATCATGAGGTTGTCCAGCAGGACCTGCCGCTGGTAGTAGACGGCGAGCGGCGAGACGTTGTAGAAGAACGCGGCCACGGAGGCGGCCAGGACGCTGCCGGTCAGCCGTCGGACGATCTCGAAGAGCAGGACGACGCTGACCAGGTGCACGAGCAGCATCAGGAACCGGCCTGTGTTGACCGCGTTGCCGAACGTCTCGAACTGGCCCGGCAGCGGGAAGGCGAAGCCGGCGAGCTGGATCCAGCCGCCGGGCGCGTGGTCGTAGTCGTAGGTGTACGGCGACAGCCTGGTCTGCCGGACCAGCGACCATGCCCGCTGCATGTAGATGCCCTCGTCGGTGAGGTACAGCGGGTACTGGAACAGGTGCCAGCCGTGCGTGACCAGCCCCGTGAGCACGGCGGCACCCAGCGCGATCCGCCCGCGCTGCCCCAGCCGGGGGAACCGTCCCGGGGTGACAACCGGCCGCGGGCTCCGCTGGGTGGGCGCCGGGGCCTGTCCGGTCGGTGCGGGCTCCCCGTCGTGGACGACGACCAGTTGGGGCCTCGTCGCACGCGGTCCTGTCACACGCCGTCTCATCTCACGCGGCATCGGAGTTCGCCCCCGACGACTTGGCCCGGTGGGCGCCGACGTGCTGGGTCTTCTCCCAGTTGTTCTGGCCGGTCAGCTGGCGTCGCATGGCGCGGAGCGCGGCGTAGGCGAGGACAAGCTGGAACGGGTACCAGGCCACCGCCATCTTCAGCACGGCCTTCGGAGTGGCCTGGAGGCCGTGGGCGTCGGTGAACTCGTACAGGCCCACGGCCTGCGTCACGAAGTGCGCCGCAAGCATCAGCACGGGCAGCCAGGAGACGAGCGCGACCAGCACCGGCACATTGAGGAAGAGCATCATGCCGAGGGAGACCAGCAAGTACAGGCCGAGCAGCGCCTGCCCGCGCGGAAACGCCAGCACATAGAAGGCCAGCCAGCGCTGCTTGCGGGTGGGCATCTGCTTCCAAGTGCCCTTGCTCAGGGTCTGCATGAAGCCCTGGCTCCACCGGGTGCGCTGCCGGACGAACTGCCCCAGCGTCGGCGGGGTCTCCTCTTTGGTGACGTACCGGTCGTCGTAGACCACCCGCACCCGCTCCCCCGCGGCCGACACCCGCAGCCCCAGGTCCGCGTCCTCGGTGAGGTTGTGCTCGTCCCAGCCGCCCAGGCGCACCAGCAACTCGCGTTTGAAGAACACCGTGTTCCCGCCGAGCGGGATGGAGCCCTCAAGGGCGTGATAGTGCAGACGGCTCTTGAACCAGAAGAAGTACTCCAGGACGTTCAGGGCGGAGTACCAGGTGGACTGATAGTTCATCAGCTGCACGCCGGCCTGGACCACGTTGACCTCGTCCTGGATCATCACCGTGTTGACCAGGTCGAAGATCGCGGGGTGGATGTCGTCCTCTGCGTCGAAGATGGTCACCACGTCGTGACTCGTGTGTGGCAGGGCCGCGTTGAGGCCGTGCGGCTTGTTGACGGGCTTGTCGTCGAAGACGACGACCTCGACGTTGTGCAGCCCCTCCCGGTCGAGCTCGGCGATCTTCTCCTCGGCCTTGCCGATCGTGCCGGTGTCGTCCGCCGAGCAGATCACGAAGACCTCCAGCAACTCGCCCGGATAGTCGGCGCGCACCATCCGCTCGATGGTGGTCTGGATGACGTCCTCTTCATGCCGGGCCGGCAGCAGCACACTGAAGGACAGCCGCGGCGCCACGAACTCCTCCGGCGCTTTCGCCTTCGCCTCGGCGTCCGGCTGGTCCCAGGTGTAGAGCATCAGGTACAGGACGTGGGCCGACTGCACCGTGAGCACGACGGAGATCAGAACCAGTCCGGCGTACAGGAGGAGCGTCATCATCGCTGCCTCCCCCAGGTCCTGCCCCACACCCAGAGCGCGCTGGAAGCGTAGTTGACCGAGAAGGCGGCCCCGATGGCGAGAAGGTTCGCCGTCACGAGGTGGACTCCGCCGTGCACCAGGGCCCACAGGGCGAGCACATTGACCGCGAGGCCGGCGAGCATGGACACGTTGAACTTCCCGAACCTTCTGAGGGATGGTGCACGCGCCGCGAAGGTCCACCAGTCGTTGAGCAGGTAGTTGTGAACCACGGCGAACTCGACGGCCATGGCTGAAGCAGCGACCAGCGGCACACCCAGCAGGCGATGAAGGACATACAGAGCTGCTGTGTTCACGACCGTGCCCGCACCACCTACCACCGCGAACCGCACTACCCGGCTCGTGAGCAGGCCGGTGATCCGGCCGCCCCGCGCCGTGGGTGTGGCGGGACTCGGGGACGGTTCCGCCTCCGCTCGTGGCTCGTCGGTGTGCACAGGTACCGTTCGGAAGTAGTGCATCGCGGCTCCTCCAAGGCGAGAGCGCCCCGGCCCCGCCCGGCGGGCCCTCACACATCAGCCTGCACTCATGAGCAGTCGCGAACATCACATAAACGGGTGAGCGAAGGTCCCGCCTTCAGGGGATCCTTTCGCACCCCCAATTGGGGGAGAGCGGGCCCCCGTCAGCCCGGGAATCGGAACAGGCCGCCCCTCGCCCTCCCCCGAAGAAGGGATCGCCTTCTCCCCCATTGGCGGGTGCAACGCCACTCTCCGGCTGCGGACGATGGAGCGCGCAGGGGTGTTCCGGCCCGGCCGCTCCGATCGAGAGTGCCGGGCTGGGACGGCCGGGCCGCCACCTCACCTTCGCCGGTCCGGCCTCATGTCCCATCAGCGCCGGAGGTAGGTGCCTCACCATGGCAGATCGTTCAACGTCGGGCGCCGGGCTCGCCGCACGCACCGGAGCCGCTGTCGCGGCGCTGGCGCTCGTCGTCACCGTCTCCAGTACGGCCGCTCCGGCTGACTCCGGGGCGCTCCGCGACTCCGAGTGGGCGCTGACCGCTCTCAAGGCCGACCGGGCCTGGGAGGTCAGCAGGGGCCAGGGCGTGACGGTCGCGGTGATCGGCACCGGGGTCGACGCCTCCCATCCCGACCTCAAGGGACGCGTCATCAAGGGCGCGGATCTCGCGGACTACGCGACCGGCGACGGCACACGCGATCAGGGCGACGCGGAAGTACAGGGCACCCACGCGGCGGGCATCATCGCCGGGACCGGCCGCAACTTCAGCGGCGACGGCCTGTACGGGCTGGCGCCGGAAGCACGCGTGCTCCCGGTGCGGGTCTTCCGCGACGACGCGCCCGTCGTCGCCGCGACCGCTTCGGGCATCAGGCACGCGGCACGCGAGGGGGCCCAGGTCATCAACGTCACCGTCTCCTTCTCCGAGCCGTCCGAGGAGCTCAGGGACGCGGTCGAGTACGCGTCACAGAACAACGCCTTGGTCGTGGCCGGCGCGGGGGACAACGGCAGCACGGGAAACGCCGCGACCTACCCGGCCGCCTACCCGGGAGTGGTCGCCGTCTCGGCCATCGACAAGAAAGGCAAGGTCTGGCCCGACTCCCACCAAGGCAGGGACGTGATCCTGGCCGCACCCGGCGTCGACATCCTGACCACCGACCGGAAAGGCGACTACTGGACGGGCTCAGGTACGGCGTACGCGGCGTCCTGGGTCGCAGCCTCCGCCGCACTGCTGCGCGCCGAGCATCCCCGGTGGACCGTCGCCCAGGTCATCGAGCAGCTGACCGACACAGCCGGCGGCAAGGACCACCCGACCCGGAATGATCGAATCGGCTTCGGAATCGTCGCCCCCGCGACGGCTCTGGCGGACAGCAGCGGCGCGGCCGCCTCCGCGAAGGCACTGTCCGGCGACCGGACGGCGGACACCGAGGGCCGCGCCAACGCCGCGTCCTCGGACGCCGAGCCGATGGTTGTCGTGTCGGCAGTGACGGCTGCGCTGCTCTTGCTCGCCGTCCTCGCCTGGCTCCTGATCCGACGCAGCGTCACTCCGTCGGACGACGACTGACGGTGTGCCGGTTGAGCGGCCCCGTCCCCAAGCGCGCGCGCCCCGAAACACCGGCCCCGGGGCGCGCGTACCCGCGTCCGCGGAGGGCGCGACTGGCGGCTCTGCTGACCGCCCTCGGCCTCCTCGTGGCGGTCGCCACGGCAGTGACCAACGCCCCGTTCCTCCCGGGCCAGCGCCCCGGCGCCGCCCCGCCCCCAGCCCTGCCGGAGCCACGTTTCCCCGCCGTAACCCGCCTCTACACCGCCCCCGACACCCCGGCCGCCCGCTGGGTGCGCGAACACCCCCAGGACCCCCGGGTAGCGGTCATCCGGGAGCGCATCGCCTCCCGGCCACAGGGATCCTGGTTCACCGACCCGGATCCGCTGAAGGTGGAGGGCAAGGTGCGCGCCGTGGTCGACGCGGCCCGGGCCCGGGGCGCGATGCCGGTCCTGGTCGCCTACGCCGTGCACCACCGCGACTGCTCGGGGCACAGCACCGGTGGCACGGCGGATCTCGCCGCCTACCGTGCCTGGGTCGAGGGCTTCGCCCGGGGAATCGGCTCAGGACAGGCACTGGTCGTCCTCGAACCGGACGCCCTCGCGCTCGCCGACTGCCTCAGCTCCCGGGAACGGCGGGACCGGTTCGCGGCCCTGTCCCACGCGGGCCGGGTCATGCGCCGCGATGCCCCACGCGCCCGGGTGTACTACGACGCGGGCAACTCCCGCTGGCACCCGGCACACACCATGGCCGACCGCCTCCGGCACGCCGGGGCCACCCGGTACGGGGACGGCATCGCCCTGAACGTGTCGAACTTCAACAGGACCCGGGACGAGATCGACTACGGCTACTCGGTGCTCCGGGAGCTGGACAGCGCCCGCCTGACCATGGTGATCGACACCAGCCGCAACGGGGCCGGGCCGGCACGGGGCAATCGCGCCTGCGACCCGCCCGGCCGGCGTCTGGGCCAGAGCCCTACCGCCGGCACCGGCGTCCGTGGTGTCGACGCCTACCTGTGGGTGAAACCGCCGGGCCAGGCCGACGGCTGCTCCGCGGCCGCGGGGACCTTCGACGCGCAGTACGCTTACCGGCTCACCCGATGACTCGACGGAAACCCCGCATCTTCGCCTGATACACATAAGAGACACAAATAGCCAATCGGCCGAATTCGGGCTACCTCAATTGAGGTAGCCCGAATTCG
>NZ_VTHJ01000089.1 GCF_008386495.1 Streptomyces tailanensis | reverse complement strand
GCGGCTCCATCCTCTGGCTACGCAGCCTGCCAGCCCTCCCGTGATCTCAACTCAGAACAGGCCCTAGCCCGCACCGGTCAGCAACCACGGCAAGCAGAGTCGAAAGGGGCCGGCATGGCGGCGCCGACAGCACGAGCACGGGCCTTCGTCCAGCACGCCTCGGCCCCCCTGGTCGGCCAGGGCGCGCAGATGGCCGAGACGACCATCGAGGGCAGCCGCAACACCCTCGTCTTCTACCGGCGCGATCACCTCGAATGCGAGCGCCGCCGCGCCCAAGGGGCAGCCGAACTCGGCATCGCAGACCTCACGGTCCTCCTCGACCTCCCCGCCGACCTCCCCGTCCGGCTGGACTCACTTCCCACCCGGCTGCGCGAGCAGATCCGCGCACTGCCCCAGGGCGCCGTGACCCTCACCGGCGACCACGTCTGCCGGCGAGCGGTACGCCCGCTGACCGTGGACCTCGTCATCGTCCGCACCCGCAGCACCCACTGGGAAGGAGGCCTGGCCCGCGCCAGCCGCTTCAAGCCGTTCGCCCGCCGCGCCCTGCTCGTCGACCCGCCCGCCCACGCCCGCGACGAGCTGCTGATGCGAGCCGCCTACCTGGGCATCGGCATCCTCGAGCCGACCGCCGAGGGCCTTGCCTGGACGCTGGCGCCCGAGCCCTACCGGCCCCGCCGTCATACCCCCGTCGCCTGGCACTTCACCGAACAGCTCCACGCCCGCCTGCCCTGACGCCCGGTCAACCGGCGTGCCGCGCCGCCGTCCGGCGCGCGGGCAGCTCGGCCCACGCGGACAGGTCCGAAGAGACGGTGAACCCCGACAGCTGCTGGATCCGGGCATTCCACACCGCCACGCTGTCCAGCGCCTCCCGGCACTGCTGCCGCCACCACGCCGCACGGTCGGCCGCGTCGACCGCCCGCAATCGCCGCACCCACACCATCAGCGAGGACGCGTTGTGCCCCGCGGCGGGAACTTGCTGCGCCATGCTGGTGAACCGGTCCAAGCGCTCGCCCTGGCACTCCTCGCACGAGCAGGCCGGGGCCTCGCCGTCGAACCGCTTGGCCAGGGTGAGCCCGAGGAAGAAGTCCATCAGCTCCGGGAACAGGACGGCCGGGCTGCCCGGGCCGCCTCCCGAAGCCGTTTGCGCAGGCGCCGGTGGCACGGTGTGGCGCATGCTGGCGTCGCCGCCGAACGCGGTGAAGCCCGCACCCCACGCCAGACCCCCGAAGGCGCCAAGGCCCGCGCGCAGTACTCCTATGCCCGGTACCAGTTCCAGCAGCCGTACCAGCCCTCCGGCAGCGCCGCGCGCATCCGGCCGGCCGCCCACCAGGACCGCCTTCGATCTCGGAACCCGGTGCAGCACCTCGGCGAGATACTCCACCTGCCCCGGATGCAGCCAGCTCGCGTCGATGGGCACGGTGAACACCACCCGCGGGTCGCCAAGGCGCGTCACCCGCGCCGCTGCCGCCTCCAGCGCGCCGATCGCCCCGGCGTGCAGATATCCGGTCGGCGTCAAGGCGAGGTCGGCGAACGCGAGGTGCGCCAGCATCAGATGCTCCAGCGGAGCCCCGAACAGCGGCGCAGGCTCATTGTCCAGGACCGGGAAGGGCGCCTCCTCGCTGGCAGCAGCGACGCGATAACACCCCTCGTCGACCAGCAGCGCGGCATCGAAGCCCTCCTCCCGCAGCTGCCCGGCCTTGGCCAGCGCCCCGTTCCCGGTCAGTACCAGGCCGCTTGAGGACGCGTCGACCCGGCCACGGTAGCGAGCCGCGCGCCGATGACCGACCTGTAAGAGCACCCGGTCCGCCACGGCTGCGGGAACCTTGCCGCTGAGAGGACTCGGCGTACTTGCCGTCATGTCGCCTCCACGCAGGCCGGACGAGGCACAAGACGCAGAGCGCAGGGCATGTGCCGCAGCAGCCCCGAGTGCGAGCCCGGACACAGCAGTCACAGAGATCCCAACACCCAACTCCGGGCACACTAACAGCACTTACCCGATGGGAAGGGCTGCTCCGGGCAACCGCCTTGGCCGGCCGGGCGGACGAGGAAGCAGCCACCGCCGCTCTACCCCTTTTACTGTGCCGAGGCGGACGAAGACGTGAGCGAGAAGAATCCGAAGCGCTGGCCGTGGGCCTCGCGGCTGAACATGTACACCTGCCCCTGATCGAGGATGTCCGAGGGCGGGTCCGTGTTCTCCACGACGATGGCCTGGCCGCGGAAGGCGTTGAGCAGGTGCCGGTAGAAGTGCTGGGGCACGCTCTGGCGCAGATCCGCCTCCCGCACCCCGGGTTCCCGGAAGGTGACCAGGGAGGAGTCCAGCACGACGAAGCCGGGATGGCTGCGCCGTTGCTCCAGGCAGTAGTCGGCCAGGGCGGTGGTGAAGGCGGCGTGCAGGACGGCGCGCATGCCCTTGCCGTGGCCGGAACGGGACCGGTCGCCCACATACAGCTCCGCCGTGTACTGGTCGTAGGTCACCTCCTCCTCCCGCCGTACCCGCCAGGCATCCAGCGTCCGCTCGATGGTGCGGTCGAAGCCGGTCAGCGTGGCGGGCGGGATGCCGCGGCTGGGCTGCCCGCCCGGCTGGGCCTCCTCGGAGACCAGTTGCGCTCTGACGTCTTCCAGCTCCTCGATCCGTGCGTGCAGGCCGAGTTCGTTCTCCAGGCGGGAGCGGGTGGCCATCACCTCGGCCACCTCGTCCTGCAGGGGGCTCAGTTCCTCGCGTTCGATGCGGGTGATCTCGGCGTCCGCCTGCTCGGCCAAGGCGGCTTGCACGGCCTGGTCCTCGGCCACGTGCTCGCGCTGCGAGCGCAGGTCGTCGATGGTGAGCAGCAGGTCGGCCAGGAGCGTGCGGGTCTTGGTGCTTTCCGCGGTGACGGCCTGGTGCAGGGCGGTGGTTTCCATGGCGTCGTGACCGGCTTGCTGGTGGTGGGGCTCTGCGCCGCAGAACACGCACGGGCCGCTGCGGAAGTAGCCGAGCAGGCTGCCGGCCTCGCTGACCATGCCCAGGCGGGCCAGGTCGGACTCGTACTGGGCGCGCAGCAGCTCGAACCGGCCCAGCAGGTCATCGGTCTCTGCCAGGCGCTGCGCGTAGCGGGCCAGCGCCACGGACAGGGTCGCGCGGTCGGAGGCCGCCTGCGCGTGGCGGCGGGTGACGTCCCGCAGCGACTCGGCGCGGGTGTCTTGATGTTCCAGCAGCCGCCGCAGCTGTTGCTGCAGCTGACTCTGGTTGGCCTCGCGTGAGGCCAGTTGGCGCTGCAGTCCGAGGATCAGATCGTCCAGCAGGCTGATCTTGTCTTTGTGGACGCGCCGCTGTCCCTGGTTGAGGCGGCTGGGCGAGGGCTGCTCGCCCGCCCCGGTGAGCAGGAGCTTGAGGGCCGACTTGTGCGCGGTCTGGCCGCTGGTGCCCGAGGTGCGCAGGACGGGGGAGACCTTCGAGACCATGCGGGTCTCGCTGATCAGGCACAGGTGCAGAAGGTCCCGGAAGCCGGCGAGTTTGGTGCCCCCGGAGTCGTTGGTGGCCAGCAGCGAGCCGTCGAGCCCGATGCGCTCCATCAGATAGCGGGAGAGGTTCTTGGTGGTCCGGGGGCTGTGCTGGGCCGAGAGCACCAGGTCCGGCGACCGGTAGACGAGGTCGCGGATGTCGTCCTCGAAGACGCTGACCCGCCCGGACTGGGGCGCTCGCATCAGGGTGATGACCGATGCGTCGGGCAAGGCGATGCCCAGCAGGATCTGCGAGTAGCCCTCGGCCTCGGGGATGAGGTTCAGCTTGCGGGCGCCGAGCATGTAGTCGATCGACTCGGTGACGAAGGACTTGCCGGTGTCCGAGGCGCCGTATGCGATCTCTCGGTTTGGGGTCAGTAATGGTGAGAGTCGGTGGTGCTGGTCTGGTGGTGTGCTGTGTCGGCGCTGGTCAGTGGGGTGTTGGGGCGGGACCGGCACTGTCATGGGGTGAGAGGTTGGGGGTGGGTGTTGCTGTCGTGGGGCTTTATCCCATGGCGGCTGACGCTGTCTCAGTTTCGTGAGTTCTGATGCGATGCGGTGGGTGGGACCGGTGTGATCGTGGGGTGGATCAGGGTGTAGGAGCGGGCCGGGGGGCTGGGCTGCCGAGGGCGTTGGTGGTGCGTCGTTTGCTGGAGCGGCAGCAGGCGGGGGAGTTGTCGACGCGGCATGTGCGTGCGGTCGCTGAGGTGGTGGGTGCTTCGGAGCGTACGGTGTGGCGCTGGCTGGAGCAGGCGAAGGCGACAGGGCGGGTGGAGGCGCCGGTCCGGCAGGGGTACGCGGTGTCGGACGAGGTGTGGGAGCTGTTGGGTGAGGCGGGGGGCAATGTCTCGGAGCTGAGGCGCCGGCTGGTGGCTGCCGGCGGTGAGGTGCCCATTCCGTCGATGTCGACGTTGAGCCGGGTGATCCGCAGGGACCGTCGGGCGGGGCGGGCTTTGCTGACCGGGCGGGAGCCTGAGGTTGCCGGGTCGCGCCGGCCGGATCCCCTCAGCGAGCTGGGCCTGGACGTGGTGGCCGAGACGGGTGGCGGTGGGCAGGTGTTTCTGCGGGAGCAAAAGCATCTGGCGCAGGTCCCGGTGCTGGTGCCGGGTGCCCAGGTGGTGCACACGCCTGCTGTGCGGTCGGTGCTGCGGACGGTCGCGCACGCGGCCGCGGTCGGGGCGGTGGTGTGTTTGTACGGCGACGCCGGTCAGGGCAAGACCGTCGCGTTGCAGTACGCCCTGTCCCAGTTGCCGCACCCGGCCAGGGTCCGTCGGGTCCACGTCGGTGTGCACCCGACGGTTCCCGAACTGCGCCGGGTACTCGCGGACGCTCTCGAGCTGGGCAGGCGTCTGCCGCGGGGGGCGGGGGAGGCCGACTTGATGCTGGTGAACGCGCTGAGACAGCCCCGTGTGCTGGTACTGGATGAGGCGCAGCGCCTTCCGGGGCCGGCGTTGGAGTTTCTGCGCGGGTTGTGGGACCACCCGGACACGGACACGGCGCTCGTGCTGGCGGGTGCGGGCAGTGAACGGGCGCTGCGCCGGGTGCCTGCGCTGGCCTCTCGGGTGCTGACCTGGGAGTTGGTGCCTCGTCTTCGTCCGGGTGAGGTGGCCGCGGCGATGGCGGCCTTCCACTCGTTGTGGGAGGAGGTGGCCGAGGACGATGTCGTGTGGGTGGATGAGCATGTGGGCCACGGCAATTTCCGGACCTGGGCGAAGCTCACCTCGCACCTGACTGCCGAGATCTACGGCAAGAGCCGTGCGGTAGTGGACCGCCGGATGCTGGAGCGGGCCTGTGCACGGCTGATGGGGCCGCTGTGACCGGCGCCGTGGGGCCGGGGGGAGGGGGCGCTTCCCGCTCCGGCGTGCACGTGGACGGGCGGGGAGGTCTGCCTTCTTCCTCCCTGTCGGCGCTGCGCGGTCCTGCCGTGCGCCGACTGCTCGCCCTGCGGCAGGAACAGAAATTGACCTCCCGTCATGTAAGGCTGATGGCGGAGTCGTTGGAGGTGACGGAGCGCACGGTGTGGCGGTGGCTGGCCGCTGCCGAGCGTGACGAGTCCGCGGCCGCGGAGCCTGGGGCACGGGCCCAGAGCAGGGACCGTTTCACCGTCACCTCGGAGGTGCGCCGCCTGCTGGCCTTGTGGAAGGGCAACGTCGCGGCGGTCCATCGTGAGCTGGCCGCTCGCGCGGTCAGGGGTGAGGGAGAGCCGCCTCCGTCGATTCCGACGCTGCACCGTGCGATCCAGCGGGACCTGACGCCGGGGGAGCGGGCCGGACTTGCGAAAGGCGAGCGGGCGGCGCGCAAGCACGATGTGTTCCTGGCCCGGCCGCGGGGTTGGCGCAACCAGGCATGGGAGAGCGACCACATGCAGGCCCCGGTGTTGGTCGATGTCGACGGCAAGGCTCGCAGGCCGTGGATCACCTGGTTCACCGACTGTGCGACGAACGCGATCACCGGCGTCGCCGTCACGCCGGTGCATCCGTCGCGGGAGTCGGTGCTGTCCGCACTGCGCTCCGCGGTCCTGCGCGAGGACCCCTACGGCCCGTTCGGCGGCCTGCCGGAGAAAGTACGGGTGGACCGTGGCAAGGACTTCCTGTCCAGGACGGTGACCGCTGCGTTCGATCTTCTGGACGTGACGGTGGAGGACCTGCCCGCCTACACCCCCCACCTCAAGGGCACCGTGGAGGGCCTCAACCGGGCGGTGGAGAGCATGTTCCTGGCCGCGCTGCCCGGCTACGCCCGCCAGCCGCGTCCCGGCAAACGGGGCTCCCGCCCGAAGGACGAAGTGCTGCTCGGCTTCGAGGACTTCACCGGCCGGCTGCTGGCCTGGACTTCGTGGTGGAACACCGAGCATCACCCCGCGCCCTTGCGGGGAAAGACTCCGCTCGAGGCGTGGCAGGACGATCCCACCCCGCTGCGGGACGTGCCCGCGGCAGATCTGTGGACGTTCACCCTGGAGGACGCCGGCACTCGCACGCTGACCACCCGCGGAGTCCGCTTCAGGAAACGCGACTACGTGAGCGCGTGGATGACCGGCCAGGCCGGGATTCAGGTCCGGGTCCGTTTCATGCCCCACCACGATCACCGGATCGAGGTCTACCACGCGGCCACCGGCCGTTACCTGGGGTCTGCGGACCTGGCCGATCAGGCCACCGAGGAACAGGTCAGCGCCGTACGAAGAGCGCGGGCCGCTCGCTCCAGCCGTCTGAAGAAGGACCTGGAGGCTTCCCAGCGCGAGCGCTACGCCGCCGTGAACCAGCCCGAGGCGCCCCGGCGGCTCGGCGTGCTGACCACCGCGCAGGCCGAGGCCGAACTCGCCCAGTCCGCCGGCACCGCCCTGTCGGATCTGGCGATGCCGGACCTCATCCCGCCCGCTGCGCCCCCGGCCGACTGGCGTACCCCGCCTTCCCTCGTCACCCGGACCGCGCCCGGCCGGCCTCCTCCCGTTCCGTCCGAACCTGCCCCCGGGCGCCCGCCCGGACCGGCTGAACAGACCACTGAAGACGGAGATGCCTCGTGACCGCGGCCACCTACCAGTACGTCGACCTGCCCGACGCCTCCGTGGTCACCACCCGGGCCCTGCTCACTGCCCGGGAGAACATCACCGACACCGTCGCCGCCCGCGCCATGATGTGCATCCACGGCGGCGCCGGCTTCGGCAAGACCCTCGCCGTCAACACCTGCCTGCGCGAACTCGAACCCGGCGAGGACGTCCGCAAGATCACCTTCCGGGCCCGGCCCACCGCCCGCGCGGTACGCTACGAACTGTTCACCGCGCTCGACCTGGCCGGCGAACCGCCGCGCCACCCCAGCGAATTCGACCGCCTGCTGAAGACGGCCCTGGCCGAACGCCCCCGCACCTTCCTGGTGGACGAAGCCCAATGGCTCAACGGGGAGGCGTTCGAATACTTCCGCTACCTGTGGGACGAACCCTCAACCCAGCTCGCGATCATCTTCGTCGGCGGGGAGGGCTGCCACACCGTGCTGCGCCGCGAACCGATGCTGTCCTCCCGCATCTTCATCTGGCAGCACTTCACCCGCCTCACCCCCGCCGAGGTCCTTGAGGTGATTCCGCTGTTCCACCCGGTCTGGGCCGACGCCGACCCCGACGACATGGCCTTCGCCGACCAGCACGCCGCGCACGGCAACTTTCGCGCTTGGGCCCAGTTGACCGCCCACACCCGCACGGCCCTGACCCGCACCGGCCGCTCCCGTGTCGATCAGGAGCTGCTGCGCTGGGCCTTCAGCCGCCTCGCCTGACCACCACGCCGCCATGCCGCTCGCCGTGCCACCGTCCGTCGCCGTGGTCATCGACCCGGGCGACGACGCGGTTCACACGCACACCGCCCTGGCCGCCCACCACTTGCCGTCCGGCCGGATCACCCTGCACCCCGGCCCGGGCACCACCAGCGAGACCGGCCCCACGACCTTCTCGCCGCTCTGGGCAAACCGCCCCTGCTCCCGGGGCGTTTCCCCGCCGGCCGTCAGCCCGCCTGGGAAGCCGCCACCGCCTGGATCAGGGCCCTGCCCGTCACCCGGCTGACCGTCCTGCGCGCCCACCGCCTCACCGCCCGCCGCACGATGCGCCTCCTGCAGTTGCGCGCCCTCACCGGCATCCACCTGACGCTGGTCTGCCACCGCCCCCATCTGCCCGCCGCCCTGCACCAGGCGCTGCAGACGGCCGACTACTGCGTCACCGCCGACTTCCAGGCCGCCCGCCGCCACTACTACGGCACGACCGCACCCGTACCCCAGTCTGTTGACGAGTCCGCCCGGCCGGCAGACCGGTGGCTCACCCTGCCCGTGCTGGACCGCCTCGTCTCCTACGACAGCCCCATCCCCTGTACCGCCCCGTGCACGCCGCCGGCGATCACTTTCCGGCACCGCCCGCCACCCGCATCGCTCACCGAGCAGACAGCCCGGGAAATCGCCCGGCGCCTGGCTACCGTGACCGCCCACCCCCGTCTGGCCGCAGCCCTTGCTGCCGCGCTTTTCACCGGCGCCTCTTTCCAGCAGCTCGCCACCGCCCGCCCCGGCGACTACGACGACGCCGCGGCCACCTTGGCCCTGCACGACCGCACCCGCTACACCGATGGCTGCGCCACCTACCGCGTGCCGCGGTGGGCGCGCGTCTTCCTGAAGGCCGCCGTCTGCTTCGCTCGGCTCGCTCCTGGCCAGGACCAGCATCTGCTGGCTGGCCTTCACGACCGCACGCATCTGCTGCGCGTAGCGGAGGCGGCCAGGCTCCGCCCGCCCCAGCCGTCCGCCGGCCCGCGCACCGGCCGTATCCAGTGGGATTGGCGCGAACGCAAGGAGGCACAGTGCTACGACGCGATGCTGACGCGGCACCAGATCCCGCCCTCGTCCTGAACCCGGCCCCAGGCGCACGTCAGTCGATGGAGAAATCGGCGAACTCCACGTCGGTGAAAGCGATCCCGAGACCGTGAGCACGTCGGCCTCCGTCCCGGAAATAGGCATGCCCCAAAGCCCGGGCGAGGATCACCAACTGCTGCTGCTCGCCCCCGCCGGCATCCCGGGCGGCGAACAGCTCGCGGGCCACTTCTCCCGACAGGTACTGAGTGATCAGCCGTACCCGCGGATCGTCCGATGAGCCTGCCGGAGCGGCGAATCCGAACCGCGCCCTGGTGTGGAAGACAAACCCGTCGGCCTCGGCCCGGGCCCGCTGGCGGGCGCGCACCAGGGGCTGCCACCGTGCTCTGACAGCCTCATCGATCAACCCCGCATGCACGGCACTGGGACGGCGGCGCATTCCCGGCCGGGTGGTGACCCACCTCTGGACCGTGCGCTGGGAGATCCCCAGGAGGACAGCCACATTCTTCGTGGAGCCCTTCTCCGCCCTGAGCAGGAAACGCACAGCGGCATCCCGCGTAGGCACGGGACGGGTCAGCAACGCCCGCTCGAGCCCTTTGACGATCTCACCCATGCCCGCCCCCGAGCGTTCTGCCACCGCGATGGCTGGTGCACGGCGGCCGTCTGCTCTCCCAGATCTCTCACACCACGCCGCTCTCCCCGGTCAGTTCAGGCATAGCCAAGACACCACCGCAGGCCCTCGGCTAAAGAGCCAGCAGTAACCCAAGCCCGAGAACACCCTTCCCGAAGCAACCGTGAACCCCCAACCGCCATTTACGCCATCCGTACGTGTTTGGTACGCGAAAGATGCGCTTCACGCTAGGGTCTGGGGCAGGAGGTTCTGTATGTCCGAGCTGTTCGACGCGGTCGACGCGCTGGTCTCGTCCCGCTCCACGCTGCCGCCCCCGGCGGAACGCAAACGGCTGCGCCAGGCACATGGTCTGACGCTGGATGAGGTGGCCGCCGCACTGCAGGTGCGGCGTGCGACGGTCAGCGGCTGGGAGGCCGGTAAGACCGAGCCGCGGCCGCCGGAGCGCGATGCCTACGCCCGCATGCTGAAGCAGCTCGCCCAGCTCTACCCTGCCAGCGCCCCGGTGCCTTCTCAGGACACGGCGGTTTCCGAGACGCCTGCCGTCCCGGCCGTTCCTGCGCCATCGGTCGCTGAACCGGCCAAAGCCCGCACCGAACCAACCACAGACCGGATCCCGGAGCCTGTTCCCGAGGACACTGCGCTGCGCCCCGCCGCTGTGCCGCATCCGGTGGCCACGACCAGGCCGACGTCGCGTCGGCCGCCCGCGCGTAACGCCGCCCCCGTCGGCAGCCCAGCCGGTGGTGTCGATGCGCGGTTCGAGAACGGGCCGCTCGCGGTCGTCGACGTCGCCGACGGCCAGGCGCTGGCGTACTGCGTCGGCGGCCTGGTCCTGGACGTACCGGCGAAGTCGATTTCGGCCCTGGTGGAGTGGACGCTGAGCGAGGGGCGGCTCGGTCAGCCGAAGCTGTCCGGGCCGGGCAAGGACGCCGACCCGCTGATCGTGCTGACCGACGCCGCGTGCGAGCACTACGGCCTGCCGGTCACGCTCACAAAAGAGGAGCGTCTGGCCGGGCGGATCCCGGAGGGCCACAAGGTCATCAAGCAGTTGACGCGCGCAAACTGGCAGCTGACCAAGCGCGGCTTCGGACCGTGGGCGAGGATCTACCGCCCCGCGCAGGGTTCGGAGCGGGCGTGCGTGCAGTTGTGCATCCCGTCGTGGGACGCGCTCGACACCCGGCACTGGGCCAACACGGGGCAGCTGCCACCGGCGGACCTGGCCCGGCTGCTGGGCACGTATGCGGCCCGCGTGATGACGCCGCGCGGCTCCACCGCCGTCACAGGCCTGGAGCTGATGACCGCCCTGCACCCGCCGACCCGCGCCTCCGAACCTGACGCCGACGGCAGGCGACACTCCGAGCACAACCCCGGCTCGCTGGGGAAGGATCCGGTGGACTGCGCACCGTGCGAGGCCCCCGACGGCCACCCGCTGCTCGCCGACCTGCCGCGTTTCCACCACCGCACTCCGGCGGAGGTCCTGGTGGAGGAGGCGTACGACTGGGCGCGCCCGCTCACCGACGCCGAATGCCTTCGCCCCCATCTGGTGGGTATCGACGTGAACATGGCCTTCGCCGCCGGTGCGAACGGCCTCACGGTCGGCCTGGGCGCGCCTACGCACGTCAAGAACCCCGTCTTCGATCCGAAATTGCCCGGCTCCTGGCTGGTCGACCTGTCCCATGTCGACCTGTCCCGCGTGAAGCTCGCCAAGGACAAGTGGGTGGAGCTGGACGCCGGGCTGCTGCCCAGTCCGTTCACGCCGAAGGGCGAGCGGCCCGAGGGATCGGCCTGGTACGCGACGCCGACCGTGGCGTACGCGGTGGAGCTCGGCTACGACGTGACGCCGATCGAGGCGTACGTCCGCCACGACGCCGGCCGCTACCTGGACGGCTGGTACAACCGGCTGCGCGACGCGTACATCGCCACGATGGCCGACCTCGGGGTGGGCGCCGACCTGCCGCCGGAGGAGTTCCTGAAGGCGATGGACGGCTACCGCAGCCGTGACTCCGGACTGGCGATCGTGGTGTCCGCGGTCAAGGCGACGGTGAAGGGCGGCATCGGCAAGCTACGCGAGCGCCCGCGCGGGGAGGGCTGGAAGCCCGGGCAGCCGTGGCGGGCCCTTGCCCGGCCGACGTGGCGCCCGGACATCCGCGCCGCCGTCATCTCCCGGACCCGGATCAACATGCACCGCAAGATCGTCAAGCACGCCGCCTTCACCGGGCAGTACCCGGTCGCGGTCCTCTCGGACTGCGCCGTCTACGCGTCCGACGGGCCGTCGCCGCTGGACTTCCTGCCCTACCGGGACGGCAAGCCCCTGCCCGGCGGCTTCAAACTCGGAGTGAACCCGGGCCTGGTGAAGTGGGAGGGCACCCAGAGCGTGCTGTGGGGCGAGGGTGTCCGCGAGCAGTTCAACGCGCCGGAGCTCAACCTCGCCCGGTATATCAAGGACGGCACCGTCACCGATCAAGACGCCGGGGAGTAGGTAGAGCGCGATGAGCGTATTCGGGGACGGCCTGGAGGCCGCGGTGCACAAGGTGTTCACCCGCCCGGCTCCCAAGAGCGCGGGTGCGCAGATGCGGTACCTGGTCAAGCAGCTCAAAGGCACCAAGGCGGTCGCCCAGATGCTGCGGATCTCCCAGCGCACGGTCGAGCGGTATGTGAAGGACCAGCTCAAGAAGCCCCGTCCGGACCTCGCTGCCCGACTGGAGGCCGAAGTGAAGAAGCGGTGGCAGCCGCAGGTCCGCGCCAAGGCGCGGGAGAAGGCGGCGACCACAGGCGGCATCGTCATCGACACCCGCGCCCGGATCGGCTACACCGCGCCGATCGGGACGACGGACGAGGACCGGCTGAGGCACCTGACGGTCGCGCTGCCGCCGCAGTACGCCGGCCGTCTCTTCGACGCTCAGGAGCAGGGCGCCACCGACCAGCAGCTCCAGCAGATCGCCGCCGAAGCACTCAAGGAGGTCTACTTCCAGGACAGTGGCCGCCGCGCCGGCTCCCTTGAGGAAGTCCGATTCACCGATATCGAACACCTTGAGTTCGAGCTGTAGCCCCCAGAGCAGCGAGCCCCGTCGACCACGTAGACGCGCCGCCGGGACCGTGTGGCGGGGCTACGGCTCGCCCGACTCGGACGCCCTGGCGGCTGTGTCTTCCTCAACGGCCGTCTGCGCTGCCATGTCTTTCACATTCGCCGGGCTCCACGAGCAAAATCCGCCGTCCCCATGAGGCCACGGGAGTTCTGAGCTACAAGGCCCATGAGGAACGCCAGCGCTACGGGCAAGTTTATGCCTCGATGATCCAGTCCGTGGGGATCAGGGCTTTGCCTTGGCGCCAGTTCTCGATGACGGCGTCGCGAAACCATTCGTCTCGCAGGTACACGTGATCGCAGACGATGATCTGCAGTCCCTGGCCGTTGCGGTTGACGACGTCTCGCATGAGGGAGAAGTAGCTGCGGACTGCTTCCCAGTCGGCGTCGGTGAGGGCGCCCACGTCATGGACCTCTTCGGGGAAGAAGGCCTGGGTGGGCTGGTCGAACATGATGAAGTGCGGGACGGGCCGCTGGTGTTTGAGCAGGTAGGTGTGCAGGGCCAGGTGCGCGACCAGGTGGTAGCCGATCCAGTTCTTCGCGCTGCCGATGCGGGTGAGGGGGATACGACTGGTTTCAGTGCGCAGGACGACGTTGAGGAGAGAGAGGCTGATGCGTACTTCTTCAGCCTCGTCTGCATGCTCGAGATCCAGCTCGCGGGCCCAGTCCGTCATGTCCAGTGCGATACGGCTGAGGCGGCTTTCCGTTTCCGCCCTCACGTCGTCGGCATCGACCAGTTCCTGCAGTTCTGCGATCCGCTCCCGCATGCGAGCCGCCTGGCGGCGCAGCGATCCAGATTCGTCTGCCGACTGCGACGTAGTTCGTTGCAGTTCCTGGAGGATGCGCCCTTGCACGTGAGCCTGCCGCGCGTGCTGGTCATTGATCTCCTGGAGACGGCGGTTACTGGCCTGCAGGGCCTGGAGTGCTGAGGCATTGGCCTGGAGGCGCCTGCGGACGTCTGTGATTTGCTCGTTGAGCTCTTGGCGGTGACGGGTCCGCGATGGCTGTAGTGCTTCTGCGTCGGTCAGCTCGTGCTGAAGACGGCGTGTGAGGTCGTTGAGCTGCTCGATGTCGGGGTCGGGCTCTTCCAAGGCCTGATTGCACAGAGGACAGACCTCGGGCGCGCCTGTGTCGTCTGGGCTGAGGAGCTGCAGGGAGGTAAGGCGGCCGAGCTGAGTGTGGAGTTCCCCGGTGAACGCCTGACTCTCTTGCTGCCACGAGTCGAGAAGGGCACCGGCCTCGTTGAGATCGTGAAGTTGTTCCCGCAGAGCCTGTCGCTCCGCAGCCAGTCGTTCTTGCATCCCGTCTTCGCCGAATACCGGAGGTGCTGATGGATCAGCAACTGTGTCCGCCGCCTCGCGCAGCAGGACGTTCAGTTCGGCTGCCGATGCGCGATCGGGCACAGCCTGGACCATCCCTGCCTCCTGGGCGAGGCGGGCCAGGCCGTGCAGGGCGGCGTTCGTGGAATCGTTGTCGCGCTGGCTCTCATCAATCTGTCGCTGGACGCGCCGCAGGGCCCGGGTGGCCTCCGCGAGCTGTCGTTGGCGTGCGGCCTGTTCCGGTCCGGCCGCACCGAGAAAGTACGGCAGCGTGTCCTTCATCATCTGCGCCATGCCGGGCTCGGACTGGCGATGGAACAGCAGCTGCTGGTTGGCGATCTCGGTCTGCTTTTGCAGGCACATGTAAACGGCCTGGGCAATAGAGACATTGAAGGCGTAGCGTTCGGCGCCCGCCGGAGGTTCGAAGCGGAAGTCGTCGATGCCCAGGCGGGCGCTGAGTTCTGCGCGCAGCGCGTCCGTGTCGGCATTCGCTCTCATGCGGTCGCCTGACGGCAGCTCGAGCGTGTGGTCGCCGATGATCAGCATGGCCTTGTTGGTAGAGGCTCCAGCTGGGCGGGGCCGGCCCAGTAGCAGTCGGGTCGAGCCGATCTGTACGAGCAGGGCGTACCAGCCCACGGTCTGAGTGATCACACCCTCTGGCAGAGAAATGTGCTGCCGTCCCAGGCAGTACTCGATGATGTCGAGGACTGCTGACTTTCCGGTCTCGGACTCTCCCGTGAGGATGTTCAAGGCTCCGGGTTTGAAGGTGATGGTGCGCGGTGCTTGCCTGCCATCACGGTGATACAGGGCCAGAGCGAGCAGATGCATGCTGAGGTGGCTTCCTTGGAGAGCTAGGGGCGGACCCCGAGCAGGGCGAATGCGGTGGCAGGCGATGTCGCTGCAAGCCAGCGGCCGACGAGGGCCGCAGCGCGTGTGCAGTCGACGAGCTCCGCTCCATGACTGTTCGCGTTGGGACGCCTGGGCTGTCTGGTCACTGCGAGGCCGCTGGAGTGCACCGTCAACACGCGGTGTCGGACGCCGAACCGCTGGGACGCACGGGTGTAATCAGTAAGCGATGCGGCGCGGTGCGGGTATGACGCGCGCTGGATCGGATTGTCGGCCAGCCAGCTGGCCAGCGGCGTGCGGACGTCTCTCGGGAGAGCAGCGCGGGAGTCCGGCGGGAGCACCAGGGGAAGGACCAGGAAGCTGCTCGGCAAGGGGAGAGGAAGACTGGGGCCAGCGGCCATGTGGGCCGCTACGCAGTGCGCCAGTACATACGCGCCGAAGGCGGGATTGAACAGCGCCGCAGCTTCAGGGAGTTGACGCGCGGGAGCCGACATGGCTATTCCTCCCCGTCAGCAGTGTCGGACGACCGGGACAGCAGGTTCTCGAAATCGGGATGCCAGCCCACTGGGTCGTCGTCCTGCGTGGCCAGATCGGCCAGAGCGTGAAGCGTGCCGCGGGCGACCCACCGCTTCTCCACCTGCGGCCGCAGCCGCAATGTCTCTACAGCAGCCATGGCCTTGTCCAGAATGTCCACACCGGCCTTGACTGCATCGGCTCCGTACTCGCCGGCATCGAAGGCGTCAGCGCGTTTGGAGAACACCTGCTCCCATTCGCGCCGGAGATCTGCCTCGAACTGGTCGAGTTCGCTCTGGGCGACGTAGTGGCTGTGGAGCCAGCGGGATCGATGGGTCCATGCGTGGTGATACTCGCCGAGATGGAATCGGATGCTCCGGCGCCCCAGTTTCAGGAGCTGGAGCTGGGCAACGAAGACGCGGTCCTGGTACCGGGTTACCTCTTCCTGGGTGAGCCGTTCCAGCCGGTCGTTGATGGGCAACGAGGTCTGCGCGTATTTGCTCATCACGTAGTCGATCTTCGTGCGCAGTTCCTCGGCGGAAACAGTTGCCCTCCGGCTAGGGTTGGAGCGGTCGAGCATCTCTTTGGAGACCCCCCACCACCAGCCCTTCAGCTCCTCCAGGATCTCCTGGCTCTGGCCCTGATCCGTTTTCCATACGCCGATCACTTCACGGAGCTTAGAGTCCACCTCTGACACTCGAGGCGCCAGATCGTCCACGACGATCTGGCCCACCAGAGCTTCCCGGACCACTGGAGTGCACCGGAGGAAGCGTTCCCGCCAAGGGCGGGTCGTCTTTGGACCCTTGGCATCACCAGCGAGCTCCTCAAGAGCTGCTAGAGCTGCGGCTACATCGCGCGTCTGCGGATCGGCCCGCAGTTTCTCCAGGAGGCTCCCGGCAGCGACCCGCTGAGTGGTGACCAAACGGAGCAGCGGCAATGGCGCATCTCCGAGGATCTCCAAGGCATCGCACCAGGAATTGACTGAACGCCACAGATCAGCGCTGGTCGAGCCGATCTCTCCCTGGCCGCCATGATGCTTCGACTGCACAAGCTCGACAGGCACTGACCCGTGCAACAGGTCAATGTCGTCCAGCATCTCCATGCGTAGTGCGGCCTCTGCATCTTTGAACCACCGCTGCGCCAGCTCCACCAACGCCCACTCGCACTGGTAGAGGTAGCCCAGCATCTGGCCAGCCGCTGAGTGGGGCATCTTCTCTGTCACGATGCCGTCACTCTAGAGACAGCACTTAACTGGATCAATACATACTCATAAGATCGCACATGGGTGCGAATGTCGACCGGTCCTAACTCTTGCGTTCTACCTCTATGCCCATTCGGCGCCCAGCGCCTGCAGTGCGGCGCGCTGCTCCTGCGTGAGTTTGTCGCGCCGCTGCTTGGTGTTGGAGACCCATACGCCCAGCTTCACGGCTACCGGTTCCATCTCGCCGTCGACCGCGATCTGTTCGCTGTGGCCGCGGGGTACAGGCCGCTGTCCTTCCCGCTCCACCCACTGCGTGAGGGCCGCCAGGCCGCGTTGGAACGCCTGCTGCGCCTTGCTCGGGCTCTTCGTCGCCCGCGTGGTGGCAGGGGCCGGAGACGGCGCCTGGACGGGCTTCACGCCCAGCGTGGTCAGCCGTTCCTGCTGATCTTCCGTCAGCTGCGCCCAGGTGCTTGCCTCGCGTTGCCGTGTGAGCCATCGTCCGATGTCGTCGCCGTCCATCAGCACGCCGGGTGCGATGTCGGGCAGGCTGCCGTCGGCGTCTACTAGGTCGGCGAGGACGCGGTAGTGGCGTTGCCAGTCCAGTGGCCAGGGGCAGTTCCAGTCGGGGTCGATCGCGGCCAGCTGCTTGGCGCGCTCCGCCGCCCGCTCCTGGTCCTTTCCGAGTCCGCCCTTCCGGCGCAGATTCGCGATGTGTTGACCGATGGGCACCATCTCCTCGCCCTCGCCCTCGCCCTCGCCCCAGACCTGGTCCTGGCGGGGTGCCAGGTGCCCGGTGGCCCGCCGGTACGACCGCAGCGCGGCGAGCTTGTTCTCCCACGCCTCCTCACCCGGCTCCCACACCATCCCGGCCTCCGGGGCGTCCAGCAGCTCCTTGCGCCGCTCCTCCAGCTCACCTGCCCGCAGCGCCTTCCGCTGCTGGTGGACCCAGCGCCCAAGCGGAAAATCTTTCGTCACCCCGACTTCAACCTCAACGTCGTAGGGAACGGCGTAGAGCCCGGTGATCTCGTTCTCTGTCCGCCAGCGGATGAGGGCCTGGTAGCCCTCGAGCCACACCAGGGACTCCGGCCGGTAGACGCGGGTGCGCAGGAAGGCCGCGATGGTCGACGCGTCGCGCGGGCTGGAGAAGTGGAGCAGGGCGGATTCGGCAGTGGCGTTGGTGTCGTTCTGCTCCTGGTTCTCGCCGTCGCCCTCGCCGCCGGCCCCGACGATCTGGCCGTCCTCATCGCGCCGGACGTGCACCTTGCGCTTCCCGCTGCTCAGGGCACGGGAGGCGAGCTGCTCGACCAGGCGCTCATCGTGCGAGCGCAGGCCCTGAAGGACGGCTACAAGGGGGCGGAACGAGGCGCTGGCGACCATGTCGGTGGGGTCCTCGCTGGGCTCCAGGAACACCGGCACGATGATGCGGGCGATCTTCGTGCTGCCGTCGCGGTTGGGCCTGAGTAGCTGTTGTCGTTCCGATCTTGAGGGGTGTGCGTCGAACGGGAGTCTCGATCGGGTGGTTGCCGCCGGCTGCGGGCATGAAGGCAGGGCCTCTTGGTAGCTCGGGGTTGCGAAGCCAACCGAGATCCAGGAGACCCTGTTGCCGCAGTTGTACGTGCTCGCGCCGGTGGAGTTCAACTCGGTTGCACCGTCGTGTGATTGTGTCGCCCACCGGTTCGGAAACGCAGCCGATCACCCGGAACGTGTTCGGCGGTACCCCTCGGACATGACAGACGCGGAGTGGGCCGTGGTCCGGCCACTCCTACCGGTGCCGGGCTGGATGCGAGGCCGGGGAGGGCAGCCGGAGGCGTACTGCCACCGGGCGATACTCGATGCAATCCGCTACCTGGTCGACAATGGCATCAAGTGGCGGGCCATGCCCGCCGACTTCCCGCCGTGGGACCGGGTCTACGCGTTCTTCCGCCGCTGGCGCGACCACGCCCTGGTCAAGGAGTTCCACGACCGGCTGCGCGCTACGGTCCGCGAGAAGCTGGGCCGCAACGCGGAGCCGACGGCCGGGGTGATCGATTCGCAGTCCGTCAAGGCGGACGCCGTCGTCAGCTCCGACAGCCGCGGCTTCGACGGCGGCAAGCTGATCAACGGCCGCAAGCGGCACGTCGTGGTCGACACGCTCGGCCTGCTGCTGGGCGTGATGGTCACCGCCGCGGATGTCGGCGACCGCACCGCCGCTCACGTGCTGCTGCGGCAAGTCGCCGACACACACCACCGGTTGGAGCTGGTCTGGGCCGACGGCGGCTACACCGGCCCCCTCGTCGCCCACTGCCTCACCGTGCTCGCCCTGGTCCTGGCGATCGTCAAACGCAGCGACGACATGCGCGGCTTCGTGGTCCTGCCCAAGCGGTGGATCGTCGAGCGCCTCTTCGCCCACCTGATGCGCACCCGCCGCCTGGCCCGCGACTACGAGCGCCGCACCACCAGCGCCGAAGCGATGATCTACTGGTCGATGATCGGGCTCATGACCCGCCGCCTGGCCCGGCCACACCCTGCGCGAGCGTGAACCGGCCCGGCTGCCGCTCGGCCAGCCAGCCCCGCGCGACCAGGCGTTTCGCCTTCGACCGCAATGCCTCCACCCGCGCCGGCACCACGTCCATGCCGAACACCGCGGCCATCTCCTGGCAGGTCAGCGGCCCTTGATGAAGCCGGTCCCTGTCCGCGAGCGCCTGCAGAACGCGCTGGTAATCCACCGACAGCACCGACCAGGCCAGCCCTTCACGCCACACCGGTACCTGCGACTTCGACTTCGCCGCGGTCGGCGCTGACGATGTCTCCTCGGCCTGTCCCATGGCCGGCGCTGTCCCATCGGTCTGGGCGTGGCCTTGCCCGGGCTCGTCCACGGGGGCCAGTACCTCGCCGACCCGCGAGCGGGCAATGGCCCACTCCTGCCATTCCCGCTCGGCCACGGCCAGTTCGGCCTGGATGCGGTCGGCCTCTTCCCTCAGCCCATCCACGCGACGGCGAGCGGCGACCTCGCGCTGTTCCAGCAACCCCACGACCGACGGCATCCACGACCTCCACCGCAGCGACGACACGACACGCCACCACTCCCACGAGAACGCCCGCCCTATGCCCGACCAGCGAAAACACCGCCCTCAAGTCCGGAAAGACAACAACTTCTCATGCCGGAACTCGACCCGCCGATGGCGAACCTGCACCACAGGCGATCTCAACGCCTCGTCCACCACGCCCACCGCGCCACCGAGCGCAACCAGTACCTGGGCGGCGCTGCGCTGGGCTTCTGCCAGCGGCAACCATCCCGCCAGCCGCTCGTCCATCAGCATCGCCCAGCGGTGCAGCACCTGCCGCAGAGCCGTCGGCTGCGACGCCCGCTGCAGCTGTTCACCCAGGTAGGCGTCCAAGAGGGCAGCGCGTCCCGCGCCTATCGGTAGGCGCCGTGTCAGCTGCGCTGCCATCGACAGCTCGAAGGCGGTTTCGAACGCTTTGCACTCTTCCTCGACGACCTCTTCCTGTTGAGGACCTACCCCGTAGCACCGCAATAGCGCCGCGCGCTGCTGTGAGGTTGGATCGACCGTCCTCAGCTGTGCACCGCCGATCACTGCGGGCACGTTGACGAACTCGTGGCTGGTGGACACCAAAGTGGCCTCGGCGCGGCGACACCACGAACTGAGCTGCAGCATCAGCCGATCCTGAAACCGGCTGGGACATTCGTTGATCGCATCCACGAGCAAGACGACCGGAAGCCCCTCCAACCGAGCGGCCCCCACCAGGCGGTCCGCGGATTGCGAGGTGAACGGGGCCACGCTCTCGTCGAGGCTGTCCTCCAGCCGTCCTTCGTATACGCCCGCTCGCAGCAGGATGGGCAGCCAGCCGACCTGCGCCAACCCCAGGGCGGTGTGAGCCAGGGTATGGCTCTTGCCCGTGCCCGAGCTGCCGACCACCTGGACGTGACGCCCGGGCCGCAGCCAGGCTGCCAACTCCGTTGACAGCACACCTTCTGCCCCGTTTTGCTCTTCCAGCGTCAGCCCAACCAGGCCATGTAACCCCTCGCTCAGGTACGAACCGAAGTGGGCTAGGTAATCCTCCAGCGCCTGCCCCTTGGACACGTCGCGGATGTCGGCCTGCATCTCCCGGTCGAGCATGGGACGGCAGAAGACTCGCATCGTGTCCTCGCCGAAGAACCGTCGTACCAGGTCCGGCAGCACAAACAGCATGTCGGACAACTGCTGCCGGCCCCACAGGTCAACGACCAGATCCTGGTGCTGTTCGCGTAGCTGCGTCAGCTCCAGGTCGACCTTTGTGTCGCGAACGTCCGCCGTGGTGACGATCACCAGACGGTGAGCATCGAAGGGTCGGCTTCCATCGGCATATGCAGCCACTGCCTTGCGGAGATCGGCAGCGGTGAACTTCTCGTACCTCTTGGCCTGATACACCGCAGGTGGCTGGGAGGTGAAGAAGGCGACCACGTCGACCCCGTCCTGGGCCTGGCCACCACGCCCGAAAGGTCGGGACTCCAGAGCATGGTCGGCCTGGACCGCCAATGCCACCACGAGATGCTCCAGAGCCTCCCAAGACAGCTCATGCGTACGAAGCAGCAAAGGCGCCGTGACCGTCAAGGGCGGCTGCCCCGGCACTTCCCTAGCCTGCTCCCCGCCGCCCTGGCCTGCGCTGCTCATGCGTCGTCTTCGCTGCCGTTGTCCTCGTCGGCGTCATAATCGGCGAGCGCGGTCATGGCTTCCCACATGGCCTCATCGTCGTAATCCGGCACCACCAGGTCAGGTGTCAGGTCGTTGCTGTCGGGGTCCAGGTTCTCGGACTGGGCCAGTACCTCGACCAGGAACCGTCGCGCGGCCTTCAGCAGGCCGGGATCATCCAGCCACAGCCCGAACTCCAAGCTGCGGCGGGAGCTCCCCGTGCCGTTGGCGCTGCCTAGCCACAGTCGGTGCGGCGTGAAGCCGGTGACATCTGCCACGCCTCCCAGAGCGTCCTCGTCATGCCACCACAGCTCACCTAGCAACAGCATCTTGGTGTGGAGTATCGGGACGAGATGGTTTCCGGCCTTGCGATAGCCCAGGGTGCGTAGTGCCGGGAGCCGGACGCGTTCCTGCGGCGAGCCAGGGCCCAGCACTGGTGCCTTGCCGTCCTGGTGGAAGCGCAGCTCCTCCAGTTCGGAGAAAGCCCAGGTTGGGAGGCCAGCCGCGTCTTTCACAGCCTCGGCGACCTTCCGCAACCGCTCTGCGTGGTACTTGCCCCGTGGCTGCTTGCTCACCACCACGCACGCGGCGGGGAACTCGGCGATGCGCTGCAGCAGCTCGGCATCGTCCACCCACAAAAAGGCCCCGAGCATCGCAGGCCCCAGGCTTCTCGACCGCCGCTGCTGTTCCAGATCACGCCGGAACTCGTCAATCCCCTCGATGAGACCTGCCAGCACGTTCGTCCCGAACTGGACAGGACGCTTCCCGTCCTCCAGGACTGCCTGCACGTCGAACTGCTTGGAAAACGACGGATCCATATGCCCCCCTGCTGTCGCCAGCATTATGACGCGACACCACAGATTGCCGGGTGCTGAGCGGCAGCGGGGAGCGTGGTGGCCCCTGGTCCCTTCAGTCCACGCCGACCTGCCCTGGCCGCGCCGACGCGTACCTGACCGGCGCCAAGACGTCGGCTGCAGGGGCGCGGATTATCCATAGGTGCACGGACTTGCGTGGTGTGTTCGGTGTGGTTCCCACCTGGTCGTGTGGTCTGTTTCGGGAAGCGGTGCTGGCTGGGGGTGGGGTTGGTTGTGTTTGGTGGGTGGAGCAGAACTATGTGGCTGAGCGCTCGGTCTCCCCGTCGACTGGTGTGGAACGCTGGGTGGTGGCTGACGCACGCACCTTCGACCTGCATGGCGAGGCGTGTGCGTTTTTGGCGGGGTTGCGTAGTAAGGGCCGCTCGCCGAACACGGAACGGGTCTACGCAGGCCGTCTCGCCCTCTATCTGAACTATTGCGCAGAGCGCCGCATCGAGTGGTCGCGTCCGAATTTCATGGCGTTGTCTGGGCTGCAGCAGTGGCTGGTCACCACGCCGCTGCCGGCCCGCAGCCGCCGTTCCCCGACCACGGCTGCGCCCCGCTACCGTTCGCAGGGTACGGCGAACGCGGTGATGACGGCGGTCACGGACTTCCTGCGCTTCGGCGCACTGCACGGATGGGTCCCTGCGCAGACGGCCGGCCTGTTGTCGGAGCCGAAGTTCCTGCGATACCTCCCGGCCGGGTACGACGCCGGAGAGCGCGGCCAGTGGCGCCAGGTCCAGATATCGGCTTTTCGCTTCCAGGTCAGCGAACCCGGCTACGAGGACCTGACCCCGGAGCAGATCCGCCGCATGATCGCGGATACGCCCAGAGCGCGGGACCGTTTCCTCATCGCGCTGCTCGCCGCGACCGGCCTGCGGATCGGAGAGGCCCTGGGCCTGCGCCAGGAAGATCTGCATTTCCTGGCCTCGTCACGCTCCCTGGGATGCCCCGTGCAGGGCCCGCACCTTCATGTGCGGCGCCGCACCGACAACCCGAACCGGGCCCTGGCCAAGTCCAGACACCCCCGCTGCCTCCCCGTCACTCCCGACATCGTCGCCTTCTACACCGACTACCAGTACGAACGGACCCCGGTGGCCACCGCGGCCGAGACAGGCATGGTGTTCGTGAACCTCTTCCGCCCGCCGCTGGGGCGGGCCATGACCTACCCGAACGCCAAGAACGTCTTCGACCGTCTGGCCCGCCGTGCCGGGCATCCGGCGCGGCCGCACATGCTGCGCCACTCCGCGGCCACCCACTGGCTGCGCGAGGGAGTGGACCGGGACGTGGTGCAAAAGCTGCTGGGTCACGCCTCGCCGCTGTCCATGGACCGCTACCGCCACGTCGATGAGTCCGAGACCCGGGCGGCTGTCGACCAGGCCCAGTCATGGCGGGAGAACCAGTGAGCACCGCTACCGCGCCCGTGACCGCACTGGAGGCGCCGACGAGGGCCACGAAGAAGTCGTGGGAGAGGTGGCTGCGTGCCCACATCGATCCCGCGTGGCGGCCGGGGGAGTGGGACCGCGTCAGATGGCTGTTCACCGGAGATCTCGACAACCCGCGTACCTCGTCCTCCCGGTGCCGCACCCGCCGCTGCGACGTGATCGTGCGCGCTCAGGAGACGTTCTGCACGTACTGCTCGGACCAGCGCAGAAAGAGCGGCCTGCCGCGGGAAGAGTTCGCCGCCACCTTCACCCCCGCCCGTTCCAAATCCCTGCCTCTGGCGGTCGTAGGGCCGTGCACGCTCACCCGGGACGGCGCGCGGTGCGTACGGCCCCAGGTGTCGGGAGGCCTGTGCGCTGCCCACAACAACTCCCGCAAATACCACAAGGCAAGAGGCACGTTCGAACGCTGGCTCCGTGAGCGCGCTATGCCCTTCACCGACGTGCCCGTCTGCATGGTCGTCGACTGTGCCGGCGCATCCATGAATTCCCGGGGGCTGTGCAACTATCACTGGCGTGCCTGGAGGGCAGACTGCCGCTCCAGCACTGCCCCCGTCCCGGCTGCGCAGTGGGCGACGGGGCAGCCGCTGTATCTGCTGGCGCACCAGTTCCATCTCGCCCCGTTGCCCGAGCTGCTGCGCTGGGAAGTGCTGTACGCCGTGCAGCAGATGGACCAGTGGGTACGTGCCCTGGAACCTCACTGGATCCGCGGCGTGATCAGCCACCTCACCACGGCCGACACCCTTTTGGACGCCACCAACACGGCCCGGCTCACCAAGCCGCATCAGTCTGCCGTCCGCACATTGGAGAACCTGCAGTCCGCCGCCCGCGCCGGATACAGCGAGTTCTCCGGGATCACCCTCATCGACCAGGACGTCATCGATCTGCGCGTCCTCGGATTGCGCCACAGCGCCTCCGGCAAGCGCCGGCATCTGCCCGGCCGCGCGGATCTCCGCACAGTCCGCCAGCCCTGGCTGCGTCAGGCGCTGCGTCATTGGGTGACCACCGCCCGCCCCACCACGGAAGACTTCAAGCGAACTTTCCAGGCGACGTGCATCGCCTCCACGGCTCTCGCCCAGCGCGCCGACGTCGGCGACGATGCCGCCGTTCTGACTTTCGCCGATGCCACCTTGGCCGTCGACGCTTTCCGAGCTGCACGCAAACGAGACGGCACCCCCTACTCCTCCTCCTTCCGACGCAGCCTGCTGGGGATGTTCTTCCAGCTCATCGCCTACGGCCGTCGCTGCGGCACCCTCGATGACCTGGCCGGAACCTTCACCCGCGTGCCCGTCGAGCACGTCATCTCCGTGGAAGAACCCAATGAGGACTTCATCGGCAAGGCCATCCCCGAGTCCGTCATCCGGCAACTGGACGCCCACCTCGACACCCTGGGCACCGGAAACACCTACGGCTGCCGCGACATCGCCCCAGACGCCCGGCACCTGCTGTACCGCACGATGTACATCGTCCTGCGCGACACCGGGCGCCGCCCGCTCGAGATCGTCTCCCTGTCCCGTGACTGCCTGGAAACCCGCAACGGCCAACCCACCTTGATCTGGGACAACCACAAGAGGAAACGCCACCGCCGACGTCTGCCGATCACAACCTCCACCGCCGACGCCATCCGAACCTGGCAGACCTGCCGCGACCAGCTGCACCTCCCCGCCAAAGGCGACCGATACCTCTTTCCCTCCCTCACCCCCCTGAGCGACGCCCCCTACATCTCCAGCACCTACCTCAGCGACGCCCTCAGGCTCTGGGCAGACGCCCTGCCCCAGCTCCACGCCGAAGGCACCGACTCCAAAGGACAACGCCTGCTCTTCGACCGGTCCCTGATCTACCCCTACGCCTTCCGCCACTCCTACGCCCAACGCCACGCAGACGCCGGCACCCCCGTCGACGTGCTGCGTGAACTGATGGACCACAAATCCATCGCCATGACGCAGCGCTACTACACCGTCTCCCTCAAACGGAAAAGCGAAGCCGTGGCCAAACTCAGCGCACATGTCCTCGACCAACACGGCCACCCCAGCCCCAGCTCGAGCACTGCCTACGAGATGCGCTCCGTCGCCGTCCCCTACGGCGGCTGCACCGAGCCGTCGAACGTCAAAGCCGGAGGCCAGGCGTGCCCCATCCGCTTCCAATGCGCCGGCTGCGGCTTCTACCGCCCCGACCCCTCCTACCTGCCCGCCATCGAACAGCACATCAACGAACTACGAGCAGACCGCGAAACCGCACTCGCCATGGGCGCAGCCGAGTTCGTCACCACCGCCCTCACCGCACAGATCACCGCCTACCAGCGAGTCATCGACCGCATGCACAAACACCTGGGATCCCTCCCCGCTCCCGAACGCGCCCAGATCGAAGAAGCCAGCACTGTGCTGCGAAAAGCACGCGCAGGCGACAACCACACACTCCTGCCCCTCACCACCGCCCGGCCGAAAGACCCGCAATGAACCCCCGCGGCAACCCCGCCCCCCTCGCCGAAGCCAGACGCCGTCACAGCCTCGACAAACGAGCCCGCGTCCTCACCGCCCTCGCCACACTCGAGAAACAGGGAAAGCCGCTCACCTTCGCCGCAGTCGCCCGCGCCGCCCGCGTCTCCACCTGGCTCACCTATGCCCCCGGCGTACGCGAGCACATCGAGGCAGCCCAACTACGCCAAGCCCACAGCACCCCACCATCTGCCACGGCAACCCCGCCCTCCCCGCTAAGCCTGCGCACCGAACTCGAAACCGCCCGGCAAGAAATCAAAGAACTCCGCAGCGAACGCGACCGGCTCCAGACAGCCCTGCGTCACCAACTCGGCCAGCACCTCGATGCCATCCACGCCCCTGACTTAGCGACCAGAGCAGACGAACTGACCGCCCTGAATCACGACCTCACCCGCCAGCTACAGGAGGCCTCCGCAGAGAACGCCACATTCCGCGCCCGCATCAACACCCTCGAAGAAGACCTGACCGCAGCCCGCACCAGCCTCCGCAGGATGATCCGTGACGAAAACCTTCGGTGAGCGATCACAACATCGCTGGCACAGGAACAGAATCATGTCCAGCGCATGCCGATCGCGGAGAGCTGCTCCACCCGCTCCGGCGCCAGCGTCGCGGCCCTGCTCCGCTGATTCCCGACCCATGCCCCGAGGCGGAGAGCCCGTTCCTCCTGGTCCTCGCCGCTGTCACCGTCTCCGTCGCCGCCGATGACGATCCGTTCGACGTGCTGCCTCGGGACTCGAAGGTGTCCCTCGCGCTCGTAGAATTGCTTGGCGGCCGCGAGGTTCATCGCCCACTTGTCGGCCTGTGTACGGCGCGGGCGCGGCTTCTCCTCCTCGGCCGCGGGCTCGATCCCGAGGATCTGCTCACACATCCACTGCTGCACGGTGGTGAGCTTGTCCCAGCTGAAACGGACTGACTTCACCCATCGCCCGAGGTCTTCGCCCTGGTGCACGACGTCGCCCGGTTCGGTGGGCAGTTCGCCGCCCTGCTCCAGGTGCTGTCGGGTGAGATGGAAGGCGCGTTGCCATTCCACGGGCCAGCTGGGGCACCACGAGGGGTCGATCTCCTCGAGCTGTTCGCGCCGCTCCTCCGACAAGGCGCCGGCCGCCGACTCCACCGGCAGGCCCTCGGCACGCCGCTGCTCGATCTCGATCGCCTTCCGGGTGGCGGCGCGTGCGTTCTTCAGAAAGATCCCAACCTTGGCCCCCTGGTACGTGGCATCGAGCGGGGCGAGAGCGTGCCCGTGTTCGGCAGCCCACCCCCGAAGGGCCGCCAGGCCCTCCTCCCACGCGACATCGAAGTGCGACCAGACCATGCCCAGCTTCTCCAGCTGCTCGATGCGGTCCTGGTCCATGTCGCCGCGGGCGTAGAACCTTCTGGCGTCGGCGATCCACTGCCCCAGCGGAAAGGCGGCGAGGGAGGCCGGCCACCCCGCAGCCTGAGCCTTCTCACCTGCCGGCACGCGGTAGGTGAACGGCACTTTCAGGTCGCCGTGCTGGCGGGTGTAGGTGGCGGCGGCTTCGATGCCGCGTCGCCAATGCTGGTGTTCGGGGTTCAGGACGCGGAGGTTGATGAACGCTGCCAGCTGCGCGGGGTCGCGCGGTGTGCTGAACTTCAGCAGTTGCCGGGCCGGTACCGACAGTCGGTCGCTTCGGTCGCTGTCGGCTCCCTCGCCTTCCTCTCCGCTGCGGCTCTGCACACCCCTAACACGGCTCCGCGACTGTTGCTCGGCGAGCTGCTCCACCACGCGGGCATCGTGCGCTCGTAGGGCCTCGATCAGTTTCGCCAAACCGCCGAACGCCCGGCTGGTCAGCATGTTGTCGGCTGTCTCGCCGGGCCCGAGCAGGACCGGTACGACCAGCGACGCCGTCTTGCCTTCGCCGGGCTGCATGCGCAGTGCCCGGCCGACGGCTTGGACGAGGTCGGGCATGGAGCCGCGTACGTCCGCGAAGTACACAGAGTCACAGCGGGATGTATCGATGCCTTCGCCGAGCACGCGAACGGACCCGAGAAACGTCTTCTCCACGACCGTTCCGTCCGCAGCGATTCCCCTGGAGAACTCGTCCAGGACGCGGCGCCGGTGGAGCGGCTTGTGCTCGCCGCACAGCCAGTTGGCCCAGACCGTGGCCGGGTACAGCTCGGGGTCGGCGGCGTGCAGCTGCGCGGCGACGTCGGGGAGGCCGGCCGCGAACGCTTCCGCCTCCTTGACCACGTGGTGGAAGACGAGGGTGCGCCGGAAGCCTTCCTCCGAGGACGCCTTCACCAGAGCGGTCTGCAGGGCCGCGAGCCGGGCCCCGCGTACCTGCTCGGAGCGCGCATCCTCGCCCAGGAGCTGTGCTGCCTGGAGCTGGGTGTCGGTGATGTCCACGCACACGACCTGGTACGGCGCACAGATGCCCCGGTCGATCGCCTCCGACAACGTCAGGGTGAAACACCTGCTGCCGAAGGGCGAGTTGGGGTCGTCTTCCATCGAAGCCACCAGCTCGCCCGGTGCGCCCTGCTCGGAGTCCTCGTCGAGCTGCCACAGCCGTGGCGTGGCCGTCATGTACAAGCGGCGCAGGGACGGGATCTTCTGGTTGTTGTGGACGACCGCCCACGGCCGACCCAGCCGGCCGCTTGTACGGTGCGCTTCATCAATGATGATTAAGTCCCAAACACCGAGGCCGGCGGCGTGCGCGCGCTCGAGAGTGCCGAGACCGAGGGAGGCGTACGTAGCGAAAACCGTGACCTTGTCCAGGCGGCGGGTCCACTCCACCAGCTCGTGAACATCTGTGGTGTTCGGGAAGCCCGCCTCCTCCCCACGCAGGGAGGAGACCCCGATCATCGGGCCCGTGCGGCCGCCCTCCCGCCACGCGGCCTCGGTCTGTGCCAGCAGGTCCAGCGAGGGCACGAGCACCAGCACTCGGCCCGCACGGAGCTCCTCCGCGCTGCGCACGGCCACGAGGCTCTTCCCGGACCCAGTCGCCATTATCACCTGCGTGCGGAGCCCACGCGGGGAAACAAGAGATCTTGCAGGCAATTCGAGAGCCCGGATGACCGCATCCACGGCTTCTCTCTGATGAGGCCGGAGCATTTTCTTCACCGATTGCCCCTTTTCTGAGCGGATCATTCTTCTCCGCCCTGCTGGTTCAGTGAAGCGCGCTGCTCGCCTACAGCGTGGGCCAGGAGGTCGCGCAGTCGGTGGAGGAAGGCCGTCAGGCTGGTGGCCGCGATGGTGCAGCCGGCTTCCTCGACGTCGTAGGTGCTCCCGGTCAACGCGCCAAGGGTGAGGTGGTAGACGCACCCGCTGGAGTGACTGACCGCGTACATACCTCCACCTCCGTCGGTAGCGAACACGCTCACCCCATCATCAACCGCTCCTGCCAGCAGGCGGGGATAGTTGCCCGCCTCGACCTGACTGATGAGCGAAGCGGCGTCATCGATCCAGATCCCCGCCTCCAGGTCCGGCAGGCAGACGGAGCCGAGCTGGGCGTAGAACTCCAGCAGGGAGCCGGCGACACCTCTACGGCCGAGCGTCGCGACAGCCGCGGCACCCTCCTCGGCAGAGACGAGACAGACCCTGTGGTCCCCAGGCGGGTATCCCGATACCGCCTGGAAGCCAGCCACGAATTCGTCCGAGAGGAGGACCATGGCCTCCCGCCACTCCTGCAGATCCAAGCCGATACTCACTTTTCATCCCGTCATCGTGGGAGCGATCTAAATCCAGAGTCTATCCCAAGGATATTTTGAAGCAGTAGCATGCCGTATGGTCACTGATGAACCCGCTACCATCGCACTGCGCCGGCAGTCCAACCCAGACGGGCGCCGGACAACAGGCAGCAGTAAGCCACCCCTTGGCAAATTAGGCCTGCCAGGGGGATACGGGGGCATACGGGCCTCACCCTGTCGAGAGGAACCGCTCCATGCTTGGTATAGCTGCGGCCGTACTGTTCTTCATCGCGTTCCTGATCAATGCTGCCGAGATCACGACGAACGATGTCTTCTCTTCCTCGAACGTCATGCTCCTCGGCCTGATGCTCCTGGCCCTGCAGGTCGCGGGGATCGGGAGCGGCCGGCCGGACCGCAGACGCTGACAGAGCCGAACATCGGGGTGAGTGAGGCCCGATGACGCCTCACTCACCCCGATGCCCATACAGGTACTGCGTCTCTGCCTTCCACGATCGGGCGCGGAAAAGCCACACACCCAAACGTGCATTCGCGTAGCCCTCATCACGATCGGCGGCCAGGAAGGCATAAGAGCATGTCCGGTGAATCGGGGACTGCGGGGGTCTTTACCGGGCTGCCGACCGCGACACCCTGTGGCTGCGGCGCCTTCGGGGCGCCGGCGCGGACAAGCCCGCACACCACGCCGCTCTGCGATGGATGGCGACTCACCGTCATGTGAATGCCTGAGGCCCCGCGCCTAACGAGCCGTCACCTCTCCTCCATCAGCCCCCCGCAGCCGGCCCAGCCCGCGTCAGCGGGCCCTAACGGTCCTGAAGGCGCAGCCGGAAGGGCCGTCAGGCGGGGGAGCGCAGCGGACCCGCCTCGTCAGGCTGGAGCGAAGCGGAAGCCTGACAGCGGGACGAAGTCCCGCAGCTCAGGGAGCGCAGCGAACGGAGCGTCAACCCGACTGCGCAGCAGTCGGGTTGAGCGG
>NZ_VTHJ01000088.1 GCF_008386495.1 Streptomyces tailanensis | reverse complement strand
GCATCCTGAAGACCGACGACGCCGAGACCCTCGGGATCGTCGACTTCGACACCAAGAGCCTCGAAGTCCCCGCGGGTGAGGGCTCATGGCTACGGGGCTTCGCGACGACCGCCGCCCTGGGCACCGAGCACGTGGGCGAGGGCGCCGACCACCTGCTGTTCCTGCTCATGCTGCTCATCCCGGCCCCCCTGGTGGCCGCGGGGGGTCGATGGCGCGCGGCCCCGTCACCGCGCCGCAGCGTCGTCCGCGTCGTCCATGTCGTCACCGCGTTCGCCATCGGCCACTCGCTCACCCTGGCGCTGGCGGCCACCGGGGTGATCGACCTGCCGACCCGCCCGGTCGAGACCCTGATCGCCCTGTCGATCGCGGTGTCCGCGGTCCATGCCGTGCGCCCCCTGGTGTCCCACGGCGAGGTACTCATCGCAGCCGGTTTCGGTCTCGTCCACGGCCTGGCGTTCGCCTCCCTGATCGGCGACCTCGGCCTCGACCGCGGCTCGCTCGTGACCACGCTGCTGGGCTTCAACCTGGGCATCGAACTGACCCAACTCCTCGTCGTCGCCCTGATGATGCCCTCCCTGATCGTCCTGGCCCGCACCGCGCTCTACCCCGCGTTCCGCATCGGGGTGGCCCTGACCGGCCTGCTGTTCTCGGTCTCCTGGACGCTCGAACGCGCCGCCCTGACATCGTCCGACCCCTTCGAAGGCGTCCAGACGTGGCTGGTCGAGCACCCGCTGCTCGTCGCCGTGACGGTCGCGGCGCTGGCCGTCGTCGCCCGGCGCACCGCACCACAGGCGCCCTCCGACGGCGACGGAACGCTTGGAGCCGGAGCCCACTGACAGCGTTCACACGTCATCCCCAGCCGCTCGGCAACCGTGCCCAGAGGGAGTCCGGCCGCTCCCTGACAGGCAGCTGCCGTGACCGTGACGGACGTGTACGGCGCGGTGCTCGCGGCCGGCCTGACCGACGAGCACGGCCGGTTCGACTTCCGGAAACTGCCGTACCCGGCAGCACGACGGAAGTGCGGGTGGCCGCCACCGGCTTTTGTGGGGCACACCCCAGCGGCACGCTCGGGGTACGGCGCGTTCCAGGCCTTGGCGACGCGTACCGCGTCACTGGGACTCTTCCCGCGGAAGAGCGCGGCTGTTGATCGCGTCGGCGATGGCGTAGGCGGTGCTCACGAAGGACTCTGCCTGCTGTGCCGACAGGTTCCGCGCGGAGGTCTCCTCCAGGGCCCGCCACATGGCTGCCAGGGGCTCGCGCATGGCACGGCCCTTGTCGGTGAGGTGGACGACCATGACGCGCCGGTCGTGTTCGGCCGGCTCGCGGATGAGCAGGCCGGCGTCCTGCATGCGGCGCAGGGACTTGGAGACGGTGGAGTGGTCCAGGCCGACGCTTTCGAGCAGCTCGGACTGGGTCTGGCCGTCCCGGTCGAGGAGTTGCATCAGCAGCAGTTCCTGTCCGGGATGCAGGTCCATCTCGCGGAGCATGGCGCCGGCGCGGGCCCGGTGAGCGCGGGCGAGCTGGAAGATCGCGTAGCTCATCGGCCCCTCGCTGGCCGTGCTGGGGGGGCGGGGTGTGGGGGCGGGCATGATGCGGTTCCTCAGACGGTGTAGGTGGGGTAGTCGGTGTAGCCGGCCACTCCGCCGCCGTAGAAGGTCGCAGGGTCGGGGGTGTTCAGCGGCGCGTCAGAGCGTAGCCGCTCGACCAGGTCCGGGTTGGCGAGCGCGAGGGCACCGACAGAGACGAGGTCGGCCGTGCCGTTGTCGATGTCCTTGGCGCGGGTGGGCAGGTCGGTGCCGGCCCGGTTGAGGATCAGCGTGGTCGGCCACAGCGCGCGCAGGGTGCCCAGCAGCTCCTCGTCGCCCGCGTGCATCACGTGGAGGTAGGCAAGGCCGAGCGGGCTGACGGCGCGCAGGAGCGCCGGATACAGCTCGGCGGTGTCGGACTCGGCGATGTCGTTGTAGGGGGTGCCGGGGGAGATGCGCAGGCCGGTGCGGTCGGCGCCGATCTCGTCGGCCACGGCAGCGGCGACCTCGACGGCGAAGCGGATGCGGTTGTCGAGGGAACCGCCGTAGCGGTCGGTGCGCTGGTTGGTGTTGTCGGACAGGAACTGGTGCACCAGGTAGCCGTTGGCGCCGTGGATCTCCACGCCGTCGGCGCCTGCCGCGACGGCGGCCGCTGCGGCGCGACGGAAGTCGTCGACGGTCGCCGCGACCTCCTGCGTCGACAGAGCACGGGGTGTCGGCATCTCCTGGGGGCCGGAGGCGGTGAACATCGTGCCCTGCGGCTGGATCGCCGAGGGGGCGACCGGTCGGCGCCCGTGGGGGGTGTTGTCGGGGTGGGAGATGCGTCCGGTGTGCATCAGCTGGATGACGATGCGGCCGTCGGCCTCGTGCACGGCGTCGGTGACCTTGCGCCACCCGGCGATCTGCTCGCCGTTGTGGATGCCGGGGGTGAGGAGGTAGCCCTGGCCGTCGGTGGAGGGCTGGGTTCCCTCGGTGATGATGAGCGCGTGCGAGGCCCGCTGGGCGTAGTACTCGGCGTTCAGCTCGGTCGGTACGCCTTCGGGTGTGGAGCGGTCACGGGTCATGGGGGCCATGACCAGGCGGTGCGGGAGGGAGATGTCACCGACGGTGGTCGGTGTCCACAGGGCGTTCAGCATGAAGGGTCCTTCGGTTCGGTGATGATCGTTCGGTGATGACCAGTTGATGATCGAAAGAGGGGAAAGGCGGCCGTGATCAGTCGAGGGTGAGGACGAGCTTGCCCCGCACATGCCCGGCGTCGCTGACCTGCTGGGCCGTGGCGGCCTGGTCGAGCGGGTAGGCGGTGACGGTGGTGACGACCTTGCCGGTCGCGGCGTCCTGGGCCAGCGCGGCCAGGCCGGCGGCGGAGCGTTCCCGGGGACTGCTGGAGAAGGCGATGCCGAGCTTGTGCGCGCGGAAGTCGGCGATGGTGACGATGCGCTCGGTGCCGCCGCGCAGGATGATGGAGTCCTCCAGGGCTCCCTTCCCGGCCACGTCGAACACCGCGTCCACACCATCGGGGGCCAGTGCCCGGACCCGCTCGACCAGGCCCTCGCCGTAGCGGGTCGCGGTGGTGCCGAGCGAGGTGAGGTAGTCCTGGTTCGCGGGGCCTGCGGTGGCGATGACACGCGCTCCGCGGGCCGTGGCGAGCTGGACCGCCAGGGTGCCGACCGCTCCGGCCGCGCCGTGCGTCAGTACGGTCTCCCCGGCGACGACGCCGAGCAGGTTCAGGACCCGCTCGGCCGTCGCGCCCGCCACTGGCAGCGCGACCGCGTGCTGCCAGTCGGGGCCGGCGGGCTTGGGGGCCACGGTGGTGGCCAGCGCGTACTCGGCGTACGAGCCGGTGTCCGACCAGCCCAGCACCTCATCACCCACCTTCACGTCCGGCACGCCCTCACCCAGGGCGTCCACCACTCCGGCGAGCTCGCCACCGGGGACGGAGGGGAGCGGGGTGGGGAATCTGGCCTCCAGCGCCCCGGAGCGGATCTTGCCGTCCAGAGCGTTCAGTCCGGCCGCCTTGACGCGGACGCGGACCTGCCCCGGGCCGGGCTGCGGGACCTCGATGTCCGCCTCGCGCAGTACCTCCGTGCCTCCGAAGCGGTCGAACAGGATGGCTTTCATGACGACTCCGCTCGTGCCGTCACCCATTTAGGTGGCTGGACACATAATTAAGGTACCGGCAAACGTGTGGCTAGCCAAGTAACTGCTGCCGCTCGTGCTTCGCAAGATCGGTAGAGGTCGCGTCGGTCTCCTCGGCACGGGGTTCGCAGCGGGAGGCGCCCGCCGTAGCGCGCTTTCCGTGGACAAGGGCAACGCCGACCGGGAGCGGTCGTCCAGGGCCAGTACCGCCGCCCCGTCCGCTTCCTTGTGCTGGCGCGGCGACCTCACAGTGCGGCAGGTCGCCCGAAGGGGAAACGGCCCCGTTGGGTCACGGCTCTCCATGCCTTCTATGAGCAGTGGCGTCAGTTTCCGGCCCTGTCTCGCGCCGGCGGTATTCGCTCGGGCTGATGCCGTGTTCCTTCTTGAACGCGTTGCTGAGGGCGAAGGCATTGGCGAAGCCGACGCGGTCGGCCACCATGGCGAGTGTCGTGTCGGGCCGGCGCAGCAGGTCGGCGACGAGCGCCAGGCGGCGTTGCCGCAGGTAGGTCATGGGCGGTTGCCCGACCAGGGTGTTGAAGCGCCGGGCGAGGTGCGCTCGCTTCGCCCACGTGGGCCGACACCACCAGGGACGCGCCCGGACGGCCCAGGCCGACACCCGACACAGACCCGGGCTTCGGTCCGAACTGGCTGGAGATCGTGCCCAATTGGGTGCCGTCATGAGGAGTGGACACCGGCTCCACGCATCTCCCCGTCCCCCGCGAAGCATGCCTTGGTCGTCTTGCTCACGCTCACTGCGAGGGCGATGGCGTCCCACATCGTCTCCATCGCTCCGCATGTGAACGCCGAGAAGGCGTGCGGCGCCCACGGTGCCGGGGCGGAATCTCAAGCTGACCCAGCGGGGCTGGCATCGGGCGGCTGGAGCGATTGACCTGCTGGTGTGCGCGACTGCTGTGCACCATGGGCACACTATTCTCCAGGTGGATAATGACTTCGCGACAGTGGCCGGAGTCCTCAAGGAAGTTCAGCAGCGAGACGCACGAGTCTGATCACCCTGCGTGCCCGGGGCCGACTAACAGGTGCCCCCCGGTACAGCCCGACTGAGCTATCCCCGCATACGCGGAACCCATACCTCGGGCAGGACGCAGGTAATCGAAAGGGGCGCCCGGCAATCTTCGCGTACGCCGCTCTGGCGGTGGGTGGAGGTCAGGAACCGAGGTGCTGACCGACGCTTTCGTGTCAGCCTGTCTGGCTCCGGCGCTCAAAAGGTCCGGCGCTCAAAAGGTATGTCGAGGTCCGGGCGCGAAGCCGCAAAGGCGGGTGGGCGGTGGGGCGGTGGAGGCCCGGACGACGAGCTGGGTGGCCGTTCCGTGCGGCCGATCTCGGTGAAGGGCTGGCGGACGGTGGTCAGGGGCGGCGCGGACGTACCGGCTGCGGGAGTGTCGTCGAAGCCCACGAGATGGCGTTGTGCACGGGAGTTGCCGCCGTTCTGCCGGTTCGGGTGTCGTCCTTGCCGCTGTGGGGAGTTTGCGCAGGCCGGAGTGGGTGCGGTGGGTACAGTTCCGGTCCAGTGGTACTGACCTGCCGACTTCCTAGCGTGGGAACCACGGCACAGCACACGCTGCGCCCCACGCCTGGAGGAGAAGACATGGCCATCAGAACCAGAACCGGACGGCGGCACCCGGCCCTCGTCCCCGCGACGCTGGCGGTGCTCACCGCGTGTCTCGTGGTGCCCTCGACGGCCGCGAGTGCCGATACGGGGCCGCAGATCGTGGAGCAGGTCGGTGCCGCCATGGTCACCGACGGCAGCACGTTCCGGGCGGACGAGTTCGCCGTCGACTCCCAGGGCAGAATGTGGGAGTTCGAGCAGAACGGTTCGGACTGGGGCAAGGCCAACCGGGGTTACCCCTCCCGGGGTTCCAGCAGCACCACGATCGTCGAGGGCGCGGGCGCGGTCGGCGTCGACCACGGTGTCCGGGCGTACGCCATCGGGGCGGACGGCCATCTCTGGGAGTTCTCCCACGACGGTGACGCCACGAGTTGGGCGAAGTTCGAGCGTCCGAGGAACGCCGGCCAGATCGTGGACGCCGTCGGTACCCAGCAGACCAGCGACGGAATGCTCGTGGTGGTACGGGATGCCGACCGGCGGCTGTGGCAGTACCGCTGGCGCCGCTCCACCGCGGCCTGGAGCACGGAGTACATGGGCACTGCTCCCGCCAACGCGGGGCAGCTGACGGTCGCCGGTCTGGGCCTGTTCAACGACGGGGCGTACGTCTTCATGATCAACGACCGGAAGGAACTCTTGTCCCTCCACAAGACCAGGGACGGGAACTGGACCTGGTTCTCCTGGGGCAAGCATCCGGAAGGGCGGTCCGTGTCCTCCCTCGGCGTCACCTGGGGCAACGGCGGCCTGTTGCACGCCTTCGTGAGGTCCGGTGACGGCCACGCCTGGCGGGTCTCCTGGGACGACCCCCGCCAGACCGGGCGGTGGGAGGACCTGGGAGCCCCGCCGGCCGTTCCGCTGACCGGCAACGGCGGAGGTGTGACCCAGTTCGGCAGCGTCGAACAGATCACCGGGCTCGGCAACGACGGCCGACTGTGGTCGACCATGACCGGACAGGGCCCCACCAACGTGTGGAACAAGGTGGCGGTACCAGTGGGCTTCCCCTCTCTGAACAAGGAGTTGGGCTCCCTCACGGTGGAGGGCGACATGCACACCTTCGTCGTGGACGCGGAGAAGGACCTCTGGGTCGCCACGTACACCTACAACCGGAACCTGTGGGCCTGGAACGAGATCGGCGGGTGACCGACCCGCCGGGCCCTGGCGGCCCGTTGACCCACTGACACGCCCCCGCTGCGAGGGCCCGGAACGCGGAAACCGTTCCGGGCCCTGGCAGCCGTCCCCGCCGCGTGATAAACCGTCAAAAAACCTGCCGGCGGGGCTGATTGGACGCTTGACCAGCGTTGCCCGGTCCCTCGGTGGTACCGGAGGGGGACACGGGACATTGGGGCGTTCGCCTGAGCAGCTGGGGATCTGGCTTCGTGACCGCCGTGTGCACCTGGGCCTGAGCCAGGCCCAACTCGCCGAAACGGCCGGGGTCAGCATCCGAGGCATCCGCGAGATCGAACGGGGGCGGGCAGCGTCACCGCGCAGCCGGTCGGTCCTGCGGCTGATCGCGGCACTGGGGCTGGAAGCCGCGACGGACCCCGGCGAGGCGCCGCGAGGCGGGGACGTTCTCCGGGTCGCGGTGCTCGGTCCGCTGACGCTGCGGGTGGCTGGGGAGACCATGGATGTCGGGGCGGCCAAGCAGCGAGGTCTGCTCGGCCTGCTGGCCCTTCAGCCGGGACTCTCCGTCGGGCAGGACGAGATCGTCGACGTCCTGTGGGACGGCAGCCCGCCCGCCACCTGCCTGAACCTGGTCCATACGTACGTTGCCCGGCTACGCCGCCTGCTCGCCCCGGTGAACAAGGCGGGGCAGGCATCGGACGGGGCGCTGCGCCGCACCCGCACCGGCTATCTGCTGCACCTCGCCGAAGGCCAGTCGGACGCCGTGGAGTTCACCGAGCTGGCGGCACGGGCCTCCGCCGAGGGCCCGGACGAGGCGTTCCGGCAGTCCGCGGCGGCGCTGCGGCTGTGGCGGGGCGCCGTCCTGCGGGACGCGCCGCACCAGGTGCGCGAGCATCCGTCGGCGGTGGCGCTCACCCGGCTGCGGATGTCGCTCGTGCAGTCGTACGCGGACAGGGCCCTGGAGCTGGGCAGACCGGCGGACGCCCTCCCCGAACTCGAGCAGGCCGCCGCCCTGGATCCGCTGCACGAAGGCGTGCACGCCCGGATGATGCTGGCGCTCACCGCCTCGGGCCAGCAGGCCGCCGCCCTGGGGCTGTTCGGGGAGTTGCGGACCCGCTTGGACGACCAGCTGGGAGTCACCCCCGGGCCGGAGATGACCGACGCCCACCTGCGCGTCCTGCGGATGGACCTGCCGCGCTCGCCGTCCGCCGCACCGGCCCCGGCGACGTCCCCCATGCCGCCCGCCCTGCTGCCGTACGACATCCCCTTCTTCACCGGCCGCGACGAGCAGCTCGCCCGTCTGGACGCCCTGCTCTCGGAACAGGGCAGCGGGATCTGCGCGCTCACCGGCGCCGCCGGGGTCGGCAAGACGGCCCTGGCCGTGCACTGGGCGCACCGGGTCCGTGACCACTTCCCGGACGGGCAGCTCTTCGTGGACCTGCGGGGGCATTCGCCGGGGGCGGCGCCGCTGCGCTCCGTCGAGGCGCTGGTGCGGTTCCTGCTGGCGCTGGGGGTGGCGAGCGAGCGGATACCCGGCACACCCGAGGCCGCCGCCGACCTGTACCGGACCCTGACCGCCGGGCGGCGGATGCTGGTCGTCCTGGACAACGCGGTCGACGCGGACCAGGTCCGGCCGCTGCTGCCCGGCGGACCCGACTGCATGGTCCTGGTCACCAGTCGCCACCGGCTGGCGGGGCTGGCCGTCCACGACGGCGCCCGCCGCCTCGCAGTGGACGTCTTCGGGGCCGAGGAGTCCCGGCTGCTGCTGGTCCGTACGCTCGGCAGAACCCGGGTCGAGGCGGAGCCGGAAGCCGCCGCCGAGCTCGCGGACGCCTGTGGCCACCTCCCGCTCGCCCTGCGGATCTCCGCCGCCAACCTGGACCACGCGCCCCGGCGCGCCCTCAAGGACCAGGCCGACGAGCTGTGCGAGGGGGACCGGCTGGGCCTCCTGTCCGTGGACGGCGACGACGGGTCCGCCGTACGGACCGCCTTCGCCCTCTCCTACCACGCCCTCGCCGCCCCGGTCCGCCGGATGTTCCGGCTGCTGGCCCTCGTGCCCGGACCCGAGATCGGCGTCGAGGCAGCCGCCGTCCTCACCGGTAGCACCCCGCGCGAGGCGACCCGCTTGCTGGACCAGCTCAGCGCCGCCCATCTGCTCCGCGAACACCGGCGCGGCCGCTACCGCTACCACGACCTGCTGATGCTGTACGCGGACGAGCGGCTGCGGCTGGAGGAGACCCGTACCGCACGGGAGTCGGCATCCGCCCGGCTGCACACATGGCTGCTGGCCGCCGTGAACCGCTGTGCGCGGCTGCTCTACCCCGGCACACAGCGGATGCCCGGCGCGGACGACGAGCCCGACGGCGCCCCCACGTCCCAGGTTCCGCTGCCGGACCTCGCCGACGCCTCGGCCGCCGCGCGGTGGCTGGACGTCGAACTGCCGGGCCTCGCCGCGACCGTCCACAGGGCCGCCGCCGAGGACCACCCGGCCGCCTGGCAGCTCGCCGACGGGCTGCGTGGCTGTTCGTGGACGCGGAAGCACGCCGTCGACTGGACGGCAGTCGGCGAGGCAGCCCTGGCAGCCGCCCGTCGAGCCGGGCAGCCGCTCGCCGAGGCCGCCATACACAACCTGCTGGGCGACGCCCACACCCAGCAGGGGCACATGGACTCCTCGATCGCTCACTACGAACGGTTGCTGGCGCTCGCCGAGGCCGCCGACTGGCTGGACGGTGCGGCCACCGCCCACAACAACATCAGCACGGTCGCGCAGCAGAGCGGTCGGCTGAGGCTCGCCGCCGAGCACCTGGACCGGGCCATGGACATCGACCGGCGCAACGGTCTGCCGCAAGGGCACCCCGTGGTGCTCGGCAACCTCGGGCACACTCTGCGTGACCTGGGCCGGCTGCGCGAGGCGCTGGACTGCCACCGCCGAGCGACGGCACTGCTCCCGTCGCTGGGCTCACGTATGAACCAGCTGTTCAACACGGCCGATCTGGCGGAACTGCACCACCTGCTCGGCGAGCCGGCGCAGGCGAGGCACCAGCTGCACGCCCTTCTGCCGCTGGCCCGGGAGGTGGGCGACCATGACACCGAGGCGTTCGCCCTGCGGCTGGCCGCCCGCATCCGGTGCGACACCGGGGATCTCACGGGTGCTCTGGAAGCGGCCCGGACCGCTGCCGCCCTCAGCGACGAGGACGGCGACGACCACAGCCGCGCCACCGCTCAGCTCGCCCTCGGCGGTGTCCTGCTGACGGTCGGCCGCAGGGACGAGGCGGCCATGGCCTTCGAGGAGGCGCTGGCGCTGGCCCGTAAGCGCGGTGCCACCGACATCGAGGCGCGCGCGCTCCTCGGGCTGGCCTCCGTCCCGGTCCCCACCGATCGCCGGCAGGCCACCGCCGCCCTGGAGCTGGCCCGGCGCTCGGAATACCGCCTGGTGGAGAACGAGGTGCTCACCGTGCTCGCCCGCTGCGGGCTGGAGCACGGGGAGCCGGCTGTCGCCGTCGAGTACGGCCGCCAGGCTCTCGACGCACACCGCGAGAGCGGCTACCGCAAGGGGCAGGCCGAGGCCCTGGACATCCTCGGCCGGGCCACCGCCGCGACCGCCGGTGCCGACCCGGTGCCGTACTGGACGGAGGCCCTGGAGATCCTCGACGCTCTCGGCGCTCCAGGGGCCACGGCGCTGCGGCACCGGCTCGCCGGGCAAGAGCCAGGAGTTGGGCGACTTCAGTGACCTTGCGGCCGGACTCGACCAGATCCAGGACCTTGAGGCGGAACTCGGGAGGACAACCACGGGGCATGACAGCCTCCGGGTGCTGCTGGACGGTCAATTCTTCAGCAACCCGGCTCCATCAGACCCGGGGCACATCAATTCGGCGATGAGGTGCCGGACGTAGTCGTCCGTGGGGGTCCAGAAGCCTCCCGGCCCCGTGGGGTCGCCGCCGTCCGGTCCGGCGATGAAGCCGTCGAGGGTGGAGGCGATGTAGTACACGAGCTTGCGCATACGGGGATTCCTTTGATTCCTTCGTGGATCGGTCGTGGCGGTGGTCGTGGTGGTGGACGTCGTGCCGGGCGTGCGGGTTGCCTTCCCGGCACCGCCCCGGCTTGGCTCCTACTCGGCCGTCCAGAGGGGGCGTACCTCGAAGGTCTCCGGGGTCGGCCACGTTTTGGCGATGTCCACGGCGGCATCCCGGTCGGCGACCTCGACGAGGACGTAGCCGCCCAGCGTCTCCTCGCCGTCCGAGAAGGGGCCCTCGGTCGCCTTGGGGATGCCGTCATCCTCCCGGCGCACCGTGACGGGAGGGACGGATTCGGACGGAGGACGTCGGCGGCCGCGTACTGGTGTCAGAGGTCCTTGGTGGGCCAGTCCAGCAGGCGGGCGCCGATGACGGCGGTCTGGAGCATGTAGCGGTGGGCGGGGTCGGCGGGGTTGGCGCCGGTGAGTTGGCGGATGCGTTCCAGGCGGTAGGTCAGGGCGCGCACGCTGAGTGAGAGGCGGCGGGCGGCCTCGGCGGCTGTGCAGCCGGAGTCGAAGTAGGCGGTCAAGGTGTCCAGCAGGGGCTGGGCGCCGCCGCGTGCTGTGGTGAGTGGGCCGAGGGAGCTTCGGACGAGGTCGGCCATGGCCTGGCGGTCGCGAGTCAGGACCGGGTAGACGAGCAGGTCGGCGGCGCGCAGGACCGGATCGTCGAGGGCGAGGCGGTCGGCCAGTTCGAGGGTGTTCAGGGCTTCTTCGTACGACTGTACGACCCCGCCGGGCCCCGGCTGGGCGCGGCCGATGGCGACCCGGCCGCCGTCGGTGGCGGCGTGTGCCTGCTTGGCGAAGTAGGTGAGCACCTCGTCCTGGTGGCCGGGCGCGATGCACAGCAGGCGGCCGTCCTTGGTGGTGAGCAGGATGCTGCGGTCGCCGAAGCGGGAGATGAGCGCGCGCTCCACCCGCCGGGGCACGGGTGCGCCCTCCTCGTAGGAGATCCGGCCCTGTGCCACGGCGACCGCGTGGGCGTGGGAGAGGCGCAGGCCGAAGCGTTCGGCGCGTTCGGCCAGGCGACCGAGGTCGCTGCGGCCGTAGAGGAGGTCGTCGATGAACTCCCGGCGAGCTGCCTCCTCCTGGCGTACGGCGAGGTGCTGGGCCTGTTCGTAGCCCTCGGCGAAGGCGTCGATGACCTGCTGTACGGCGGCGAGCGTGCTGTCGGCCGAGGCGGGTGCGTGGGGCCAGACCGCCCGGGCGGCGGAGAGGTGGGCGTTGACGAGGGCGCGCAGTCCGAAGCCGGCGTCCGCGGCCTGTTCTCCCAGGGCCCGCCGGGACGCTGTCTCGTCCCGGGTGAGGCGCCGGCCGGTCGCCGAGACCTCGGCCAGGATGTGGGCGTAGCCGTCGAGATACTGCTCGGGAATCTCCCGGTCCGTCACGTCGTCCCCCGCATTCTTGACGCGCCGGTGACGGGTTCTTGGCGACCGACCGGCATGCAGACCCTAAAGAACACTGCCGGGATACGGCAATGCGCGGGCGGGGTGGGGGCGTGCAGCATGACGTGTGGGGAGCACGGCGGATGGCTCCGGTGCCGGACACCGGCAGGTGTCCGGCATCAGAGCCGGTAGGGGAGCCATGCGTCATTGACGCGTGCTCTGCAGGGGAGAGGGGCTGAGACGTGCGGGCGTTGTTGGAGGCCGCGACGGGTCTGCCCACGATCCTGTTCACCACTGCCCTCGTCGTGGTCGTGTGTTTCTGGTTGCTCGTCGCGGTGGGCGTCGCCGAGGTGGACAGCTTCGACCCGACCGGTCCGGCGCCCGTCCCGCCCGTCCTCCGCGACGAGGCCGACGAGCCCCTCCGGCGCGTGCCGTGCCCCGCATCCGAGGGCCCGCTCCGGACGCGTGACCGCGCCGCCTGAGCCGTCCGTCATCGGCCTGCTCGCCCCACCGCTGTTGAGTCGGTTGTCACGCGCGCGCTGGCATGCCGCCGGTCGAAAGGAACAGTGATGGTGTATTTCGTGATGCCCGGCGTGGCCATTCTGATCATTGCCGCCAGTACGGCCGTGCTCATCCGCCGAGACCGGCGACGTATGGAAGTCGACATCGATACGCCGCGGATCGAATCGGCCGCAACGCGAGGAATCCGCGACCCGCGACACCGCACCCGGGCTTCGGACGCCATCAGCCGCAGGCGGACAGAGTGCGGCTCCGACTGTGAAGAGCGCGGCATTGAACCCGCGTAAAGATTGCCGGAACAAGGCAATGTGTGGGGCCGCGTTGGCGTGTGAGTATGCGTTCCACGACGGGGGAGCGCAAGGAGAGGCGGTGAGGCGGATGGCCTGGTTTCTCGGTCTCGGCATCGCGGGGGTCGTCCTCCTTGCGCTGTCGCTCGTCTTCGACGGTGTGCTCGAGGGGCTGTTCGATGGCGTCGGCGTGCTGGACGGCTTGTTCGACGGGATGCTGTCGCTTCCGGTCATCGCCGGTTTCGTGTCCATGTTCGGGTTCTCCGGCGCGATCGTCGTGGGGGGCATCGGGCTGGGGCCGGTGGGGGCCACCGCGGTCGGCGTTCCGGCCGGTGTGGTCACGGGCTGGCTCACGTATCGCCTCAGCCGCGCGTTGATGAACGACCCGTCCGGTGCGGCTCCGCGTGACGACGATCTGATCGGGGCGTCGGGTTCGGTGGTCACCGCGATCCCCGCGGGCGGCTATGGCGAGGTGCTGGTGCGGTTGGCCGGGCAGCCCGTGAAGCTCGCGGCGAAGAGCCCGGTCCCCATGGCCCGCGGCGCCGAGGTCTGGGTGGACCAGGCGCTGTCCCATACGGCGGTGTCCGTGCGCCCGGTCGAGCGCTGAGCCTTCCGGTTCCGGCTCCTGGTCTCTCTTTCGTTCCTTTCTGTTCCTTTTCCTGTGTGATTCGGGGGCATTGTCATGAGTCTCGTCGTTGTCGCGGTCGTGGGAGTCGTCGTACTCCTCGTGCTGATCGCGTTGGTCGTCATGAGCCGCTACAAGGTGGCCGGGCCGAGCGAGGCGTTCATCGTCACCGGTCGGCGGGGCAAGAGGTCCACCGACCCGGAGACGGGCCGGGTGTTCACCGACAACAGCGGCCAGAAGGTCGTGGTCGGCGGCGGGGTGTTCGTCGTGCCGTTCGTGCAGCAGAAGTTCACTCTCGATCTGTCCTCGCGGCACATCCCGGTCGCGGTGCGCGGTGCGGTCACCCTGCGTGGGGTGAAGGCCAACCTGGACGGTGTCGCGATCGTGAAGGTCGGCGGCACCGAGGACTCCATCCGTGCCGCCGCGCAGCGGTTTTTGATGCAGCAGGACGGCATCGTCGGCTTCACGCAGGAGGTGCTCTCCGGCGCGCTGCGCGCCATCGTCGGCCGGATGTCGGTGGAGGACATCATCCGCGACCGGGCCGCGTTCGCCGGGCAGGTCGCCGAGGAGGCGGAGGCGAGCCTGTCGGGGCAGGGTCTGGTGCTGGACGCGTTCCAGATCCAGGACATCACCACCGAGGGCTCCTACCTGGAGGACCTGGGCCGGCCCGAGGCGGCCCGGGCCAAGCAGGACGCCGACATCGCCGAGGCCGTCGCCCGGCGGGCGGCCGAGCAGGCCCGGCTGAAGGCGGAGGAGGAGATCGCGGTCGCGCAGCGGACCTTCTACCTCAAGCAGGCGGAGATCAAGGCCGAGACCGACGAGGCCGCGGCTCGCGCGGCGGCGGCCGGACCGCTGGCCGAGGCGGCCCGGCAGCAGGACATCCTCGCCGAGCAGGAGAAGGTCGCCGAGCGGCAGGCCGCGCTGACCGACCGTCAGCTCGACACCCAGGTCCGTAAGCCGGCGGATGCCCAGCGGTACGCCTCCGAGCAGGAGGCGGAGGCCAAGCGGGTGGCCCGGGTCAAGCAGGCCGAGGCGGAGAAGTCGGCGGGCATCGCGGCCGCGCAGGCGGAGGCCGAGCGGGCGCGGCTGACCGGTGAGGGTGAGAAGCAGCGGCGCTCCGCGCTGGCCGAGGCGGAGGCTGTCGAGGGTCTGAAGCAGGGTGAGGCCGAGCGGTCCCGGCGTGCGGCGATCGCGGAGGCCGTACGCCTGGAGGGTGAGGCGGACGCGGCGGCGATCGGTGCGAAGGGTGCGGCCGAGGCCGAGGCGATGCGGAAGAAGGCCGATGCCTTCGCGCAGTACGGTGACGCGGCTGTGCTGCAGATGCTGGTCGAGGTGCTGCCGCAGGTCGTCGCCAAGGCGTCCGAGCCGCTGAGCGCCGTGGACAAGATGACGGTCATCTCCACGGACGGTGCGAGCCAGTTGTCGCGCACGGTCGCCGACAACGTCGCGCAGGGCGTCGAACTCCTCAGCTCCACCACCGGAGTCGACCTCGCCGAGCTGCTGAAGGGGATCACCCGGCGGGACGGCGGGGCCGGGGAGCAGCCGTCGGCCGAGCTCAACGGGAAGGTGGAGATCACCGGCTGACCCATTGTCCGGCCGAGCGAGAGCACCGGGCGGGCCCGGGCAGCCACCAAGCTGCCCGGGCCCGTCAACGAGAAGGGGGGAGAGCATGCGGCGGAACGAGGACGAGATCCTGGCCGAGGAAATGGCGGCTCTGGCGACTCCTGTCGGAGTTCGTGGCGGACTGATCCGGCTCGTGGCCAAGCTGATGAAGAAGAACGTCCACGAGATCGACCTGGTTCTCCCCTTGGCGTTCGAAGACGCCGTCGAGCACGTCGTCGAAGTGCTCGGACGAGAAGGACGAACAGTGGATCCCCAGCCTGTTCAACCTGGCGGAGACCAGCACACGGTCCGTGTCGTCGCCGGCGGTGGGGCCGGCGGCATGAACCCTGTCCTTGTCACGGCCTCGGTGACGAAGGGCAGGGAGACCGGCTCCAGCTCGGAGGTCAGGCTGCGTGCGGCGGCCAAGGAGGGGCTGATCAAACAGCGGGTCGGCGAGCGGACCGCTGCCCGTCTTGCGGCGTTGTTGGCCGAGTAGACGAGTAGAGCCGGGCGGTTCGAGTGCCCGTCCCTGGCTGGAGAGCTTGGGGCGGCGCGTCGACGCTGAGGCGTTCCCCGGGGGCCTGCGGTCCTCCGGCCTGGAGCAGCCTGCTTGTCGGTCACCCCGTGCTGACCGCCCCCGCCGCGCCGAGGAGTTCATGCAGGAGATGCGAGGCGGTGATCACGCCGAGCAGATGCGTTCCGGCCTTGTCCTTCTCCGCGACGGCCACCAGCGGGCTGCGCACCTCTGCCATGAGCGCGGCCACCTCCAGCGCGGTGTCGTCGGGGTCGGCGATCGGCGGTGGGGCCGCCTTGCTGGACAGGCAGTCTCCGACGCTGCGGCCTGCCAGAGCCTGGCACAGGCGGTCGGCGTGTTTCTCGTCGACGACGGCGGCGAGTGTGGGGTCCTCGACCACGTAGGCGGGGACCAGCAACTTGACCATCTGGGAGGCCGGCAGGATCGCCTTCGGTTCGCCGCGCTCATCGAGCACCAACAGGCCCGGAAGCTTGTGCTCCGCCATGAGCCGGGCCGCCCCCATCGCGTCGCTGTCGACGCTCACCGTTTCGTATGCAACCGCCAGGTCACGAGCACGCACGGCGGGCTCCTCATCTGCTGGAGTTCTGCTGTAACAGCACCTCTTCTCAGCGTCGTACACCCGCGGGGTATGAGGCCAGGTCATTGACGCGAAACATACGCGGCGCCTCTCACCAGGGGGACACCGGAGGTGTGCTGCCGGTGCTCAAGCCGGCAGCGGGCGCGTGCCCGGCAAAGCCTTCGGCTACGCGTCGGTGGGCCGTGCCCGGAGCTGTGGTCGTCGACCGAGGAGTTCCGCCAACCCCTGGCGGGTCGCCGCGAGGACCACCCGGTCCTGGGGCCGCAGGACGTACCCCGGGTGGAGGTCCCAGACGAGGCCGGCGGGGCGGTCGGTGTCGTCGTGGGCCGGCGTGGCGGCGAGGTCGGGGAGGCGCTGGTCCGGTTCGGCGGTGTCCAGGGCGATGACGCGCCAGCCGCCGGGCCGGAACGACTCGGCGATCGTGCGCCCCTCCAGCTGTGGGTGTCCGGCGACCTTGAGGGCGGCGAAGAGCAGGACGCGGCGTTCGACCGGGATGGCGCCCAGGATCTGGCGGCCCATCATGGCTCCGGCGAAGGCGGGGGCGGCGAGGGTGGAGACGCTGCGGCTACGGGTGAGGGCCCGGGGGTGGGCGGCGCGCAGGGTGCGGTAGACGGCGGTGGCGAAGTCGTCGTCGTACAGGCGCAGCGCCACCCGGAGGTCGGGCCTGAGGGAGCGGGCGTACAGGGCCGCTTCCAGGTTGGTGGTGTCGTTGCTGGTGAGGGCCAGCAGGGCATGTGCGCGGTGGATCCCGGCGGCTTCGAGAACGCCTTCCTGGGTGACATCGCCGAGGACGGTGGGCACGCGCAGGCGGCGGGCGAGCGGGATGCCGCGTGCCTCGGGGTCCTCCTCCACGCACACCACGGGGATGCCGAGTTCCTTCAGCCGGGACAGTACGCGGGTGCCGATCTTGCCGAGGCCGAGGAGGACGACGTGGCCGGACAGGCCGCGGGGCGGGCGGCGCAGCGCTGAGGCGGTGCGGAAGGTGCCCAGTGCCTCCAGGACGGCGGCGAGCAGCACGGGCATGAGCAGCAGTCCGGCCAGGCCGGACAGGAGCTGCAGTACCTGGCGGGCGGTGGGTTCGCCGAGGGCCGGGTCGCCGATGGCGAAGAGGTCGAGCAGGGTGAGGTAGGCGGCGTGGAGTGGGTGGTCGTCGGTGGTCAGCCAGGTCGCGACAGCCAGTCCCAGTACGCAGGTCACCAGTCCGGCCAGTGACCAGCGCACTCGGCGCGAGAAGAGCCGGCCCAGCGGCAGTCCTCGCCCCGCGAGGCGGCCCGGTGGGGGAGTGCGCCCGGTATGCGTGATGGTCTCGAGGACCACCGTGCCGCGCCCCGTGGCGGCGGTCACCGTGTCGTGGTCGGGCAGCAGCGTCGGCCCCTCCCGGCCGCTGGCGTCCGAGCCTTCCGCGCCCGCCGGGTCGCTGGTGGTCGAGGAGAGCAGGGCGAGCGTGCACAGGCCCGGGTCGGCCGCCTCACCGGGGCGCGGCGGGGTGCGTTCGACCGCGCGCAGCAGCAGTCCGTCGGCCTGGACGACCTTGCTGGTGCCGGCGACCGCGGTGGCCGCCAGTGCCGGGGCGGCCGTGTCGGCGTCCGACAGGATGGTGGTGGACGTGTCCAGGGCCTCCGGGTCCAGGCCGGGTACGGCGAGGGCGGCGGCCTGGTCGAGGAGTTCCTCCAGGTGCTGGCCGAGCCTGCGGTTGTAGAGCCGGATGACCAGGCGCAGCCGGGGGTTGAGGCGGCGGGCGGCCAGCGCGGCGTGGATGTTGGTCGCGTCGTCGTCGTGCACCAGCGCCAGCGCGGCGGCCTCACGCGTGCCTGCCCCGGCCAGGGCGGCCTCGTCCAGGACGGGAGCCTCGACCACCCGCGGTGCCGCGAGGTCCGCGTCCGTACGGCTCATCGCCGCCTGCAATCGTCCGAGCAGCGTGGCGGCCTGGGGCGCGCGCCCTGCCGGGCCGGCCCCGGGTGCGGGCGGCACGACGAGGGTGACGCGCTCCCGGTACACCGTGGCGAGTTCGCCGGCCAGCCGCTCGGCGAGCGCGTCGTCGCCGCACACGATCATGTGTCCCGGCCGCGGGACCCCTCGTGTGGGCTGGGGGAACAGGACCATGACGTCGGTGACCCCCCTCAGGCCAGGGCGAAGTAGCGCAGCCACACGTACAGGACGGACAGCGCCACGGTGACGACCGTGACGACCAGGCCGTACTTGGTGAACTGCCAGAACGTGATGGGCTGGCGGCTGCGTTCGGCGATGCCGAGGACGACGACGTTGGCGCTGGCGCCGATCGCGGTGGCGTTTCCGCCCAGGTCGGCGCCGATGGCCAGGGCCCACCACATGACGTGGTCGGGTGCGCCGCCCATGTTCTCCACCAGGTCGGCGGTGATCGGGGCCATGGTGGCGACGTAGGGGATGTTGTCCACGATGCCGGACAGCACGGCCGAGGCGGTCACCATCAGCATCGAGCCGCCCAGCTCGTTGTCGCCGATGGCGTCGGCGAGGGAGGTGGAGATCTCGCCGATGACACCGGTCTCGATCAGGCCGCCGATCATGATGAACAGCCCGGCGAAGAAGGCGAGCGTGGGCCACTCGACCTCCTTCAGCACGTCGCCGGTCTCCGCGGAGGAGACCGCGATGAGCAGGCCCGCGCCGAGCAGGGCGACGACGCTGGGCTCGTAGTGCAGCACAGGATGGAGCACGAACCCGATGACGACCAGGAGCAGGACGATCAGGCCCTGGATCAGCAGGCGGGGGTCGCGGATGGCCTCGCGTTCCTCCAGGGCCATGACCTCCTCGGCGCGCGCCTCGTCGTAGACGAAGGACTTGCGGAACAGGAACCGGCACAGGGCGACGAGCACCACGACGAGGATCGCGGACAGCGGGGCGAGGTGGATCAGGAAGTCGTTGAAGGTCAGGCCGGCGCGGCTGGCGATGATGATGTTGGGCGGGTCGCCGACCAGGGTCGCGGTGCCGCCGATGTTGGAGGCCATCACCTCCGCGATCAGGAACGGCGCCGCGGGCAGCGCCAGCCGCTCGCACACCAGCAGGGTCACCGGGGCGATCAGCAGGACGGTGGTGACGTTGTCGAGGAGCGCCGAGGCGACCGCGGTGATCACGATGAGCATGACCATCACGCGGAAAGGTCTGGCCCGCGCCCGCTTCACCGCCCAGATGGCCAGGTACTCGAACATGCCGGTCTTCTTGAGCACGCCGACGATCATCATCATGCCCATCAGCAGGAAGATGACGTTCCAGTCGACCCCGCTGTGCTCGGAGAAGAACGCCGACTTGTCGTCGGTGGCGCCGATCGCCAGCATCAGCGCGGCGCCGCCGAGCGCCGCGCCCACGCGGTGGATCTTCTCGCTGATGACCAGGCCGTACGTGGCCACGAAGACGGCGATCGCCGCCCAGCTCTGCCAGCCGTTCACGATCCTCCGATGAGTTGTTCCATCAGGCGGCCGGCCGTCATGGCGCCTGCCGACCGGGCCTGGTCGCCGTCGCTTTCAACGACGGCGACCAAAGAACTGTGCGTTCGCGCCATGAGGGCCGCGATGTGATAAGGCTCGGCTAGTTCACGGGCCGACACGGCCGGCCTCCTCGGTGCGGGCCTCGTCGGTGCGGGCCTCCTCGGTCTTACGGGATGCCTCGTCGTCGCCGGGTACGCCGACGAGGTCCTCGACGTGGAAGAGGCGGGCGATCGGCACGTCGGTCGAGCTGTGCGCGACGATCGAGAAGGCGATGCACACGGCGATGAGCGTGAACGCCTCCTCGCCCTGCGGGATCCCGGCCTGCAGCACCAGCAGCCCGTACACCACCGAGGCGAAGCCCTTCGGCCCGAACCAGGCGGCGACCAGCTTCTCCTGCCGGGTGAACCGGGTGCCGATCAGCGACAGCAGCAGCGAGGCCGGCCGGATCAGCACGATGGCGAGGACGACTGCGACGTACCCGCCGATGGACAGGTCACCGAAAAGCTTCGGGGTCAGCAGCGCGCCGAACACCAGCAGTGCCGCGAACTTGGCCAGCTCCGCCAGCGCCTCGCCGAGCGGCTCGAACGCCTCCTTCGCCTCCAGCGAGCGCGCGGTGAGCACCGCGCCCGCGGAGAACGCGGCGAGGTAGGGGTTGGCGTGCGTGAGGTGGCACAGCGCGTACAGGATCACGCCGATGGCCAGCGGCAGCAGTGGTTGCAGCTTGGGCTCGGCGCCCAGCAGCCGGAACCGTACGAGCTCGATCACCACGAACGGGATGACGATGCCGAAGACCAGGCCGAGGACCAGCTCCAGCGCGATCTTCCCGAGGTCGGCCTCGGCGTGACCGGAGGTCGGCCCGGCCGCGGCGATCAGGATGAGCACCACCGGCAGGGCGAGCCCGTCGTTGATGCCGCTCTCCACGTTCAGCAACTGCCGCAACTTGGAAGGGACTTCCTTACGCCCGACGATCGCGGAGGCGAACACCGGGTCCGTGGGCGCGAGCACGGCGCCGACGAGGAAGGACGTCGTCCAGTCCAGGCCCACCACGAAGTGCGTGACCAGCGCCATCCCGACGAAGGCCAGCGGCATGCCGAGCCCGAGCGCGCGGGCCGGGTTGCGCCAGTTCTCGCGCAGTTTCGGGAAGGAGACGTGCATGCCGTCGGTGAACAGCACCGCGAACAGCGCCAGATCGGCCGTGACGGACACGATCTCGCTGTCCGGCGTGATGTGGATCAGACCGAGGAAGCCGTCGCTGACGAGCGCGCCGCCGACGAGGAAGAGGAAGGAGGTGGACAGTACGGTCCGTGCCGCCAGGCCGGACAACAGCACCGCTATCAACAGTGCGACGCCGAACACCACCACGAGCACCATGGCCCAGCCCCCGATCGGAGAGAGAGTGATCCCTTGCTCGCCGACCAGGCTTCCCGGCACACCGGGGGGAACCTTACCTGTTCTTGATGCGTCTTTTATAGATCGCCAACGGGCACTGCGGAGGGGTATTCGTTGCCGGGTTCCGGCAATTTTCGAGGTGAGGTGCGGACACTGACCGTCAGGTGCAGAGGAGGGATGCCTCTGCCGCCTCACTCGGGTCCGTGGACGGGTGTGACGCGTCGATGCGCCCCCATCGCGTTCACGATCCGTGCGATGAGCGTGCCGAGGAGTGCGGCAGTCAGCAGGAGCAGGACGCGGGCGATGTCGGGGTGGCCCTGCCAGGCGAGTTCGCCGTGCGGTGCGACGGCGTAGGCGTTGAGGAACAGCCAGCACACGAGGGCGATGCCGGGGGCGGCGCGGAAGTGTGCGGGCAGGCCGAGCAGAGCGGCGAACGCGCACAGCGCGCCGAGGGCGACGGCGGAACTCGACAGCCCTCCGACGGCTCCCAGTACGGCCACCAGAAGGAGCGAGCCGACGAAGGCCGCCGCCCACACGAAGGGCGTCGCCAGCGGCTCGGGCACGGGCCGGACGGCAGCGCGCCACGGGCGCCACTCCACCATGACCGATCCTCCTGGGCCTTGTGCGTTCAGCGGATGCTACTTCCTCCACGGCAACGGGACGCTGGTCACCATGACGCCGGGCATGAACAGCAGGCGGGTCTTGAGGCGCAGGGCGCTCTGGTTGTGCGGGAGCTGTTCCCACACGCGTAGGCGCCGCCGCCGGGACAGGCGTGGCAGGTCTGCCGGAGGAGGTGATCACCACCACCAGCAGCACGACGATCGCGGCGGCGACGGACCAGGCGAGGTGCAGCAGCGCGATGCCGCCGAAGGCGAGGATGAGCAGGATCTCCTCGGTGGCGTACGCCACCGAGGACAGCGGATCGCCGCAGAACACCGGGATGGCCAGTCGCTTCGGCAGCAGGGTCTCGCCGAGCCGGGTGGTCCGCAGGGACGCCCGACGAGCAGGCGCTTGGGCAGGGACCTCACATCTGGCGATGCTAGGTGCGCGGGAAGCCCTCATGGCCATGCCGCACGCCGGAAGGGGGCCAAGGGGACGTAAAGGATCCCGGTCGTGGGTGGTGCTGCCCCGGGGTCAGCCCTGTTAGGCCTTGCGCCGGTTGTCGACCTGGCGTCGCCGGGCGTCCCGGGAGCGTCCACGAGGGCGACGACCCGCTCGGCTGCACCGGCGGCAGCCCCGCTCTGGGGCTCGGTTAGTGTGTGGCGCCGGGATCTTGGCGCGGACCTGACGGATCCTTGACGATGTCTTGGCGAGGTGACGACAGGCGAGAGGGCCGGATGTTGGCGGGACGTGCGGTGCGGGCGGCAAGGTCGGCCCGCGCGACGCGGGGGTGGCAGTCGCTGTTCATGGCGCACCCGGCGCGCACCGTGGTGATGGCCTTCGGTGCGGTGATCCTGCTGGGCACCGCCCTGCTCATGCTGCCTGCTGCCAGTGAGGACGGCTCGTCCGCGGACTTCGTGACGGCGCTGTTCACCTCCACCTCGGCGGTCTGCGTGACCGGGCTGGTGGTGGTCGACACCGGAACCTACTGGAGCGGCTTCGGCGAGGGCGTGATCCTGGTCCTGTTCCAGATCGGCGGCTTCGGGATCATGACGATGGCCTCGCTGCTGGGGCTGCTGATCTCGGGCAAGCTGCGGCTGCGGATGCAGCTGACCGCACAGGCGGAGACCAAAAGCCTCGGCATCGGCGACGTCCGCAGGGTCCTGCTGGGCGTGGCGGGCTGCACGCTGATGGTCGAGCTGGCGGTGGGCGCCGTGCTCGCACTCCGGCTGCGCTTCGGCTACGGCGAGTCCATCTGGGACGCCTGGTACCTCGGGTTCTTCCACGCCGTCTCCGCGTTCAACAACGCCGGATTCGGACTGCACGCCGACAGCCTGACCAAGTACGCCCAAGACCCATGGGTGACCCTGCCGATCGCGGTCGCGGTGATCCTGGGCGGCATCGGCTTCCCCGTACTGCTGGAGCTGCTGCGCCACCACCGACGGCAGCGACTCACCGGTCGCCGGGGCTGGTCGTTGCACTTCCGCCTCACCGTGGCCACCACCGCCGTCCTGCTCGCCCTCGGGACCGTACTGACCTGCGCCCTGGAGTGGGCCAACGACGACACGCTCGGATCCTTCGACTGGCACGAGAAGATCCTCGCCGGGTTCTTCCACTCCGCCATGTCCCGCACCGCCGGGTTCAACAGCGTCGACATCGGCGCGATGACCGACGCCACCCTGCTGATGACCTGCATGCTCATGTTCGTCGGTGGCGGGAGCGCGGGCACCGCGGGCGGCATCAAGGTGTCCACCTTCGCCGTACTGGGCGCTGCCATGCTGGCCGAATTCCGTGGCGAGCCGCACTCTGGTGTCATGGGCCGCAAGCTGGCCCCGCACGTGCTGCGCCAGGCGCTGACGGTCGCCCTGGCCGGCGTGGGCTTCGTGATGACCGCGACCCTCGCTCTGCTGGTCGTCGTGGACAAACCCTTCGAGGAGGTGCTCTTCGAGGCCGTGTCCGCCTTCGGCACAGTAGGGCTGTCGACCGGCATCACCGCGGACCTGCCGACCTCTGGCCGACTGATCGTCATCCTGCTCATGTTCGTCGGCCGGCTCGGCCCGGTCACCCTCGTCTCCGCGCTCGCGCTCCGCGAGCGGACCCGCCGTTATGAGCTACCCGAGGAGCGACCCGTCATTGGTTAACTACCTGCACTCCGTGCGCCGCCGCCGGACCAAGCAGCTGACCGCCCACCACGCCTCCGACCAGCACGGGGACCAGCGGGTGGCCGTCATCGGCCTGGGCCGGTTCGGCAGTTCACTCGCCAACGAGCTGATGCGCCGCGGCTGGGACGTCCTGGGCGTCGACACCGACGCCCAGCTCGTTCAGCGTCTGAGCGACGACCTCACGCACGCCGTCGTCGCCGACTGCACCGACCCCGAGACGCTGCGCCAGCTCGGCGTGCACGAGTTCACCAGCGCCGTCGTCGGCATCGGCACCGACATCGAGGCCTCCATCCTGATCGCCGCCAACCTGCTGGAGGCGGAGGTCCCCAACATCTGGGCCAAGGCCATCAGCCGCCAGCACGGTCAGATCCTGGAGCGGCTCGGCGTGCACCATGTGGTGCTGCCCGAACACGACATGGGCGAGCGCGTCGCCCACCTGGTGACCGGGCGCATGCTCGACTTCATCGAGTTCGACGACGACTACGCGCTGGTGAAGACCGTCGCGCCGGAGGTCGCCACCGGTATGCCGCTGGGCGAGAGCCAAGTCCGTTCCAAGTACGGGATCACCGTCGTCGGCATCAAGCGCCCCGGCGAGGGCTTCACCTACGCGACCGCCGAGACCGTCATAGCCAAGGGCGACGTCATCATCGTCACCGGCAAGACCCAGGCGGTGGAGGCCTTCGCGGAACTCGACTGAGCCGAAGCAAGGCCATGCGTGGGAGCCGTGACCTCCGCCTCGCCCCCACCGAGTGGCACCTCCACCGCTTCGAGGAGCAGCGACGACGATGGGACGCGGCAAGCTCAGGATCTACCTCGGTGCGGCACCAGGGGTGGGCAAGACGTACGCGATGCTGTCCGAGGCGCACCGGCGCGTCGAGCGCGGTACCGACTGCGTCGTCGCCTTCGTCGAGCACCACAACCGCCCGCGCACTGAGGTGATGCTGCACGGCCTGGAGCAGGTGCCGCGCCGCGAGATCGAGTACCGGGACACCACGTTCACCGAGATGGACGTGGACGCCGCGCTGGCCCGCAAACCGCAGGTGGCCCTGGTGGACGAGATGGCGCACACGAACGTGCCCGGCTCACGCAACACCAAGCGGTGGCAGGACGTCGAGGAACTGCTGGCCGCGGGCATTGACGTGATCTCGACGGTGAACATCCAGCACCTGGAGTCGCTCGGGGACATCGTCGAGTCCATAACCGGCGTACGGCAGAAGGAGACCGTGCCGGACGAGGTCGTACGCCGGGCCGACCAGATCGAGCTGGTCGACATGTCACCGGAGGCCCTGCGCCGCCGTATGGCGCACGGCAACATCTACAAACCGGACAAGGTCGACGCGGCGCTCTCCAACTACTTCCGGCCCGGCAACCTGACCGCCCTGCGGGAGATGGCGCTGTTGTGGGTGGCCGACCGGGTCGACGCCTACCTCCAGCAGTACCGCAGCGAGCACCGGGTGTCGAAGATCTGGGGTTCGCGCGAGCGGATCGTCGTCGGCCTGACCGGCGGTCCGGAGGGCCGGACCCTGATACGCCGTGCCACGCGGCTGGCGGAGAAGGGCGCCGGCGGTGAGGTCCTCGCCGTCTACGTCGCCCGCAGCGACGGCCTGACCTCGGCCTCGCCCAAGGAACTGGCCATCCAGCGGACCCTGGTCGAGGACCTGGGCGGCACTTTCCACCACGTCATCGGCGACGACATCCCGACCGCGCTGCTGGACTTCGCCCGTGGGGTCAACGCCACCCAGATCGTGCTCGGCGCCAGCCGCCGCAAGGCCTGGCAGTACATGTTCGGCCCCGGCGTGAGCGCGACGGTCGCCCGCGAGTCGGGCCCCGACCTGGACGTCCACATCGTCACCCACGACGAGGTCGCCAAGGGCCGTGGGCTGCCCATCGCGCGCGGCGCCCGCCTGGGACGCTCGCGCAGGATCTGCGGCTGGCTGGTCGGCGTATTCGGCCCACTCCTGCTCACCTACGTACTCACGCACATCGACACGGGCCCGGACCTCACCAACAACGTGCTGCTCTTCCTGGCACTGACCGTCGGTGCGGCACTGCTCGGCGGCCTGCTGCCGGCCCTCGCCTCGGCGACCGCCGGGTCACTGCTGCTGAACTATTTCTTCACCCCGCCGGTCCACACCTGGATCATCGCGGAACCGGAGGACGTCGTCGCCATCGTCGTCTTCTTCGCTGTCGCGGTGTCCGTGGCGTCGGTCGTGGACCTCGCGGCCCGCCGTACCCACCAGGCCGCCCGGCTGCGTGCCGAGGCGGAGATCCTGTCCTACCTGGCGGGCAGCGTGCTGCGCGGTGAGACCAGTCTGGAGGCGCTCCTCGAGCGCGTCCGTGAGACCTTCGGCATGGACACGGCGGCGCTGCTGGAACGGGAAACCGACGTCGACCCATGGAGGGTCACAGCCGGCGTCGGAGACACCCGCCCACTCCTGCGTCCCGAGGACGCCGACGTCGACATGCCGGTCGGCGAGCACATGTCGCTCGCCCTGTCCGGGCGGGTACTGCCCGCCGAGGACCGCCGCGTCCTGGCCGCGTTCGCCGCGCAGGCCGCCGTGGTCCTGGACCGCCAGCGCCTGCAGGTCCAGGCCGACCAGGCCAAGGAACTGGCCGAGGGCAACCGCATCCGCACCGCCCTGCTGGCCGCCGTCAGCCACGACCTGCGTACGCCGCTGGCCGCCATCAAGGCCGCGGTGTCGTCGTTGCGTTCCGACGACGTGGCGTGGTCCGAGGAGGACCAGGCCGAACTCCTCGAAGGCATCGAGGAAGGCGCGGACCGCCTCGATCACCTGGTGGGCAACCTGCTGGACATGTCCCGCCTGCAGACCGGCACGCTGACGCCGCTGATCCGGGAGATCGACCTGGACGAGGTGGTGCCGATGGCGCTGGGTGGCGTATCGGATCCCGGGGAGAGCGTGGAGCTGGAGATCCCGGAGACGCTGCCCATGGTCGCCGTGGATCCGGGGTTGCTGGAGCGCGCGGTCGCCAATGTCGTGGAGAACGCCGTCAAGTACAGCCCGGCGGGCGAAAAGGTCCTCATCTCCGCCAGCGCGCTCGGCGACCGTGTCGAGGTGCGTGTGGTGGACTGTGGACCCGGTGTGCCCGACGAGGCCAAGGAACGGATCTTCGCGCCGTTCCAGCGGTACGGCGACGCACCGCACGGCGCCGGAGTCGGGCTCGGCCTCGCGGTCGCCCGCGGCTTCACCGAGGCCCTGGGTGGCACCCTCAACGCCGAGGACACACCCGGCGGCGGCCTCACCATGGTGCTCACGCTCCAGGCAGCACCCGGCGGGCCGACCGTCCGTCCCGATCTGTCGGCCACGACCATGACGTAGCCGTACGAGAGGCAGCAGACGGACCTGCTCGACGACGGGCTGCTCGCGGCGTCACGACTGGTCGTTCTCACCGAGGCCCGAGACCTTGAAGACAGCAGTGCGGTCTCTTCGTCGATCCGCTGGGACAGCTGCCGTAGGGCGGAATGCCCGCGCCGCAACGTCCCGCGTTCCAGTGACGTACGGGCCCCGCGTCGAACAGATGCCACAGCGCGGGGTCGGCCGTCCCCGCTCGGAGATGATCACGCGCCACGCTCGGCCTGTCGCCTGTCGCCTGTCGCCTGTCGCCTGTCGCCTGTCGGCCAGATTCCTGGAGCCGACCGAGCTGTACGTGGAGCCCGACCCGCCGGGCATGATCACCATCGGCGGCCATCTCGCCGACCGCGGCTCTCGGGCGGCACGCTCCTGCCGGATACCCCCGCCGGGTAAGGGTCCATCGGCCCATGTCCCGTGGCCCCTTCGGCCCATGACGGTCGTCAGCAGCAGCCACCCACGGTGGCCGGTTCCTTGCTGTCGGTGTCGGCCGGGCTGCCGCAGCAGGCGCTGTCCTGCTGCCTGGCCAGTGTGTCGGCGTCGGCCTTGACCACATAGACCTCCCACGGTTCCTGGCCGGGGCCATGGACCCAGACCTTGTCCTGGAGGGCGTAACAGCAGGTGGTGTCGCTCTCCTCGGTCGTGGCCAGGCCGGCCCCGCTGAGGCGGGAGGTGGCGGCGTGGACGGCCTCGCTGCTGTCGACCTCGACGCCGAGGTGGTCCAGGCGGGTGTCCTCGCCCGGCGCGCCTTCGGTCAGGACGAGCTTCAGCGGGGGCTCTGCGATGGCGAAGTTGGCATAGCCATCGCGGAGTTTGGCAGGCTCGGTGCCGAACAGCTTGGTGTAGAAGGTGATCGCTGCCGGCAGATCGGGAACGCGCAGCGCGAGCTGTAGCCGGGGCATGGGAAATCCTCCTGCCATCAGTGGGCCTGCGGTGCGGGGGGCGTGCAGCAATCGCCCGCGCCGCGTCAGGGACACCCCCTCGGATTCGATGTCTGTCGATACCCTCAGCATGGACCCGAGATAGACAGTCGTCAACATAGAAGCTCATCAAATCAATCGCCAGATGGCTGCGACGTTCAAGACCCTGCCCGACCCGGTGCGCCTCCGGCCGTTCACATCGACAGCAAGCGGTGTCAATATAGACACATGTCAAAGCTTCAGGAGATGGTGGCTGCGCCCCCGGCCGAGCCGTGCTGCCCCGCTCTGACGGAGCGGGAGCTGACAATGGAGGAGGCCGAGGTCACCGCGGTCATGTTCAAGGCGCTCGGCGACCCGGTCCGACTGCGCCTGTTCTCCAAGGTGGCCTCCCACCCGGACAACGAAGCCTGCGTCTGCGACATCGCCGATGTGGGCGTCTCCCAGCCGACCGTCTCCCACCACCTCAAGAAGCTCAAGGAAGCCGGGCTGCTGGTCTCCGAACGGCGGGGGACCTGGGTCTACTACCGGGTCGATCCAGGGGTGCTCGCCGCGATGGGCAAGCTGCTGACCGTACCGGCCGCGGCCTGAGCCGAGCCGAGGACGCCCGCCATCAGTAGTGCTCTCCCCGGTAGACGCCGTCGGTGTCGACACCAGAGCCCCACTCACCGAAGCTCGTGTTCGCCAGTTCCATGTTGACGACGAAGGAACCGGCCGCCGCGAGGGTGATCCTGAACTGGGCGTCGTCATCGTCGGGCAGGTTGTCGACGGCCAGCAGCGGGAGCTCCGTGGAGGCCAGTGCCCGTTCGTCGGCGATGAGGACGAGAGTGCTGTCGGGCCAGTCCTCGTCGTCGCGCCCGATCCGTGCCTGGATCCGAGCCGGCGTGAAGCCCGCGTAGGCGGGGTTGTCGATGACGGTGAGCGAGTCGTAGTGCTCGGAGCCTTCTTCGAGGGTCCGGAGCAGGCGTGCCCACGCGTCCGGCTGCTCGAAGGACGTCCGCACCAGGAGCGGACCGGCGGCCTCCTCGATCGTGACGGAGGGCGGCTCGGGCTCGGCGCCCGTACGTTCGCCGGGGATGACCTGGATGAGGAAGCGGGGCCTCTTGTCGTCCGACGACCGGTCGCTGGCGTGGACGCGGATCAGGTAGGGGCCGACTCCCGCGGTGGCGAGATTCTCCTTGCGCAGAGGCTCGTATCCGCTGTCGCACAGGGCGAGGAAGCCGGTCGTGGAGAGCACGGTGATCTCTTCGACCTCGTCCCAGCCGCTCTCCGCTCCCGGGTCGTCCCCGGCGTAGAGGGTGATGATGGGGTTCTCCAGGGCGCTTCCGGCGTCGATGTGCAGCCAGTCCTTCTCGGCCGCCAGGAACCCGCGTCCGCGCGGCGGCTTGCCGGCGTCGGGGTCCATGACGGCCAGGTCGCCCCACTCCTTCAACTTGAGCGGCCGGGTGCGGCCGTCAAGGAGCGGCCAGTTGGAGCGATGCATGGAGAACCCCCATCGTGCTTGCTGTGCCCGCCGGTTACGTCTCGGAAGGGTAGACGGGCACGGTGGCAGGCGCGTTGCGTGCCTTACTTGATACGGACGTAGTAGGCGTCACTTGATACGGACGTAGTAGGCGTCGCCGTTGAGGACGCGCTGGGCCTTGTAGAAGCCGCCGAGGCGGGCGCCGGCGCTGCGGTTGTCACTGGCGGAGATGATGCGGGTGCTGCCGCGGGCCGGGTTGCCGCCCTCCTTGCTGGCGGCGAACGGGTACTCGTCGCAGTCGTACTTCTTGGGGTCGGGGTTGTGCACCTTCGCGCACATGGCCCGGCGGTTGGCGTTGATGGTCTTCTCGCTGGTGATGCGGTGCAGCGGGGTGGAGGCGCCCGGGTGACCGGAGATCTTGCGCTGGGCGTCGAGGATGTGGTTGGCGGACTGCTTCACCTTCGCGTCGCTGCGAGAGAGGGTGAAGACCGGGGAGGCGCCCGGGAAGACGCAGCCGGGGTTCTTGGTGCGCTTCTTGGGGCCCCAGAACGTGTCGTCGCAGCGGTACTTGGCGGACTTGTAGGTGAAGCTGCCCATCGTGTAGCCGGGCTTGGTGAAGGTGAACCGGTAGGAGGCCGGGCCGGCGAGCTGCTTCTTCTTCGCGACCCTGGCGGCGTAGCCGACGGTTCCCTTGTGGGCCGGGCCGAGAGTGGACCCCTGCTTGAACTTGACGGCGGTCTTGACGCCCTTGCCGCCGCCGACGGAAACGTTCATGCGGATGCCGCCGGCGTTGACGAGCTTGGCCTTGCCGACGGTGAAGCTCTCCGCCCACTTCAGCTTGTTGGTCTTCAGCGTCATGGAGTGCTTGATGTCGAAGCTGGCGGAGCCGACCGGCTTGCCGTTCCTGCGCACGTCGACACGGGCGTCGACATGCAGGCACATGCTGGTCCGGGTGACGGTGATGGTGTTGATCTTGCAGCTCGCGGCGGCGGCCGTGTCGGCGTAGACGGTCTTGACCGTCGGGGCCTGGGCGACGGTGATGGCGTACGTCGCCGGTGCGGCCTGCGCGGTCGCGGCGCTGACGCCGGTGAGGAGGAGCGTGCCGAGAGCGGTACCTATGACGGCTTTCCCGGGCGCGCTGTTGCGCATGGCTGTGTGTCCCCTCGTTGGTGAAAGGACGGCGCCGCGTCGAGGCTGCCGCCCTGTGCGGGGAGCAAGTTATGCGCTTCAACTGCCATGTATCTATTGACTGTTGGGGCACTGCCCGTTGGGACAGGTCGGGTTACGGTCAGCAGCGGTGACAGTAAGGACGCGACGGTGGAGAAGCCGTGAACAGGCAGCCCGATCCGGTCTGTCGGCGTGCTTGATCATGCCGCGGTGACAGCGTGTGCCGGAATTTACGGAGACCCGATGGAACGACGCCAGCTGGAATATTTCATCGCCGTGGTCGAGCACGGCGGATTCACAGCCGCGGCCATTGCACTCCATGTCGCCCAGCCCTCGCTGTCCCATGCGATCCGCACCCTGGAGCGCGAATTCGGCGGAAGGCTGTTTCACCGTCTCCCGCACGGCGTCGCACTCACCGCGGCGGGCGAGGCGCTGGTCCAGCCGGCGCGGCAGGTCCTGCGCGATCTGTCCACGGCCCGTTCCCTGGTCAGTGGAGTCCCCGGGCTCAGCGGCGGCCGGCTCGACATCGTGTCCCAGACGACGCTTTCGGTCGATCCGCTCGCCGGCATGCTGGGGCGCTTCCATCACGCGTATCCCAAGGTCTCCGTGCGCGTGGTCGACCCGGAGCAGGGCCCGGCCGTGGCGCACATGGTCGCGGCCGGTCAGTGCGAACTCGGCCTGGTCGACGCCTCGGTGCCCACGGCGGAGCTCCGCGGTATCGACCTGCCGGAGCAGGAGATGCACATCGTGCTGCCCCCGGATCACCCGCATCCGCCGGGCGACACCATCGCCTCGCGTGAACTGGCCGCGCTGGACCTGATCGTGACCCCACCGGGCACCGAAACCCGGGCGGCGGTGGACGACGTGTGCACCGTGCTGGGCGTCGCGCCGCGGATCGTGGTGGAGACCGCGCACCGCGCGATGATCGTGCCGCTGATCCTCTCCGGCGTCGGCGCCTCGCTGCTGCCCGCCTCCACTCCGGCCGGCGGCAGGAGCACTTCCGGGGGAGGGGAACGGCAGTTCTTGCATCGAATGTGTGACCTTCACCGGTGGTGGTCGTTGGGTGTGGTGAGGGGTTTTGGCAGCAGTCGGGGTGGGGGTGAC
>NZ_VTHJ01000087.1 GCF_008386495.1 Streptomyces tailanensis | reverse complement strand
CTGGACCTTCTCCTGGTACATCGCCCGGGACAGGGACTCGATCAAGTCCATGTCGACGACGGAGTAGTTGGTGCTGCGGTGGTAGTCGAAGAGCTGCTGTTTCACCTCGCGGGGGGCGCCGTAGTACAGGTCGACGGCCTCGGGGTCGAAGATCTTGTTGGCGAACGGGCTGTCGTCGGCCGGGGTGTAGCCGTACTTGGCGAAGACGGAGCAGATCTCGGCGTCGGGGAAGCTGCGGTGGAGGTAGTCGACGGCTTCCGCCGCGCTCTGGCCGGCGCCGAGGACCACGGCGCGGCGTACCGGTGCGCCGGAGCGCTGGACTTCGTCGACCCGGGGCAGCAATTCGCTGGTGTGCCAGACCCGTTGGGAGAGGAGGGTGCCGGGCGGCAGGTGCGGTTCGAGGCCGGTGGCCACACAGATGCTGCGGGCGCGGCGGACGGTCAGGTGGTCCGGGTCGCGGGGATCGCGCGTGGTGACGTCGAAGTGACGGATCTCACCGTCCTCGGTGACCGGGCGGACAGAGACGACCTCGGAGGAGTACTCGACGAGATGTGCGACCCGGGCGGCCGCCCATTCGAAGTAGTCGTGGAACTCGATCCGCAGCGGGAAGAGGGTCTTCAGGTTGAGGAAGTCGACCAGTCTGCCCCGGTCCTGCAGGTAGCACAGAAAGCTGAAGTCGCTGGTCGGGTCACGCATCGTCACCAGGTCCTTGAGGAAGGAGACTTGCATGGTGGCGTCGTCGATGAGCATGCCGCGGTGCCAGCCGAAGCGGGGCTGTTTCTCCAGGAATCCGACCCGAAGGGCGTCGCCGTCATCGGATTTGACGGAGTGTTCGTGGAGTGCGATGGCGAGTGCGAGATTCGATGGCCCGAATCCGATGCCCAGTACGTCGTAAACGGAGTCCGGCCCGGTCTGCAGTGTCGTCACCGCGTCATCGCCTCCCAGTAACGGGTTCACAGTGTTCCCCAAGTGGGGCCACAGCCTCCCCCAAGCAGACACATATTAGATAAGGTAAGCCTTACCTAGCAACGGCTGAGGAGGGCTCATATGCGGGTCGTCATGTTCGGTTACCAGACCTGGGGACACCGAACGCTGCAGGCTCTGCTGGACTCCGGGCACGAGGTGGTTCTGGCGGTCACCCATCCCAAGAGCGACCACGCGTACGAGAAGATCTGGAGCGACTCGGTCGCCGATCTGGCCGAACAGCACGGTGTGCCGGTGCTGTTGCGCAACCGGCCGGGCGACGACGAGCTGCTCGGCAGGCTGAAAGAGGCGGACCCGGACCTCATCGTGGCGAACAACTGGCGTACCTGGCTGCCGCCCGAGATCTTCGACCTGCCGCAGCACGGGACGCTCAACATCCATGACTCGTTGCTGCCGCAGTACGCCGGCTTCTCCCCTCTCATCTGGGCCCTCATCAACGGTGAGAAGGAGGTCGGTGTCACCGCCCACCGCATGGACGCCGAACTCGACATGGGCGACGTCCTGTTGCAGCGGGCGGTGCCGGTCGGGCCGCACGACACGGCGACGGACCTGTTCCACCGCACGGTCGATCTGATCGGGCCGCTGGTCACCGATTCGCTGGAACTCATCGCCTCCGGCAAGGCCGTGTGGACGCCGCAGGACCGCTCCCGGTCGAGCTTCTTCCACAAGCGATCGCTGGAGGACAGCCGCATCGACTGGACGTGGACCGCCGAGGAGTTGGAGCGGTTCGTACGGGCCCAGTCGGATCCGTACCCGAACGCCTTCACCCACCACCGCGGCGAGCGCCTGCGGATCGTCTCCGCCGCCGTCTCCGAGGGGCGCTACGGCGGTACTCCGGGCCGGATCTTCATCCGGGAGGGCGACGGGGTCGTCATCGTCGCCGGTGCCGAGGCACGCTCGGGGCGGCTGCCCGGGCTGCTGGTGAAGCGGGTGCGGACGGAGGACGGCACGGAGTACGCGGCGACGGAGTACTTCCGCACGATGGGCGGCTATTTGACGGCACATCCGTAAGCGGTCGGGGCGCCCGGACTGGTAAGAGGTCCGGGCGTCCGGCAGCCGCTCAGGGCACCGCCAGTGCGTGTCAGCCGGTGGTGCCCGACACGGGTACGGCAGTGGAGTCCGTGCCCTCGTGGTGGCGGCCCATCGGGATGACCATCGGAGTGCCGCTGACCGGGTCCTCGCCGACGACACACCGCAGACCGAAGACGTCCTCGACCATCGGGGCGGTGATCACGTCGGCGGGGGCGCCCTCGCCCGCGATGCGGCCGGCCTTCATCGTGATGATGTGGTCGGCGTACCGGCAGGCCTGGTTGAGGTCGTGCAGGACCATGACGACGGTGCGGCCCTGGTGCCGGTTGAGGTCGGTGACCAGGTCGAGGACGTCGATCTGGTGGGCGAGGTCGAGGTAGGTCGTCGGTTCGTCCAGCAGCAGCACCGGGGTGCCCTGGGCGACGGCCATGGCGATCCAGGCGCGCTGCCGCTGCCCGCCGGAGAGTTCGTCGACGGACCGGTGGGCGAGGTCGGTCATGGCGGTGGCTCTGAGCGCCTCGTGCACGGCCTCCTCGTCGGACTGCGACCACTGCCGCCACCAGGTCTGGTGGGGGGAACGGCCCCGCCCCACCAGGTCGATGACCGTGAGACCCTCCGGGGCGACCGGCGCCTGCGGGAGGATGCCCAGCTTCTGGGCCAGGGTACGGGTCGGGATGGAGTGCACCGAACGGCCGTCGAGATGGACCGTGCCGGCCTTGGGCATCAGCAGCCGGGCCAGAGCGCGCAACAGGGTGGACTTGCCGCAGGCGTTGGCACCGACGATGGCGGTGACGCGGCCGGTGGGGATCACCAGGTCGAGGTCCTCGACGACGACGCGATCGTCATACGCCAGACGCAGGCCCTCGGCGCGCAGGTCGGGGCCGTCGACGGGGGCGTCGGCGCGGCGGTCGCCGGCGGCGCGGGTGCGGCCATGCCGGTCATGGCTCGACTCGTACTTCGATGACACGTCTTCAGCCTCCTGAACCGGCGCGGTTGGCGCGGATGAGCAGCCACAGCAGTACGGGGGCACCGAGCACGCCGGTGACGACTCCGACCGGGAGTTCCGTGTCCGGGATGAGTTTCCGGGCGGCGAGGTCGGAGCCGAGCACCATCACGGCGCCGGTCAGTCCGGCGGCCAAGGGCGGGGGAAAGGCGGTGCCGGCCAGGCGCTGGGCGACCTGGGGTGCGGCGAGGGCCACGAAGGCGACCGGCCCGGCGGTCGCCGTACCGAAGGCCACGAGTCCTACGGCGATGAGCAGCACGGCCACCCGGACGACCTGCACCCGGGTGCCGAGGCCCCGGGCGACGTCGTCCCCCAGCTGCAGGGTCCGGATCTGCCGTCCGAGCAGCAGCGCCGCGGGGAGCAGTACGGCCATGGTGAGGGCGAGGGGGCCGATCTGGTCCCAGGTGCGGCCGTTGAGGTTGCCGACGAGCCAGCCGAGGGCGGCCTGTGCCTGGAAGCGCTGGCCCCGGGCCATGAGGTAGTCGGTGGCGCTGGTGCAGATCCAGGCGACGCCGATGCCGACGAGGACGATCCGGTAGCCGGTCGTGCCGCGCTTCCAGGCGAGGACGTACACCAGCAGCCCGGCGGTCAGCGCGCCGAGCAGTCCCAGGGCCTGGGTGCCCATGCCGCCGTCCCAGCCGAGCACGATCCCGGCGACCACCGCGGTACCGGCGCCCTGCGTGATGCCCATCATGTCGGGGCTGGCCAGCGGGTTCAGGGTCACCGTCTGGAGCAGGGCACCGGAGACGCCGAACGCGACCCCGACGAGCAGCCCGGCCAGGGCCCGGGGCAGCCGCAGCTCGTGGACGATGAGCTCGGTGGCCGGGTCGCCCGTGCCCACCAGGGCCTTCATCACATCGGTGAGCGGCAGGTCGATCTCCCCGACGGAGGTCTCCACGGAGAAGGCCAGGAAGGCCAGACCCGCGAGCAACAGACAGACACCCAACAGCCGGGGCCGCACCACCCCGGAAACAGGCGGCACGGGCAACCGAAAGGCGATCCGCCCGGCCGTACGCCCCTTGGGCACGACAGCCACGCCATCCCTGGGGCCCACCCCGGACACGAGGTCGGTACTCATCGGCTCACAGCTCCACAGGTTCGGTCGTCATGGGCCGACAGCGCCAGGGATACGGACGGCGCGGGCGACCAACGCCACGGCTCACCGACCAAGCGCTCACAACTCCACAGTTCAAAACTCATGGCCTCACAGCTCCGCGAGTCGGCGGCGGCGGACCAGGGCGATGAAGAAGGGGCCGCCGATGAAGGCGACGAGGATGCCGGCCTGGACCTCGGTGGGGCGGGCGACGAGGCGGCCGGCGATATCGGCGGTCAAGAGGAGACAGGGGGCGAGGACGGCCGACAAGGGGAGGAGCCAGCGGTGGTCGGGGCCGATGCCGGCGAGCCCGGCCAGGACTCGGGCGATGTGCGGGACGACGAGACCGACGAAGACGACGGGGCCGATGACTGCTACCGCTCCCCCGGTGAGCAGGGTGATGGCCACGACGCCCTGGACCCGCACGAGGCCGAGCTTGAGGCCGAGCGACTTGGCGACGTCGTCGCCGAGGGCGAGGCTGTTCAGCGCGGGAGCGCAAACCAGTGCGAGGACGGCGCCGACGGCGAGGAACGGCAGGACGCGGAGCAGGACTTCCTCGTCCTGGTTGGCGAGCGAGCCGGCGTTCCAGAAGCGGTAGCGGTTGAGCGCGTCCGGGTCGGTGAGGGCGATGGCGCTGGTCAGCGAGAAGAGGAGGGAGGTCACGGCGACGCCGGCCAGCGCGAGTTTGACCGGTGTGGAGCCGGACCGTCCGAGGCCGCCGAGGAGGTACACCAGCAGGCTCGCGACGAACGCCCCGGCGAAGGCGAACCAGATGTACCCGTACACGGAGCCGATGCCGAGTACGCCGACCGACAGGACGACGGCGAAGGCGGCGCCGGCGCTGACGCCGAGGATGCCGGGGTCCGCGAGCGGATTGCGGGTCAGTGCCTGCATCAGCGCGCCGGAGAGGCCGAGAGCGGCACCGGTGGCGAGGCCAAGGGCGGTGCGGGGCAGGCGTACGGACCAGATGACGTTGTCGATACGGGAGTTGGGTGCGTCCCCGAGCAGGGTGTGCCACACCTGGTCGAGGGGAACGCCGAGCGCGCCGAACGCCATCGACAGGGCGCACAGCGCGAGCAGGGCCGTGCCCGAGAGAGCGAGCAGCAGTACTGCGCGGGGGCCTTTCGCCGCCCGGACCGTCGAGGTCCCCACGTCTTCAACTTCCTTTGATGAGGCTTGCCTTAACTGTAGGCCGAACTGGCTGTTGAACTGTAGGACGAGCGCGGATTGCCGTACCCGATACCCTGGGAAGTCTCTTTGAACCCCCTGTGAATTAGGTAACCCTTACCTTAGTATGACGGCGACCCCGGTCCAGGGCCGGGACCCCGACCCGCTGGGGAGGCTCGCTGCTGTGTGCGGTTCCGAGGAAGTACTGGCCCATTGGCGACGGTTGCTCACACCGCTGCCGCTGGAGATCTCACTGCCCGCCGATCGGCCTCATCCGCCTCAGCCGGTAGCGAAACGGGACACCCGCACCCTGTCCGACGTCCCGGACACCTCGGACCTCGAACAGCTCGCGGCCTTCGTCGCCCTGCTGCACCGCTACACCGGGGCGACGGACCTGACGGTCGGACACGACGGTCTGCCGCTCCGCGTGTCGGTCGAGCACGAGCCCACCTTCGGGGAGTTGGTGCGGCGCGTTACCCAGGCGTGGGAGGAGGCGGAGACACACCGACTGCCCGTCGGCCTCCTGGTCGACGAGCTGGCGCCCCGGCCCACGCGTGGCGGTGGGCTGTTCTTCAACACGGCGTTCGCGACCACCGCCCGGCCCGCCGGTGAGCTGCCCGCCCCGCTCGATGTGCTGCTGGAGGTGAGCGAGGGCACGGCGCGTGCCACGTACCATCCGGGCCTCTTCGACGGGACGACGGTCGAGCGGCTCCTCGGCCACTACCGCACCCTCCTCGCCGACGCGCTCGCCCGCCCCGACACGCCCGTGGCCCGCCTCGACCTGATGGGCCCCGAGGAGTACCGCCAGGTCGTCGTCGGCTGGAACGACACCGAGCACGCGGTCCCGGCGGACACCTGGCCCGCGATGTTCGCCGCGCAGGTGCGCCGGCGGCCGGACGCGGTGGCCCTGGTCTTCGAGGACGAGGAACTCACCTACGCCGAACTGGACGAACGGGCCAACCGACTGGCCCACGCCCTGATCGCGCGCGGCGCCGGCCCGGAGCGCATCGTCGCCCTCGCGCTGCCCCGCTCCGCCGAGCTCATCGTCGCCGAGGTGGCCGTCCTGAAGTCGGGCGCCGCCTATCTGCCGATCGACCACGACTACCCGGCGGACCGGATCGCGTACATGCTCGGCGACGCCCGCCCCGTCTGCATGGTGACGACCGCGGACACCGCGCGCGAACTCCCCGAGCCGGCCCACGGTATGGCGCTCCTTGAGCTGGACTCGCCTGCCGCAGCCACCGAGTTGGCCGAGCGGCCGGTCCACGATCCGACCGACACCGACCGAGGGGCGCCCCTCACCGTCCTGAGCGCCGCCTATGTGATCTACACCTCGGGCTCGACCGGCCGCCCCAAGGGCGTCGTGCTCGCGCACAGCGGGGTGGCGAAGCTGGTGGCCACGCAGAGCGAGCGGTTCGGCATCGGCCCGCACAGCCGGGTACTGCAGTTCGCGTCGCCGAGCTTCGACGTGGCGTTCTGGGACCTGTGCCTCGGGCTGCTCTCCGGCGGCCGGCTCGTCGTCGTACCGGCGGAGCGGCGGGTGCCGGGCGCGCCCCTCGCCGACTACGCGAACGCGCACGGCATCACCTTCATGATCCTGCCGCCGGCGCTGCTCGCCGCCATGCCGGACGACGTCCGACTGCCGCCCACCGCCACGCTGTTGGCGGGCACCGAGCGCGTCTCCCCCGAGCTGGTGGGCCGGTACGCGCGCGGGCGGATGATGTTCAACGCGTACGGTCCCACCGAGGCCACCACCAACTCCACGCTCGGGCTGTGCGATCCGGACACCCCGGCCGGGGCGATCGTCCCGATCGGCGTACCCGACCCCGGGACCCGGGCGTACGTCCTCGACGCGTTCCTGCGGCCGGTGCCCGCCGGGGTCACCGGCGAGCTGTACCTGGGCGGGGCGGGCCTGGCGCGCGGCTATCTCGGGCGGCCGGATCTGACCGCCGAGCGGTTCGTCGCCGACCCGTTCGGGGAGCCCGGCGAGCGGCTCTACCGCACCGGTGACCTGGTACGGCGCAGAGCCGACGGCCGGCTGGAGTTCCTCGGTCGTGCCGACTCCCAGGTCAAGATCCGTGGGTTCCGTATCGAGCCGGGTGAGGTCGAGTCCGTCCTGCGCGGGCATCCGGCCGTCGACCAGGTCACCGTGGTCGTCCGGGAGGACCGGACCGGCGACCGGCGGCTCGTCGCGTACGTCGTGCCCGCCCTCGACGGGCCGCGCGCCACGGATCCGGACGCGCGCGTAGAGGAGTGGAAGGAGCTGCACGAACTCCTCTACGGCGCGGCCGGTTCCGAGGGTTCGCACGAGCGGGAGGACGGCGGCGCGGCCGGGGATTCCGGCGGTTCCGGCTTCCGTGAGAACTACGCGGGCTGGAACAGCATGTACGACGGGACGCCGATCCCCGTCGAGGAGATGCGCGAGTGGCGGGCCGCGACCGTCGAGCGGATCCGTGAACTCGGCTTCCCCGGGCGGGTGTTGGAGATCGGTGTCGGCAGCGGTCTGATCCTGTCCCGGATCGCGCCCGGCTGTGCGGCGTACTGGGGCACCGACCTGTCGGCCGAGGCGGTCGCGGCGCTGCGCGCCCAGGTCGACACCGATCCGGCGCTGGCCGAGAAGGTCGAGCTGCGGGTCCAGCCCGCGCACGAGACCGAGGGGCTGCCGGCCGGGTACTTCGACACGGTGGTCATCAACTCGGTGGCCCAGTACTTCCCCAGCGGGGAGTACCTCGTCGACGTCCTGCGCAAGGTCTCGGACCTGCTGGCGCCCGGTGGGCGGATCTTCGTCGGCGACGTACGCAATCTTCGGCTGCTGCGTACGCTGCGGGCGGCCGTGGAGACCAGGCGGTCGGCCGGTGACGAGGGCGAGGACAAGAGCGCGCTGCGCGCGGCCGTCGAGCGTTCGGTGCGCTGGGAGGGCGAACTCCTCCTCGACCCGGACTTCTTCGCCGCGCTGGACGGCTTCGACGCGGAGATCCGGCTCAAGCGGGCCGCGCACCACAACGAGTTGAGCCGGTACCGGTACGACGTCGTACTACGGCCGGGGCCGCCCACGACCGTTCCCGGCGTCCCTGAGGAGGAGGTCCACTGGGCCGCCGTCGGCGGGCTCGCCGGGCTGGCGGGGCTGTTGGCCGGGCGGCCGCGGCGGCTGCGGGTCACCGGTGTGCCCAACGCCCGTCTCGCCGACGATCTGGCGGATCTGCGGCGGCTCGAGGGCAGCAGCCGGGAGGAGGCCACCGGCGTCGATCCGGAGAATGTGCACGCGCTGGCGGCGGAGCACGGTTACCGGGTGGCGCTCACCTGGAACGGGAACGCCGACGACGGGGCGTTCGACGCCGTACTCGTCCTCGACGGCCCCGTCGGCCGGCTGTACCGCACGGCGGGTGCCTACCCGCACGCCAACAGTCCCGCGCCGTTCCGTGATGTCGGCGCGCTGATGCGGATCCTGCGTGGGCACGCCGCCGAGTGGCTGCCCGACTACATGGTGCCGTCGGCGTTCGTGCCGCTGCACGCCCTGCCGGTCACGCCCAGCGGCAAGATCGACGGCAGGGCGCTGCCCGCGCCGGACTACGCGGCGATGAGCTCCGGCCGCGCCCCGCGTACCTCGCGCGAGAGGCTGCTGTGCGCGCTGTACGCCGAGGTGCTCGGCCTGGACGCGGTGACGGCCGAGGACGACTTCCTCGCGCTCGGCGGTGACAGCATCACGGCCATCCAACTCCTCATCAGGGCAAGGGAGTCGGGGCTGAGGCTCACCACGCGTGAGGTGTTCCGGCACCGCACGGTCGAGGCCCTGGCGCAGGCGGCCGTCGAACGCACGGCCGAGGAGACCGTCGACGTCCCGCTCGTGGAGGTCGACGAGGCCGAACTCGCCGAGATCCAGGGCGCGCACCCGCTGTCGATCGAGGAACTTCTGCCGCTGACCCCGCTCCAGCAGGGCTTCTTCTTCCACTCCGTCACCGGCGGCGCCGACGGCGACACCTACGTGGTCCAGCAGGTCATCGACCTGGCCGGGCCCGTCGACGGCGCCGTGCTGCGCCGCGCCGCGCAGCGTCTGCTGGACCGGCACGCGCCGCTGCGGGCGGTCTTCCGTCAGCGCCCGGACGGTACGCCGGTGCAGATCATCACCGAGCGCGTCGAACTGCCGTGGCGGGAAGTCGACCTGTCGGCTCAGGACGGCGGGGTGCGTGAAGCGCTGGGCGACGCGGTGGCCGCGGACGAGCGGGCCCGGGGTTTCGACCTGAGCGCGCCCCCGCTGCTGCGCTGTGCCCTGATCCGACTCGGCGACCGGCGCAGCCGACTTGTGCTGACGTTCCATCACATCATCGCGGACGGCTGGTCCTTGCCCGTCCTCCACCGCGAACTGATGGCGTACTACGGCACCGACACGCCCCCGCTGCCCGAGGTCGCCCCGTACCGGACGTTCCTACGTCGCCTCGGCGAACAGGACCGCGACGCAGCCCGCACGGCCTGGCGTACCGCGCTCGCCGGACTCGACGAGCCCACGCGGCTGGCCGGTACCCCGGCAGACCCGGCTCCCGTACGCCCGGGCCACATCCGGGTGGAGCTCTCCGAGCGGACCACCGCGCGGCTCGCCGAGCGGGCCCGGGAGCACGGTGTCACCCTCGGCACGGTGGTCCAGGCCGCCTGGGGGCTGCTGCTGGGCAGGCTGACGGGGCGGGACGACGTCGTGTTCGGCACGACGGTCTCCGGGCGCGACGGCGAGGTCGACGGCATCGCCTCGATGGTGGGCCTGTTCATCAACACCCTGCCCACCCGCTTCCGTTGGGCACCCGGCGAGACCCTCGGCGCGCTGCTCGTCCGCCTCCAGGAGGAGCAGGCGCGGCTGCTCGACCACCAGCACCTCGGGCTGGCCGAGATCCAGCGGCTCTCCGGTCACGCGGGCGCGGGCGAACTCTTCGACACCCTCGTGGTGTTCGAGAACTACCCCGCCGAGGCGGATCTGCGGGACGCCTCCGGCAGCGTACGGATCACCGGTGACGCCTTTCACGACGCGGTGCACTATCCCCTCGCGCTCGTCGTCAAGCCCGGGCGGCGTCTCGACCTGCGGCTCAAGCACCACGCCGAGCGCCTCGACGGCGACGAGGTCCGCGCGCTCGGCGACCGGCTGGCGCGGGTCCTGGAGGCGATCGCCGAGGGCCCGGAGGGGCCGGCCGCGACCGTGGAGCTGCTGTCCGCCGACGAGGCACTGCGCGCCCACCCCGCCGGCGAGGAGCGCCTCGCCCCGGAGACCACGCTGGCCGAGGCGTTCACGGCGCAGGCCGCCCGCACGCCGGACGCGACGGCCGTCGTCTTCGAGGGCGAGCGGCTGACCTATGCCGAACTCGACGCCCGTTCCGAGGCGTTGGCCGCCCGGCTGCGCGGCCGTGGTGCCGGTCCGGGGGCCTTCGTGGCGATCGCCGTACCGCGTTCGGCGGAGCTGATGGTGGCACTGCTTGGGGTGCTGAAGTCGGGCGCCGCGTATCTGCCGGTGGACCTGGACTACCCGGCGGACCGGGTGGCGCACATGCTGGCGGACTCCGGCGCCACGACCGTGGTCACGTTGTCCGGCACGGCCGACCGGCTACCGCAAGGGAACGCTCCCTCGGTGCTGCTGCTCGACGCCATGGCGGCCGGCGACACCCACGCGACGGACGGCGACGTCCGGGCGGCGGTCGGGGAGCCCGTTTCCGCCCGCCCCGACGACCCCGCCTACCTCATCTACACCTCCGGCTCGACCGGACTGCCCAAGGGCGTCGTCGTCACCCATCGCGCCATCGTGAACCGGCTCGCGTGGATGCAGGGGGCGTATGGACTGGGCCCGGACGACCGGGTGCTGCAGAAGACGCCGTCCAGCTTCGACGTGTCCGTGTGGGAGTTCTTCTGGCCGCTGCTGGAGGGCGCGACCGTGGTGCTCGCCCGCCCGGACGGCCATCGCGATCCCGCCTACCTGGCCGCCCTGGTACGCGAGTGGGGCATCACCACGATGCACTTCGTGCCGTCGATGCTGGAGGCGTTCCTCCAGTCGGACGAGGTCACCGGCGATCCCGTCTGGGCGGCGTCTCTACGGCGGGTGCTGAGCAGCGGCGAGGCGCTCCCGGTGGCCGCAGCGAGCCGCTGGCAGGCGCTGACGGGGGTGCCGCTGCACAACCTGTACGGCCCGACCGAGGCGGCCGTCGACGTCACGTACCACCCGTACGACTCGGACACCGACCAGGGTGTGTCCGTGCCCATCGGGCGGCCCGTGTGGAACACCGGTCTGCGGGTCCTGGACACCTGTCTGCGGCCCGTCCCCGACGGGGTCCCCGGTGAGCTGTATCTGACCGGGGTCCAGCTCGCGCGCGGCTACCATGCCCGCCCGGCGCTGACCGCCGAGCGGTTCGTGGCCGACCCGTACGGGCCGCCCGGCAGCCGTATGTACCGCACCGGCGACCTCGTACGGCGCCGCGCAGACGGGGTGATCGAGTATCTGGGCCGTACCGACCGCCAGGTGAAGCTGCGCGGCAACCGGATCGAGCTCGGCGAGGTCGAGGCCGCGCTCGTACGGCTGCCGGCGGTGGCCCAGGCGGCCGTGACGGTACGGGACGACACTCTCGTCGCGTATGTGGTGCCCGTGGGCGGCGCCGAGCCGACCGCACCGCACGAGTCCCTGGTCACCGACCTCCGCGAGGCCCTGGCGGATGCCCTCCCCTCCCTCATGGTCCCGGGTGCCTGGGTGGTCCTCGACGCGCTTCCGCTCACCCCGAGCGGCAAGCTGGACCGGGCCGCGCTGCCCGCCCCGCAGGCCGTACACGCCAGGGGCACCCGCGCCCCCGGCAACCCTCGGGAGCAGTTGCTCACCGAGATCTTCGCGGCCGTGCTGAAGCTGGCGGACGTCGGTGTCGACGACGACTTCTTCCTGCTCGGCGGCGACAGCATCAGCTCGATCGCCGTCGCCAGCCGGGCCCGCCGCGCAGGTCTGGTGTTCGGCCCGCGTGAGGTGTTCGAGCACCGCACACCGGCGGCGCTCGCGGCGGCCACCGTCGACGCGACGGCGCCCGAGGCGGCGGCCACCGCCGCCGCGTTCACCCTCACCGAAGAGGAACGCGAGCGGGTCGAGCGGCTGGCACCGGGCCGGGTCGAGGACGTGTGGCCCCTCGCCCCGCTCCAGGAGGGCCTGTTCTTCCACTCCACCTTCGACGCCGGCTCGCTGGACGTCTACACGGTCCACGAGTCCTTCGACTTCGCCGAACGCGTCGACACGGAACGGCTGTTGGCAGCCACGCGCACGCTGCTGGCCCGCAATCCCAGTCTGCGCGCCGGGTTCACGAGTGAAGGGCTGCGCCAGCCGGTGCAGTTCATCGTGCGGGACGCCGAGATCCCGCTGACGGAGGTGGATCTGTCGGGGCTGCCGTCGGCCGAACAGGACCGGCGGATGCGGGAGTTGCTGGAGGAGTCGCGGGCGCAGCGCTTCGACCTCACCAGCCCGCTCCTCTTCCGGATGCTGCTCGTACGGCTCGGCGACGAGCGCGGCGACCGGCTCGTCATCGGCCGCCATCTGATCCTGTGGGACGGCTGGTCGGCCTGGCTGTTCCTGGACCAGCTCTTCGCGCTGTACGAGAGCGGGGGTGATCCGGCGGGTCTTGCCCGTCCCGGCTCGTACCGCGACTATCTGACCTGGCTGGAGCGGCAGGACGACACCGAGGCGACCCGGGCCTGGCGAGCCGCCCTGTCCGGTTTCGAGGAGCCCACGCTTCTGGTGCCCGCCGCACCGGACCGTGGCGCGGAGCCGGTCGTCCCGGAGCACCTGGACGCCGTGCTCGACGCGGAAGTCGCGGAGCGGTTGCGCGACACCGCCCGCGGCCAGGGGCTGACGCTCAACACCGTGCTCAACGCGGCCTGGGGGCTGGTCCTGGCCGGCGCGACCGGCCGCACCGACATCGCGTTCGGCACGACGGTCGCCGGGCGGCCGAGCGAGGTGCCGGACGTCGAGAACGTCATCGGCATGTTCCTCAACACCGTGCCCGCCCGCATCGCCTTCGACCCACGCGAACCGGTCCTCGACCTGCTGCGCCGGATCCAGGGCGAGCGGCTGGCGGTCATGCCGTACGAGTATCTGGGCCTGGGTGTGCTGCAGGCCGAGACAGGACACCGGCGGCTGTTCGACACGTTGTTCGTGCTGCGCAACGCCGACACCGACGAGCGGCTCGCCGAGCTGCGCGAGCGGCACGGCGCGACGGCCGTGGCCAATGTGGACGCCACGCACTATCCCGCGAACCTGGTGGTCACGCCCGGTGAGCGGGTGCGGGTGACACTCGCCTACCGGCCGGACCAGCTGGAGGCGTCGTACGCGCAACGCCTGCTGGACCGTTTCGTGCTCCTCGTCGAGCGACTGGTCGCCGACCCGGCCGCCGCCGTCGGCTCGCTCGACCCGCTGCTGCCCGCTGAGGTCGCCGCGCTGGCCCGTGAGGAGGCCGAGAACCGGCAGCCCGTGCCGCACGAGACGGTGGCGGACATGCTGGCCGCGCAGGCCGCCCGCACCCCGGACGCGACGGCGCTCGTCTTCGGCGCCCAGACCCTGACGTACGCCGAACTCGACGCCCGCTGCAACCGGATGGCCCGGCTGCTGATCGCGCGCGGCGCGGGTCCCGAGGAAGTCGTCGCGCTGGGGCTGCCGCGCTCGATCGACATGGTGGTGGCGCTGTTCGCCGTACTGCGCACGGGGTCGGCGTATCTGCCGCTGGAGCTGGACCATCCGGCCGAGCGGCTGTCGCTGATGCTGGCGGACGCGCGCCCGCTGCTCCTGCTGTCGACGCAGGCGGTGTCGCGGACGCTGACGGGCTACACGCCGCGTGTGCTGCTCGACGACCCGGAGGTGGCGGCCGAACTCACCGTCCTCTCCGCCGATCCCGTCTCGGTGTCCTTCAGCCTGGACCACCCGGCGTACGTGATCTACACCTCGGGTTCGACCGGTCGCCCCAAGGGTGTCGTCACCCCGTACGTGGGCCTGACGAACATGCAGCTCAACCACCAGAAGGAGATCTTCGCCCCCGCGATCGCCTCGGCCGGTGGCCGGCGGCTGCGGATCGCGCACACGGTCTCCTTCGCCTTCGACATGTCCTGGGAGGAGCTGCTGTGGCTCGTCGAGGGGCATGAGGTGCACGTCTGCGACGAGGAGCTCAGGCGGGACGCGACCGCGCTCGTGGCGTACTGCGAGGAACACCGCGTCGACGTGGTGAACGTGACGCCGACGTACGCCCATCTCCTCATCGAGGAGGGCCTGTTGGAGGGGCACCGGCCGCCGCTGGTGCTGCTCGGCGGCGAGGCGGTCACCGAGACCGTGTGGAACACGCTGCGGGACACCGAGGGGACGTACGGCTACAACCTGTACGGCCCTACCGAGTACACGATCAACACGCTCGGCGGTGGTACGCACGACAGCGCGACCCCGACCGTGGGGCGCCCGATCCGCGCCACCCGGGCGCGCATCCTCGACACCTGGCTGCGGCCGGTGCCGGACGGTGTGGCGGGCGAGTTGTACATCGCGGGTGTCGGACTCGCCCGGGGTTATCTGGACCGGCCGGGGCTGACCGCCGAGCGGTTCGTGGCGGACCCGTACGGGCAGCCGGGCGAGCGCATGTACCGCACGGGGGACCTGGTGCGGCGCCGGCCGGACGGGAACCTGGACTTCCTCGGCCGGACCGACGACCAGGTCAAGATTCGCGGTTACCGGGTGGAGCTTGGCGAGATCGAGACGGCGCTCGCGCAGCATCCCGAGGTGTCGCGGGCGGCCATGATCGCCCGGGACGACACCTCCGCGCCGGGCACGAAGCGGCTGGTGGGGTATGTCGTCCCGGCGGAACCCGACGACGAGGCGCTCCAGGAGGCCGAGCGGGAGCAGATCGGCGAGTGGCAGGAGATCTACTCGGCGGAGTACACCGAGATCGGCACGGCCGTCTTCACCGAGGACTTCGCGGGCTGGGACAGCTCCTACGACGGTGAGCCGATCCCGCTGGACCACATGCGGGAGTGGCGCGAGGCGACCGTCGAGCGGATCGGGGAGCTGAAGCCGAAGCGGATCCTGGAGATCGGTGTCGGATCGGGCCTGCTGCTGTCGCGGCTCGCCCCGGCCGCCGAGTCGTACTGGGCGACGGACTTCGCGGCACCCGTGATCCGCAAGATCGGCGAAGACCTCAGAGCCGACCCGGAGCTGGCGCGGAAGGTGGAACTGCGCTGCCAGCCGGCCGAGGTGACCGACGGTCTCCCGGTCTGCCACTTCGACACGATCGTCATCAACTCCGTCGTGCAGTACTTCCCCAGCCTGGACCATCTGCGCAAGGTGATCCGGGGCGCGATGGCGCTGCTGGCGCCGGGCGGTGCCCTGTTCCTCGGTGACGTGCGCGATCTGCGGCAGGCCCGGGTGTTCCAGACCGGCATCCAGGTCGCCCGCGCGGGTGCGGACGCCGATCCGGAGGCTCTGCGCCGGGCGGTGGACCGGGGGCTCGCGCTGGAGAAGGAACTGCTCGTCGACCCGGACTGGTTCACGACGCTGGGCGTGGGCGTCGAGATCCACACCAAGGCGGGGCGGCACCAGAACGAGCTGACGCGCTACCGGTACGACGTGGTGCTGTACGCCGCCGGGTCGCACCTTCGGTTGGCCGACGCGCCGGTGCACGAGTGGTCCGGGCCCACTGCGCTGCCGGCGCGGCTCGAAGGGCTGGAGCTGCTTCGGGTGCGGCGGATCCCGGACGCCCGTACGGCGGGTGACCTCGGCGCGATGCGGGCGATGGACGCCGGACGCCCGCCGGGCGCGGGCTCGGCGGTCGCGGCGGGCGTGGAGCCGGAGGACGTACGCGCGCTGGGGGCCGGCCTGGGCTACCTCGTGCTGACCACCTGGTCGGACGAGCCGGGCTTCTTCGACGCCGTCTTCGTACGGGGTACGGCAGCCCGGCGCACGGCGGACCTGTATCTCGCACTCCCCGACCGTGGCACCGCCCCGTACGCCAACACCCCCACGGCCACGCGCGGCAACGGTGCCCTCGTACGGCGGCTCCGTGAGGACCTGGGGCGGCGGTTGCCCGGCTATATGGTCCCGGCGGCCTTCGTGGTCCTGCCCCGGCTGCCGATGAACGACAACGGCAAGCTCGATGTGCGTGCCCTGCCGGACGCGGAGCCGGCGGTCGCGCTGTCCCAGGGTCGGGGTCCGGCGACGCCCGTCGAGGAGGTGCTGTGCCGGCTCTTCGCCGAGGTGCTGGGGCTGCCCGGCATCGGCGCGGAGGACAACTTCTTCGACCTGGGCGGCCATTCCCTGCTCGCGACCCGGCTGATCAGCCGGGCCCGCACCGAGCTGGGCGCGGAACTGGCGATCCGGGACCTGTTCGAGGCGCCCACGCCGGAGGCCCTGGCGTCGCGGGCGGAGGCCGGACGCCCCGCTCGTCCGGTCCTGCGGCCCGCGACCGACCGGCCCGCACGGATCCCGCTGTCGGCGGCCCAGCGGCGGCTGTGGCTCGTGGAGCGCATCACCGGGGGCGGGGTCGCGTACAACTTCCCGCTCGTCTTCCGGCTCCGTGGCGAGCTGGACCTCGACGCGTTGCGGGCCGCGCTGCGCGATGTGACCGGCCGTCATGAGTCCCTGCGGACGAGGTCCTTGGAGGAGGGCGGAGAGCCGTACCAGTGGATCGTGCCGCCGGGTGCGGCCGAGCCCGAGTTCCAGGTGGCTGACATCACCGAGGACGAGCTGGCCTCGCGGATCGAGGCGGCTCAGCGCCGTCCGTTCGATCTCCGGGCCGAACTGCCGGTCCGGGCCGAGGTGTTGCGGCTGGGCCCGGCTGAGCATGTGGTGGCGCTGGTGTTGCACCACATCACCACCGACGAGTGGTCGGACCGGCCGTTCCTCGGTGACCTGACCGTCGCGTACCGGGCCCGCGTGGAGGGCCGTGCACCGGAGTGGGCTCCCCTGCCGGTCCAGTACGCCGACTACACCCTCTGGCAGGACACCCTGCTCGGTCAGGTCGGCGAGGCCCAGCTCGCCCACTGGACCGACGCCCTGGGCGAGCTGCCGGGGGAGCTGGCCCTGCCCCTGGACCGGCCCCGGCCGGAGGAGCCGAGCGGGCGAGGGGGCAAGGTCCGCGTGGAGCTGACCGCCGAGACCGCGCGTGCGCTGCGCGAGCTGTCCGGCGCCACGGGCACCAGCATGTTCATGCTGTTCCAGGCCGCGACCGCGACGCTGTTGCACCGGCTCGGTGCCGGGGACGACATTCCGCTGGGGGCGCCCATCGCGGGCCGCACGGACGACGCGCTCGACGGCCTGGTCGGCTTCTTCGTGAACACGCTCGTCCTGCGCACCGACCTGTCCGGCACCGACCGCGATCTGACCTTCCGTCATCTCCTCGCGCGGGTGCGGGAGTCGGCGCTGAAGGCGTTCGAGAACCAGGACCTGCCCTTCGACCATGTCGTCGAGGCGCTGAATCCACCCCGTGTCGCGGGCCGCAACCCGCTCTTCCAGGTCATGCTCGGCTACCACTACCGGCCGGACGGCGACCCGGATGTGCTGGGCATGCCGACCGAATGGTTCGACATGGACACGGGCATGGCGAAGTTCGACCTGCATTTCACGTTCGTGGACGAGGTGGGCCGGGACCGGCTCACGCTGCTCCTGGAGTTCGCCCTCGACCTGTGCGACGAGTCGACGGCCCAGCGGCTCGCCGGTCGTCTCGTGCGGTTGCTGGAGCAGGTCGCCGCCGAACCGGATGTCCTCGTACGGGATGTGGAGGTGCTGGAGGAGGCCGAGCGGGAGTCGGTGCTCGTGCGGTGGAACGACACCGGGTGTGACGTACCCGCGACGACTCTGCCCGAGCTCTTCCGCGCGCAGGTGGCCCGAACCCCGGACGCCCTCGCTCTCGTGCATGACCAACAGCGGCTGACGTACGCCGAGTTGGACGCGCGGGTCGAGCGGACGGCTCGGGTGCTGGCCGGTCTGGGTGTGGGCCCGGAGCGTACGGTCGCGGTGGCGCTGCCGCGTTCGGTGGACCTGGTCGTCGCCCTGCTGGCGGTGCATCGGGCGGGCGGGGCGTATCTGCCGCTGGACTCCGACCAGCCGCAGGAACGGCGCGACCTCATGCTGGCGGAGGCGCGGCCGGTGTGTGTCGTCGAGGGCGCCCTGCCGGACGGACCGGAGGGCGAACTGCCCACGACCTACGACCCGTTGAGTCCGGCCTATGTGATCTACACCTCGGGTTCGACCGGCCGCCCCAAGGGTGTCGTGGTCCCGCACGAGGGCATCGTGAACCGGCTGCTGTGGATGCAGGACGCCTACGGTCTGACGGCGGACGACCGGGTGCTGCAGAAGACGCCGGCCGGCTTCGACGTGTCGGTGTGGGAGTTCTTCTGGCCGCTGATCACCGGGGCCACGCTGGTGGTCGCGCGACCGGAGGGCCACCGGGATCCGGCGTATCTGGCCGGGCTGATCCGCGAACAGGGCGTGACGACCGTGCACTTCGTGCCGTCCATGCTCCAGGTGTTCCTGGCGGAGCCCGCCGCCGGGCGGTGCGTCGGGCTGCGTCGGGTGATGTGCAGCGGTGAGGCGCTGCCGTTGCCGGTGGCGGAGCGTTTCCACGAGGTGCTGCCGGCCGAGCTGCACAACCTGTACGGGCCGACCGAGGCCTCGGTCGACGTCACCGCCGTCCAGGTGGAACCGGGTGCCGAACGGGTGGTGATCGGGCGTCCTGTCCGGAACACCCGGGTCCATGTGCTGGACGCGGCGTTGCGGCCGGTGCCGCCCGGTGTCGCGGGTGAGCTGTACCTCGCGGGCGTGCAGCTCGCGCGCGGCTACCTCGACCGCCCCGGTCTCACGGCCGAGCGGTTCGTCGCGGACCCGTACGGCGCACCCGGCGCCCGTATGTACCGCACGGGCGACCTCGCCCGCTGGCGGCCGGACGGCACGCTGGAGTTCCTGGGGCGTACCGACCACCAGGTCAAGATCCGGGGGGTGCGCGTCGAACCCGGCGAGGTGGAGGCCGCGCTCGCCCGGCACGAGTCCGTGGCCCACACCGTCGTCGTACCGCACGACCAGCGGCTCGTGGCGTACGTCGTCCCCACCGCCGGGCAGAGCGCCGACCCGGCCCTGCTGCGGGGGCACGCCGCCGCGGCCCTGCCCGAGCACATGGTCCCCGCGGCCTTCGTCGTCCTCGACGCGCTGCCGCTCACGCCCAACGGCAAGCTGGACCGCCGGGCGCTGCCCGCTCCCGACTTCGCGGCGGGCAGCGGCACCGGCGGCCGGGGACGCGATCCCCGGGAGGAGATCCTCTGCGGTCTGTTCGCGCAGGTCCTGGGCGTGGAGAGTGTCGGCGTCGACGACGACTTCTTCGCCCTGGGCGGGCATTCGCTGCTCGCGATGCGGCTGGTCGCCGGGGTACGGGCCGCGTTCGGGGCCGAGGTGTCGCTGCGTACGGTGTTCGACACGCCGACCGTGGCGGGGCTCTCGCGGCGGCTGGCGGAAGGCTCGGTGAGCGGTGCCGGGGCCCGGCCGACGCTGGGGGTGCGGACGCGTCCCGAGCGGCTGCCGCTGTCGTCGGCCCAGCAGCGGCTGTGGGTCCTGTATCAGGTGGAGGGGCCCAGTGCGACGTACAACATCCCCTCGGCCTGGCGGCTGACCGGTGCGCTGGACGTCGAGGCGTTGCGGGCCGCCGTGCACGATCTGGTCGTACGGCACGAGACGCTCCGCACGATCTTCCCCGACGAGGAGGGGCGGGCTTTCCAGCGGGTGCTGGAACCCGGCGAGGTGCGCGTCCCGTTCGAGGTGGAGGAGACGGACGCCGAGCGGCTTCCCGAGCTGCTGGCACGCGCGGGGGCGTACGGCTTCGAGCTGGACCGTGAACTCCCGTTGCGTGTTTATGTGTTCCGCACCGGTGAGGCGGAGTGGACGCTGTTGCTCCTGCTGCACCACATCGCCGGTGACGAGTGGTCCGAGGGGCCGCTGCACCGGGACCTGGCGGTCGCCTACACGGCCCGTACGGCCGGGCGGGCGCCGGAGTGGGAGCCGTTGCCCGTCCAGTACGCGGACTACACGCTGTGGCAGCGGGACGTCCTCGGCGACGAGAAGGACCCGGACAGCCTGGCGGCACGCCAGATCGCCTACTGGCGGCAGGCGTTGGCGGGGCTTCCGGAGGAACTGGCGCTGCCCGTCGACCGGCCGCGTCCGCTGGAGTCGAGCTATCGGGGCGGCGCCGCCGATCTGTCGCTGGACGCCGAACTGGCGGCGGAGCTGCACCGGTTGGCGCGGGAGCACGGCGTCAGCGTGTTCATGGTGATGCAGGCCGCCGTGACGACCCTGCTCACCCGGCTCGGAGCGGGCCACGACATCCCGATCGGCAGCCCCATCTCCGGGCGGACCGACGCGGCCCTGGAGGACCTGGTCGGGTTCTTCCTCAACACGCTGGTGCTGCGGACGGACACTTCCGGCGAGCCGACGTTCCGGGAACTGCTCGCCCGTGTGCGGGAAAGCGATCTGGCCGCCTTCGACCACCAGGACGTGCCGTTCGAGCGGCTGGTGGAGGTGCTCAATCCGGCCCGGTCGCTGGCCCGGCATCCGCTGTTCCAGGTGATGGTGGTGTATCTGGCGGCCGGGGACGACGACTCCGGTCTGCCCGGACTGCGCTCCCGGCGGGACGAGGTGGCGGGCACCACCGCGAAGTTCGACCTGTCCTTCGACTTCGTGGAGCGCGGCGACGGCAGCGGTGTCGACGGTGTGCTGGAGTACAGCGCCGACCTGTTCGATCACGCGACCGCGCAGTCCTTCGCCGACCGGCTGCGGCGTGTGCTGCGCGCGGTCGTCGCGGACCCGGACCTCGCTCTCGGGCACATCGACATCCTCGGCGTCGACGAGCGGCGGGCACTGGTCGGTGGCTGGCACAGTCGGCCGGTCGACACCGCGCCGACGACCGTGCCCGCGCTCTTCGAGGAGCGGGTACGGAACCATCCCGAGCTGCCCGCCGTGGCCTCCGACGGTGTCGAGCTGACCTTCGCCGAGCTGAACACGGAGGCCAACCGCCTGGCCCGGCGGCTTGTCGAACTCGGCGCCGGTCCCGAGAAGTTCGTGGCCCTCGTGCTGCCGCGTACCGCCCGGTTCCTGGTGGCCGTGCTGGCCGTGCACAAGGCGGGCGCGGCCTACCTTCCGCTGGACCCCGACGCGCCGACGGAACGTACGGCGGACGTCCTCGACGACGCCCGGCCGGTGCTGACGCTCACCACCCGGGACCTGCGGACGGCCCTTCCGCCGGACGCCGAGCCGCTGGTGGTCGACGACCCCGCCACCGCCGACCGGATCGCCGCCCAGGACGCCACGGACCTCACCGACACCGACCGGACCGCGCGCCTGACACCGCGCCACCCGGCGTACGTCATCTACACCTCCGGCTCCACCGGCCGCCCCAAGGGCGTCGTGGTCACCCACGAGACCCTCGGCAACCTCTTCCACAGCCACCGCGAGACGCTCTACGCACCGGCTGTCGAGGCCGCCGGGCGGCGGCATCTGCGGGCGGGGCACGCCTGGTCGTTCTTCTTCGACGCGTCCTGGCAGCCCCAGCTGTGGCTGCTGGACGGGCACTGCGTGCACATCGTCTCGGAGGAGGTGCGGCGCGATCCCGAGTTGCTCGCCGCGGCCGTGGTGGCGCACGGGTTCGACTTCCTGGAGGTCACCCCGTCGTTCTTCGCCCAGATGGCCGATGCCGGGCTGCTGCGGGGCGACGACTGCCCGCTCGCCGTCGTCGGCGTCGGCGGCGAGGCCGTCCCGGTCGCGCTGTGGCGGCGGCTGGCCGCGCTCGGCGGCACCGAGGCGTTCAACCTCTACGGGCCGACCGAGTCGACCGTGGACGCGCTGGTGGCGCGGGTCCGTGACAGTGAACGGCCGCTCGTGGGACGGCCGGTGACCGGAACCCGGGCGTACGTCCTGGACGGGCGCCTCCAGCCCGTGCCGCCGGGCGTCACCGGCGAGCTGTATCTGGCCGGTGGCGGCCTCGCCCGTGGCTATCTGGGCGCTCCCGGGCTGACGGCCGAGCGGTTCGTTGCCGATCCGTTCGGTGCGCCCGGCGCGCGGCTGTACCGGACCGGCGACCTGGCCCGCTGGACGGCCGACGGGCGGCTCGACTACCTCGGCCGGGCCGACGACCAGGTCAAGATCCGCGGCTTCCGCATCGAACCGGCGGAGATCGAGTCCGCGCTCACCGCCCATCCGGCTGTGGGTCAGGCGCTGGTGACGGTACGTCAGGACGGTCCGCGCAAGCTGCTCGTGGCCTACGTGCTCCCGTCGTCCCCGGGCGCCGCGCCCGACCCGGCGGGCTTGCGCGCCCATGTCGCCGCCCGGCTGCCCGACCACATGGTCCCGGCCGCCGTCGTGGCCCTGGACCGCTTCCCGGAGCTGGCGAACGGCAAGCTCGACCGGGCCGCGCTGCCCGCGCCCGACTTCTCCGCCCTCTCCTCCGGACGCGCACCCGACACGCCGGTCGAGAAGACGCTCTGCAAGGTCTTCGCCGACGTCCTGGGCCTCGAAGAGGTTGGTGTGGACGACGACTTCTTCACCCTGGGCGGCGACAGCATCGTCGCCATGCAACTCGTCGGCCGGGCGCGCTCGGCGGGCGTGCGCATCACGCCCCGGCTGGTCTTCCGTCACCGTACGGTGGCCGCACTGGCGGCGGTCGCCGAGGCGGTCGACACCACAGCACGTCGGCCGGAGGACGACGGCACCGGCGTCGTGCCGCTCACCCCGGTCATGCACTGGCTGCGCGAACTGGGCGGCCCGTTCGCCTCGTACCACCAGTCGGCGCTCGTCCGCACCCCCGCCGCACTGGACCTGCCCGGCCTGACCGCCGTGCTCCAGGCCGTCGCCGACCGGCACGACCTGCTGCGGGCGACCCTCGTGCGGCCCTCGCTCCACAGCACCGAGGACTGGTCGCTGCGCGTTCCGCCGGCCGGGGCGGTCGACGCCGCCGGGTGGATCGACCGGGTGGACGTGGCCGGCCTCGACGCGGAGGCGCTCGCCGAGGCCGTACGGGAGCACGCGCACGCGGTGCGGGGCCTGCTGGACCCCGACGCGGGCGCGATGGTCAGGGCCGTGTGGTTCGACGCGGGCGACGCGCCCGGGCGGCTGCTGCTGATGGCCCACCATCTGGTGGTGGACGGCGTGTCGTGGCGCGTCCTGCTGCCGGACCTGGCGGCGGCCTGGCTGGAGGTGTCCGCCGGGCGGCAGGTCCGGCTCGACCCGGTCGACACCTCGTTCGCCCGCTGGTCGCGGCTGCTCACCGAGCTCGCGCAGGCCCCGGACCGCGAGACCGAACTCGCCGTCTGGACCGGCGTCCTGGACTCCGGCACGGAACCCTTCCCGCTCGTCCGCGAGCCCGACCCGGACCGCGACACCACCGCCACCCGGCGCGAGGTCGTCCTGCGGATGCCCGCCGAGCACACCGGTCCGCTGCTGTCGGCCGTACCGGCCGCTTTCGGGGCCGGCGTCAACGACGTGCTGCTGGCGGGGCTCGGGCTGGCCTTCGCCGACTGGCGGCGGCGCGGCGGCGGGTCGGACACCTCGGTGCTGGTGGATCTCGAAGGGCACGGCCGCGAGGAGGAGTTGGGCGGGGAGGGAGTCGACCTCTCCCGTACGGTGGGGTGGTTCACCAGCGTCTACCCCGTACGGCTCGATCCCGGACCGGTCGATCCGGCCGACGCCTTCGTGGGCGGCCCGGGGGCGGCGGAGGCCGTACGGCGGACGCGCGAGCATCTGGCGGCGCTGCCCGCGAACGGTGTCGGCTACGGCATGCTGCGCCACCTCAACCCCCGTACACGCGAGGTGCTGGCGGCCTGCGAACCGGCGCGCGTGGAGTTCAACTACCTGGGCCGGTTCGGCATCCCGGAGGAGACGGACTGGTCGTACGCGCCTGAGGACGACGCCGCGGCCGACATCGGGCCGGAGGACGCGATGCGGGAGGGTCACGCGCTGGAGATCAACGTGGTGACCGAGGACCGGGCGGACGGGCCGGTCCTGGCCGCGCACTGGTCGTATCTCGAAGGACTGTTGCCACGCGAGACGGTCCAGGATCTCGCCGAGACCTGGTTCCGGGCCCTCCAGGGGCTGATCGCGTGGGCGGAGCGGAACACGAACCGAGCATGAGGAGTGGTATGAGCAACCCGTTCGAGGACCCCGAGGGCACCTACCTGGTGCTGGTCAACGACGAGAACCAGCACAGCCTGTGGCCGGACTTCGTGGACGTACCGGCCGGCTGGCGGGTGGTGCACGGGCCCGACTCCCGGCAGTCCTGCCTGGAGCACGTCGAGACCCACTGGACCGATATGCGGCCCCGGAGCCTGGCCGAGTCGATGGACGGCTGACAAGCGGGAAGGGGCCGGTCGCTCGACCGGCCCCTTCCTCGTGCTCGCGACCGCGTCAGCTCGCGGGCTGCTCCACCTTGGTGTCCGTCTTGCCGTCGACGGCGGCCGCCAGCTGCGGCACAAGGCGTTCGACGACATAGCGGAGGCTCAGGACGGTGCCCATGGACAGGGCGTTGCCGTAGTCGCTGGTCTCGTTGACGTAGACCTCGCGGCCCTCCTTGACCACGTTCAGGTCCTTGTAGGAAGCGTCCTTGTGCAGCTTGTCCGCGTCCTTGGTGACGTCGGCGACCTGCCACACGAGGGCATCCTGGTCGAGCAGGTCGGTGCGCTCCTTGCTGATGTTGGCGCCGAACTGGTCGCCGATCACCTTGTCGAGGTCGGCGGGCAGGGTGAAGCCGAGGTCGGTGAGGAGGTGGGATCGCGGGTCCTGGCTGCCGAAGACGAACATGCCCTCGTACGGCGTGGCCATCACGGCACTCTGCCCCTTGAACTCGGGGTGCTCCTCGACGGCCTTGGCGATGGTGTCCTCGGTCTCCTTGACCACCGCGGCGGCCTCGTCCGCCTTGCCGAGGGCCTTGCCGATCGTCTCGGCCTGCTCCTGCCACGGGACGCCGTAGTCGTTGTACTTCTTCGGCTGGGCGACGACGGGGGCGAACTTGGACAGCGACTCGTACTGCTCCTTGGTGAGTCCGCCGTACACCGCGAGGATCAGGTCGGGCTTGAGGGAGGCGATCTTCTCGACCTGCGGGCCGGTGCCCGTGTCCTTGAGGACGGTCGGTGCCTCGGCGGAGCCGAGCTTGTCCTCGGCCCAGGGGCCGATGGCTCCCTTGTAGCCGCCGAGCCATTCGGTGGTGCCGACGGGGACCTGGCCGAGAGCGAGGACCGCGTCCTGGTCGGTGAGGCCGACGGTGACGATCCGCTTGGGCTCGGCCTTGATCGTCGTACTGCCGTACTTGTGGTCGATGGAGACCGGGAAGGCGGACTCGCCGGAGGTGCTCGCCTCCGCGCCGGCGTCCGACGCGTCGGAGGCGTCGTCGGAGTCGCCACCGCAGGCGGTGGCGAGGAGCAGGGTGGCGGAGGCGAGCGCGACGGCGAGCCGTGGCGCTCTACGGGAGCGGAACATCAGCGGTCCTTCGGTTCGGGTTCCTGTGGAGCGGTACGTGTGGGGGTCTCGGGGTCCGGCCAGGGGCCGGTGTCGCGGGCGTCCGACCAGGCCGACCAGAGGGCGGCATAGGGGCCGCGCGCGGCGCGCAGTTCGTCGTGGGTGCCGGTCTCGACGACACGGCCCGCGTCCATGACGACGATGCGGTCGGCGGTCGCCGCCTGGCTGAGGCGGTGGGCGACGATCAGCGCGGTGCGGCCGTCTATGGCGCGGGCGACCGCCTTCTCCAGGGCGCGTGCCCCGGCGCTGCCCGCCTCGGCGGTGGCCTCGTCGAGGATCACCAGCGGCGGGTCGGCGAGGATCAGCCGGGCGAGCGCGAGGGCCTGCGTCCGCTCGCCGCTGAGCCGGTGGCCGCCGTCGCCGACGACCGTGGCGAGCCCGTCGGGCAGGGCCTCGGCCCAGGCGAGGGCGTCGACGCGGTCGAGTGCGGCGCGCAGTTCGTCATCGGTGGCGTCGGGTCTGGCCAGCCGCAGGTCGTCGGCGAGGGGGCCGGCGAAGACGTGGGTCTCCTGGGTGATCAGGGAGACGGTCGACGGGCCGAGTTCGGTGGGCGGGACGCCGCCGATGAGGACGGTGCCCGTGGTGGGCGGCTGGATGCCCGCGACGAGCCGGGCCAGGGTCGTCTTGCCCGCTCCGCTGGCGCCGACGAGGGCCACGCGTTCGCCGTGGCCGATCGTCAGGTCGATGTCGTGCAGGACGGGGTGGCCCGTCCGGTAGGCGTGGCCGAGTCCGCGCACGGTGACCTCGACGCCGCCCGCCCGGGCGGTGTGGTCCGGCAGCGGGGGTACGGGTTCGTCCGTGACGCCGACGAGCCGGGCCAGGCCCGCCGTGGCGGACTGGGCGTCGTCGAGAAGGGCGAGGGCGGCGTTGACCGGGCCGAACAGGCTGTGGAAGTACAGGGCGGCGGCCGTCGCCGTGCCGATGCCGGCCGAGCCCTGGCGGACCAGCCAGTAGCCGGTGACCAGGACGGCGGCGAGTCCGGTGTACTCGGCGATGTGCAGTCGGCTGTAGAAGCCGAGCACGAGCCGTATGCCCCGCATGGTCAGGTCCACCACCGACCGGGACCGCTCGGCGACGCGCTCGGTGTGTTCCCGCTCCAGCCGGAACGCCCGCACGGTGGAGCTGCCGCCGATGGTGTCGAGCAGTTGCTGCTGCTGGGCGCCCGCGGCCACCCGCTGCTCGGCGTAGAGCGGGATCGCCCGGGTGACGTACCAGCGTGCGGTGGCCGCCTGTACGGGGACCGCCAGCAGGGCGGCGAGCAGGAACCGCCAGTCGAGCAGGGCCATGGCCCCGAGGGTCAGGACGATGGTGAGCACCGAACGCCCCAGCGCGGGAAGGGCGTTGCGTACGGCCTCCGCGATGAGGGACACGTCGGCGGTGACCCGGGCGGTCAGGTCCCCGGCGCCGGCCTTCTCCACCCGGTCCAGCGGCAGCGCCAGCGCCCGCTCGACGAACCGCTCGCGCAGCCGGGCCAGGGTCGTCTCGCCCAGCCGGGCGATCAGCGACAGCCCGAACCCGGCGGTGACGCCCTGCGCCACGGCGACGGCCACCAGCAGTCCCGCGGTGGCCGTGATGGCGTCGACGGACCCGCGCTCGGCGGCCAGGTCGACGATCCGGCCCAGCAGGGGCGGCACCAGCAGCCCTACGGCGGTGGAGCCGACCATGACGGCGAACGCGGCCAGCGCCGACCACCGCTGCGGGCGCATCAGTTCGGCGACGGCGGCACGGGTGCGGGCGGGGGTGGCGACGGGGAGCAGGACGGGGGCGGTACGGCTGCCGGCCTCGACGGCGGGGGGGAGTTCGGTCTTGGTGCTCGTGGGCTCGGTCATGGCGTCCGTGGGCTCGGTCATGTGAGGACCGCCGTCCGGTAGTCCGCGCAGTCGTGGATCAGGCGTTCGTGGTCGCCGGTCGCGGTGACGCGGCCGGCGTGGAGGAGGACGACCCGGTCGGTGACGGCGAGGAGGGCGGGGCTGTTGGTCACCAGCAGCGTGGTGCGTCCGCCGCGGACGTCCCTGATGCCGGCGGCGATCCGTACCTCGGTGACGGCGTCGACGGCGGTGGCGGGCTCGTGCACGACGAGGACCGGCGCGTCGGCCGCCAGCGCCCGGGCGAGGGCGACGCGTTGGCGTTGGCCGCCGGACAGGGAGCGGCCGCGTGCGGTGACGGGCGTGTCGAGGCCGTCGGGCAGTGCGCGGGCGACCTCGTCGGTGCCGGACGCGGTCAGCGCGGCGGCGACCGCCCCGTTGTGGGCGTCGGTCGTACGGCCGCCGACCGCGGCGGTGACGTTCTCCAGGACCGTCCCCTCGAACAGGTCCGCGTCGTGCTCGGCGACGACGATCGCCGCGCGTACGTCCCCGAGTGCGAGCGCGGTCAGTTCCGTTCCGTCCAGTTCCACGGCTCCGGTGCCCGGGTCGGCGCGGCGGCCGAGGCAGCGCAGCAGTGCCGAGGCGTCGGCGGGGTCGGTGGAGGCGACGCCGACGGTCTCGCCGGGGGCGATGTCGAGGTCCACGCCGCGCAGGGTGCCGTAGGAGACGTCCCGCAGACGCAGTCGGCCCTCCGTGGCGTGCCCTTGAGTAACGGCCTGCGCCCCCTGCGCTACGGCGCCGGGGACGCCCAGCACCTCCGCGATGCGGGCGGCGGAGGCGCGGCCCTGCGCCAACTCGGCGTTGACCCAGGCGAATTCGGTGAACGGGCCGATGAGGAAGAGGGCGAGGCCGACGGAGGAGACGAGTTCGCCGAGGCCGATGTCGCCGCGTGCGGCGAGCCGTCCGCCGACGAGGGCGACCAGGGCGATGAACGCGCCGGTGAGGATGGTGACGACGCCGTTCTGCCAGGCTTCGGCGCGGGCGGCTCGCAGGGTGGCGGAGAGCGAGTCCTGGCTGATGCGCCGGTAGCGGGCGACGGCCGCGGGCTCGGCGCCGATGCCCTTGAGGACGCGCAGTCCGGCCACCAGGTCGGCCGCGACGCCCGAGGCGCGTGCCGCGCGTTCCTGTTCGGTCTCGCTGCGCCGTTCCAGGGGCTTGCTCAGCAGGTGTCCCAGCCACAGCAGCAGCGGGGTGCCCAGCAGAACGAGGAGGCCCAGGGCGAGGGACACCCGCAGCAGCGCGACCGCGCTGACCGCGAGACCGGCCGCCGCCGCGAAGGCGACGACGATCACCATGGAGACGGCGCCGACCCGTTTGGCGTCCTCGGTGGCGGTGTTCGTCAACTCGCCGGGCAGCCGCCCCTCTTCCGCACCGCCCTCGGGCGCGAGGACACGGCCGATCAGCTCGGTTCTGAGGTGGTGCGCGGCGGTGACGGAGGCGCGCTCACCCGCTCGGGCACTGAAACGGAAGCTGAAGGAGAGTCCGACGAAGACGACGGCCAGGATGACGAGCCACAGCAGCAGCCCGGAGACGTCGCCGTCCACGACCCCACGCTCGATGGCCAGTCCGATGAGCACCGGCACGAGGGCCTCGCCCGTCTGATGGCCCATGCCCAGCACCGCGCCCAGCGCGACGTCCCGACGCTGTCCGCCGACCGCACGCCACAGAATGCTCCGCCCCGGCGGGTCCGCTTTTCTCACGCATCTCTCCGGACCGGTTTCACCAACACAGGAAACGTACAAAGAAAACTTAGGTAAGGCTAACTATGTTCGCCCTCGTGGGCCAGCCCTGAAGCGTCGTGGATACGACCGAACCGCCCCTCGAACGACCGGAAGGATCCCCCTTCGTGCTCTGCACCAGGATCACCAACGCCCGCATCATCACCATGGATCCGGCCGGCCCGGCCGCACGGGAACTCGGCATCTGGCGGGGGCGCGTCGTCGGTCTGGACGAGGACGTGGCGGGGCTGTCGGCGCGGCGGACCCTGGATCTGGGCGGCGCCACGGTGCTCCCCGGCTTCATCGACGCCCATGTGCACCTGGCCTGGGCGGGGTTGAAGGCCGAGGCTCCCAGCGTGGCACCGAGCCGGCGCGCCGACGACGTACTCCGCGTTGTGGCGGAAGCGGTGGCCGAGGCCCCGGTCGGCGGCTGGGTGGACTTCGGCGGCTACGACCAGCGCACCCTGGACCGCCCCCTCACCGCCACCGACCTCGATGCCGTCAGCGCGGGCCGCAAGGTGTACCTGGGCCACCTCTCCGGTCATGCATGTTTGGTCAACTCGGCGATTCTCGACGGACTTCCGGCGGATGTGGCCCGAGCCGACGGTTTCCTCGCGGAGGGCGCCATGGGGGCGGCGCTGAAGACCAGGCCTCCGCACTCCCTCACCGAACTGGCGTCGGCGATCGAGCGGGCCGCGCGCACCTGCCGCGCCGAGGGCATCACGGGCTGCGCCGAGGCCGGGGTCGGCGGCCGGCTCATCGGCCACAGCCCCATTGAGGCCGCCGCCTACCAACTCGCCCACGAGTCCGGCCGACTGCCGCTGCGCGTACAGCTCATGGTGGCGGCCGACGCGCTCCACACCGTCAAGGCCGCCGACGAGGACGCCACGAGCCGGGCGATCGACCTCGGCCTGCGTTCCCGCTTCGGCGAGGGCACGCTCTCCCTCGGCGCGCTCAAGATCTTCACCGACGGCGGCATGATGGCCCGTACGGCCGCCCTCACCAGCCCCTATCTCGGCAGCGACGGATCTGGTCAACTCATGTACGAGGCAGAGGTGTTGGAGAGCACGATCGTCGCCGGGCACCTCGCGGGCTGGCAGCTCGCCGTGCACGCGATCGGCGACCGGGCCCTCGACGTCGCCCTGGACGCGCTGGAGAAGGCCCAGAAGCTGAGCCCCCGCCCCGAGGCCCGCCACCGCATCGAGCACGCGGGCCTGGTCCGCCCGGACCAGCTTCCCCGGCTGGCCGCGCTCGGCGTCACCGTCGTCATCCAGCCGAGCTTTCTGCGCTATTACGGCGATGACTACGCCACGGTGATGGGCGAGGACAGGGCCGACTGGCTCTACCGGGGCCGGGGTTTCCTGGACCACGGGATCCGGGTCGCCGGCAGCTCGGACCGGCCGGTCGCGAACGGCGCCCCGCTGCGGGCGGTCCAGTTCATGGTGGAGCGGGCCTCGGAGTCCGGTCGGCTCATCGGCCCCGGCGAGGCGCTCACCGTGGAGGAGGCACTGCGCGCGTACACCACCGAGGCCGCCCGCGCCTGCCACTGGGAGACCGACGCCGGCAGCCTCGCCCCCGGCAAGCGGGCGGACCTCGTGGTGCTGGGGGACGATCCGCGCCGGGTGGAGGTGTCGAGGATCGGGGAGATCGAGGTGGTGCGGACGTTCGTCGAGGGCGACGACACGTTCTGACACTGCCCCCTGACTTACATTTAGGTTAGCTTTACCTCGCTAGTGACTGTGTGGAGTCTCTCCCCACCGTGTGACGGAGTCGTACCGCCATGTCCCGTGCCCTGTCTCCCCGTTCGCGCCCCGACGGCCCGTCACGCCGGAGCCTGCTCGCGGTCGGCGGAGCCCTCGCGCTCACCCCGCTGTTCGCCGCCTGCGGCAGTGGCGGCGTCGAGGACGAGGGCACCCCGGAGGCCAAGGCGAGCGGCAACGGCGGGCCGTGGTCGTTCAAGGACGACCGCGGCCGCACCGTACGCACCGACGCCAAGCCCGGGACGATCGTGGCGTTCGTCAGCACGGCCGCCGCGCTCTACGACTACGGCATCGAGTGCAAGGGCGTCTTCGGCCCCACCGAGCCGGTGGACGGCAAGCCGAACCCGCAGGCCGGCGACATGGACGTGGCGGAACTGACCAGCCTGGGCACCGAGTACGGCCAGTTCAACGTCGAGAAGTACGCCGCCCTCGAGCCCGACGTGCTGATCAGCAACATGTTCCCGGCGCCGGACCTGTGGTACGTCCCGCAGGAGAGCAAGGAGAAGATCGAGGCGCTCGCGCCCACGGTCGGCATCAGCATCGCCCGCACCTCGCTGCTCAACCCGCTGAAGCGGTCGGTGCCGTCGACGAAGCCGAGGAGGTTGCGGGCTCAGTGGGCTCAGCATCGACTGCGGCAGTACTTCTTCCGACGGCGCCGGCGGCACCATGGGGCTCCCCCTTGGCGGTTGGAGGAGATGTGCGCGAAGCGCGCCGGGCCATGGCCCGGCGC
>NZ_VTHJ01000086.1:343-31887 GCF_008386495.1 Streptomyces tailanensis | reverse complement strand
TTCGCGTTTCCCTTTCCGGCGGTTCCGACTCTATCAGATCCTTTCGGGCCTGATTCCCAGTCAGCGGGGGTTGTCTTCACGGCTGTTGGGCCGTTCCGACGAGTGAGACTTTAGCGGATTCCGGGCTCCCGAGCTAATCGGGGGCTGCGTCCTTTCGAACGCGGATTCCTCATTCCGTAAATACGCATGCCAACGGCACGACGACGGGTCGTCGATTGTCGGTGTTTACCTGCGGAATGGCTGTCCGGGGACCGACCGAGGGTCGGCGCTCACGTCGGACAACTCGGAGAACACTACGGATGGGCCCTGGGTGTGTCAACTCGCTGCCGGGCGGTACCCCCGGGGCGTAGCCTGGCCCCCATGACTACGCGTACGTGTCACCAGCAGTGGTGGGCCGCCTGAGGGCGGCCGTGCTCACGTATGCACTCGACGGCCGCCGCCCCGGCGGCCGTTCTCGTATCTCCCTCCAGGGGGACGGCCGGCAGGTGTGGCGGTCCTGACCAGGAGGATGAGAGATGACGCGAGTCTTCAGCGGGATCAAGCCGACGGGGCATCTGACACTCGGGAACTACCTGGGGGCCGTGCGGCGGTGGGCCGAGGTCGATCAGCACGGGACGGATGCGCTGTTCTGCATCGTGGATCTGCACGCGCTGACCGTGGACCACGATCCGGCGCGGGTGCGCAGGCTCAGTCGGCAGGCGGCGACGTTGTTGCTCGCCTCGGGGCTGGATCCGGAGCTGTGCACCATCTTCGTACAGAGTCATGTGGATGAGCACGCACGGTTGTCGTACCTGTTGGAGTGCGTGGCCACCGACGGCGAGATGCGGCGGATGATCCAGTACAAGGAGAAGGCCGCGCGGGAACGGGAGCGGGGTGGGAGTGTCCGGCTGTCGTTGCTGACGTATCCCGTGCTGATGGCGGCGGACATCCTGGCGTACGGGACCGACGAGGTGCCGGTGGGGGACGACCAGACGCAGCATGTGGAGCTGACTCGGGATCTGGCGGTGCGGTTCAACCAGCGGTACGGGCACACGTTCGTCGTGCCGCGGGCGACGCATCCGAAGGTCGGAGCTCGGGTCATGAACCTGCAGGAGCCGACTTCGAAGATGGGGAAGACGGACGACGTGGGGCCGGGGATCGTCTATCTGCTGGACGAGCCGGATGTGGTGCGGAAGAAGATCATGCGGGCCGTCACCGACAGTGGGCGGGATGTCGTCTACGACCGGGAGGAGCGGCCGGGGCTCGCGAATCTGCTGGAGATCCTCGCGGCCTGTGAGGGTGGGAACCCCGAGGACCTGAGCGGTGTATATGAATCGTACGGAGCACTGAAGAAGGACACCGCAGAGGCCGTGGTCGCGCTCCTCAGGCCCGTACAGGAGAGGCACAAGGATTTGTGCGCGGATCCTGCGTACATGGAGGGGGTGTTGCGGTTGGGTGCGGAGAAGGCCAGAGAGATGGCTCGGCCGAGGGTGGATGCGGCGTATCGGGCGATCGGGTTGTTGGCTGCCTGAACAGCGCCGCCGACTGAACGGCGCTGCAGGCGAGGTCAGCTGTTGTTGCCGGAGGCCAGCTCGCGGCTGCGGTCGCGGGCGGCCTCCAGCGCGGCGATCAGTGCGGCGCGTACTCCGTGGTTCTCGAGTTCGCGGATGGCGCTGATCGTCGTACCTGCGGGGGAGGTGACATTTTCGCGGAGTTTGACGGGGTGTTCGCCGCTGTCGCGGAGCATCGTGGCCGCGCCGATGGCGGACTGGACGATGAGGTCGTGGGCCTTGTCGCGAGGCAGGCCTAGGAGGATGCCCGCGTCGGTCATGGCTTCGACCAGGTAGAAGAAGTACGCCGGGCCCGAGCCGGAGAGGGCGGTGCAGGCGTCCTGCTGGGCCTCGGGGACGCGGAGCGTCTTGCCCACGGCGCCGAAGATCTCTTCGGCGTGCGCGAGATCGGCCTCGCTCGCGTGGCTGCCGGCGGAGATGACGGACATGGCCTCGTCGACGAGGGCGGGGGTGTTCGTCATGACACGGACAACAGGGGTGCCTGCGGCCAGGCGCTCTTCGAAGAAGGAGGTGGGAATGCCCGCCGCGCCGCTGATGACCAGGCGGTCGGCAGGGGTGTGCGGGGCGAGTTCGTCGAGGAGGGTGGCCATGTCCTGGGGCTTGACCGTCAGGATCAGGGTGTCGGCGGTCTTCGCGGCCTCGGGGTTGGTGACCGGGGTGACGCCGTAGCGGGTGCGGAGTTCCTCGGCACGTTCGGGGCGGCGGGCGGTGACCAGGAGGTCCGCGGGGGCCCAGCCGGCTCGGATCATACCGCTGAGCAGGGCCTCGCCGATCTTGCCGGTGCCGAGGACTGCGACTTTCTGGGTCATGGTGCGGTGCCCTCCGGGGTGCGTCGTCCTGGGGTCATCCTCGCATCAGGGGGCGAGGGGTGGCTTTGGTGTCCGGTGGGCGGGACGTGCGCTGGACAGGTGCCCGGCGGGTGAGGCCGGGCGGGGGTAGGGCGCGCTGCTCGGCGCTACGAGGTGCCGCTGCGCCCACCCGTGCCGCCCCAGCGGCACGATTGCCCGCAGCTACGTATAGCTACGTGGTTCGGCGCCTCAGGGTTGCTGCTCCCAAGGTGAGGACCAGGAGGGCGCAGGTGGCGACGATGGCGGCGTCTCGGATGAAGTTGGCGGTCATGTCGGTGTGAAGGAGGACCTCGTTCATGCCGTCGACCGCGTAGGACATGGGGAGGACGTTGGAGAGGGCTTCGAGGGCGGGGTGCATGTCGGGGCGGGGAGTGAAGAGGCCGCAGAGGAGGAGTTGGGGGAAGATCACGGCCGGCATGAACTGGACGGCCTGGAACTCGGAGGCGGCGAAGGCCGAGACGAAGAGGCCGAGGGCGGTGCCCAGCAGGGCGTCGAGGAGGGCGACGACGAGAAGGAGCCAGGGGGAGCCGGTGACGTCCAGGTCGAGGAACCAGACCGCCAGGCCTGTGGCGAGGGTGGACTGGATGATCGCCAGTGTGCCGAAGGCGAGGGCGTAGCCCGCGATGAGGTCGCCTTTGCCGAGGGGCATGGCGAGGAGACGTTCCAAGGTGCCGGAAGTACGTTCGCGCAAGGTCGCGATCGAGGTCACCAGGAACATCGTGATCAGCGGGAAGATGCCGAGGAGTGAGGCGCCGATGGAGTCGAAGACGCGTGGGCTGCCGTCGAAGACGTAGCGGAGCAGGAACAGCATCACGCACGGGATGAGGACGAGCAGGGCGATCGTGCGGGGGTCGTGGCCGAGTTGGCGGAGGACTCGGGCCGCCGTGGCCGTCGTACGGGAGTAGTTGAGGGCGCTCGGGCGGGGCGTGGCCGGGGGTGCGGGGGCGTGCGCGTTCGTCGTGGGGGTCATCGCGCCGGCTCCTTGTGGTGTGCGTCGGTGGCGGTCGCCTCGTCCACCAGGTGCAGGAAGGCTGCCTCGACTGTGTCCGCGTGGGTGCGGGTGCGGAGGGCCTCGGGGGTGTCGTCGGCGAGGATCTCGCCCTCGCGCATCAGGAGGAGGCGGTGGCAGCGCTCGGCCTCGTCCATGACGTGGGAGGAGATCAGGAGCGTCGCCCGGCGCTGGGCGGCGATGGCGTGGAAGAGGTCCCAGAGGTCGCGGCGGAGGACCGGGTCAAGGCCCACTGTGGGTTCGTCGAGGACCAGGAGTTCGGGGGTTCCGAGGAGGGCCACGGCCAGGGAGACGCGGCTGCGTTGGCCGCCGGAGAGGTTGCCGGCGAGGGCGTCGGCGTGGGAGGTGAGGTCCACGTCGGCGATGGCCCGGGTGACGTTCTCGTGGCGGCGTTCGGTGGCGGTGCGGCCGGGGTCGAGGATCGCGGCGAAGTAGGCGAGGTTCTGGCGGACTGTCAGGTCGTCGTAGACGGAGGGCGCCTGGGTGACGTAGCCGATGCGGGAGCGGAGGGCGGGGGCGCCCGCGGGGTGGCCGAGGACCTTCAGGGTTCCGGTGACCTTGGCCTGGGTGCCGACGATCGCTCGCATCAGGGTCGACTTGCCGCAGCCGGAGGGGCCCAGGAGGCCGGTGATCTGGCCATGGGGTACTGCGAAGTCGAGGTTCCGGAGGACTGTGCGGTGGCCTCGGGTGACGGTGAGGTTGTCGGCCTGGATGGCGGGTGGAGGCTTCTTCGACGAGTAATTCATCATGTGATGAATAATGCGCCGGGTTCGGCGGAGCGTCAAGGGACACCTCTGTCGGGGCGGTGGAGGAGTGCGGGAGTGGGGGGCGCGGTGGGGGTTGGGAGGGGCGCGGGGCGCGCGACGGGGTGATCGGAAGGAGACGTTCCGGGGGTGAGCGCATCCACTGCCGTCGAGCGGGGCAGGAAAGGGGTGTCACCGCTGCTCACTTTGAGTGACAATCAGTTGCAGAGCGTGGTCGTCGGGCCTCGCCCAATCGCCGCGGTGGTATGTGGCGGTCTCCCGTTGTGAGCTCTTTTGCTCGTTCGCCGGCTGCGCCCCCGGCACGGGACCGCGCATCTCCTGTGGGGCACTCCTGTTGATTTGACCGTTGACTACCGGAGGTGCGTCACCTCATGCGTAATGCCTCATACCCATTTCGACTTCGATTTTGGCGGGGGGAGTTGGCCGCCTCGCTCGTCGTCTTTCTTGTGGCGTTGCCCTTATGCGTCGGGGTCGCGGTGGCGTCGGGAGTGCCCGCTGAATTGGGGCTGGTCACCGGGATCGTGGGTGGGCTGGTCGTAGGGGTGTTGCCCGGGAGCACCATGCAGGTCAGTGGGCCGGCAGCCGGGCTGACAGTGCTGGTGTACGAGGCTGTACGGACGTATGGGCTGTCGGCGTTGGGTGTGCTGGTGCTCGGGGCCGGGGTGATGCAGGTCGGGTTGGGAGTGTTGCGGCTCGGGCGATGGTTCCGGGCGGTGTCCGTGGCCGTGGTGCAGGGGATGCTCGCCGGGATCGGGCTGGTGCTGGTGGCGGGGCAGGTGTACGCCATGGGGGACGTCGCCGCGCCAGGGGGAGGTGCGGTCGAGAAGTTCGCGGGACTTGGTTCGTTGCCGGGGGCCGTGGATCCCGTTGCCCTCGCGGTCGAGAGCGCGACCGTTGTCGTACTGGTGGTGTGGCCTCGGTGGCGTCGGGGGGCGCGTTTCGTGCCGGCGCCGTTGGTGGCCGTCGGGGGTGCGGCCGTGGTGACCGGGGTGTGCGACCTGGAGGTGCGGCGGGTCGAGGTGCGGGGGTTGCTGGAGGCCGTGCGGATGCCGTCGGTCGATGATCTGGCGTTGCTCGCGCAGGCGGGGGTCGTAGGGACGGTGCTCGCGTTCGCGTTGATCGCGTCCGCCGAGTCGTTGTTCAGTGCGGCGGCCGTGGATCAACTGCATGACGGGCCTCGGACCGACTACGACCGGGAACTGGTCGCGCAGGGGGCCGGGAACGTGGTGTGCGGGGCGCTCGGGGCGTTGCCGATGACGGCGGTGATCGTACGGAGTGCGGCGAATGTGCGGGCGGGGGCGCGGACCAAGGCCTCGCGCGTGCTGCACGGGGTGTGGTTGCTGGTGTTCGCCGCCCTTCTGCCCGGGGTGCTCGAAGTGATTCCCGTGGCGGCGTTGGCCGGGCTGCTGGTGTATGCGGGGTGCAAGCTCGTGCCCGTACGGGAGTTGGGCGTGTTGTGGCGTGGGCGGCATCGCGGGGAGGTGGTGGTCCTCGGGGTCACGGCGCTGGCGATCGTGGCCTGGAATCTGTTCGAAGGCGTGCTGGTGGGGCTCGCGTTGGCCGTGGCGAAGACCACGTGGGACATCAGCCATGTGCACGTCGAGACCGAGGATCAGGGGGACGCGGGGGTGGTGGTGCGCGTGGTCGGGAGCGCGACGTTCCTGCGGTTGCCGAAGTTGCTGGACGCGTTGGAGGCCCTGCCGCGGGATCGGGATGTGCGGCTGGAGTTGGGCGGGTTGCGGCATGTGGATCACGCGTGTGCGGCGGCTTTGGAGGCTTGGTGGGCTATGCGCGTTCAGGAGAGCGGCACGGTGAGTGAGACGGGCAAGGGCGAGGTGGTCGGTCGTGAGGGGCCGTCGGGGCCGGATGAGGGCGGTTGCGGGGGACTCGTGGGGTCGGACGGAGACAGTCGGGAGGGGATGGAGGGGCAGGGGCTGGAGCGGCTTGGGGCTCAGGGGCGGATGGCCACCAGTAGGTCTACGTCGTAGGTCTCTTCGATCGTTTCGGTGGGGAAGAGTCGGCGGAGGTGGGCGCGTTCCTCGGTGAGGAACGCGGTGGTGGCCTCTTCGCCCAGGACGAGGAACGCCGAGTGGCTGGCGATGTTGGCCAGGTGGGTGTCCAGGGAGACCTGGCGGCTCCAGCGGATCTGGCGGCGGGTGAAGTCCAGTCGGCCGGCGGTGTCGGCAAGCGCGGCGGGGGCGCCGGTGGTGCTGCTCTTCTCGACCGGTGTGTCGGGGGCGATGCCGAGGAAACGGCGGATACGCGTGGCGGCTTCGGCGATCCAGGAGACGTCGAGGGCTTCGGTGTTCCACCAGAGGGCGAGTGCGCCACCGGGGCGGAGTACCCGGAGGGCTTCCGGGACCGAGCGGGCGGGGTCGGTCCAGTGCCAGGACTGGGCGTAGGTCAGGAAGTCGGTGGAGGCGGTGGCGACGGGGAGGGCGTTGCCGTCGCCTCGGACGAGGGGGATCAGGGGGTGGGCTCGGCGGAACTGGGCAGCCATGCCGGCGCCGGGTTCGACGGCGAGTGCGTTGGCGCCGCGGGTGTGGAGGAGGGTGGTGGCGATGCCGGTGCCGGCACCTACGTCGACCGCTCGTGAGCCGTGGAAGGGGCGGGCGGCCAAGTCTTCGATGGTGTCCAGGAGGGCGGGTGGGTAGGAGGGGCGGTTCGCCGCGTACTGGGCTGCGGCCGCGTTGAAGGAGTGAGCTCGGGCGGTGTGGGAGGGGCGGAGGGTCGTCATGGGGACATGGTTGCCGGGTGGGGTGGTGTGCGGGAGAGGGCGTGTCCCCGATGTCCGTAGGGGGCGTGTCCCCAACATCCGTGAGGAGCACGCCCCTTGGAGTTCGGTCGGGCTGTCAGGGTTTGATGATGGCTGGGCCATCGTTGATGTGCAGGATTGCGTCCGCCCCGGCGAGGGTCGCTTTGTCGAGAGGGAAGTAGCCCTGTTCTGGGGTGGGGTCGGTGCGGGTGCGGGCGGAGGAGGGGAAGGTGGTCGTCGTGGTCAGGCCCCAGGTGGTGATGCGGCGCTGCAGGAAGCCCTCGTAGGTGTCCGGTTCGGGCTCACGCAGGGCGAATGTCTCGTTGCGGCCCAGGCTGCCGGCGATGAAGGTGTAGTGCTCGTCCGACAGCGACTTCATGATGTCGCCGGCGCCGTACCAGTTGGTGACCATGTCCGCCATGGGCATGGTGATCAGGGTCGGCTGCAGGTGGAGGTTGTGCGCGAAGAGCAGGGTCGGGCCCCGGTGGGTCTCGACGGCTCGGATGTCGAGGAGGTTCTGGGCCATCAGGGCGTCCCGGGTGGCGCCCAGGCGGGATATGCGTGCGGCCTCCTCGATGCGCTGCGATGCCTGCTTGTGGTAGCGGAGCAGGCCGAGGCCGGCCGTGAGGTGGGTCTTGGCTCGGAGCCACTCGGCCCGGGATGTCGCCGCGATCAGTTGTGGTGCGCGGGCGTAGAGCGAGGTGAGCATGTCGTCCGCGAGGCATCGGAGCTTCTCGGCCTCGGCCGTGGCGCCGACCGACATGGCTGCGTCCCAGACCGCCTCTTGGCGGCTCCACCGTTCGTCGTCGCCGAGGAGGCTCGCGAAGTCGATGTCCAGGTCGAGGGCGGGGTCCGCGTCGGCGGCGAGGGCGAGGTCGCGTTTGAGGTAGTCGCGGGCGTGTTCGAGGTAGCGCCGGGGGCTGGGGGCGCTGGTGGTTTCCATGGGGGCGTCGAAGCCGTGGAAGGTGAGGCGTTCCGTGGAGGGTTGGTGCTGGTTGTACTCGCACATCCATGCGACCAGGTGCCTGTTGGCGACCAGTTGTCCGAAACCGTGGGAGAAGCCTTCGGCCATGACCGCGTCGAGGGTGCCGATTCCCTCCTGGACGAAGTCGTTCACGGTGAGCGCGGCGACGCGGTCGGTTTCGAGTGCGATGGATCGGAAGCCGCGTTCGACGAGTTGCACGAACAGTTCGTTTCGGACCCATGCGAAGGCCGGTTCGCGGTGGGTCGGCTCGCCGAGGGCCAGCAGGTCGCAGGAGGGGGTCACGAAGTCTTGGATGTCCTGACTCATGGATCTCAATCGTATCTTTGAAAGTTCGGTTGAAGGTTTGGGAGCTCTGGGCGTGCAGCTGTGGCGTAAAGTCTCAAACTCGTGAAAACCTTGCGCCCTGCCGACCTCGCGCGTGAGCACGGCATCTCGACCCAGGCGGTCCGCAACTACGAGCGGGACGGGTTCATCCCGCCCGCCGATCGCACGCGTAGTGGGTACCGGATCTATACCGAGGTGCACGCGGCGGCGCTCCGCGCCTACCTCTCCCTCGTCGCGGGCCACGGTCACTCGGCCGGGGGCCGGATCATGAACGCGCTCCAGCAGGGCGGACTCGATGACGCCCTGACGATCATCGACCGTGGTCACAGCCAGTTGCTGCGAGACCGGGACACCTTGGACGCGGTGCGGAGAGCGGTGGATCATCTGACAGAGACAGGATCTGAGCAGGACGCTGCTTCGGACCAGTCAATGGACCTCGGTACCCGAACCATCGGTGAACTCGCCCATCAGCTCGATGTCACCCCGGCGACCCTGCGGAACTGGGAAGACGCCGGCATCCTCACCCCCGCCCGCGACCCGCTCACGGGATACCGCGTCTTCCACGCGGGCGACATCCGCGATGCCGAGCTCGCCCATCTCCTCAGACGCGGGGGCTATCAACTGGAGCACATCGCCACCGTGGTCGAGCAGATCCGAACTGCCGGGGGCACCGAGGCACTGTCCCGTGCCCTGGACGACTGGCAGCGCAAGCTGACCGCGCGGGGCCTCGCCATGCTCGACGCGGCCACGCACCTCAGCCGCTACCTGGGGCTCGGCGCCAACAACGACTAAGCGCGGCGGCGCTTCGCCGGGTTGCCGGTTCGTTTGGCGGTGCGGCGCTCGTACTGGGTGCGGGCCGTCTCGTATTCCTCGCGGTGGAGGGACTCGCCGGGGGCCTCCTTGAGGGAGCGGAGGAAGTAGGCGGTGAGGGAGCCGACGAAGCCGATGGTGAGGAGGCCACGGAGGGAGGACTGGCGGGCCGGGTCGGGGCGCTTGGTGAACGAACCCCAGGTGTGGCCGAAGGCCAGGGCGGTGCAGATCGCGAACATGACGACGACCACGACGATGACGAAGCCGCCGACAGCCGCGAGTTGCAGGCCCTCGTACGCGAGGCGCAGCACCAGGCAGGAGACGGCCACGGCCGCGAGCGAACCGACGGACACGGTCGCGCGGCGGGGCGCGTAGTTGCCGTCGTGGTTCAGCCAGGTCGTCCCGAAGAAGCGGATGGGTTCGGGGCGGGGGCCTGCCGGGGTCGTCTGGGTGTCGCCGTTCTGCTTGTCGCTCACGGATCCGATTATGGCTGGCTCCTGGCCGGGGGCCGTCTCTCGGCCCCCGGCCAGGCCACAGCCTCGGCGTCAGCCGCAGCGTCCCGCCACATAGCCGTCGCTGCCGGTGTAGACGTACGCGTCGGAGATGTACTGGCCGTTGGCGATGTTGTCCCAGAGGTTGGTCGTGCCGTAGGGGCCGGAGATGGTCTGGCCCGGTGTCTGGCAGTAGATCGGGACCTCGGCGCCCTCGGCGAGGACGCGGACGATGCTGTAGCTGGTGCTGGGACCGCTGCGGACGTTGACTCGGACGCCGGGGGCGACCGAGTAGTAGCGGACGGCTGCGGTCACCGTGGCGGCCGCGGTCGCGGCTGTCGTCGACGGCGTCGCCGTCTGCTCCTCTTCGCCGTCGCCCGTGATCTCTTCGACATGGTCGATGGACATGGAAAAACTCCCCCCGTAACCCCGTTGAACCCGTTCGACTGAACCCGTTCGACCCCGTTGAACCCGTTGTGAAACCCCGTGTCGAACCCCCATGACAGTCATGGGGACGCATTGATACCCCCGAATCAAATCACGCACACCTGTGCGTTCTTCGTACATGGAGGCCAGCAAGCCGCCTCTGTCCCGTACGGGTCATCGACTAGGCTCCGAGCGTCGCCTGAGCGGCGAGAACAGCACGGGGGTGAGCCCATGGCACGACGGGACACCGGGTCGGGAGCGGAAGCGGAACTTCCCGAGTACGCCGGTCAGTACCGTCTGGAGTCGTGTCTGGGTTCGGGGGGCATGGGGGTCGTGCATTTGGCGACCTCGACCTCCGGGTTGCGGCTCGCGGTGAAGGTCGTGCATGCCGAGTTCGCCAAGGATCCCGAGTTCAGGGGGCGGTTCAGACAGGAAGTGGCCGCGGCGCGGCGGGTGAGTGGTGCCTTCACCGCGCCGGTCGTCGACGCCGACACCGACAGCGCGCGGCCCTGGATGGCCACCCTCTTCATTCCGGGTCCCACGCTCGCCGAGCACGTCAAGCGGAACGGGCCGATGGCACCGGGGCAGTTGCGCCGCCTCATGGCCGGGCTGGCGGAGGCGCTGCGCGACATCCATCGGGCCGGTGTGGTGCACCGGGATCTCAAGCCGAGCAATGTGCTGCTCGCCGAGGACGGGCCCAAAGTCATCGACTTCGGGATCTCCCGGCCGAAGGACAGCGAACTGCGGACCGAGACGGGGAAGTTGATAGGCACGCCCCCGTTCATGGCGCCCGAGCAGTTCCGGCGGCCCCGGGAAGTGGGGCCCGCCGCCGACATCTTCGCCCTCGGTTCAGTGACCGTGCACGCGGCGACCGGGCGCGGGCCCTTCGACTCCGACAGTCCCTACGTCGTCGCCTACCAGGTCGTACACGACGAGCCGGACCTCACCGGTGTACCCGAGAACCTCGCGCCGCTCGTCCGGGCGTGCCTCTCCAAGGAGCCCGAGGACCGGCCCACGGCGGACGAGCTCATGCACGAACTGCGGTCCGTGGCCGCCTCGTACGACACCCAGGCGTTCATACCGACGCAGCGGGGGGAGGGTGCGGACGGGGCGGAACGCAAGGGGCGGGCGGGCAGTTGGGACGGGCCTACGGACGGTGTGGCGGCCGACGTCAGCCCGCCTCCCCCAGCACCCGCGCCCTCGAACCCGTCCGGGAACCGGCCCCGTCGTCCCCGCCTCCGCACACGCGCCGCCCTCGTCGCCGGGGCGCTGGTGCTCGCCGCGGGCGGGGCGTTCGCCTCGGTGCAGTGGCTCGGGGGTGGCGGCGGTGCGGACGGGGTCGGTGCCACGCCCCGGGCGACCAGGGTCGGGGCCGCCGCGCCCGTCCTCGACCCCTGGGCCACCAAGCCGGCGCCCAAGAAGGCCGGGGCGCCGCAGTGCTCGTACGGGGCGGGGAAGCTGCTGTGTGCGCAGCCGGGGCTGGTCTCCGCGGTGGATCCGGCGGACGGCGGCGTGCTGTGGCGGCATACCGTCGCCGAGGCGGGCACGGCGGTGACCAGTGGCCCGCCCGTCGTGTCGGGCGGGCTGGTGCACGTACTGGCAGACGCGGGTCAGCGGTTGCAGGCGCTCGACCCGGCCACCGGCAAGGTGCGGTGGCAGCGGGATGTGTCCGCGTACGGCGGCCGGCGGCACGTCGGCGACATGCTGCTGCTGACCTCCGCCGACGGAACGGTGACCGGCCTGGACGGCGCCACCGGCGACACGAAGTGGAGCCGCCGGATCCCGGGGCAGCCGGAGGCGTACTTCACCTCGTTCCCAGGGCACCCGCTGGCGTACATCGCGAGCACCGCCGACGGCGGTTCCGGAGCCCGGACGCGGATCACCGCGGTGGACCCGGGCACCGGGGACGTGTGGTGGGACGCGCGGTTGAAGGGCACCCTGGAGCCGGTCGGGGCCCGTGACGGTGCCCTCTTCCTCGCCTCCAGCGGGGGTATCCACGGCGATGCGGTGGGCGTCGTCCGCTACGACCCCGGCACCAAGGCCTCGGTCCGGGTCGCGCTGCCCGCACCGGTCCAACAGGCGAGCGGGGCGGTGCGGGGCGACGTCGTGTATCTGCTGGGGGCCGGGGGGGCGCTGGTGGCCGTCGACATGGAGGCACGCGAGCAGCTGTGGCGGGCCGAGACGGGAGTGCTGCGGGGTTCGACGCCGGTGGCCGACGACCGGCATGTGTACTTCACCGCCGTGGACGGGCGGCTGCTCGCGCTGGACGCCGGCAAGGGGAAGCTCGGCGGGGAGACGCCGGTGCGGCTCGGCGCCACGAACCGGGTGTCGGCCGCGCTGACCGAGCCTGTCGTCATCGACGGACGGATCTGCTCGTCCGCGCCGGACGGGACCGTGTTCGGGGTGGACGGGAGCGATCCGGCGAGCTGGTGACATGGCCGAGGGCCGCTCCCCAGCGCATGGGAACGGCCCTCAACAGAAGCAATGGAGGCCTCAGCCCAGCATGCTGACGTCCCGCACCGCGCCCTTGTCCGCGCTGGTCGCCATCGCGGCGTACGCCTTCAGCGCGGCCGACACCTTCCGCTCCCGGTTCTTCGGGGCGTAGACGCCGTTCAGGGCCTGCTCGCGGCGGGCCAGCTCGGCGTCGTCGACCAGGAGCTCGATCGTACGGTTCGGGATGTCGATACGGATGCGGTCGCCGTCCTCGACGAGGGCGATCGTGCCGCCGCCGGCCGCCTCCGGGGAGGCGTGGCCGATGGAGAGGCCGGAGGTGCCGCCGGAGAAACGGCCGTCGGTGATCAGCGCGCAGGACTTACCGAGGCCGCGGCCCTTGAGGTACGAGGTCGGGTAGAGCATCTCCTGCATGCCGGGGCCGCCCTTGGGGCCCTCGTAGCGGATGACGACGACGTCGCCCTCCGTGATCTGCTTCATGAGGATCTTCTGGACGGCCTCTTCCTGCGACTCGCAGACGACCGCCGGGCCCTCGAACGTCCAGATCGACTCGTCGACGCCCGCCGTCTTCACCACACAGCCGTCGACGGCGAGGTTGCCCTTGAGGACCGCGAGGCCGCCGTCCTTGGAGTACGCGTGTTCGGCGGAGCGGATGCAGCCGCCCTCGGCGTCCTCGTCCAGGGATTCCCAGCGCTCGGACGTGGAGAAGGCCTCGGCGGAGCGGACGCAGCCGGGGGCCGCGTGCCACAGCTCGACGGCCTCGGGCGACGGGGAGCCGCCGCGGACGTCCCACGTCTTCAGCCAGTCGGCGAGGGAGGGGCTGTGGACGGAGTTCACGTCCTCGTTGAGCAGGCCCGCGCGGTGCAGTTCGCCGAGCAGGGCCGGGATGCCGCCGGCGCGGTGCACGTCCTCCATGTAGTACGTGCGGTCCTTGGCGACGTTCGGCGCGACCTTCGCCAGGCACGGCACGCGGCGCGAGACCGCGTCGATCTCGGCGAGGCCGAAGGGGACGCCCGCCTCCTGGGCGGCGGCCAGCAGGTGCAGGATCGTGTTGGTGGAGCCGCCCATGGCGATGTCGAGGGCCATGGCGTTCTCGAAGGCCGCGAAGCTCGCGATCGAGCGCGGGAGGACCGTCTCGTCGTCCTGCTCGTAGTAGCGGCGGGTGATGTCCATGACGGTGTTGGCCGCGTCGACGTACAGCTGTTTACGGGCCGTGTGCGTGGCCAGGACCGAGCCGTTGCCGGGGAGGGAGAGGCCGATGGCCTCGGTCAGGCAGTTCATCGAGTTGGCGGTGAACATGCCGGAGCAGGAGCCGCAGGTCGGACAGGCGTTCTCCTCGATACGGAGGATGTCCTCGTCCGAGATCTTTTCGTTCACGGCCTCGGACATCGCGTCGACCAGGTCGAGCGTACGGACCGTGCCGTCGACGAGCGTGGCGCGGCCGGACTCCATGGGGCCGCCGGAGACGAAGACCGTCGGGATGTTGAGCCGCAGGGCCGCGTTCAGCATGCCCGGGGTGATCTTGTCGCAGTTGGAGATGCAGATCAGGGCGTCGGCGCAGTGGGCCTCGACCATGTACTCCACGCTGTCCGCGATCAGGTCGCGGGAGGGGAGGCTGTACAGCATGCCGCCGTGGCCCATCGCGATCCCGTCGTCGACCGCGATCGTGTTGAACTCGCGGGGGATGCCGCCCGCTTCGCGGATCGCGTCGCTGACGATGCGGCCCACCGGCTGGAGGTGGGTGTGGCCCGGCACGAACTCGGTGAAGGAGTTGGCGACGGCGATGATCGGCTTGCGGCCGATGTCCGCGCCCGGTACACCGGAGGCGCGCATAAGGGCGCGTGCGCCCGCCATGTTGCGGCCGTGGGTGACTGTGCGGGACCTCAGCTCGGGCATCGCGCTCGCTCCTTCAGAGACCTTCTGAGACTGCGATCAGAGACTTCTGACTGAGTCGAGCGTACGCCGGTTGCTCCAAGGCTTGGACACCTTGTCCGAAATGCGGGATGCATGTCTCGGTTTTCGGCTGCGGGTGCGTTGTGGTTGCTCGCGCCCACGCGGCGGAGCCGCAAATCGATACAGCCCCGCGCCCCTAACGGGGCGCGGTCAGGTGGGCCTGCACCACCGGCGCCACCCTCTCGATGATCTGCTCCGGGTCCGCCGACGCCAGCGGCTCCACCTTGATCACGTAGCGCAGCATCGCCACCCCCACCAACTGGGCCGCCGCCAGCTCGGCCCGTAGTTCCGCGTCCGGGAGATCCAGGCGACGGGCGATGCGGTACAGCAGCTGCGTGGCCACCAAGCGGCGGAAGACGGCGGCCGCGGCCTCGTGGTTGACCGCCGAGCGGACGATGGCCAGCAGCGGTTTGCGTGTGGTGGGGTTCTCCCAGAAGCCGAAGATCGTACGGGTCAGGCGCTCGCCCACGCCGTCGAGGGGGCCTTCAAGAAGGGAGTCCCTGACGCTCAGGACCGGCGAGAAGGCGACCTCCACCGCCGCCTCGAACATCTGCTCCTTCGTGCCGAAGTAGTGGTGCACGAGCGCCGAGTCGACCCCGGCGGCCTTGGCGATGCCGCGCATGGACGTCTTGTCGTAGCCGCGCTCGGAGAACTCCTCCCGGGCCGCCGCGAGGATGCGGTCGCGGGTGGCGGGGGTGTCGGCCGACTTCGTACGAGGCGGCCGGCCCCTGCGTCGGGGCGGCGTGGCCGAGGTCATGGCCGGGGCACCCGGAGCTCCGAGGCCAGGTGCAGCCGGGTGAAGGCCAGGGCCTCCGCCAGGTCGGCCTCGCGTTCGGCGCCGGACATGGCGCGGCGGGTGTTGACCTCGATGACGACGTGGCCGTCGAAGCCGGACAGGGCGAGACGTTCCAGCAGCTCGGCGCAGGGCTGGGTGCCGCGGCCGGGGACGAGGTGCTCGTCCTTGGCCGAGCCCTTGCCGTCTGCCATGTGCACATGGCCGAGGCGGTCGCCCATGCGGTCGACCATCTCCAGGGCGTCGGTGCGGGAGGTCGCGGCGTGGCTGAGGTCGATCGTGAAGTGCCGGTAGTCGTCCTTCGTCACGTCCCAGTCGGGGGCGTACGCGAGCATCTCGCGGTCGCGGTAGCGCCAGGGGTACATGTTCTCGACGGCGAACCGTACGTCCGTCTCGTTCGCCATCCGCCAGATCCCGGTGACGAAGTCGCGCGCGTACTGGCGCTGCCAGCGGAACGGGGGGTGCACGACGACCGTGCTCGCGCCCAGCTTCTCGGCGGCCGCCTGGGCGCGCTGGAGCTTGACCCAGGGGTCGGTGGACCACACCCGCTGGGTGATCAGCAGGCAGGGGGCGTGTACGGCGAGGATGGGGATCTGGTGGTAGTCGGAGAGGCGGCGCAGGGCCTCCATGTCCTGGCTGACCGGGTCGGTCCAGACCATGACCTCGACGCCGTCGTACCCCAGGCGCGCGGCGATCTCGAAGGCCGTCGCCGTCGACTCCGGGTACACGGAGGCCGTGGACAGGGCGACCTTCGCGTCCGGGATTCGCACGACTGGCTCCGCCATGGGGACAGGTTACGGGGTGAGGTTGGGTGGGGTGTGCCGGGGGCGGGGGGCGCCTGTTCGCCGTTTTGGGGACTCCGTGAGGGCGGGTGCGGGTCACGTGTGGTTGCTCGCGCAGTTCCCCGCGCCCCTAAAAGCGGGGGCTGTGCCCCCTGCTTTTATCGGCCCGCACCCACTCACCCGCGCACCCTCTCTGAATTTCCTACGCCGTACCCATGTGGTCCAAGCGGCGCAGGATCACGCCCTCCCTCAGCGCCCACGGGCAGATCTCCAAGGTCTCCACCTCGAACAGATCCATCCCGGCCTCCGCCACCAGCGCGCCCGCGAGCAGCTGGCCGGCGCGGCCCTCGGAGACTCCGGGGAGGGCGGCGCGTTGGGCGGTGGTCATGGCGGCGAGCTTGGGGACCCAGGCCTCCAGGGAGTCGCGCTTGAGGTCGCGCTGGACGTAGAGGCCCTCGGTGGAGCGGGCGGCGCCGCCGATGCGGGCGAGCTGCTTGAAGGTCTTGGAGGTGGCGACGACGTGGTCGGGGGCGCCGAAGCGGCTGAACTCGCCGACCGTACGGGCGATCTGCGCCCGGACATGGCGGCGCAGGGCGCGGACCTCGTCCGGGCCGGGCGGGTCGCCGGGGAGCCAGCCGGCGGTGAGGCGGCCGGCGCCGAGCGGCAGTGAGACGGCCGTGTCGGGCTCCTCGTCGATGCCGTACGCGATCTCCAGGGAGCCGCCGCCGATGTCGAGGACGAGGAGCTTGCCGGCGGACCAGCCGAACCAGCGGCGGACGGCCAGGAAGGTCAGCCGGGCCTCCTCCGCGCCGGTGAGGACCTGGAGCTCGACGCCGGTCTCCTCCTGGACACGGGCGAGGACGTCGTCGGCGTTGCTGGCCTCGCGCACCGCGGAGGTGGCGAAGGGGAGCATCTCCTCCACGCCCTTGTCCTCGGCGGCCTGGAGCGCCTCGTGGACGACGCCTATCAGTTTCTCGACACCTTCGGGGCCGATCGCCCCCGCCTCGTCGAGGAGTTGGGCAAGGCGAAGTTCCGCCTTGTGCGAGTGCGCGGGCAGGGGGCGCGCGCCGGGGTGTGCGTCCACCACCAGCAGATGCACCGTGTTCGATCCCACGTCGAGGACACCGAGTCTCATGGACGGAACGCTACTGCCAGCGGAGCCGTGCACCGTGCTTGACGTCGGTTCCGGCGCCGTACCCTGGACGGGTGCCAAAGACGAAAAAGGCAAAGGCCGACAAGTCGGCAGCGGGAGCGGCGGCGGCCACCGGTTCTTCGCGGGCGAAGGCGGCGGCCAGGCCCAAGAAGTCGAGGACGGATGCCCCGGAGCCCGATGAGAAAGGGCTCGACTTCGCGCGCGCGTGGGTGGAGTTCCCTGATCCGGCGGACGACGAGCAGGTCTTCCGCTGCGATCTGACCTGGCTGACCTCCCGCTGGAACTGCGTCTTCGGCAGCGGCTGCCAGGGCATCCAGGCGGGCCGCGCGGACGACGGCTGCTGCACCCTGGGTGCCCACTTCTCGGACGAGGACGACGAGAAGCGGGTCGCCGGGCATGTGGCGAGGCTCACGCCGGAGATCTGGCAGTTCCACGACGTGGGTACGGAGTCGGGCTGGGTCTCGAAGGACGAGGACGGCGACCGCCAGACCCGCCCGTACAAGGGCTCGTGCATCTTCCAGAACCGCCCCGGTTTCGCGGGCGGCGCGGGTTGCTCGCTGCACATCCTGGCCCTGCGCGAGGGCCGCGAGCCCCTCGAGACCAAGCCGGACGTCTGCTGGCAGCTCCCGGTGCGCCGTACGTACGACTGGATCGACCGGCCCGACGACACCCGTGTCCTCCAGGTGTCGATCGGCGAGTACGACCGCCGCGGCTGGGGGCCGGGCGGCCATGACCTGCACTGGTGGTGCACGTCGGCGACCTCGGCGCACGGCGCGGGCGAGCCGGTGTACGTGTCGTACCGGCCGGAGCTGATCGAACTGATGGGCAAGGCGGCATACGACCGCCTGGTCGAGCTGTGCGAGGAGCGCCTGGCGGCCCGGCTGCCGCTGGTGGCCCCGCATCCGGCGGATCCGGTCGACTGACGGTTTCGCCGGCACCGCAGCCGTACGGCGGTCCTACGGCGGTCAGAACGCCGAGGTCGGCTTGGTCTGTTACGGCGTCGGGGTCTGGCCGTCGCCGTCGCCCGGTGGTGGGGTCGGGCCGCCCGGGTTCGTGGGGGCCTGGTCGGTGGGGGTCGGGTCGGGCTGGGTCGGGGCGCTGGGGGTGGGCTCCGGGCCGGAGTCCGGCGGCGGGGTGGGCCGTGGGGGGTCCGGGTTCGGGTTCGGGGCCGGTGGGGTCGGGCGGGGGTCTTCGGGGGGTGCGGGCACGGGGCCTTGGCCCTTGATGGTGACGACGGCGCCCGAGGGGGCCAGGAACACCTGCGCGGTCCAGCGCCCGGCGGGCTCGGTCAGCTGGTCCACGTTCACCTTGATCGTCAACGACTCGCCGGGTTCCAGGGTTCCCGAGGACTGGCTGAAGTAGAGCCAGTAGGCGTCGGTGCGGGCGGACCACGCGACGGGTGAATAGCCGGTCGCGGTCAGCGTGATGAGGGTGGTGTCGCCGACCTGCATGACCGCCACGGTGAGCCCGCCCTGGCCTTGGCCCTGACTGACCTCGACGGCGATGTCGCCCGCCGGGACGGGTTTGCCCTTGCCGGGCCGGGTGTCGGGCTTCGCATGGGCGCTGCCGGCGTTCTCGTAGGTGTCGCCGCTGCCGTCGCCGAGGGTGCCGTCGCCGTGTTCCTCGCCGGCGGTGACACTGCGGCCGTCGACGCCCTCGCCGGTGAGGGGGGCGCCCCGGTAGGCGGCCCAGAAGGCGAGGACGGGCGCGGCGACGACGGTGGCGACGACGGTCGTCGTGACGGCACGCGCGCGTAGCCGATCCCTGCGGGCCGCGTGGACCCTCGGGTCCACGGGGAAACCGCGCCGGTCGAAACGTGGCGCACGCGCGCGCGTGAGGTGCCCCATCGCGGCGCACACGGCCGCACGCGGGGCTTCGAGCACGGGCAGCGCGGCGGGCGTGACTCTGGTGCCGGGCCAGTGGCCGGGGACGGCGCGCTCGGCTGCGCGGCGGCAGCGGGGGCAGTCGTCGACGTGCCGGACGAGTTCGCAGCGCAGGGTGGTGCTGAGGACGAGCTGATGGTCGCCGGTGAGGCGGGCGACGCTGGGGCAGGCGCCGGTCTCCACGACGGCGAGGGCAGCGCGGGTGCGCTCCACCTCGCAGGCGGCGGCGGAGAGCAGTTCGCGCGCGGAGGCGAGGTCCATGCCGAGGACGTCGGCGACCCCGCGGGCGGCGAGCTGGTGCCGTACGGCCAGTTCGAGCGCCTCGCGCTGCTCCGGGGTGGTGCCGGCGGCCTCCGGCCAGGCGAGCAGGGCGAGTTCCCGCCGCCGCTGCCGCTCCTCCTCCTCGGAGAGGGTCGCCGCCCGCGCGGGCCCCTTGGAGGACCCTTTCAGCCCGCGCTGCCTCTCGCTCCCGCCGCCTGAACCGGAGCCATTCCCATGCGGCGCCCGGCGCCCGGCGGCATGCGTGCTCTGAGGTTTCCGCTGGGCCTCGGCGAGCTTGCGCAGACAGGCCCAGCGGGCCAGCGCGTACAGCCAGGCGCGGCGGTCGTCCGCGGCGTCCGGCCCCCGGCGACGCTCGGCGAGCGCGAGGACGTCGCCCAGGGCCGCGGTCGCCGTGTCGTGGTCGCACAGCACCGACAGGCAGTAGGTGAACAGGCCGTCCAGATACGGCTCGTAACGCGCCGGCGGGCGCTGCGCCAACGCGCGCGCCGCCGCCCGATCGCGCGCCTCGCGGTGCGCCCGGTGGGCGCCGGCAGTGCGGGTCGAGGTCTCTGGACTGATGCTCATCATTGGACGGTAGGCGCCCGGGAGCAGCACGTTCTCACCCCTTCGGCACATTTACTCCGTACGGGTGAAACGATCCCTCATAAGGGGACAGGAACCCCGGATTCCGCAGACCGGTGGCAAATGTTGTGCACTTTATTGACCACGACAACAAAGCAGCCCTACATTCCCAGGGTCCGGGTCACCTCGCGTCACCGTCCCCCTACGCGCCGACAGGAGCCCCACCCCTCATGGCCTCACTCACCCGCCACCGCTCCACCACCCGCACCCTCGCCGCCCTGGCCACAGCCGTGGTCCTCTCCCTGACCAGCGCCTCCGTCTCGACGGCCACCCCCCAGACGGCCGCCGCGACCACCGAGCGCCTCAGCGGCGCCCTCCCCGACGGCGCCACCTGGATCGCCGACGTGCCGGAGAACTGGAACGGCACCCTGATCGTCTTCAGCCACGGCTTCGGCGTCACCACCGCCCAGAACGCCCCCTCCGAAGCCGTACGCCTCCGCCTCCTCGAAGAGGGCTATGCGCTCACGGGCTCGTCCTACGACACGAGCGAGACCCTCTGGGCCCTGGAAAGCGCGGAGCGCGATCAACTAGCCACCGTCGAGGCAGTGACCGCCAAGATCGGCGAACCGACCCGGACCCTCTCCATAGGGCAGTCCATGGGCGGCCTGGTGAATGCCCAGCTGGCCCGCTCCGGAGCCGGTGGCATCGACGGCGCCCTGGGCCTGTGCGGCCTCGTCGCCGGCGCCAACGACCTGGAGAACTACCAGCTCGACGCCGAGTACACGATCGCCCGCCTCCTCCTCACCGACACCCCCGTCAAGCTGGTCGACTTCGCCTCCCAGGCCGAGGCGACCGCCACCGCCCAGCAGCTCACCGCCGCCGTCACCGCCGCCCAGGAGACCCCCGAGGGCCGCGCCCGGATCGCCCTCGCCGCGGCCTACCTCAACCTGCCGGCGTGGGCCCCCGGCAAGGAACGCCCCGCGCCCGGCGACTGGGCCGGCCGGCAGGCACAGCAGTACGACTGGTTCGCCCGGGGCATCCTGTCCTTCGTCGAAGGCGGCCGCTACCACATCGAGAAGGCCCTCGGCGGCAACAACTCCTGGAACAAGGGCGTCGACTACGCGCGCGTGCTGTCCGCCTCCCAGCACGCGCCCCTGGTCAAGGCCATGTACAAGGAGGCGGGCCTGGACCTCCGAGCCGACCTGACGAACCTGACCCGCAACGCCACCATCACCGCGTCCCCCTCCGCCGTCGCCACCGCCGAACGCACGTCCTCCGCCGGCCAGGGCCTCGCCGTCCCGCTCCTCGACATCCACACCACCGCCGACGACCTCGTCCCCGCAGAACAGGAAACCCGCTTCGCCGCCCGCGTCCGCGCCTCCGGAGACGCCGCCCAGCTCCGCCAGGCCTACGTCGAACGCGCCGGCCACTGCAACTTCACGACCGCCGAAACAGTCGCCGCCCTCCACACCTTGGAGCACCGCCTGGACACCGGCCACTGGGGCGCCGCAGCAACCGCGGGCGCCCTCCAGACAGCAGCAGTCCAACTCGGCCTCGACGGCGCGGCGTACGTTCCTTACCGCCCGGCACCGCTGACCATCGGCCGCCGTCTCTAGTCACCCGGCGGCTGCGGCTGACCGAGGGGCGGCTGCGCGACTCGGCGCTACGAGGTGCCGCTGCGCCCACCCTCCCCCACTCTCGGCTTCGCTCGAGCGAGAGGTGCCCCCATCGCCCCAGCGGCACGACTGCCCGCAGCTACGACGGCGGGTCAGCCGCAAGACGGAGGCATCAATGTCAGTGGGCTCGGCTACGGTTCGTGCATGGCTGCCCGTACCAAATCCACCAAGGACCGGCCGTCCTACCGCTGCACAGAGTGCGGCTGGCAGACGGCCAAGTGGCTCGGCCGCTGCCCCGAATGCCAGGCATGGGGCACGGTCGAGGAGTACGGCACCCCCGCGGTCCGTACGACAACCCCCGGCCGAGTCACCACCTCCGCCCTTCCCATCGGCCAGGTGGACGGCCGCCAGGCCACCGCCCGCACCACCGGCGTCCCCGAACTCGACCGCGTCCTCGGCGGCGGCGTGGTCCCCGGCGCGGTGGTCCTCCTCGCCGGCGAACCCGGCGTGGGCAAGTCCACCCTCCTCCTCGACGTGGCCGCGAAGTCGGCGAGCGCAGAGCACCCCACCCTGTACGTCACCGGCGAGGAGTCCGCCAGCCAGGTCCGCCTGAGAGCCGACCGCATCAACGCCCTCCACGACCACCTCTACCTCGCCGCGGAAACCGACCTCGCCGCCGTCCTGGGCCACTTGGACGCCGTGAAACCGTCCCTCCTGATCCTCGACTCGGTCCAGACCGTCGCCTCCCCGGAGATCGACGGCGCCCCCGGCGGCATGGCCCAGGTCCGCGAGGTCGCCGGCGCCCTCATCCGCGCTTCGAAGGAACGTGGCATGGCGACGCTCCTTGTGGGCCATGTCACAAAGGACGGCGCGATCGCCGGCCCCCGCCTCCTGGAGCACCTGGTCGACGTCGTCCTGCACTTCGAGGGCGACCGCCACGCCCGTCTCCGCCTGGTCCGCGGCGTCAAGAACCGCTACGGCGCCACGGACGAGGTCGGCTGCTTCGAACTGCACGACGAGGGCATCACAGGACTCACCGACCCGAGCGGCCTGTTCCTCACCCGCCGCGACGAACCGGTCCCGGGCACCTGCCTGACGGTGACCCTGGAGGGCCGCCGCCCCCTCGTCACCGAAGTGCAGTCGCTCACAGTCGACTCCCAGCTCCCCTCCCCCCGCCGCACGACGTCCGGCCTCGAAACGTCCCGGGTCTCGATGATGCTCGCGGTCCTGGAGCAGCGGGGCCGCATCAGCGCTCTCGGCAAACGGGACATCTACACGGCGACGGTGGGCGGCGTAAAACTCTCGGAGCCCGCCGCGGACCTCGCGATCGCCCTCGCCCTGGCCTCGGCGGCGAGCGACACCCCCCTCCCCAAGAACCTGGTCGCGATCGGCGAAGTGGGCCTCGCGGGAGAGGTCAGACGTGTGACGGGCGTCCAGCGCCGCCTGTCCGAAGCGCACCGTCTCGGCTTCACGCACGCCCTTGTTCCGTCCGATCCCGGCAAGGTTCCTGCCGGGATGAAGGTCCTGGAAGTGGCCGATATAGGAGACGCGCTGCGGGTGCTGCCCCGATCGCGTCGGCGAGAGGCCCCACGGGACGAGGAGGACCGCCGGTAGACTTTGCCCAGGTCTCGCCCGTCCGTACGAACCACGTGTGCGAAACGGGAGCGCCCCAGAACCTGCGACCGGAGGAGTGCAGTGGCAGCCAACGACCGGGCAGCAGCTCCCGGAAAGTCCGGTGGGAGCTCCGGTGCCGATGGCCTGATGCGCGCCTCACTGAGCGCCGTGGCCCCAGGCACGGCGCTGCGCGACGGGCTTGAGCGGATTCTCCGCGGCAACACCGGCGGACTCATCGTGCTCGGCTCCGACAAGACCGTCGAAGCCATGTGTACGGGCGGTTTCGTCCTGGATGTCGAGTTCACGGCGACGCGCCTGCGTGAGCTGTGCAAGCTGGACGGGGGCATCGTCCTGTCCTCGGACCTGTCGAAGATCCTCCGAGCGGGCGTCCAACTGGTCCCCGACCCGACCATCCCGACAGAGGAGACAGGCACCCGCCACCGCACAGCGGACCGCGTGAGCAAACAGGTCGGCTTCCCGGTGGTCTCCGTCTCCCAGTCGATGCGCCTGATCGCGCTGTACGTGGACGGCCAGCGCCGCGTCCTGGAGGACTCGGCCGCGATCCTCTCCCGCGCCAACCAGGCCCTGGCGACCCTGGAGCGCTACAAGCTGCGCCTCGACGAGGTGGCGGGCACCCTCTCCGCACTGGAGATCGAGGACCTGGTCACGGTCCGCGATGTCTCCGCCGTGTCCCAGCGCCTGGAGATGGTCCGCCGTATCGCCACCGAAATCGCCGAATACGTGGTCGAACTGGGCACGGACGGCCGCCTGCTGGCCCTCCAGCTCGACGAACTGATCGCCGGTGTGGAGCCGGAGCGCGAACTGGTCGTGCGGGACTACGTCCCCGAGCCCACGGCCAAACGTTCCCGTACGGTCGACGAGGCCCTCTCGGAGCTGGACGCCCTCACTCACGCCGAGCTTCTCGAGCTCCCCATCGTCGCCCGGGCTCTGGGCTACACCGGCTCGCCCGAGGGCATGGACTCGGCGGTCTCCCCGCGCGGCTTCCGCCTCCTGGCGAAGGTCCCCCGCCTCCCGGGCGCCATCATCGACCGCCTGGTCGAGCATTTCGGCGGCCTGCAGAAACTCCTCGCCGCGAGCGTCGACGACCTCCAGACCGTGGACGGAGTGGGCGAGGCCCGCGCCCGAAGCGTCCGCGAGGGTCTGTCGCGCCTGGCGGAGTCGTCGATCCTGGAACGGTACGTCTAGCCTCCGGCAGCGGACCCCTGGGTCAGTCCTTCTCCAGCACAAAGGACGTACGGGCCTTGGCCAGCCCGGGCGCCGCCGCCTCCACGAGGTACGTACCGTCCGCTGCCGAACCGGCCGACGGCGTCGCGCAGTTGGGGGCGCTGGCATCCCGGTTCCACTCGACGGCGTACGTGACCTGGTCACCGGCCGGAACCTTGAACATCAGGCTGCCGGCGCTCTCATGACAGTGGTCGGAGGACCAGAACGCGTCGTCGGCGCCGGTCAGCGTGATCGTCACGACCGTGTTGTCCGGCCCCAGGTCGAGCTTGCAGTCGCTGACGGAGGAGTTGCGGGCGATCAACTCGATGGTCGGGTTCACCCCGGGCGCGTACGCGTTGCGCACGCTCCGCACCGTCAACTTCACAGCTCCCGCGGCGCAGTCGGGCAGGGGCGAACTCGCCTCGACCTGCTCACCGGAACTGCCGCCGCTGCCACTGCCGTTGGCGCCGTCGTCCGACGTACCGCCCCCGGCGGCGCCGTCGCTCCCGCCGGACTCGGAGCCGGAAGACCCCGACCCGGAACCGGAGTCGGAGCCCGACCCGTCGCTGCCGGAGCTCGACTCGTCGCCCGACTCGTCGCGCCCGCCCGGCGCTTGACTGATCGCGGGACCCGAACCGGACGGCCCGGGGGTGATGGAGGTCGCGGGCCCCTTGCCGTTGGGCTCGCCCGCGTTGTCCTCACTGCCACCGCCACCGCCGGTGACCACCCATGCGATCAGTAGGGCGAGCACGCCGACGACGGTCAGCAGAATGGCCCTCCGACGCCAGTAGATGGTGGAGGGAAGCGGCCCGACCGGATTGCGCAGAGATCCCACGGCGCAAACTGTACGAGAGATCCGGCAGTTAGCTTGCCCCACCCGCCGCCCCGAACCCCAACTTTTCCGGATCATCATCCCGGTCGCACCGCACCTCAACCGCCCCGAGCCGCCGGTGATCGCGGTACGTGACAGTAACGGCCGGGCGAGGGCCGGGCGTACACCGTCCGTGACCACGACAACGCCGCACGAAAATCACGAACTCCCGCCTGCCACCAACCCATTCGCGAATCCATTCACCCAGTCCACACACCCCACCTCTCCCCAAGGCCAGTTCGCGATCGCACCCCTTGCACCCCTGGCCATGACCGCGGCTATCGTCACCACCAGTCGGAACACGCTGGAGGAAGACCCATGAACACGGCCGCGTCACCGGGCTCCAGGCCGCTGCGGAAGATGGGCTTTCTGACCATCGGGCTGTTCGACGAGGCGGATCCCCGTCGGGGCCACGAGTCGACCCTGGAGATCATCGAACTGGGCGAACGGCTCGGCTTCGACAGCGCGTGGCTGCGCCACCGTCATCTGCAGTACGGCATCTCCTCCCCCGTCGCGGTCCTCGCGGCGGCCTCCCAGCGCACCCGCCGTATCGAACTCGGCACGGCCGTCATCCCCTTGGGCTGGGAGAACCCCCTGCGGCTGGCCGAGGACCTGGCCACGGTCGACCTCCTCTCCGGCAGGCGGCTCAACCCGGGCGTCAGCGTCGGACCGCCGATGCGCTACGACACCGTCAAGTCCGCGCTCTACCCCGACACCGCCGACGCCGAGGACTTCAGCTTCGAACGCGTCCGCCGCCTCCTCGACTTCGTCCGGGGCGAGCCGGCCACGGACTTCAGCGGCACGGAGGGCTTCGAAGTCTTCTCCAACCGAGTCCAGCCGCACTCCCCCGGCCTGGGCGGCCGTATGTGGTACGGCGGCGGCAGCCTCCGCTCGGCCCGCTGGGCGGGCGAGAACGGCATGAACCTCCTCACCAGCAGCGTCGTCAAGGCGGAGGACACCGCAGGCTCGCTCGACTTCGCCGAGATCCAGCTCTCCCACATCCGGGAGTTCCGCGCCCACCACCCCGCCGGCGAGCGCGCCCGCGTCTCCCAGGGCCTCGTCGTCATCCCCACCGACTCCGCGACCGCCGAGCAGCGCGCCAAGTACGAGGCGTACGCAGCCGCGCGGCTGCCCCGGACCACCGCGCCGCAGGGCCCGGCCCGGCTCCTCTTCGCCCCCGACCTGGTCGGCACCTCCGCCGAGATCGCCGAGCACCTCCACGCCCACGCGGCCTTCCGCGAGATCGACGAGGTCGCCTTCGCCCTCCCCTTCACCTTCGCCCACGAGGACTACGTCCAGATCCTCACGGACACGGCGACGAAGCTGGGCCCCGAACTGGGGTGGAGCCCGGCCCTTTGAGCCGCCTTCGAACTCGGTCCAGTCGGTACGTTCGGCGGCTGCGGGTCGTGGTGGGTTGCTCGCGCAGTTCCCCGCGCCGCTAAAAGAACTGGGGGTGCCCCCTCGCTTTTAAGGGGCGCGGGGCTGTGTCGATTTGCGGCTCCGCCGCGTGGGCGCGACCAGCCCCCACCCACCCGCAGCCGCCCTACAACCTCACCCCCCCACGTCGTGCCCCGCCCAACCCAGCGGAGCGACGTGGCAGGATCGGGAGAGCCATGACTGCACCCACAAAGCCCCAGAGCAGCACCGTCACCCCGACCCCCGCCCCCGCCCTGCACACCCCGGTGATCGCCTGGTTCGAGACGCACGCACGTGATCTTCCGTGGCGGCGTCCGGAGGCCGGTCCATGGGGTGTGATGGTCAGCGAGTTCATGTTGCAGCAGACGCCGGTCAACCGCGTACTGCCCGTCTACGAGCAGTGGTTGGCCCGCTGGCCCCGGCCGGCGGATCTCGCGAAGGAGCCCCCGGGCGAGGCGGTCCGGGCCTGGGGCCGCCTCGGTTACCCGCGCCGCGCGCTGCGGCTGCACGGCGCGGCGGCGGCCATAACGGAACGGCACGGCGGCGACGTACCGCAGGATCACGCGCAGCTTCTCGCGCTGCCGGGGATCGGGGAGTACACGGCGGCGGCCGTGGCGTCGTTCGCGTACGGCCAGCGGCACGCCGTGCTGGACACCAACGTCCGCCGGGTGCTCGCCCGTGCGGTCACCGGCACGCAGTACCCGCCGAACGCCACCACGGCCGCCGAACGGAAGCTGGCCCGCGCGCTGCTGCCCGAGGACGACGGCACGGCGTCCCGCTGGGCGGCGGCGTCGATGGAGCTGGGCGCGCTGGTGTGCACGGCGAAGAACGAGACCTGTCATCGCTGCCCGATCGCCGCGCGGTGCGCGTGGCGGCTCGCCGGGAAGCCCGCGCACGACGGTCCGGCCCGGCGCGGTCAGACGTACGCCGGTACCGACCGCCAGGTCCGCGGCAAGCTGCTCGCCGTACTGCGGGACGCCGTCGCGCCCGTACCGCAGTCGGTGCTCGACCGGGTGTGGGACGAGCCGGTGCAGCGGGCCCGTGCCCTCGACGGCCTGGTCGCCGACGGCCTCGTGGAGCCCCTTCCCGGCGGTCTCTACCGTCTCCCCCTCACCTGACACCTCACAGCGCACACATCGCCGAGGCATCACCGATACACAACTCCCTGGGAGTGTCACGGCGGTTCGGCCGGCCAAAACACCCCATACCCACCTCAAAACCCTGCCAGCTTTCCCCGTTCCTCCTTCTGTTACACAACCGACGGACAGCCGAGCGTTCTCCGCAGGCTGCCTCGGACACCTCCGTGACAACAGCGCCGTAGCTTCATTGGCGTACCGCAGGAACAAGCGAACGAACCCGCGAAAACAAACGGGGCGGGACGCGTCGGCGGCACGAAGCAGCGGACAACCGGCAGCGCGATCGCGCACACGTCGGCAACGGGGAACGGAGGCGGTTGAACATGGCGCACGGCGAGGTGCTCGAATTCGAGGAGTACGTCCGCACTCGGCAGGACGCGCTGCTGCGCAGCGCCCGCCGGCTCGTCCCGGACCCGGTCGACGCCCAGGATCTGCTGCAGACGGCACTGGTACGGACGTACGGCCGCTGGGAGGGCATAGCGGACAAGCGGCTGGCGGACGCGTATCTGCGCCGAGTCATGATCAACACGCGGACGGAGTGGTGGCGGGCCCGGAAGCTGGAGGAGGTCCCCACCGAGCAGCTGCCGGACCCGTGCGTCGACGACGCCACCGAGCAGCACGCGGACCGCGCCCTCCTCATGGACATCATGAGTGTCCTCGCTCCCAAGCAGCGCAGCGTCGTGGTGCTGCGACACTGGGAGCAGATGTCCACGGAGGAGACGGCCGCCGCCCTCGGCATGTCGGCCGGAACGGTCAAGAGCACGCTGCACCGGGCGCTCGCCCGGCTCCGCGAGGAGCTGGAGTCGCGCGACCTCGACGCCCGCGCGCTCGAACGTGAGGAGCGGGAGCGTTGCGCGGCCTGAGCACAGCGGCCGGCCCGGACCCAGGGGCCAGGCAGGCGACGAAGGCGGTGATCACGGCGGTGGCCGTGCTCGCCGCCCTCGGCCTTTTCGTCTCCGCCTGCGGCACGGGCGGGACCGGCGCGCGCGACGAGGGTCCGGCGGACGGCGACTCCCTGTCGGCGGGCGCGGCCTCGCCCGCCGTCTCCGCGTCGGCCGACGGCAACCACCCGACCGTCGAGGAAGTCGTCCGGATCGTCCGCTCGGATCCGAAGGTCAGCAAGACGGTGAAGAGCGACCTGGAGCCGTGCGTGCCCGACGACTACCCGGTCGACGTCATCTACGGCGAGGTGACCGGGCCGTCGACGGACACCTTCGTGGTCAATGTGCTGAGCTGCGCGGACGCCGTCGGCGTGGCCTCGTACGTGTATCGCCTGGACAAGGGCGAGTACCGCAGCGTCTTCCTCTCCGAACAGCCCCCCGTCTACGCGGAGATCGACCGGGGCGACCTGATGGTCACCCGGCAGCTGTACGAGAATGACAAGCATGGCGACCCGGGCGCGTATCCCTCCAGCGAGGAAGTGACCACCTACCGCTGGTCGAAGGACCGCTTCGTAGAGAGGTCCAGGAAGCGCACCGAGTACAGCACCTCGGTGGGCGGCCAGGAGTCGGCCACTCCCGAACCGGGCTGACGCCCATCACCCATCGACCTTCAACCTTTTGACCTTCGACCACGACCGAGAGCGAACGAGAACACCCGGATGGCAGAGCAGACCCACGTCCTGTTCGTCGAGGACGACGACGTCATCCGCGAGGCCACCCAGCTCGCGCTGGAGCGGGACGGCTTCGCGGTCACGGCCATGCCCGACGGGCTGTCGGGCCTGGAGGCGTTCCGCGCGAACCGGCCCGACATCGCGCTCCTCGATGTCATGGTCCCGGGGCTCGACGGGGTCTCGCTGTGCCGCCGTATCCGCGACGAGTCGACCGTCCCGGTGATCATGCTCTCGGCCCGCGCCGACTCCATCGACGTCGTGCTCGGCCTGGAGGCGGGCGCCGACGACTACGTGACCAAGCCGTTCGACGGCGCCGTACTGGTCGCCCGTATCCGCGCGGTGCTGCGCCGCTTCGGGCACGCCGGCGGCGGTGACACCAAGGCCGAGGAGGCCGATTCCGCCGGCACCGGCGGGGTACTCACCTTCGGCGACCTGGAGATCGACACCGAGGGCATGGAGGTACGGAGGTCCGGGGAGCCAGTGGCGCTGACCCCGACCGAGATGCGGCTGCTCCTGGAGTTCTCGCAGGCCCCCGGCACGGTCCTGTCCCGCGACAAGCTCCTCGAACGCGTGTGGGACTACGGCTGGGGCGGTGACACGCGGGTCGTCGACGTCCACGTACAGCGGCTGCGCGCGAAGATCGGCCAGGACCGGATCGAGACGGTGCGCGGCTTCGGCTACAAGCTGAAGGCCTGAGCGGGGCCGGCATGAACATCAGGGGGATCAGGGGTATCAGGGGGATACGACGACGGCGGGGGCCGGAGGTTCCGGGCGGCGCCGTCGGCCTCGTCACGAGCCCGGGTTCCGGCACGGGCCCGGGTTCCGGCACGGTCTCCGGCATTCGCACCGGCCTGCGCTGGCAGCTGAGCGCCGCGATCGCGGCGGTCGGCGCGCTTGTGGCGGTCGCGCTGAGCCTGGTCGTGCACAACGCGGCACGGGTGTCGATGCTCGACAACTCACGCGACCTGGCCAACGAACGCATCCAGGTCGCCCAGCGCATGTACGAGTCCGGCCGCCCGCTGAAGTCCGGCGCGTTCGGGGTACGGATCGACGACCCCGGCATCCCCGGGGACCTGCTGGCCAAGGTCAAGGAGGACCGCCGGGCCACGTACGTGTCCGAGAGTGCGAACGGGGTGCCGGACATCTGGGCGGCGGTCCCGCTGAAGGACGGCCGCGTCCTGTCCCTGCACACCAACTTCACGGACCACAGCTCCGCGGTGATGGCGGACCTCGACCAGGCCCTGATCATCGGCTCGATCGCGGTCGTCTTCGGCGGCTCGGCCGTCGGTGTGCTCATCGGCGACCGGATGTCCCGCCGGCTGCGCAAGGCGGCGTACGCCGCACACCAGGTCGCCAAGGGCGAGACCGACGTACGGGTCCAGGACGCGATCGGCGGTGTCGTACGCGACGAGACCGCGGAGCTCGCGCGGGCCGTGGACGCCATGGCCGACACGCTGCGGCAGCGCATCGAGGCGGAGCGCCGGGTGACGGCGGACATCGCCCACGAACTGCGCACCCCGGTGACGGGCCTGCTCACCGCGGCCGAACTCCTGCCCCCCGGCCGCCCCTCCGAGCTGGTCCGCGACCGGGCGCAGGCGATGCGCACGCTCGTCGAGGACGTCCTGGAGGTCGCCCGGCTCGACGGGGCGTCCGAGCGGGCGGAGTTGCAGGACATCATGCTGGGCGAGTTCGTGGCCCGGCGGGTGGCGGCGAAGGACGCGGGGGTGCGCGTCCAGGTCGTGCACGAGTCGGCGGTCACGACGGACCCCCGCCGTCTCGAACGCGTCCTCCTGAACCTCCTGGCCAACGCGGCGAAGCACGGCAAGCCGCCGATCGAGGTGTCCGTCGAGGGTCGCGTCATCCGGGTCCGCGATCATGGCCCCGGCTTCCCCGAGGACCTGCTCGCCGACGGCCCCCGCCGCTTCCGCACCGGCGCCTCCGACCGCGCCGGCCAAGGCCATGGCCTCGGCCTCACCATCGCCGCCGGCCAGGCCCGCGTCCTGGGCGCCCGCCTCACCTTCCGCAACGTCCGCGCGCCCGGAGCCCCGCCCGACGAACCGGCCGAGGGCGCGGTAGCCGTCCTCTGGCTCCCGGAACACGCCCCGACGAACACGGGAAGCTACCCGATGCCGGCGTTCGGAGAGCCGGGCGCGTAACTCGTTGAGCCGTGCGCCCAAGAGCTCGATCGGGAAGGTATTCCGGCGACTGCGGGTAGTTCGCGGTTGCTCGCGCAGT
>NZ_VTHJ01000086.1:0-263 GCF_008386495.1 Streptomyces tailanensis | reverse complement strand
GCCCCTTTAAGGGGCGCGGGGAACTGCGCGACAAGCCCCCACCCACCCGCACCCGCCAACGAACCGACTGGACCGAGCTCTCAGGCGAAGCGGGGTCGAAGGGGCGCAGCCCCTGGATGGGGGTCCCACCGCTCGCGCGGAGCCGAGAGTGGGGGAGGGACGGGTAGGGGCGGCGGGGACGAATCCCCCATGGCCCCTAGACGAATGAGTCCGATGTCTGGGCTGGTGCGCGGGCATGAAGAGAGGGCGTTCAAGATCATGTT
>NZ_VTHJ01000085.1 GCF_008386495.1 Streptomyces tailanensis | reverse complement strand
CGGGGCGTTCGGCTGAGCATGAGCCCTGGCAACAGGACTCACTCCCGCTCAGTCCCTAGGAACGGTTCCTTTGCGCCGTTGTTCTGTGGTGCGACTGACGATTTTCGGCCATGGCCCCCCGTCGCGCCCCGCCGAAACCGGCGTGTCACACTCGGACCATGCGCGTCTACCTTGGCTCGGATCACGCCGGTTACGAACTCAAGAACCACCTCGTCGAGTGGCTGAAGGCCGCCGGGCACGAGCCCGTCGACTGCGGGCCCCACATCTACGACGCCCAGGACGACTACCCGCCGTTCTGCCTCCGTGCCGCCGAGCGCACGGCCGCGGACGCCGACTCCCTCGGCATCGTCATCGGCGGCTCCGGCAACGGTGAGCAGATCGCCGCGAACAAGGTGGCCGGCGTCCGCGCCGCCCTCGCCTGGAGCGTCGAGACCGCCGCGCTGGGCCGCGAGCACAACAACGCGAACGTCGTCGCCGTCGGCGCGCGTATGCACTCCCAGGAGGACGCGACGAAGTTCGTCGAGACCTTCCTCAACACCCAGTTCTCCGGTGATGCGCGTCACATCCGTCGCATCGACATGCTGGCGTCCTACGAGACCACGGGTGAGCTGCCGCCGATTCCGGCCCACCACCCCGAGGCGTAGAGCTTTCGCCTGAGAGCTCGGGAGACTGGGCTTGTAGGGCGGCTGCGGGTGATGCGTGGTCGCTCGCGCAGTTCCGCGCCCCTGAAAGACACGGCCCTGCGGGCCGAAAAGCCAGGGGCGCAGCTCCTGCTTTTCAGGGGCGCGGGGCTGTGTCAATTTGCGGCTCCGCCGCGTGGGCGCGAGCAACCCCCACCCACCCGCACCCGAAAACGCACCCCAACCACCCCAACCACCCCAACCACCCCAACCACCCCCCTGCCGAACCCCGGAGGCAATCGTTGCCCGAAGGGCACACCATCCACCGCCTCGCCCAGGACTACCTCGCCCGCTTCGGCGGTCGGGACGCCCACGTCACCAGCCCCCAGGGCAAGTTCACGGACGCGGCCGCCCTCCTCACCGGCACCCCCCTCACCACCGCCGAGGCGCACGGCAAGCACCTCTTCCTGCACTTCGGTGACGCGGACGCCGAGGACTGGGTCCACATCCACCTCGGCCTCTTCGGCAAGGTCGGCTTCGGCGACGCCCCCGCACCCCCGCCCACCGACACGGTCCGCCTCCGCCTGCGCAACGACACGTCGTACGTCGACCTCCGCGGCCCCACGACCTGCGCGCTGATCACGGACGCCGAGAAGCAGGCCATACACGCCCGCCTCGGCCCGGACCCTCTCCGCCCCGACGCCGACCCGACAGCCGCGTACGGGCGCATCTCCCGCAGCCGTACGACGATCGCCGCGCTCCTCATGGACCAGAAGATCATCGCGGGCGTCGGCAACGTCTACCGCGCGGAGGTCCTCTTCCGGCACCGCATCGACCCGTACCGCGCGGGCAAGGACATCACCGCCACTGAGTGGGAGGCGATGTGGGCCGACCTCGTCGACCTCATGCGGGAGGGCGTACGCAACAACCGCATCGACACCGTCCGCCCGGAACACACCCCGGAGGCCATGGGCCGCCCGCCTCGCGTGGACGACCACGGCGGCGAGGTCTACGTGTACCGCAGGGCCAACCTCCCCTGCCACATCTGTGGCGGCGAGATCCGCACCGCCGACCTCGCCGCCCGCAACCTCTTCTGGTGCCCCACCTGCCAGCGAATGTGACCGGGGGTCAGAACCCGTGCGGCAGCCAGGGCGCGACGGTGGACGAGAAGAACCCCACAGAGGCCTCCGCCAGCGCGCCCTGCCTGAGCTCCCGCACCCGCCCGGCAGCCCCCAGCGACGCGAGGCTCACCCCACCCAGATAGGCCGCCCCCAACTCCCGGACCGAAAGGGCGAGATCGGCGGCGTCACCGGTCCGCTCGCAGCGGGCCCCCTTCGCGTCACCGGTGAGCCGCCAACGCCCCGAGTTCCAGGGGCAGAAGGTGTCCTCGACCTCCAACACCACATCCACCGGCGCCTGATACGTCCGCGCCCCCAGCGCCGCGCCCACGTCCACCAGCCGTACGTACATGTCGTCCTGCACCCGCAGCCCGCACCGCCGCACGTCCGACACCATGTGCAACAACGGCTCGTCCACGGGCCGCCGGTGGGCGACGACCGAGGCGGTCAGGTCGAGGTCGAACAGGAACCGCCACAGTGCGGCGTGCGCGGCGGCGTCCAGCGCCTCCAGGGACTCCAGTACGACCACACCCTCGGCCCCACCGGACCCCCACTGGGGCTTGACCCGGAACCGCGCGTACCCGACCACGTCCGATCCCTCACCCTCACCCCCGTCCCCCCGCTCGGCCACCACGCACTGCAACGGCGACGCCCCGTCCCGATGCCGCTCCGTGTCGAGCAGCTCCATCCGCTCCCAGCCGGGCCCCCGCGCCACCATCCCCGGCCGCTCCGGCACCCGCCGCGCGTACACCGCTTCGCACACGTCGAGGACCTCGGCGGGCGCCGCGTACCGCAGCCGTACGTCCTCGGCGCCGGGCGGCACGGACAGCCGTACGCGCGTGGTGTCGATCTCGATGCCGAGCCGGTGCGTGGCGAGACCGTACCCGAACCGTCCGTAGATGTCCGGCTCGGACGCGATCAGCACGGCCAGCGGCTGGCCCCAGGAGCTGATGTCGTCCAACTGCCGCCGCATCATGGACGTCAGTACGCCGCGCCGCCGGTGCGTGGCCGCGACGCTCACCATCGTGACGCCCGCCGCCGGGACGGACGCGCCACCGGGGACGGTGAGCCGGAAGTCGAACGCCCCCGCCGTACCCACGCATTGGGCGCCGTCCCAGGCTCCGATGCTCCGGTCGTACTCCGTGAGCGACTGTGACAGCTCACGTTCCTCGGCGGGTTCGGGTATCCCGCCGAAGGCCCGGATGAGGTTGTCGTACCAGACGTTCCAGTCTTCCTTGCCCAGCGCCCGCAGCTCAGTCGTCATATGCCATGCGTAGCAGTGCGATCCGCTTCGAGCGAGTGAATTTCGCCCGTACGTCGGGGGACGGTGTGGGATCCTTCACAGGTGCCGCGCGTGGGCCGAAAGACCCGGTCCCGTGTGAGATCTGTGTGAGATTCGTCGTGAACCGGCCCTCGGAAGGGGGACAAGTAGGACCTCCTGTGCACAGGGGCTGGTCCGATGGATAAGGTCCCGAACAATGGCAGCAGGACGAGAGCGGCGCGCGGCGGCCGATACGTTCACGGCCCGGATGAAGAAGCTGGTTCACCGGGCCCGCACCGGCGTGCGCAAATCCGCCGTCGACTACTTCCGCGGCGACGGCTCCGACTGGATCGCGCTGGCCGGTCTGATGCTGCTGATCCCGGTGATCACCGGCCTCACGATGGTCGACGAGGTGTGGTTCTCGCCCGCCGTACTGGTCCTCCCCATCGTCGCCGGCGGCCTCCTGCTCCGCCCCGCCAGCCTGCTCGGCCTGTACGCGGCCGCCGCGACCGCGTTGATCATCGAGTCCGTGAAGCTCGGCCCCTACACCGAGGGCCCGGCCAGAGTGACCCCCGGCATAGTGCTCGTGGTCGCCGCCTGCGGCTTCTTCGGCCTCCTCATCGCCCAGTTCCGCAGCCGCGTCGGCGTCCCCTGGCGGCGCGGCGGCACCATGCTCTTCGACCTGCGCGAACGCATCCGGGTCCAGAGCAAGTTGCCACAACTGCCCGCGGGTTGGCATCGTGAGATGGCCCTACGTCCCGCAGGCGGCCAATCGTTCTCCGGCGACTTCGTCGTGGCCGCCCGTACGAACGGCGGCCGAACCCTCGAAGTCGTCCTGACGGACGTCTCCGGCAAGGGCATGGACGCGGGCTCCCGCGCCCTCCTCCTCTCCGGCGCTTTCGGCGGCCTGTTGGGATCGCTCCCACCGCACGCCTTCCTCCCGGCGGCCAACGGCTACCTCCTCCGCCAGGACTGGGACGAGGGCTTCGCGACCTCCATCCACCTCGTCCTCGACCTCGACTCCGGCGACTACGAACTCTTCTCCGCCGGACATCCCCCGGGCCTCCAGCTCAGCGCCGGCACCGGCCGCTGGGAGGAGAAGGCCGCCGAGGGCCCCCTCCTCGGCGTCTACGACGGCGCCCAGTTCGACCCGGTCAAGGGCTCCCTCCGCCCTGGCGACGTCCTCATGCTCTTCACCGACGGCCTCGTCGAAACCTCCGACCGAGACATCGTCGAAGGCATCGACCGCCTCACCGGCGAAGCCGACCGCTACGTAGCCGGCGGCTTCCACGGCGCCGCCTGGCACCTCATCGAAGCGGTAGCCAAGGACGTCAACGACGACAGGGCCCTACTTCTGATCAGCAGAGAGGGCCACGCGTACCCGAAGCTTTAGGGGCGCGGGGCTGTATCAATCTGCGGCTCCGCCGCGTGGGCGCGACCAGCCCCCCACCCACCCGCAGCCGAAAGCCGGGATCGAAGGGGCGCAGCCCCTGGGGATGGATGGGGGTGCCCCCGCGCGAGCGAAGCCGAGCGTGGGGGAGGGTAGGGGCGGCGGGGGCGAAAATCCTCCCAGCCCCAGCCCCAGCCCTACCCCTTCCCACGCGACCGAGCCAACTCCGTCGCATCCCGCTTGAACGCCCACACCATCTTCGGCTCCATCGCAAACCGGAACATCCGCTGCACCGGCGGCGCACACAGCACCGTGACAACCACCGCCGCCACAAACGTGACGAAGAGTTCCCCGAGCGGCTGGTAAACCCAGGCGTGCACGTCGTACCACTCCCAGAACCGCGACCCCTTCGCAAGGAACCCGTGCAGCAGATAGCCGTACAGCGTCCCCGCCCCCAACACGGTGAACCACATCTTCCGCCGCGGCACCCACGAGAAGAAGCAGGCGGTGAGCAGCATGGAACAGCCGAAGAGCGCGAAGGTCATCACAACGCCCGCCCACCACGGCGCACCCAACTCCTGCGCGCTGTCCCGGTGGTAGAACCAGGCGGAGCTCATGTACGGCCCCACCCAGTACGCCAGCCCCAGCGCGCACGCCATGACCGGCACCGACAGCGCGCGTACCTCACGCCGGCGCATGAACTGGAAGTGCGCCGGCTTCATGAACAGCCCCACCACGAAGAACGGCAGGAACTGCAGGACGCGTTGCAGGTCCAGGTCGTCACCGATGTCGGGCGAGACGGACGCGAGCGCGGCGATGCCGAGCGCGAGCGGAATCGGCCAGCGCACCACCTTCCACAACGGCGTCGTCAGCCGCCACACGAACAGCGCGATCAGGAACCAGGTGAGGTACCACGGGTCGAGCAGACTGATCGGATGCGACGGATCGTCGTCGGCGTACCGCTTGAAGAGGGAGTACGCGACCTCAAAGAGCACATACGGTACGGCGATGCCGGTGATCAGCCGCTGGAGCCGGTCGGCGCGCATGTCGAAACTGCGCGAGAAATAGCCGGAGATGATGATGAACGCCGGCATGTGGAAGGTGTACACGACCATGTACAACGCCTCGGCGGCACGACTGTGGTCGGTCAGCGGCTGCCACGCGTGACCCATCGCGACGAGCACGATGGCCAGGTACTTGGCGTTGTCGAAGAACGCGTCGCGCTGCTTGGCCGGTGCGGGATCCGAGGCCGACGCGGCGGAGGATGGACTCGGCACTCCGTCCGCGGGGGACTGCGGCGCCTGTGGGGGGAGCGGCGCCCTTCGGTGGTCGTGTGATCGCAGCGAGTTCGTCACAAACCCTCCCGGCGAAAACTTCGCGGGGCGGTCCGAGCACTCGCTGCGCAGGCGGGGGACGAGGCAGCGGTGAACATCTGAGGCACCCTAGCGTTGTCTGTGTGATTCCGTAAAACCACCGACGTGATTCCTGTATTGCCGGTCGTGAATCACCGGTGAGTACCCCGGATTTGGTGAAGCAGGTATCGGTCGGTGCATCACGATCCGTACACCGAAGCCCTGACGACTTGGCCCTCTCTGTCCGCATTCATGCCGACTAAATGGTGCATAACATGCGCAGGCGACTCTGGTGAAATGTCCGATTCCTGAGGCGTGTTGAGGGCTTCCGATGCGCTCGCGACGCTTCCTTGATGCGCCTTGGATGTGTCTGTGGCGACAATTCGAATTACCTGCGAACGTGATGTGCGCACAGATGTGTGTGTGCGGAAATGATCACTCGGAAATTCACTCCCAACACCCTCTGCCCGTACGTGGATCCGCGTACGGTGCCGCGTGATCGTGGCCGACGTTGCCTCACGAGCCGCATACCAGGGCCTGGTTGGTGGCACGATGGTTCTGGCGGGGTGCGCGTGGGGTTGGCGCCCCGGGCCGGGGAAGCGGACCGACCGAGGGTGTGATCTGTTGTGGCCATTTCGCTGTCAGTGGTGCTGTTGTTGGGGATCGTCCTCGTAGTCCTGATGCGAGGAGGGACGATCAAGGCCGGCCCGGCCGTCGTCGCCATCCTCTTCGGCTTCTTCCTGGCTTCGACCGGCATGGCCGACGACATCCAGCGCTTCCTCAACTCGATAGCCGAGACGATCAACTCGATCCAGTTCTGACGATCGACTCGTTACGTCTCGATACGCAAAGACCTCCGGCCCGACCCCGAGAAATCTCTCGAAGCCGGGCCGGAGGTCCGTGGAGCGGGCGACGGGAATCGAACCCGCGTAGCTAGTTTGGAAGACTAGGGCTCTACCATTGAGCTACGCCCGCACAGGTCGCGCCGCAGGTCGGGCGACCGCGGCACAGAAGGCATCCTAGCGGGTCGGGCGCCCCCGCCGCACACCCCTTCCGGCCAGCACCCGGCGCCCGCCGTCGCACGCGCCCGCGCACTCGGTAAATGCGGCGTCCAGGCTCTCCTCAGGCATGTACCCTACGTGTCGCACCAGACGGGGTGTGGCGCAGCTTGGTAGCGCGTCCGCTTTGGGAGCGGAAGGCCGTGGGTTCAAATCCCGCCACCCCGACCACCGTGCCGGACGGAACGTCCGACACCTGCAAGATCACCTTTTGGGGCGTGTACCGCCTGCGGTTACTATGCAAGCTGCGCGCCCGTGTGTCTGCACTCTTACGTCTCTCAAGGGCCGCTAATCCGCTGAGGCGCTTCCCGGTCGTCCTTCATGATCCGGCAGAGGCGCCCAGCAGACCCCCAAGAAGTCAGCCACAAGGAGACCGAACCGTGAAGAGCGCCGTGGAGACCCTGAACCCGACTCGGGTTCGGCTCACTGTTGAGGTGCCCTTCGAGGAGCTCAAGGACAGCCTCGACGCGGCGTACAAGAAGATCAACCAGCAGGTCACGGTGAAGGGCTTCCGTAAGGGCAAGATCCCGGCCCGCATCATCGACCAGCGGTTCGGCCGCGGTGCGGTCCTGGAGGAGGCGGTCAACGACGCGCTTCCGAGGTTCTACACCGACGCGGTCAACGAGGCCGAGCTCAACGTGCTCGGCCAGCCCGAGGTCGACATCACGGAGCTGAAGGACGGCGAGACGCTGAACTTCACCGCCGAGGTCGACGTCCGCCCGACCATCGAGATCCCGGACTACTCCGGCATCGAGGTCGAGGTCGACGCCGTCGAGGTCACCGAGGAGGACATCGACAAGGCCGTCGAGCAGCTCCGCGAGCGCTTCGCCTCGACCTCCCCGGTCGAGCGCGCCGCCGAGGACGGCGACGTCGTCACCATCGACCTGGAGGCCAAGGTCGACGGCGAGGTCCTGGAGGACGGCGTCGCCGAGGGCGTCTCCTACACCATCGGCTCCGGCGAGCTGCTGGACGGCATCGACGACGCCGTGAAGGGCCTGGAGGCCGGGGCGGAGGCCACCTTCACCTCCGAGCTCAAGGGCGGCTCCGCGGCCGGCAAGGAGGCCGAGGTCACCGTCAAGGTCAGCCAGGTCGCCGCCCGCGAGCTCCCGGCCCTGGACGACGAGTTCGCCCAGCTCGCCTCCGAGTTCGACACCCTCGAGGAGCTGCGCGCCGACAGCCGCACGCGCCTGGAGAACATGAAGCAGTACGACCAGGCCACGCAGGCCCAGGAGCGCGTCCTCGAGAAGCTGCTGGAGATCGTCGAGGTGCCCGTCCCCGAGAAGCTGCTCGAGGACGAGATCAACACCCGCAAGCACAACCTGGAGCACCACCAGCTCGGCCAGATGGGTCTCGACCTCGAGAAGTACCTCGAGATCCAGGGCAAGACGGTTGAGGAGTTCGAGGCCGAGACCAAGGAAGCGGCCGTCAAGGGCATCAAGACCCAGTTCGTCCTCGACGAGCTGGTTGCCAAGGAGAAGCTGAACGTCAACCAGGAGGAGCTCACCGAGCACCTCATGCGCCGCGCCGCCTCCTCCGGCATGTCCCCCGACCAGTTCGCCCAGGCCGTCGTCCAGAACAACCAGGTCCAGCTCCTGGTCGGCGAGGTCGCCCGCGGCAAGGCCCTGGCCCTGGTCGTAGAGGCCTCCACGGTCAAGGACACCAACGGCGAGATCGTCGACCTGGACGACGAGGACGAAGAGGGCACCGAGGAGACCGAGGCTGCGGCTGAGGTCGAGGACAAGGCCGCCGAGGACAAGCCCGAGGCCTGATCGCTCCGCCAGTAGTGCATGACGGGCCCCTGGATCACTTGTGACCCAGGGGCCCGTCGGCCTACCCAGGGGCGCGGGGCTGTGTACATATGCGGCTCCGCCGCGGGGCGCGATCAGCCCCCTACAAGCCGCACCCGCCGATGCACAGCCCGTGGCAGACGCGTCTGCGGCTTGTACGTGGTTGCTCGCGCAGTTCCCCGCGATCCTTACGGGGCGCGACATGCGCTGACAGCGAACAGTTCCCTCTCCGGGATTCTCTGGCGGAGCTGCCGCGTTAGGGTCCATGAATACGAGGGCAGGGCTGTCGGCGTAACGGCCGGACGCCCAGTCCCCCGCAGGGAAACGTGAGACGGCCCGGCGCCGTCGTAAGACGAGCAGGTGGATACGTGACGAATCTGATGCCCTCCGCCGCCGGCGAGCCTTCCATCGGCGGTGGCCTCGGCGACCATGTCTACAACCGGCTGCTCAACGAGCGGATCATCTTCCTCGGCCAGCCGGTCGACGACGACATCGCGAACAGGATCACCGCACAGCTGCTGCTCCTTGCCGCCGACCCGGACAAGGACATCAACCTGTACATCAACAGCCCGGGCGGTTCGATCACGGCCGGTATGGCGATCTACGACACCATGCAGTTCATCAAGAACGACGTGGTGACCATCGCCATGGGTCTCGCGGCCTCGATGGGGCAGTTCCTGCTCAGCGCGGGCACCCCGGGCAAGCGCTTCGCGCTGCCGAACGCCGAGATCCTGATCCACCAGCCCTCCGCCGGCCTGGCGGGCTCGGCCTCCGACATCAAGATCCACGCGGAGCGGCTGCTGCACACCAAGAAGCGCATGGCTGAGCTGACGTCCCAGCACACGGGCCAGTCGGTCGAGCAGATCACCCGCGACTCGGACCGCGACCGCTGGTTCGACGCCTACGAGGCCAAGCAGTACGGCCTCATCGACGACGTCATCGCCACCGCGGCGGGCATGCCGGGCGGCGGCGGCACCGGGGCCGGGCAGGCGTGACGGCAGCCGCCGACACGCACACCCCCGTTAAAGCCCCCAGCCGACCGCCTCAGCCCCTCTCAGGCCCCCAGGAGACCCCAGTGAACGACTTCCCCGGCAGCAGCCTCTACGACCGCGCGAGCGCCCAGTACACCGGCCCCTCGGCCGAGTCCCGCTACGTCATCCCCCGCTTCGTGGAGCGCACCTCGCAGGGCATCCGCGAGTACGACCCGTACGCGAAGCTCTTCGAGGAGCGGGTCATCTTCCTCGGTGTCCAGATCGACGACGCCTCCGCCAACGACGTCATGGCGCAGCTGCTGTGCCTGGAGTCGATGGACCCCGACCGGGACATCTCGGTCTACATCAACAGCCCCGGCGGCTCCTTCACGGCGCTCACGGCGATCTACGACACGATGCAGTTCGTCAAGCCGGACATCCAGACGGTCTGCATGGGCCAGGCCGCCTCGGCTGCCGCGATCCTGCTGGCCGCCGGTACGCCCGGCAAGCGCATGGCGCTCCCGAACGCCCGCGTCCTGATCCACCAGCCGTACAGCGAGACGGGCCGCGGTCAGGTCTCCGACCTGGAGATCGCCGCCAACGAGATCCTCCGGATGCGTGCGCAGCTGGAGGAGATGCTGGCCAAGCACTCCACCACGCCGATCGAGAAGATCCGCGAGGACATCGAGCGCGACAAGATCCTCACGGCCGAGGACGCGCTGGCGTACGGCCTGATCGACCAGATCATCTCCACGCGGAAGATGAACAACAGCAGCGTCCGCTGAGGCGGGAAAGGCTGTATTGTCTGCCGCCCCTTGGCATGGTTGGCACCATTTGGCCCAGTGCACGACAAGGTGCACGTCAAAGCGAACCGTGCCAAGGGGGGCCCGAACGGGGGGCCCGGCAAGGTACCGTCGACATAAGGCAGCACCAGGAGCCGCTGGATTCCAAGTGTCCAGGCGTCTCCCAGGCGAAGGGGAAGCACACCGTGGCACGCATCGGTGACGGCGGCGATCTGCTCAAGTGCTCGTTCTGCGGCAAGAGCCAGAAGCAGGTCAAGAAGCTCATCGCAGGGCCCGGTGTGTACATCTGCGACGAGTGCATCGACCTCTGCAACGAGATCATCGAGGAAGAGCTCGCGGAGACGAGCGAGGTCCGCTGGGAGGAACTCCCGAAGCCCCGCGAGATCTACGAGTTCCTCGAGGGCTACGTGGTCGGTCAGGAGGCTGCCAAGAAGGCCCTCTCCGTCGCGGTGTACAACCACTACAAGCGGGTCCAGGCCGGTGAGAACGGCGGCGGTCAAAGCCGCGAGGACGCCATCGAGTTGGCGAAGTCCAACATCCTCCTGCTGGGCCCCACGGGCTCCGGCAAGACCCTCCTCGCCCAGACCCTCGCGCGCATGCTGAACGTCCCGTTCGCGATCGCGGACGCGACGGCGCTCACGGAGGCCGGGTACGTCGGCGAAGACGTCGAGAACATCCTCCTGAAACTGATCCAGGCGGCGGACTACGACGTCAAGAAGGCCGAGACCGGGATCATCTACATCGACGAGATCGACAAGGTGGCCCGAAAGAGCGAAAACCCGTCGATCACGCGCGACGTGAGCGGCGAGGGCGTGCAACAGGCCCTGTTGAAGATCCTCGAAGGTACGACAGCGTCCGTGCCCCCGCAGGGTGGGCGCAAGCACCCTCACCAGGAATTCATCCAGATCGACACGACGAACGTCCTGTTCATCGTCGGTGGGGCCTTCGCGGGCCTGGAGAAGATCATCGAGTCCCGCGCCGGCGCCAAGGGCATCGGCTTCGGCGCGACGATCCGCTCGAAGCGCGAGCTGCAGTCCAAGGACCAGTTCGAGGACGTCATGCCGGAAGACCTGGTGAAGTTCGGCATGATCCCGGAGTTCATCGGCCGTCTCCCGGTCATCACCTCGGTCCACAACCTGGACCGCGAAGCCCTCCTCCAGATCCTGATCGAGCCCCGCAACGCCCTGGTGAAGCAGTACCAGCGCCTCTTCGAACTCGACGGCGTGGAACTGGACTTCGAACGCGAGGCCCTGGAAGCCATCGCCGACCAGGCGATCCTGAGGCAGACCGGCGCGCGTGGTTTGAGGGCCATCATGGAAGAGGTCCTGATGTCGGTGATGTACGAGGTCCCGTCCCGCAAGGACGTGGCCCGAGTCGTCATCACCGCAGACGTCGTCCACTCCAACGTCAACCCGACCCTGATCCCCCGCGACGCGCGAGGCCGGGGGCCGGGCGAGCAGAAGACGGCGTAACTCCTCGGCGCCACACACACGTTGAAGGGGCCCCGGTCAACCGACCGGGGCCCCTTCGTGGTTGGCGGAAGCGTCAGGCCTTGACGCGCACCTCGTCGCGGAACTTCGCCGTGGTGTCCGCGGCGGCGGCCTGGTCCGCCGCCTTCCCGGCCATGATGCTCGCGTAGTCCATCGGAATCACGATGGCCACCGTGCTGTAGTCGCCCCACACACAGAACGACAGGTTCATCTCGCTCGGCCCGCCGTTCGTGCTGCCGTCGGTGGGCTCCATCTTGGCGTCCTGGCACTTGAGGACGGCGCCCTCGGCGGAGTCGTACTCCTTCGGGTCACCGGTCATGGTGACCTTCACGTCCTCGTCGTCCTCCCCGGACTTGGACTGCAGCTCACCCAGCATGGCGTCGACGACCTTCTCGGGGTCCTCGATCTCGCCGTAGACGCCGGTGAACTGGAGCTGCTTCTGCGACAGCGGGTTGTTCTTATCGCCGGACACGTACCCGGCACTGACGTTCTTGGGGTTCGTCACACCCCACTTCTCGGCCTCCGCCACGTCGTCGTCGGACAGGGCGCCGCCACCGCTTTCGTTCTTCTTGTACTCGGTGAGCACAGTCGCCGGCGTAGTCAGCTTGTGCGGTCCGTCGTCCGCGATGTCGGCGCCGCCGCCCCCGCCGATGACGAAGTACGCGCCGACGGCGACCGCGGCCACGACGGCTACCGCGCCGAGGATGATGCCGACCTTCTTGCCGCCACCGCCGGAGACGGGGGGCTGGGGCACGGTCGGGTACGGCTGCTGCTGGCCGTACGGAGCCTGCTGCTGGCCGTACGGCGGGGTCTGGGGCGGGACGCCCTGGGGGCTCTGCTGCGGGTACCCGTAGCCCGGCTGCTGCGGAGGCGCCTGCTGCGGGTAGCCGTAGCCGGGCTGGGGGGCGGCCTGCGGCGGCTGCTGGCCGTAGGGGCCCGGCTGGCCGCCCGGCTGACCGTACGGTCCGGGCTGCTGGGGCTGCCCGCCGTACGGGCCCGGCTGGTTGTAACTCATGTTCTGGGTTCCCCTCCAGATGCTTATGTGTTTCAGACATCCTGGCGCAGACCTGAGGTGCACAACGCATCCGGGGTCACACCGTTACCGAAGAATCCGGTTTCGGGACGGCCCCGTGACACCCCTAAACTGGGCGGGTGACCGAGAACGCTCAGCAGCAGCCTTCAGCGCCCGCCACCGATCTGCCGACCCAGTACGCGCCGGCCGATGTAGAGGGGACGCTGTACGAGCGCTGGGTAGACAAGGGTTACTTCGCCGCCGACGCCAAGAGCGACAAGCCCGCGTACACCATCGTCATCCCGCCGCCGAACGTCACCGGCAGCCTGCACCTCGGGCACGCCTTCCAGCACACCCTCATGGACGCCCTCACGCGCCGTAAGCGCATGCAGGGTTACGAGTCCCTGTGGCTGCCCGGCATGGACCACGCCGGCATCGCCACGCAGAACAAGGTCGAGCAGCAGCTCGCCGAAGAGGGCAAGTCCCGCCACGACTTGGGGCGTGAGGAGTTCGTCGAGCGCGTCTGGCAGTGGAAGGAAGAGTACGGCGGCAAGATCCTCGGCCAGATGCGTCGGCTGGGGGACGGCGTCGACTGGAGCCGTGAGCGGTTCACCATGGACGAGGGCCTGTCCCGCGCCGTCCAGACCATCTTCAAGCGCCTCTACGACGACGAGCTGATCTACCGCGCCGAGCGCATCATCAACTGGTGTCCCCGGTGTCTGACGGCCATCTCCGACATCGAGGTCGAGCACCAGGAGGACTCCGGCGAGCTGGTCTCCATCCGGTACGGCGAGGGGGACGACTCCCTCGTCGTCGCCACCACGCGAGCCGAGACCATGCTGGGTGACACCGCCGTCGCCGTCCACCCGGACGACGAGCGGTACAAGCACCTCGTCGGCAAGCACATCAAGCTCCCGCTGACCGACCGTACGATTCCGGTCGTCGCCGACACCCACGTCGACCCGGAGTTCGGCACCGGCGCGGTCAAGGTCACCCCGGCCCACGACCCGAACGACTTCGCGATCGGTCAGCGCCATGGCCTGCCGTCCATGACGATCATGGACGAGCACGGCGTCATCACCGTCCACGGCCCCTTCCTCGGCCAGGACCGCTTCGAGGCCCGCTCCGCCGTTGTGGGCGCGCTGCGCTCGCAGGGCCGGATCGTCGCCGAGAAGCGCCCGTACACCCACTCCGTCGGCCACTGCTCACGCTGCAAGACCACGGTCGAGCCGCGGCTGTCCATGCAGTGGTGGGTCAAGGTCGCGCCCCTGGCCCAGGCTGCCGGTGACGCGGTCCGCGATGGCCGGGTCAAGATCCACCCCGAGGACATGTCGAAGCGCTACTTCGACTGGGTGGACAACATGTTCGACTGGTGCATCTCGCGCCAGCTCTGGTGGGGCCACCGCATCCCCGTCTGGTACGGCCCGAACGGCGAGACGGTCTGCGTCGGCCCCGACGAGCAGCCGCCCGGCACGGAGGCCGAGGGCTGGACCCAGGACACCGACGTCCTGGACACCTGGTTCTCCTCCGGCCTGTGGCCGTTCTCCACGCTCGGCTGGCCCGAACAGGCCGAGGACCTGCGGAAGTTCTACTCCACGGACGTCCTGCTCACCGGCCACGACATCATCTTCTTCTGGGTCGCCCGGATGATGATGTTCGGCCTCTACGCCATGGACGGCGAGGTCCCCTTCCGGACCATCGCGCTGACCGGCCTGGTCCGCGACGAGCGCGGCAAGAAGATGTCGAAGTCCTTCGGCAACGTCGTCGACCCGCTCGACTGGATGGACAAGTACGGCTCCGACGCGCTCCGCTTCACCCTCGCGCGCGGCGCCAACCCGGGCACCGACGTCCCGATCGGCGAGGACTGGGTCCAGGCCTCCCGTAACTTCGCCAACAAGATCTGGAACGCGACGCGCTTCGCGCTGATGAACGGCGCGACGGTGGAGGGCGAGCTGCCGGCCGCGTCCCGTTTGTCGTCGACGGACCGCTGGATCCTCGCCCGCCTGGGCGAGACGGTCGCGCAGGTCGACGCGTACTACGAGGACTTCCAGTTCGCCAAGCTGTCCGACGCCCTGTTCCACTTCGCGTGGGACGAGGTCTTCGACTGGTACGTCGAGCTGTCCAAGACGACGTTCCAGGCGGGCGGCGAGGCGGCCCAGGTCAGTCAGCGGGTCCTGGGCGAGGTCCTCGACGTCACGCTGCGACTGCTGCACCCGGTCATCCCGTTCGTCACGGACACCCTGTGGACGACGCTGACCGGTGGCGAGTCCCTCGTGATCGCTGACTGGCCGAAGGACAGCGGCTTCCGTGACGACACCGCCGAGCGCGAGATCGAGCTGGTCCAGCGGGTCGTCACCGAGGTCCGCCGCTTCCGCGCCGACCAGGGCCTCCAGCCGGGCCAGCGCGTCCCGGCCCGCCTCACCCTGGACGGTACGGCGCTGGCCCCGCACGAGGCCGCGATCCGTCAGCTCCTCCGCCTCCAGCCGGAGGGCGAGGGCTTCGCGGCCACCGCGACCCTGCCGGTGGCGGGTGCCGAGGTCGCCCTCGACCTCTCCGGCGTGATCGACGTCGCCGCCGAGCGCAAGCGGCTCGCGAAGGACCTCGCGGCGGCGGAGAAGGAAAAGTCCCAGGCCACGGCCAAACTCGGCAACGAGGCGTTCCTCGCGAAGGCGCCGGACCAGGTGGTGGAGAAGATCCGCGGGCGCCTCGCGAAGGCGGACGAGGACATCGCCCGGATCGCAGCGCAGCTGGAGCGGCTGCCGAAGGCGTAGCCCTCCGTCCCCGCGCCCCGTAAGGGGCGCGGGGCTGTATCGATATGCGGCTCCGCCGCGTGGGCGCGAGCAACCACCTACGACCCGCAGTCGCCCTACAACGGGTACCTCCGAGCTACCGGGCGTCCGATCCGTAGACTGGCCCCGTGAGCGAACGCAGTGACCAGCCCGAGTCGATCGACCCCTTCGAGGAGATCATCGCGGCCGAGACCGACCGTGATCCCGACCTGGCGGTCATCGAGGCCGGCAGCCGTACCCTGCGTGCCCAGGGCGGTGCGCCGCAGGCAGACGTACCCGCTCGGCCAGAGGACCCCGAGGTCGACAAGGCCCTGCGCGAGGTCGAGGCGGAACTGGCGACGCGGTGGGGCGAGACCAAGCTGGAGCCCTCGGTCGCCCGGATCGCCGCGCTCATGGACGTCCTCGGCGAGCCGCAGCGGTCGTACCCCTCCATCCACATCACCGGCACCAACGGCAAGACCTCCACGGCCCGCATGATCGAGGCCCTTCTCGGCGCCTTCGAACTGCGCACCGGCCGCTACACCTCCCCGCACGTCCAGTCGATCACCGAGCGGATCAGCCTGGACGGCGCCCCGATCTCCGCCGAGCGGTTCATCGAGACGTACGAGGACATCAAGCCGTACGTGGAGATGGTGGACGCCTCCCAGGAGTACCGGCTCTCCTTCTTCGAGGTGCTGACCGGCATGGCGTACGCCGCCTTCGCCGACGCGCCCGTCGACGTGGCCGTCGTCGAGGTCGGCATGGGCGGCTCCTGGGACGCCACGAACGTCATCGACGGGGACGTCGCCGTCGTCACCCCCATCGATCTCGACCACACCGACCGGCTCGGGACGACGCCCGCCGAGATCGCCGTCGAGAAGGCCGGGATCATTAAGCAGGACGCGACCGTGATCCTGGCGCAGCAGCCGGTGGACGCGGCGCAGGTGATGCTGAAGAAGGCCGTGGAGGTCGACGCGACGGTGGCCCGGGAAGGGCTGGAGTTCGGGGTCGTCTCCCGGCAGGTCGCCGTCGGCGGGCAGATGCTCACCCTGCGTGGCCTCGGCGGCGAGTACCGGGAGGTGTACCTCCCGCTGCACGGCCCGTACCAGGCGCACAACGCGGCCGTCGCCCTCGCCGCGGTCGAGGCGTTCTTCGGCGTCGGCTCCCAGCGGCCCGAGCCGCTCGACATGGACACGGTCCGCAAGGCCTTCGCGGCCGTCTCGTCGCCGGGCCGACTGGAAGTCGTACGGCGGTCCCCGACCGTCGTGCTCGACGCCGCGCACAACCCGGCGGGCGCGCGGGCCACGGCCGAGGCCGTCGGTGAGGCGTTCGACTTCAGCCGGCTGATCGGCGTGGTCGGGGCGAGCGGCGAGAAGAACGTACGAGGTCTCCTTGAGGCCTTCGAACCGATCTTCGCCGAGGTCGTGGTCACCCAGAACTCCAGCCACCGTGCCATGGACGCCGACGAACTGGCCGCGATCGCGGTCGAGGTGTTCGGCGAGGAGCGGGTGCAGGTCGAGCCGCGATTGCCGGACGCCCTGGAGGCGGCGATCACGCTCGCCGAGGAGGAGGGCGAGTTCGCGGGTGGCGGCGTCCTCGTCACCGGTTCCGTCATCACCGTCGGCGAAGCCCGGCTGCTGCTGGGGAAGGGCTGAGTCTCACATCATGCGTACCCTCTGTGCTTCGACCCTGATCGGCGAGTTCTTCGTGATCGGCTTCGCGGGGCTGGTCGCGATGAAGGACCCCGATCTGACCATGACCACGGTCTGGACGGTCAGCGGCGTCGCCATGTTCCTGTGCCTCGTGCTGTGCGGGCTCGTCACCCGACCCGGAGGCATCCAGCTCGGCTGGGCCCTCCAGATCGCGCTGATCCTCTCCGGGTTCTTCGTCCCGACCATGTTCTTCATGGGCGCGGTCTTCGCGGCCCTGTGGTGGGCGTCGGTCCACTTCGGACGGAAGGTGGACGAGGCGAAGGCCCGCTTCGCGGCACAGGTGTCGGCGGGGGAGTCCGCCCCCGGGGCATCCTGACGCTGCGTAACACCCGTTCGGGCTCGCACTGTAGCCTCTGAGCCCCGCACACTTGTGAAGAAGGAGTCACCACCGTGAGCCAGCGCACCCTCGTCCTCCTCAAGCCCGACGCCGTCCGGCGTGGCCTGATCGGCGAGATCATCAGCCGTATCGAGCGCAAGGCCGGCTGGCAGATCACCGCGCTGGAACTGCGGACCCTGGACCAGGAGACGCTGGAGCAGCACTACGGGGAGCACAAGGGCCGCCCCTTCTACGAGCCGCTGGTGGAGTTCATGGCCTCCGGTCCGGTCGTCGCGCTGGTCGTCGAGGGCGAGCGGGTCATCGAGGGTGTGCGGGCGCTGGCCGGTCCGACCGACCCGATCGCCGCGGCGCCCGGGTCCATCCGTGGTGATTACGGCGTCATCGTGCGGGAGAACCTGATCCACGCGTCGGACTCCGAGGAGTCCGCGGAGCGCGAGCTGAAGCTCTTCTTCCCCGGCCACGCCTAACGCCTTCCGGCGGGGGCCCAAGTCTTCCCAGGCCCCCGCCGAGTTCACCCCACTTCGCCGTAACACCCGATCGGCCCAATCGAGTTCACCAAACCCACCCATCGACGGCCCGGTCGTGTAACCCAAGGTGAACCCCGGCCTGAAATGCTTGCCGTGTCCCGGCATATGCGTGCCGATCGGGGGAACGCGCACCCCCGATGGATCGTCTCCAGAGGCGAGGCGGCGCATCGCGTGCCCACAATGGCGAAGACCCTCGCGCAGTGTTCGTGCGGGCGAGACTACGATGTAAGCCTTCACGTCACAGCACCCACTTCGCCGACCTCAAACGCCCTGAAAAGCTCTCAAAAGCCCTCAGGCTCCACTTGGGAAGGCCAGACGAATCCTGATGGGGAACTCAATGTCGTTCATCGGCCGTGACATGGCTGTCGACCTCGGGACCGCCAACACGCTGGTGTACGTCAGGGGTCGCGGGATCGTGTTGAACGAGCCGTCCGTCGTCGCGATCAACACCAACACCGGTGGCATCCTCGCGGTCGGCGCGGAGGCGAAGAAGATGATCGGGCGGACGCCGGGCAACATCGTTGCCGTACGTCCGCTGAAGGACGGTGTCATCGCCGACTTCGAGATCACCGAGCGGATGCTCCGCTACTTCATCCTGAAGATCCACAAGCGGCGGTATCTCGCCCGTCCTCGGGTCGTCGTCTGTGTGCCGTCCGGTATCACCGGTGTCGAGCGGCGCGCCGTCATCGAGGCGTCCTCCCAGGCGGGCGCCCGCCAGGTGCACATCATCGAGGAGCCCATGGCCGCGGCCATCGGCTCCGGCCTGCCGGTCCACGAGGCCACAGGCAACATGGTGGTGGACATCGGCGGCGGCACCACGGAGGTCGCGGTCATCTCCCTCGGCGGCATCGTCACCGCCCAGTCCATCCGCGTCGCCGGCGACGAGTTGGACAACGCGATCATCCAGCACATCAAGAAGGAGTACTCGCTTCTTCTCGGTGAGCGGACCGCCGAACAGATCAAGATCACGATCGGTTCGGCGTACGACCTCGACGCTGACGAGCACACCGAAATCCGTGGCCGGGACCTGGTGTCCGGGCTGCCCAAGACCGTCGTCATCTCCGCCGCCGAAGTGCGGAAGGCGATCGAGGAACCCGTCAACGCCATCGTCGATGCCGTCAAGACGACCCTCGACAAATGCCCGCCGGAACTGTCGGGCGACATCATGGACCGCGGCATCGTCCTCACCGGCGGCGGAGCCCTGCTCCGCGGTCTCGACGAGCGGCTGCGCCGTGAGACCGGTATGCCGATCCACATCGCCGAGGACCCGCTGGACAGCGTGGCGCTCGGCTCCGGCAAGTGCGTCGAGGAGTTCGAGGCGTTGCAGCAGGTGCTCGACGCCCAGCCCCGCAGATGACGTAACACTTCGATTCCGCCGTACGAGACGATCTCTTCTCGTGCGGCGGATCGTTGATATAGAGGCAATAAGCTCCCACAAAGGCGCCCCTGTGCTTCCCGTCCCGGGTTTCCCAGGGGCTACCCGAATTCCCCAATTCCTGTCGAATTCCTATGAGGAAGGCACGGCCGCCGCACGTGAGGGACACACGAGAGAGCCGGCTGCTCCTGGTGCTGCTGGTCGCCGTCGCATTCGCGCTGATCACGGTGGACATCCGCGGCGGGGAGGACTCACCGGTCGACGGTGCCCGACGTGCCGCGGCGACGGTGTTCGGCCCGATCGAGGACGGCGTGTCGACCGCCGTCGACCCGATCGGCAACGCCATAAGCGCGATCCGTGAATCCGGCTCCCGTCACGACCGTCTCGCCGCGCTGGAGAAGGAGAACGCCGAACTGAAGGCGTCCCTCGGCAGCGACGACCGCAACAGCAGCCGGGTCGAGCAGCTCGACAAGATCCTCAAGTCCGCCGCGAACGGCCAGTACGGCATCAAGGGCGCCGAGGTCATCGCCATAGGAGCGGCCCAGGGTTTCTCCTGGACCGTCACCATCGACATCGGCACCAACGACGGGGTCACCCGCGACATGACCGTCCTCAACGGTGACGGGCTCGTCGGCCGGGTCACCACCGTCGGCCCGAACACCGCGACCGTGCTCCTCGCCAACGACCCCGACTTCACCGTCGGCACCCGCATGGAGGCCACCGACGAACTCGGCTTCGCCTCCGGCCAGGGTGACCGCCCGCTGCGCGTCGAACTCCTCAACGGCAAGGCCAAGGTGAAGGAGGGCGACCGCCTCGTCACCTTCGGCTCGCAGGCCGACAAGCCGTTCGTGCCCGGCGTCCCGGTCGGTGTCGTCTCCCGCGTCGACCCGTCCCGCGGCGATCTGACCCGCACGCTCTACGTCAAGCCGTACGTGGCCTTCACCCAGCTCGACATCGTCGGCGTCGTCGTCCAGGCACCGCGCAAGGACCCGCGCGACACCGTCCTGCCGGCCAAGCCGAAACCCACCCCCACGCCGACCGTGACGGTGACGGTCACGCCCGATGCCGAGGCCCCCCTCGACGGCCAAGCGGACGAGCAGTAGAACAACAGGAGCTGACACCCCATGCGCTTCAACCGGATGCTGCTCTCCACCACCCTGGTGATCGTCGCCCTGGTGCTCCAGGTGAGCGTCCTCGCCCGCCTCCACCTTCCGGGCGCCGTACCCGACCTGGTCCTCCTCACCGTGCTCGGCCTCGCCCTGGTCTACGGCCATGTCGGCGGCGCCCTCATCGGCTTCGGCGCCGGGCTGCTGTCCGACCTCGCCCCGCCGGCCGACCACGCCGCCGGGCGGTACGCCCTCGTCCTGTGCGTCATCGGCTACCTTGCGGGGCTGGCGAAGCCCGAGACCGGCAGACTCAAGTCGGCGACCGGGCCGATGGCCGTGGTCGTCGTCGCCGCGCTCGGCTCGACCCTCCTCTACGCCGGTGTCGGCGCCCTCGTCGGCGACGACGCGGCCCGCCATGTCGGCCTGCCCAGCCTTCTGTTCACGGCCGCCCTGTACGACCTGCTGCTCGCGCCGTTCGTCGTCCCCGGCCTCATGGCGCTCGCCCGACGCGCCGAGACCAACCCGCTCGCCGAGACCAACAACGCGACCAAGGCGGCCGATGTCTCCTCGGGCTGGCTCTCCTCCGGGACCGGCCTGCGCGTCGGCGGCCAGCGCGGCGGACTCCGCCTGAAGGCCGCGCGCTCCCGGGTCGCCCGGGCAGGCCGCATCAAGGGGGTCAAGCGGCTGTGACGGCACATCAGGCTCTTTCGTCCGGCACTTGCTTGTCCGGCATTCGTTCGTCCGGCATTCGTTCGTCTGGCACTCGTTTGTCCGGCATGGGAACCGATCGTGGTCGAGCGGTGTACTCCAATTACCTGAATCACGCGAAGCACGCGCACCACCCGTACACGCACTGAGAGGGGGAGGCAGTGACCAACATCCCGGAGACCGGGCGGACCCCACGGGTCCAGATCCGGCTCGTCATCATCCAGATCCTTGTCTTCTCCCTCCTGGGCACCCTCGGCGGCCGCCTCTGGTACCTCCAGATCCGCGAGGGCGACGCCTACGCCAAGGAGGCCTCGGGCAACCACGTCCAGCAGGTCGTGCAGCCCGCCGTGCGCGGCTCGATCCTCGACGCGCGCGGCGTCCCGATCGCCGACAACGAGACCCGGCTGGTGGTGTCCGCCTCCCGCACCGAGCTGCTGAAGATGGACGACGACGGCAAGGCCGTCCTCACCAAGCTCGCCGGCGTCCTGGACATGCCCCCCAAGGACGTCATGGACAAGGTCCGCCTGTGCGACTCGGAGACACCGCAGCCGTGTTGGAACGGCTCGCCGTACCAGCCGATCCCCATCACCGACGAGGCCACCCCCAAGCAGGCCCTGCAGATCCGGGAGCGCTCCGAGGACTTCCCCGGCATCACGGCGGAGCCCCAGGCCGTCCGCCGCTACGCCAGCCCGGGCGGCTCCAACACCGCCCAGGTCCTCGGCTACCTCTCCCCGGTCACCGACGAGGAGATCACCAAGGCCCAGGACACCGACTCGCCGTACCTGCGCTCCGACCAGGTCGGCCGCAGCGGCCTGGAGCGCCAGTACGACAAGGAGCTGCGCGGCAAGGCCGGCGTCACCCGCTACGAGGTCGACAACCTCGGCCGCGTCATCGGCGAGGCCGAGGCCGACCCCGCCGAGCCCGGCGCCAACCTCGTCACCAGCATCGACGCCCGCGTGCAGCGCATCGCCGAGTACGAGCTCAACGAGGCGATGAAGGAAGCCCGCAAGCAGATGGACCGCAACACGGGGACGAACTACAAGGCCGACTCCGGTGCCGTCGTCGTCATGGAGGCCAAGACCGGCCGCGTCGTCGCCATGGCCTCCAACCCGGACTACGACCCGAACGCCTGGGTCGGCGGCATCTCCGCCAAGGACTACGCCAAGCTCACCGGCAAGAAGTCCAACTACCCGCTGCTGAACCGCGCGATCCAGGGCCAGTCCGCCCCCGGCTCCATCTTCAAGGTGGTCCCGACCGCCGCCGCGGTGAACGCGGGCTACTCCTTCAACGGCCCGTACGAATGCTCCAGTTCGTACTCGATCGGCGGCCAGGTCTTCAAGAACTTCGAGTCCCAGAGCCACGGCGGGATCAGCCTCGGCAAGGCGCTGGAGGTCTCCTGCGACACCGTCTTCTACCGCCTCTCCCACGAGGAGTGGAAGCGAGACGGAGGCATCAAGCCCAAGAAGGGCGCCAACGACTGGTTCTACAAGACCGCCCACCAGTTCGGCCTCGGCGCCGAGACCGGCATCGACCTGCCCAACGAGGTCACCGGCCGCATCCCCGACCGCCAGTGGAAGCAGGACTACTGGAAGGCCAACAAGGACGCCTGGTGCAAGACCGGCAAGAAGGGCGGCACATACGCGGAGCAGATCGCGTACGAGAACTGCCTCGAAGGCAACCGCATGCGCGCCGGTGACTCCGTCAACTACTCCATCGGCCAGGGCGACACCCTCGTCACCCCCATCCAGATGGCCACCATCTACGCGGCCATCTCCAACGGCGGCACCCTCTACGACCCCACCGTCGGCAAGGCGATCATCAGCGCCGACGGCAAGAGCGTGCAGGGGATCGAGCCCAAGTCGCACGGCAAGCTGCCGATAGACAAGACCACGCTGGCCAAAATGGACGACGCCCTCGAAGGAGTCGCCACCCGCGGTACGGCCGCCTGGCGTTTCCAGGGCTGGCCGCAGGACGAGATCCCGATGCACGCCAAGACGGGTACCGCCGAGGTCTACGGCAAGCAGACGACCTCCTGGTTCGCCACGTACACCAAGGACTACTCGATCGTCATGACGATCTCCCAGGGTGGTACGGGCTCCGGCGCCTCGGCGCCCGCCGTGCGCAAGCTCTACAACGCGCTGTACGGCGTCTCCGAGGACGGCGACATCGACAAGAAGAAGGCGCTGCTGCCGACCCCGCAGAAGGGCCTGCCGAAGATCGAGTCCGACGGCTCGATCGACTCCCCGAAGCTGGAGACGTACCCGCCGAAGAAGACCGAGGAGGAACTGGCCGAGGAGGAGGCCCAGGCAGTGGCCGCCGGACCGGAGGCCCAGCCGGTGTCCTTCGAGCAGGGTGCGGGGGCCGTGCTCGCCGAGCCAGGCGCCTGGACCACCGTCACCGAGCGAGGTGACGACACCGTGGTCGCCGACAACCTGGAGGCGATCGTCAGCACACGCGGCGGCAGCGGCAACCGGGCGGCGCGACGGCGTTCGGATCGCGGCGGGTGCCGCGGAAAGAGGGGGAGGACGTCCGTATGACCGGCAACAGCTTCTCCGTCTCCGGGTACGGGCCCGAACGCTCCGGCTGGACCCGGCTGTTCGCCCGAGACTCCCTCGCCCGCCGCCTCGACTGGCCGATACTGTTCTCGGCCATCGCGCTCTCCCTCATCGGCGCGGCCCTCGTCTACTCGGCGACCCGCAACCGCACCGAGCTCAACCAGGGCGACCCGTACTACTTCCTCCTCCGGCACCTGCTCAACACCGGCATCGGCTTCGCCCTGATGGTCGGCACGGTCTGGCTCGGCCACCGCACCCTGCGCACGGCCGTGCCGATCCTGTACGGCATCTCGGTGCTGCTGATCCTGCTGGTACTCACCCCGATGGGCGCGACCATCAACGGCGCCCACGCGTGGATCGTCGTCGGCGGCGGCTTCTCGCTCCAGCCCTCCGAGTTCGTGAAGGTCACGATCATCCTCGGCATGGCGATGCTGCTGGCGGCCAGAGTGGACGCCGGCGACAAACCCCACCCCGACCACCGCACGGTCGTCCAGGCCCTCGGCCTCGCCACCGTCCCGATACTGATCGTCCTGCTCATGCCCGACCTCGGCTCGGTCATGGTCATGGTGGTCATCGTGCTCGGCGTGCTGCTCACTTCCGGCGCGTCCAACCGGTGGATCTTCGGCCTCCTCGGCACGGGCGCGCTCGGCGCGGTGCTGGTCTGGCAGCTCGGGGTGCTCGACGAGTACCAGATCAACCGCTTCGCCGCGTTCGCCAACCCCGAGCTCGACCCGGCCGGTGTCGGCTACAACACCAACCAGGCCCGTATCGCCATCGGTTCGGGCGGGCTGCTCGGCACCGGGTTGTTCAAGGGGTCGCAGACGACCGGGCAGTTCGTGCCCGAGCAGCAGACCGACTTCGTCTTCACGGTGGCGGGGGAGGAGCTGGGCTTCGTCGGCGCCGGCTTGATCATCTTGCTGCTCGGCGTGGTCCTCTGGCGTGCGTGCCGGATCGCCCGCGAGACCACCGAGTTGTACGGCACGATCGTCGCCGGCGGCATCATCGCCTGGTTCGCGTTCCAGTCCTTCGAGAACATCGGGATGACCCTCGGCATCATGCCGGTGGCGGGGCTGCCGCTGCCGTTCGTGTCGTACGGAGGGTCGTCGATGTTCGCGGTGTGGGTGGCGGTGGGGTTGCTGCAGTCGATCCGGGTGCAGCGCCCGATGTCGGCGTGACTGCAGGGCGCCGCCGCGTGATCGACGACCGGGTGTACGCGAGAGAAGCGGCAGGTAGATTCCGTTCGACGAGTTCGGGTCTGCCCAGGAAACGAATATCCGACTAGATTCAGTTCATGGCGGACACCAAGCGTGAGATCGAGCGGAAGTACGAGTCCGACGAGAGCGGCCTGCCGGACCTCACCGGTGTGGCCGGGGTCGCGACCGTCATCGACAAGGGCGTCGCCGAGCTGGACGCCGTCTACTACGACACTCCCGACGAACGTCTCGCCGCCGCCTCGATCACCCTGCGCCGCCGTACCGGAGGGGACGACGAGGGCTGGCATCTGAAGTTCCCCGTCTCCTCGGGCGTACGGGACGAGATCCAGAGCCCGCTGTCCGACACGCTGCCCCGCGAACTCGCGGGGCTCGTGCGTTCCCGGGTCCGGGAGGCCGAGTTGGTGCCCCTGGTCCGCCTGCTCTCCACACGCGACGTCAGCGACCTGCTCGACGCGGAGGGCTCCCTCCTCGCCGAAGTCAGCGTGGACGCCGTGGTCGCCCAGCGGCTCACCGAGGACGGCCGCACCGCCCAGTGGTCCGAGATCGAGGTGGAGCTGGCCGACGACGGCGACCCGGCGTTCCTCGACAAGGTCGACAAGAAGCTCCGCAAGGCGGGCGTACGGCCGTCCGAGTCGCCGTCGAAGCTGGCCAGGGCCTTGCGGGAGACGGCACCCAAGAGCAAGAACAAGGGCAAGAAGAAGCGGGGCAAGGCCGAGGAGCTTGGCGAGCCCGTCACCCCCGGCGATCATGTCCTCGCTTATGTCCGTGCTCAGCGGGACGCGATCGTCGCGTTCGACCCGGCGGTGCGCCGTGACGTCTTCGACTCCGTGCACAGCATGCGCGTCGCCACCCGACGGCTGCGCAGCACCTTCAAGTCGTACGGGAAGGTCCTCGACCGGGCCGTCACCGATCCGATCGGAGACGAGCTGAAGTGGCTGGCGGGGGAGCTGGGCGTCGACCGTGACCAGGAGGTCCTGACGGAACGCCTCACGGAGGCGCTCGCCGACCTCCCCGAAAGCCTGGTGACCGGCCCCGTCCGCACCCGGCTGCGCACCTGGGCGGAGACCGACGGCGCCGGCGCCCGCAGCGGCCTGATCGCCATACTGGACGGGCAGCGCTATCTGGACCTGCTGGACTCCCTCGACGCCGTGATCGCCGATCCGCCCCTGCTCAAGGCCGCCTTCAAAGACCCGGAGAAGGTGATCCGCAAGGCGGTCGAGCGGGGCTTCGGCAAGGTGTCGGCCCTGGTCGAGGAGGCCCTCGCCCACCCCTCCGGTGCCGACCGCGACGTCCCCATGCACGAGGCCCGCAAGAAGGCCAAGCGCGCCCGGTACGCGGCCGAGGCCGCGACCCCCCTCCTGGGCGGGCCGGCGAAGGACCTCGTACGGGACATGAAGTCCCTCCAGAACCACCTCGGCGACCACCAGGACAGCGTGATGGCCCGCGAGACCCTCCGCGAGATCGCCTTCCAGGCCCACGAGGCGGGGGAGAGCGCCTTCACGTACGGGCTGCTCTACGGCAGGGAGGAGCGCCGGGCGGAGCTGGCGGAGGCGGCACTGCCGGAAATGTGGAGGACGATCACTTCGGGCTCGGCCTTCTGACAACGTGGCGTGTGACATCCGGTCGTGCGAGGGGTGTCTCCCGGGGCGTTACGCTAGATGGTCACCCCTGTCAGCTGATGCTCACGAAGGTACCCCACGATGACTGTCGAGTCGGTCTTCCCACAGCTCGAGGCACTGCTGCCGCATGTGCAGAAGCCGATCCAGTACGTCGGTGGTGAGCTCAATTCCACCGTCAAGCCATGGGACGAGTGCGACGTCCGCTGGGCGCTGATGTACCCGGACGCGTACGAGGTCGGTCTGCCCAACCAGGGCGTCATGATCCTCTACGAGGTGCTCAACGAGCGTGAGGGCGTCCTCGCCGAGCGCACGTACAGCGTGTGGCCGGACCTGGAGGCGCTGATGCGGGAGCACGACGTCCCGCAGTTCACCGTTGACAGCCACCGCCCGGTGAAGGCCTTCGACGTGTTCGGCCTGTCCTTCTCCACGGAGCTGGGCTACACGAACATGCTGACGGCGCTGGACCTGGCGGGGATCCCGCTGGAGTCGCGCGAGCGCACGCTCGACGACCCGATCGTCCTGGCCGGCGGCCACGCTGCCTTCAACCCTGAGCCGATCGCCGACTTCATCGACGCCGCGATCATCGGCGACGGCGAGCAGGCCGTGCTCGACATGACCGAGATCATCCGCAAGTGGAAGGCGGAGGGTCGGCCCGGCGGCCGCGAGGAGGTCCTCTTCCGCCTCGCGAAGACGGGTTCGGTGTACATCCCGGCCTTCTACGACGTCGAGTACCTTCCCGACGGCCGCATCGGCCGCGTTGTACCGAACAAGTCGGGTGTCCCGTGGCGCGTGTCCAAGCACACCGTCATGGACCTCGACGAGTGGCCGTACCCGAAGCAGCCCCTGGTGCCGCTCGCGGAGACGGTCCACGAGCGCATGTCGGTCGAGATCTTCCGCGGCTGCACCCGCGGCTGCCGCTTCTGCCAGGCGGGCATGATCACCCGCCCGGTGCGCGAGCGTTCGATCACCGGCATCGGCGAGATGGTCGACAAGGGCCTGAAGGCGACGGGCTTCGAGGAGGTCGGTCTTCTTTCGCTGTCGAGTGCGGACCACTCGGAGATCGGCGACATCGCCAAGGGCCTCGCGGACCGCTACGAGGAGGACAAGATCGGCCTCTCGCTCCCCTCTACCCGCGTGGACGCGTTCAACGTGGACCTGGCGAACGAGCTGACGCGCAACGGCCGCCGCTCCGGCCTGACCTTCGCCCCCGAGGGCGGCTCCGAGCGCATGCGCAAGGTCATCAACAAGATGGTCTCGGAGGAGGACCTGATCCGCACGGTCGCCACCGCCTACGGCAACGGCTGGCGTCAGGTGAAGCTGTACTTCATGTGCGGTCTGCCGACGGAGACCGACGAGGACGTCCTCCAGATCGCGGACATGGCGATGAACGTGATCGCCAAGGGCCGAGAGGTGTCGAGGTCGAACGACATCCGCTGCACGGTGTCGATCGGCGGCTTCGTCCCCAAGCCCCACACCCCCTTCCAGTGGGCCCCGCAGCTCTCCGCCGAGGAGACGGACGCCCGTCTGGAGAAGCTCCGCGACAAGATCCGCGGCGACAAGAAGTACGGCCGCTCCATCGGCTTCCGCTACCACGACGGCAAGCCCGGCATCGTCGAGGGCCTGCTCTCCCGTGGCGACCGCCGGATCGGCTCGGTCATCCGCGCCGTCTACGAGGACGGCGGCCGCTTCGACGGCTGGCGCGAGCACTTCTCCTACGACCGCTGGATGGCCTGCGCGGACAAGGCCCTGGCCGACTTCGGCGTCGACGTCGACTGGTACACCACCCGCGAGCGTACCTACGAGGAAGTCCTGCCCTGGGACCACCTGGACTCCGGCCTCGACAAGGACTGGCTCTGGGAGGACTGGCAGGACGCCCTCGACGAGACCGAGGTCGAGGACTGCCGCTGGACCCCGTGCTTCGACTGCGGGGTGTGCCCGCAGATGGATACGCAGATCCAGATCGGCCCCACGGGGAAGAAGCTGCTGCCGCTGTCGGTCGTGAAGTAGTCCGGTTTCGCTGAAGCGGGAGGGCCCGGTCGCGTCGTCCGACGACGCGACCGGGCCCTCCCGCGTGCTTGCACGCCGCTAGGGCGTGGGCGGTGCGGACTCCGGCGGACTATTCGTCGTTGTCGGCGTCCGGCTCAGGCTGGTTCAGCTCCTTCCAGGCATCCTCGCTCCGGGGGAGGTCCGGGTGAGGGCACGTGATGGTCGCCAGCTCGTCCCCGCCGTGGCTCACCTCACAGATGATCTCGAAGACCCGGCCCGTGGTGGTGATGATGTCGATCTTGACATCCGTGACGTCCTCGACGCGCCTGGTGAAGTTCCCGTTGTTCCCATTGGTGTGCTCGTTGACGGACACACCGCAGGGGACGCCTTCCGAGCTGGTGGTCGGGTAGCCCGAGAGCTCGCTGAGGTCGGTCCACCTCAACTCGTCGTCCACCGAGTTCCTGCTGGGGCGGAGGTCGCGGATGCCCGCGTACGTGTTGCCATTGCTCACCGCGCCGCGGACCTCGTACTCGTCCTGGCCCTGGTAGGCGTCGATCTCGTAGCAGGCAGCCGGGCGGTCCTTCTCGCCCTTCTCGCCCCGCGACCCCTTGCAGTCGCCTGTGTCGCGGTTGGACGGCGTGACGCCGTAGTGCGTGTCGTTGTTGTTGCCCGGTCGGCACTTGTCGTCGGTGGGGACGGTGGCCGTCGTCTCCGGGTCGGTCGGGTTCGGGGGCGCGGCTATCGCCGGGTTGGCCAGGCCGGCCGCCAGGACCAGCGCGAGTGAGGCCACCATCCCGGCCTTCTTGACTGCCTCTCGCGCCAGCGGCCCGAGGGTCCTGTGGTCAGGACTCATCTGCATGCTCCTCTTCGACTGAACTGGTTCGGGTGAAATCCCCAACCAGGAGCGAGCCTTATGGGAGATTCGGGGGTGTGTTGGTGTAAAGAGGCCAAACGCATCTGTTTATCGACATATTGGGTTAATTCATGCGTCCCGATGTGTCATTCCGCATGGAGTTGGTGGAGTTGACGGTGCGGGGCTGCATCCGGACAGATCGCTGAGGCGTCTACGTCGGTATGGATTTGGAGAAGCGGCCCGTGCGGCAGCCCGACGAGCCGGCGGTGCGGCGAGCAAATGCGCAGCAGGCGCCCGAGGGGTGCCTCGTTGTCGCCGTCCGGATTCCTGTGCGGATCGTCGTCCTGGTGCTGGTCGTTCCGGTGCGGATCGTGTGGGACGCGCTCGTCGTCGCCGGACGGTTCCTCAAGGACACCGTGCTGCGGCCGGTGGGGCGGGCCCTGCTGTGGATCGGCAAGGCCGTGTTCGTGTGGCCGTGGGTGGCGCTGTGGCGGTACGTGCTCGTGCCGGTCGGCAAGGGGCTCGGGTGGCTCGGGTACTGGCTGCTCGTGGCGCCCGCGGTGTGGCTGTACCGGTATGTGCTGACGCCGGTGGGGCACGGGATCGCCTGGCTGTACCGGTGGACGCTGGTGCCGCTCGGGCGGGCGGTCGCCTGGCTGGTGCGGTACCTCGTCGTCGTACCGGCCGTGTGGGTGTACCAGTACTTCCTGACGCCCGTGGGGCACGCGATCGCGTGGGTGGCCCGTGGGGTCGTATGGCTCGTACGGATGTTCTTCACCGGGATCTGGCTCGGGATCTACTGGACCGCACGCGTGCTGTTCGTGCTGCCCGCGCTCGCCCTGTGGCGATGGGTGCTCACACCGGTCGGGCGGGTTCTCGCGGTCGTCGGGCGGGAGATCTGGGACGCGCTCGGGCACGCGTGGCGCGTGGCCGGGCATATCTCGCTGGCCGTCGGGCGGTTCCTGGCCACCCTTTTCCGGTGGATCTTCGTGGAGCCGACGCGGTGGGTGTACCGCACCGTTCTCACGCCCGTCGGCCACGTCGTACGGGACGTGGTGTGGAAGCCGACCGCCGCGGCCGCGCTCAGTGTGGGCCGGGCCACACGCCAGGCCCTCGCCACCGCCCGCGAATCCGTCCGCCAGGCCCGTGCCAGTGTGCGGCAGGCGCTCTTCGGAAAGCCGGCCGAGCCGCGGCCGGTCGCCCGCCGGGAACCCAGGGCCGCCGAGACACGTACTCTTGGTAGCAGTACAACCGCACTCACGAAGGACTGAACGACACTGGGCAAGCGACAGCCCGAAGGCCCGCCGCCCGCACCCGCGGTGCAGCGCATCCGACTGCGCTACACCAAGCGCGGCCGCCTCCGGTTCACCAGCCACCGTGACTTCCAGCGCGCCTTCGAGCGTGCGCTGCGCCGTGCCGAGGTGCCGATGGCGTACTCGGCGGGGTTCACGCCGCATCCGAAGGTGTCGTACGCCAATGCCGCACCCACCGGCACGGGCAGCGAGGCGGAGTACCTGGAGATCGCGCTCACCGACGCGCGCGACCCCGAGAAGCTCAGGATTCTGCTCGACGAGTCGTTGCCCGCCGGGATCGACGTCATCGACGCGGTCGAGGCCCGCACCTCCGGGCTCGCCGACCGGCTCACCGCCTCCGTCTGGGAGCTGCGCCTGGACGGTGTGGACCCGGCGGACGCCGAGCGCGCCGTCGCGGCCTTCAAGGCGGCGGACGTCGTCGAGGTCCAGCGCATGACCAAGAACGGCGTACGGACGTTCGACGCTCGCGTCGCCGTCGCCGACCTCGACAGTCGTGACGGCCGAGACGGTCCTGAGCCGCACAGTCCACAGCCCGCCGCAAGCGTCGGCTCCACTGGAGCGGCTGGCGCCGCGCCCCTTTCTGGGCCGACCGACCAGCCCTGTGCGATACTGCGGCTGGTTGTTCGGCACGTGACGCCTGCCGTACGACCCGACGACGTCCTGTCCGGTCTCCGCGCCGTGGCCGACCTGGCGCCGCCGGTCCCCGCAGCGGTGACCAGGCTGGCGCAGGGGCTGTTCGATGAAGAGACCGGCACGGTGACCGACCCGCTCGCGCCCGACCGCGAGGCGGCGACGGCCCTCACAACGGCCGTACCCGCCGCCACCGCGAAGGCGCCGGCGCCGGAAGGTCCCGCGTAGGGACGGACGTCGTAGCGCCGCCCTCGTATCCGGGAGCCACCTGGGTCGGGCAGCGCACCGACCACAAGACTTTCGCCAGGCCGTACGCATTCGGCGTACGGAACCGGCGAGACAGGACACAGAGAGCTCCCGTGCGGCGCCCGCGCCCCGGACGGCGGCAGTCGCGCACGACGCGAACCGCGGACGTCACCGGCCACGCCGGACCGGGTGCGGCGCCCGGGAGCCTGACGGGAGAAACGCCCGCATGCCCGAACAGATCGAACCCGTGGAGTCCACGCAGGGCTCCGAACACAACACGCCCAGCGACACTCTGCCGCCGCGCCGTCGCCGCCGTGCCGCGTCCCGCCCGGCGGGTCCGCCGGTGGCCGGATCCGAAGCGCCCGCCGAGACCACCTCGCCGGCCGTAGCGGCCGCCGAGGCCATGGACCTCGCTGCCCCGGAGCCGACCGAGTCGGCCGAGGTCGAAGAGACCCAGGAGCTTGAGGAGGCCGCAGCGGCTGAAGAGGTCGCTGTTGTGGTCGCCGAGGCGCCCGCCGCCGTCGAGGAGGCCGCGCCCGCCGGTCGTACGCGTCGTCGTGCGACCCGCCGGGTGTCCGCGCCTGCTGGTGCGCCGGAAGGGGCGGCCGAGGTCACCGAGACCGTGGTGCCGGCCGTCGCCGCTGAGACCACCGAGGCCGAGGCTGCCCCTGTGGTCGCCGCAGTTGAGGAGGCCGCGCCCGCCGGTCGTACGCGTCGTCGTGCGACCCGCAGCGCGACCGCGCCCGCAGGCGCGCCCGAGGTGGCCGAGACCGTGGTGGCCGCGTCCGAGACCGCTGCCGAGCCCGAGACTGTTGCTCCGGCGCCCGCCGTCGAGGAGGCCGCGCCCGCCCGTCGTACGCGTCGTCGTGCGACCCGCAGCGCGACCGCGCCCGCAGGCGCGCCCGAGGTGTCCACGCCC
>NZ_VTHJ01000084.1 GCF_008386495.1 Streptomyces tailanensis | reverse complement strand
CCAGCAACACCATGAACACCGTCACCCGCTCACCACGCGCCAACACCCGCACCTCCTCCGACAACTCGCGAGGAATGACGACCTCGCGGATCCCGGCCGGGGCCGTGGCTCCGGGCGAACGGGGCCGGTCTGAGGGCAGTTCGAGCAGCGCCGGAGCACCGGCCAGCTCCCCGCGCCAATACGACAGGCCCTCCGCCAGCCGCTCGTCCGTCAGCGTCTCCCGCTGCCAGACCGCGTAGTCGGCGTACCGCACGGGCGGGGCCGGCAGCACAGCGTCGCCGTCCGCATAGCCGCGGGCGATGTCATCGACGAGGACGCGCAGCGACCAGCCGTCGGCCACCACGTGGTGCAGGACGACGACGAGCAGATGCTCGTCCGCACTCAGCCGCAGCAGCCGTGTGCGCAGCGCGGGCCCGGCCGCCAGGTCGAAGGGACAGCATGCCTCGGCCCGGGCGAGCCGCAGCGCCGTCGCGGACCGCTCGGCCGGCGGCAGTCCGCTCAGATCGGTGACGGACAGGTCGACAGGGCGGGGCTCTGCGACCGCCTCCACCGGCTGCCCGTCCCTCACGGGGAAGGAGGTGCGCAGGATGTCGTGCCGGGCGACCGCCGCGCTCAGGGCGCGCTCCAACGCCCCGGCGTCCAGCGGGCCGCGCAGCCGCAGCGCGTACGGCAGGTTCAGCGCGGAGCTGTCCGGCTGGTAGTGCTGAAGGAACCACAGCCGCTGCTGCGCGAACGACAGCGGCGCGGGGCCGGATCCGGCGAGCCGGGAGATGGGGGCGAGGGCCGATCCCGCCCGCTCGTCCACGAGCGCCGCCATGGCCGCCACGGAGGGCGCCGTGAACAATTCGCGCGCGTCGATGGCGATGCCGCACACGGCCTGGATCCGCAGGGCCAGGCGCATCGCGGTGAGGGAGCTGCCGCCCAGATCGAAGAGGCTGGAGGCCAGCGGAATTTCCGGGATGTCCAGCTCCTCCGCCCAGACATCCCGCAGCCGCCGTTCCGTCTCCGTGCGCGGCTCCCGCGCCTTCTCGGTGAGCGGCTCACCGAAAGCCGCCGCCAGCTCGCGACGGGCGATCTTGCCACTGGAGGTGAGGGGCAACGCATCGGTGAACACGTACGCGGAGGGCAGCAGCGCCGCCGGGAGCCGTTCGACGAGGAACCACCGCAGCTCGTCGCTCTCCGTCCCGTCCTCGGCGACGACGTGGGCCACCAGACGCCGTTCCTCCCCGGCCGGGGCGGCGACGACGGCGACGGCCCGTACCTTCGGGTGCCGCACGAGCGCGGCCTCGATCTCCGTGGGCTCCACCCGTACGCCGCGCACCTTCACCTGAGCATCGGCGCGGCCGAGGAACTCCAGCGTCCCGTCCGCCCGGTAGCGCGCCAGGTCCCCGGTGCGGTACAGGCGTGCGCCCGGCTCGGTGGAGAAGGGATCGGGCACGAACCGCTCGGCGGTGCGGGCCGGGTCGTTCAGATAGCCGCGCGCCAGGCCCGCTCCGCCCACGTGGATCTCGCCCGGCGCGCCGACGGGCACCAGGCTTCCGGCACCATCGAGCAGGTACACCCGCACCCCGGTGAGGGGCCGTCCGATCGGCACACTCTCGGCGGGATCGCCGGTCGGCGCCCCCGGGGAGGCGGCAGTGCCGGCGTCGTGCCAGGTGGCGTCCGCTGCTACCTCGGTGCAGCCGTACAGGTTCAGCAGCCGGGTGTGGGGCAGGAGTTCGCGGAAGCGTGCCAGCAGGTCGGGTGGCATCGTCTCGCCGCTCACCGTCACGTACCGCAGCGCGGGCAGGCTCTGTCCCGAGCCCTCCAGCGCCAGGAGCAGTACCCGCAGCAGCGAGGGCACGACGACGAGGCGGGTGACCCGCTCCTCGCGCAGCGCGTGGACGAGTCGCGAGGCGTCGGCCGCCATCTCGTCGTCGAACACCACGAGTCCGACACCCGCGAGCAGCGGCCCGAACAGCTCCGCCGCCGCGTCCACGAACGTACCGGCCACCCGCTGGCAGGCCACCTCGCCGGGAGCGTAGGGGTAGGCCTTCCACATCCAGCGCAGTCGGTTCACCAACGCCTCGTGGGTGCCGACCACCCCCTTCTGCGCCCCTTCCGAGCCCGAGGTGTACAGCACGTACGCCGCGCCGGCGGGGTACGTCACGCTGGGCAGTGGCGCGTCGTCCACACCGGCGAGCGCGGACCACGACTCGTCCAGGACGACCACGGGCAGGTCGGTGGCGGTCAGGACACCGGTGTGGCGCTCCTCGGTAAGCACCAGCCGCGCGCCGGAGTCGCCGAGCGTCCCGGCGAGCCGGGGCGCCGGGTGGGCCGGGTCGAGCGGCAGCCAGGCGGCGCCGGCCTTGAGGACGCCGAGGATCGCGACCAGCGTGGTGGCCGACCGGCCGGCGACCACGGCCACCACGTCGTCGGCGCGCACGCCCCGGTCGCGCAGCAGACGGCCGAGCTGGCCGGAACGGCGGTCCACCTCCCGGTAGGTCAGCCCGCGCTCTCCGTGGGTGACGCAGACGGCGTCCGGCGTCCGCTCCGCCTGGGCGGTGAACAGCTCGTGCAGGCAGGCCGGTTCCCCCGTCGCGCGGTCCGTGTGGTTCCACTGGCGCAGCACCCGGTCGCGCTCCGCCCCGGTCAGCAGCGCGAGCCCCGCCAGCGGGGTGCCCGGCCGCTCAGCCACGTCCCTGAGCAGGTTGACGTAGTGGCGGGCCCACCACTCGATCGTCCCGGCGTCGTACAGGTCCGCGCGGTAGTCGAAGTCGAGCACCAGGCGGCCGTCCTCCTCGACGGCGTTGAGCGCCAGGTCGAACTGCGCGTGTGTGACGGGCAGGGCAACCCGCTCGGCGTCCACATCGGCCAGCCGGGGAAGGACGGTGGGCCGGTCGAGGTTGAACACTGCCTCGACAAGCGGTGAGCGCGCCGGGTCCAGCGTGATCCCGAACCGTTCGGTCATCGCGCTCAGGGGGAAATCCTGGTGCTCGTAGGCGTCGAGCAGGTCCTCGCGGCACCGGGCAAGCAGCTCATCGAACGGCGTCCGGCCGTCGAGCCGGGACCTGAGCGGCAGAAGGTTGGTGCAATGCCCCACCATCCGATCCGAGCCCGGCATGGTCCTCCCCGCCACCGGGATGCCGACGATGAAATCGTCCTGCCCGGTGAGGCGGTGGAGCAACGCCTGGTACGCCGACAGCAGCAGCATGAACGGCGTGCCGCCGCAGCGGGTGGCCACCTGGCGCAGCCGGCCCAGCAGCTCGGCTTCCACGGTGACCCTGTGCCGTGCGCCGCGGAAGGTACGCACCGCAGGGCGCTGGTGGTCGGTGGGCAGGTCAAGCACCGGGACCGGGGCACGCAGCTGTTCCGCCCAGTACGCCTCGTGCCGGGGGTCGGTGAGCTGGTGGTCCAGCCAGGACGCGTACTGGCGGAACGTGACGGGCCGGGGGCGGCCGTCGTCCTCGCCTCGCCGCTCGGCGGCGTAGGACTCGGCGATCTCCGCCAGCAGGAGGCCGAGCGACCAGCCGTCCGCCGCGATGTGATGGGCCGTGAGCACGAACAGGTGGCTGTCCTCGTCGAGTCGGACGAGGCGCGACCGCAGCAGCGGGCCACGCGCCAGGTCGAACGGCCTACGCTCCTCGGCGGCGATCCCGGCGAGCAGGTCGCCGGTGACGGCACCGGCCCCCCGACGCTCGGTCACCGGCAGGCCGAGGACCGGTCGCCGCACGACGCGCTGGGTGCCGTGCTCGGCGTCGAAGACGGTGCGCAGCGCCTCGTGGCGGTCCACGACCCGCCGCAGCACACGGCTGAGCGCAGCCGTGTCCAGCGGCCCGGTGAGCCGCAGCGCGCTCGTCTGGTGATAGGCCGCCGAGCCCTCCGGGTCGAGGGCCGCCAGCGACAGCAGCGGCCGCTGGCCGCCGGTGACGGGGAAGGCGCCGTCCGAAGGGGACGAGGGCAAGCGTCCCATCGCCCGGAGCGCGGCCACGCTCTCCTGCACCGCCGTCACCACGCGGTCGACGTCCTCGTCGGTGTGGGCTGCTGACAGGAAGGCGTTGTGGCCCTCCCGCAGGTGGATGCCGCGGTGGACCAGCTGGTGGTAGAGGAGGTGGATGTCCTGGCGGGACGCGAAGCGGAAGAGCGAGCCGAAGTGCACCGCGCTGACCGGCACGCCCTCGGCCTCGAAGACGTCGTTGAGACGGTCGGTCATCGCGGTGGTCCTGCGGTTCAGCTCCTCCTGGAATCCCGGGCCGCGCCGGGCCAGTTCCGTGAGCGTCGCATGCGCGCCGGCCATGGCCAGCGGGTGCTTGCAGAACGTGCCCGCGAAGAAGGTGGTGTCGGCCGCGGGGTAGGAGTCGTCTCCGTAGCGCCAGGCGCCGCCGTCGATCGCGTCGAGGAAACGCGTGTCGCCCGCCACGGCCCCGATCGGCAGGCCGCCGCCGATGACTTTGCCGTACGTGGCGATGTCGGCGCGCACGCCGAACAGCGCTTGAGCTCCGCCCGGGTGTGGCCGGAAGCCGGTGATCACCTCGTCGAAGACAAGGGCCGTCCCCGACTTCTCGGTCAGCTCCCGGAGCCGCCGCAGGAAAGCGGCGGGCCGCACGTCGGGGCGGCGGCTCTGGACCGGTTCGACCAGCACAGCGGCGAGTTCGTGCCCCCGGGCGGCGATGACGTCGAGCGATCCGGGATCGTCGTAGTCGAGCACCAGCAGGTCGTCAACCATGTGTTGCGGCACGCCAGGGGCGATGGGCGTGGTGGGCGCGTCGGGCCGCAGCTGCTGGCGCCTGCCCAAGGTGCCGTCGAAGACGCCGTGGTAGGAGCCGGCGAACATGACGACCAGGGCGCGGCCGGTGGCGGCCCGCGCCAGGCGGAGCGCCGTCATCACCGCCTCGCTTCCCGAGTTGCAGAAGGCGGCCCTGGCCATCCCGGTCTGCGCGCACAGCAAGGCGGCGACCTCTCCGGCGAGGGGGGACTGGGCGCCGAGGTGCACGCCCCGGTCGAGCTGCTCCCTGATGGCGTCGGTGACGAAGGCGGGTGAATGGCCGAAGAGGTTGACGCCGTAGCCCATCATCACGTCGATGTACTCGTTGCCGTCCACGTCCCAGATCCGTGAGCCCCGGGACCGTTCGGCGACGATGGGGTAGAGCATCTCCTTGACCGACATGCGGAAGTCGGACAGCACGCGGTTGTCGTTGTCCGCGAGCGTGGGGCGGTGGCGGGCGGCGAGGCGCTTCGATCCCGCCGTGCGGGCGACGTAGGACGCGACGAACTCGGCCAGCTCCCGCTGTCCGCCAGAGCCGGCATCGTCGGCCACGGTGATCGGCCGGTAGGGCACGAACGGCTCGGGGCGCGCCGGGTCGGCGCCGTCAGGACCGGGGGTGGCGGGCTCCGGGCTGGGCGGGACGGACGGCGCCTCGGGCGCCGGGGGCCGCTCGACGGCCCGCTGGTGGCGTGCGACGAACGAGGCGACAGAGGCCAGCGTCGGCAGATCGGACATCAGCTGGCGCACCGTCAGGCGCACCTCGTATTCCTCGCGGACCACCTGCGCTATCTCGATCATCGCCAGGGAGTCGAGCCCCGCCTCCAGCAGCTTGGCCTTCGGGTCGACCGCCTCGGGCTCCGTGCGCAGCAGCTGGGCGACGTCCGCGCGGAGACGGCGGGTGATCGCGGCCTCGTCGCGCGCGCCGTGCCCGGCGCCATCGGCCTCGGGCCGCCGGGGCGCGGTGGAAACGGCGGGCCGCGCGAGCTCGGGCGCGGCATCGTCCATCCAGTACCGCTGCCGCTCGAAAGGGTAGGTGGGCAGGGTGACGCGCTGCCGTGGGCCGTCCGCGACAATGGACCAGTCGACGTCCGCGCCACGTGTGTACAGGGCCCCGAGCGCCGCCGCGACCGCGTGCTGGTCGTCGGTGTCCGGGTCAAGGCCCGGCACCCAGGTGAGGCCGGCGCCGGGCACCGCCCGGGGCCCGAGGCGACTCAGCGTGGGTCGTGTGCCCACCTCGAGGAAAACCGCGCAGCCCTGGCGGGCGAGCGTCGCGAGGCCGTCGGCGAACCGCACGGGCCGGCGCAGGTGGGCGAGCCAATGGCCGGGACCGAGCGGCTCGGACGCGGGCACCTGCCCGCCGGTGGTGCAGGAGACGAGCGGCACGCGCGGCGTCGCGTAGCGGACGGATTCGAGCACCTTCCGGAACTCCGGCAGCATCGGCTCGATGAGCGGCGAGTGGAACGGCGAGGGCATCTCCAGCCGCCTGACGCGCGTCCCCCGCTCCTTGAACGCGGCACTGATCGCGAGGACGGCCTCGCGCGCGCCGGAAATGACGACGCGGTCGGCGGCGTTGACGGCCGCCACCGACACCTGGTCGCGGTGCGATTCGAGCGCCGCCAGCACCTCGTCCTCAGGCGCGGCGACGGCGGCCATGAGGCCCGCGTCGGGCAGCTCGCTCAGCAGCCTGCCGCGCTCGGCGGCCAGGCGCAGGCCGTCGGCGGGCGAGAAGACCCCCGCGACACAGGCCGCCACGTACTCCCCGAGGCTGTGTCCGATGACCGCGCCTGGCCGGACGTCCCACGCCTCCCACTGCCGGGCCAGGGCGTACTGCACGGCGAAGAACACGGGTTGGGCGATACGCACGTCGTGCAGGTGTGCCGCGGCCTTGTCGTGCGGGTCGAGATAGTCGAGCAGCGGGCGCTCCAGGTAGGGCCGCAGGTGCTCCTGGCACTCGTCCAGCGTCTCCTGGTAGGCGCGGTGCGTCCGGTAGAGCCCTGCACCCATGCCCGGGTACGGGACGCCATGACCGGTGAACTGCATGACGATCACGGGGTTTTCCCGCGCCTCACCGGCTGAAGCGCCCTCGCCGAGGTCCTCCCCGTCCCGGTACCGGCGCAGCGCCTCTCGCAGTCCGGCCGCCGACCCCGCCGCCATGGCCAGCCGGTGCGGCTGGTGTGCCCGGCCCGCGGCGGCCGTGAAGCAGTAGTCGGCGACGGCGTCCTCCGGACAGCCGGCGAGCCGGTCGTGGTGACGCCCGGCCAGCGCCCGCAGCGCCGACGGTGTCCTGGCCGAGACGGTCAGCAGGTGGGCGCCGCCTGGCCGCCCGGGCCGCTCCGGACACGGCGCCGGGGCCTCCTCCAGCACGACGTGCGCGTTGGTGCCGCCGATGCCGAACGCGCTGACGCCCGCGCGGCGGGGGCCCTGGCGGCTGACGAAGTCCCGCAGCTGGGTGTTGACGTAGAAGGGGCTGCCCTCGAAGGGGATCTGTGGGTTGGGCTCCTCGAAGTTGAGGCTGGCCGGGATCTTCTTGTGGTGCAGGACAAGGGCGGTCTTGATCAGCCCCGCCACTCCGGCGACGGTGTTGAGGTGCCCGATGTTCGTCTTGACGGAGCCGATGGCGCAGAACTGCCTGTCGTCCGTGCTCTGTCTGAACGCCTGCGTGAGCGCGGCGATCTCGATCGGGTCGCCCAGCGTGGTGCCGGTGCCGTGCGTCTCGACGTACCCGATCGTACTGGCCGGGACGTCGGCGAACTCCAGCGCGCCTGCGATCACCGCGGCTTGCGCGTCCACGCTGGGTGCCGTGTAACTCACCTTGGCGCTGGCGTCGTTGTTGACGAACGAGCCCCTGATGACCGCATAGACCCGGTCGCGGTCGCGCACCGCGTCGGAAAGCCGTTTCAGCACGACAAGTCCGAGCCCGTTGCTGAAGACCGTGCCCTCGGCGGACTTGTCGAACGCCCGGCAGTGCCCATCGCGCGAGAAGATCGCGTCGTCCACATAGAGGTAGCCGGTCTTCTGGTACGGCTGGAGCGATACTCCGCCCGCCAGGGCGACGTCGGACTGTCCGGTCAGGATGCTCTGGCAGGCGAGGTGGACGGCGACCAGTGACGTCGAGCAGGCCGTCTGGACGGTGATGGCCTCGCCCGAGAGGTTCAGCTTGTAGGAGACGCGGGTCGCCAGGTAGTCCTTGTCGTTCCCCACCAGCCCCTGGTAGCTCCGCAGCCGGGTACCGGCGCGCGGCATCATCGTCAGGGCGTAGGTGCTGCTGGCCGAGCCGGCGTAGATCGAAACGTTGCCGTCGTAGTGGGTGAGATCGTGGCCCGCGTCCTCCATCGCCTCCCAGGCGCATTCGAGAAACAGCCGGTGCTGCGGGTCCATCACCTCGGCCTCGGCGCGGGGGATGCCGAAGAAGCCGGCGTCGAACATGTCGATGTCCGGCACGATGCCGGCGGCGGGCACGAAGTCCGGATGGCCCGGGTCGACGGGGAAGAACGCCGACGGCTCCAGTTCTTCCGACTCGAAGAAGGAGATCGACTCCGCGCCGTTGACCAGATTGTCCCAGAACTCGCCCAGGTTCGCCGCCCCCGGGCACCGGATGGCCATGCCCACGATGGCGATGTCGCTCGGGTTCACCTGCGCCTCCTCACTCTCGTTTCCGTGTCCGGTCATGACCGCCCTCCGCGCCGCCGGGCCCGGACCGCGTCGGTCAGCTGCCTGCGGCGCGCCGCGTTGGCCCGGCTCTGTTCCACCCGGTCGGACGGGCCGTCGTCGCCCTCGGCCAGGTGCGCTGCCAGGTCGTGGAGCGTCGGCTTCTGGAACAGCGTGGTGACGGGGAGCGTGACTCCGAACTCGGCGCAGATGAGCTGGTGCGCCTTGAGCAGGGTGAGCGAGGTGCCGCCCAGGTCGAAGAAGTTGTCGTGCAGACCGATCCGTTCGATGCCGAGCACGCCCGCCCAGATCTCGGCCAGCCGCGTTTCGACCCGGGAGCGGGGAGAGACGAAGTCCTTGTCGAGCCGGGGCCGATCGGCCGGCGGCTCCGGAAGCGCGCGGCGGTCCAACTTGCCGTTGGGGTTCCGTGGCAGCTCGGGCAGCGTGACGAACAGCGACGGCACCAGATGTTCGGGCAGCCTCGACCGCAGGTGGCCGCGGAGCTCGGTCGCGGTGGGCTCGGTTCCGTCCGCGGACACCACGTAGGCGACGACGCGGGTCTGTCCCGTGGCGTCCGGGCGGCCGACCACGGCGGCGCCCCGGACCGCGGCGTGGCGTTCGAGCTCCGTTTCGATCTCCCCGGGCTCGATCCGGAAACCGCGCACCTTGATCTGGTCGTCGGCCCTGCCCAGGTGCTCCAGGTCGCCGTCGGCCCGATGGCGGACGATGTCGCCCGTGCGGTACATGCGGGCACCGGGCTCGGTCGCGAAGGGGTCGGGGACGAACCGCTCGACCGTCAGCCCTGGCCTGTTCCGGTAACCCCGGGACAGGGACGGGCCGCTGAGGTACAGCTCCCCCGGTACGCCGAGCGGCACAGGGGCGAGGTGGCGGTCCAGCACGTGGACGCGGGACCCGGCCAGCGGCCGGCCGACCAGCGTCGTCCGGCCGCCCCCGCCCTCCCCCGTGTCCCCGGCGTGCCGGCCGGAAGGAACGGGGTACATCGTGGCGATCCCTGACACCTCGGTGTGGCCGAGCATATTGAGGAACGCCGCGTCCGGGCGCAGTCCGTCCAGCCATCGCTGGGGCAGGCCGGAGGGCATCGGTTCGCTCGCCGCCATCAGCAGGCGGAAGGTGTCCCGGAGCCCGGCCGCTCGCCCGGGCCCCATGGTGTCCAGGGCGTCGGCACAGTGCTGCCAGTACGAGGGGTTGGCCGACATCACCGTCGCGCCCTGCCGCCGCGCGAAGTCGAACAGCGCGGGCACGTCGGCAACGTGCTCCGCCGGAGCGAGCACCACCGTGGCACCGTGGCACAGCGGTACGAAGAGCTGCCGCATCGAGGCCGCGAAGGCGAACGACTGCACGACGAGCTGCCTGTCCCCCGGCCGCAGCCCGAACTCGGCCTGGAGGGCCCGCACCTGGGCCGCGAGCCCGGCATGCGTGACCTGCACGCCCTTCGGCCGGCCCGTTGTTCCCGAGGTGTACAGGACGCAGGCGAGAGAACCGGGTGCCGCGGCGGTCCCGCCGGGCGGTGCCCCGTCGGCCGCGTCGGCAGCCGACAGGTCGCACACCGGCACCTCGCCCGCCGGCACCTCGCCCGCCGGGCCGGCGGTGACAACGAGCGCGGCGGACGCGTCGCGGATCATGAACTCCAGCCGTGCCGTGGGATAGGCGGGATCGAGCGGCAGATAGGCGGCGCCCGCCCGGCCCGCGGCGAGCAGCGCCACCACGTAGTCGATGCCGGCTGGCATCAGCAGCGCGACGACGGACTCGGGCCGCACCCCGAGCGCGCGGAAACGGCCGGCGAGCCGCGCCACCCGCTGGTCGAGCTCCCGGTAGCTGAGTGCCGTCTCACCGTCGGTGACCGCCACGGCGGCGGGGCTCCGCGCGGCCTGGAAGGCAAGCATCGCCTGGACCGTCTGCCCGGGCCTGTCAGGGGCCGGGGGCAGGGCCGGGCGGGGGGCGAGCAGCCGTTCCTCGCCGGCCGTGCGCAACGGCAGCCAGGCCACCGGACGGTCCGGGGCTGCCGTCGCCTCGCGCAGCAGGACCTCGAAGTGCTCGGCGACGCGCGCGACGGTGGCCTCGTCGAACAGGGCCGTACTGTAGGACCACTGGCAGGCGAGGCCCGCTTCCGTCTCGGCCACGGTGAGGGCGAGGTCGAACTGCGTGACCCGGCGGTCGACGCCCACCGACGTCACGGGCAGGCTCCCGAGCTGTCCCCTCACGCCTGCCAAGCCCAGCGCCATCGCCGCGAGCCCGCCGCCCCGGTCGGCATGGTAAGTGAACGTCGTCTGGAAGACCGGGGACTGACTGGCGTCGCGCGGCACCCCCAACCGCTCCGCCAGCAGCGAGAAGGGGTACTCCTGGTGCTCGGCGGCACCGAGCACCGCCTCTCTGGCCTGCCGGACCAGCGCGGTGAAGGTCGGCCGCCCGGCGAAGCCGGTGCGGATCGGCACCGTGTTGGACACGTAGCCGACGAGGCCGGAGAGTGCCTCCCTGCCGCGTCCGGCCATGGGCACGCCGACGATGACGTCCTCGTCGGAGGAGTACCGGTGCAACAGGGCCTGGTAGCCGGCGAGGAGCACGGTGAACGGCGTGGTTTCCTCGATCGCGGCGAGCCGCGCCACACGGGCGGCCGTCTCCGGGCCGATGACGGTCTGGTGGGCGGCACCCCGGTGCTGGCGCACGGCGGACCGGGGCCTGTCGGTGGGCAGGGCCAGCACTGGCAGCGGCCCGGCCAGGCGGGTGCGCCAGTACTCCCACATCCGCTCGCCGGCGGGCCCCGCCAGCAGCCGGGACTGCCCGTCCACGTGGTCGAGGAAGTCGGCGGCGGGCCCGGGGCCGGAGGTTTCGGAGCGGACCTCCTCGTAACGGTCGCCGAGTTCCCTCAGCAGCACCTCGAACGACCAGAAGTCCACGGCTACGTGATGGGCCACCAGCAGCAGGACGTGCGTCCGAGCCGACAGGGTGAACAGGTGGACGCGCACCACCGGGCCCCAGTCCAGGTCGAAGCCGCGCGCGGCTTCCTCGGCGAGCCTGTCCCGCAGCGTGTCCGCGGCGACGCCGGTCTCGTGGCGGAACCAGTCGTCGACGGTGTCGTGCCGCACCTGGACCGGGGAGCCGCCGACAGAGGAGTAGGTGGTGCGCAGCACAGCATGGCGCTCGATGAGCCGGCCGAAGGCCTCGCGCAGCGCGTCCCCGTCGAGCTCCGCCTCGATCCGCACGGCGGTCGCCGCGTTGTACGTGCCGTCGCCGTCCGCCATCTGGTGCAGGGCCCACATCGCCCGCTGGCCGTGGGAGAGCGGGTACTCATCTGCCGGGTAACGGCGGTCCTGCCCGGCGGCGGCCTCGTCCCGGGGCTCATCAGCCGGCGCGTCGGCGAGCCCGGCGAGGACCAGCCCGGTGAGCGCCGCGATGCCGTCGCCCCGCGGCACGGCGGACGCGGGCAGGACGACCCCGGTGTCCCGTTCGATCTGGTGCGCCAGTTCCAGGCCCGCCACCGAGTCCATGCCGTGCTCGGTCAGCGGGCGGTCCGGCCGCAGCGACGCGGGGTCCACGCGCAACAGCCGGGCCGCGAGGGCGTGGACGTACGCGCCGGCCAGCACCGCCCGCCGCTTCGCGTCGGCGGCGAGCAGCTGGTCCCGGGTCACGGCGGGTACGGCGGGTGCGGCGGCCTCACGCTCGTCCCGCAGCACGACGGGCAGCGTGCCGTCCCGCAGCCGCTCGCGGCACAGGCGACGCTGCACCTTGCCGCTGGTGGTGCGGGGAACGCCGCCCGGCCGCACCAGGACCACAGCGTGCGCCTGGAGCGAGTGGGCCGCCGCGACGCGCTCGCGGACGGCGCGGGCCACGGCGGTGAGGTCCGCGTCCCTCGCTTGGCGCCCAGCGATCTCGTGCACGATGAAGAGCCGCTCCTCGTCGCCTTCCGTGATCGAGAACGCGGCGCCGGCGGCGGGCCGCAGCGCGGGATGGGCGCCGACCGCGGTGAACTCGATGTCCTCCGGGTGGCAGTTGCGGCCCCTGATGGTGATGAGGTCCTTGAGCCGCCCGGTGACGAACAGTTCGCCGCCGTCGCCGAGGTAACCAAGGTCGCCGGTGCGCAGGAAGGGGCCCTCTCCGGTGGGTGCGAGGTGCGCCCGGAACGTGCGGGCGGTGTCCTCCGGCCGTTCCCAGTAACCCTGCGCCACGCTCGCGCCGGATACCCACACCTCGCCGACCGTGCCGGGCGGAACCTCCCGGGCCGTCTCGGGGTCCACGATGCGCAGTTGCTGCCCCACCACGGAGGTGCCGCATCCCACGACGGTGTAGCCACGGGGATCCGGTGCGACGCGGCCGAGTTCCAGTCGGGCGCGGTCCACGGACGCGGTCACGGGCGGCGCGGCCGTGTCGCCGCCGCTGACGATCAGCGTGGCCTCGGCCAGCCCGTAGCACGGGTAGAACGCCGAGGCGCGGAAGCCGGACGGCGCGAAGTACTCGGTGAACCGGCGCATGGTCGCGGCGCGCACCGGCTCGGCGCCGCTGAAGGCCACGGTCCAGCTGCTGAGGTCGAGGCTGTCGCGCTGCTCGGGAGTGACGCGGCGGACGGCGAGGTCGTAGGCGAAGTCGGGGCCGCCGCTGCTCGTCGCGCGGTCCTCGCTGATGGCCCGCAGCCAGCGCAGTGGGTCGCGGACGAAGGTACGGGGTGCCATGAGGGTGATGGGGAACCCGCCGTACAGTGGCTGGAGGAGCCCGCCGATGAGGCCCATGTCGTGGTAGGGAGGCAGCCAGGAGACGGCGCGGCTGCCGGGCGTGTGGCCGAAGCACCTTTGGATGTGGGCAAGGTTGGCCATCAGGTTGCCGTGGGTCAGCATCACGCCCCGGGGGCTGGTGGTGGACCCGGAGGTGTACTGGAGCAGCGCGACCGTCTCCTCGTCCGGGCCGGGGCCCTCGGGGAGGTCCTCGCTGTCACCGTCGGTGAGGCCGTCGGTGAGGATGAGCGCGGTGCCGGGCAGGGGGTCGTAGGAGGCGGTGGCCAGGCTCGTGGTCAAGGCGACGGACGCCCGTGCGTCGGCAGCGATGGCCGCCAGCCGTCCTGCGGCGCGTTCCCCGTCGGGCGGGTACACCGGCACCGCCACCAGCCCGGCCTGCCAGCAGCCGAACAGGCCTGCGAGGTAGTCGAACCCCGGTGGGTAGAGCAGCATGGCCCGGTCGCCGGGCGCGAACCGGCCGACGAGGCGGCGGGCGACGGCACGCGACCGGCGGGCCAGTCCAGCGTAGTCGAGGGTGGCCGGGCCTGCGTCGGCGTCGCCGCTCAGGAACGCGTAGGCGTGCCGGTCCGGCTGGGCCTCCGCGCGCTGGCGCAGCACGCCGGGCAGCGTGGTGAGGGAGGCGAGGCGGGTCGTGGTCACTGGTCCACCCTTCTGGCCAGAAGCCGCGTGGGACTCGCGGACTGCTGTTCGAATTCGAAGGACAGGCCTTCCGACCTGGCCTCGGCCATCTCGGCGTGGACGCGCTCCGCGATGCCCTTGTCGTCGAGCCAGGTGTCGTCGTAGTAGGTCGTGAGGTAGTTGTCGGCGCCGTCCGCGACGACCGCGACGGGGCAGCGCGTCCCCCGCAGGCCGTCCTCCTGCTGCCCGAGGTAGGCGGCGAGGACGGCTCCTCCCGAGCCGCCGATCCGCAGTCCGGTGTCCTCGCTGAGCATGCGGCAGCAGGCGAACGCCTCGACATCGCGGACGCGGACCGTGCGGTCGTACTGGGCGGGGCGCAGCAGCGAGGACCGCCGGGAGGCGCCGACGCCGGTGAGCAGGTGGGCGTGCGCCCGGCCGCCGGTCGCCAGTGAGCCGTGCACGTCCACGGCGAGGGCGCGGAGGCCGGGTAACCGCGCCCGCAGCCCTTCGCTGATCCCGGCGAGCGTCCCGCCGGTGCTGACGGCCACGAGGAGCGCGTCCACGCCGCCGCCTGTCTGCTCGGCCAGCTCAGCCGCGGTGATGTCGCGGTGGACGGTGGGACCCGCCGGGCTGTGGTACTGGTCGGTCCACCGCAGCATGGGGTCGGCGGCGCGGAGTTCGGCCACCATGGCCAGCCGGGTGAGCAGATAGCCGTCGTGCTCGTCGCGCTCGGTGACCTCGCGGACCTCGGCGCCGTAGGAGCGCATCAGCTCCTGCACGGCGGGAGGCACCTTGGGATCGACGACCGCGAGGAACCGGCAGCCCATCCGGGGCAGCAGGTGGGCGAGGGCCAGGCCGAGGTTTCCCGAGGTGGACTCCACGACCCTGCCGCCGGGCGTGAGCGGCCTCCGCCCGGACAGGGCGGCGAGCAGCCCGAGAGCGGTGCGGTACTTGATCGAGCCGGTCGGGTTCTCCTGCTCCAGCTTCAGCCACAGGCGCCGGGTCCCACCCGCGTGACGCACGAGGAGGGGCCGCAGCGGAGTCCCGGTCCTGGCCCTGGCGATGAGGGCCTCGGGCTCGGTGTCCACGAGGCCACCAGTGGGGTGGCTCATTGTCGTTCCTTCCGCTCAAGTCGCGCGGCCAGGTACCTGAGCGAGGACATTCCGATGAAGTCCTTGAAGTTGATTTCTGAATAGCCGAGTTCGGCCAGGTGCCGCAGGAAGGCGGGGATCTTGGTGAACTCGCCGCGCGACTCGGCGTACGTCGCGGACATGCGGGGGGTAAGGCCCGGGTGCAGGGCGCGGAAAACCGAGGCGACGGCCTCCTCCCGGTCGTGGCGCGGCTCGTCGTCGGTCGGATCGCCATCGCCGCTGCCCCGTGTGAGGACCCGCTGACGCAGCCAGCCGTCGAGGTCGTCGGGGTGCTCGGGCGCACCGTCGCAGAACACGAAGTGGCCGGGGACCATCAGGCACGGATGGTGAGACACCTCGTCGCGGAGCGCCTCGCGCAGCGCCCCCGGGGTGAGGGACGGATCACCCGGTTTGACGTAGCACACCAGGTCGGGAGGGCCGGAGGGGCCGCCTGTGGGGCGGAAGAAGACGCGGGCGCGCTCGACACCCGTCCGCTCGCTGACGACCTGGTTCAGATGGCTGAGGTCGATCCATGACTGCCGCACCCTGGCCCACCCCGGGCCGTTCCAAGGCGCGTCGAGACGCACCCGTTCCGCCAGTTGCGACACGCGCAGCTGGGTATCCGCGAGCAGCGCGTCGGTGAGCGACGGGAAGAGAGCCAGGAAGTCCCGGGCACCAGCCCGCGAGAGCATCGACTCGGACGCCCTGAGGACCAGCTCAAGAGCGCCGTCCACGGGGGTGACGTCGAGCCGGAAGTTGGGCGTGCGGTAGTCGATCGTCCGCTGTGTCACGCCGCCTTCCGCGTAGCCCTCCGGCAGCGATCTGAGGCCGTCGCGGTAGTCGTGGTACGCGTAGATGACGGAGTTGGTGAAGCGCGCCCCGGCGTCGAGAGACCGGCGGGCCTCCTCCATCACGAGCTCGCCGACGTCGAACAGGCCCTTGGTGTACGCGAAGACCAGATCGCCGAACGCCTGGCGCGCTATCTCAGGAAAGGGCGGGTCGTCGGCGACGTCGATGACGACACGCAGTTCGTCCGAGTACCGGCCGACGCTGTTCATGAGGTGCGGCTCGAACCGGTTGGAGGAGACCACGCCCACGGCGCACGAGTCGTTACCGGTCCAGCCCGTCATGATGGCCACGAGGAGCCCAAAGAGCGTGGTGGGGACCGTCACCCCGAGCTTGTCCGACAGGGCTCCGCACGAGTCGGCCAGCTCTCGCGAGAGCAGCGTGCTCTCGATCATTTCGCCGTCGCTCGGGGCTCGGTTCCAGTAGAGCGATCTGTTCCAGCGGAACGGGAGCGTCGAATGCGGGCCTCGTTCCAGGCTCTGCCGCCAGGCCTCAAGCGCGGCGCCGCGTGCGTGGCGAGGGCCGTTCTCGGACTCGGCGATTCCCTGGTCCACCGGATGCCATCGCACGGGTCCGAACCCGGGATCGGAACCGGTGATTTCCGCCTTGAGTATGCGTTCGTAATCGGCGCGGAGCACGCTGATCGAATAGTGGTCGACAGAGATATCGGGAAGGCTGAACTCCAGGTCGGTCACATCGTGGCCGGAGACGTGCGCGACGGCCCGCAGCGTCGTTCCGCCGGCCGTGGCTTCGCCCAGCACCTTCTGCACCCGCCCCTCCTCGACGAGGGTGACATGCGGCTCGACGTCGGCGTGCACCACCTGCTCTGGGCTGCCACCGGGCCCCAGCCGCACACTGGTGCGCAGCGCCTCGTGCCGGTCCATGAGCCGACGAAGCACCCGGGTCAGCAGATCGACGGTCGTCCCGGGAGGCACGCCGCTTCTCACTCGTATCAGCGGCAATCTCTCCCGCCCGGTCGGGGCCGTCGTGTCGAGCAGCCAGACCCAGTGCTGGGTGCCGGTCAGCGGACCCGTACGTTCGGTTTCTGCCATGTCGCTCTGCCTCCCTTACGTGTCGGAAACCTCGGGGTACGAGGGCATGGAGGCGGATTGCCAGGAATTCCAGAGCCTCGCGTAGGGGCCGGCGTTCCGCATAAGTTCCTCGTGGCTGCCCGTTTCGCTGATCTCGCCGTTTTCGAGCATGACGACGCGGTCGGCCGCGTAGGCCGTGTGCAGCCGGTGCGCGACAGCGACGACGGTGCGGCCCTTCAGCACGGCCGCCACCGACTGTTCAAGGCTCCGGGCCGCCTGCGGCTCCAGCAGCGAGGTCGCCTCGTCGAGCACGACGACGCGGGGGTCCGCGGTCAGCACCCGCGCCAGCGCCAGCTGCTGGGCCTCCTTCAGGGACAGCGGGTGGCCGCCGGATCCGACCCTCGTGCCGAGGCCCTCCGGAAGCGCGAGCGCCCACTCCAGCGCGCCCACGGTCCGTAGCGCCTCCCGCACCTCCTCGTCGCCGGCCCGCCCCGCGCCCGTGACCAGGACGACGTTCTCCCGCACCGTGGCCTGGAAGACGTGGCTCTCCTGCGTGACGAGGACGACGCGCGCCGCCATGTCCCCTGCGCGCAGCGCGGCGGTGTCGGCGCCGCCCAGCCGCACGGCCCCGGCACGCGGTGTCTGGAGCCCGGCGACCAGTTGGCCGAGCGTGCTCTTTCCCGCCCCGCTGGGTCCGACAATCGCCACCCGCTCCCCCGGCGCGACGTCCAGGTCGAGGCCGCGCAGCACGTCGCGGCTCCGGCCGTAGCCGAAGCGCAGGCCACGCACGGACAGGGTGTCCCCTCGCGGCTCGGCCGTCGGCACGGGGTCCCGGGCGGGTGTGGGCGCCTGGGCGCCGATGACGCGCCGCAGCGCCACCTCCGCGATCTGGAGCGCCTCTAGCAGCGAGGTGAGGACGTCCACGGGGCCCGCGAGGAACCGGACGTACGCGATCACGGCGACCACCTCGCCGGGCGAGGCGAGCCCGTGCGCGTGGAGCACGCCGCCGGCCACCAGGACCGCGACCATGACGACGAGGTTGCCGAGCTCGAGGGCCGGGATCCAGACGGTCCGCAGCCGCAGGGTGTACCGCTCGGCGGCGGCGATCTCCCGCACGTCCCGTTCCGCGCCCGCGACGCGTGACGGCCCGAGGCCCAGCGCCTCCGCGGTGCGGATGCCCTCGACGGTCTCGTACACACCGTTGTTGACCCGTGCCCAGGCCGCCATCACCCGGGCGTACCCGGGTGACGCGCGGCGCAGGTACCAGCGCGTGGCGCCGATCACGAGAGGGAGCCCCAGCACCAGCACGGCCGTGAGCGGCGGGCTGACAAGCAGCATGCCCACGACGGTCGCCAGCGCCGTGACCGAGGCCACGAAGAAGTGGGGGCCCGCGAACCGGACGGTGTGCCCGAGACGGTTCACGTCGCTCGTCGTGCGGGCCACGAGGTCACCCGTTCCGGCCCGCTCCACGCTCTGGAGGGGCAGCCGGACCATTCCCTCCATCAGGTCCTCGCGCACGCGGGCGAGCACATCCTCCGCCAGCGCCGCCGACCGCCGGCTGGCCCACCAGGTGAGCGCCGTCTGCACGAGCACCCCCGCGACGAACAGCAGGGCGAGCCGGTCGATGAGGGAGCCGCGCGCGCTGCCGTCGCTGACCGCGTCCACGACCTCCCCCAGGATCCACGGGCCGAGCAGTCCCGCCGCCGCGGCCAGGGCCTGGACCAGGACAATCGCCAGAAGCGACCGGCGATGCCTGGCTGCCAGGCGACGGGCGTATTCCCGGGCCCGGGCCACCGAAGCGACCGGGAGGCCCTGTTCCTCGCTCATCCCGCCCCCCGCAGCACGGCGAGGCGGTAGTCCGGCTCGGCAGCTAGCAGGTCGGCGTGGCCGCCCTCCGCGCGGACCGAGCCGTTCACGACAAACGCCACGCGGTCGCACCGCTCAAGGATGAACGGGCTCGTGGTGACAATGACCGTGGTGCGCCCGGCCCTGACGTCGCGCAGCCCCTCCGCGACGAGCGCCTCGGTGTGCGCGTCCACGGCGCTGGCGGGCTCGTCGAGCAGTAGGATCTCGGGGTCCACGATCAACGCCCTGGCCAGGGCGAGCCGCTGCCGCTGCCCTCCCGAGAACGACCTGCCCCGGTCCGTGACCTCAGTGTCGGGCCCGTCGGGCAGTGTCACGACGATGTCGGTCGCGGCGGCCCCTGCCAGGGCACCAGCCGTGCTGACCCGCCCGCTGCTCCGGGGCGGGTCGAGCGTCTCGTGGAGCGTCCCGGAGAAGAGGAACGGCTCCGCCTCCACGGCGAGGATCCGCTCCCGCACGCCCTCGAGCGGCAGTTCCGCCAGCGGCACGCCGCCGAGCCGCACATCCGCCTCGCGGTAGCCGCCCAGTCGGTCGACGACGGCGCGGGCGTCGGCCGCCGAGGCACAGACGACGCCGGTGTGTGCTCCCGGGGTGACGGTCAGCCCGGCCGGCAGGTCCACCAGCTCCGACCCCGCGGGCGGCATGGCCGCGCCGGGCCGCCCGGGCAGGTCCCGTTCGATCGCCAGCACCGCGTGTACGCACCGTGCGGCGACGAACCCCCTGACGAGCATGCCCGCCACCTCGGCCATGGTGGACAGCGGCAGCACGAGAAACGCGGCGTACCCGTACAGGGCGACGAGTTCGCCCGGGGTGATCGAGCCGTCGGCCGCGTAGCCGGCCCCCAGCCACGTGATCAGGACGATGAGCAGGCCGGGAAGCAGCACGTGGAGCGCGTCCAGGTGGGCCTGCGTCCGCGCCGAGCGGATCCCGGCGGCGCGCAGCTCCCGCGAGGCGACGCGGAACCGTTCGAGGGCGGCGCGTTCGCCTCCGATGCCCTTGAGCACCCGCAGCCCGGAGACCGTGTCGGCCGCGAGGGACGTCACATCGCCCAGCCGGTCCCTGACCTGCCGCTGCCGTGACTCCAGCGGCCTGACGAGCAGGGTCGTCCCCAGCAGCACGACCGGAACGCCGAGCAGGACAACGAGCCCCAGGGACCAGGAAGTCGCCAGCACTATCGCGCCCACGACGAGCAGGGAGGCCAGCGCGCCCGCGCCGCGCGCCGTGCGGTCGAAGGAGAAGCCGATCGCGGCGCTGTCGCCGCCCGTCAGGGCCATCACCTCGCCCGACGCGAGCCGCCGCCGCAGCGTGTCGCCGACGCACGTGACGTGGCGGATCGTCAGCTGCTGCACCCGGAAGCCCGCCGTCAGCCGGTTCCACACGCTCATGCGGTGCCGCAGCACGCCGGACCCGGCGGCCACGAGCCCGAGGACGGCGCAGGCCGCGACCCAGGCCCCGAAGGCTTTTGTGTCGCCTGCCACCAAGCCCTCGTCGATCGCCCGCCCGGTGGCTACAGGGATCAGCGCGACGCAGCCCATCGAGGCGACGCCGAGCACCATCCCGGCCAGCAGCACCGGCGCCTGCCGCGCCGCCAGCCAGAGGTAGAGGCGAGCGGGCGACCGCAGGTCGGGCTCGCCGAGGTCGGTGAGGGGATAGCCGGGCACCAGCACCGGCCGGCGTCGGCGGCGCGGCTCAGTCGCGGTCGTCACGGCGCTGGTACTCCTCGACAAGAAGGGCGGTGCCGGCGACCGTGGGGTCCTCGAAGAACCGCCGCAGCGGCAGGTCGAAGCCGTAGGAGAGCCGGAAGCGGTGGGTGAGCTGGATGGCGAGGAGCGAGTCGCCGCCCAGATCCGCGAAGAAGTCGTCGTACGGCCCCACCTCGCCGGCGGGGAGGAGTTCCGCGAACAGCCGTGTCAGCTCCCCTTCGAGCGGGCCGCGAGGCGCGTTCCGGCCAGGTCCCGCGCGGCGCGGTTCGGGTGCCGGCTCGGGGAGCGCGGCCTCGTCCACTTTGCCGTGGCGGTTGACTGGGATCTCGGCCAGCGTCACGACGGCCGACGGAACGTAGGGCCGCGCCAGCGAGGCGCGGACGTGCGCCGCGTACGCGGCGGGCGGGGCGTGCGTCCCCGGGCGTTCGACGACGTACGCGGTGAGGCGCGCAGCTCCTGAGCCGTCCTGGCGCGCCGTCACCACGGCCTCAGCGACGCCGGGGTGGCGCGCCAGCACGGCCTCGATCTCGGCGGGCTCGATCCGTACGCCGTTGACCTTGACCTGCCGGTCGCGCCGTCCCAGACAGTGCAGCAGGCCGTCGGGGCCGTGGTAGCCGAGGTCGCCGGTGAGGTACAGCCGCTCTCCGCTTCCGAACGGGTCGGGGACGAACGCGGTGGCGGTGGCGGCCGGATCGCCGTGGTAGCCGCGCGCCAGGCCCCTGCCGGCGACGCACAGCTGACCGGTCGTGCCGGGGGGGACGGGGCGCATCCGGTCGTCGAGCACGTAGACGCGGGTGTTCCTGGCGGGCCGCCCTATGGCGCAGCTGGCGAGGTCCAGTGGCTCCCCAACGAAGTGGTGGGTCACGTCGTCGGACGACTCGGTGCTGCCGTAGGCATTGGTGAGGGGAACGCCGGGGGCGAGGCGGCGCCAGCGCCGCGCCAGCCGCTCCGGCAGCGCCTCCCCGGTGGCCACCAGGTGCGCCAGCCGCGAGGGGACGGCCGCACCCGCCTCCAGGGCGTCCAGGACCCCGGACAGAACGCTCGGCACGATCTCCGCGACGGTAGTGCCCGTCTCGTCCAGCGCGCGCAGGAGTTCCGCGGGGTGGTTCGCCCGCTCGTCCGGGATGATCTCGACGCAGCCGCCCGTGGTGAGGGCGGCGAGCGTCTGCCACACCGCGATGACGAAGGTGGGGCGCGCCGTGTACGCGATCCTGCTGGCCGGTCCGAGGCCGAGCGCTTCCGCCTTGGCACGCAGGTGGTTGACGACTCCGGTGTGGTCGAGCATGACGGCCTTGGAGGAGCCCGTGGAGCCGGACGTCGTCAGGACCACGGCGAGACCGGGCGGATGGCGGCGGACGGCGGGCGTGCCGGACGCCTCGCCGCCGGCGGCGCCGGGCTCGGTCATCAGCGGCACGTCCAGCTCACGGGCCCCGGCGGCGAGCGCGTCCCGGATGTCATCGGGGACCGGGTCGAGCAGGAGCACGGCAGAGGGCCGCAGCCGCCGCAACAGCTCGGCGGTCTGCGCCGCGGGCGCATCGGGGTCGAGCGGGAGGTAGGCCCCGCCGGCCTTGAGGACGGCGAGGACCGCGGTGACCAGGGGGATGCCGCGCGGACCGCACAGCGCGACCAGCCGCTCGTGGCCGACGCCTCGCGCCGCCAAGCGCCGGGACAGACGGTCGGCGCGGGCGGCGAGTTCACCGTACGTCAGCGAGGTGCCCGCACACGCCACCGCGGTGGCCTGGGGGGAGCGGCGTCCGAAGGCCTCGAAGAGGCCGACGGCGTCGGCGTCCTCTTCGACGTCGACGGTCCCGGCGGCCCCAGGCGTCGCGGCGGCGTTCCACTCGGTGAGGAGTCGACGCCGGTCCTCCGCCGACAGCAGGTCTTCCCAGTCATGGCGGCCATGCGGAGCGGCGATGAGACGCCCGACCGCGGTCGCGTAGCACCGGCCGATGACCGCGATCCGCTCCTCGGGCAGGCCGTTGCAGTTCAGGACGAGGTTCACGTCGCCGGTGGCACTGTCCACCGCGAAGTCGGCGAGCATGCCGAGTCCGGTGCGGTCGTGGAACGCGCCTCCCTCGATGCCGAGGCCACCCGCCCGCGCGATCTCCCGGTAGACGTGGAAGTGGGTGAAGTTGAAGGCGGTGTCGAACAGCCGACCGCTGCCGCGCTCCCGCTGCATGAGGGCGGTCGGGTACCGGCGGTGGGGCAGCTGCGCGACTTCGTCACGGAACACACGCGCGACCAGGCCGGCCCACGTGTCCGGTTCCGGGGCGAGTCGGAAGGGCACGGTGTTGAGGAACTGGCCCACGACACGCTCGCCGTCCTCCGCCTCGCACCGGCCGTTGACCGTCACGCCGGTGAGGACGTCGTCCTGCCCGGTGACCGCGCTGAGCACCCGCAGGTGCACGGCGAGCAGCAGGCTCTTGAGCGGCACGCCCAGCGACCGGGCCAGCCCGGGGAGCGCGGACCCGGCGTCCGGGGGAAGGGTGACCCGGAGGACCCGGTGGTCCGCGCTGGGGGTGGTGCCCATGCCGCCGGGCGACAGCGGTGCCGGAGCGGCGTCGCCCAGGTACGCGGACCAGAAGCGGGCCGCGTTCCGGTCCGCCATGGCAGCACGCTCCAGGGCCACGAACTCCTGGTAGGCAGACCGCAGGGGCTTGGGCGGTTCGTCGGCGCCCTCGCGCGCCCGCTGGTAACGCTGGAAGATCTCGGTGAGGAGGAGCGCCACGCTCCAGCCGTCGAAGACGGCCTCGTGCAGCGTGAAGGTGAGCTGGCAGCTGTCGTCGGCGAGGACGTGGGCGGCGGTGCGGAGGAACGGGGGCGAGCTCCAGTCGAAGCGGTGCCGTTTCTCGTTCTCGATGTACTCGGTGACCGCCGCGTCCCGCTGCTCGGTGTCCAGGCCCCGCAGGTCGGTGACGCGCAGCGGGATCTCCGCCGCGCGGTGGACGAGCTGCATGGGCTCGCTGAAGCGCGCGAGGTCGAAGGAGGTACGGAGGACGGGGTGGCGCTCGGCCACGTCGGCGAGCGCGCGGCGCAGCGCGTCCTCGTCCAGGGCGGCGCGCAGCCGGACCGACCTGACGTTGTGGAAGACGGGGAGGCCCTCGCCCGACTCGGCCTCGTACACGGTCCCGGCCTGGGCCTTGGCCAGCGGGTACGCGTCCTCGACGTCGCCGGGTAACCGGTCCCGCTCGGCCGGACCGATCATCGCGAAGGGTTGGGGCGCAGGCAGGCCGGCGGGGCGTTCCCGCTCGTGGAGCACCTCGCTGAGCGCCCGGATGGTGGGGTGCTCGACCAACTGCTGCACCGAGAAGTCCAGGCCGCGCTCGACGGCCCGGGAGCGGAGCTGGATGCTGCGGATGGAGTCTCCGCCGAGGGAGAAGTAGTTGTCGTCGATACCGACGCGGTCCACGTCCAGCACGGCGGCCCAGATGGCGGCGAGCATCTCCTCGCGTTCGGTACGGGGCGGGGCATAGCGGGCGGAGAGCCGCAGGCGCCCGGCGTCCGGGTCGGGCAGCGCGGCCCGGTCCACCTTGCCGCTGGGCGTGGTCGGCAGCGCGGCGAGCTCCGTGAAGACGGCCGGGATCATGAAGTCGGGGAGGTGCCCGCCGAGGAAGTCCCGGAGCTCGTCGGTGGTCGGCGCCCCGTCACCGTCGGCCGGCACGCAGTACGCGACGAGATAGCGGCCCGAGCGGCCGTCGGCCCGTGCCGTGACGGCGGCCTCACGGACGCGGGGGTGTTGCCGCAGCGCGGCCTCGACCTCGCCGGGTTCGACGCGGAAGCCGCGCACCTTCACCTGGTCGTCCGTGCGGCCGAGGAACTCGACGGTGCCGTCCGGCAGGAACCTGCCCAGGTCACCCGTCCGGTACAGCCGGGCGCCGGGGCAGGCCACGAGCCGGTCGGGGACGAACCGTTCGGCCGTGGTGCCGGGCCGCGCCAGGTAGCCCCGGGCCTGGCCCGGGCCGCCGACGCAGATCTCGCCGGGCACACCGATGCCCACCGGCCGCAGCCACGGGTCGAGGACACGCAGCGATGCCCCGGGCAGCGGCGTGCCGATGACGGGCCGGCCGGGTGTGGCGCCGATCTCGCAGCCGGAAGCGTTCACGGTGCACTCGGTGGGGCCGTAGAAATTGTAGGCGCGGGTTTCCGGGGCCTCGCGCAGCCGCTCCCACAGCTCCTCGGGTAGGGCCTCGCCCGCGACGAGGAGCACGGCGGGCGCGTGCTTCTGACCGTCCAGCAGCCCCGCGTCCGTCAGCGCCGTCAGCTGGGTCGGGGTGCAGTGGAGCACCTCGATGCGCTGGGTGGCGACGTAGTCTGCGAGCCGCCGCTGGTCCCGCCGCGTTTCCTCGGGGACGAGATGCAGGCAGTGCCCCTCCAGGAGCAGCAGGAGAGCCGCCACCGAAGCGTCGAAAGCCAACGGGGCGTTGAGCAGCCCGGACAGCGGTCGGCTGGTCCTGCGGAGAGGCACGGCCTGCCGCATGGACCGGTGGAACCAGTCGAGGGAACGGTGCTCCACCATGACGCCCTTGGGCGTGCCGGTGGACCCGGACGTGTAGATGACGTAAGCCAGGTCATGCCCGTCCACAGTGACGTCCGGCGCGCCGGGGGGCGGGCCTGGGGGCGCCGCCTCGTCGGTCCTGAGAACACCGGCGGGCGGAAGGGGGACGCCTGGCGGTGGTTCGCGGTCCAGCACGAGGGCCACCGCGCCGGAGCCCGCGAGGATGCCGGAGGCACGTCCCGGTGACTCGCCGGGGACGAGGGGCAGATACGCGCAGCCCGCCTTGAGGATGCCCAGGACGGCGGCGACGACGCCGGGCGTGGGCGCCGCCCAGACCGCGACGATCTGGCGGGGGCCGATCCCCGCCGCCGCCAGTCGGTGGGCGAACCGGTCCGCGCGCTCATTGAGTTCGCGGTACGTCAGCCGTTCGTCGCCGAAGACGAGTGCGGTCCGCTCGGCGTGGTGTCGCGCCGAGGCCAAGAAGCGCTCGTGGAACAGGCCCCGCGTGCCGCCGGACGGCTCTTCGAGCGCCGCGCCGTCCGAGAAGCCGTCGATCGCGCGGAGTTCGTCGGCGCCCAGCCAGTCCAGGGAGCCGACGGGGGCGTCGGGGCGGCGCGCGGCGCTGAGCGCCAGCGTACGCAGGCGCTCCAGGATGGCGCCGTCCAGCACGTGGTCGCCGCCCGCGCCGGGGGCGCGGCGCAGTTCGACCGTCAGGCCATCGGGCAGCCGCAGGCAGGTGAGCCGGCAGGCATAGGGCTCGCCCTCCGCCTCCAGCAGCTCGACGGAGAACGCGGTGCCGCCGGCGGTCCAGGTGGCAGACGCGTCGGTGTAGCCGAAGACCTCGTGGAAGCGCGCGTCCTCCGCCATCCCGGCCGACCGCAGGAACGCCGCGGGGTCGTAGTGCTCCTGCCACTCCCGGTGACTTCTGAGGTTCTCACCGGTCCTGCGTACGAGGGCGGCGAGAGGCTCGGCGAGATCCGGCAGCCCAACGAGGGGAACGCAGCGGGTCAGCGGTCCGAGCGCGTGGGCGAGTTCGGCATGTGTCCTGCCGTCGCGCAGCACGCCGACAGTCGGGACGTCCTGCCCGGCGGCTCGCCACAGCAGGAGTTGCCAGCAGGCCAGCAGAAACGCCTCCGTGCTCTCTCCTAAGCCGGCGGCCGCGCGGTCCACGAGCTCCGCGTCGGACGCGCTGACGCGAAGTCGCGTGCCGGCCGGGGCCGTGCCCCCGCCGGTCTCGCCCGGCTCCACCAGGGCCGGTGCCGCGCGGCCGGACGCCGTGGCCCAGTAGTCGCGGCCGGCCTCGGCCGCCGAGGATTCCAGCACGTCGTGGATCCACTCGGCCACGTCGGCGTACTGCGGGGGGTCATCGGGTGCGGGGCCGGGCGCGCCGCAGCCCTCTGCCACCTCGCGGCAGAGCGCGAGCAGCGTCCCGGCGTCGGCGCACAGAGCCGGCAGGCTCAGCACCAACCGCCGGTCGGTGGGAGACAGCATCACGAGGTCGGCACGCAGCGCGGGCGCGCCGGCCGGGTCCCACGTCTCCTCACGGTGGGCCCGTACGATCGCCGCCACCGCCGTCTCCCGGGCCGCCGGATCCTTCTCCGACAGGTCCGACAGGCGCGTCCCGGCCGACGCGTGGCCGTGGATGACCTGGAGGGGAAAGGAGAGCTCGGGGACGGAACGGAACGAGGTGCGGAGCACCTCATGCCGGCCGACCGCGGCCCGCAGGGCAGCCTCGATACGCCCCGTCGAGATCGCGCCCGACACCGCGAGAACCATGACCGACCTGGCGTGCCTGGCGGTGCGCCAGATTCGGTCCTGAAGCGGGGAGGTGCGGAATCCTTCGATTTCCGCTCGGAGGCCCCCCACGATCTCGTCGGTGGTCACCTGCAATTCTCCTCTCATCCATCCCGAATAGAAGGCATAACGCGGCCATCCGCCGTCGCCGCACCTTCTCCCCGAAATAGACTGGAGACGTCGGACGCAGACGTGATGATTCGCCGCATAGCGTGATGAGCGCGCGGGAAGCGCGAGTATTGACTGGTGGCTCACTTGCCCAGTGGCTGACCGTGCCCGACAGTGCTCTCTCCGAAGCAGCCGAATCAGGCGCTTCGGGCACATTCTCCAACAAGACATTGCCCCTGTGTCAATACCCTTGTAGCAGGAATCAATAACACAGGTAAACGAAGTTTGACCTCGACTCCACCCATGATCAAGGCCAGCTTGAATCGATTCAACACAAACGGAGATATACCGCAATTTCTCCACTTTTTCCCACCAGACATTACGCCAGCGCCGACCTCTTCTCACCCCATACTTCCTCGCTGTAGAATCACCACATCCCGAGACGAGGGGTTAGCGGCGTGCCCGAATGGGAAGCCATATGGATCGTGTTTGATCCCACCGCATCTCATGACGCACCCCGAGCAGACTTATCGACACCGAATTTTCGGCACCGCGGGCAAGCGAGAGCGGGATAGGGGGACAACGATGAGTGAGACCGGAATTCCGTCGCCGCGGAGCGCACGGCGCGTCAGGAGCCGGGTCCACGGGGACCGGCTGGTCACCATCGCCACGCCGGACGGACCCTCCGGCCATCCCCCCGTCGCGGCCCCCTCCATGGCGGGCGTACGGCTGGACGCATGGGCCGTCGCGAACCGGGCAACCGTCGAGCAGCACCTGCGGACGTCCGGCGCCCTGCTGTTCCGGGGCTTCGAGGTACGCGAGGCCGCCGCGTTCGAGCAGGTCCTCAGCAGCCTCTACGGCGACCTCGTCGCGGAGCACGAACGCTCCTCACCACGCCACCGGATCGCCGGGAACGTCTACACCTCGACCGACCACCCGCCCGACCAGCCGATCTTCCTCCACAACGAGATGTCCTACGCGACCCGGTGGCCGCTGCGCCTCGGCTTCTGCTGCCTCACTCCCCCGGGCGGCGGCGGGGAGACTCCCATCGCCTCCATCCGCGAGGTCACCAAGAGCGTCCCCGAGGCGATCCGGCGCAGGTTCGCCGAGAAAAAGATCATGTACGTCCGCAACTACGGGCGTGGCTACGGCCTGTCGTGGCAGGAGTCCTTCCAGACCGACAGCCGGGCCGAGGCTGAGGCGTACTGCCGCGCCGCCTGTCTCACGGCCGAGTGGGAGGGCGTGAACCGGCTGCGCACCCGCCGGGTCTCCGAGGCGATGGCGCGGCACCCCGAGACCGGGGAGGACCTGTGGTTCAACCACGCAGTCTTCTTCCACATCTCGACCCTCGAGCCATCACTTCGCGCCGTCATGACCGAGGAGCTGTCCCCGCACGACCTGCCCACCAACAGCTTCTACGGCGACGGCACGCCGATCGAGCCCGACATCCTCGACACCCTCCGCACCGCCTACCAGCGGGCCATGGTGGCCTTCCCGTGGCAGCAAGGCGATGTGCTGCTGCTGGACAACATGCTGAGCGCGCACGGCAGGGCGCCGTTCTCCGGCCGGCGGCGGGTCGCGGTGGCGATGGCGCGCCCGGTGTGGGCGGACCAGGCCACCGCGTGACGCACCGGCGTCTCAGCCGTCATCCGCCAGGAGCCGGGTTAGCTCCGCCTCAAGGACCGCGTATTCGCCGGAGTCCTGGACGACCGGACGGCTGCGCCCCAGCGCCGCCAGCGGATCCTTGAGGCCGCTGCCGGTGTTCACCACGACCACGCACTCATCGGGCAGGACCCTCCCGTCCGCCAGCAGGCCCGGCAGCGCCGCGGTGGTCACCGCGCTCGCCAGCTCGGCGAACACCCCACTCGTCCGGGCCAGCAGGTTGACGGCGTCCATCGCCTCCTCATCAGAGACAACCGCGACGCAACCGTCCGTGGCACGGACGGCCCGCAGAGCGCGCCGGCCATCCTGGGGCACGGCGACGCTGATGCTCTCCGCGCGGCTCCCGGCCCTGGCGCCCGCGGGCACCTGGGCACCGCAGCGCCACGCCTCGAAGAGCGCGGGCGCCGCCGCGGACTGCACGGCGATCAGCCGCGGCATCCGGTCTGTCCAGCCCATCGCCAGCGTGTCGGAGAACCCCTTGTGCACGCCAGTCAGGATGTTCCCGTCCCCGGCGGGCACGAGCACCACATCGGGCGCGTGCCAGCCCAACTGCTCGGCGATCTCCAAGGCGACGGTCTTCTTGCCCTCAGCCGTGTACGGGTTGAAGGCGGTGGTGCGGCAGTACCAGCCCTTGCGCCGGGCCACCTCGTAGCTCAACTCGACGGCCCTGCCGTAGCCTCCCGGCACCTCCGCCACGACCGCGTCGCAGGCGCGCAGCTGCGCGACCTTCGCCGGTGGCGTCCCCTGGGGCACGAACACGAGGCAGCGCACCCCTGACGCGGCGCAGCAGGCGGCGAGCGCTGCCGCGGCGTTCCCCGTGGAGGCCGTGACGACGACCCGCTCGCCCAGCTCCCGGGCCTTCGCGACGACCAACGCGCTGGCGCGGTCCTTCAGCGAACCCGACAGGTTCCGGCCGTCGTCCTTGAGCAACAAGCGGCGCATGCCGAGGCGTTCGGCCAGCCACGGCAGCTCCCCTAGAGGCGTCCAGCCCACCCTGTCAAGACCGGGATGTATCGCACCACCCACCGGCAGGAGGGCGCGGTAGCGCCACATGGACGGCTCAGCGGTGTTCACCACCGAGCCGGGTGGCTGCCCCGCCCCGGCCCGCTCGTAGTCGATCACCAGGTCCAGGGCCGCCGTCCCCGGGCAGGACAGGCAGGTGTAACGGACGGCGTCGAGCGGGTATCCGGCGCAGCACACGGAGCAGCGCCAGCGGAATTGCCTTCGGTCAGGCAGGCTCACGAGTCGCCGGCCACGGCGTACTCCAGCACCGCCATGGCGCTGGCGAGTTTCATCGCGGCCTGCCGCCAGGCCAGGGACCCCTCGCCGTCGAGCACCGCGCCCGACACCTCGTCTCCCCGGTGGGCGGGCAGGTCGTGCATGAAGACGGCGCCGGGGAAGCGGCTCATGAGCGTCTCGTCGACGTAGAACGGCCTGAACCGCTCCCGCCAGGCAGGGTCGACCTTGCTCGTGCCCGTGGTCTGCCACCGCGTCGTGTACACGGCGTCGACGTGGCCGGGCAGCCGCCCCATGTCGTGGACCTCCTCGATCACCGTCCCGCGCCGCCCCGCCTCCGCCGCGGCCTCCGCCAGCAGCGCGGATGGCAGCCCGTAGCCGGGCGGGGTGGCGAAGGTCACCCGCAGGCCCGGCACGCGGGCCATGCCACGGGCCAGCGCGGTGGCGGTGTTGTTGCCCTCGCCGACGTAGAGGAACGACAGGCCGGACAGCGAGCCGAAGTGCCGTACCAGCGTGGCGATATCGCAGACCGCCTGGGTCGGGTGCTCTTCCGTGGCCATCGCGTTGATGACGGGCCTGCCCGCGGCGCGAGCCAGCTGGCGCATCTCGGCGAGCGGGCCCGCGGTCCGCACCACCAGGGCGTCGAGCATGAGGCCGAGGATGCGGCCGGTGTCGGCGAGGCTCTCGCCGGTGGCCAACTGGAGATCCGCAGGTCCGTAGGCGACGGGGGTGCCACCGAGCCGCAGCGCTGCCACGGTGAAGGCGGTCCTGGTGCGCGTCGACGTCGCTGTGAAGAGGATGCCCACTGCCCGGCCCTCCAGCGGGCGCGTCGCCAGGCGCTGATCGCGGTGGAAGTCCACTGACCGCCGCACCAGTTCGGACAGCGTCTTCTCATCCACGTCGCGCAGGCTCAGCAGGCCCGCCTCAGGGGAGGGGGCGCCGGTGGCGTCCGGCGTGCGCGGGCTGTCCGTCATCGGGTCTCTCCCGCCACACCGAGCAGGTCGATGCGCGTGCCGATGTCCTCGGCCTCCGCCGTTCTCCGGACAGCGTCGACCATCCCGACGTCGAGGATCGACATGCCGAAGGGGTTGCTGACCACCACGCCGCCGGTGGGGCGCGCCGCGGAGACCTTACCGGTCAGGACCTCGCCGAGCGATCCGGTGATCCCGCCGTCCGCCGGGACGATGGCACCCTCCTGGAGGAGCCGGCCGAGGATCCGGCGGGGGTTCTCCGCGATCAGCTCCGGGTCGTCCACGTAGAGCCGCTCGGCCTCAGCGAAGACGTCCTCCCGCAGGTCGTCGAGCGAGACGTGCGCGATGAAGGTGCCGGGGCGGAACCAGTCGTGGTCCGCGTACGGCTCGTTCGACACTGTCAGCGTGATGACGACCTGGCTGGCCGCCGCGCAGGAGCGCGCCGACAGCTCCGTGTCGACGGCCACCGAAGGCACGTGCGTGGTGGCCCACTCGCGGAACAACTCGGCGCGGCTCGGATCGACATCGAAGACGTGTGCCCGACTGACTCCGGGGAAATACCGGGCGATAAGCTCGAGATGCGCCCGAGCCAGCGCCCCGCAGCCGATGACCGACACCGCGTCGAAGGTCTCCGGGCCCAAGTGGCGCAGACTCGCCACCGTATAGGCGGACGTGCGCAGCGCGCTCAAATAGCCGGCCTCGGCGAGAAAACAGGGACGCGCCGTCTCCGGATCAAACAGGATAGACATTCCGCCAGCCCGTTCGATTCCCTTTGACGGATTACTCACCGCCGCATTGATGAGCTTTATCCCATAGACGGGATCGGGGCCCGTGAGCGCCCCGAGCATGGCTATGGATCTACTGTAGGCGCCCTCCGAGTTATTCCACGCCATATATCCTTCGGCAGGCAGCATCACCTGGCCCCTGGCATGACGGCGCAGAATATCCTCTGTCACCGCCACTGGGTCCAGCCGCGCCGCGCAGCGCCGCACCTGCGCCCGGTCGAGGACACGCACTTCTTCCCGCATCCACCCTCAACTCTCGTTATCGAAACGTGCGCAAGTCTGACATAACCTCGGCCATCAGGCCAGATACCAAACGCGGAAACTATAGCGGAAAGACGAGGCGGCGAGAAGATCCACCACGCGATTCACGGCCCCGTGGCCAGAATCGCCCGCCGACTCTTGACATTGAGCAACGCCCTGCTGACACTCCTCAGATCCGCGCCGCTTTCCACGCGCGAATGCGCGGACGACCGTGGATGCCGTCGTCCACCAAGACGTAAATGAGGGAACCTTTGACAGACTCCCCTTCAGAGGCCGAGGCGGCGAGTATTTTCCGAGCGTACGAGCGGGGGTTGCTGTCGGTCCGCCCCGCCTTTTCACCGCGCGACGCGCCCTGCCGTCTCGCCGTCTCGGCTGCCGGTTCCGCCCTCGTCAGCCGAGCCATCGCGGAGAATCCGTCGTACGCGTCCGCGTACACGTGGGCCAGCGGCCTGACCGTCGTCGTCAGCGACGGCTCCTCCGTGCACGGCCTCGGCGACCTGGGCGGCTTGGCGGTGCTACCGATTCTTGAGGCCAAGTGCTCCTTCCTGGCGACGGTCGGGAATCTCAATGCCGTTCCGCTGGCCTTGACCGCACGCGGCGTCGACGCCATGGTCCAGACACTCGTCAACCTGCGGACCTCGTTCGGCGCGGTCAGCCTCGAGGACGTCAGCTCGCCGAGGTGCTTCGAACTGGAGGAGCGCCTCGCGGAAGAACTCGACTGCCCCGTGCTCCACAACGATCAGCACGGCACGTCGGTAGCTGTCACGGCCGCGCTGCGCAACGCGTCGCGGGTGCTGGGGCGCGAATTCACCGCGCTGCGCGTCGTCATCGTCGGAGCGGGAGCCGCCGGGATCGCCACGGCCCGGCTGCTGCGCGCGTTCGGCGTCACCGACCTGGTCCTCGTCGACACCCGGGGAATCGTGCGCAGCGACCGCCCCGGCATTTCGGGCGCGAAGCTGGAGGTGGCCCGCGTGACAAATCCGCGCGGCCTCGCCGGCGGCCTGGCCGACGCGATGACGGACGCGGACGCGCTGGTTGGGGTGTCCTCGGCCAGGATCGGCCGAGGCCTGTTGCGTCTGATGGGTCCTGAGCCGATCGTTCTCGCGCTGGCGAATCCGGAACCCGAGGTCAGCGCTGAGGAGGCGGCGTGGGTCAAAGCCCTATACGGCTCTGGCCGTTCGGATTCCCCCAATTGCGTCAGCAGCCTGCTGGCCGTCCCCGGAATCCTGAAGGGGGCACTCGCCGCGGGGGCGTCCCGGATCACCGAGGCCATGCTGCGGGCGGCGGTGGCGGGTATCGAGTCGGCAACGGGCCAGGAGCTGAGCCGGGAGCGGATCGTGCCGGACCTGTTCGACCCGGTGTGCTGCGAGCACGTCGCCGGGGCTGTCGCGGCGGCTTCCGGCCCAGACGCCCCACGGAGCCCGGCAGTTGGTCCGCCCTGAGTGGGCGTTCACATAGCTTTTTTTCGGTATGCAAGTTTTGCCCATGCCTCGCTTTGGGCGCATT
>NZ_VTHJ01000083.1 GCF_008386495.1 Streptomyces tailanensis | reverse complement strand
GGGCGGGCGCCCAAGCACGGCGCCCGCCCCCTCCAGCCGATGCCGAAGACTTCTAGCCGACGCCGTCGACCGCACCCCGCCGCCGAACCCCCTTCGCCAGCGCCCCACCGACGAACCCGGTCACCAGCCCCCACAACACGGCGAACCCCAGCGCGGACCACATCCGGGGACGCAGGAACAACTCCCCGCCCAGATCGCCACCAAGGTCGCCGATGCCGAGTACCGACAGACCGTAGTGGGCGAAGATCCGGGCGACCAGACAGATCATCAGGACCGTGAGCACGAGGGCGACCGCCATGTGCACCGCGTGTTGCCACAGCCGTACCCGGGCCGGGGAACGCACCGCCATCACGAACGCGGCGCCCAGCAGCAGCACGGCGTTCACGACCACCAGCCACCACACCCTGCCGTCATACTCGGCCAGCGAGCCCAGGTTCAGCGTCGACACGTCGGGCCCGCGCATCACCAGGTCCAGCAGCTTCGGCATCGGCAGCCCGAACGGCCCCTCGACCTGGCCGTCCCAGGTGGCTCCCAGGCCGATCGTGAAGACCAGCCACACGACGTTCGGCAGACCCAGCAGGATCACCGCGGCCGTCTCGGCGGGGTGCCCGCGCGTCAGAGCCACCACCACCCCGATCACCAGACCGAGAGCGACGTACGCCAACAGCAGCGCGACCATGGCGTACGCGGCCGGCCGTACCGACTCCTGGAACCGCAGCAGCCGCGCCGGAAGCGGCGCCCGCGACACCAGCAGCGCCAAGACGAGGACCCCGGCGAGCCACAGCAGCCCGAAGAAGACGGTCGGCGCCACGGCCGCCTCGAACCCCACCTCGGCCGAGGCGCCGAAGAAGTCGCCCACCTCACCGAGCGGGATCGCGAACGTCTGCCGGGCCCCGAGCGAGAGGCCGATCAGCGCCGCCAGCCACAGGACGGCGATCCGGGCGGCCCAGCCCGCCAGCTCGGGCGCCCCGGCGACCGCGCGGTGCCGCAGGGGCCGTAGAAAACCGGCGGCCGTCACCAACGCGCCGGCCAGGGTCACCGACAGCGGGATCACGGTCAGGCCGGCCTGGGTTTCGACGATGGCCCCGGCGCCGCCGGAGAGCTCGATCGTGCCGCCGACCGCCGTCACGACGGTGGCCACGACGACACGCGGGAACGCGTTGTCCGGTAGGTCCGCCGCACCGGCCGCCCACAGCCCGAGCGCGGCCACCACGACCATCACGATCAGCCCGGCGAGCACGGTTCCGAGGGCCTGCGGCCAGCCGTGGCGGGCGACCGCCCGCGCGGGCGCCGTCTTCTCGGAACGCAGGGTCTGGGGACTCACTCTTGCCACGCTAAGCACGGCCGGGGCACTCCGCGCGCCGGGAGGACCGCGCCAGGAGGACCCACCCCGCCTCCGCTTGCGGGTGGCGCAGGACCGGAGCACACAATGGGCCTGTTGTGGAATAAAGCTGCAGGTAAAGGATGAAAGCGGCATGAAGCGCAAGAAGCGCCGCAGAATCCCTGCGGCGGGAGAAGCCCTGTGAGCGTCGAAGAGCCCTCCTCCGGCCGCCCGACCGGACCGCCTTCCGGCCCTCTGTCCGGGCCGCCGCGACCCGACCGGACCCAGCCCAGCCCGACGCGCCCGAACAGCCAGGTCCCCCCGGAACCGCCGGGCGGCACCGGCGGCACAGGAGGAGGCCCTGGCGGTCCTGGCGGCCCCGGCCAGGGGCCCGGGCACCCCGGTCACCCGTGGTGGCGGTCCGTTCCCCGCATCGCCCTCATGGCCACCGCGGCCCTCGTCGCCGTGGCCCTGATCGTCGTCTTCACCCGCTCCGGTGGATCGGGTGGCGGCGGCGACGGAGAGGTCTTCCTCCAGGCCGCCGACAAGTCGGGCCCCGACCCGTTCACCGAGTCGACGGCGACGGACAGCTCCACCCCGCCCGAGACTCCCTCGGCGACACCGACCAGGACGGAACCCACCAACGTGACGCGCGCCGTGGACGGTTCGGCCCCCGGCCTCTACGGCGGCACCCGCAACGTCGCCGGCTGCGACGTCGAGAAGCAGATCAAGTTCCTCCGGGCGAACCCGGCCAAGAACGACGCGTTCGCCGCCGTCCGCGGCATCAGCTCCTCCGACGTCCCGGCCCACCTGCGCGCGCTCACCCCCGTGCAGCTGCGCATGGACACCCGCGTCACCAACCACGGCTACCGCGACGGCGCCGCCACCAGCTACCAGGCCGTCCTCCAGGCCGGCACCGCCGTCCTCGTCGACGACCGGGGGGTGCCCCAGGTGCGCTGCGCCTGCGGCAACCCGCTGAAGCCGCCGGTCGCGCTGAAGACCACGCCGAAACCGAGGGGCGACTCGTGGCCGTCGTACCGGCCGCAGAACGTCGTGGTCATCGAACGCTCGACGGTGATCATCAACGTGTACATCCTCTACGACCCCGACCGCGACGACTGGTTCAGCCGCCCCTCCGGCGACACGGGCGAGAAGGACAAGAAGACCACCCCGCCCGTCAACCAGCCCTCCCCGTCGACGCCGACGTCATTCTCCGAGGCCCCGCCCTCCAAGTCACCCGAGCCGTGCCCGCCCACAACGGACGCCGACCAGAAAACGAGCCCGTGCCCCTCGTCGTCCCCGGCGACACCGACCACCTCGCCCCCGACGAAACCGGAAACAACGACCTCCGAGCCCGAACCGAAGCCCGAACCGAAGCCCGAGCCGGAGACGGCCGACACCACGACGACCAGCTCGGCCTCCCTCGACGACGCCCCGACGCCGGACGGGTCCCCGGCGTCCTGAACAAGCCGGAGGCCCGCAAAATGGGTGGCGGCCCGTCCGGAAGCCGCCGAAGCTCGTTCCCATGACCCACATCATCGAGTCGCCGTCGCCAGAAGAGCCCCTGCCGGAGCGCATGTTCGGATGGTCGGACATGTTCGTCGGCCCCGCGGAGGATCCGCGCAGCGACGGCGGATTCGAGGGGGAGCGGGCCACACTGGTCGGCTATCTGCGCGACCAGCGGCTCACTCTGGAGTTGAAGTGCGCGGGACTCGACGCCGAGGACCTGGCCCGCCGCTCGGTGCCGCCGTCCACCATGTCTCTGCTGGGACTCGTACGCCACATGGCCCGCGTGGAGCACTACTGGTTCCGCAAGGCCATGGCGGGAGAGGAAGTCCCGAAGCTCTACTGCACCGAGGACGACCCCGACCTCGACTTCAACGGCGCGGTGCCCGATCCAGAGGTCGTCGCCGCAGCCTGGGAGACCTGGCGCGCCCAGGTCGCCTTCGCGGAGAAACTCGTGGCCGGCACACCCGACCTCGCCACCACCGGCAGCCACCACCACGAGCCCATCGCCCTGCGCGAGGTCGTGCTCCACATGATCGAGGAGTACGCCCGGCACAACGGCCACGCGGACCTCCTGCGTGAACGGATAGACGGCCGCACCGGTCAGTAGCCGGCTGTCTCCGCCGGTCGCCGTGGCGTGATCAGCTCGTGCATGTAGCACTTGGTGATGCGCCCGCCGTGGTGGGTGTCGATCAGCTCCCGGATGCAGCCCAACAGACCTTCACGGTCGGGCGCGTCGAGCGCGCGGTGGCCGGAGTAGGTGAGGAGTGCGTCGATGTACTCCTGAGTCGTGTACGTGATCTCCCGTGTGCACCGGTACGAGCGCAGGTCGTCCCACTCGGCCAACTCACCGGTGTCCGTGGCGATCTCGGACTCGTCCTGGAGCCGCAGCCCGGGCGGTGTGGCGGGGTCCCAGCGTTCGTAGCACTCCTGTGCCCGGGCGAAGAAGTCGACGGTGCCGCCCTTGACGTGCTCCGTGGTGACGAGCGCGAACGTGCCGCCGGGGCGCAGGGCTTGGCCCACCTTGGGCACCCGTACCGCCGGATCGATCCAGTGGAACGCGGTCGCGCTCACCACCAGGTCGAACGGCTCGGCGGGCAGCGGCCACCGCTCGAACTCGGCCACCTCAACCCGCGCTCGCGGAAAGGGCCGCAGATTACGCCGGGCCACCTCCGCCATCGCCGGACCGAGCTCGACGGCCGTCAGATCACATCCGAACTCGGCCATGGCGACGGTGAGTTGTCCTGTCCCGGGCCCGATCTCCAGAACATGCGTACCGGGGCCCAGCCCCGTCAGTGCGGCCAGTTCTGTGACCAACGCGTCGGGATAGCGGGGCCGGGCCCGGTCGTACAGCTCCGCCGCCTCGTTGAAAATGGCCCGCAGCATCGGTCGTACCCTTCGCTCGAACTCCCCTGGACCCCGATTCCCCTGAGGGCGAAACACCGACCTCTTCCCGTCCCGCCGGGGCCTCATAGTCTGGAGGAGTGAGCCGACACGCGTCCAACGAAGCCCGCGTCATCCCCCTGCGCCCCGCCCCCGCGCCCGCTCCCGAGGAGGAGCCCGTCAAGGAACCCCTGTGGCGCGACGTCGTGGGTGACGTACTCCGACGCGAGCGTCTCGCCCAGGAACGCACCCTCAAGGACGTGGCCGACGCGGCCCGCATCTCCATGCCGTACCTCTCCGAGGTGGAACGCGGCCGCAAGGAGGCCTCGTCGGAGGTCCTGGCGGCCGCCGCCGGGGCACTGGGCCTTCGCCTGACCGATCTGCTGTCGCTGGCTCAGGGCGAGCTGACCCGCCACACGACACGCACCCGCAGGACACCCAACACCCCCTATAACGGGCTGTGCTTGGTAGCCGCCTGACGTCCCGCGTCCCGCGCCCCGCGCCCCAACGGGGCGCGGGGAACTGCGCGATCAGAACCCCACCAACCGACGATTCAACACCTCATCCGCCAGCCCATACGCCACCGCCTCCTCCGCCGTGAACACCTTGTCCCGGTCCATGTCCGCACGAAGCTCCGCCACACCATGCTGCGTATGCCGGGCAAGAACCTCTTCGACCTGCGCCCGGATCCGCACCATCTCCTTGGCCTGGAGCGCGAGGTCCGACACCGTCCCCCGGCTCCCCCCACTCGCCGGCTGCCCCAGCAACACCCGCGCATGCTCCAGCACGAACCGCCGCCCGGGATCCCCGCCCGCGAGCAACACCGCCGCCGTGGACGCCGCCTGCCCCACGCACGTCGTCGAGATCGGCGCCCGCACGTAGCTCATCGTGTCGTAGATCGCCATGAGCGAAGTGAACGATCCCCCGGGCGAGTTGATGTAGATCGCGATCTCGCTCTCCGGCGCCGCCGACTCCAGATGCAGCAGCTGCGCGATGACGACGTTCGCCACCCCGTCATCGATCTCCGTGCCGAGGAAGATGATCCGCTCGGACAGCAGCCGGCTGAACACGTCGTACGACCGCTCACCCTGCGGGGTCCGCTCGACCACGTTCGGAATGGTGTACGTCCCCATCACTGCAGTCCCATCCGTCGGCGCGACGAGGCCGGCCGTACGTCGTCGAGCGCCTCGACGACCCGGTCGACCATCCCGTACACCCTGGCCTGCTCGGCCGTGAACCAGCGGTCGCGGTCGCCGTCCCGGGAGATCGTCTCCTCGGTCTGGCCGGTGTGCTCCGCCGTGATCCGCTCGACGGCCCTCTTGGTGAACTCCAGGTTCTCCGCCTGGATCTCGATGTCGGCGGTCGTCCCGCCGATGCCCGCCGACGGCTGGTGCATCATGATCCGCGCGTTGGGCAGCGCGAACCGCTTGCCGCGTGTGCCCACGGTCAGCAGGAACTGGCCCATGCTCGCCGCGAAGCCCATCGCCAGCGTCGCCACGTCGTTCGGGATCAGCCGCATCGTGTCGTAGATGGCGAGTCCGGCCGTCACGGAACCGCCCGGGCTGTTGATGTACAGGCTGATGTCGGTACGCGGGTCCTCCGCCGACAGCAGCAGCAACTGGGCGCACACCCGGTTGGCGGAGACCTCGTCGACCTGCGTGCCGAGGAAGACGATCCGCTGGGCGAGAAGCTGCGCGGCAAGATGGTCGTCGAAGCGTGAGGGCGGGGTGTCACCCTCCTCCGCGCGCGGGGCGAGCGCCGGAGCCCAGCCGGTGATCAGTGGAGCCATGGGTCCTCCCTGTCGGTTGCCGCGGCCGCGTCGGCCGCTGCCTCCACTCTCCCCACGAACCGCCTCTCACCTGCGCTTTCTCTGCCCACGGCAGATTCGCCGACAGCAGAGCACACCAAAACGTGCCCGCGCCACCGATGAGTTTCCGAACCAGGATCGGTCGACAGAGATGACGACATCGACACAGATGACGACACACCCGCCGGAGGAGGCACACATGTCCAGCGACGGATTCATCACCTGCCTGTGGTTCGACGGCCAGGCCGAGGAGGCGGCCGCGTTCTACGTCTCGGTCTTCAAGAACTCACGTCTCGGCCGGGTCACCCACTACAGCGAGGCCGGTCCCGGGCCCGCCGGCACCGTGCTCACCGTGGAGTTCGTGGCCAACGGCCAGAAGTTCATCGCCCTGAACGGCGGCCCGGAGTTCAAGTTCAACGAGGCCATCTCCTTCCAGATCCTCTGCGCCGACCAGGACGAGATCGACTACTACTGGAGCAGGCTCACCGAGGGCGGCGGCGAGGAAGGCCCCTGCGGCTGGGTCAAGGACAGGTTCGGCGTGTCCTGGCAGGTCGAGCCCGCCGTACTCATGGAGATGATGAACGACCCGGACCCTCAGAAGGCGGTCCGCGCGACCAAGGCGATGCTGTCGATGGTCAAGTTCGACATCGCCGCCCTGGAGAAGGCGTACGCGGGGGAGTAGCACCTACGAGGATTTCGGGCGTTCTTTACCCGGCTTTACCCGGTGCAGGTAGTCGTGGCCCATGAGCTCGGTGAGGCTCTCCTGTGCACTACCTGTCCCCTGAGGAACCGTGAACGTCCCCCTCACCGCCTGGCTGCTCACCATCGTGGCTCTGTGCGTGCTTGTCGCCATCGACGTCCTGTTCGCCCTCGACTCCATCCCCGCGATCTACGGCGTCACCCAGGATCCGTACATCGTCTTCACGGTCAACGCCTTCGCCCTCATGGGTCTGCGCCAGCTGTACTTCCTCATCGGCGGCCTCCTGAAGAAGCTCGTGCACCTCTCCTACGGCCTGTCGATCATCCTCGGCTTCATCGGCGTCAAACTCGTCCTCCACGCCCTGCACGAGTCCGGCGTCCACGTCCCGGAGATCTCCATCCCCTTCTCCCTCGGCTTCATCGTCCTGGTCCGAGCCGTGACGACCGCGACGAGCCTGTGGGCCTCCAAGAAGCAGCGGGAGACGTCCGGCGAGACGGCGGACGAGCGTACGTCACAGCAGGTCTAGACCGGGCATTTATGGACCGGCAAACCGCGGTGACTTTGGCTCTGTCGGCCGAGCCATGACCACGGGAGGGTGGGCGGACGTCGAACTTCGCGGAGGCCCCCTTTGAACATCGCGTGGCCGGTCGGCCCCACGGTCGCCCTCCTCACCCCCTCCGCACGGGAGTTCCGCTTTGGCGGCTGAGGCCTCGTCGGCGATCCGAGGCGGCGGTGGTGCCTGACACCATGGGGCCGGTGAACGAAGCCTACGGATCGGACTTCCTGCAGCTCGACGCCGATGACGTGCCCGCCCGTGGCACCTCGGACTGGCTGACCCGGCGGCTGCGCCAGGCGATGACCGACGGCCGGCTGACCGTGGGCAGCAGGCTGCCACCCACCCGGGTGCTCGCCGCCGAACTCCGCGTCTCCCGGGGCGTCGTCACCGAGGCGTACCAGCGGCTGAGCGAGGACGGCCATGTCGAAGGACGCCGACGCGGTGGGACCGTGGTGGTCGCGGTCCCCGCCGCCGTGTCACCCGTGGCACCCCCGGGTACCTGGCTGTCACGGCACCCGGCCCCCGGCGCCACCGAGCCGATGGTGCCCGGCACGCTGTTCACCCGTGAACCGGGCGTCGACGTCTTCGACGCGCTGCGCGCCACGCCGGCCCGCATCGACTTCACCCCCGGCCTGCCCGATCTGACCGCGTTTCCCCGCACCGCCTGGCTGCGCGCGGAACGAACCGTGTTCACCGAACTCTCCGCCGAGAACCTCGGCTACGGCGATCCGCGTGGCACCCCTCGGCTGCGGAGCGCCCATCGCGGGCTGGCTGGCGCGCAGCCGGGGCATCCGGGTGGAGCCGGAAGAGGTGGTCGTCGTCGCCGGCACGGCGCAGGCGCTCACCCTGCTGCACCCGGTGCTGCGGGCGGACGGCATCGACGCGGTCGCGGTGGAGGACCCGGGCTCGCTCGGCACCCGCCAGCATCTGCGGAGCGGAGCCCTGGCCACCCCGCCGGTGCCCGTCGACGACAGCGGTGTGCGCGTGGACGCACTCGGCGCCACGGGCGCCCGCGCGGTGTTGCTCACGCCCGCGCACCAATTCCCCACCGGCGTGGTGACGAGCGGCGAACGCCGCCGCGAACTGCTCTCCTGGGCCCGGAACGGCGGACTGATCCTGGAAGACGACTACGACGCGGAACACCGCTACGACCGGCCGCCGGTACCCGCCCTGCGCGCACTGCTCGCCGACCACGTGTGCTACATGGGCAGCGTCTCCAAACTGCTCGCACCGGCACTGCGTATCGGCTGGGTGATACCGCCGAGCCGCCACCGCGACGCCCTGATCGACGCCAAACGCTTCACCGATCTCGGCAACGCCGTGCTGCCCCAGCTGGTGCTCGCGCGCCTGATGGAATCCGGCGACCTGGAGCGGCATCTGCGGCTGCTGCGCGGCCGACATCGCAGGCGCCGCGATGCGATGATCAAGGCCATCACCGAACATCTGCCCGGCGCGGTCGTGCACGGCGCCGCGGCCGGCCTGCACCTGACCGTCACCTACACCCCGGAAGTGCCCGACACCGAGCTCGCCACCGCCGCGCTCGCCCGGGGCGTGAAGTGCCAACCGCTGTCGTGGCACCGGCAACTGCCCGGCCGACCCGGCCTCGTCCTCGGCTACGCGGCCACCCCGCCCGGCGCCGTCGCCGAAGGAGTGGCCCTGCTCGGCGACGCGTTGCGCGAACTGGCCTGACCGACATGGCTCGTCTCCGCCGGCCGTCGCAAGCCGATTTCCGCCGGTCCGCCCGCACGTGATCGGGTGCCTCAGGCGCTCGCGTCGGCGATCACCCGGGTGATCTCCCGGACGATCCGCGTGATGCCGGGCGAGAGCACCGGGCAGGGCTTCGGCTTCGACGTCGTCGGGGCCAGACAGAAGTGCAGATAGTCGTCGTCGCGGTGGAGGGCCGTGCGGCTCCGGCCCGGCTGGGTGCAGTAGCCGTCGTGCTCACGCTCGTACGCCGTGCACGGCAGGTACTGCGTCCAGGTGTAGCGGTCCGAGGCCGGGCTCACGGCCTTGCCGGCGTCGGCGACGAGGTCGCCGGAGGCCTTGGCCTGCTTCTCGTAGAGGGCATTCACGCGCCGGACCCGGTCCGGGGTCATCGGGTCCGGGCCCTGGAGCACCCATACGATCGTCGGCCGGTGCGTGCCGCCCGCATCCGCGATCTGCTCGGTGAGCCGCTCCGCGGCGGCCGCGTACCGCTCGAAGTACGTCGCCGGGGCCTTGTCGTACGTGATGCCGTCCATGCACGGCGTGTAGTCCCACGCGTTGCCCCAGAACTGCAGGACGACATAGTCGGGGCTCAGCCGCCGTACCAGCGCTGCCGCCTTGTCCGAGTTCGGCACGAGCGACCTGTCGGCGGTGCCCTCCAGGTAGTCGCACAGGGTGGTGCCCGAGTAGGGGGCGCTCGTGTACCGGGCGTCGAGGTCGTCCTCCAGCTGCCCGCCGAGGACCTTCTGGTTCTCCATGGCCAGCGAGTCCCCGATGTAGAGCACCTTCGGCGCCGTCTTCGCAGGGCGGGCGTCGGGAGACGCGGTGGCGGCCCGCTGCCGTGTGGTCGGCGACGCGTTCGGTGCCGAGGCCGACGGCGGTGCCTCATCGGGAGCGGACTCCGGATCCCCGCATCCGCCGAGCAACAGCCCGGCCAGCACCGCCCCCGCCACTCCCACGATCCACGGCTTGCGCATACGACGACTCCCGCCCCGGCCATCGAAACGGCTCCCCAGGCAAGCACACCCGGAGGCAGGGCGGAAGACCCGCGTCGGTCATGGCGGGCGCCCGATCCGACCGGACGCCCCGCCGTCACCCCTCACCTCACGGCGTCATGCCGCCGGAGCAGGCGGCGCCCGGCTCCGGTGTCTGCTCGCCCTGGACGTACTTGTCGATGAACTTCTGGACCCGCGGGTCGGAGGCCTTGTCCACCTTCAACTGGTGCTCCCAGGCGCTCAGCACGATCGGCGAGGACTGGTCCTCGTACGGGCTCATGAAGGTGTACGTCGTGTTGGTGACCTTCTCGGTCAGCGCCTCGACGTCCGCCTTGGCGGCCTTGTCGTTGTACGTGATCCAGACGGCGCCGTGCTCCAGCGCGTGCACGGCGTTCTCGTTCGGCACGGCCTTGGTGTACACCTGCTTGTCGCAGTTGACCCACACCTGGTTGTGGTCCCCGCCGACCGGCGGGCTCATCTTGTAGTCGACGGTCCCGGTGACGTGGTTCTGGGTGAGCTTCGACCAGCTCTGCACGCCGTCGACCGGCGCGGCCTTCGCCTCTTCCTTCTCGTTCGCCGCGTCGATCAGGTACCAGCCGCCGCCGACCAGGGCGACCAGGATCGCGGTGGTGGCGCCGAGCGTGATCAGCCGTATCCGCCGCTCACGGGCCTGCTCGGCCTTGCGTATCTCCTCGACGCGGGCACGCCGCGCCGCCTCCCTGGCCTTGGGACTGTTGGTGTTCTTGCCCTTCGGGGCGCTGTTCTTGGCATTCGACTTGGATGAAGCCATGGGAATGTCCTTCTCCCCGCCGTGCCCCGCACGGGCATGACGGTCCTGCGAGTGGTCGAGTCGTCTTCGGTGTGTCACATGAGGCCCGCGTACGGCGGCCTAGACCCGGAGCAACTGCAGTTCGTGGAGATCGGGAGGCCGGGCCCGACCCGGCTCCCCGGACCTGTCGGGCGCCAGGAGCGCCGGAGCCGTCGACGGCTGCCAGGGCGCGGCGGTGTGATCGGCGCCCGGCAGCGGCGCGTGGCCCAGTACCGCGCGCGGATCGGCGGAGTGGCAGCCGTGCCCGTTTGGACTGTGCTCGCAGGGATCGCGTTCCACGTGGCTGGCCCGCAGGGTCACCGCCCCTTCCGCCACCGGCGCCGCCGACACGGAATGCGGCCGCTGCGCCGGGGCCTCACCGGGAGGCGAGCCCGCGCAGAACAGCACGAAGGTGGCCAGGGCCAGAGCCACCGTGAGCACCAGACGCGCCGACCGGCCGCGGGCGCACGGCAGCGCCGTACGTCGGAACGGTCGGCCGGGCATGGAGGCACCTCACGAGTCGAGGCGAACGGGAGTGCGAGCGGAGGCTGAAATTATCAGAAGACACCCGGCCGTGGACCCGCCCCACCGATTTCCGGCCCCGGCCTCGGCTTCAATGGCGCGCCGAAGGGTCGTTGACCAGCACGGCCGCACCGTCGAAGTGGCCCGCCTTCAGGTCCCGCAGCGCATCCAGGGCCCGTGCCAGCGGGTAGGTGTGGGTCGTGGCCCGCACACTGTGCCGGGCGGTGAGGGCCAGGAACTCCCGGCCGTCCTCACGGGTGTTGGAGGTGACGCTGCGGAGTTCCTTCTCGTAGAACAGCTCGGTCTCATAGCGCAGCGGTGGTGTGTCGGTCAGATGGATGCCGGCGACCGACAGCACGCCGCCCCGGTCGAGTGCCCGCAGCGCCACGGGCACGAGGTCGCCGACCGGTGCGAACAGGATCGCGCTGTCCAGCGGCTCCGGTGGCGGCTCGTACGCCCCGCGCGCGGAGGCGCACCCGAGCTCCAGCGCGAGCCGTTGTGCCGCCGTGCCCCGCGTCATGACATGCACCCGCGCGCCCTGGGCCAGCGCGACCTGGGCGCACAGATGGGCGCTGCCGCCGAAGCCGTACAGCCCGAGCCGTCCGCCCGGCGGCAGCGAGGCCCGCCGCAGTGCCCGGTAGCCGATGATGCCCGCGCACAGCAGCGGCGCTAGCGTCACGTCGTCGACATCGGCGGGCAGCGGGTAGGAGAAGGCGGCCGGCACCGTCGTGTACTCGGCGTAACCGCCGTGGGCGTCCCAGCCCGTGTACTCGGAGCCCGGGCACAGGTTCTCGGCCCCGCGCAGGCAGTACGCGCACGTACCGTCCGTGCGCCGCAGCCAGGCGATCCCCACCCGGTCGCCCGGCGCGTGACCTCGTACGTCCGAGCCCGTCCCCACCACCTCGCCGACGACCTCGTGCCCCGGCGTCACGCCCGCCAGACGGACGGGCAGGTCGCCCTCGGCGACGTGCAGATCGGTGCGGCAGACCCCGCACGCCCGCACCCGCACCAGCAGTTCGTCCGCCCGGGTCACCGGGACCGGCCGCTCCACGAACCGCAGCGGCTCCTGTTCGATCGGCCCCGGCCGGGCCACCTCCCACGCGCGCATCATCCCGATCCCCGTCATGCCGATCCCCGTCCCCTCGCCGCTCTCGACGACCGTAAAGGCCCGGACACACCAGTTTCCTGCGGTCCGTCCCGTTCGGCGCGCGACGGGGCCCGCTCCTGGCTAGCGTGAGAGCCGGGGAAACCATCGTCGAACCGAGGAGAGTGGCAGTCATGGCCGCACACCCCGAGGGAACGCCCTGCTGGGCCGATGCGATGTTCAGCGACGTCGAGGGGGCGAAGAGTTTCTACGGCGATGTCCTGGGCTGGACGTTCGGCGAGGCGTCCTCCGAGTACGGCAACTACACACAGGCGTACTCGGACGGCAAGGCGGTGGCCGCCGTCGTCCCGCCGATACCCGGGCAGGAGGGCCAGTCCGCCTGGTGTCTGTACTTCGCCTCCCCTGACGTGAACGCCACCGCCGCCAAGATCCGCGACAACGGCGGCGACGTGCTGATGGAACCGATGCAGGTCGGCGACTTCGGCTCCATGCTGCTGGCCCGCGACCCCGGTGGTGTCGTCTTCGGCGTCTGGCAGGCCGGCATCCACGAGGGCTTCGAGGCCATGGGTGTACCCGGCGCGTACGTCTGGGCCGAGATCTTCACCCGCGAACCCGAGAAGTCCGACGCCTTCTTCCCGGCCGTCTTCCCTTACCGGGCCAAGCAGATGGACGACCCCGGCAACCCCGACATGGACTTCCGGGTCTTCGACCTCGGCGCGAACCCGGTCCTCGGTCGGATGAAGATGACGGAGGAGTTCCCGCCGGAGGTACCGCCGTACATCAACGTCTACTTCACCGTCGACGACTGCGACGCCGCCGTCGACCGCGCCACCAAGCACGGCGGCATCCTCCGCTTCGGCCCGATGGACACCCCCTTCGGCCGCTTCGCGGCGCTCAGCGACCCGCAGGGCGCCTCGTTCTCGGTCATCGACGTCACCAACACCCAGGGGGAGATGCCGAAGCTGACCGACGTGGACTGAGCCGGCGTTCCCTGCCGACGGGGAGTGGGACCCGTGGACGGTCCCACACCCCCGGTCGTGGCATGATCGAGCCCATGTCGGAACGTTTTGTGGCCGCCTGCGACGGAGCCTCCAAGGGAAACCCCGGACCAGCGGGCTGGGCCTGGGTGGTCGCCGAGGACGACGAGATCCCCTCCCGTTGGGAGGCCGGCCCGCTGGGCAAGGCCACCAACAACATCGCCGAACTCACCGCGCTGGAGCGGCTGTTGGCCGCCACCGACCCGGATGTCCCGATCGAGATCCGGATGGACTCCCAGTACGCGATGAAGGCCGTCACGACCTGGCTGCCCGGCTGGAAGCGCAACGGCTGGCGCACGGCGGCGGGCAAGCCGGTCGCCAACCAGGAACTCGTCGTCCGTATCGACGAGTTGCTCGCCGGGCGCTCGGTCGAGTTCCGCTACGTCCCCGCCCACCAGGTCGACGGCGACCGCCTCAACGACTTCGCCGACCGCGCGGCGAGCCAGGCGGCCACCGTCCAGCAGCCCGCCGGCAGCGACCAGGGCTCACCGGAACCCCCGCCCGCACCGGACACGGTCCCGGCCCGCCGCGGTGGAACGGCGAAGCGACCGGGAAAGGCCGGCCGCTCCGGTCCGTCCTCCTCCTCGTCCTCGTCCCGCACCATCAAGGCGAAGTTCCCCGGCCGCTGCGTCTGCGGCCGCCCCTACGCCGCGGGCGAGCCCATCGCCAAGAACGACCAGGGCTGGGGCCACCCGGAGTGCCGCACGGCGACCGCGGGAACGGCCTGACCGCCGGTCGGGCGGCGTCGAACGTGTAGTGCGCGGCGTGGTCCGGCATGACGGCAGCGACTGACGATTACTCTTCGTGCTCAAATGATCGCTTTGCGTAGCGAAATGGGAGTGAGCGTGAAGATCGCGTGCGTCGGCGGCGGACCCGCAAGCCTGTACTTCTCGATCCTGATGAAGCGGCAGAACCCGTCCCACGACATCACCGTTTTCGAGCGGAACCCGGCGGGATCGACGTACGGCTGGGGTGTCACCTACTGGGCCGAACTACTGGAGAAGCTCCGCGCGAGCGACCCCGAGACCGCCCTCGCCATCAGGGGGAACTCCGTCAGCTGGAACGCCGGGGTGGCCCACGTCCGTGACCGTACGACGCTCCAGCCCGGCGACGTGGGCTTCGGCATCGGCCGGCGCCGCCTGCTCGAACTGCTCGGCGAACGGGCCCGCGCCCTCGGCGTACACCTGGAGTACGAGCACGAGATCACCGCCGACGACCTGCCGGACGCCGACCTCGTCGTCGCGGGCGACGGAGTGGGCAGCACGGTGCGCGGGAGATACGCCGAACAGTTCGGCAGCGACATCGCGCTCGGCCGCAACGCCTACATCTGGCTCGGCACCACCAAGGTCTTCGACTCCTTCACCTTCTCCTTCCAGGAGACCGAACACGGCTGGATCTGGGCCTACGGATACAAGTTCAGCGACGAGCAGAGCACCTGTGTCATCGAGTGCTCCCCGCAGACCCTCGCCGGCCTGGGCCTGGACCGGCTGGGCGAGGCGGACGGGCTGGCCCTGCTGGAGAAGCTCTTCGTCGACATCCTCGACGGCCAGCCCCTGATCGGCCGGGACCAGGGCGACGGCACCGCACGGTGGCTGAACTTCCGCACCCTGACCAACCGCACCTGGCACCACGGCAACATCGTCCTGCTCGGCGACGCGGCCCACACCACCCACTACTCCATCGGCGCCGGCACCACGCTCGCCCTGGAGGACGCCATGTGCCTGGCCGAAGCCCTCGGCACCCACCCGGAGCCGCAGACCGCGCTCACCGCGTACGAGCGGCGGCGCAAGTCCGAACTCCTCCGTCTGCAGAGCGCGGCCCGCCACAGCGCCCAGTGGTACGAGAACCTCCCGCGCTACATCGACCTCCCCCCGGAGCAGATGTTCGCCCTCCTCGGCCAACGGCACTCCCCACTGCTGCCGTACGTGCCGCCACAGCTCTACTACCGCCTCGACCGCGCCGTCGGCCGACTGGAAGCGCTCCGCCGCTTCAAGCGCTGGCTGGGCCCAAAGCTGGCCCGCACGTCGCAGTCCAGGGCGCTGGCCGCGCGGAAGTAGAAACCGGGGCTCGGCTGGGCGCGCCCCGAAGGGGCGCGGGCAGTGTCGATATGCGGCTCCGCCGCGATGGGGGTCCCCCCGCTCGAGCGAAGCCGAGAGTGGGGGAGCGACCAGCCACGGACGGGCCCGCAGATTTTCGCACGGCCTTGCAGCGGAGCGCCGAGGTGCGGCCGCAGGGTCAGATCCCGCGGGTCGCCCATGGACACGATGGCCACCATCGTGTCCTCCCGGGCGCCCCGCCTGACCCGGGCGCCGTGCCAGGCCACGCTGTCCCTGCCGTCGCGGTAGTAGCAGAGCCCGCCGTGACGAACGGTGCGCCCAACTCCGCGGCGTAGTGCGCGGACAGTGCGGCCCACGCCCCCGGCGCCGAGCTCACGTCGGCGCAGCCCCGTGAGGGGGCCGAGGCGGAGAACGTCGGACTGGTCAGTGCTGCTGGGCCTTCTGTGGAGTCAGCTCGCTCGGCCGTACGACGACGAAGCCCTCGCCCTCCAGCTTCAGCTGCACGGCCTCACCGGAGCCGCCGCGGATCATCGAGCCGAAGGACTGTGAGCGGTGCAGCGAGGTGTGCAGGTTGGCCGTCCAGCCCACGACCGCGTCCGTGTCGACGAACACGGGCAGCTGTGGCGAGACCGGGATGACCAGCGGATTGCCGTCGCAGACGAGGCCGAGCTTCCCCTGTCCGGTGAAGACGCTGTTGAACAGGCCGCCGCCGGTCATGCCGGCGCCCTTCACCGTCTTGATCTCGTACGACAACGAGGCGTCGAAGCAGAGCACGTTGCGGCCGTTGACGGTGAACACGTCACCCGGCTCGATGTCGACGATGAAGCAGTTCTGCGCCTCGTGCGCGAACCAGGCCTCGCCCTGCCCGCGCACCGCCATCAGTGGCAGCCCCTCCCCGGTGACCGCGCGCTTGAGCATGCCGCCCACGCCCTGGCCCTTGCGCTCGAACTGCAGGTTGCCGCGGTAGGCGATCATCGCGCCCTGCCGGGCGAGCATCTCGCCGTTGACGGCGTACTTGATGGATTTGGCGTTCTGCACGCTCATTCCCGGCGCGTACGCCGGCTGGACCATGTTCTCGTTCGAGAAAAGATCGCTCTTCATAGGGGAATGCTGTCCCGGACTGTCCGATTCCGCCAAGCGACGTGCGCGGCAGGTGAGTTGAGGCGCCTGACAGCGTCCTGATCCGAATGGTAAAAAGCGGACATGACCAACAAGACCGTCGGCATCGACATCCCGGACCGCAGGGGCCGCACCGGCCTCGACCGCACAGGCCAGGACCTCACCGGCAACCCACGGGTCAAGGTGCGGGATGTGAAACTGCTGTCCTGCCACTGGTACGTGGAGCGCACCACGACCTTCGACTTCCAGCACGCCGACGGCACTTGGAGCACCCAGGAGCGAGAGACGCACGACCGAGGCAACGGCGCCACCGTGCTCCTCTATGACGCCGAACGCGAAACCGTGCTTCTCACCAGGCAGTTCCGCTACCCCGTGTACGTCAACGGCCACCCCGACGGGATGCTCATCGAGACACCGGGCGGCCTGCTCGACGAGGAGGACGAGCACCCCGAGGTCGCCGTGCGGCGCGAGGTGATCGAGGAGACCGGACACACCATCGGCGAGATCCAGCACGTCTTCGACATCTACATGAGCCCCGGCTCCGTCACCGAACGCGTCAGCTTCTACGCCGCCCCCTACGGCCCGTCGACCCGTACCCACGAGGGCGGCGGCCTCGACGAGGAGGGCGAGGACATCGAGATCGTCGAACTGCCCTTCCGCCGGGCCCTGGAGATGATCCGCGACGGGCAGATCGCCGACGCGAAGACCATCATGCTGCTCCAGTGGGCGGCACTGGAGGGCCCGTTCAGCGCAGGGGGCGGGTCCTGAGAGCGGAGATGATCACTGTCGCCCGGAGCTCTGGGAGCTCCCGGAGGCCAGGCTCTGCCGATATTGCTCGATGACCTGCCGGAGCGATTCGCTCACGAGGAGCAGGAATCCGGCGGAGGACTCGAAGCGGGCGCCCGCCGCGGTGGCGGCTCCGAGGATCTCGGCTCCGCGCCGCGACGCGGCCACCAGGGCGTCGTTCATCTGCACCGCCGCAAGGGTGGACCGGAGCCAGATGTCGTCGTCGATGACATAGCGTTCGCGGCGCCCGCCGGGAGTCCGTTCCCGCCGGACTATCCCCTGCTGTTCGAGGAAGGTGACGGCGTGTGAGATCGACGCCGGGCTGACGCGAAGCCGCTGGACCAGGTCGGCGGCGGTGAGAGCACCGGAGTCGGTGATGTACAGGCAGGCCAGGACCCTGGCCGCCATCCGGGGCATCCCCTGCTGTTCGAGGAGAGTGGTGTAGGACTCCGCGAAGTCCTGGACCGCTTGGGGATCGCGACCGTCGCCGCTGTCGGGGGCCGGCGGTGACGGAGGCTGAGCCAGCTTGGGGCGGCGTGCACGATGCCGTGTGGCTTCTTGCGCCCGGTCCGCCCGGTAGTTGTCCGGTCCGCCGTTGCGGGTGACCTCACGCATGACGGTTGAGGCGGGCCGCCCCAGACGCCGGCCGATCTCTGTGTATCCGAGCCCCTCGGCCAGCCCCGCGGCGATGCGCTGACGGTCCTCATTGGTGAGCCTGCCTCCGGGCATCGGTGCTCGTCTCCCCTCGGTCCTCTGTCGGCATGCGCGGAGCTCGGTGTCCGCCGTACACGCCGTTGCGCAGTATGCATTCACGCGAAGCTCATTGCAATCCTGGTTCTGATTGCCTATTGCGTTCATCTCCATTGTCATTGCAATATTGGGCCTCATTTGCCAGGCACGCAAGCCCAGATGGCTTCGATCTCACGTTGACGCATTATTGAACGCAATGTAGCGTCGCGGGCGTTCAGTAGTTCTCGAACATTGATGGGTGGGGAGATTCACGATGGGAAAGAGCAACAGAGGCTTCTCCGAAGCGGGGCTGCGCAGAATCCGCGACGTGCTGGCGCGGCATGTCGAGTCCGGAAAGATTCCCGGGCTCGTCGCCCTGGTCAGCCGGGGCGAGGAGACACACGTCGAAGCGATCGGGGCGATGCGTCACGACGGGGGCGCGCCGATGCGCCGGGACACCATCTTCCGGATGGCCTCGACGACCAAGCCGGTCGCGGTCGCGGCGGCGATGGTCCTGCTGGATGAGTGCCGGCTGCGGCTGGATGACCCGATAGATCAGTGGCTGCCCGAGCTCGCCGACCGCCAGGTGTTGAAGCGGGCCGACGGCCCGCTGGACGACACCGTGCCGGCGCGACGTCCGATCATCGTACGGGACGTGCTCACCTCCACGTTGGGACTCGGGCTGGATACGACGGCGATGGGCTCGCCGATGATGAGGGCGTTCTTCGAGCAGGGGGTCTACGGCCAGGAATGGATGTTGCCGGCACCGGAGCCGGATGAGTGGATGCGCCGCCTGGGCGCGCTCCCGCTGATGTACCAGCCCGGAGAGCGGTGGCTGTACAACCTTGGCGACGACGTGCTCGGCGTGCTCGTCGCCAGGGTCACCGGCCAGTCGTTCGAGACGTTCCTGCGTGAACGCATCTTCGATCCGCTGGGCATGGAGGACACCGGTTTCCACGTGCCCGCCGACAAGATCGACCGGCTGCCGCCTCTGTACGCCCCCGATCCGCAGACCGGAGAGTTCATCGTGGCGGACGAGGCCGAAGGGGGACACCACAGCAAGCCTCCGGTGTTCGAGTCAGGCGGCGGCGGACTGGACTCGACCGTCGACGACTATCACGCCTACTTCCGGATGCTGCTCAACCACGGGATGCACGGGACCCAACGGATCCTGTCCCGGCCCGCCGTTGAGCTGATGACCACCAACCGCCTCACCCCCGAGCAGTTGGCCGCCCGAGAAGCCTGGGCCCGCAACGTCGTCCATCTGGCACACGGCCAGGGACAGCACGGCGGCTGGGGCTTCGGGATGGCGGTGCGCACCTACCGTGGTGACTACGCGCCCATCGGCCAGTTCGGCTGGGACGGCGGAGCCGGCACCTCGACATACGCCGACCCGGACAACCAGCTCGTCGGCATCCTGCTCACCCAGACCGGGATGTCCACCCCGGATTCGGCGCGGGCCATCCACGACTTCTGGACCACGCTCTACCAGGCGATCGACGACTGACACCGAGCCGAGGCCCCGGTGATCCTGCAGATCGGGTGGGCCGAGGAGCCTGCCGCAGCCGAAGGCTGAACGGCGAGCTCAAGTATGGAGTGCCGTGGCGGCCGCGGCGGCGACCGCCTTCGCCACGGCCGTGAGCGAGGGGGAGTCGAGCTTCCACTGCTGCCAGAACAGCGGGACGTCCACGCTTCGCTCCGGCCGCGCCAACGCCATCAGCCGACCGTCGTCGAGCAGCGGCTGGGCCTGGGCCTCGGGGAGCATGCCCCAGCCCAGCCCGGCCGCCACGGCGTCGACGAAGCCCTCCGAGGTCGGCACGTAATGCCGGACGGCGCTCGCCCGGTGCCCCCGCTTCAGCCGGCGTACGAACGCGTCCTGGAAGTCGTCGCGCCGGTCGAAGGCCACGACCGGCACCTCGGCGATCACGTCCTTCAGCGCCACCTCGGATCCGATGCCGCCGAGCCATCGCGCGGCGAACGCCGGGCTCGCGACGGGAACGTAGCGCATCCGGCCCAGCGCGCGCACCGAGCAGCCGGCCACCGCGTCCGGCGACGAGGTGACCGCCGCCATCACCAGCCCCTCGCGCAGCAGCCGCGCCGTGTGGTCCTCGTCCTCGCGGCGCAACTCGTAGCAGGGGCGCAGTTCCTCGGGCACCCGGGCGAGGGCGGGCAGGAACCAGGTGGCCAGGGAGTCGGCGTTCACCGCGATCGACACCCGGGTCGTCTCGTGGGAGCCGGTCATGCCGAGCGAGGCGTGGGCGTCGTGTTCGAGCCGGGCCAGCTGACGCGCGAACCGGACGATCACCTCACCGGAGTCGGTCGGCCGCACCGGCTTCGTACGGACCAGGAGCACGCGGCCCACGCGCTGCTCCAGTGCCTTGACCCGCTGGCTGACCGCGGAGGGCGTCACATGCAGGGTGCCGGCTGCCGCGTCGAACGTGCCCTCGTCCACCACGGTGAGCAGGGTCCGCACCAGGTCGAGCGGAAGCTGAGTCATCACGATCGCTAATGATACGTAAGAAGCTTTAGCTGTACTCCTGGCGCGGGCTTTCCTACCGTCGTCGGGTGTTCAACGAAATGACCGCCCTCGCCGCCGGATTCGGTACCGGCCTCTCCCTGATCGTCGCCATCGGCGCCCAGAACGCCTTCGTCCTCCGTCAGGGCATCCACCGGGACGCGGTGCTCCCCGTCGTGGCCGTCTGCGCTCTCTCCGACGCGGCCCTGATCGCGCTCGGCGTGGGAGGGGTCGGTGCCGTGGTCGTCGCCTGGCCCGGAGCGCTCACTGCGGTCGCCCTCGTCGGCGGCGTCTTCCTCGTGGTCTATGGCGTCCTCGCGGCGCGACGCGCCCTGCGGCCCGGCGGCGAGGCGCTGCGGGCGGAGACCGGCACGCCGGGCTCACGGCGCCGAGCGGTCCTCACCTGCCTGGCGCTGACCTGGCTCAATCCGCACGTCTACCTCGACACCGTGTTCCTCCTCGGCTCCATCGCCGCCGACCAGGGCGCCCTGCGCTGGACCTTCGGCCTCGGCGCGGCCGCCGCGAGCCTGTGCTGGTTCACCGGCCTCGGCTTCGGCGCCCGCCTGCTCGGCCGGTTCCTGTCCCGCCCGCAGGCGTGGCGCGTCCTGGACGGCTTGGTCGCGGCGACGATGCTCGGGCTCGGCGGCATGCTGATCGCCGGTGCCTGACGGCCGCCGGGACGCCCGAGGGGTGAAGCCACCCCTCCCGCCAGGCCGACGACCGCCTCCGCGATAGTGGTGCCCCGTACCGGACGATGCAGCGAGCACCCAGGACATCCGTGGACCCCACCAAGAGCAGCACCGGCGACGACACACCGGCCCCCGAGGCGACACCCCGGCGCGGCCTGCGCCGCTGGGCCATGGACACCCGCCCCCTGCGCCGCCCTGCCTACCGGCGGCTGTGGTCCTCGACCATCGTCACGGCGGTCGGCAGCCAGCTGACCGCCGTCGCCGTGCCCAAGCAGGTCTACGACGTCACCGGCTCCTCGGCATGGGTCGGCTACGCGAGCCTCGCCGGACTGGTGCCCATGGTGGTCTTCGCGCTGTGGGGCGGCGCGGTCGCCGACAGCGTGGACCGGCGCACCCTGCTGCTGATCACCAACACCGGTATCGCCGTCACCTCGGTGCTGTTCTGGGTCCAGGCCGTCACCGGCCTCGAATCCGTCTGGGTACTGATGGTGCTGCTCGCCCTCCAACAGGCGTTCTTCGGCCTGAACTCACCCGCCCGCAACGCCTCCGTGGCCCGCCTCGTCCCCGCCGACGAACTCGCCGCCGCGGCCGCCCTGGGCTCGACCGTGATGCAACTCGGCCTGGTGGCAGGCCCGTTGCTCGCCGGCGCCCTCATCCCCGTCATCGGTCTGGCCGAGCTGTACCTGATCGACGCGCTGGCCCTCTGCATCACCCTCTGGGCGGTTCACAAGCTGCCCGCCCTGCCGCCCCTGGACACCTCGACGACCCGGCGGGCCGGCTGGCGGGAGGTCGCCGCCGGCTTCCGCTACGTCTCCCTGCACAAGGTGCTCCTGCTGTCCTTCCTCGCCGACATCATCGCGATGGTCCTCGGCATGCCCCGAGCCCTCTTCCCTCAACTCGCCGACACGACATACGCCTCCTACGGCGAAGGCCTCGCGCTCGGGCTGCTGTTCGCCGCGATCCCCATCGGCGCCGTGCTCGGCGGGCTGTTCTCGGGCACGTTCTCCCGCTCCCACCGACACGGCCTCATGGTCATCGCGGCCGTCATGGCCTGGGGCGCGGCCATCACCGGCTTCGGGCTGAGCACCAGCCTGTGGCTTGCCGTCGTCTTCCTCGCCGCCGCCGGGGTCGCGGACATGGTCTCGATGGTCTTCCGGGGAGCCATCCTGCTGTCCGCCGCCACCGACGAGATGCGCGGTCGTATGCAGGGCGTCTTCACCGTGGTCGTGGCCGGCGGCCCACGCCTCGCCGACGTCTTGCACGGAACCGCCGGTTCCGCGTTCGGTGCGCGTACGGCCGTCGTGGGCGGCGGCCTGCTGGTCGTCGCCGCCATGCTGCTCCTCGCGACGGCGACACCGGCGCTGCGCCGCTACCGGATTTGACGGGAAGGGGGCGCCCACCCTCTCGTACGCTGCGTGGTGGCCGTACACCCCACAGGCAGGAGTAGCCACGATGCAGTATGTGAAGCTCGGCTCGACAGGTCTGGACGTGTCCCGGATCTGTGTGGGATGCATGAGTTTCGGGCTCCCTGACCGAGGCACGCACGAGTGGACCCTCGACGAGGAGGCGTCGCGCCCGTTGATCCGTCAGGCGCTGGACGCCGGGATCAACTTCTTCGACACGGCGAACATCTACTCCGACGGCACCAGCGAGGAGATCGTCGGCAGCGCCCTCGCGGAGTACGCGCGGCGCGACGAGATCGTCGTCGCCACCAAGGTCAACGGCGCCATGCACGAGGGGCCCAACGGCTGGGGCCTGTCCCGCAAGGCCATCATGACGGAGATCGACAACAGCCTGCGCCGCCTCGGCACCGACTACGTGGACCTCTACCAGATCCACCGCTTCGACCCGAACACCCCGGTCGAGGAGACGATGGAGGCCCTGCACGACGTGGTCAAGGCGGGCAAGGTCCGCTACATCGGGGCGAGTTCGATGTATGCCTGGCAGTTCGCCAAGATGCAGTACACCGCCCGGCGACACGGCTGGACGCGATTTGTCTCGATGCAGAACCACTACAACCTCCTCTACCGCGAGGAGGAGCGCGAGATGCTCCCGCTCTGCGAGGACCAGAGCGTCGCCACCCTCCCTTGGAGCCCGCTCGCCCGCGGCCGCCTCACCCGTGACTGGGACACCGTCACCGAACGCAGCGCGCACGACAACTTCGGCAAGACCCTCTACCAGGAGGGCGACCGGGAGATCGTCGACGCCGTCACCCGTATCGCCACCGAACGCGGCGTCCCCCGGGCCCGGGTCGCCCTCGCCTGGCTGCTCAGCCGGCCCACCGTCGCCGCGCCCATCGTCGGCGCCACCAAGCCGCACCACCTCGACGACGCCGTGGCCTCCCTCGACATCACCCTCACGGAGAAGGAGACCGAAGAACTGGAGCGGCCGTACACCCCGCGCGCGATCAGCGGCCACTGAAGCCGACCGCGCGGTTCTCGCACCCATGCGCCGGGGCGCGCCCGTCACTGCCGGGCGTACTCCAGGCGCACGGTCGTGGCGAGGCGGGCGAGTGCCTCCTCGGCGCCCTCGCGGTCGGTCTTGTCCAGGAGAGCGAGGGCGTCCGCCGCCGCCAGGCGCACGCGCTGCGGCACCTCGTCGAGGGCGGCCATCCGGTACGCGATGGTCCGGCGGGCCTCGCGCTCCTCGGGGGAGACACCGCTCGGCCCGGTGCGGGGGAACACGGCGGCCTCGTACGCCGTCACGTGGATCAGCACACCGTGGGCGATCCCCTCGGCGTACCCTCGCTGCCCCGCCTGCCGCTGCGCGAGGGCGAAGTGCGCCATCGCCCGCCGCCGCACGACGAGCGAACCCAGCATGCCGACCAGCCCCGCGCACACCGCCGCGCCCAGGGCGACGAGACCACCGCCGAGCAGCGCGCCGATGAGAGCACCGCCGGCCATCAGCAGGCAGGTGAGCCCGGTGGTGAGCATCAGCAGGGCGCGCGCGGGAGTGAAGGAGGCCATGGCGTGCAGTGTCTCAGTTCGCGCCGTCCGCTTGAGCGGAGGGCTGGCTTCCGGGAGCGAACCCGGTCAGCCGTCGTCGTGGCCAACTCCCCAGAGTCTTACGAAGATCGGCGTCCGCATAGGGTGGGGGCTGACGGCCCGCGAGACCGGTGAGGCAGTCACGTACCCGCATGTGCCCGAGGGGGAGACCGCCGACCGATGAACCAGATCCTGTTTGCCGGGGCCATAGGCCTGTTCCTGACCCTCATCGGCACTCCGCTTCTGATCAAGCTGTTGGCCCGCAAGGGCTACGGGCAGTTCATCCGCGACGACGGCCCTCGCGGCCACCACGGCAAGCGCGGTACGCCCACCATGGGCGGCATCGCCTTCATCCTGGCCACCCTCGTCGCGTACGCCGCGACCAAGGTCGTCACGGGGGAGAGCCCGACGTTCCCCGGGGTGCTGGTGCTGTTCCTGATGGCGGGCATGGGTGCCGTCGGATTCCTCGACGACTACATCAAGATCGTCAAGCGGCGTTCGCTGGGGCTGCGGGCCGGGGCGAAGATGGCCGGCCAGCTGATCGTCGGCATCGTGTTCGCCCTGCTGGCCATCCGGTTCGCGGACGACCGCGGCCAGACACCGGCCTCGATGAAGCTGTCCTTCGTCACCGACTTCGGCTGGACCATCGGGCCCGTCCTGTTCGTCGTCTGGGCCCTGTTCATGATCCTCGCCATGTCGAACGGCGTGAACCTGACCGACGGTCTGGACGGCCTGGCGACCGGCGCGTCGGTCATGGTCTTCGGCGGCTACACCTTCATCGGCCTGTGGCAGTTCCAGAACTCCTGCGCCAACGCCATGGAACTCACCGACCCCGCCTCCTGCATCGAGGTACGCGACCCGCTGGACCTCGCCGTCGTCGCCGCCGCGCTGATGGGTGCCTGCTTCGGATTCCTCTGGTGGAACACCTCCCCCGCCAAGATCTTCATGGGCGACACCGGCTCCCTCGCCCTCGGCGGCGCCCTCGCGGGCCTGGCCATCTGCTCCCGCACCGAGCTGCTGCTCGCGGTGCTCGGCGGGCTCTTCGTCCTGATCACCCTGTCCGTGGTCATCCAGGTCGGCTCGTTCAAGCTGACCGGCAAGCGCGTCTTCCGCATGGCCCCGCTCCAGCACCACTTCGAGCTCAAGGGCTGGTCCGAAGTCCTCGTCGTGGTCCGCTTCTGGACCGTCCAGGGCATCTGCGTGATCCTCGGCCTCGGCCTGTTCTACGCGGGCTGGGCGGCGGGCTGAGCCACCGGACCCGGGCGTCTCCCTGGCCCCGGCGAGCCTCCGCCGCATCCGCTGAACTCGCCGGTGGTGCGCACCTCCACCGCCACACCGACTCACAGCCCTCCACTCGCCCCCAACCCCCGCCGTACCGCCCGCAGATGTTCCGTCAGTGGGCCGAGGACCACGTCGTCGCGGCGGTCGTCCACTGTCTCGGGGTTGCGGATCGGGTACGGGAAGAGCGTGGCGGGGTTGATGCGGGTGCCGTAGAACTGCGGCTGGCCCAGTTCGACGGCGCAGTGGTCGGCGATGTAGGCGTGGTGTACGGCGGGGCAGCGGCCGTCCGCCGCGGCCTCGGCGATCAGATCGCGGCAGGTGAGCTGGAAGCCGAGCTCGGGGGAGTGCAGGAGGATCATGAGGGCGGCGGTGGAGGCGTGCTCGCCGACCAGTTCGGCGGTGGGCCAGCCATGGCGGGCGACGATCGCCCGGAGGGCGTCCGCGTTGCCGGCCCGGCACTCGGCGATACGGCCGCGGGCCTGAGCGGTGGGGGCCGACCCCGCCTCCTGGGCCAGCCGTCGCTCGTCCTCGGCCCGGCGGACCAACTCGGCGGCGAGGACCTGCTTGTGAGGGGCCGCTTGGGATGTGTGTTCCATGGCCGGGGCGTCCTTCACGTCGGCTCCCGGACGGCGAGCGAGAACCACACCTTCTTGCCCATGTCCCCGGGATCCGGCGGATCCGTGCCCCAGTCGTCGGCCAGCGCGGCGACGATGGACAGCCCGCGTCCCGACTCGGCGGCCCCGTCCGCCGTCCGAGGCAGCGGGCGCGTGGGCGAGGGGTCGGCGAGACTCACCCGCAGTTCGCGATCGAAGCATTCGAGGCTGACGGCGATGGTGTCGGTGGGAACCGCGCCCGTGTGCCGGACCGCGTTGGCGAACAACTCGTCCGTGGCGAGGACGACATCGTCGAGGATCGTGGTGAGCCCCCAGAGGGTGAGGTGCGCGGCCACCATGCGCCGCACCCCGGCGGCGTACGAGGGGTGCGCGGGTACCGCCGTCTGGAAGAGGCGGGACCGCCTGAGCGAGATCAAGGCAGCACCACCGCGTCCGCGGCTCGGTCACTGACTGCCGTCATCGAGTTCCTCCCAGGTGTGCGGTCCGCCGGTGCTGTTGTCGAAGACAACAGCACCGGACACGCGAAACACCAGGTAGTGGAGTGGTTGTGCGGTTGCGGGCGGGTAGTGGCGCGAGGGCGTCCGTGGCCCCGCGCGATCTCCCGCCCGGGGCGGGCCGGCGCCGACCGGGAAACGTCGGACGGACATCGTCAGGCGGCCATCCCCAGCACCACCCGCGACCGCCGCTCGAAGTCCTGCACGAGGGGTTCGTGGCGACGGGACACCAGTCTCCCGCGGAAGTCGCGCAGGGCCTGGATGGACCGTTCGCTGTGCACCCCGCTGAGCGCCTCCAGCGCGTCGCTGGCCGTGGCGATGGCCTCGTCCAGACGGTTTTGCTGCAGATGGGCCGTCGCCAGTACGGATCGGCTGATGGCCTGGCGCCGGCGCCGGTCGGCGTGGGCGCGCACCGACTCGCCCGCGGTGTGCTCGGCCTGCGCGGCGAGGCCCAGGTCGCGGAAGCAGACGGCGGACTCGGCCTGGAGGTAGTGGTGGTCCAGGAAGCGCACCCAGGGCGACTCCTGGGCGGCGTCGCGGCTGGCGTCGAGCTGCTTCTCCGCCGCGCGCAGGGCTTCGGCGGTCTCCCGCGGCCGGCCCAGCGCCGCATGGCCGCGCGCGGTCATGGCGTGCAGCCGCATCAGGCCGAGCGGGCTGCCCGCGTCCTTGGCGGTCGCGACCCCGGCCCGGGCCAGGGCCACGCCCTCGTCGGGACGGCCCAGGCTGGTCGCCAGATGGGACAGCCCGGCCAGGATCTGCCCGCCCAGCACCCGGTCGCGGCCCTCCGCGCAGAGCCTGAGCGCCTGCGTCATGTACCGCTGGGCCAGGCCGTACTCCCCGGCGTCGTACGAACTCCAGCCCGCCATGGCGGCCAGCCGGGCCGCGGCGGCGAACAGTTCCCGCCGCTGGTTCACGGGCGTGCCACGCTGTTGCAGCAGGGGGATGACCTGGGTGGTCAGGTACTGCACGATGCTCGTGCGCACCCCACCGCCGCCGTAGTGGTTGTCCATCTCGTCGAACATGCGGATCATCGCGTGGACCTGCTCCACCGGCCCGGCACCCGAAACGGACGTCAGACGATCCGTGTCGCGCTCTTCCACCAGCCAGAGCAACCAAGCCCGCTGAGGGTTCGTCAGCGCACCCGGCACGAACGGCACCGAGCCGAGCAGACTACGCCGGGAGATGTCGGTGGAACCCAGCTCGGCCAAGGTATGCAGTGTCTCTGCCACGTTCTCCCCGTACTGCAACGCCCGCCCCGTCACCGGTCGTCCGCGATCGAGGGGGAAGCCCAGATCCGCCGGCGTCAGCGCGCGGCCCAGCCGCTCACCGAGCACGGCCGCGATCAACTCCGGTGTGCTGCCGCGCGGTTGCTGGCCCTGGAGCCAGCGGGTGACCGACGCCTTGTCGTAGTTGGTCTCCAAGCCCTGGCAGCGGCCCAGCTCATTGACCCTGAGGGCGAGGGACGCGTACGAGCAGCCGGCCTCCTTCAGGGCGGCCGCCAGGGGCTTGTTGGGCCCGCCGGTTCCCTTGACCGGGTTCCTCGGTAATCCGTTCGTCACGGCGGCCATCCAGGTGTCGCATCGTGTCGGCGCGCGTCTTGACCCGTGCCCGCCATGGCGCCAACTCCTGGGCGGGCCGGAGGAGTTCGAGGGACGCTGACCGCAATGTGCGGCAGGTCACTCGATCACTATGGTGGCCGAACAACTCGGCCCGCAACCTGCGTTCTGATAATTTCAGAATGAAGTGCATGGAACTGTCCGTGTCAATGGATCGCGTGGCACACTGCACGCTGTGAATCCCGCCCCGGGAGGTTGCGCGTGAGTGAGACCCGCGTCGGAGGGAGCGCCCCCGCGGCGCCCACTGTCCTGCGCATGGTTCTCGGCAAACGGCTTCGGCAGCTGCGGGAGCAGGCCGGAGTGTCCTTCGACGACGCCGCCCGTGCCATCGAGGTCACCGCTCTGACGGTCCGTCGTATGGAGAAGGCCGAGGTCGGCCTCCGTATCCCCTACGTCAAGGAGTTGCTGCGCACCTACGGAGTCTCCGGCACCGAGATCGAGGACTTTCTCTCCCTCGCCCGGGAGGCCAATCAGCCGGGCTGGTGGCACAAGTTCCGCGACGTGCTGCCCGAGTGGTTCAGCGCGTACGTGAGCCTGGAGAGCGAAGCCGCCGTCATCCGCCTCTACGAACCCCAGTACGTCCCCGGCCTGTTGCAGACCCACGACTACGCCGCCGCCCTCATCCGCGTCGGCTTCCCCAACGCGAGCCCCGAGGAAGTCGAGCGCCACGTCACGCTGCGCCTCAGACGTCAGGACCCGCTGGTCAAACCCGAGGCGCCCGCCGTCTGGGCCATCCTCGACGAGACCGTGCTGCGCCGGGCGGTCGGCGGCCCCGCCGTGATGCGCGCCCAGATCGACCGGCTCGCCGAGGCCACGGAACGGCCCAAGGTCAGGATCCAGATCATGCGCTTCGCGGCCGGACCGCACCCCGGCGCGTACGGCCCCTTCCACTACTTCCGCTTCGGCTTCTCCGAACTCCCCGACATCGTCTACACCGAGGGCCTCGCGGGCGCCCAGTACGTCGACCAGCCCGCCGACGTCGTCACCTACCTGGAGGTGCTCGACCGGATGTCCGTGCAGGCGGAACCGGTGGCCCGAACCAGGGAAATCCTGGCGGAACTACGCAAGGAGTTGTGAACCATGGCACCCAACGGCCCCATCCGTAGCGGCATTCCCGCTCCCGATCTCGGCCCCGAGGGCTGGCACAAGCCCTGGAGCGGCACCAACGGCGGTTCCTGCGTCGAGGCCAAGCGCCTGCCCGACGGCAGCGTCGCCTTCCGCCAGTCCACCGATCCGGACGGCCCCGCCCTCGTCTACTCACGGGAGGAGATGGTGGCGTTCCTGGAGGGCGCGAAGGCCGGCCAGGCGGACTTCCTCATCGCTTGACGCGTCTGACGGGCGTCAGGTGTGTGTTGGTGGCGTCTGATGGACGTCGGACAGGTCAGGCGAGCGTCTGATGGGCGTTTGGCGGGATGCTTTTGCGGACGCCCGGCGGGTCCCGGCGAATCACTACGCCTTCACAACCAGACAGCCCCCGCACGGGCTCCCGTTACCCCCAACCCCCGCACACACTGAGTGAGTTGGAATCAGCCGCGCACCACGCGAAGGGAGCGGCATGCGTACGCCGCGTCGTGTCCCCGGCCGGGCCGCTCCCGAGGGGCGGGGATGACCCCGCCACCGACACTCACTCCATACCGGACGCTGATCATCGAGGGGCGCGAAGGGCTCGGCCGGGCCCACCTCATCGCCGAACTGACCCACCTGGGCTTCCAGGTCCGGCACATGCCGCCCGACCTCCATCACCTCGACCCGGCCCTGCCCTACCGCGAACTCCTCGCCGGGCCGGGCAGGTTGGCCGTCGACAGCGGACTGATCGCGGAACTCGTCTACGGCCCGCTGCGCCGCGGCCGCTCCCGGGTGACCTGGAACGAGGCCCTGGACTTCGCCGACGCGGTGGCCGAACGCGACGGCGCCATGCTCCACCTGACCTCCAGGGCCGACCGCGCCGCGTACGAGCAGAGCCCGGAGCCGGCGTGTGGGCAGGGTACGGAGGCCATGGAGGCCGCCCTCGCCTATGCCCGGGCGTTCCACACCCTCGCCCAGCATGTGCCGGTCGTGACAGTCGGCGTCGGCGAGCAGGGCCGCCCCATTCGTGCCCTGGCTTCTCGTCCGTCGCAACTTTGGCGAAAAACAAGGCAGTTGACGGTAGGTTAGCGAAGACGACGCGTTGTGAGGCAGGAGATTTCCCATGGCAGACGGCCACCCCACTCCCGACCAGGAAGCCCTGTCGAAGATCGACACCACGGTGCCGCACTCGGCCCGTATCTGGAACTACTGGATGGGCGGCAAGGACAACTACGAGGTCGACCGGGTCGCCGGCGACGCCTACCGGGAGATCGCCCCCAACATCGAGACGATGGCCCGCGCCTCCCGCGTCTACCTCATCCGCACGGTCACCTTCGTGGCCCGTGAGCTCGGGATCCGCCAGTTCCTGGACATCGGCACCGGCCTGCCGACGTACGACAACACCCACCAGGTCGCCCAGAAGGTCGCCCCCGAGTCCCGCATCGTCTACGTCGACAACGACCCCCTGGTCCTGCGCCACGCCCAGGCCCTGCTCACCAGCACCCCCGAAGGCACCACCGACTACGTCGACGCCGACCTGCACGACCCCAGGGCCATCCTCGAAGCGGCAGGCAAGATCCTCGACTTCGACAAGCCGGTGGCCCTCATGCTGATGGGCATCCTCGGCCACATCCAGGACTACGAGGAGGCGAAGGACATCGTCCGCCGCCTCCAGGCGGCACTGCCCTCGGGCAGCTACTTCGTGCACTACGACAGCACCGACACCGACGCCGAACTCAAGCGCGCCCAGGAGGGCTACGACGACACCGGCGCCGTCCCCTACGTACTGCGCAGCCCCCGCCAGATCGCCGCGTACTACGAGGGGCTGGAACTCCTGGAGCCCGGCATCGTCTCCTGCCCCCTGTGGCGCCCCGAGCCGGGGACGACTCCGGAGCCGACGGACGTGTACGGGGGAGTGGCCTACAAGCCGTAGCGCACGTTGGACGCCGCGTCACCAGGGCAGGAACACATGGATGTCCTTGCCCTGGTCGTGCGGCACCACGCTCACCTCGTCGCACAGGGTCTCGATCAGGTACCAGCCGATGCCGCCGCCCCCCTTGCCGGCGTGGAAGGGGCGCGGCGTCGGCGACGTGGTGCTGGTGTCCCGCAGCATCGCGTGCACACCGTCATGGGTGCGCCGCATGGTCAGTCCGAAGGGACCGGGGGCGTACTGCACCGCGTTCGCGGCCAGCTCCGTCACCACCAGCAGGATGTCGTCCCAGTGCTCCACGTCCGCCGGCGGCGAGGTGTGTGCGAGCGCGCTCAGGAACTCCTCCGCGACCGCGCGGGCGCTCGTCACGTCGCCGAGTTCTCCCTCGAAGTCGGCGTGCCGGCTCCGGACCTCCTCGGCAGGCGGCCTGTCGTCCCTGCGCGGCTCTCTCGCCATCTCGTCTTTCCCGCTCAGCTCCTACGAGGCGGACGCGATGTCGCGTACCCCTCCGACGCTCGTGTTTCCCAGGAAAGGAGCGGCTACGCGTTCGAGAGGCCAGGGAACTGTGCGGCGAGGGAACTGTGCGGCCGCAGACGGGGCCCGCGGCACGCGCACGAAGGGGTGGTGCCCGCCACGGACACCTCACGCCTGCGTATGCCGTACGCAGGCGACGACCACCTCGCGCAGGCTTCCCGTCCGCTCCATCACCTCCCGCTGGATCCGCGCCCCGTTGCCGCGCCGCATGAGCGCGGCGACGGCCTCGTGGGCCCGGTCGAGGTCACCGTTGTCGTCGAGCGCGTCCCCGACATGGTCGAGCAGGGCGCGGACCACGTCGACGGCGGGCCTGGGCCGCATCGTCGGAGGGTCCAGGAGGTTCTCCGAGAGGCCGGACCGGGCGGCCCGCCACGTCGCCAGCCGGAGCAGTCCCGCGGTGTGCCCGAACGGCTCCCGGCTCGCCCGCCACTCCCGCGCCGCCGTGTCGACGAGCCCCCGGGAGATGGCCGCGACCAGGACCGCGGTGTCGGGATGCAGACACACGTCCGCGACCCGGATCTCGACGGTCGGATACCGCTGGGACAGCCGCGCGTCGAAGTACACCATGCCCTTGTCGCGCACGACCTCCGTGGCCATGAGGTCCGCGACGCACTGGTGGTACCGCTCGGCCGAGCCGAAGATCTCCGCGGGGCCCGCCATCGGCCACAGGTCCCACACCTGGCTGCGGTAACTGGCGTACTGGGTGTCCCGGCCCTGCCAGAACGGCGAATTCGCACTCAGTGCCGTCAGGACGGACAGCCACGGCCGTATACGGTCCAGAACGGCGACACCCTCGTCCTCGGACTCCACGGAGACATGGACATGGCAACCGCAGACGAGCCGCACCTGTGTGGCCAGGCCGAACTCCCTCGCCATCCAGAGATACCTGCTGTTCATGGTGATCGTCGGTTTCACGGGCAGCGGCGACGTGGCCAGGGCCACCACCGCCCCGCCGAGCCCCTCGGCATGCCGCGCCGCGTCCTTGCGGCAGCGGATGATCTCGGCCCCCAGGTCCGCCATCTTCGACTGCGGATGCGTGGCGAACTCGACCTGCTCGTCGTGGAGCTCCTTCGCGAACACGTCCTGTCCCGCGCCCTCCTGCGCAGCGCGCGCGAGCACCGCCGCGGCCCGCGCCTGGGGCTCGCCGGTCCCGGGATCGACCAGGAGGAGTTCCTCTTCCACTCCGACCGTACGCACGTCATGTGGCCCTTCTGCGCTAGGTGGTGAAAGCCGTGTGCCCTCGGACGACGCCGGGACACCTCGCCGTATGCCGAGGTCGCCGTGTACGCGGCCACGGTCCGGGTACCCGTGCGGCGCCCCGGGAGCCGTGCCGGGCAGACACGGCCCCTGCCCCCACCATGGAGGAGAAGAACGTGACCAGCACCACGGAGACCGGCCACGTGACCGGCACCCCGGACAAGGACTACGACCTGATCTGGTACGTCGAGGCCTGCCTGGAGAACGCGCTGCGTCTCGAGACCTACATCCAGGACGCGGAGCGGGCGAAGGACCCCGAGGTGGCGGACCTGTTCCGCAAGGCTCAGGCAGACAGCCGCAAGGGCGCCGAGCTGGGCAAACAACTCCTGAGTCGACGCCTGAGCCGCTGACACCACGCCCCGGGACGGGTCGGGTCCGGGTCCGGGTGAGGCCAATGCCTCGCCCGGACCTTTCACGGGGATGCCACCCCGGCGGCGTACCGGCCGGTGAGGGGGACGGGGACACCGGAGGTCCGGGACCCGACTCGCGCACATGCGGACACTCCCTTCTCCAGGCGGCCAGGAAGAGAGCGGTCCCGGCGCTTGGAAGGGACCACAGGAACGCAACGCGTACCCCGCTTCCTCTGCCCAGCGTCATTGTGGGCACGGCCGGCACCGTCACGCGAACCGGCGGATTCGTCGCCGGCCGGGAGCTCAGCGGGCTGAAGACCCGGCCGCACTCCGTCCATGCGAACCCCCGAGGCTCGCCCGGCCCGAATTCGGCGCCGGCTCCTTCCGGATGCGGTGAACCGTGTCACTGTACGGAACGTACTCCTCACTGATCCCGGCGTGATCGCGGTCCCGG
>NZ_VTHJ01000082.1:34327-35235 GCF_008386495.1 Streptomyces tailanensis | reverse complement strand
GTCCTGGCCGTGCACGTCACTTCGCCGATTCCCACCCGCCCTCGACGATCAGTTTGTTCACGGGGTCTCAGGGCTCCACGCCGCAGCGCCGCGCAATTGCCTTCAGGCGTTCGAGTTCCCGTCGCGCTGCTGTTGGATGGGCGAGATCAAGGGCCATCCCGGCGCGGGCCGAGATGTAGAGGATGTCCTGGCGGGTGGCGGCGTCCAGGCCGGGGACGGTCTGGAGGCGGCGGCCCGTGACGCTCAGGTAGATCGCGATGCTATCGAGATCCTCGCGCAGGTGCACAGGAAGCACCTGCCGCAATTCGTCCTTGGCGTAGTCGCGCGCCTGCCTGTCCGCCGCGCAGGGACCAGGCTGCACGGGAGCCCAGGGAAGGCCAGCTTCTCGGGCGTCGTCGTACATCTCCGCCACCAAGGCGCGTGCAGACGCGGGATCGCCCTCGGCATCTGCCGCGCGGGCCGACTGCAACGTGGAGCGCAGTCGTGCACGGACCTGAGCATCCTCGCCAGTCCGGGCGTTCAGATAGCCGGACCACACGTCGAACGCCTTGCTCAACTCGGCATCCAGCATGATCTTGTACACGTCCGGCACTCCGCCGCTCCTCCGTCGGGCCCGTCCCGGCATGGACGGCAGCGGACAGGATAGGACGGGAGCTGGGCGGGACGCCTGCGAATTACCTGGTGCAGGGTGCAGGAGCCACGCGTCAACTGAGATGCGTACTGCTGCCACCCAAGTGCGCAGGTGCTGTCAATCCCCTCGCAGCGTGGAGACGATCTATGCGGCCAGTCCCTCGGCGAGGGTGGCCCGGTACTCGCGTTCGTAGTCGATCGGGCTCTTGAACCCGCACACGCTGTGTAGCCGCCTGGCGTTATAGAAGTCGGTGATCCAGGTGGCGATCTTGATGCGT
>NZ_VTHJ01000082.1:0-34317 GCF_008386495.1 Streptomyces tailanensis | reverse complement strand
GGGTGCGGAAGGTGTGCCGGTGGACGTACTCGACCTTGAGCACGCTGTTGAACGCCTCGCTCACGGCGTTGTCGAAGCAAGATCCGACTCTGCCCATCGACTGCACGATGCCCAGCCTGCGGCAGGCCCGTTTGAACTTCCGGGAGCAGTATTCACCAGGTTCAACCAGTGGATGCAACACCGGCTTATTTGATCGATAGTAGATGGTCGTTGAGGGCTTCGGCGGGTGTCTTCCAACCGAGGCTCTTGCGGGGGCGACTGTTGAGCGTGGCTGCGACCGCCTCGATATCCTCCGCCGCCCATCGGGAAAGGTCGGTTCCCTTCGGGAAGTATTGGCGCAGCAGGCCGTTCGTGTTCTCGTTGGTGCCGCGCTGCCAGGGGCTGTGCGGATCGGCGAAGTAGACCGGGACGCCGGTCTTGATCGTGAACTGGGCGTGCGCCTGGGTGGTGGTCATCGTGTGGCCCTCTCCCTGGAGCGGTGCGCGGCCATGCGCTCGGCGGTGCGCAGCGCGACCGAGGTCATGATGTCGAGATTTCCGGCGTAGGCGGGCAGGTAGTGGGCGGCACCCTCGACCTCGAGGAAGACCGAGACCTTCAGCGCGGTAGTGCCGATGGCATCAGCCGGCAGCAGCCCGCACAGCGGGTCGTCGGCCCTCACGCGGTCGAACTGCACCTTCTGTTTCAGGCGGTAACCGGGCACATACGCCTGGACGCGGCCCACCATCTCTTCGACGGAGGCCGTGACCGCCTCACGGTCGCAGTCGGAGACCAGACAGTGCACGGTGTCGCGCATGATCAGCGGGGGCTCGGCCGGGTTGAGGATGATGATCGCTTTGCCCTGCCGCGCGCCGCCGACCTGCTCGATGGCGGAGGAGGTGGTCTCGGTGAACTCGTCGATGTTCGCCCGGGTGCCGGGGCCGGCGGAGCGGGAGGCGATGGAGGCGACGATCTCCCCGTAGTGGACGGGGGCGGCAGCGTTGACCGCGGCAACCACCGGGATGGTGGCCTGGCCGCCGCAGGTGACCATGTTGACGTTGGGCGCGTCGAGGTGAGCGTCGCCGTTGACCGGTGGCACCACGTAAGGGCCGAGGGCCGCGGGAGTGAGGTCGATGAGGGTGCGGCCGAGGGAGCGCAGCACCTCGTCGTGGCGCCTGTGGGCACCGGCCGAGGTGGCGTCGAAGACGATCTCCACGTCGGCGAACTCGTCCATCTTCACCAGTCCGTCCACGCCCTGGTGGGTGGTGGCCACCTTCAGGCGGCGGGCCCGGGCCAGGCCGTCCGAGTCCGGGTCGATCCCCGCCATCACGGCCGGCTCCAGGCTGCCGGACAGTCGCAGCACCTTGATCATCAAGTCGGTGCCGATGTTGCCCGACCCGATGATCGCCACCTTGGTCCGGGCGTCCGTCGCTGCTCACTGGTTCTCTCCTTCTGGCGCGAACCCGACCCGCACAGTGCCCAGGTTCGAGATGCGGGCTTCGAACACATCACCCGGAGCAGCGGGGGCCATCGGCCCCAGGGCCCCGGTCAGCACGACGTCGCCGGCCCGCAGCGGGTCTCCCATCCCGGCGAGGGTCGGAGGCCAGCCAGGCGGCCGCATTGAGGGGGCTGCCGAGGCAGTCGGCGCCGGTCCCCTCGGAGACCACCTCGCCGCCTCGGGTCATGGTCATCTGTACCGAGCGGAGATCGAGCCCGGTGAGCGGCGCGGGGGAGCCGCCCAGGACGAAGAGGCCCGACGAGGCGTTGTCGGCGACGGTGTCGACGATGGAGATGTCCCAGTCCTTCACCCGGCTGTCGACGATCTCCAGGGCGGGAAGTGCGAAGTCGGTGGCGCGCAGCACGTCGACGACAGTGCACTGGCGGTGCGGCAGGTCGCGGCCGAGTTCCAGCGCGACCTCGGCCTCCACTCTGGGCTGGAGCAGCCGCCCGGCGGGCACCTCGCCGCCCTCGGGCACGGCCATGTCCGCGAAGAGTGCGCCGAAGTCCGGCTGGTCCACGGCGAGCTGGTGCTGCACGGCCGGAGAGGTCAGGCCGATCTTGCGGCCGGTGATCCGTCGGCCGGCGGCCTGGCCGCGCTGGAGGTTAAGCCGCTGTACGACGTAGGCGGTCTCGATGTCACCTTCGTCGAAGAGCGCGCGCACCGGCAGGCAGGCGGCACCGGTGCGGGCGGCCTCCAGCAGCGCATCGGCGGCCTTGATTACGGCCGGTGGGACGGCGTCCGGTGGGACGCGGTCAGTGACGGTCGGCACGGGGTACCTCCGGAAGAGGAGTGGTGGGGCCGAGGGCTCTCGGCGCCCCTCTGGTGACGCCTTCAGATATAGACACCGCACGGTCGATGGAAGATCTTTGTTCCGTGAAACGGAACAAAGAGGGCCTGGATGTGGTCTACCTCGAGCGCATCAACGGGCACGACGCACTGCAACCGCCCTCGCGCGCCGGTGACATCCTGCCGCTGACCCGCACCGCCGTGGGCAAGACGCCCTGTTCGCCTTCTCCAGTGCCGAACTCGCCGAGGAGACCCGGAACACACTCACGGCAGAGGAGATCCTCCCGCGCACGCACAGCGGGCAAACCGCATCCAGCCCCGGCACTCACTCACACCCACCAGGAGTCACTCTGCCCAGTACACCGGCAACAGTTCTCAACCCCCAGGGCCTGTCACGACTCCAGACAGGCCCTGACTAAGGAGCCCCCGGATGATCGGGCAGAGCCCGCCGGACGTACGCGTGGGCCAGGTGCCGGACCTCGGGCACACCCAGGGCGAACAGACCGATCGTGAGACCGGTCAGGGACAGGGCCATGTCGCGGGCCTCAGCGCACTCCGCCACCGGGCTGCTCTCGCCCAGGGCGTCCGCGCAGACCTCGGTCACCTGCTCGAGGATCCGGCTGCGAAACGGGTCGACGACGTCCTGCACCTCAGGGTCGTGGGTCTGCTCCAGCAGGACGAAAACCAGGAGCCGTTGGAAGTTCGCGTGCCGGTCCACGGTCTCCAGCAGGACGTCGATGAACCGGGAGAGCCGCGCGGCCCCCGACCCGCCGTCCCGTGAAGCGACCTGAAGCGCGTCGTCAAGTCGGCCTAGTCCGCGCTGCAATGCAGCTTTGAGCAGCCCCGCCTTACTGCCGAAGTGGTGGTAGAGCGAGCCGTTGGGGCATCCGGACTCCTTGCACAGCAACGAGACCGACGCCGCGTGGTAGCCCTGCGCGCCCATGAGTCGTTCCGCGGCGTCGAGCAGCGCTTCGCGGCTGCCACCCCGCTCGACGCGAGCCACCGCGGCCTGCGACGTCTGGGCGGGCCCGTTCATGCCCGGCTCTGGAACAGGTACTCCATGAGGTCCGGACGTTCCCTGAGCGCCGCGCTCAGGGAACCGACGGTGCGCCCGAGCCGGCCCAACCACGCCTCGCCCCGTCCCGCGCTGCTCGGGAACCCTATGGACACCGCGGCGACTGCGTGGCCCCCGATGAGCACCGGCCGGGCAATGCACGAGAGACCGTGCACCGCCTCATCCCGGTCGACGGCCATGCCGCGCTGGCGCACCTGGGCGAGCGCGAGGGCGAGAGCGCGCGGTTCCGTGATCGACCGCGGGGTGAGTCTGCGCAGCGACGGGGTGTGCGCCGTAGCGTCGGTATCCGCGGCCCGGTGGGCGAGCAGCGCCTTCCCGACTCCCGTGCAGTGTGCGGGCAGTCGCATCCCGACGGAGGTAGGGATCACCTGGGCATCGCTCTCGTGCAGCTTCTCGAGGTAAACGACATCCTCACCACGTAGGGCACACAGATGAACCGTGTGCCCTACCGTGCGGTGCAGCTCCAGCAAGTGGGGGACGGCGACCTCGCGCAGCCCCGCCTCAGGGCTGGACGCGGCCATCGTCAGCATCCGCAGACCCATCCGGAAGCCACCGTCGACCTGCTCGACAGCCCCGAGCTCCCGAAGCATGGCCAGCACACGGTGGACGGTGGACTTCGGCAGCCCCGACGTCCGGGCCAGCTCACTCAGGGTCAGAACGCGGTGCTGCCGACTGAAGGTGTCCAGCACATCGAAAGCTTTCCAGAGCACGGATGTGGGGATTGCCTGCGGTGGTTCCGCCGCTGACCGCCGTTGTTCGATCATCCGCGCCTCCGAAACAAGCTCTGTCGACGATGACAGGCCACTAGAGTGATCACTCCAATGGAGTGATTGCTCCAATCTTGCACGGAGTCTGATGCGCGTCAATGCCCGGTATGGCCGGGTCTGATGCCCAGCAGCGGATTCACCGGTGGGCTGCGAGTGGCGACCCGGTTCGCGATCCCCGGCCCGGCGAAAGCCATGACCGTGGTGAGCCCGGCCGGGCCGCCACGCAGAGTGGGTTCAGCGCTGCCCGGTCGCGGAGATGAACTCGTGCACCACCCGGTCGAACTCCTCGGCGTGTTCCATCTGAGTCCAGTGGCCACATCGGTTGAACAGGTACAGCCGGGAGTCCGGGATCATCGCCAGCAGGCGCAGCGCGTTCTCGAAGTGCACCGCTTTGTCATCGCGGCCGTGTACCACCAGCGTCGGTACGGTGAGCGTCGCCAGCGCGGGCACTACCGCGGGGTAGGCGCCCGGAGGACCGTTCAGCTCACCCGTCGGTGCGGCGGTCAGGTAGTTGGCGATGTGGTCGGGGCGGGACAACGCCGCTTCGGAACGCTGCCGGGCCAGGTCCTCGTCAGCGGCCAGCTCGGGATCGGAAGTCAGCGCGGCGACGAGTGCCTGGAAGTTGGCCGGCGTCGGGTCCTGGTAGGCGTGGATGAGCGTCCGGATGCCCTCGGTCTGGTGGGAGGCGGGGCTCAACACGTTCACCCCGGGCGCCGGAGCACCCATCGGGATCAGGTGCGACACCCTGTCGCTGTTGCGTACGGCGTACCGGATCGCGGTCTGCCCGCCCATCGAGTTGCCGACCAGGGCGGCCTGGTCGATTTCCAGCTCGTCCAGCAGCAGCTCGAGCGCCTCGGTGTGGTCACGGTCGCCCGGCACCGCGGTGTCGCTCTTCCCCCACCCGGGCATGTCGACGGCGAGGACCCGGTACCGCTCGGCGAAGAAGGCGAAGTTCCGGGAGTAGTTGCTCCAGCCGCTGGCCCCGGGGCCTCCTCCGTGCAGCAGGACCAGCGGGTGGCCCTCACCCGCCTCGTTGAGATGCAGGCGCCACTTCTTGGTCTGCACGAACCGGCTGGTCGCGTTCTCGGTCAGGACGGTGTTGGTCATCGTTTCAGCGCTTCCTGTCGTCGTTGGTGGGAGGGAGGTCCAGCGGTAGGCGCCGGCCCTTGGTGACGACCGGCGATGTGGCCGCACCGCCGGCCTCGGATCATGCCTGGGCGCCTTGGAAGTGGTGACCCCAGTTGCTCAGCAGCTCATGGTGACCGGGCTTCCAGGTGGCGTCGTCGATGAGCAGACCGTTGCAGCCGTACTCGATGTCGAAGCCCGAAGGGGTGGCCACGTAGAAGGACAGCATCAGGTCGTTGGAGTGCTCGCCCAGCGTGATGTTCACGTGTTCGTCTTTCGCCCTCACGCGGTCCATCGCCTTGCCGACCTGCGAGACGTCGGCCACCTCGAGCATCAGATGCCCCAGACCGGGCGGCGGCCCCGGGATGGTGCCCACGGCGACGGTGTGATGGCGTGGATTGCAGTGCAGGAACACCGCGTCCTCCTCGGGGACGCCGAGCGAAGCCAGCGAGATGGTGTCCGTGAGCAGGAACCCCAGGACCTTCTCGTAGAACTCGGCCGCCGCCGACGCGGTGCCGCGAGGGAAGAGGAAGACGTGACCGACACCCAGGGGCCCGGCGACGAAAGTCGTACCGGTCGGCGAGACGAACGGGGAATCGGCGTCGGGGAGGCCGACGTAGGCCTCGATTCCGTTGCCGTCGCTGTCGGCGAAGCGCACGACACGGTCGACACCGCGGCGGGCGGCCAGCTCGGGGTCCTCGGTGGCCTCGACGCCGTTGTCGGTCAGGGTGGCGACGAGACCGGTGAGAGCCTCGTCGCTGACGATCTCGAGACCGAGGGCCACGAGTGAGGAGGGACCCGCCGCGGGGCCGTCCTCGATGATGATCCGGTGAACCTTCTCGTCGGTGCGCAGCCGTACCTCGCCCTCGGGCGAGGGGGCAACCTGGGCGCCGAGGACCTCGGGGCCGAACGTGGCCCACTCGGCCAGTGGGCCGCGGACCGCGAGGTAGCCGAGTGCTTTGACGGTGCTCATGTTGAGTCCAATTCTTGGAGAGGGGTCCTGACGCTGACGTCGTCAGGGTCGGGCAGGGGGACGATCCTGGCGGTCGCCGGAGCTGCGACGGCGCAGGCGTGTACCTCGCCGTACGGTCAGAAACTCGAGGCGTGGGCCAGCTCGGGCTGTGCTTCCCCGACGGACCGGTCATTCGGGATCGGCCGGTCGAGCACGCGGCCCAGCACCTCGATCAGCCGACGGGTGTCGGCAGCGGTCCGCGAGCGCCAGGCGATGTGACCGTCGGGGCGGACGAGGAGACAGCCGTCGTCGTCGATCTGACGGAGCCGCTCCCAGTCGCCCAACGGGTCCCGGTACCCGTGCGCCGTCCCGATCTCGCAGACGTCGATCGGGAGACCAAACACCTTCCGCGCACGTTCGGCGGCCTCCGCCCACGACGCACCGCCGCGGCCGGTGATCAGCGCGAAGCGGCCCTGCCCCACCAGCTGCTGGGAGGAGATCCGCTGACGGTTGCGTTCCAGCCAGACATGGGGCATGTGCTCACCGGGTGACGTCGACGGCACGTAGGTCAGCTCGTCCGTGGTCCGGTGGTCGGGCAGGTCACCGTCGTCGGGGACGACGGCCGGGCTGCTGTAGCGGTAGCCCAGCTCGACCCCGAGAGCGTTGAAGTGGTAGGGCAGCTTGTCCAGGAAGGAACGGACGCCCCGCCGCCGGTCGGCGCCCTCTTCGCTGTCCTCGTCCAGGCTGCGCACGATGCGCCACTTGTCCTCGTCGGGCATCTCGGGCCTGATGCCGATCGCTTCGCCCAGCGTGAAGATCTCGGTGACCGACTTCCACGCGCGGTCGACGACCTGCCGGCCGACCGGTGCGCGTTCGGCGGTGTAGGAGTCCAGGAGCCCGGGGCCGGCAACGCCGTCCAGGACGAGCTTGAGCTTCCACGCCAGGTTGTAGCCGTCGGCGACCGAGGTGTTGCTGCCCAGGCCGTTGGTCGGCGGGTGCCGGTGGACGGCGTCGCCCATGCACAGGACACGGCCGGAGGAGTAGATGTCTGCGGCGGCGTTGTTCTGGGCCCAGGGCGAGACGAGCTTCACCTTCACGTCGATGAAGGGGTCGCCGATGCTTTGGCGTATCTGGGCCACCAGCTCATCGGTGTCCTGGGGGTCGAACACGTAGTCCTCGTCGACGTGGACTCCGATGACCCACTGGTTCCACGGCTCGACCATGATCCAGCTGCCGTAGGTGAAGGGGTCGACCGACCAGTAGATGGCGCCCGGCCGGTGCGCGACGTACTTCGTCAGATCGACCTCGACCCAGGCGAACACGACACGCCCAATGCCCACCGGACCGCGGACCGACAACCCGGCCTGTTCGAGCACCTGACTGCGACCGCCGTCGGCACCGATCAGGTACTGCGCGGTGATGACCGACGCCAGGCCGGTGTTGTGGTCGACCACGTGAGCGCGCACCTCATGGTCGTCCTGTTCGAGCTCGATGAACTCGGTGGAGTAGCGAAGATCGACCAGGCCGGTCGCCAGGGCAGCGGAGGCGAGCACCGGCTCGAGCTTGTGCTGCGCGACGTTCAGCGAAACGTGGGGGCTCGCGGCGCGGTACCGGGGGAAGTCCTTCAGACCGCCGCCCCACGCTGTCGTCCGCGCGACCTCAGGACCGGCCAGGGACAGGACGAACGGGTTGTGCGGCATGTCCTCGAACCGATACCCGATGGCCGCGACGGCCTCGTACACGCCCAGGTCGCTGAAGATCTCCAGAGTCCGCTGGTTCGTGATGTGCGCTCTCGGATTGTGCGCCTGACCGGGGTACCGGCAGAGCACGGTGCTGCGCACGCCGTAGCGTGCGAGGGCCAAGGCGTGAGTGAGTCCGGCCGGTCCCGCGCCGACGATCAGCACGGGGACCTTCTCGTTGGCCGACCGCTTCTTTGCGCTCGCCATGTCGTGTCACTCCTTCGGTGTGTGAGCCGACCGCTGATGTGCATCACACCCCGCGGAGCGCGAGCGCAGCGGCCACGTTCCGGAAGCCGGAACAGCAAGGCGTGACACGGGCCGCCGCTACTACCGTCCGGACATGGTTCATCGAGCAGCCGGGAGGCGACGACATGGCAGGTAACGCGGGGTGGCTTGACGTGCACACCCATTTCGAGGTCCCCTCCTGGGAGGCGGCTCCGCGTCTGGAGCACATGGACCGCACCCGCGTCACGATGCAGTTGCTGTCCAACCTCTCGGTCAGCGATCCTGCGGGCGCTCGGGCGTCGAACGAGTTCGCCGCCTCCATGGTGGCCGAGCACCCCGGCCGCTTCGGGCTGCTCGCCACACTCCCGCTCACCGACGTGGACGCGGCCCTGGAGGAGATCGCGTACGCCAAGCGCGAGCTGGACGTTGACGGGTTCGCCACGCTGGGCGTCGTCGGCGGACGCTACCTGGGCCATCCGCGCTTCGCCCCCGTCTGGGCCGAGCTCAGCCGGCAGCGCGCGACCGTGCTTGTCCACCCCTCCCCCTTCAGCCGGCCGGTCCTGGACCTGCCCACCCCCTTGTTCGAGGTCGGCTTCGACACCGCGCGGGTTGTGGTCGACATGCTGTGGCACCGCACCCTTGAGGCCGCGCCGGACGTGCATGTCGTGCTTCCCCACGCCGGAGGGTGCTTCCCGGCCCTGTCCGGGCGAGTGAGCATGCTCGCCGGCGAGGACTGGGTGGGCAACACCCAGCAGGTCACCGCCGCGCAGATCGAACAGGCCGCCTCCCGGTTCTGGTACGACACTGCCATGTCCGGTTCCCTGCCGAGCCTGTCCGCACTGCTGGCCGTGACCTCTCCCGACCACGTCCTCTACGGGTCCGACTTCGGCGCACCCTGTGCCGGCGAGGACGTGCTGCAGCACAACGTCCGCCTGCTGCGTACCAGCCCTCTCCTCTCACCGGCCCAGCGCGACGGGCTGGGACGCCACGGCGCCGAACTCTTCCCCCGCGCCTTCGCCCGGATGCAGAGCCCTGCCACCGTCCAGGGCTGAGGAGGATCGGGCAACGAGGCGACCCGTCCGCGCCGGGAACAGCCGCTCAGCTGCGGAATCTCCCGATGCCGAGCCAAGCCCCGGCTCGTCAGGTTCCCGGTACGTGATCCAGGTCCATGTCCGTGACGTCCAGGTCGGTGGTCGACCACACCGGCACGATCGACGGACTGGCGTCGGCGAGCACGTCCAGGAGGACCTGGCGGCGCTCCGCGTAGGGACGTGGGCGCAGGTCAGGCAAGCCCGCCGCAGGATGGGCCAGGACGTCGAACGCCACGTACGTCGCGGGGTGCCGGTCGGCGAGCTCCCGGGCCCGGCGCGGCCTGGAGGGCGCGCGGGACTGCGCCGCCCGACGGCGGCTATCCCGGCACCGGGCTCGTCATGCCCCACCGCCGACGCAAGGGCGAAGACCTTCCGGACTGGAAGGAAGCACACAACAAGTCCCACAAGCAGGTCCGCGCCCGCGTCGAGCACGTCTTCGCACGCATGAAGACCTAGAAGATCCTCCGCGACTGCCGCCTCAAAGACGACGGAGTCCACCACGCCATGCTCGGCATCGCCCGGATGCACAACCTCGCCCTCGCCGGATAGACGAGCGGCCCGCACGACGGCCAACCACGCCCGAGGCAGCTCGGAGATCATTTACGGGACAACCCTTAGTGTCTTGTGATCCTGCTTCGTGGAACCTGAGGCTGGTTGGCTCGTTGGCCCCGGTCTCCTATCTCTGACCCACGGTGCAAGGTAGAGCCACCTCCGCTACCGGTTCCGGCGACGTGCGGCGGGGTCACGCTCCGCGACGTGCCGGGCGACCGCGTCGACGCCGGGGCGGGCGTACCGCTCCAGGGAGCGGACGGAGGCGTGGCGGGAGCGGGCCAGTAGCATCGGGGTGGAGGTGCCGCCCTCGGCGTCGTGTGTCAGGCCGGAGTGGCGGAGCCGGTGGAGTGTGAAGCCGTCCAGGTCCTCGATGTCCTCGGGTGAGGCGAGCGGGTTGGCCAGGAGCCGGGTGTTCTCCTCGAAGATCTCCTCGGCCCGGCGGTAGGAGAGGCGAGCACGGCCTGTCTCCGGGCACACGTCCAGCGTCGGTGTTCCGGCCGGGGCCTTGCGGTCGGTGAGGAACAGCGGGCCGCGGGTGCGGCGGGCGATCAGTCGGGGCAGGAGCTGGGCGGCGCCGGACTGCCAGTGAATCCACTCCGTCGCCCCGCCCTTGGCGGTGATCCTGCCCCGCTTGTCCTGCGGATACAGGTCCTCCACGTTCAGGCACAGCACCTCGTCGGCCCGCGCTGCCGACTCGTAGAGCATCTTCCAGAACGTCTTCTCCCGCAGGGCGACGTCCAGCTGCCACAGGGCGGCAATCTGGTTCTCGGCCAGAGCCTTGGTGCGGTCCGGTGGTGCCGGCCGCCGCTCAATCCCGATCGTCGGGTCGCCGTCGATCCAGCCCTGGCGCTGCCACCAGCCGATCGCCTTGCGTGCGATCGACAGTTCGCGGTTGACGGTGTCGGCGTCCATCACGTCCGCCCGCGCCGCCGCCAGTTCGGCCAGCACCTCCGGCAGCGCCGGGTCGTCGATCGCGGCGAGGGGGAAGATGGGCGGCTTCGCGCCCCGGCGGGCGGGTCCGGTCGGCGCCGGTTCGCCGGCGAGCATCCACCCCCATGTCGTCAGCGAGATCCGGTAGATCCGCGCGGAGGACTTCGCGATGCCCGCACCGGTGAGGTAGCGCTCGACCGCTGAGGTGTACGACGAGGGCGGGGCGGACAGCGGCACGACCCGGGCGCGCGGCAAGCGGAGCGTGCTCCCGCTCCCGAGTCCGGTTACCGGTTCGATCGTCACGCCGCCCCGCCCTTCCGGCACTGTCGCAGTAAATGCGTACACCTCGCCCCGGCGGCCGGAATGGCCCGCCGCAGGTCGCGGTGATCACGGTAGGGGCTCTGTCGCGGTAAATCCGGCATTTACCGCGGCAACTGAGAGAACCGATACAGGGGGCCGAGCATGCCAACTTCCTGCCTGTTGGCGACCCGCCTGAAAAGATGAAGGACATGGACGCTGTGATTGCTATCAGGGGTGACGACGAGGTTGGAGAGCTGGCCGCGCTTGCCGGCTGGCTCCGCGCGGAGCGCGAGCTGCAGGGCGCAGTCCGCGTCGTGCGCAGGGACATTACGGAGACGGAACTCGGCAGCGGGCTTGACATGGTCAGCGTCGCTGTGGGCTCCGGCGGCGTCGGCGTGGCGTTGGCCCAGTCACTGTCCGCGTGGCTGCGTACTCGACGTTCAGACGTCAAGGTGACTGTCACCGCCAACGGCCGCACCGTCGAGGTCGATGCCCGGCGCGTCAGCGACCCCATGGATCTGATCAACCGGGTGCTGGACGGCGACGATGACACCGGGAACTGAGCCAATTGACCGGTCCGGCTCCCGCGCCCTGCTCATCGGTGTCTCCACCTACCAGGATCCAGACTTCCCGTCCGTGCCTGCCGCCGGAAACAGCCTGCAGGGTATGCGCCAGATGCTCGTCGACGAGGAGTTGGGCGGCTGGTCCAACGACCAGGTCCTTCCCATCCCCGATCCAGTGGACTGCCGTCGTGTGATGAGCGATCTGCGTCGCCATGCTCAGAACACCAGCGGTGTGCTGCTGCTGTACTTCGTCGGCCACGGCACCGTCACCGAGAACGGGGACCTCGTACTCGCCGTGAGTGACACCATCGCCGATGAACCGGACGTAACCGGACTGGAGTACTCCAAGATCCGGAGCGTTCTGCGCGGAAGCCCCGCCAAAGTCAAAGCCGTTGTTCTGGACTGTTGCTACTCCGGTCGCGTTATCGATGTGCTCGGAGGGGATGGACAGCACCTGGCCGACATCACCGCCATACAAGGCGCCTACACCCTCACCGCAGCCGACCTCGCCGCGCACGCCGGGAAAGCCGACACCTGTACCGCCTTCACCGGGGAACTGCTCGATCTGATCGGCGCGGGGGTCGCCGGCGGCCCGCCTGTTCTGACCTTCGCGGATCTGTACCCCCACCTGAGGCAGAGGCTGCTCGCCCGCAACCTCCCGCGCCCCAACCAGCACGGCACGGATACCGCCGACAAATGCCCGGTGGCCAAGAACGCGTCCGGCAAGACCCCGACTACCGGGCAGGCAGCGCCCCCGGGCGGCCTCAGAGAACCTGACCACGCGGGGCCGAACCATCAGCCGGAGACGGCGAAGACCCGAACCGCCGCCCCGTCTCGTAGAAGGCGTTCCTGGCTGATCGCCGGGGCGGCGATTGTGGCCGCTGTGCTGGTCGCGGTCACGGCGTACACCCTGGGCGATCCCTTTGGCGACGGCAAAGAGGCGGCAGGCGGGGACGGCAGTTCGGGCCAGCAGGCGAACAAATTCCAGCTCGTGAAGCCCGGAACCCTCACGGTCGCCGTGGACGGCGTCCGTACTGGTAGCGCGCATAATCTTGCTGCCGCCGCCAACGACAGTGGCTGGCTCGACAAGACCACTGTCGAGGACAGAGACGTCTTCGCAAAACCCGGCGACTGGGTCGGTCCCGACCCCGACCTGGCCACAGCACTCGGCGACCGACTCGGCCTGCGGGTAAAGCTCGTCGGTATCGAAGTGTTTGGCCCAAGCAACCCGTTTGAGTTGCTTGGGACACAGTACGACGTGGTCATGCCGAGCTCGGAGTACACCTCCTTCGACGCAGAGGAACGGCAAAGCGTCGACTTCATCCACTACTTCGACTACGGATACACGGTCTACGCCCCATGGAAAACGGCCCAGAACATCCAATCCTGGGCCGACCTCTGCGGCATGCATGTCGACGGCGATGAGGAAGTGGTCCAGACGGCGTCCTACAAGGAGTGCGGCCCGAAACCGATCAAGCAGACCTCCGAGGACATCTTCGCGGTCCCGCGACTTCTCCGCGGCGGCTCCATAGACGCGGTGGTCACCGACCTTCCGTATGCCGTCCACGAAGCGAAGGACTCCGGCGGCGACTTCCACCTGCCAGACGGCGACCTGGTCGAAGACGCCCCCGTCGGCATCGCTGTGGACAGGACCAACACCGCACTGCGCGACGCCCTCCAGCAGGACCTCAACGCGCTCATCGACAGTGGCGAATACGGCAGACTTCTCACCAAGTGGGGTCTTGAGGACGGTGCCATCACCACTGCCCAGATCATCCGCGGCTGACCCCCGCCCTCGCCCGCGGCGCACTGCCGTTTCGCCGAGGGAATCCACCCACTCCAGGTGCGTGCGAGCCGTTTGAAGTGCGACCAGCTTGGGCCCTGGTGGACTTCTTCAGCCGGTTGTACCGCTTGGTGCCGTCGCTGTCACGCTCCTCCAGCAGCCGCAGCAGTCCGACTTCCTTGACCTCACCGCGTAGCCCGCGGCAGCGACCGAGAGTCACGCGGCCATCCGCAGCCGGCCCACCGCCTCGTTCTCGGGCGGTTCCATGTCCAGGTGCCAGGTCCCGAAGCGGCGGGTCTTGCTGGTGATATACGGGGTGACGGTGGCCAGGTCCACCGGGTCCACCTCCCAGCCCTCGTCGATGAGGTCGTTGGCCACCTTCGTGATGTCCACGGCGGTATGAAAAATGAGGCAGTTCGCCAGCAGCTCGTTGAACTTGATGGTCTTCTCCTGGTGGTCCGGGCCGTTGTCCTGGAGCACGTCGGAGGCGAACATCAGCCAGTTGCTGAACTTGTGGAACGCCTCGACCTTGTTCGTCATCGCCTGGATCGATTCGCGCAGCTCCGGTTCCGAGAGGAACCGGAGGAGCACGATCGTCCTCATGACCCGGCCGAGTTCGCGGTACGCCTGGTAGATGCGGTTGCGTTTGGACTCGTTGCCCAGCCTGCGCAGCAGAGCAGCCGAGGACAGCCGGCCCTCGCGGATCGACAGCACTACGCGCATGAGGTCCTGCCAGTGGTTCTCGATCAGCCGCCAGTTGATGACGTCCTTCTCCGGGTCGCCGAACAGCGGGTCGATGTGCTGGTACGTCACCGTCGCGCTGGGGCGGTAGAAGGTCAGGTCCTTCCAGTTGCGGATGCGTGGCAGCAGTTCCACACCGAGCATGTGCGCGAGCCCGAAGACAGGCAGCGACTGGCCTTGCGTGTCCCCGTGGACGATGTCCACGGTCACCTCGGACTGGTTCTTCAGCAGGCCCTCGAACAGATACACCGCCTCCCACACGCCACACGGGATGAAGTGGCTGAAGAGCGCGATATAGGTGTCGGACACGTGTCTCATCGAGATGCCGCCAAATCCCCCATACCGGATGTGGGACTGGGCCAGCATGTTGTTCTCCCAGGTGTCGTACTGGGAGCCGTCGATCCCGGCCTTGCCGACGTCGCCCCACACGTGCGCCAGGTCGAGCTGGATGAACATGTCGATCACGTCCGCCGAGGCGGCGTTCAGCTTCTCCGCGGTGCTGTGCTGGTTGCCCGCGAGCGAGAGCTCGTGCACCGAGACCTTTTGCCGCATGTGCCGGGCGACCTGCGCGGGGCCCGCGTTCGTCCCGTAGCAGAAGACCGTCAGGACGTAGCGGGCAAGCTTGTCGCGGATCTTCGGATCGCTTCCGGAGGCCGGGCCGAAGTGCCGCCACCACTGGATCCAGTACGCCGTGCGGGCGAGCACATCGAGCAGGCTCCACTCCGGCAGCCGACGCAGGATCTCCGCCTCCAGGTCCTGCGCGGACTTACGGCGCTCCTTGCCCTTGCGCGGGGTGAGCACGATCTTCCCCGACGCGGTGTCGATGGTCAGGTCCGCGTCGTCCGGGTACCCGGCGTCCACCTTCGCGGCCGTCGCGTTCAGCTTCTGCTTCAGGGCCGCGGTGAACGCCGGGGCGGTGGCGGGCAGTCCGGCCTGCTCGCAGTAGTCGGCGACCAGCGACTCGCACGACTGCCAGGACAGCAGCTGGTCGTGCAGGTTGGCGTACGACTCCGAGCCGATGACCGCCACGTCTCCGGTCCGCAGCTCCTGGGTGAGGTAGAAGAGCGTGCACACCTCGAAGTGCCGCCGGTTGATCTTCCCCGGCTTGTGCTTGTCGAACAGGATGCGCTGCCACATCTGCGAGGCGAAGTCGGCCGACACCGTCTTCGTCTCCTCGGTCCCGTCCTCCTCGGTGACGGTGTACGTCACCGGCACCCACTGGCTGCCGCGATGCCGCATGGCCTGGCAGAACTCCACCGCCTGGAGCACACAGTCGTCGGTGGAGGTGGCGACCATCGACAAGATCTCGGTCAGGTCGAACAGGACCTTGCGGTGGCTGCGGAAGTGCCGCCGCATCAGCGGCGCGTAGTTGTCGCCATGGTGGGCGGAGACCAGCTCGTGGTCCTCCGAGAGCTTGGCCAGGCCGCCGGCCTTCTCCAGTCACTCCAGCACCGCCTTGCCGCACTCGGCGTGCACCGCGTTCTGCCTGCGGGCATTGGTGGGGATGGTGACCGACTCACCGTCGAAGCCGACCGCGTCCTTGGCCGCCTCCAGCGCCTCACCCAGCACGGCGATCAGCCGCTCGGACTCCGCCCGGTGCCGCTCACGGATCTTCTCCAGATCCTCCTTCGCCTTCTTCGTGATCGACCCCATGCGCTTGCACAGCATCGTCACCAGCTCGTCCCGGGCCCGCACCTTCGCCATGTGCAGCAGACTCGCCAGCAGCGCACACCGCTTGACCACGCCGACCTTGGACATCTCGGCGGCGTCCAGCACCTTCGCCTGCCCGGCGAAGTGCTCCACCTTCCCCGGCGGAACCCGCTGAAGCCACGTCGCCGTCGCCCCCAGCGCTTCCAGCCTGTCCAAGCGGGCCAGATGCTCTCGCAGATGGGAGACCGTCGGCGCCTTCGCCGGCCGCTTCAGCTCGTCGAACCTGCTGCGACCACCCGCCGGCACCCGCAGCAGTCCCAGCAGCCGGGCGCGGTCGACCTCGTCCATCCGCGACACGATCGCCGCGAAGAAGTCCTCGTTCACCTCGGTCCTGATAGCCGAGGCCATCTCGTCCAGCGTGCTGTAGCCGGGCAGCTCCATCCTCGCCTTGACCAGTTTCTCCAGCGCCACGTTGATCAGGTCAGCCGGATTGACCTGGGTCTGCACGGCCTCCCGAATCGCCCCTGCGGCCCCGGGCCTTCTCTATGTCGTAGACCACGCCGAGCCGTTCACGGATGAAGTCCCGCTGCCGCGCGGCCGTACGCACCGAGTCGTGCCGCGGCGACACGCTCTCGTCCTGCTCCAGCAGGCCGCGCACATGCCCGACCACCAGCTCCGGCACTTCGCCCAGGTCCGGGAAGTAGCCCAGTTTCTGGTAGCTCTTCAGCATCACCACCAGCGCCAGCAGATGCTCCGGCGAGCGCGCCTTACCCCGCGCCCATGCCACCTCGGCCGTGCCGGGGGTGAACGCCTCGTGCAACTCACGAAAGGAGATCGTGCGCTTGAACCGCGGGTACGCGGTACGTTCCACCGAAGCCATGCGCCGCATGATCCCGGCCGCTCCCCCCGTACGGAGCACACGCAGCCGAGCCGATCACAGACATCGCAAGCACATGACCAGGGCAGAAGCCATCCAGTCACCCCGCCGCGAATCATCAGAAGAACCCACGAACGGGTGACCCGCCGGCAGCTCAGAGAGCCTCAGATCACCACCGCTGACGGCCTACGGCACGTTTCCGGCGTACTCCGGCTGCTCTCCTCGTTGTACGGCAGCGCGGCCCCGTACCCGCTGAACGTGCCCGGCACCCACGAGTACTTGTCCGTCAGGCCCCATACGGTGACCCCGGCGCAGCGCGGGACACCCAAGCTGTTTACGCCAAGGGATTCGTAGCCTGTGGACTCAAGAGGCGGCACAGGGCAACGCAGCGGAGTTGTGATGGTTCGGCTGCGGAGCGGCGGGTGTCACGTCCGGGGCGGGGTCTTGTGGCGACGCGGGGCCCCGTCAACGGCCCCTACCTCACCCCGAAAATGGCCGGGTGGGGCCGGACGCAAACGACGTATCACCGCCAGTGATGCCCGTTGTGTAAACCCGGCGCTTTAGCGACGAGTAGTTGACGTTGGCCTTCATCGAACTGGGCACCCCACCGACACGAAGTGGGACCGGAAGCCGATGCCGTGCAACGGCACGCCCAGGTTGCCTTGCGGACACGGACACGGACACGGACACGGATGTGTGTGGGAGGGGGGCGGCCGGGCCTGGACCCGACCGCCCCCACTCAATCGCTGCTACTTACCGATCTCGGAGAAGACGAAGGAGAACTCCGTCGGCTCGGCACGCAGGTGGTACTGCGGCAGGGCGCCCGGTCCGCAGGACTGGGAGCCGATGCCCATCTGGCCGTGGTCGAGGTTGACCCATACCGTGTCGCCGGCCCGGAGGTCGGTGAGGTGCTCGGCGGCGTCCAGTTGTTCGGTGGTCCAGCGGCGGGCCGTGAACCAGAACTCCGGGTCGCCGTCGACGCGCAGGCCACCGAGCTCCGCCCAGCGGACGTCGGGGCGGGCGCCGTTCTCCTGGGGGCGGACGTACGGGGTCTGGAGTTCGTCGACCGTGGAATGCCAACGGCCCAGCATGGACGCCGACTTGGTGTCCGAGTAGCCCTCGCCGGGGCCACCGCCGTACCACTTCACGGCATCGGCGGAGGAGAGGCCGAAGCGGATGCCGAGCCTCGGGAGCGGGACGGTCCAGTCGCCCTCCGGGTCCACCGACACGGTCAGCTTCAGGCGCGTGCCGTCCGAGGTCCAGCGGTACGTCGTCCGCAGGCCGATCTCCCAGGCCGCCGGCGCCACCCGGGTCCGTACCGTCAGCGCGTCCTCGGCCAACTCCACGCCGTCCAGGCGGTGTTGCATGCGATGGAGGCCGTACTTGCGCCACAGCAGGCCGTAGCGTGTGTCGTCCTGCCAGGACGCGCCGTCGTCGTTGTCGGTCGGCGCCCGCCACACATCCAGGCGCAGCCCGGTCACGTCGACACCGCCGATGGTCTTCAGCGCGCCCGAGCGGGCGTCGAAGGAGGCCGGGCCGAGGTAGATCAGCTTCTCGCTCGCTGTGGGGCCGTCACCGGGTACGACGGTCGGCAACGGGCGTTCTGTCACCGGGAGTTGGGCCCACGCCACCTGGTGGTCCTTCTTGCCCCACGCAGTGTCCTCGGCCAGCAGCGCCCGTACGGTCCACAGCGCCTCGCCGCCCGGTCCGCCCGACGGAGGCTGCGGCAGCTTCACCTCGGCCGACTCGCCCGGCGCCAGCGCGGGCACCGACAGCGGGCCGTGCTCCACCGTCTTGCCGTCGACCTGGTACGACCACTCGAAGGACAGCGAGGAGAGGTCCGCGAAGTCGTACGCGTTCCGCACCCGTACGGTCCCGTCCGCGCCGTCGCCCTCGATGCGGACCGGCTCGATGACCTTCTTGAACTCGACCAGGCCGGGGGATGGCGTGCGGTCCGGGAAGATCAGGCCGTCGCAGACGAAGTTGCCGTCGTGCAGCTCCTCGCCGAAGTCGCCGCCGTAGGCGTAGCCCAGCTCCGGGTGCTTGACGCCGTGGTCGATCCACTCCCAGATGAAGCCGCCCTGGAGGCGCTCGTACGCCTCGAAGATGCGCTGGTAGTCGGCGATGCCGCCGGGGCCGTTGCCCATGGCGTGGCCGTACTCGCACTGGATGAAGGGGAGCGCCCGGCGCTTGTGGGTGCCGCCGTCCAGGCCCTGGCCGATGCGCTCGACCTCGGCGTGGTCGGTGTACATACGGGAGTAGACGTCGGTGTCGCGGCAGTTCCAGTCGCCCTCGTAATGCACCAGGCGGGAGCTGTCGCGGCCGTGGATCCACTCGGCCATGGCGGTGAGTCCGCGGCCGGTGCCGGCCTCGTTGCCGAGGGACCAGATGACGACCGAGGGGTGGTTCTTGTCCCGCTCGACCATGCGGGCCGCGCGGTCCAGCAGGGCCGGGGTCCAGCGGTCGTCGTCGACGGGGTTGTCCCGCCAGGCCTGCTCGGTGAAGCCGTGGGTCTCCAGGTCGCACTCGTCGATCACCCAGAGGCCGTACTCGTCGCACAGGTCGAGGAAGGCGGGGTGCGGCGGGTAGTGCGAGGTGCGTACGGCGTTGATGTTGTGCCGCTTCATCAGCAGCACGTCCTCGCGCATGGTCGCCAGGTCGAGGGCGCGGCCCTTGACCGGGTGCCACTCGTGGCGGTTGACGCCCTTGAAGAGGATCGCCTTGCCGTTGACCTTGAGGAGACCGTCCTCCAGGGCGACCGTACGGAAACCGATCCGCAACGGGACGCGCTCGCCCGCCGTGATCAGCTCACCGTCGTACAGCTTCGGCGTCTCCGCCGTCCACGGCACGACCGCGACCGTCACCGGCTCACCCGTCGCGACATCGATGTCCAGGGCGGGCACGAGGACCCGCCCGTCGACGTCGGAGTCGACGCGCAGGGTCCCGAGGCCGCCCCCGTGGTCGTAGGAGGCGTGCACGAAGAAGTCCAGGGCGCTGTCCACAGGGCGGTGCAGCAGGGTGACGTCCCGGAAGATGCCCGGCAGCCACCACTGGTCCTGGTCCTCCAGGTACGAGCCCGCCGACCACTGGTGCACGCGGACCGCGAGGACGTTGCGGGCCGGCTTCAGCAGGTGCCCGACCGTGAACTCGTGCGGTAGCCGGGAGCCCTTGAACTCGCCGATCTCCGTGCCGTTCAGCCATACGCGGGCGCAGGACTCCACGCCGTCGAAGCGGACCACGGCGCCGCCGTCCGCGGGCCAGCCCTCGGGCAGGTCGAAGTACCGCAGATGGTCACCGGTCGGGTTCTCCGTCGGCACCCTCGGCGGGTCCACCGGGAACGGGTACAGGTGGTTCGTGTAGATCGGCGCCCCGAAGGCCCCGTCGCCCTGGAGCACCCAGTGGCCGGGGACGGTCACCTCGGCCCAGCCCCCGGCGTCGTACCCCTCGGCGGCGAACGAGTCGTCCTCGGCGTCGGCGGTCGGCGACAGCCGGAAGCTCCAGCCGCCGTTCAGCGAGAGGGACTGGGCGTCGGAGGACGCGTACCAGGCGCGGGGCGGCAGTGCCCCGCTGCCCGGCGACACGTCCTCGACGTACGTGGCCATTGTGGTGCGGAAAGACATCGGTCTCCTTGCTGGTTCCTAGCCCTTGATGCCAGTCTGCGCGATGCCCTGCACCAGCCAGCGCTGGAGGAAGAGGAACACGAACACCAGCGGCAGGATGGAAACGGCCGTGGCCATGAAGATCATATGGAAGACCACGGTCTGGTTGGTCATGTACGAGGAGAGCGCGACCTGCACCGTCCAGGCGCCCGGGTCCTGGCCGATGACCAGCGGCCACAGGAAGGCGTTCCAGCCCTGGATGAAGGTGATCGTCGCCATCGCCGCGAAGAAGTTCAGCGAGTTGGGCACCACGATGCGCCAGTACGCACCCCAGTAGCCCAGTCCGTCCACGCGCGCCGCCTCCTCCAGCTCCTTGGGGAACCCCAGGAAGTACTGCCGGAACAGGAAGCAGGTGAAACCACTGAACAGGCCCGGAATGATGAGACCCCGGTACGTGTCCACCCAGCCGAGCGACGACACCAGCACGAAGCTCGGGACGAAGGTGACCGCGGTCGGGACCATCAGGGTCCCCAGGACGGCGTAGAAGATCTTGTTGGCGTGCTTGTACGGGATGCGGGCGAGACCGTAGCCGGCGAGGGAGCAGAGCAGCAGGACGCCGACGGTGTGCAGGGTGGCCACGACCGCCGAGTTCCACAGGGACTGGGCGAAGGGGACCGTCTCGTCGGTGAACAGCTCGCCGATGTTGCCCCACTGGATGTCCGTGGGGAAGAACTTCCAGTTCTCGCCGGTGATCTCGGCGTCCGTGGACAGGGCGTTGCGGAGGAGGATGTAGAAGGGGACCAGGAAGAGGAGGGCGGAGACGCCGGTGGCGATGTAGAGGCCGGTGGAACTCATCACGCCGCCGCCGCGCTTGACGCGGCGGGGCTTGCCTGATGCCGGCGCGGACTTCCGCACCTCGGGCATGGTGGTGGTCACTTGGACTCGTCCCCCCTTCCGAAGCCCATGAGCTTGCCCTGGAGCAGGGTCACGGCACAGATCAGCACGGTCAGGATGAGCGCTCCCGCGCTGCCGGCGCCGTAGTCCTGGCTCTCGCCCAGGGCCTTGTAGTACAGCTCCATGAGGGGTGGGCGGCCCCAGGTGGTCTTCGACAGCAGGTTGAAGAACTCGTCGAAGGCCTGATAGGCGGCGACCAGCAGCAGCAGGATCACCGCGGTGGACGTGGCACGCAGCTGGGGCAGGGTGATGTACCAGAAGGTCTGCCAGCCCGGCTTGGCGCCGTCGATGGCGGCGGCCTCGTACAGCTCGTCCGGAATGTTCTGCAGCGCCGCGATGAAAAGGATCATGTAGAAGCCGGACTGCAGCCACAGCCGGGCTGTCACGATGACCAGCCAGTACCAGGGCGGGTTGGGGTCGATCAGCCAGGCGATGTTGTCGATTCCGAACCAGCCGAGGACCGTGTTCATCAGGCCGAAGCGGACGCCGCTGAAGATGGACATCTTCCAGATCAGCGAGGCGGCGACATAGCTGACGGCGGTGGGCAGGAAGAACACCGAACGGAAGAACGCCCGCATGAAGCGCAGCCGGTTCACCAGCAGGGCCAGGCCCAGGGAGAGCGCCCAGGTGGTGGGCACGATGAACGCGGCGAAGACGGTGAAGGTGCCGAGCGAACCGACGAAGTCGTCGTTCGTCAGCATGTACGCGTAGTTCTCGAAGCCGACGAACTCGTCGGGCGTGACGGTGAAGCGGGCCTCGAAGAAGCTGAGCCAGAGGCTCCAGAGGATCGGCGCGTAGACGAAGATCGCCAGGCCGATGAGGAACGGCCCGGTGAAGAGCCAGAAGTTGAAGGTGGGGCTGCCCCGCAGACCCCGCCGCGGCTTGGCCGGTGAGGCCTTCGCCGAGGCGGGGCGCGCGAGGTCGCGCGTCGTGGTCGTCGACATGTCGTGATCCGTCCCGCGGTCTACCCGACCTATCCGAACAGCTTCTTGAGCTCGCGGTTGACGGCCGTGTCGCACTTGTCGAGGGCGGCCTCCGGGTCCATGTCCTTGCGGACGCAGTTGGCCCAGACGTCCTCCATGGCGGTGCGCATTGCCTGGGTCCAGCCGATGTTGTCGAAGTGCCCGAACTCGTTGAACAGCCGGACGCCTTCAGCGGCGTTACCCGACTTGAGCTTGGTGGCCTCCTTGGCGAGCGAGGCCCGCGGCGGGATGTGGAAGCCGTAGGAGGTGGCCCAGTCCTCCTGGTACTCCTTCTGGTCGATCCACAGCCACTTCACGTACTCCTTGGCCGCCTCGACGTTCTTGCCCTTGGCGTTGACGAACATCGACCAGCCGCCGTTGTAGACCGACTGCTTGCCGGAGTCTGTGACCTTCGGGAAGGGGAAGATCCCCCAGTCGTCGCCGAGCGCGTCCTGGATCTGCGGCATTGCCCACATGCCGCAGAACTGGATGGCGCACAGGCCCTGGTTGAGCGAGGAGGGGTCCCAGGACTCGGTCGGGGCGCCGAGGAGAAGGTCGCCGCTGGTGAACAGCTTGCGCATCTTCTTCAGGCCCTCGACGACGCCATCGGTGTGATAGGCGATCTCGTTGTTCTCGGTGAGGTGCTGGGCGCCCGCCGACCAGATCAACGTGTCGTTGACGTTGTGCAGGTCGTTGCCTATGTACAGGCCCTTGACCTTGCTGGTCGTGAGCTTGGCGGAGATTTCCATCAGCTCGTCGAGCGTGGTCGGGACGTCGACCCCCGCCTCCTCGAACATCGACTTGCGGTAGAAGAAGAACTGCGGGTCGTCGATCATCCGGACGCCGTAGATCTTCCCGTCGACCGTGTGCGACTGGATGTCGGCCGGGTTGAAGTCGTCCTTGACCGGCTCGATGATGTCGGTCAGGTCCGCCACCTGGCCGCTCTTGATCATCTGTATCTGCGGGTGGAACTCGAAGACGTCGGGCGCGTTGTCGGTGAGCAGCGTCGAGAAGAGCTTGCTCTCGAAGTCCGCGCTGGTGATCCATTGCGTGGTCACGTTGGCTTCCTTGTAGGCCTTCGCGTACTTCTTGATGGCCTGTTCGGTGCCCGCCTCGCCGTACGCGTGGAACATCTGCACGAGGGTCTTGCCCGAACCGCCGGCGCGGCCGGTGTTGCTGCCGCACGCGGCGAGTCCGCCGGCGGCGGCCAGGCCCATGGCGGCCCGCAGTACGGAGCGGCGGTCCCAGTTGCTGTTGCTCATTGCCGACATGCTGACGTCCTTGTCTCGAGTACGGCTGCGGCTCTGTGCCTCGACGGTTCTGCGGCTCAGATCCAGATGGCTCATTGACTCAAAGAGGCTTGCGGTGCGGGACGTTAACCTTCGGCTAAGGCTTCGGCAAGGGGTTGGGCGAAGTCTGTTCGAAGCGTTGTATTCGGTTCGGGGTTCCGAACGTCCAAGCGGTGCAAAGGGGTTGGAGCGGAGGGAGAGCGGAGGAGGGGGAGAGGGCCGCCGGGGTCAGGGTCCGGCGGCCCTCGGCTCATGGGCGTACCACTGCTGTGACCAGTCCTGAAGGGTCAACGGGCATCCCTTCCGTCGTCACGAAAGCGGTGCGGTACGGCTCCTGGTGGGGGCGGTGCGTTTGGCGGGTCGTTGACTGATCGAGGAGAGCGCCCCTTCGAGGGCGAAGGTCGCCGCTCCCAGGCATACCGGGTCGGTGGGGATGGGGGACAGGACGATCTCGGCGGCGGCCAGCGGGCGGCGCAGCGCGTGCCGGGCCACGGCCTCCCGCACCTCGGTGAGGAGCGGTTCGCCGAGCGTGGCCGCGACCCAGCTGCTGAGCACGACCACTTCGGGGTTGAGCAGATTGACGAGGTCCGCGATACCGGCGGCCAGATAACGGGCCGTGTCGCGGACCACCTTGACGGCGACCGGATCCCGGTCGGCGACTCCCCGGGCCAGGGCGTCGATGGTGGCGGTCTGGTCCTCCGGATGCAGCAGCGTGCTCTGCGGGCTCAACTCCCGCAGATGCAGCATGATCCCGGGCGCCCCGACATACGTCTCGACACACCCGTGGTTGCCGCAGTGGCACAGCCGCCCGTCCAGCACCAGCGTGGTGTGCCCCCACTCGCCGGCGCTGTTGCTGACCCCCCGGTGCAGCCCGCCGCCGAGCACCAGCCCGGCGCCGACACCTGTACCGAGATTGACGACCACGGTGTCGCCCCGACCCCGGGCGGCACCGAACCACAGCTCGGCGACCGCGCAGGCCCGCAGCGGATTGTCCAGGTACAGCGGATACGCGATGTGCTCGGCGAGCAGATCGAGCAGCGGGACGTCGTGCCAGTCCCAGTTCGGGGCGTACTCCGACACCCCGCCCTCCCGGTCCACCTGACCCGGCACGCTCACCCCGACACCGAGCACCCGCGCGCCCTCGACCCCGGCCTGCGTGACCACCGAGCCGACGGCCGCCGCCACATGCCCGACGACCTGCTCCGGCCGGCTCTCACCGGGGCGCATGTCCTCGTCGGCGCGGGCCAGCACGTTCAGCGCGAGGTCGAAGAGCTCGACACGGACGTACGTCTCCGCGATGTCCACGCCGATCAACGCGCCCCCCGACGTGTTGACGGCCACGAGCCCGCGGGGGCGCCCGCCCGCCGAGTCCTCGAACCCGACCTCCGTGATCAGCCGCAGGTCGAGCAACTCGCCGACCAGCGTCGCGACCGTCGCCAGACTCAGTCCGGTGGCCGCCGCCAGCTCCTGCCGGGACGTGGGAGACTCGGCGATGATCTGGCGCAGCACCTCGTAGCGGTTCGCGGTGCGAATGTCGCGTGACGTGCGCTTCACCGACGACACAGTGCCTCTATCCCTCCAGGACATGGCGAGGCATTGTTGCCCCGGCGCGGCGCAAGGCTATGGCGCCGGGGGGCTTTCGACAAGGGGTTAGGAAAGGGGGTTAGGAAAGGGGCTTTATAAAGTCCCGGCCAGCATCCACGCCCCGACGGGGCTGCGGAGGTGTGTCTGATCGCGGCTCCTTCGCGGGGCGCTCACGCGCCGAGCACATCCCGTACGAAGGCATTGCGGAACTTCCCCCTCGGATCCACCGCATCGGCCAGCTTCCCGAAATCACCCAGCCTTGGGTACAGACCACGCAACGTGCCGGCCGGAACCGTGAACACCTTCCCCCAGTGCGGCCGAGCCTCGAACGGCGCGAGCGCCTCCTCGACCCGCCCCACCACCGGCAGTACGGCCTTCGCGTCGGCGACCCACGTGAAGTGCAGCGCGACGGTGTCCCGCCCGTGGGACGGGCTGAGCCACTGCCCATCGGCAGCCACCGTACGAACCTCGCAGACCTGCAACACGGGCGCCACGGCCTCCCGTATCCGGTCCAGCTCCCGCAACGCGGCCATGGCGTGAGACCTTGGCAGCAGGAACTCCGACTGCAACTCGTCCCCGCTGCTCGGCGTGAACTCCGCCCGGAAGTGCGGCAGCCGCTCGTGCCACGGACCGGGCACCCCGAACTGCTCGGTGCAGTTCACGGCGGGCATTCCCGGCACCGGGTGCATGGCCTCGGTCGCCGGCGCCGCCCACGGGAAGTCGAGCGGCGCCTGATCGGTCCGCCGCTTGACCCAGACCTGGTCGAACCCGGAGTGCCGCCAGCGGGTGAAGAGACTCACGCTGTACGCCGACGCGGATACGGCGGCGAAGTCCAGCCCGTCGAGGGGCAGTTGGCCGAACACATGCTGGCTCACCTCGAAGGCCGGCTCCAGGTCGAGGGTGAGCGTGGTGACCACGCCGAGGGCGCCGAGCGAGGTCACCGCCCCACCGAAGCGGTCGTCGCCACGGGCCAACGACAGCGTCGTACCGTCCGCCGTGACCAGCTCGACCTCCCGCACGGCCGCCGCGAGCGGTCCGTTGCCGTCGCCCGACCCGTGGGTACCGGTGGCCACCGAGCCCGCCACGGAGATGTGCGGGAGGGAGGCCATGTTGTGCAGGGCGAGGCCGTGGGCGTGCACCGCGCGGGCCAGCTCCGCGTACCGGACCCCGCCCCCGACCCGTACCGTACGGGCCGCCGTGTCCACCTCGATCACCGGCGGCAGCGCGGTCAGGGAGAGCAGGACGCCGTCGGCGCCGGGCTCGGCGATCTCGTTGAAGGAGTGCCCGCTGCCGAGCACCCGCACCCTCCCGCTGTCCGCGACGCGCGCCCACAGCGCGTCGAGCGAGTGCGGCCGGTGCAGTTCCTTGGCGGTGTACGTGATGTTCCGGGCCCAGTTGGTCAGGGTCTCGGTGGTCATGCGTTGATGTCCCTCCACGATCCGCGATCCGCGCGTTGTTGCCGTGGCCGTTGCCGTAGCCGCCGGCTTGTCCGGGACATCCTCCATGGCGGCGTACGGTTCCGTGGAACGGTCCATTGACCCTCTCGCGCGCGCCTGTCACCGTAGAGGTCGGTTGCCGACCCCCAACCCTCCCTGCTGGAAGGTCACTTCCTTGCCCGAGCGTCCCCGCGCGCTGTTCGCCATGACCGCCGAGAATGTTCCCCAGGTCTTCCCGCCGGACGTGCTGGCCCGGCTGCGGGACGCCGTGGACATCGATCCCGCTCTGGTCGTCGAGAGCACCGAGGATTTCGCCGGCCCCCGGTTCCGGGAGGCTCTCGCCGAGGCCGAGGTGCTGGTCACCGGATGGGGGTGCCCCCGGCTGGACGAGGCGGTCCTCGACGCGGCGCCCAAGCTGCGGGCGGTCCTGCACTCGGCGGGCTCGGTGAAGGGGTTCGTAGCCCCGGCCGTCTGGGAGCGCGGGATCGCCGTCTCCACGGCCGCCGACGCCAACGCCGTGCCCGTCGCCGAGTACACGCTGGCCATGATCCTGCTCGCCGGCAAGGACATCCTCGGCTCCCGCGACCGGCTACGCGCCGAGCGGGCCCACCCAGGCTGGGGGTTCGTCCCCGGTATCGGCAACCACGGGCGCCACGTCGGAGTCATCGGCGCCTCCCGTATCGGCCGCCGCCTCATCGACCTGCTCCGCCCCTTCGACCTGCGGGTCGCCCTCACCGACCCGTACATCGACGAGGCCGGGGCCGCCGCCCTGGGCGTCCCCCTGCTGCCGCTCGACGACCTCCTCACCGGCTCCGACATCGTGACCGTCCACGCCCCGGACACCCCCGAGACCCACCACCTCATCGGCCGCCGCGAACTCGCCCTGATGCCCGACGGGTCCGTCCTCATCAACACGGCACGCGGCGCGCTCGTCGACCACGACGCCCTGATCGACGAACTACGCGCCAGCCGCCTGACCGCGATCCTCGACGTCACCGACCCCGAACCCCTGCCCCCCGACTCCCCCCTCTTCACCCTCCCCAACGCCTTCATCACCCCCCACCTCGCCGGCTCCCAGGGCAACGAGGTGGCCCGCCTGGGCCTGGCGGTGACGGAGGAGGCGGAACGGCTGGCGGCGGGAGGAGAGTTGGCGTACGCCCTGGACAAGGCGGCGTTGGTGTACACCGCGTGACGCGCGACTGATGTGTCAACAGCACGTCGGCCCCCACTGTCTGCGGGGCCGATCGGCGTACCGTTCTGAGTGTCTAGGTCAGAACGGAGTTCAGCATGCCACACCCAACTCGCCGGGACACCGGTGGAATCGGGGCGCGCATCGAAGAAGTGAGCGCTCTGCGCGGCTACTCCCTCAGGGAACTCGGACGCCGCGCCAACGTCTCCCCGTCGATGCTCTCCCGCATCATCACCGGACAGCGTCAGGCCAGTCCGGCCATCGTCTCCGCCGTCGCCCGTGCCCTCTCCGTCAGCATCTCGGTCCTGCACGGCCAGCCCTACATCCACCAGCTCCAGGCGGACCAACTCGACCGCCTGACCACCCCGATCAGCGCCGGTCTGGACGACTGGGACATTCCCCTCGGTGAGGGCGACCCACCACCTCGGACGCTCACCGACCTGCGTTCCACGGTGGCCACGCTGGAGCGGCGGCGCGCCCGAGCCGAATACATCGAGATCGCCCACGAACTCCCCGCGCTGCTCGCCGAGGTCAACGCCCATGTCCTCACCCAGCGTTCAGGAAACGCTTTGGAACAGGCCGCGTGGCTCCAGGCGGAGTTGTGCCGAACGGTGTACGTCGTCGGCCGTCAGATCGGGTTCCTGGACCTCGCCCGGCTGGCCCTGTCCCGGATGGCTGTCGCGGCTCCGCAGTCCGGGGATCCTCGGCAGGTCGCCATCGAGAGGTGGGACCGTGCGCAGTTGATGGCAGACGCGGCTCGCCACGACCGTGGGGTGCTCCTGGTCAAGCAGGCCCTCAAGGACCTCGACGACGACGGACAGCGGGCCACGAAGGCGGTTCGGGGCGCCCTGCACCTGAAAGGGGCGATTCTCTCCAGCCGCCGGGGGGACGTCAGCGGAGCGTATGACTGGCTGGGGGCCGCCGGCGAGATCGCTGCGGAGACGGGGGAGACTCGTGATTACGGGCTCGTGTTCGGCCCGGTCAACGTCGTGATCCACGGCATGTCGGCGTCCAGCGACAGGGACCGGCACGCCCGTGCCCTGGAGGAGGCCCGCAAGGTTCGCCTGCCGGACGACTACCCGGAGGCCCGTGCCGGCCACTACTGGGTGGACCGGGCCCGCGCGGAGACATGGACGGCGAAGCACGGGGACGCGTTCGCCTCGCTGGCGAAGGCGCGGAAGGTGGCGCCTCAGCAGACCCGGTACCACCCCGGCGTGCACGAGACGGTCGCGACTCTGTTGCGGGCGCGGGCGAAGGCACCGGGGGAGCTGCTGGAGTTCGCGAACTGGTGCGGCGTTTAGCGGTTCGGTCAACGCTGGTCAAGGTCCTGGGTGTTGACAGCCAGTCAACGCCAGGGCCTTGCCAGGTCGGCACGATGTGACGGTACCTACCAGTCCGTCCATGGAGCCGACCTTGACCGACCCGCACACCACGATGGACCCGCCGCCCCTCCTCGGACTTCCGCCCGACGACCCGGTGCCGCTGCCGGACTACGGGGTGTGCGCCGCGCTGGTCCGGCAGAGAGCGGAAGCCAGGGCGCGGGGCGACCTGTCCCGGGTGTCGGACTACAACGTCGAGATCCGCAATCACCACCGGCCGCCGCGTCGCAAGCGGAGGAAGGCGTGAGCGGAAGGGAGCGGGGGCGGCTCACCAACCACCGGACGCGGCGACTCGTGATCCCGGACCACCTGCCCGGTGAGACGGAGTACGGCGCTTTCATCAACCACATGACCGGCTGCGCGGAGTGCGGATACGGGCAGGTCCAGTGCGAGCGGGCCGCCGAGCTGTGGCAGGCGTACAAGCAGGCCAGGAGACCTCCGAAGCAGCCCATCTGAACCGGGCGGTCCGCACGCTCGCCGGGCGACTGCCACCGCCGCCGGCGCCCGGCAACCGTTGTCTATATTTCCGTGCCGATCGAAACACTTTCTTCCACCCGGCATCTTGTTTACCTGGGGAACAGCCGCCTAGCTTCCATGGAGACCGTTTTCTATAACGACGCCCGGCCGGGAGGATCCCGCATGCCCGTCTCCAGAAGATCCGTCCTCACCACGGCCGCAGTCGGCACGGGCACGCTCGCTCTGACCGGCGGCTGGTCCCCGGCGGTTGCCGCCGTGTCGGCCGAGGAGGCCGACACGGCGCCGGAAGGGGCGAGACGGATCGACCTCGTCGACTTCGGCAACCCCGACTCCGAGGCCGCCCACGACTTCCACGGCTCCGACACCGAGGTCGTCGACGGCAACGCGGGGGACCGGGCGCGCGTCGCCAAACCCCTCGCCGCCCCCGGCGTCAAGGGCGGCGACCTCCGCTTCATGGTTGCCGTCGACCCGGTCCACCAGAACTTCCTCACCGTCAAGTTCTGGGGCGGCGACACCTCCACGTACAAGACGATCGCGTACATCAACGGCGAGCAGATCGGCTACCGCCGTTCCGGTGACTACGAGGCGCTCAACACCGGCACCAACCGGCCGCTGCCCGGCCGTTTCTTCTACGCGACGATCATGCTGCCCCTGGAGCACACCCGGGGCCGGTCCCGGGCCGAGATCACCCTGCGCACGTACGACGGCGCCTTCACCAACAAGGTCACCGCCGACTCCCGCGGCTACTACCGGGCCTACACCCACACCGGCGCATACCTCGCTCTCGATGACGATCCGCAGGCCGACTTCACCCCGCCCACGGCCACGGTTCCCGACCTCGAGGACACGGCCAAGCAGGCCCTCGTCGACGGCTATGTCGCCGACCAGGTGAAGCTCTTCAACTCCCTGTCGGCGAAGGTCGACGCTTCGGCGAAGGGCAATCTGTCGGTCGTCCGCTATGTCGAGGAGCTGTTCTTCTACGCCGGTGCGCTGGCTCGGGCCTCCTGGTGCCCGGCGAGGACACCGGCCGAGAAGAACGCCGCGCTGCTGCGGGTCTTCAAGTGCCTCGACAACCACACCAAGGACTACTACGCCAACACCAAGCTGCTGGCCCGGGGCGGCCACCAGGGCGACTGGGGCGGCTACTACGGAGCACTCGGCCAGGCGCTGTACCTGGTCGAGAACGTCATCGCCGACAACGATGTCTACGGCCGGGACGCTTTCGAGGCCTTCCTCGACGAGCCGTTCACCACCGGCACGCAGGAGGGCGAGACCTCGCTGAAGGACGTCGGCTGGGACGGCGGCCCGCTCACCCGGCGCGGCGCGTGGGAACGCGTCCTGAAGGCCAACTTCGACTACGCCCGCTCGCGGCTGTCGTACATCTACAACCAGGTCATGTACACGTATGAGGGCGCCTGGGAGGCCCACGAGGGGTTGCGGGTCATCGGCTCGGAGTTCTACGAGGGACGGGCGCGCAGCCACCGCATCGTCGGGGAAGCCCTCGGCTGGGAGCCCTTCCTCGGCGAGGAGGTGCTGGTCGGCCCCGACGGGCAGGACCTGGACCTCTTCCACTCGCTCTTCTACCACGACACCACGGCCCGCTGGACCGCCGACTACATCAAGTACGTCATCAAGGGTTTGGCCCGTTCCAAGCTCGACAAGGACGGCAACGTCGTACGCCGTCTGCCGCTCGGCACCCGCTACACGACCATGACCGAGGCCGGCCACACCCGCGAGAACGGCTACGTCGCCAACTACGGCGAGGCCACCAACTACCTCCCCGAGTGGTTCCACCGCACCTGGGGCCACGCCGGCGACGAGGAGCTCAACGACCACATCCTCCGCACCGCGCTGCGTAATCTGCACGCCCGCTCCCACGCCCGTATGACCGACCTCGACGACAACCTCAAGCGGTTCATGCGCATGGAGATGGTCATCGACGAGCGCAACACCAACTACCCCGGTTTTCCCGGGTATGTGCTGAGGATCTCCGAGGGCAAGATCCTCCACTACGTCTCCCTGGCCCACCACATGGCCGAGCACGCCGAGCGGTACGCGGGCGACGCGTGGCGGACCACCCGCGAGCACGCCCGCGAGGCCGTCGGCTTCGCCCAGCAGCAGCTCGCCGACCACCAGTACTTCAGCACCTTCTCCTCGGTGAAGGCGAAGTACAAGTACGACCTCGAACTGGCCGAGACCTGGGGCTGGTTGAAGGATCAGGCGCCGACCGGCGTCGTCCACCCGCACACCGACTTCGCGTACTACACCGCCACCGAGCTCACCGCGCTCGGCGTACGGACGGGCGACTACGAGCGGTTCGCCTGGGTGGACGTGGACTGCATGTTCGTGTCCCTGCGCGACGGCGACACACACCTGTGGGGTCACCTCAATGAACGCCAGCGCGGCTTCGCCCGCAACGGCCGGCTCCATGTCCGGCACCCGAACCGCGACCACATCGTGCAGCTGCAGACCAACGGGCTCTTCCGCTACGAGGACTACTGGGCCCGCATGGACAACATCGACGTCGACTTCATGGAGGACCAGCAGACCGGCGACGGCACCGCGCCCCAGGCCCTCGCGGGCGAGATCGCGCCCATCACGTACCAGCCCGGCGTCGGCACGGTCCACCGCGAGAACTTCGAGGCCGACCACGCGTACTCCGGCTACCCGGACCTGCTGACCGCCCGCTACGGCCGCTACCTCTTCGTCTTCAACACGACGCGGAAGGCGTACGGCAACGAGCGGGCGTACGAGGTGGAGGTGCCGTCCGCCGGGGACCGTGTCCTCGATCTGGTCAGCGGCGAGGAGCTCCCGGTGCGGGACGGGAAGGTGCGCGTTGCGCCGAAGACCGGTCTGGTGCTGCGGCTGTCGACGGCGACCGTCGCCGAACTCCCGCCCCCCCACGTCGACTTCGTCCACACCCTGCCCGGCGACGGCTCGGTCACCGTCACCTGGCAGACCACCGCGAGCGCCACCCACTACGAGGTCCGGCGTGCGACGCGACGGCAGGGCCCGTACAAGGTGCTCGCGGCCGAGGTGAAGGGCCGGCACTTCGTCGACGAGTCGGCGCGGCTCGGCGAGACGTACTTCTATACGGTGACGGCGGTCAACTCCCTTGGGAACGGCTGGACTTCGCATACGGTGGAGGTGGAGGCCGAGCCCTCGGAGTCGCCCGCGCTGCGGAACTCCGGCTGGCGTGACGATGCCCTCTTCGAGGCGCGGGCCGGGAGCGCGGTCGTACGCGGCGGGGCGATCAGGGTGCTCGGCGCGCGCGGCGACGGGCTCGGCGAGGGGGACGACTACGACGTACTGACCCGGGACATCGAGGATGAGCTGCACTTCGTCAGCCGCCCGGCGGCGGGGAGTTTCACGCTCACGGCGCGGATCGACAGCGCGCGGGGGCCGCTCACCGGCCTGATGCTGCGCGACCGGCTCACGGCGAACACCCGGCACGTGTACTTCGGCGCGGACGCCGCCGGCGGGCTCGTCTTCCACAACCGCACCCGCGACAGCCGCCACGACTGGCAGGACGACATCCGTTCCCCGATCACCCGGAAGCTCGACGGCCGCAGCCTGGCCGCCACGCCGTACCTGCGGCTCGTCCGGGACCTCAGCACCCATCGCGTGCACGGTCAGGTGTCGGCGGACGGCCGGACCTGGGTGACGGTCGCGAGTCTGTTCTCCCCGTTCCCGTACGCGGTCCATGCGGGTGTCGCGGCGACGGGTGACGCCCGGTTCGCGAAGGTGGCGGTGGACGGCCTTGGGGCGAACCCGGTGCTCGTCGGCGTCGAGCGGGACGGGGACACCGCGACCGTTCGCTGGAACAAGCCGGAGGATGCCCTCACGTTCACCGTGGCGCGTTCGGCGGATGGGGACACCTGGGAGGACGTCGTCTCCGGCACCCGGTCCTTCGCGTATGAGGACAAGGGGTTGCGGCACGGCACGCGGTACTACAAGGTCACCGCGGCCCTTGTCGGCGGGGGCACCCGGGTCTCCGCGGCCGCCGTGGCCGTCGCCGAGACCTTCGCCGACGTGCTCGCCCGGGCGCGGGCGACCGACGCCGCCGCGTGGACGAAGAAGAGCTATGCGGCCTTCACCGCCGAGCTCGATCGGGTGGAGGGACAGAGCGGGAAGGACGAGGACACGCTGATCGACGAGGTGTACGCGGCGTACGAACTGCTTGTCTCCCGCGAGACGTTGCTGCGGCGGACGGGGGTCACCGCGGCGATGGTGAAGGCGTCGACCATCTCCTGGCCCGGCACTGGGACCCAGGCGTCCAACGGGTGGAAGGCCTTTGACGGTGACGCCTCGACGTATACGGACACCCTTGCGGCGGACAGTTGGATCGACATCGACGCGGGGGCTGGTGCCGGTGGCGCTTTGCGGGTGGACAAGCTTCGGGTTCTGCCGCGTGGGGGGTTCGCGTCGCGGGCGACGGGGACGGTGCTGCGCGGCTCGGCGGACGGTGGGGTGACCTGGGCGGACCTCCACACCATCGGTGCGACGATCGACGGCGCCTGGTACGAGGCCGTCCTGCCGGCCACGGCCGAGTACCCACTGCTCCGCCTCCACGACGCCCACAACGGGCGGTGCAATTTGGCCGAGGTGGAGTTCTGGTACTACGCGCCGGAGGACTGAGCAGGGCCTTTGTCGCCCCGGCCGCCCCTACCCGTTCCCGTCCCCAGGGGCTGCTGCCCCTTCGACCCCGCCCTGCCTTCCAGCTCGGTCGGGATGGTGGGTTGGCGGGTGCGGGTAGGTGGGGGTTGTTCGCGCAGTTCCCCGCGCCCCTGAAAGACACGGCCCTGCGGGCCGAAA
>NZ_VTHJ01000081.1 GCF_008386495.1 Streptomyces tailanensis | reverse complement strand
GTTTCACGTGAAACATCGCCAAACACACCTCCCGGGACCGAAGGGGCATGTTTCACGTGAAACATGCCGCCGAGAAGAGGGTGTTTCACGTGAAACCGATCGACCCGCGACTGCTGCGGTACGCCCGTGCCACCCGCCTCTTCCTGGTGGCGGTGGTCGGCCTGGGCGCCGTCGGGGCGGTATTGGTCATCGCGCAGGCGATGCTCATCGCTGAGGTGGTGGTCGGTGCCTTCCAGCATGGGATGTCGGTTGCCGAACTCTGGACTCTCCTACTGCTGTTGGCGGCCGTGGCGGGCGGCCGTGCACTGGTCTCCTGGCTCACTGAGCTGGCCGCTCATCGCGCGAGCGCGGCTGTGAAATCGGAGCTGAGGGGCCGGTTGCTGGAACGGGCCACCGAGCTGGGCCCCGGCTGGCTGAGTGGACAGCGCACGGGTTCGCTGGTCGCCCTTGCCACCCGTGGCGTCGACGCGCTCGACGACTACTTCTCGCGCTATCTGCCGCAGTTGGGCCTCGCGGTCGTCGTGCCGGTGGCGGTGCTCGCGCGGATCGTCACCGAGGACTGGGTGTCGGCGGCGATCATCGTCGGCACGCTGCCGCTGATCCCGATCTTCATGGTGCTCATCGGCTGGGCCACACGCTCACAGATGGACCGTCAGTGGCGGCTGCTGTCCCGGCTGTCGGGGCATTTCCTGGACGTCGTCGCCGGGCTGCCGACGCTCAAGGTCTTCGGCCGGGCCAAGGCGCAGGCCGAGTCGATCAAGCGGATCACCGGGGAGTACCGGCAGGCGACGCTGCGGACGCTGCGGATCGCGTTCCTGTCGTCCTTCGCGCTGGAGCTGCTCGCGACGATCTCGGTCGCGCTGGTCGCGGTCACCATCGGAATGCGCCTCGTGCACGGCGAGATGGACCTCTACATCGGGTTGGTCATCCTCGTCCTGGCCCCTGAGGCGTATCTGCCGCTCCGGCAGGTGGGCGCTCAGTTCCACGCCGCCGCCGAGGGGCTCGCGGCGGCCGAGGAGATCTTCGAGGTGCTGGAGACACCGGTGCCGAAGTCCGGGACCCGGCCTGTGCCGTCTTCCGCCGACATCCGCTTCGAAGGGGTGACCGTTCGGTATCCGGGGCGGTCGTACGACGCCGCCTCGGACGTGTCCTTCACCGTGGCGCCCGGGGAGACGGTGGCGCTCGTCGGGCCGAGCGGTGTGGGCAAGTCGACGTTGCTGAACGTCCTGCTGGGGTTCACGGAGGCCACCGAGGGCCGGGTGTCGGTCGGGGGCGCCGATATGGCTTCGCTGGACCTGACGGAGTGGCGTTCGCGCGTGGCCTGGGTGCCGCAGCGGCCGCACCTGTACGCCGGGTCGATCGCCGAGAACGTACGGCTGGCCCGTCCGGACGCGGATGACGCGGCGGTACGGCGGGCGCTCGCCGACGCGGGGGCGATGGAGTTCGTGAATGCCCTGCCCGCCGGGGCCGACACAGCGCTCGGTGAGGACGGTGCCGGTCTCTCCGCCGGACAGCGGCAACGGCTCGCCCTCGCCCGGGCGTTCCTCGCCGACCGGTCCGTACTGCTCCTTGATGAGCCGACGGCCTCGTTGGACGGGGAGACCGAGGCGGAGGTCGTGGCGGCGGTACGGCGGCTGGCGGTGGGCCGAACAGTGCTGCTGGTGGTGCACCGGCCCGCGCTGCTGGAGGTCGCGGATCGGGTGGTGCGGCTGGAGGCTTCCTCAGAGCCCGTTGCGGAGTCCGCTGCGGCGTCCGGGACCCGGCGTGTTGAGCGGGTGGCTATGAGCAGCCGCCCTGCTGACTGGGAAGCCGCGCGTGTCCAGGAGACCGAGCGTGTGCAGGAGCAGGCCTTGGCCCCAGGCACGCGTGGAAGTGTGCTGGGCCGGGTTCGACGTATGGCCGGCCCTCGCCGGAGTCGTCTCGCGCTCGCTCTGCTGCTCGGCAGCCTTGCCCTGGGCAGTGCAGTCGGGCTGATGGCGACGTCCGGGTGGCTGATCTCGCGGGCCTCGCAGCAGCCTCCGGTGCTGTATCTGATGGTCGCCGTGACGGCCACGCGGGCGTTCGGTATCGGGCGGGCGGTGTTCCGGTACGCGGAGCGCCTGGTGTCGCACGACACGGTGCTGCGGATGCTGGCCGACACCAGGGTGGCCGTCTATCGGCGGCTGGAGCGGCTGGCGCCCGCGGGGCTGCGTACCAGCCGGCGGGGCGATCTGCTCTCGCGGCTGGTCGCCGACGTGGACGCCCTGCAGGACTACTGGGTGCGCTGGCTGCTGCCTGCCGGAGCCGCGGTGGTCGTGTCCGCCGTCTCCATCGGGTTCACCGCCTGGCTACTGCCCGAGGCCGGGGCCGCCCTCGCGGTGGGGCTGCTCGCCGCCGGGGCGGGCGTGCCGCTGGTGACCGGGGCCGTGGCCCGGCGGGCAGAGCACCGGTTGGCACCGGCCCGTGGGGTGCTGGCCACCCGGGTGGCCGACCTGCTCACCGGCACTGCCGAGTTGACGGTCGCCGGTGCTCTGCCCGCTCGTACCGCCGAGGCGCGGCGGGCCGACCGGGCGCTCACCCGGATCGCCTCCCGGGCCGCCACCGCCACCGCGCTCGGCGACGGACTGACCGCGCTCGTCTCCGGGCTCACCGTCGCGGCCACGGCTCTGCTGGGTGCACAGGCGGTCGTAGACGGGCGGCTGAGCGGTGTGGCCATGGCCGTCGTCGTGCTCACCCCACTGGCCGCGTTCGAGGCCGTACTGGGGCTGCCGCTCGCAGTCCAGTTCCGCCAGCGGGTGCGCAGGAGCGCGGAGCGCGTGCACGAGGTGCTGGACGCCCCCGACCCCGTACGTGAACCGGAGACGCCGACCGAGGCGCCGGTGTCGCCGTTCCCGCTGCGGCTCGCGGGGCTCGGCGCCCGGTACGCCGGGCAGGAGCGGGACGCGCTCGACGGGCTGGACCTCACCCTCGAACAGGGGCGCAAGATCGCCGTGGTCGGTGTCTCGGGGGCGGGCAAGACGACGCTCGCGCAGGTGCTGCTTCGCTTCCTGGACGCGCGTGAGGGGACGTACACCCTGGGCGGTGTGGACGCCTATGCGCTCGACGGTGATGACGTACGGCGATTCGTCGGGCTGTGTGCCCAGGACACGCACCTCTTCGACAGTTCCGTGCGGGAGAACCTTCTGCTGGCCCGGAAGGACGCCACAGAGGCGGAACTCCGGGACGCCCTCGCGCGAGCGCGGCTGCGGCACTGGGTCGACGAACTGCCGGACGGGCTGGACACGTTGGTCGGAGAACACGGGGCGCGGCTGTCCGGTGGCCAACGTCAGCGGCTCGCCCTCGCCCGCGCGCTGCTGGCCGACTTCCCGGTCCTCGTCCTCGACGAGCCCGCGGAACACCTCGACCTGCCCACCGCCGACGCGCTCACCGCGGACCTGCTGGCCGCGACCGAGGGCCGTACGACCCTGCTGATCACCCACCGGCTGGCCGGGCTGGAGGCCGTGGACGAGGTCGTCGTACTGGCGGAGGGGCGGATCGCGCAGCGCGGGACGTACGAGGAACTGGCGGCCGTCGACGGCCCATTGCGGACGATGGTCGAGCGGGAGGCGGCGGGGGAGCTGCTGGCACGGGTTTGAGCGCCGGGTTTCCGGGCGGATCGGCCAGTCGGACGCCACCGGCAACTCCCCCGGGTCGCACCTGCACTTCGAGGTACGGGGCACGCCGGGGTCGGGGTCGGGCGTGGCCCCGTGCCGTGGCTGCTCAAGTACGGGGTGGAGGCTTCGGTTTTGGTGGTCGTGGTTACGGCCGGGCCGCCAGCAGCTGCTCGATCACGACCGCGACGCCGTCGTCGTTGTTGGCGACGGTTCGGCCGGAGGCGGCCGCGACGACGTCCGGGTGCGCGTTGCCCATGGCGTACGACTGGCCCGCCCAGGTGAGCATCTCGACGTCGTTCGGCATGTCCCCGAAGGCGACGACCTCCTCGTGGGAGATGCCGCGCTCGGCGCAGCACAGGGCGAGGGTGCTGGCCTTGGAGACGCCCGGGCCGCTGATCTCCAGCAGGGCGCTGGGGCTGGAGCGGGTGAGGGTGGCGCGGTCGCCGACGGCGATGCGGGCGGTGGCGAGGAAGGCGTCGGGGTCGAGCGAGGGGTGGTAGGCGAGGATCTTCAGGACCGGCTCGTCGTCGGCGACACCGCCCGGGGCCAGCAGTTTCTCGGCGGGCGCGAGGGTGTCGGGGACCTCCATGTGGAGCTTCGGGTAATCGGGCTCTTGGTTGAAGCCGAAGGTCTGCTCGACCGCGTACACCGTGCCCGGTGCGGCCTCGCGCAGCAGCCGCACCGTGTCGAGCGCGTTCTCCCGCGCCAGCGCGCGGACCTTGACGAAGCGGTGGGTGCCCGGGCCGCCGTGCAGGTCGACCACGGCCGCGCCGTTGCCGCAGATCGCGAGGCCGTGGCCGTGGACGTGCTCGCTCACGACGTCCATCCAGCGGGCCGGGCGGCCGGTGACGAAGAAGACCTCGATGCCCGCCTGCTCGGCGGCCGCGAGAGCGGCGACCGTACGGGGGGAGACCGATTTGTCGTCTCGGAGCAGGGTGCCGTCGAGATCCGTGGCTATCAGCCGGGGCGGTACGGTCGGGGCCGGGGTCTCGGGCTGTCTCGTCGCTGAGGTCACGGATCCCATTCTCACGCATATACGCGCACGGTCGTGCGGGCGCCCGCACAGGTGAGTGGTTACCGCCCCATGCTCCTTGCCTCTACCTGCGCCGATACGGCCCGGCTGCCGCGTTCTGTTGCGACTGTCACCATCACGTGGGCTCAGGACAGCTGGGCCGGTGCCTCCATGGCGATCTGCTCGAAGACCTTCTCGTCCGCCGCGAAGTCGGAGTCCGGGATCGGCCAGTGGATCACGATGTCGGTGAAACCCAGCTCCGCATGCCGACCCGCGAAGTCCACGAACGCGTCTACCGACTTGAGCGGTCGACCGCGGTCGGGGGTGAAGCCGGTGAGGAGGATCTTGTCGAGTCCGGCCGCGTCACGGCCGAGCGCGGCGGCCGTGTCGGCCAGCTTCTCGACCTGCCCGCGAATGGCTTGAATCGACTGTTCCGGGGTGCCCGTCTCGTACAGCTTGGGGTCCCCGGTGGTCACCCAAGCCTGCCCGTACCGCGCGGCCAGCCGCATCCCGCGCGGCCCGGTGGCGGCCACCGCGAAGGGCAGCCGGGGCCGCTGGACACAGCCGGGGATATTGCGCGCCTCGTGGGCCGAGTAGTGGTCGCCCACGTACGACACGGAGTCCTCGGTGAGCAGCCGGTCGAGCAGGGGTACGAACTCGGCGAACCGGTCGGCGCGCTCGCGCGGCGTCCACGGCTCCTGACCGAGCGCGGTGGCGTCGAAGCCGGTGCCGCCCGCGCCGACACCGAGGGTGATCCGGCCGCCGGAGATGTCGTCGAGGGAGATCAGTTCCTTGGCGAGGGTCACCGGATGGCGGAAGTTCGGCGAGGTCACGAGGGTGCCGAGGCGCAGATGGTCGGTGACCGCGGCCGCGGCGGTCAGGGTCGGCACGGCCGCGGCCGCGGCCGCGCCGAACCACGGCCCGTCCCGGAAAGTCCGCCACGACAGATGGTCGTAGGTGAACGCGGTGTGGAACCCGAGCTGCTCGGTCCGCTGCCAGGTCGCACGGCCGCCCTCGTGCCAGCGGAGGTACGGCAGGATCACGGTGCTCAGACGCAGACTCATCCATCGAGCGTAAGCGCAGCGCCGGGTGGTCCGGGCCAGGTGCGCCGGGTCCGGCCAGGGCTCAGTGCGACTCCGGAAGCCGCAGGTAGTCGGGCGGTACGGCCTCGGTCAGCCATACGCCGTTGTCGCTGACGCGGAAGACGTGACCGTCGCGGTGCATGGCGCCGGCGTCCACGGAGAGCACGACGGGGCGGCCGCGGCGGGCGCCCACCCGGGTGGCGGTCTCGCGGTCGGGCGAGAGATGCACATCGTGGCGGTTCATCGCGCGCAGGCCCTCGGCCCGGATCGCGCCCAGGTATGCCGCCACGGTCCCGTGGTAGAGGTACGGCGGCGGGGTCGCGGAGGGCAGTCCGAGATCGACCTCGACAGTGTGGCCCTGACTGGCGCGGATGCGGCCGTCCTCGACGGCGAAGCGTCGCTTGTCGTTGGACTCGACCACATGGTCGAGCTCCGCCCTGGTGAAGCGGAAACCATGCGTGGCGGCCGCCTCGATGAGCATGTCGATCTCGACCCAGCCGGCCTCGCCGAGCGTGAGCCCGATGCGCTCCGGCTGGTGTCGCAGGTGCTTCGAGAGGTACTTCGACACCTTCACGGTGCGTCGTTCGTCCATCTCGCCAGCGTGCCCGGTGAGATACGCATCACGCACCTGATTTTGATCCGGATGTTTGATCCACAGCCAAGTGGAGTTATCCACAGGGGAATTGAAGATTCTGTGGACAACCAGTCATCCGATTCAGGGTTATTGGGCAATTCCGCTTCCTTTGTCGCGCCTTGCCGCGAGCGCGTCCAAGGTGCGTGACTGTACTTCCCGTTCGGCCGCCGCCGTAATGAAAGCCGGAGCCTGCTCGGGACCGACGAGCTTCTCCACGGCCCGCATTGCGGACACCGGGATCAGCACCGAGCACGACTCGTCCGAGCGCTCGGAGGGTTCCTCCGAGGCGAGGTGCCGACGCAGCTGCCGGGTGGCGAAGAGCCGCATCGCCCGGGCGAGTTCGACGTCCACCGTCCGCTGTGCGAGCGGTCTCAGCCGCCGTACGAGTGCCGCGGCCTCGGCCGCCTCGGATTCGGTCGGCGGCTGATGCTGCCCCAGGTAGCGCGCGAACACGTGCTCAGTGGTGAAGTCCAGGAAACGGGCGGCGATGTGCTCCACCTGCCCCCTCAACTCGCGCAGATGGCCCGCGATCGCGGACAGTGGGACCCCGACCCCGTGCAACTCGGCGGCCACGGCCAGCTCTTGGGGGCTCGGTACGAGGAACAGGTCCTCCTCACCCGGCACGGGCTCCAGTACGCCCAGCTCGACCGCGTCCGCCACGGCAGCCTCGTCCGAAGCGCCGCCGAACCGCTCGACCAGGTCGGCCCGCGATATGCGTACGGCCTCCTCGTCGGTCCATGGCCCGTCGACCTCCGCGACCAGGCCGAGGACACCGCCGAGGCCGCGGCCCGTGTCCCACGCCTCCAGGAGTTCCTTGATGGAGGCCAGGGTGTAGCTACGGTCGAGGAGGTCGGCGATCTGGTGCAGCCGGGTCAGGTGTGCGTCGGAGTACACGTTCGCCCGGCCGCGCCGCTCGGGCCTGGGGAGCAGTCCGCGGTCCTGGTAGGCGCGGATCGTACGAACCGTGGCGCCGCTGCGGTGCGCCAGGTCCTCGATGCGGTACTCGGCCCCGGCCGATTCGTCGTTCACGGTCCTCCTGCCTCCTTCTGTCTTCGCGCGCCACGCTTCCGTGCGCGCCAAACCTCCGGCGCTGTCGGCGGTCGTGCCGCGGGGCGGCTCTGTGCTGTCGCTGCCCGCATTGCGCGGTGGCTCCTGCGCCGTAGCCGCCCGCGTGATCACGCCCGGCTCACAGCGGCGGTTCCAGTCGGGCGAGCGCGCGCAGTGCTCTCGGGGTGAAGCGGGACATGAGGCGGCCGCCGCGGGCCTCCGGGGTGACGGGGACGACAGCCTGATTACGTACGACCGCGCGCAGGACGGCGTCCGCGACCTTCTCCGGCGGGTAATTCCGCAGCCTGTACAGCCGTGCGGTCTTCTGCCGGCGGCGCTTCTCCTCCTCGGCGTCGACGCCGGCGAAACGCGCGGTCGAGGTGATGTTGGTGTTGACGATGCCAGGGCAGATCGCCGACACCCCGATGCCCTTCCCGGCCAACTCCGCGCGCAGGCACTCGCTGAGCATCAGCACGGCAGCCTTGGAGGTGCTGTACGCGGGCAGTGTCCTGGAGGGCAGATACGCCGCCGCCGAGGCGGTGTTGACGATGTGGCCGCCCTGCCCACGCTCGGCCATCTGCTTGCCGAAGAGCCGGCAGCCGTGGATGACACCCCACAGGTTGACGTCGAGGACCTTCCGCCAGTCCTCGGCGGTGGTGTCGAGGAAGGATCCCGAGAGCCCGATACCCGCGTTGTTCACCAGCACATCCACCACGCCGTACTCGGTGGCGACCTTCGCGGCGAGCTTCTCCATGGCCTGCTCGTCGGAGACGTCGACGGTCTCGGCCCAGGCCTCGGGTGCGCCGATCAGCCGGGCCAGCTCGGCGGTGCGGGCCGCGCCCTCCGTGTCTCGGTCGATCGCGACCACGCGTGCGCCGGACTCGGCGAACGCGAAGGCGGTGGCCCGGCCGATGCCGCCGGCCGCGCCGGTGACCAGCACCAACTGTCCGCCGAACCGGTCCGCGTACTTGCCGGTGGCCATGGGCGCGGGCCGTCCGCCCTCGGTGGCGGTGACGAACTCGGTGATCCAGGCGGCCAGCTGGTCGGGACGCGTGAGCGGGACCCAGTGCCGGGCGGAGACGGTGCGGCGGGTCAACTGCGGAGCCCACAGCGCCAGTTCGTCATTGAGACGCTCGGACAGGAACGCGTCGCCCAGGGGCGTGATGAGCTGCACGGGCACATGCGCGTACGCGTCGTCGCGGGGCCTGGTCAGGCGGGCCCGTACGTTGTCGCGGTACAGCCATGCTCCGTGCGCCGCGTCCGTCGGAAGCGACGGTGCGGTGTAGTGCCCCGGGGGCAGCTTTTCGCCCCGCTGGAGCAGTCCGGGCCACTGCTTGCCGAGCGGGCCGCGCCAGGCGAGCTCGGGCAGCACGGGCGTGTGCAGCAGATAGACGTACCAGGACCGGGCGCCCTGGCCGAGGAGCTGGCCGATCCGGCGCGGGGTCGGTCGCTTCACGCGCCGCTTGATCCAGTGGCCGAGGTGATCGAGAGAAGGCCCCGACATCGAAGTGAACGACGCGATGCGGCCCTCGGTGCGCCCGACCGTCACGAACTCCCAGCCCTGCACCGACCCCCAGTCGTGCCCCACCAGGTGCACGGGCCGATCGGGGCTGACCGCGTCCACGACCGCCAGGAAGTCGTCCGTCAGCTTCTCCAGCGTGAACCCGCCGCGCAGGGGCCGCGGTGCCGTCGAACCGCCGTGGCCGCGTACGTCGTACAGCACCACGTGGTAGTGCTCGGCGAGCCGTACGGCGACCTCGGACCAGACCTCCTTGGAGTCGGGGTAGCCGTGCAGGAGCACCACGGTCGGCGGCCCCGGATCGCCCAGTTCGGCGACGGACAGCTCGACTCCGTCCGCGCGCACCCGTCGCTCCCGGGCGCCTTCGAGCGCCACCACACGCCTCATCTGCTCCCCCTCGCTCATCGGCACTTCTCCTCCGCCCACCGCCATACGTGGGGCAGGTCGTCGTCCAGCCAGAAGGCGCTCTCCTCGGGGTCCTCGGAGTCGGTGACGACCAGGATCTCCTCGAACTTCACGCCCGTGCCCCGGAAACCGAGGTGCAGTTCGACCGCCCACCCCGGCCGGGCCGGGTGGTCGGAGAACCGGTACGGCGACCACAGCGGTGACCAACCGTCGCGGTGTCCGTGCAGCGCGTCGGCCGCCAGCCCCTTCAGCGACTGCGTACCGAACCCGAGGACATGCGGTGACCAGCGCCGTTCCTTCACCCGGGCCACCTTGTGCGCGATGACGCCGAAGGGGTACGCGCGATGCCGGTTGGCGTATCCCTGGCGGACCATGAGCCGGTCCACGTCCTCGTAGATCTCGCGCAGCGGCCGCCGCTCGCGCACCTCGCGCAGGATCAGCTCGCGGTGCGCCTCCAGGTCCTCCATCAGCCGGCGGTCGGTGGGGAAGAACTGCAGCGGTATGCGGAAGTTCACGAACGCCGTGCGGTCGCCGAACCAGGCGAAGGGCAGATGGAACCAGTCCTGGACCCCGCGCTCGCGCAGCCGGCGGCGCTGCATGCGCGCCGCCTCGCGCTCGGTCACGCCCGGCTTCAGCTGCGCCGCGACCGCTTCCGCGCACTCGTACGCGAGGGTCTGCACCTGCCGGAACCGTTTGAGCTCCGTCGCGCGTTCACCCTTCACCGCCGAGGTCATGCCACCGCCTCCACTCGTCTCCGTCGACTACGGTCCGTGTTCGCAATGTGACACGGGCGAATGTGACAGTTGTTGGAGGCCGCGTCAATAGGGGTGTGCCGCGCCTGTGGAAAACCAGGCAGGCGCGAAAGCTGTGGAAAGGCTGGGGGAACGAACCGGGGAAGCCGGTCGTTCAACTTCCTGGTGACCGTGGGCGTTTGGCTTCGTGGCGGCCGCCGCGGCTCGACGCGCGGGCCTGCTGTTGTTCGACCTCAGGGTGACCCCTAGGGGGACCGGCGGCTGATACCCCCTACGGGCCCGTACGACTCGAGAGTGAGACGCAGACAGCTCTGCGGGGTGACGACCGCTACGTCCGGCAGCCCTAATGTCGAATTCGTGACTGTGATCGCGACCGAAAGCCTGAGCAAGCGGTTCCCGAGGGTGACCGCTCTTGACCGGCTCTCCGTGGACATCGGACCCGGTGTGACGGGACTCGTCGGTGCCAATGGCGCCGGCAAGTCCACACTGATCAAGATCCTGCTGGGTCTCTCCCCCGCCACGGAAGGCCGTGCCGAGGTGCTCGGACTCGACGTCGCGAGCAAGGGCGGCGACATCCGGGAGCGCGTGGGATACATGCCGGAGCACGACTGCCTGCCGCCCGACGTCTCGGCCACCGAGTTCGTCGTGCACATGGCCCGCATGTCGGGGCTCCCGCCGACCGCCGCACGTGAGCGCACCGCGGACACCCTGCGCCACGTCGGACTGTACGAAGAGCGATACCGCCCCATCGGCGGCTACTCCACGGGCATGAAGCAGCGCGTGAAGCTCGCCCAGGCCCTGGTGCACGACCCGCAGCTGGTCTTCCTTGACGAGCCGACCAACGGCCTGGACCCGGTCGGCCGCGACGAGATGCTCGGCCTGATCCGCCGAATCCACACCGACTTCGGCATCTCCGTCCTCGTGACCTCCCATCTGCTCGGCGAGCTCGAGCGCACCTGCGACCACGTCGTCGTGGTCGACGGCGGCAAGCTCCTGCGGTCCAGCTCCACCAGGGACTTCACCCAGAGCACGGCCACGCTCGCCATCGAGGTCACGGACACCGACGAGCACCCCGACGGCACCGGCGCGCTGCGCAAGGCGCTCCACGCGCGCGGGATGACCGTCTCGGACGGCAGCGGCCTCCCGGGCGCCGGGCACATCCTGCTGCTCACCGCCCAGGGCGAGGAGACCTACGACCTGGTCCGGGACGTCGTCGCCGACCTGGGCCTCGGCCTGGTCCGCATGGAGCAGCGCAGGCATCAGATCGCCGAGGTGTTCAAGGACAGCGACGAGCAGGCGAACGCCCAGGGCTCGCAGCACGCACGGAAGGAGGCAGTCGGCCATGGCGGTTGAGCAGACCCGGGCACAGGCCCCGGCCCGCGCCGGCGAACAGCCCACACACGCGGGCGAACAGAGCCGCATCCACAACATCGGCTACCGCAACTACGACGGCCCCCGCCTGGGCCGTGCCTACGCCCGCCGCTCGCTGTACTCGCAGTCCCTGCGCGGCGCCTACGGACTGGGCCGCTCGGCCAAGTCCAAGGTGCTGCCCATGCTGCTCTTCGCGGTGATGTGTGTCCCCGCGGCCATCATGGTGGCGGTCGCCGTCGCCACCCAGGCCAACGACCTGCCCATCAAGTACACCGACTACGCGATCATCATGCAGGCCGTGATCGGCCTGTACGTCGCCTCCCAGGCACCCCAGTCCGTCTCGCGCGACCTGCGCTTCAAGACCGTGCCGTTGTACTTCTCGCGCCCGATCGAGACCGCCGACTACGTCCGCGCGAAGTTCGCGGCGCTGACCTCGGCGCTCTTCATCCTCACCACCGTGCCGCTGATCGTGCTCTATGTGGGCGCGCTGCTGGCCAAGCTCGACTTCACCGACCAGACCAAGGGATTCGGGCAGGGACTGGTGTCCGTGGCACTGCTGTCGCTCCTCTTCGCCGGCATCGGCCTGGTGATCTCGGCGGTCACCCCGCGCCGCGGCTTCGGCATCGCCGCCGTCATCGCCGTCCTGACCATCTCCTACGGGGCCGTGTCCGCCGTCCAGGCCATCGCCGACGTGCAGAACAGCGGTGACGCGGTGCCCTGGCTCGGCCTCTTCTCGCCCATCACGCTCATAGACGGTGTGCAGACGGCCTTCCTGGGAGCCACCTCCAACTTCCCCGGTGGCCATGGGCCGTCCAGCGGGCAGGGAGTCGTTCACCTCCTCGTCGTCCTGGCTCTCATCGCCGGCTGCTACGGCCTGCTGATGCGCCGCTACCGAAAGGCCGGGCTGTGACCACGCTCAACATCGACCACGTATCGCGCTGGTTCGGCAATGTGGTGGCGGTCAACGACGTCACGATGACGATCGGCCCCGGTGTCACCGGCCTGCTCGGCCCGAACGGTGCAGGGAAGTCCACCCTCATCAATATGATGGGCGGCTTCCTCGCCCCCTCCACGGGCTCCGTCACCCTCGACGGCAAGCCGGTGTGGCGCAACGAGCAGATCTACAAGCACATCGGCATCGTCCCCGAGCGCGAGGCGATGTACGACTTCCTCACGGGCCGCGAATTCGTCGTCGCCAACGCCGAGTTGCACGGACTCGGGGCGAAGGCCGCTCAGCGGGCGCTCGCCACGGTGGAGATGGAGTACGCGCAGGACCGCAAGATCTCGACGTACTCCAAGGGCATGCGCCAGCGCGTGAAGATGGCGTCCGCGCTGGTCCACGAGCCGTCCCTGCTCCTGCTGGACGAGCCCTTCAACGGCATGGACCCGCGCCAGCGCATGCAGCTCATGGACCTGCTGCGGCGCATGGGCGACGAGGGCCGCACCGTGCTGTTCTCGTCCCACATCCTCGAAGAGGTGGAGCAGTTGGCCGCCCATATCGAGGTGATAGTCGCCGGGCGGCACGCGGCGAGCGGCGACTTCCGGCGCATCCGGCGTCTGATGACCGACCGTCCGCACCGTTACCTGGTGCGCTCCAGTGACGACCGGGCCCTGGCCGCCGCGCTGATCGCCGACCCGTCGACCGCCGGGATCGAAGTGGACGTGACGGAGGGCGCGTTGCGCATCCAGGCCGTCGACTTCGGCCGGTTCACCGCCCTGTTGCCGAGGGTGGCCCGGGACCACGGCATCCGTCTGCTCACGGTCTCACCGTCGGACGAGTCCCTCGAGTCCGTCTTCTCGTATCTCGTCGCGGCGTAGGAGGCCGAAGATGTACGACCCCACAGTCGCCCGGCTCACCTACCGGGCCCTGCTCGGCCGCCGTCGGGCCCTCATCCTCGGCGCGCTGCCCCTGCTGCTGATCGTGATCTCCGTGGCCGTACGCGCCTTGAGCGGCGCGGACGACCAGGTGGCCGTCGACCTCCTCGGCGGGTTCGCGCTCGCCACGATGGTGCCGATCATCGGCGTCATCGCGGGAACGGGCGCGATCGGGCCGGAGATCGATGACGGCTCGGTGGTGTATCTGCTGGCCAAGCCGGTGAAGCGGCCGACGATCATGCTCACGAAGCTGATCGTGGCGATCGCGGTGACCATGGCGTTCTCGGCGATACCGACGTTTCTCGCGGGCCTGATCCTGAACGGCAACGGACAGCAGATCGCGGTCGCCTACACGGTGGCGGCGCTGGTCGCCTCGATCGCCTACGCGGCCATGTTCCTGCTCCTGGGGACGGTGACCCGGCACGCGGTCGTCTTCGGGCTCGTGTACGCGCTCGTGTGGGAGGCGTTGTTCGGGTCCCTGGTGGACGGTGCGCGCACGCTCAGCGTTCAGCAGTGGGCGCTCGCCGTGGCCCACGAGGTCACCGAGGGCGACCTCGTGACCTCCGACGTGGGGCTACCGACCGCGGTGATCCTGCTGACGGTCGTCACGGCGGGCGCGACCTGGTACGCGGGGCAGAAGCTGCGGACGCTGAAGCTGGCCGGGGAGGAGTGACGGGATCCTCCGGGGCTGCTGGGCGGCTCCGGAGGACGGGCCCTCGCGGATTCCCGGGCGTCCGTCCAACTATTGATCTTGACAGGGGCTTCACGTACGTCCGGGCACACTGGGCGAAGGGGGAAGCGATGGGGCATACGCGGCCAGGAAGGGCGGCCCGAGGGCAGGAGGAACGGGGATGACGGCGGAGGTGTCGCCCGACGGCGGCGAGGGGCAGGGCACGGTGCCGGGGAGCGGGGCCGGGATCGAGCCGGGGGCAAGGTCCGGCTCCAAGAGCGGGGCCGAGGGCGAAGACGTCTGGGACGACGTCGAGTTCGACGAGGACTTCATACGGTCCGCGGAGACGGCCGAGCCGTCGGCGCGGGCCCGGATGCTCGCGGCGCGCTGGCGGGAGCAGGCGCCCGATCCCCAGCCGTGGCGGTCGGACGAGCCGCCCGCCGGGTGGTTCTTCAGCAAGGCGCGTCGGCGCAGGTGGCGCCGCCGTTGACCGTGTTGCGCGGTGGACGGGCGTGCGGTGGATATTCGGTGGCGTGCAACTAGGCGGCAGGGCACAGTGGTTGGTGTTCAGGCCGCCGGCTCGAGCCGGCGCCATGTTCTGGGAGAGGAGCCCGGCGATGCTGTTCATCAGGCGCAGTACGTCGAGTTCCCGACAGGGCAGCCCGTGGCGGGTTCCGGAGTAGTTACCCCTCCGTCGAGTCCGCTCTCTTGGGACGCTGCCCGGGGCGGCCGCTTCGAGCGCGCGATTCGTTTCGCGTGGGCCGCCCACCCGGAGGATTGGCCGAGTGGTAAGGCACCGGCTTGCTAAGCCGTGGTCGGGTGTTGAGCCCGCGCACGTTCGATTCGTGCATCCTCCGCCGGTTCGCTGTCGCTGTGACTTGGCCGGGTTCTTGGCCTTGGGGTACGTGTGGAAGGGCCCGGGGTTTGGTGCCTGGGCTGTGAGCGCGTTTGAGAGGCGCCCGGGAGTTGGTGTTGGGCGGGGGTCGGTTGCGCTTGCCGGCGCTGACAGGGCGCCGCCTGCGCCCACCCTCCCCCACTCTCGGCTTCGCTCGAGCGGGAGGTCCCCCCCCACCGCCCCAGCGGCACGACTGCCCGCAGCTATGGCTGGGGGGCGTCGGCGGACAGCAAGCGTTCCAGGACTTCTGCGATGCCGTCTTCCTCGTTCGAGGAGGCTACTTCGGTGGCGATGGCCTTGAGGGTTGGGTGGGCGTTGGCCATGGCTACGCCGTGGGCGGACCAGGTGAGCATGCGGATGTCGTTGGGCATGTCGCCGAAGGCGATGGTGTCGGCGGACTTCAGACCGAGGCGGCGGGCGGCCAGGGAGAGGCCGGTGGCCTTGGTGAGGCCGAGGGGGAGGAGCTCGACGATGCCCTCGCCGGCCATGGCGACGGTGACGAAGCCGCCGGCGGCCTGGCGGGCGGACTCGGCGAGTTCGTCGGAGGTCATCGTGGGGTGCTGTATGTAGATCTTGTTCAGCGGCGCTGCCCAGAGATCGGACACATCCGTGAGCGGGGCGGTCGGCAGCGAGCCGTGCAGGGCGTAGCCGGGACCGACCAGCACTTCGCCCTCCAGACCCGCGCGGCTGGCGGCCAGGTACAGCTGGCCGACCTCCGCCTCGATCTTGGCGAGGGCCACGGCGGCGAGCTGCCGGTCCAGGGTGATGGCGGTGAGCAGGCGGTGCTCTCCGGCGTCGTAGACCTGCGCGCCCTGACCGCAGACCGCGAGCCCCTGGTAGCCGAGGTCGTCGAGGATGTGCCGGGTCCAGGGGACGGCGCGGCCGGTGACGACGATGTGGGCGGCGCCCGCCGCGGCGGCCGCGGCGAGCGCCTCACGGGTGCGCTGCGAGACCGACTCGTCGGAGCGCAGGAGCGTTCCGTCGAGGTCGGTCGCGATCAGCTGGAAGGGAAAGCCGGAAGCAGCGGCCGTACTCACTTGGTTACCGGCTCCAGGACCTCGCGGCCGCCCAGGTACGGGCGGAGGACCTCGGGGACCCGGACGGAACCGTCGGCCTGCTGGTGGTTCTCCAGGACGGCGACGATCGTGCGCGGGACGGCGCACAGCGTGCCGTTGAGCGTGGCCAGTGGCTTGACCTGCTTGCCGTCACGCACGCGGATCTGCAGACGGCGCGACTGGAATTCCGTGCAGTCGGATGTCGAGGTCAGCTCGCGGTACTTGCCCTGGGTCGGGATCCAAGCCTCGCAGTCGAACTTGCGCGAGGCCGAGGAGCCGAGGTCGGCGGAGGCGACGTCGATGACCCGGAACGGCAGCTCCAGCGACGTCAGCCACTGCTTCTCCCACTCCAGCAGGCGCTGGTGCTCGGCCTGCGAGTCCTCCGGGGCGACGTACGAGAACATCTCGACCTTGTCGAACTGGTGGACGCGGAAGATGCCTCGGGTGTCCTTGCCGTGCGAACCGGCCTCGCGGCGGAAGCAGGGCGAGAAGCCGGCGTAGCGCAGGGGAAGGCGGTCGGCGTCGAGGATCTCGTCCATGTGGTACGCGGCCAGCGCGACCTCGGAGGTGCCGACCAGGTACAGGTCGTCCTTGTCGAGGTGGTAGACGTCCTGGGCGGCCTGGCCGAGGAAGCCGGTACCGGCCATGGACTGCGGGCGGACCAGCGCCGGGGTCAGCATCGGCGTGAAGCCGGCTGCCGTGGCCTGGGCCATCGCGGCGTTGACCAGGGCCAGTTCGAGGAGGGCGCCGACGCCGGTCAGGAAGTAGAAGCGCGAGCCGGAGACCTTGGCGCCGCGCTCGGTGTCGATGGCGCCGAGGAGCGTGCCGAGTTCCAGGTGGTCCTTCGGTTCGAAGCCCTCGGCCGTGAAGTCGCGGATCTCGCCGTGCGTCTCCAGCGTGACGAAGTCCTCCTCGCCGCCGACGGGGACGTCGGGGTGCACGAGGTTGCCGAGTTGGAGGAGGAGCTCCTGGGTCTCGGCGTCGGCCGCGTCGCGCTCGGCGTCGGCCACCTTGACGTCGGCGGCGAGCCGGCTCGCCTTCTTCAGCAGCTCGGCCTTCTCGTCGGCGGAGGCCTTGGGGATCAGCTTGCCGAGCGCCTTCTGCTCGGCGCGGAGCTCGTCGAAGCGGACGCCGGAAGACCTGCGCCGCTCGTCGGCGGAGAGGAGGGAGTCGACGAGCGCGACGTCCTCTCCACGGGCGCGCTGGGACGCGCGCACACGGTCGGGGTCCTCACGGAGCAGGCGAAGGTCAATCACCCCTCAAGGCTACCGGTGAGTGGTTCCGGCCCACGACTTGGATTTGCAGTACGTCGGATTCACGGCGATCTGGGCGGAATGTTCATCGCGGTAGCGGGCGTGGGTGAGCGTGGGGGAGAGTCAATGAATTGTGTCCGAACCCCCTGAAAGGGGCACTGTAGGTGCCCTCTGGTTGACCCGATTTCCTTGTGGCGTAGGGGATTTGGGGGCTGGGTATCCACAGGAATCCACAGTGCCGGGGAGTTATCCACAGGCTGTGCGAAAGATCTGTGGACTTCGGGGATGATCGTTTCGAAAGGTGGCCGTCAACTCCAGGATTCCTGACTCAAACCACCCTCGCGCCCCCTTTCGAGTGGATCCATGTGGAAATGGGTCGCTCTAAAGGATTGACTCAAGGAAACGCGTGGACGAAGGGTGACCTACTGGGGTGTGGACGCAGTCGGGCCCTCTAGGGCGATTTGTCGACTGAGTGGCGTTGTGTTGTCGACTTGTCCCCAGGTCGAGAAGCGCGCCTGTGGATAACTCCTGTGGATAAAGAAAATCAGCAGGTAGGACCGGCGGGCGGGGCGCCGAGTCGGCCCTTAGAACCGACCGTCCTGGCAGCGCGCCACCCAGTCCGCCGCGACCATGAACTCGTCGTCCGAGGTGCCCGGCAGGGTGGACCGGATCTTCGCCACCTCGGCGTCCGCGCGCGGGTACGAGCCGAGGAAGCGCACTTGCAGGCATACCCGCTTGAGCCCCATCAGCGCCTCCGCCACCCGGCGGTCGGAGATGTGGCCCTCGGCGTCGATGGCGAAGCAGTAGTTGCCGATGCCCGCGCCGGTCGGGCGGGATTGGAGCAGCATGAGGTTGACGCCGCGGACGGCGAACTCGCCCAGCAGGTCGCGCAGTCCGCCGGGGTGGTCGTCACGCTGCCAGATGACGACGGAGGTCTTGTCGACGCCGGTCGGGGCGGCGGGGCGGGCCGGGCGGCCGACCAGGACGAACCGGGTCTGGGCGTTCTCCGCGTCGTGGATCTCGGTCTCCAGGGCCACCAGGCCGTATCGGGAGGCCGCGAACTCGCCCGCGAAGGCGGCGTCGTAGCGGCCCTCCTGGACGAGGCGGGCGCCGTCCGCGTTCGAGGCGGCGGACTCCCAGACGACGTCCGGGGGGAGGTTGGCCTTCATCCAGTTGCGGACCTGGGGCTGGGCGGCCGGGTGGGCGGTGACCGTCTTGATCTCGGAGAGCTTCGTGCCCGGGCGGACCAGCAGGGCGAAGGTGATGGAGAGCAGCACCTCGCGGTAGATCATCAGCGGGGCGCCGGCGACCAGTTCGTCAAGGGTGGTGGTGATGCCGCCCTCGACGGAGTTCTCGATCGGGACGAACGCGGCCTCGGCCTCGCCGTTGCGGACGGCGTCGAGGGCGGCGGGGATGGAGATCATCGGGACGAGCTCGCGGGTCGCGGACTCCGGCAGCGTGCGCAGGGCGACCTCGGTGAAGGTGCCCTCGGGGCCGAGGTACACGTAGCTGGCTGGCATGGCTTCACCCTAATGGGCCTTGTGGGGCACGGGCGCACACGTGCCGCCTTCACCGCCCTGGAGGGCGATGTACGGCCCTGGGATGCGCTGTCACGCCTCCCTGGCCCCCCGGCGTTCGTGCTGGGCGGGGGTTGGGCAGCGCTTGCCGGCGCTTACAGGGTGCCGCCTGCGCCCACCCTCCCTCACTCTCGGCTTCGCTCGAGCGGGAGGTACCCCCATCGCCCCAGCGGCACGATTGCCCGCAGTTACGACGAGTGGGCTGCCCAGCTAAGCCTCCAGCAACCGTTGGCCCACGTACTCCCCCTCCCCCGCACCCCCCGGCGCCGCGTACAGGCCGCTGGACTCGTGGCGGATGAACTTGGAGAGGGCGTCGCCGCGGTCGAGTTTGCGTTGGACGGTGACGAAGCCGCGGAGGGGGTCGGCCTGCCAGCAGATGAAGAGGAGGCCGGCGTCGGGGACTCCGTCCGCGTCGATGCCGTCGTGGAAGGAGAAGGGGCGGCGGAGCATGGCCGCGCCGCCGTTCTGGTCGGGGCGGGTGATGCGGGCGTGCGCGTTGATCGGGACGAGGAGCTTGCCCTGGGAGTCGGTCTTCTCCAGGTCCATCTCCGTTGTCTCGGTCGCCTTCGCGCCCCCGCTCAGCGCGGCGCCGTCGGACTTCCGGCGGCCGATGACGTCCTCCTGCTCCTTCAGCGAGAGCTGGTCCCAGTCGTCCAGGAGCATGCGGATCCGGCGTACGACGGCGTAGGAGCCGTTGGCCATCCACTCCGGGTCGCCCGAGGTGCTCGGTGAGGCGGACGCGGGTACGAAGATCCGCTCGTTGAAGTCGGACTCGGTCGGCTTGGGGTTGCGGGTGCCGTCGACCTGGCCCATCAGGTTGCGCGCGGTCATGGGGTGCGCGGTGGCGCCCGGCGAGCGGTTGAAGCCGTTCATCTGCCAGCGCACACGCGCCGCGCTGCCCGCGTCCTTCTGGATCGCACGCAGGGCGTGGAAGGCGACGAGCGCGTCGTCGGCGCCGATCTGTACCCACAGATCGCCGTTGCTGCGTGTCTTGTCGAGCTGGTCGGAGGAGAAGTCGGGCAGCGGGTCCAGGGAATCGGGGCGCTGCTTCTCCAGCCCCGTACGGGCGAAGAAGCTGTGCCCGAAGCCGAAGGTGACCGTCAGCGAGGAAGGGCCCGCGTCGCGGGCGATGCCTGTGTCGTCCTGCGCGGAGGCCTCCCCGGCCATCAGCCGCCGGGCCGTCTCCGACCAACGGCGCAGCAGGGCGGCCGCCTCCTTGCGTCCGGCGCCGGCGGCGAGGTCGAACGCGATGAGGTGGCCGCGGGCCTGGAGGGGCGTCGTGATCCCGGGCTGGTGTTTCACGTGAAACATCACCTCGCTCGCGCCCAGGGAGGACAGCGGGGTGGCCTTCGAGGACGAGTCCGAGGAGGAGGCCGCCGCGTACCCCGCGGCGGCGCCGGCCGCGCCCAGGGCGAGACCGGTCGCACCGGCGGTGCCGAGCAGACGTCGGCGGGAGATTGTTCCGCCGGCGGGTGGGGCGGTGTCGCCGCCTCGCCGCAGCTCCGGAGCGTCCGTGGGCGACTGCGGGTCGTTCGTGGTTGTTCGCGCAGGTCCCCGCGCCTCCAGGGAGGTGGACTTCCCCTTGCCGGGGCGGTCTCCGATGATGTCGTTCCCCTCAGAGGGGCCCGTCGTGGACTGGTCAGCCATGATCTCGTTCAGCCGATCTGCGCGTTCTTGCTTACGGTCACCTGGTCGATGTCGGAGGTCCGTACGGTGACCTCGATCTTCCAGTCGCCCGCCATGGGGATCTGCACACCGTTCGCCGTCCAGTGCCCGGTGGCGATGCGGTCGGGGACCACGGGCAGGGGGCCGATCTTCTTGGCCTCCTGGGTGAAGGCAATCTTCACCTCGGGGATGTCGAAGGCCTTGCCGTCGGAGCCCTGCACGTAGATGTGCATCTCGTTGGCGCCCACGCGCGCGGGGTCGAGCTCCAGCCGTGCGACGCCCTTGCCGTTCTTGCCCCCGGTGTCGAACGGGATGTCCAGCGTCAGTGCCCCGGAGGGGTCGGAATCCTGCGCCACGGCCGCGTTCGCCGCCTTGGCCTCCTCCACCGTGCGCCCCGGCTCGGCGGAGGTCAGTGCCGTGGTCACGGCGAGGAGTACGACGGCGACGCCCGCCTCCGCCAGCACCGACCGGCGAAGGCCCGTACGGCCCGGATCGGCGTTCCGTATCCGCTTCTCGCGCGCGGCGGTCATCGCGGCCCGCTGCCGGGCGAGTTGAGCGGCGCGCTCGGAACCGTCACCGCCGCCACTGGTGCGCGCGGCCGCCGGCTCCTTCTCCTCGACCACGGTTTCCACGGCGGCCGGAGTCTCCGCCAACCGCGCCGTCCACCGGCGCGATATCCACGCGATTCCGACGAGTACGGCGACCAGGCCGATCTTCACGAGGAGCAGTTGCCCGTAGGCCGTGCCGGTCAGCGCCGACCAGGTGCCGACCTGCCGCCAGGACTGGTAGATGCCGGTCGCGGCCAGGACGAGCACACTACCGAACGCGACCCGCGAGAACCGTCGTACGGCCGCGGTCTCGATCTGGGCGTCGGCGGGCGCCCGGAACAGTGACACGAGCAGGGTCACCAGACCGCCCAGCCAGGCGGCGACCGCCAGCAGGTGCAGCACGTCGAGCGGCATCGAGAGGCCCGTCTGGATGCCGGTCGAGGCGTGCTCGGCCATAGCCCAGCTCGCGGCGAGCCCGGCGGCGACCACACCCCCGCCGATGGCGAGTCCGAAGGTGAGGTCCCGCCTGAGGGAGTCGGCGTCCTCCGCCGACTCTTCCGCGTCCTCCGCGTCCTCCGCGTCCTCCGCGTCCTCCGCGTCCTCGGTCTCCTCGTCCCGTCGCGCATACGCCCCGAACAGCACCGCGATGAACAGTGCCGCCGCGGCGAGCAGCAGCAGGCGGGACACCAAGGCCGCGCCCGTCTTCGTCTGGAGGACCTGGCCGAGCAGGTCCAGGTCGAAGATGTCGCCGAGCTTGCCGGAGCCGGTGTACGAGCCGCGCAGGAGCAGCATCGCGAGCGTGGCGGTGGTCAGCGTGAGCCAGCCGGAGACCACGAGTCGCTGCACGGGCCGTACTCCGGCACCGCGCTGCCAGCAGGCCAGCACGAAGGCGGCGCCGCCGACCAGCAGGATGAAACCGGCGTACGACAGGTAGCGCGCGAACCCGTAGAGGCCCCCGACGGCCCCGCCGCCGACGGACTGCTCGGGTACCGCGACCGTCGTCTTGGAGGGCGCCCCGATGGAGAAGGTGAAGGCGCCGGAGACGGGGTGGCTGTCCGCCGAGACCACCTGGTAGGTGACGGTGAAGGTGCCGTCGGGCAGGCCGGCGTGCAGTTCCACCCCGTAGCTGTTGCCGCCGAGGTCGGAGATGTCGCCGGTGTCGACCTGCTTGCCCTTGGGGTCGTACACGCGCACCGCGCCGTCGGACAGCGCGATCTTCTCGGAGAACGTGAGCGACACCTGGGACGGTGCCTGTTCGACCACGGATCCCTGCTGCGGGTCGCTGCCGGTCAGCGCGGCGTGCGCGGAGACCGGCACAGCTCCGGCGAGCAGCGTGCCGAGGGCGGCGAACAGCAGCAACAGCAACGGCCTCAACCGGCTCAACGGTGGTACCTCCCTCAGTGCCCGCTCGTCGGCTGATAAGTCGCCGACTTCACGGGCATCTCGACCGTGACGGCCTTGGACGTGGTGAAGTTCAGCCGCAGGGACACCGTCTCGCCTTCCTTCGGCTTGCGCTTCAGGTTCTCGAACATGAGGTGGTTTCCGCCGCTCGCGAGGACGAGTTCACCACCGGCGGGGACCTTCAGGGCCGCCGCCTCCCGCATCGACTGCCCGGTCGTCTCGTGGACGGTGACGTCCTGGGCGAGGTCGCTGGTGACGGAGGTGAGCTCGTCCGCTGTGCCGCCGGTGTTTTTGATGACGAGGTAACCGGCGGCCATGGAGTCGGTGACGGGTTGTGGCATGTAGGCGGACTCGACCGACAGCTTCGCGGCGGAGGAGCCAGAGGAGTCGGAGGAACCACAGCCGGTGAGGACGAGCACGGCGGCGGCGATAAGGACCCGTCCGGCGAGTGGCCTCACGGGTTCTGTCCCTTGAGCAGCTTCGGCAGGTCCTTCTCGTAGTCCTGTACGGTCGCGGCCTCGCCGTACAGCACATAGCCCCCGTCGGTCTTCGGCGAGAACGCGATGACCTGGGTGCCGTGTTCGGAGATGGTCTTGCCGTTCGCGTCCTTCGTCGGCGGGGCGATGGAGATGCCGAGGGCGCGGGCGCCGGCCTGGATCTCGTCGAAGTCGCCGGTCAGGCCGACGATCTCGGGGTCGATGCCCTTGAGCCACTTGCCGAGCTCCGCCGGGGTGTCCCGCTCGGGGTCGGTGGTGACGAAGACGAGCCGGAGGTTCGCCAGCTCCGACTGCGACAGCTTCTTCGACACCTCCTTCTTCGCGACCGCGATGTTGTTCATGGTCAGCGGGCAGATGTCGGGGCAGTTGGTGTAGCCGAAGTAGATCAGCGTCGGCTTGCCCTTGGTCTCCTCGCGGAGGTCGTACGACTTGCCCTGCGTGTCCGTGAGGACCAGGTCCGGCTTGGTGAACGGCCGGTCGAGGACCGTGGCCGCCTTCCGCGGTCCGGTGTCGGAGACCTCGGCGACCGACGTCGTGGAGTCGTCGCCCGTGCCGCAGGCGGAGAGGGTGAGGACGGTTGCGACGAGCAGCGCGCCGGCCGCGTACGCCTTCGTCCTCGTCGTCCTCTTCGTGGTCGTCTTCGTGTTCGTGCGCATAGAGAAATGTCCCAAATGTTCGAGCCCCGGCGCGCACGGGGGCGTGCGCGCCGAGGGAGAGAGGGTCGTGAAGGCGGAGGCTCAGGCGTCGGTGCGGCGACGGCCGGCCAGGACGCCGTACGCGACGCCCGCGGCGCCGACGACGATGCCGACGACAGCGAGCACGCGGGCGGTGGTGTCGCTGGTGGCGGCGGGCTCGGCGGCGGTCTCGTTCGAGGCGGCCTCGGCGTCCTCGCCGGCGTCCTCCGACTCGTCGGAGGCGGTGGACGCGCCGGACGAGCCGGACGAGCCGGACGAGCCGTGGTGGTCGTCGGACGCGGCGGACAGCGCGAGCACGGGCGCCGGGCTCTCGGGCTCCTCCTGGCCCTCCTGCGGGACCTCGATCCAGCGGACGACTTCCTTGTTGGAGTACGTCTGGAGGGCCTTGAAGACCAGTTCGTCGGCGTCCTCGGGGAGCTGGCCGATGGAGACCGGGAACTTCTGGAAGAAGCCCTTCGTGATGCCCTCGCCGGTCGCGGTCCAGGTGATCTTGGAGACGGCCTTGTCGATCTGCTCGCCGTGCAGTTCGACGGGCTTGTCGAGCTTGGCCGTGGTGACCTCGATCTTCCAGCCGGGGACGGCCTCGGGCTGGGCCGAGGCGAGCGGGTGGTCGGTCGGGAAGCTCACTTCGAGCTTGGTGGTCGAGGCGTTGTCGCGCTCGTTGGGGACCTTGAAGTTGACGGTCGCGTATCCGCCCTTGGCCGCCGTGCCCTCCGCGGCCACGCTGACGTGCGCGAACGCGGGACCGGACAGGACGAGGACGGCGGAACCGGCGAGGGCACCGACGGCGGCGAGGGCGCCGACACGAGAAGCCTTCATGACTGGTGACACTCCACAGTGAGTGAGGAAGAGAACAGGGGTACACGCGGGCGTGCGCGTGTGTGTGCCGCACGACGGCGTCCCCCGGATGTGTGGAGCGAGCGGACCGTCGTGTCAGGCGGCGAGGGCGAGCCCGGCGGCCGGCGGACCGCGCCGGATCAGCGTGTGCTGGAGGGCGGCCGTACGCAGGGCGGGCGGGGCGGCGTACGTGGTGTGAGGGGCGCGCGATACGGCGTCCGGCGCGACCGGGAGCCCGGACCGCAGGGCCCGCGCCAGCGCGAGCGCCCCGCGCAGGGACCGTACGGACCCCGCGAGCGGTTCCTGGTCCGACAGCCGGACGAGGCGCAGCAGCGCCAGGTCGCCGTGGCGGAGCACCCATCCGGCGGCGATGGCCGCGAGCACGTGCCCGAGCAGCATGGGCAGGGACGGCAGGAGGGCCGCCGTGGAGTCCGGCGCGGTCGCCATGGCGTCCGCCGGGTGGTGCGCGACGTGCGTGCCCAGCCCGGCGTCGATGAGGATCTGCCTGGCCTGGGTGGGGCTCAGCGCGGCGGCGGTCGTCCCGCACACGAGCCGGGCGGCGCGTTCGACGAGGGCCGCGTCCATGGCCTCGGCGGCCTTCGACGCGGCGGACGCCGTGGCCGTCGTCCCGTGCTGACCCAGCCCGAACAGGGTGTGCAGCACGGTCTGGCCCACGGCCAGGACCGCCGCGATGCCCGGCAGCGAGCGCTCCCGGCCGGCCAGTACGGCCGCCACGGCGAAGACCCCCACGAATCCGACGCCCAGCGTCCACAGCGGGATCGTCGCGCACGAGGCGAGCGCGTGTCCGACCCCGGCCAGCACGACGCAGACCGCGGCGAACACCGCGGCCCGCAGGACCCGGAGATCACCTCCGGTGTGCGACCGGCGCGGGGCGCCTGGCCGGCGTGGGTGGGGGGCAGTCATGGTGGGGCCATCATCCCATCGGGGGGTCCCGCTAGGTACGCCGGGGCTCCGCCCGGTAGGCCGGTGCATGAGGGGAGGTACGGGGATATGGGGGCGCGTGTCAGGTGGGCGTCGGGCGCGTCAGGGGGTGGGGCGTTTCTCACGTTTGGCGACTGCGGGTTGTCTGTGGTTTGTCGCGCAGTTCCCCGCGCCCCTGATGGTGCGGGCCGGGAGTGTCATGTGAGACGGGTGATTCGGAGGATTTCGCTGCGCATACACCGAACGTGACGGGTCCGCATCCGCCGTTCGGGCGGCAGGACCGGTTCCGGGCGATTGCGCGACGGCCTCCATGGCAATACGTAACGGTATGTCGAGCCGCGGCCGGGAGGCTGGAGCATGAGCATCTGGTGGTCACTCCATTTGCGGCGTGAAGCTGCGAGCGTGCCGCTCGCCCGGCGGCTGCTGCTCGGCGCGATGGAGACCGCGGGCGTCGACCCGGACGTCTCCTACGACCTCTCCGTCGCCCTCAGCGAGGCCTGCGCCAACGCCGTCGAGCACGGCGGAGCCGCCTCGGCGGGCGGCACCTCGGAGGCGTACCGGGTCACCGCCTATCTCGACGGTGAGAAGTGCCGTATCGAGGTGGCCGACTCCGGCCCCGGCTTCCCGCACCGCCCACCGGTCCGCCCCGTGCCCGCCCACGCCGACGCCGAGAACGGCCGCGGCCTCGGTCTCATCCGCGAACTCGCCGACCACGTCCACATCGGCAACAAACCGGGCCGGGGCGGCGCGGTGGTCAGCTTCGACAAGATCCTCAAGTGGCGCGAGGACGCACCGCTCGTGGCGGTGTAGCGGGGTCCGTACGAGGCTGTGTGACGAGTCCGTACGTGCAGGCGGGGCGCGTTCGTCGTGAAGACCTGCTGAGGACCGGGCTCGGGGCCTTACGCGGTCTGGGCCGGGTGGCTGTCCGGCTGCATACTGGCCGGATGGGGGAGTTGGCGACCAGCACGGGCGTCCGCCGGTGAGGGGGATCAAGCCGACGGCCGACGGAACGTCACGTAACCCGGCCGTCCTGCCCGGTGCGTTCGAACAGCGCGTGATCCGTGAGCACGCGATCCCGGGTCGTACGGCCATGGTTCGCCGTATGCCCATGTCGGCCTGGACCGCGGCGCGCTGGTGCGGCCGCACGCCACCCCGCCCCGAGCCGCCGTCGGCCTGCGCGCCCCCGGTGCTCGTGGAGGTGATCTCCCCCGGTGCTCCCCGCCGAAGGCGGACGTGGCCCGAAGCCCATGCCCGCCGCGGTGGTTGACGACCGGTGACGGCGGGGATCGGCGGGGCACATGGGCACAACGGGACGACAGGGGATGGCGATGCAGCGAACGGTGCGTACCCGTACGTCGGACGGGCGACGGCTGGCGGTGGAGCAGTACGGGGATCCGTCCGGCCGACCGGTGTTCCTGCTGCACGGCACCCCCGGCAGCCGGCTCGGCCCCGCGCCGCGCGAGACGCTGCTGTACCACCTGGGCATCCGGCTGATCGCCTTCGACCGGCCCGGGTACGGCGACTCGGACCGGCTGCCGGGCCGCACGGTGAGCGCGGCCGCCGCCGATGTGCGGTGTATCGCGGATGCCCTGGGCATCGACCGCTTCGCCGTGGTCGGTCGCTCGGGGGGCGCCCCGCACGCGCTGGCCTGCGCCGCGCTGCTGCCGGAACGGACGACACGGGTGGGCGCGCTGGTCAGTCTCGCCCCTAGGGACGCGCCCGGGCTCGACTGGTTCGAGGGCATGACCGAGTCGAACGTGCGTGAGTATGTCAACGCTGCCATCGGCCGGAGCCGGGTGACCGCGACGCTCGGGCTCCGCTCACGGTCGATCCTCGCCGACCCGGCCGCGTCGATCGCCGAGATGACCAGCAGACTTCCCGAGCCCGACCGGCGGGTCGTCGCGGACGCCGGGATCCTGCACATGCTGGAGCGCAACTTCGCCGAGGGGCTGCGCAGTTCGCCCGACGGCTGGGTGGATGACGTGATGGCGTTCAGCACGGGGTGGGGCTTCGAGCTCGGCTGGATCAACACCCCCGTGAAACTGTGGCACGGCGAGGACGACATCTTCGCCCCTGTGGAGCACACCCGCTGGCTGGGCCGGAACATCCCGGACGCGGAAGTCGAGATCGAACCGGACGCCGCCCACTTCGCCGCGCTGGAAGTACTGACCCGCGTCCTGAACTGGGCCGCGGGATAGGGCCTGCCCCGAAAGCAGGCCCCATCTCACAGCGCCCGCCTCCTCACGTCTGCTGCGGCTCCAAGTCCCTGCCCACCCGCCGCCACACGCGGATGGACTCGGTGACCGGATGGGTGTCGCCGAGGACCTGGGAGGCCCTGGACTCCGCCTGTTGCTGGAGCCGTTCGGCCTCCTCCTGGCGGCGCATGTCCCGGAGGGTGATGGCCAGGTTGCCGGTGCTGACCAGGACGTCGGGGTGGCTGGACCCGAATCGGCGGCGCAGTCCCTCCACGGCCAGGCGTTCCCACCGTTCGGCGCGGTCGTGGAGCCCTATCTCCCCGTACGCGTTGGCGAGGTTGAGCCCGGCGCACAGGACGGCCGGGTGGTCGTCCCCGAGGGCCTCCGCGAGGCGGTCACGGGCCTGCTCGCTCAGCTCGGCGGCCTTCTCCGCCTCGCCCATGGCCCGGTGGTAGATGGAGAGGTTGTTGAGGCAGTACATGACGAACGGGTGCTCGGGGCCGAAGATCTCCTTGTACCTCTCCAGCACCTTGTTGGCCAGCTCGATCGCCTGGGGCGCGCCGCTCTCGGGATCCGTGGCGAAGTAGTCGGCGGCGAGGTTGAGCCGGCAGGCCAGGGCCTCGGGGATCGTGTTGCCGTACCGGTCGCGGTAGAGGGCGTACGTCTCCCAGGTCTCCTGGGTGATCCGCAGCGCCTCCGCGATCTGGCCGTCCTTGCGCAGGGAGACCGCGAGGCTCTTGTCGACCCGCAGCACCTCGGGCACGTTCGGGTTCAGGACCTGTTTGAAGCCCTCGCGCACCTCGCGCAGGATCTCCACCGAGTTCTTGTAGTCGCCCAGTTCCCGCAGGTCACGGGCGTGGTGCCCCTTGGTGGTCAGGGTGTACGGGTGCAGCGGGCCGAGCAGCGCGGTGCGGCGGCGGACCGTGTCCTCGTCGAGCTGCCGGGCGGGTTCGCTGTCGCCGGCCAGCCGGTAGTCGATGGCGAGATTGTTGGCGGCGGACAGGGTACGGGGGTGGTCCTCGCCGAAGATCTCGCGGAAGCCCCGGTAGATCAGCTGGTCCAGTTCCAGGGCCTCCTTGAAGCGGCCCACCGCCCTGAGGTCGGCGGCGAAGCTGCCGGAGGTGATCAGGATGCTCGGGTGGTTCTGGCCGAGCAGTTGCCGCTGGTCTTCGAGGGTCCTCTCGTCCAGGTCGAGAGCGTCCTGGTACTGGCCCTGGGAGCGCAGCACGTTCGCCAGTTCGAAGCGGAGGTTGAGGATCTGCTCGTCGGTGGCGTCCGGGAACTCGCCCGACCAGAACTCGTTGAGCTGGGTGCTCAGGGTGCGGGCGGCGTGCAGGTCGCCGCGCTTCCACAGATAGCGGACGCGGTAGACCATCAGCTGCCGCGGGTCCTCCTCCGAGCAGTTCCGGATGTTGGAGGGCGTCAGATGCGGCCAGATCACCTCGAACCCGGGCCACTGCGCGGGGTCGTCCAGGGCCTCCTCGGGTGGCCGGGCGGCGGCGAGGATGCGGTGCACCTCGTGGATGGTGTCGTCGTACTTCAGTTCGTCCATGCCGTCGCGGACGGCGGCCTGCACGAGCCGGTGCACCTGGATCGAGTTGTCGGTCGAGTCGACCTTGGCCAGCGCGAAACGGTTCAGGGCCTGGGTGACACGGCCGAGCATGTAGCGGGCGCGCAGATCCTTGTCGTACGGCAGCAGGGCCCTGATCATCGCGTCGCTGCCGATGAGACTCATCGAGATGGGCTCGGCGGCGAAGAAGGCGCAGAGTTCGAGGAGGCGGGCGGCGGCCGGGGACTCGTCGCGGAGCCGGTTGATGGAGATGTTCCACGTGGCGCCGACGGACCTCGGGTACTCCACCGCCTCCACGGCCTCCTTCACGGAAAGCACCTGGGTGGACTGTTCGCGCAGTTGTTCGATGTACTCGTCAACGGGTGTGGCCGTGGCCTCCAGCCAGGCCGCCGCGACCTCGATGGCCAGCGGCAGATCGCCCACCGCGTCGGCGACCAGCCCGCCGTCCTCCTCGCTCAGCCCCGGCACCCGGCGGCACAGGTGCTCCACGCTCTCCTCGCGGGTGAAGACCTCCACCTCCAGCGGCTGGACCTTGGGCAGCGTGGGCCGGGTACGCGTGGTGACCAGGATGTGGCCGTAGACGTGGTCGGGGACCGGACCGGTGTACTCCGGGAAACTGTGGAGCACCTTGTCCAGGTCCTCGACGTTGTCGAAGATCAACAGCCAGCGTTCGAACGGCTCCCCGTCCCTCAGGGCCTGGATGACCGACTCGGCGGCCTCCTTGACGTCCTCGCCGACACCCAGGCCGAGGTGCTGCGCGAGCGCCGCCAGCTTCGGCGGCACCAGCTCCGGCTGCTCGGCGTCGACCCACCACACCAGGTCGTAGTCCGCCATGAACCGGTGGGCGTACTCACGTGCGAGCTGCGTCTTGCCCACACCGCCGAGGCCGTGCAGGACCTGCGGTACGCGTTGCCCGGGCCGCCCGGTGGTCAACTGCTCGCGCAGCCGGTCCAGGATCGTGGAGCGGCCGGTGAACCAACGGTAGCGGGCCGGGACGTTGGAGATCCGTCGGCCGATGCTGGGGAAACGCAGCCCCCGGGAGCTCGGGGACACGGTGGAGACGGCCTCCGGGCGGTCGAGGCCGTGCAGCAGCGCGCTGTACGCCTGGGTCTCGTTGAGGCCCTTGAGGTCGATGACACCCCGGACGGCGAAGGGATGGCTGAGCTGCACATCGTCGACGCGTATGGACATCGGCTGCTGCCGCTTCTCCGAACCGCCGGAGTGCACGGCCGCGTCCCACGCCGCCCGCGCCCGACGGGAGTCGACGAAGCTCGGCGAGAGCACGGCGAGCACACGGTGCGCCCCGCCGGGCATGGCCTCGGCGCCGATCTCCGCCGTCGGCATCGTCTGGACGTTCTTGGGCACCACCTCGAAACCGGCCCCGCGCAGCACCGATTCCAGCCAGTCCACCCACATCCGGTCTTCCGACACGTAGTAGAGCGTCAGCTGGGACAGCGGCACCGGCCGCTGCCGGGTGAACGCGCTCTTGTACTGGGCCCGCTTCGCCTCGCTGATCGGCGGCAGCTTGGTGACCCGCTCCTCGGTGATGACCGAGGTCAGCCGTTCGCAGGCACTCAGCATGGAGTTGGCCGACTTCGGCGGGTCGCCGAAGGCCGCGAGGATCTCCTCGTAGGCGTAGTACGGCTGGTAGAGGATCTCCGTCGAGGCCCAGTAGTCGGCGAGCTGGTCGGCGTTCATGCCCGTGGGCAGGCCGGAGAAGCGTTCCCTGGCACGGGCGCGCCCGGCGTCCAGCTTGTCCTTCTCACCGAGGTCGATGCGCATGGCGACGGGCAGGATGCGGATGCCCTTGTCGCGGTGGAGTTCCTTGATGTCCTGGGCGACGGAGGCGGCGCCCTCGATGCTCTGCTCGCTGAGGGTGTAGCAGACGACGAGGGTGTTGGGCATCTGGACGGTGCAGATGTCCGCGAGGTCGCTGAGGCCGGTACGGCTGTCGATCAGGGTGTAGTCGTAGTAGCGCTGCATGTCGCCGCGCATCGCGTCGAAGAACTGGCCGCCGCCGTAACTGGCGTAGAAACGGTCCCAGTCCATGTTGCCCACGATGGGGTAGTCGCGGTGCCGCTTGCCCGCGGACAGGAAGTCCAGGCTGCCGCCGTCGGGAAAGGCCCAGTCGAGGGAGAGCGCGTGCGGCCGGACCCGCGCGTAACTGCGGTGCCAGTCCGGTGACCGGTCGGGCAGATTGCGCAGCGCCTCCCGACGGTACTCGTCGATCAGGTTGATCAGCCCGGGGGTCCCCCGCAGCAACTGGGCGTCCAGAAAGGGGTGGAAGAACTTGTGGAGGCCGGGTGCCTCCAGGTCCCAGTCCACGGCCAGGACACGGTGTCCGTTCGCGGCCAGGATCCACGCCACATTGGCCAGTGCCATGGTCCGTCCGGTGCCGCCCTTGTACGAGTAGAACGTGATCACGGTGCCGTTGCGGCTCTGTGTCATGCCTCTGCCTTCCGCCCTGTCGGCCAGTTTCGGCCTCGCTCGTCGCGCGCCTTTCGATGGTCGTGCCAGGTGGTGCCGCCGGGGTCCGTCACCCGGGTCCCGCTAACCCAGGTCGGGTCCCCTCAGCCGTGGAGGCTCGCTCGGTGGTCCCTCCGGTGGATAGGTCTTCCGGTGTTCCCAGTAGTAGTAGACGGCCGAGGAGACCGCGCGCTGCAGTTCGGTGCCGAAGGCGTTCAGATCGCGGAGGCTGCCGTTGGCCGAGTAGTGGCCGGCCCGGTCCGCCATCCGCGAGATCAGCGTCCGGTACGTGAGCTCGTCGAGCTCCTGCTCCTTCTCGGCGGAGACGGTGTCGTCCCTGTGCCGCGGGGCCATGACACTGATCCAGGGCCGTTTCTCCCCGCACAGCCTGCCCATGAGCTCCTTGCCCCGCTTGGACTGCAGCGCCCACCGGTCGAGCAGCATGAGCCCGGGTGCCTGGGCCGTCGTCCCCTGGAGCATGCGGGCACTGTCGTCGAGGACCTCGAGGTTCACCTTGTAGTCCATGGTGCGCACGAGGTCGGCCGCGTGGTCGCCGAGCGGCAGGGCCGCCTCCGGGTGGTACGGATTCCAGTCGCGGGGCTGATCCCCGTAGTAGTCCGGCCGGCGGCCCGGCGGCAGTTCCGAGCGGGTGCAGGCGAGCACCGATATGTCGAACTCCGGCGGATGCTCCTTGGACCCGAACGCGGCGGGCTGCGACTCGTAGTCCTTGGAGATCTGGCCCTCGTCCAGATCGGTCTCCTTGGCCACCCGCACGATCTGTTTGGCCAGCCGGTACACGGCCCGCTCGTACTCGTCCTGGAGGTAGCGCAGCTTGGTCAGCCCGTAGAAGCCCTCGTCCGCGTAGTCCTGACCGAAGGTGGCGTGGTTGAACTGCAGATCCCTCGCCACCTGCGGCATCTGGGCCGGCTCCACGGGCACCCATAACGCGGGGATGATCGCGCTCTCCCGCTGGGCGCCGCCGCGCGCCCGCTGGTTGACCTGGCGCTGGGAGAAGGCCCACCACTCCCGGCCGCACTGCTCACTGATGAAGTACCGCGGCGAGTACAGCGGCACGAACACCTTGCAGCGCGCCAGGTTCACCGACAACTCGTCGGTCCACTTGGTGCCCACCTGCATGCCCTGGTCCAGGAACCCGACCTTGGCACCCCTCGGGAGGTCGGTCAGCTCCATGATGTGCTCGCACAGACCGTCGTACAGCTTCCGCACCCACACATTGGGGTCGGCGCCGGCCGAATCGTGATTCGGCGTGTGCGCGTAGCTGAGGAAGAAGTACGGGCTGCTCCCCCCTCTGCCCAGACCAGCTCCTTGCACGTATGCCCCCCGACGCTCCGTGACTGGGACCCCAGTGTAGGAAGCCACAAGTCCTGTTCGGAACAGGACGAACACACCCGTCTCGGCGGTGTGTTCGCCCTTTGGGGCCGTGAGGCAGGGTTGATCGACCGGGACCGACACGGTCGCCCCGCGCATCCGGCCTCCGAGCGCCCCCGTGCGCTCCCCTAACGCGCCGCCGCCTCCCAGGCATCCCGGTGCTCCGCGGCCACCCGCTGAGCCGCCCGCAGGGCTTCCGTTCCGACCTCGGCCGTCAGCAGGCCCCGTACGGTGTCCCGCATCCCGGCCACGAACCGCTCCCCGGTCGGGGTGAGCGCGCCGGAGGCGGCCAGGGTTTCGACCGCCTCGGCCGTCTGGTCGCGCCAGCGGGAGAACTGGATCTCGGCGGCGCGGGCCTCGTCGCCGGTGGTGGTGCGGCGGCGGGCGAGCCAGAAGTCGATGACCGCGAGATGGGCGTACGTGCCCTGGAGCAGTCCCTCCAGGGGACGCGGGTCGGGACGCCAGGGGGCGTAGAACAGGCGGTCGCAGGACGGGTCGTGGAGATCCGCCAGGTCGAGCACGGCCCCGAGCTTGACGTGCTGGAACTCATGGACGAGCAGCAGTGCGAGCGCCTCCGGTGTGGCCGGCCGAGCGATGGCCACCGCGCCGAAGGCGTCCCGGGCGGCCGAGCTGATGTCGTCGCCGTCGGGGGAGGGGACGAGCGGGGTGACCACACGGAGCCCGGCGGCGATGCCGGGCGCGTACTGCGGCAGTTCGCGGCGGATCCACGCCCAGGCGGCGGCCAGGTCGGCCCGCCACGCCTCGGCCTCGCCCTCGGTGAGCCGGGGGTGCGCCGGATGCCCGTGGCAGTCCCGCCAGGGATCGGTGTCCTCCAGGGTGACGGCCCAGCCGTCCAGCTCGAACCGCCGGCTCCCCTGCCAGGCACGGTCCTTGGCACCCTTCCAGGGCATGGCGTACGTCCGCCCGCCCGTGCGCACGGTGAAGCCCTCGGCGTCCGCGCACACTTCTGCCTGCTCGACGCCCGCCCCCACCGCGAGCGCGCCCAGCGTCGGCAACCGCAGCAGCCCGTCCCGGACAGGAACGACGACGGTCTCCCCTCGCCCGGCGTGCAACGCGGCGGCCGCGGCGATCTCCGCGACACCGCGCATGCCCGTCTCGGCCGCTTCCGCGTCGCCCTGGAGGGACCTGAGGGCCCAGGGGCGTACGTAGGGGTGGGCCAGCACCTGGTCCACCGACGCCGGTGCGACCCGGTCGAGGACGGTGAGCGACTCCCAGGCGGCCTCGCCCAGCGGGGTGTGCGGTGTCTCGTGCCATACGAGGGCCAACAGCTCGCGTCCCAGGGAGAGCTGGTGGCGGGCGAGCAGGTCCGTGGTGAGGGTGGAGCCGAGGCCGGCGGCCAACTCGTCGAGGTGGTAGTTGTCGAGGGTCGGCTGGACGGACTGGTCGGACTGGTCGGACATGTGACGGTCCCGGATGTCGGTGATGAGGCGCAGCAGGTCGGAGCAGTACACGGACGGGTTCAGGAACCCGCTGCCCGTTCTGTACCGGTGGGCGTAGAGCCCGCCGCCACAGGAGCGCACGACGGGACAGGCCTGGCACTGCTCGGACAGCCCGTCGAGCCCCTGCTGCCGCGCCACGACCCCCGGATGCGCGGCCACCTCGTCGAGCGAGTTGGCGATCACCTCCATACCGGTGACGGGGGCGCCGTCGTACGCCGTCTTCAGCGAGTCGGCCTGTTCGAAGGTCCCGTCGGTCTCGATCACGGCGAGGTCGGCCGGGGCCAGCCCCAGCGACTCGGTCAGACTGCTCTCGCCGCGCAGGGTGCGCAGGATGGAGTCGAAGACGCGTACGTCCATGGGGCGGCCGTCCGCGATCCAGCGATCGTGGACCGCCAGCAGCCAGCGCGCGTAGGCCGTGCCGTCGGTGTCGTCGGCCGGGCGCATGGGGGGCTCGTCCCAGGTGGCGTGCGGGAGGAGGAAGTCGACGCGTGGTGGGGTGAGTTCGGCGAGCGCGTCGTAGACGGCGACCGGGTCGTTGCGTACGTCGATGGTGCAGAGGATGCCCGCGAAGAGATGGCGATAGCGGGGCTGGTTGAGCAGGGCGATGCCCCTGAGGACCCGGTCGTGGCTGCTGCGCCCGTTGGCGTAGCGGCGGTGCAGGTCGTTCGCGGCCTTGTCGCCGTCCAGCGAGACGCCGACCTTGATGTCGAACTCCGCGAACAGGTCCAGGAACCGCTCGTCGAGCGTGACGGCGTTGGTGTGGATCCGGAGATCCAGCTCGCACACACCGTCGAGTGCCTTATGGAGCTCCTCGGCGGCACTGCGCAGCCGGGACCGTCCGGCGAGGAGCGGCTCACCCCCGTGGAGGACCACATGGGCGGTCTCCAGGCCGTGGGCTGTCGCATGTTCGGCGATGCGTTCAGCCGTCGCCCGGAGAATCGTGTCGGACGTCACGATGGGCCGACCGCGCCAACTTTGGTCCGCATGCTCGAAGACGTAGCAGTGGTCACATGCCAGATCGCAGCGGCTGTGCATTTTGAGCACGAATTGGCTTAAGGGGTGGGGTGGTCGGCCCATGGGTGTCATGAGGGTCGTGTCTGTTCTCGATCGAGGTGATCGATGAGGTCAGACCGAGCTCTGGAAAGCCGCGACCGAGACCCGGCCGGGCCCCCGTCCCTCGACACCGTTCGACACGGCACGAGTCACCGCGCGTGACAGTGCACCGTTACTCTGCGCAGCCAGCTGCACCAGGGGAATCCGCTCCGGACCGACGGCGGTCGGCTTTCCCGGCTCTTCGGCTGTGGCGTCGAAGGAAGCGTGCATTCGGACCTCATCAATCTGCAGCGCTGGGGGCGCTGACGTGGCTAGTGGCCTCTACTACTCAAGCACCGCCCGGGTAGAGCCGCCTGTCGAGCCGTCTGTCGAGCCGAACAGCACGCTTGCAGTGGCCGACGGACGAACGGCATCAGATGCCGACCCGGCCACGGAGTGAGAGGACGATAGCGCCCGTAGCCGACGGTCTGTTGTGTGTCCACAGCACTCGCCGGACAGGTCCACACTCGTGGGTGACCAACGTCTCCTCTGGTTGCCGATAATGCCGAGGTCACCGCCCTGACTCCTGGTCAAATGGCGATCGCTGAGTAAAACCTACCAGTGAAGAGTGTTATTAAGACGTTACACTGATTCCGCTGTTCGATGTGCTGGTGAACCGCTTCTCGGGCGGCGCACTGGAGTGCAAGGTGTGCGGTGGAGCATTGGCCGCGTCTGTGCGCAACACGGCACGCCTCCCAAGTGAGTTGGTGCCCCGGCGAAGCGACTGCTGACTTGGACGCCGCGTCCGTCGCCACTGGTTCCCGGTGGTCGAACACCTTCCGGTTCTGCGTCGCGCCGACTCTCGGCGGCTCGGGTGGCCGCCGAGCCCTTGTAACGGAGCGTGAGCGAGAACGGCCGTGCGCGAGCGGCATCAGATGCCGAATCCAAGGGCAGGTACCGCAACAGGCGCAGGGTGTTCGGTACGGCTTCAGCCTTCTCAGCACTCTCAGCGCCCTCACAGCCACACCCCAGCCCGCTGACGGCGTGCGTCCATAGCGTCGGCGGCATGACGGGAAACCAGGCAAAGCACAAAAGCAAAACGATCACTTGGCGCCGGGCGCTCGCGGTGACCGGAGGTACGGTCGCGGCCGGTGGGCTGGCGGTCGCGGGTTATCAGGCCGCGTTCGCGGATGAGACGACGGGTACGGCCGGGGCGACGGCCGCGTCGTCGGTGGCAAGCAGCAGCACTAGGGCCTGTTCTGAGTTGAGATCACGGGATCGGTCATTCCCGCTTCAGGAGGGCGCTGGCTGC
>NZ_VTHJ01000080.1 GCF_008386495.1 Streptomyces tailanensis | reverse complement strand
CGAAGGCTCACTCATGCGCACCAGAACACGCTCAAAGACCGTCAATGACCACCTGTTCACAACCCCCTCAGGGTTTCGGCGGCGGTGGTCGTGAGGTGCCCGCGACCGTCGGGGGGTCGGTCGTGTCGGGCAGGCGGGTTTCGCCGCCCCGGGGGATCGCGGTGGCGATCATCACGGCGGCCACGGCGGCGGTGACGAGCAGTACGAGGGCGACGAGGAGCCGCTGACGCCAGTCGGGAGGTTCCGCGGAGGTCGTCGGCGGCGGCTCCGAGGCGGCGGCTTCCGGTGGCGCCGCCACCGGCGTCAGGTACGTCACGATCTCGTCCGGCGTCGGGCGGTCCGCCGGGTCCCTGGCCAGGAGGCGGCGCAGCAGGGGGGTCAGCGGGCAGTCGTCGGGCGGGAGCGCGGGTTCGTCGTAGACGATCGCGAGGAGGGTCTCGGCCGTGGAGGCGCGGGCGAAGGGTGAGTGGCCGGTCAGGGCTGTGCAGAGGGTGGCGGCGAGGGACCAGAGGTCGGAGGGCGGGCCGGTGGGGCGGCTGAGGGCGCGTTCCGGCGGGATGTACTCCGGGGAGCCGATGAGGACGCCGGAGCGGGTGAGGGGGCCGGTGTCCTCCAGGGAGGCGATCCCGAAGTCGGTGAGGACGACCCGGTCGCCCGGTCCGAGCAGGACGTTGCCTGGCTTGATGTCGCGGTGCAGGACCCCGGCCGCGTGCACCCGGCGCAGGGCCTCGGCGAGGGCCAGGCCGATGCGAGCGGTCTCGCGGACGCCGAGGGGGCCCTGGTCGTGGACGACGGTCTCCAGGGAGGGGGCGTCCACGAGTTCCATCACGATCCAGAGCCGGTCGGCCTCCTCGGCCACGTCGTAGACGCGTACGACGCCCGGGTGGTCGATCCTCGCGCTGGCCCGCGCCTCGCGCAGCGCCCACTCCCGGCGCGTACGCGGGTCCTCCTGGTCACCTCCGGCGTCGAGCCGGAGTTCCTTGACGGCGACGGGCCGGTCCAGCACCTCGTCGGCGGCGCGCCACACCCTTCCCATGCCGCCCTGCCCGACCGGGTCCACAAGGCGGTACCGCCCCACGACCCGCGCGACCGGCATGCGTCACCACCTCCAACCTCCTTCCATGACAACACGGTTCGCCCCGGTCCGGGCAAGTGGCGTACGCCCGCGCGTTCGGGTTGTTTTCGATCCCGTGATCGAGACGCGGCCGGCCTCGAAAAGCTGACGGTCGTTGTCAGGTTATGCGGGGAGAGTCGCCGCCGTAGGTGCGATGGAGCGATACGGAGGAGACCGTGAACGTGCAGGACCTCAAGGCGGCGGACCGGCTTGTCCTCGTGCCCGGCGACCCCGGGTACGAGGAGGAAGCGGCCGGGTTCCAGACCGGGTTCGTCCGGCGGCCGGACGTGGTCGTCGGGGCGGCCTCGGCCGGCGACGTGGTGGCGGCGGTGACGCACGCGGCCGGTGCGGGGCTGCCGGTCGAGGTGCAGACGACCGGGCACGGCGTGCCGGGGCCGTGCGAGGGCGGCGTCCTGATCACCACCCGGCGGATGGACGGCGTGACGGTCGACCCCGTGGCCCGAACCGGCCGTGTCCAGGCGGGAGTCCGCTGGGGCGAGGTCGTCGCGGCGGCCGAGCCGTACGGCCTCGCCCCGCTGAACGGCTCGTCCCCGGGTGTGGGCGTCGTCGGGTACACGCTGGGCGGCGGACTCGGCATCCTCGCCCGGGAGTTCGGGTACGCGGCGGATCATGTGCGGGCGCTCGACGTCGTCACCGCGGACGGCCGCCCACGCCGGGTCACCAAAGAGTCCGAGCCCGAGCTGTACTGGGCGCTGCTCGGCGGCGGTCATGGCCTCGGGGTCGTCACCGCGATGGAGATCGGCCTCGTTCCGGTGGCCCGGCTCTACGGCGGCTCGCTCTCCTTCGACGGCGGCGAGGTCGAGCCGGCGGCCGTGCTCCGGGCGTACGAGCGCTGGACGCGGACCGTGCCGGACACCCTCACCTCGTCGTTCGCGGCGGTGGCCTACCCCGACGTCCCGGGGCTGCCGCCGCGGCTGCGCGGACGGTACGTCGTCTCCGTGCGCGTCGCGTACACGGGCGGCGGCGACGGTGACGACGGTGCTGAACTGGTCGCTCCGCTCCGGGAGTCGGGCCCGGCCTTCTCGGACACGCTCAGGGAGATGCCGTACGGCGAGAGCCACACCATCCACAACGATCCCACCGTGCCGCACACCAACTACGGGGACAGCGCGGTGCTGAGCGAACTGGGTCCGGAAGCCATGGCCCGGGTTCTCGCCCGGACCGGGCCCGACGCGTCCGCGATGTGCGTGGTGCAGGTCAACCATCTGGGTGGGGCGCTCGCGAAGGCCGCGCCCAACTCGGTGCCGTATCGGGAAGGGCGGTTCCTGGTGCGGGTGGTGGCGATGGCTGAGCGGGAGACGGCCCGGGGAATCCTCGACCCGGCGTTCGAGCTGCTCAGCCCCTGGACGCTGGGGCGCGCGGTCAACTTCGCGTTCGGGGCCGGCGATCGCGTGGAGGGGCTGCATGACGCCGAGACGCGGAAGAGGCTCGCCGTGGTGAGGTCGGAGTACGACCCGGCGAACCGCTTCCGGAGGGGCCGAAGGGACTGAGCGACCGGCGAGTGGCCCCTGTATGGGGTCACTTCTTGAGCGACTGCTTCTTGAGCGACTTCCACACCGTCGGCAGGACGCCCATCGCCAGCGCGGCCTTCACCGCGTCGCCGATCAGGAAGGGGGTGAGGCCGACCGCGACGGCGGCGGACAGGGAGATGTCGGCGGTGACGGCGAGGTACGGGACGCCGACGGCGTAGATGATCGCCTCGCCGACCAGCATCGTGCCCGCCATGCGGGGCATCGAACGGTCGACGCCGCGGCGGGCCAGGGCACCCACGGCGGCGGAGGCGAGGATCATGCCGAGGATGTAGCCGAAGGAGACCCCGACACCGGAGGTGGCGCCGGCGAACCACGGCACGCCGAGGAGACCGGCCAGCGCGTACAGAGTGAGCGCCGCGACGCCGCGGCCGGCGCCGAGGGCTGTGCCGACCAGCAGCGCCGCGAAGGTCTGGCCGGTCACCGGCACCGGGGAGCCCGGCACGGGCACGGCGATCTGGGCGGCCAGCCCGGTGAGCGCGGCGCCGCCGACCACCAGCGCGATGTCCCGTACACGGGAGGCGGGGATCAGATCGGCGAGGACCTGTCCGGTCCGGGCGGGGGCGACGGCCGTACTCATGGGGACTCCGCGAGGGTGTAGGAGGGGGTGCACAGCGTGGGACACGGTGACGCTATCCCAGCGCGCTGTGACCGAACACCGTCAGCGCTCCACAAAGGGCGGATCGACGGCGTGGTGGACTCCTGACAAAGGATGGGACTTACACCGGGTACGGCGTGATGCCGGTCACTGAGGTGACGTGGCTTCCGCCACTCGGGGGCACCCGGAGGCTGTTGGCGGGATCTGTAGGGTTTCGCCAATCGAGGTGTGGCCCGCACATTACCGCCCGCATGCACCCTTGCCGCTCACCCGCACTTGCAAGTACCTTGCAATAAAGCCTGGTGATCGTCTTCTCACCGTTCACCGGGCAGGCGGATGAAGGGAGGACCTCCGCGAGGACGTGACTCGCGGGGGCCTTCCGGTTCGGGCGGTTCTGCGGTTCGGGTGGTCTTTCGGCGCAAGGTCTTCCGCTGCGGGGGATTTCGGCTGGATTCTTGGCGGATGCCTATGCCGAAGCGACTGACGTGCCAGACGTGCCGTTCCGAGGAACCGCACGAGCCCCTCACCCCCGGCCAGCGAGACTGGCTCCAGCAGCAGCTCGGCAATCCCGTCAGCGACAACTACTACAAGTGCGTCAACAACCGTCCCGACGGCAAGGTCTGCCTGAACCTGCGCACCCACGGCCACGAGAAGCACTTCAGACTCACCAAGCGCCTGCCCGACGAGTTGGAGTAGCCGCAGCATCCGGTATCCGGAGCCGGCCCCGTCCTGGGCTTCGACTTCGACGACTGGGAGGAAATGGGGCGCCGGCTGCCGCGGCTGGCCGCGCTGTACGCGAAGCATGTCGCGGACTGAGCCGGCGGTTCAGCGCTCGGTGGCCGGGCGCCCCGTTCCGCCGGGGGTCAGAGCAGGTTGCTGAAGTCGGGGCCCGCGGTGCGGGAGCGCTTGATCTCGTAGAAGCCGGGGACCGAGGCTACGAGGAGGGTGCCGTCCCAGAGCTTGGCGGCTTCCTCGCCCTGGGGGGCGGGGGTGACGACCGGGCCGAAGAAGGCGATCTGCTCACCGTCGGCGCCGGGGACGGCGATGACGGGGGTGCCGACGTCCTGGCCGACCTTGTCGATGCCCTCCTTGTGGGAGGCGCGCAGCTGGGGCTCGTACGGGGTGGCGTCCCAGTGGTCCATGAGGGAGTCGGGCAGGCCGACGTCCTTCAGGGCGGCGGCGACCGTCTCCTTCTCGGGGCCCTCGCCCTGGTTGTGGATGCGGGTACCGAGCGCGGTGTAGAGGTCGCCGAGCACCTCGGCGCCGTGCTCCTCCTGCGCGGCTATGACGACGCGGACCGGGCCCCACGCCTTCTTCTCCAGCAGTTCGCGGTATTCCTCGGGCAGTTCGTCGATCTTCGGCTCGTTGAGCACCGCAAGACTCATCAGGTGCCAGCGGACCTCGATGTCCCGGACCTTCTCCACCTCCAGGACCCACCGCGAGGTCATCCAGGCCCAGGGGCACAGGGGGTCGAACCAGAAGTCGACGGGGGTCTTGCCGGAGGTCTGCGAGGACTGCTCGGACATGGTTCTCCTCGGGAAGGTGGTGGTATCGGGTCGATTTACAGGTCAACAACCGGCAACACCGGGGAGCGGCCCGGCCATTCCCGTGGCGCATGGCAGGATCGGGCCCGTCCGCATACTGAACACCGCCCCCGAGGGAGTGCCGCCCGTGCCCGGTGAGAATCTGTCCCGCGACGAGGCCCGGGAGCGGGCCGCGCTGCTGTCCGTCGACGGGTACGAGGTGTCGCTCGATCTGCGGTCCGCCGTCGGCGACTCCGGTGACGGGCCGCGCACCTTCCGGTCGGTGACGACCATCCGCTTCCGCTGCGCCGACCCCGGAGCCACGAGCTTCGCCGATCTGATCGCGCCGAGTGTGACGTCGGTCTCCCTCAACGGCAAGGACCTGGACCCGAGCGAGGTCTTCGACGGTTCCCGGATCGTCCTCGACGACCTGGCCGCCGACAACGAACTCGTGGTCGACGCCCAGTGCGCCTACTCCCGCACCGGCGAGGGCATGCACCGCTTCGTCGATCCCGAGGACGGCGAGGTGTATCTGTACACCCAGTACGAGCCGGCCGACTGCCGCCGGGTCTTCGCGAACTTCGAGCAGCCCGACCTCAAGGCCCCGTTCCGCTTCGAGGTGCGGGCGCCCGAGGGCTGGGTCGTGTGGGGCAACGGGGCCGGGGAGCTCACCGACGGGGTGTGGCGGTTCGCGGAGACGAAGCCGATCTCGACGTACATCACGGCCGTCGTCGCGGGCCCGTACCACTATGTGACGGATTCCTACGAGCGGGTCTTCGAGGACGGTACGCGGCTGGAGATCCCGCTCGGCGCGATGTGCCGCAAGGGCCTCGCGCCCTACTTCGACTCCGACGACGTCTTCGAGATCACCAAGCAGGGCCTGGACTTCTTCCACGACCACTTCGACTACCCGTACCCGTTCGGGAAGTACGACCAGGCGTTCGTGCCCGAGTACAACCTCGGCGCGATGGAGAACCCGGGGCTCGTCACGTTCCGCGAGGAGTTCATCTTCCGGGGGAAGGTCACGCAGGCGTCGTACGAGCGGCGGGCCAACGTCATCCTGCACGAGATGGCGCACATGTGGTTCGGCGACCTCGTGACCATGGTGTGGTGGGACGACCTGTGGCTGAAGGAGTCCTTCGCGGACTTCATGGGCTCCTTCTCGATGGTCGAGGCGACCCGCTTCACCAACGGGTGGATCACCTTCGCCAACAACCGCAAGTCCTGGGCGTACCGGGCCGACCAGCTGCCCTCCACCCATCCCATCACGGCCGACATCCGTGACCTGGAGGACGCGAAGCTCAACTTCGACGGGATCACGTACGCCAAGGGTGCCTCCGTGCTGAAGCAGCTGGTGGCGTACGTGGGGCGCGAGGCCTTCCTGGAGGGCGCGCGGCGCTACTTCAAGCGGAACGCGTACGGCAACACGCGGCTCGGCGATCTGCTGTCGGTGTTGGAGGAGACCAGCGGGCGGGACATGGCGGCGTGGTCGCGGGCGTGGCTGCAGACGGCGGGGGTGAACTCCCTTACGCCGCAGGTGCTTCTCGACTCCGAGGGGCGCATCGACGAGCTGGCGGTGGTGCAGGAGGCCGCCGAGTCGCATCCCGAGCTGCGGCCGCATCGGGTGGCGATCGGGCTCTACCGGCGTACGGACGGGGGCGCGTTGGAGCGGTACGCGCGGGCCGAGGTGGATGTCGACGGGGCGCGTACGGTCGTGGGGGAGCTGGTCGGGGCCGAGGCGCCCGAGCTGGTGCTGGTCAACGACGACGACCTGACGTACTGCAAGATCCGGTTCGACGCGGGGTCGTTGGACACGCTGCGGGCCGGACTCGGGGATGTCTCCGATCCGCTGGCGCGGGCGCTGTGCTGGTCGGCGCTGTGGAACATGACCCGGGACGCGCTGCTGCCGGCGCGGGACTTCGTCGACCTCGTACTGCGGTTCGCGGGGCGGGAGTCCGACATCGGGGTGCTGCAGATGCTGCACGCGTGGGCGAACTCGGCACTCACGTACTACGCGGCGCCTGCCTGGCGGGAGACCGGTGGGCGGCTGTTGGCGGAGGGAGCACTGCGGGAGCTGCGGGCGGCGGAGGCGGGGAGTCAGCATCAGCTGACGTGGGCCCGTTTCTTCGCGTCGGTGGCTTCGAGTGAGGCCGATCTTGGTGTGCTGCGGGGCCTGTTGGCCGGGACCGAGACGATCGACGGGCTGGAGGTGGATCAGGAGCTGCGGTGGGCGTTCCTGGAGCCGCTGGCCACGTACGGGGTCGCCGACGAGGGGGTGTTGGCGGCGGAGCTTGCGCGGGACGACACGGCTTCCGGGAAGCGGCATCAGGTGCGGTGCCTGGCGGCGCGGCCGTCGGAGGCGGTGAAGGCGCAGGCGTGGGTGTCTGTGGTGGAGTCGGATGCGCTGTCCAACGCGCTCGTCGAGGCGACGATCGCGGGGTTCTCGCGGCCGTCGCAGCGGGAGTTGGTGGCGCCGTATGCCGCGAAGTACTTCGAGGTGATCGAGCGGGTGTGGGCCGAGCGGTCGATCCAGATCGGGATGGATGTGGTGCGGGGGTTGTTCCCTTCGCTGCAGGATTCCCAGGCGACACTGGACGCGACGGATGCGTGGCTGGCCTCGCACGAGGGGGCGGCGCCGGCCTTGCGGAGGCTGGTGCTGGAGTCTCGGGACGATCTGGCTCGGGGGTTGCGGGGGCAGGTGTGTGACGGTGCCGCCGGGCGGTAAGTGCCGCTGAGCCTCCGTGCGTTGGGCACCCGGCAGCTGGGGCTGGGCGGGGGTGGGCTGCGCGACTCGGCGCTACGAGGTGCCGCTGCGCCCACCCTCCCCCACTCTCGGCTTCTCCCCCACTCTCGACTTCGCTCGAGCGGGAGGGACCCCCATGAGCGGGAGGTGCCCCCATCGCCCCAGCGGCACGATTGCCCGCAGTTGGGGCGACGGGTTGCGCGTTACGGAATTCGGGTATTCGGGGCCGTAACCTTTTCTGAATCGGGGGCGGACCAGCGGGTATCGACAGTCGAACGCACGTACTTTAGTGTGGTCTTGTCCGGATTTGTCGATGGGGTTGTAACAACGGCCATCGGGCGGTCGAGGTGCGGGAATCTGCCGGTCATGAACCACAACACCCCGCTCTCCCCCCGCCCCCTCCGCCGCCTGGCGGACGTCCACCGCCGGGTGCTGACCGCCACGCAGCTGCGTGCGCAGGGTGTCACCCCCGCCGAGATGAACGAGCAGTGCCGGCCGGGAGGTCCCTGGCAGCAGATCCTCCCGGGTGTGTACCTGCTCCACCCCGGCCCGGCCACCTCCGAGGAGCGGCTGCACGCGGTGCTGTCGTACGCGGCCCGCTCCCCGTTCCGCGAGACGGCTTCCCGCGCGGCCGTCGGCGTCCCGGCGCAGCCGAACGCCGACGAGCCGCGCACGGTGCCCCGCTACACGGACGCGGTGATCACGGGCCTGGCGGCCCTGACGCTGCACGGGTTCTCGTCCGCTCCCCCACTGCTCTCCCTGGACGCGATCGACGTCCTGGTCCCGCGCATGCGCCGGCTGCGGACCGTCGGCTGCGTCCGGATCATCCGTACGCCGTCCATGCCGACCCCGTCGTACGTGACGGGCGTGCCCGTCGCCCCGGTGCCGCGCGCCCTGGCCGACGCGGTCGCGGAACTCTCCGACACCGGTGCCGTACGCCGACTGCTGGCGGAGGCGGTACGCGGCGGCCACACCGAACCGACCGCGGTCGTACGGGAGTTGACGCGGGCGCGGCTGCTGAGCCGTCCGCATGTCGTCGACGCGGTGGACTCGTTGCTCGCCGAGGGACGGGCGATCGCGGAGGACCATCTGTACCGCATGGTCCGCGAGTACGGCCTGCCCGACCCGGTGTGGAACGTGGACCTCCGCCTCCCCGGCGGCCCTCACCTCGGCGGCCTCGACGCCTACTGGCCCGAGCACGCCGTCGCCGTGGAGCTCCCCCGCGCCCCGCGCCAGGAGGACGACGACGCCCTCTGGTCCGAGTACGCCCGCAAGCGCGAGACTCTGGAGCGGCTCGGCATCACCGTCGTCCACATCACCCCGAAGAAGCTCCGCGCCTCACTGGAGCAGCAGGCGGCCGTCGTCCGTACGGCGTTGATGGCGTCGTGCGACCGCGATCCGGCGGCGTATGTCGTGGTGCTTCCCCGGTGATTCGGTAACCCGGTCACCCGGGGCAGCAGAAGGGGAGGGGAAGGGACGCCGCCCGTTCGGCGGCCCTTCCCCATGCATACGAGACGGCCTGGGGTCGCCCTCCGGTCCTCGGCTACTTGCCGCAGAACTCCGCTTCCACGATCGCGTCGCTGTCGCCCGCCCAGTCGCTGTTGAAGTTGAAGGTGAGGGAGTGGCTGCCGTCGGTGGTGGTGACGGATTCGGAGAGGGAGCCGTGGATGCCGCCGCTGTGGCCCCAGACGGTGATGCCGCAGGAGAGCGGCGTTTCGACGAGGCCGAGGCCGTAGCCGGTGCGCTTGCCGTCGGCCTTGATCGTGGTCTTCATCTCGGCCAGTTGCTTCGGCGGCAGGAGCTTGCCGCGCAGCAGTGCCGAGTAGAAGCGGTTCAGATCGCCAGGGCTGGAGACCAGTTCGCCCGCCGAGTTGGCCGCCGAGGGGTTGAATTCCGTGACGTCGTATGTCTTGCCGGTCGTCGTCTCGGCCAGTTTCGAGTACGCGCGGCTCTGCGGTGACGGCACCTTCGGGTCCGTGCCGGGGATCTTCGTCCCGCGCAGGGCCAGCGGTTCGATGATGCGGTGGCGGATCTCGTCGCCGTACCGGTTGCCGGTGGCCCGCTCGATCACCATGCCGGCCAGGATGTAGTTCGTGTTGGAGTAGTTCCAGGAGCTGCCGGGGATGAAGTCGGGCTGGTGCTTCATCGCGATGCCTACCAGCTCCTTGTGAGTCCAGGTGCGGTAGCGGTTCTTGTAGAAGCCCTCCGCGAGGAAGACGGCCTCCTGGAAATCCTTGTCACTCGTGTAGTTGTGGATGCCGCTGGTGTGGTTCAGGAGTTGACGGAGTGTGATCTTCCGGCCGTCATTGCCGTTGCCGCGCACCACGCCCGGCAGCCACTTCTCCACCTTGTCGTCCAGGGACAGCCGGCCCTCCGCCTCCAGTTGCAGCAGCACGGTCGCCACGAAGGTCTTTGTGATGCTGCCCGCGCGGAAGCGGTCGTGGGCGTTGCGGGGTGCGCCGGACTTGAGGTCGCCGACGCCCGAGGTGGCCTTCCAGACGCCGCTGCCGTCCTTCGCCTGGAGGGCGATGCCCACGACGCCGTCCTTCACGTTGGTGTCCATGGCCTCGCGGGTCGCGCTGTGGCCGCCTCTGGCCGGGGCGGGTGCGGCCGCGGCCGCCGGGGCGGCCAGTGCCACCGCCGCGAGCACCGCCGTGGCCGCCACCAGTTGCGTGCGTCCCCTGTGTATGGATACCGGCATGGTGTTCCCCCTTCGCTTCGCCTGCTCTCGGTGATTCCGAGAACGTTCGGTCGCGAAGGGGGACACGGCGGTGTGCGCCGAGGTTGATCGGGTGGAGCGCAGTTGAGCGGTTTTCAGCCCTTTCGCAGCACCAGTTCCGTGTTGCGGTCGCCGGGGGTGCCGGTGAGGGTGTCGCGGCGGCCGGGGGCGTTGAAGGACAGCTCGCGGTAGAGGGCCGCGAGGCCGGTCTGTGAGAGGTCCGAGAAGTCCGTGGCGTGCGGGGCCGCCGACTCGATCAGGGTGGTGAACAGGGAGATCGTGCCGTCCTTGTTGTCCACCAGCTCGATCACCCGGGCCAGCTGCGGGAAGTCGATGTGGGAGGCCGTGGAGATCTCCCAGAAGGAGCCGCCGTTCGCGGACGAGTGCGGGGTGATGCGGTTGCGGTGGCTGTGGCCGTTGACCCAGGCCAGCACGTTGCGGTGGCGGCCGAGCAGGGCCAGCACCTCGTCGCCGCCGTGCCGGGCCTCCGTCGGACGCGCCGGGTCCTTGTTCAGGTTGCGCATCGACTTGCTGGTGTGGTGGCTGAAGAGAACGGCGTACGAACCGTCCTTGGCCGCCTCCTTCAGCGTACGGTCCAGCCACGTGAGCTGGGCCGTGCCCAGCGAGCCCTCGTAGTGGCCGCCGGGGTCGGTGGAGTCGAGGCTGATGCCGATGACGTCGTCGGCGATGCGGAAGGCGTAGTACTGGGTGCCGGCGTCGAGGTTGGCCTGCGAGTAGCCGTGGCCGACGGGGCCGTAGCCGCGGTGGGCCGGGTCCAGGTGGGCCTTCAGGTACTCCAGAGGCGTGAAGGGGGCGCGGTTCTCGTCCGGGGTGACCGAACGCATCTTTTCGGCCTGGGACTTGATGAGGTCCTTCCACTCGGTGCCCCGGGGGTCGCCGCCGCTCTTGACGTTGTCCCAGATGGCCTTGCCGACCTGCTCGTCCAGGGTCATCAGCTTCTTGCCGCCGACCGCGAAGTCGGCGAAGAAGGAGTCGCCGGGGGCGTAGCAGCCGCCGGGGAGGGAGTCGTGGTTGCCGACCGTGGAGTACCAGGGCACGTTCAGGCCGGGGCTGTTGACCTCGCGGATCGCGGCGTCCAGGAAGCCTTCGAGGTGCGGGAAGCCGAGCTGCTTGTCGGCGTCGCGCAGGGCCGCGTCGGGCTGCCAGTAGAGCTTCAGGCCGCTGTTCTGGACGCCCTCGTAGCGGCGCGGGTCACCGGAGTTGGGGGTGATGCGGCCACCGCTCATCACCTTCAGGAACCAGTCCAGTTCCGTCTTGGAGTTGTTGTCGGTGTTGTCGCCGGTCGTCATCACGAAGTGCAGCGGCGAACCGGTGACGGGCGCTCCGCGCAGCGCGTTGACCCGCTCGACGAGCGAGACCGCGCCGGCCACGGACAGCGCCTCCTGCGGGCGCCAGGCGCTGGCGGTCTGGGCGCGCAGATACTCGTAGCGCAGCGGGTGCTGGACGTCGACGACGTGCAGGTCGGTGAACTGCACGAAGGACGCGAGCGTCGTACGGCGGGTCTCGCGGCCCGACTTGGGGGTCGCGAGGTCGCCGCGTACGACCCGGCTCCAGGCCGGGCCGTCGCCGAGGCGGCGGTAGCCGGAGGAGGTGCGGGGGGCGGCGACCGAGGCGAGGGTCGTGCCTCGCGTGTACGGCGTGAGCGGGGCGGCCTGGGCCTCGCGGTTCGACAGCGACACGGTGGCCGCGCGGTCGGCGGCGGTGGTTGCGGTGGCGGCCGGGGCGTCGGTCTCCGGCCGCAGGGCGAATCCGATGCCCGCCGAGAGGCCCACCGCGCCGGTGGCGGCGAGGAGGGCCCGGCGGTCAGGGTTGGTGGCGGCGGCAGCGACTGAGCGTATGCGCGACATGGCGCGGTCTCCCCGAGTGCGAACGCTTCGGCAGTGGTCGCGGGGCCGCTCCGCGGTGGTTGGCCGTGGAGGGTTTCCCGCTCGTACTGGATGCTTGGCAGTCGGGGTGGCCTGGACGTTAACGAGGTGGCAACGGGGGGCGCCGATCACCGTACGTGGATCTTTGCGTACCGGGTGCGTTCACTGGGGGTTCCCGGATGTGAGGGGTACGGCTGGGGAACAGTCACTGGTTGTTCATCTGAGGGGGTAGGGCACCTATTCGCCGTGGGGGTTGTCTTGGTGTGGCTGCGGGTGCGTCGTGGCTTGTCGCGCCCACGCGGCGGAGCCGCAAATCGACTCAGCCCCGCGCCCCTGAAAGCATGGGCCCACGCCGGTCCGCCGGTCGCAAAGTGCAGGGCGAGCCGCCGCGACCACTAAATGCTCACCGGCGTCGTCACGTGGCCGTTCTGCGGGCGTTCTCGCCACAAGCTCAGGCCTACGTCCACCAAGCCCACCCTGTCCAGGTTGGGCACCTCCTCCAAGGGGTGCCAGGCGGCCATGTCTGTGGAGCCGTTTGTTTCGTGGCGGAGGGTGCCTGCGGTGATGTGGGCCTCGTAGAGGATGCGCAGGCCGTGGAAGTCGGCTCGGGCGCCGAGGCGGCGGGGGTAGTCGCGTTTGATGGAGTCGATGCCGAGGAGAGTGGTCGGCTCCACCTCGTAGCCGGTCTCCTCCTCGACCTCACGGACGACCGTGTCGTAGGGGTCCTCGCCGTGGTCCATGCCGCCACCGGGCAGGGTCCAGCGTTTATAGCCCTCCCTGGACACCCAGCGGGCCAGCAGGAGCTGCCCGTCGCGTACGCATACGGCGTAGGCCGCCACCCGCAATTCCTCGCGCATGGACAGACGTTACTCAACAACTCTCCACGAAGGGGGCGGGTGCACCCCCGTGACATCCGCCCCCTCCGCTTCGCTGCGCCACGATCTTCGGCTTGTGAACTTCCCGTACGCCAGAGTTGGCGACTGGCCGCATCCAGCCATGGCACTGTGCTGCCAAGATCTCGGATCCCCTGTCAAACCCTCATCGATCGAACTAGAATTCGCTTCCGCGAAAAGGGAGGTAAGGGGACAGACATGCTGGACGAGTTTCTGGAGTCGGACCCCCAGGCCCTCCGTGTCTACCGGAGTCTCCTCGACAACCCGTCCCGGACCCTTGAGGAGATCCTGCAGTACACAGGCCTCCCCGAACAGGACGTGAAGGCGGCCGTGGGCCGGCTCACGGACCTGTCCCTGCTCAGCCCGGTCACGGACACCACGTTCCTGCCCATGAACCCGGAGACCGTCCTCAGGCCGGCGCTGCGCCGCCGCGAGGCCGAACTGGACACCGAGCGCGCCCACTTGACGAGACAGCAGGCCACCGTCGCCGAACTCACCGCCGAGTACGCCGCGCTGGGCCTGCGCCACACCGGGGGCGCCGAGCATCTGGTCGGCGTGGACGCCGTCCGTACCCGGCTGGAGCAGTTGTCGCGGGACGCCGTGCACGAGGTCTGCACCTTCACGCCGGGCGGCGCCGTGAGCGCGGCCGGTCTGGAGTCGGCCCGCCCGCTGGACGAGGAGTCCTTCGGCCGGGGCGTACGGATGCGGTCCGTGTACCTCGACAGCGTCCGCAACGACTACGCCACCTCCGAGTACGCCACCTGGCTCACCTCCATGGGCGGTCAGGTGCGCACCGTCCCCGCGCTTCCGATGCGGATGATCATCTGCGATCGTGAGGTCGCCGTCGTGCCCGTGAACTCCGAGGACAGCCGCCAGGGCGCCCTCGTCATCCGCTACCACGGAGTCGTACGGGCCCTCGCGGAGCTCTTCGAGCTGGTCTGGGCGCAGGGCGTGCCGCTGGGCGAGGGCAGCCGGCCGGCGGCGGAGAACGAGGCGAGTGAAAGGGACCGCGTTCTGCTGAAACTGCTCTCCGAGGGGATGACGGATCAGGGGATCGCCCGCAAACTGGGCCTCTCCGTGCGTACGATCCGACGGCTGATGTCCGACCTCATGAAGCGACTGGATGCACAGAGCCGCTTCGAGGCGGGGGCCGAGGCCGTACGCCGGGGCTGGCTCTAGGGTCTTCTGGATGTACTTGGGCTTGTGCCCGGTGCGGCGAGAGGGGCCGACTGCGGAGCCCAGCGGAAGGGCTACCCGCGATCGGGCGGGCCATGTGGCACTGTCCGGCCATGGCCGCAAGAGGCCACCGCGGACGCACACGAATACCGCCCCCATCCACCATGATCGGTCACGCCCCGTTGGGGCCCTTCCTTGTACCCCCACACGAAAGAGGAACGGTTGTGCATTCCTCGACGAAGGCACGGCGCCTGAGCGTCCTCGCCCTGCTGGCTCTCGGTGCCGCCGCGACGGTCCTCGTCGTCGGTAGCCCCGTCGGCTCCTCGGCCCCCGACCGCACGGTCGTCGCGGCCGACGACCTCACCGGGGTGGTCGTCCCCGGTGAAAAGGTGACATGGACGTGGGACGACCAGGACTGATCCAACTGATCCAGCGGTTCACGACGGCCCGTCGGGTTCTCCGGCGGGCCGTTTGCCGTGTGGGCCGGCTCACTTGCACGTCAGGCCCGCCGCGCCGGGCAGCGCCTCCTTGATCCAGGCCCGGTCCCGGGCGATGTCGGTCTCGTCCGTGGTCCAGATGTCCGGCTCGGCGGCGTCCCGTGGGATGCCGATCAGGACGTGGTCGCCCACCTTCAGGCGGGGGTCGACGTCCTCGTCCATCGGGAAGACGATCTCGTCGGCGCCCTTGTCCGGCTTGTAGTAGCGGTCGACGTCGAGGGTGACACGGTCCTGCTGGGTGCCGGGGACGGGTTCCAGGGAGACGACGGTGCCCTCGACGATCAGGCGGGCGCAGGCGACGTAACCCTCGGTGCTGAGGCTGCCGCTGTCGTCGGCGTTCCCCCCGCTGTCCTTCTTGCCGGCGGCGCTGTCCGACTGGGCCGCGCCCGAGTCCGACGTCGTGTAGGCCCCGCCGCCCGACTGCACGACGATCCAGCCCAGGCCGACGACGACGGTGGCGGCGGCCGCGGCGGCGAGGGTGCCGAAGGCCAGGGAGAGGGCGCGGCGATGGCGCCGGGGGCGGGCGGGCCGCGTCGGCAGGGGCCTCACCGGCGGGACGGGGGCCGCCTCGGGCTCGGGCCCGCGCCCGGGGCCCGTCTCGGCGCCGGCCGCGTCCCCCGGCGGCGCGGCCGTGAGTCGCCCCGGCGGACCCGCGGCCTCCGCCCGCGCCTCTTCCTCTGTCCCGGCCTCCTCCGCTGTCCCGGCCAGGGCCTCGGCGATCAGCCCCAGCTGCTCCCTCAGCAGGGCGACGTCGGCGGCGGCCGACTGCCGGGCGGCCATGAACTCGGCGTCAGCCAGGGCCTTTTCGGGCAGCGGTTCGTCCATCAGTACGGCCATCAACGCGTCCATGCCGTCGTACTCGTCATACTCGGCGCCGTCGTGCTCGGCACCGTCCAAGCCGATCGCTTCGTACTCGGCGTCCCGCCGGCTGTCGTCCCGGGCGGCCACGTCACACCACCTCGTCCTCGTGCAGGCGGGTGCGCAGGGCGCGGACCGCCGAGTGGAGCCTGCTCTTGACCGTGCCCTCGGGGATGCCGAGTTCCTCGGCGATCCCGCGTACCGGCAGGTCGGCGTAGAAGCGCAGGACGAGGACCTGGCGCAGGGCGTCGGGCAGCTCGTCCAGGCCGCGGGCTACGGCGAGCGAGAGCACGCTGGAGTCCTCGCCGGAGGAGTGCTCCGGCTGGCGCAGCGAGGCGAGGCGCTCGCCGAGGCGCTCCTGGCGACGCTTGGCCCGGTGCCAGTCCATCGCCAGGTTGGAGGCGACCACCGCCGCCCACGCGGACACGTCCCGCGGGGCCTCGCGGCCGCTCGCGGCCCGCTCCAGCAGCCGCAGCCGTACCTGCTGTACCCCGTCCAGCAGGTCCGACTGCGGCACACCGCCGAGCGCGAGCACCGCCCGTACCCGCCGTTCCTGGGCCGCGTCCAGTGGGTCGTCCGCCTCCGGAACGCCCTCGACGCCGTCGGCGCCCTCGACGACGCGCACCTTTCTGCGCAGCACGGCCACCCCTCCCCTCCCGCGTTTCCCCTACGACGCCGGTGCGGCCCGAAACGTTCGGACCGGCCCGCCCGGCCTTCCGGCGGATGGCCTTCCGGCGCATCTCAGAGGCGTACGTCACACCTTCGCGTGCGCCCCGGTGCCGTGGGCAGGGTCGAGGCAGCACAGCTTGCGGTACGGGACCGCCGTAGGGCGAATTTCTCCAGCTCAGCGGGGGTGAGGGCCAAAGAAGCGGCTCCGGCGCCGGGGTCGGTCGCGTCCCATGGTTCGAGCATCCCGGTCAAAGGATTGGACAGGCGGACCGGGGCTGACCGCATGATGGAAACGCCTCGGCCATGCCGCAGACACATACAAGCCACGTAAAAGGAGTCGCCGTGAGGGTCGGAATCGTCGGAGCCACCGGTCAGGTCGGCACGGTCATGCGCAGCATCCTCAAGGAGCGGAACTTTCCGACGTCCGAGCTGCGCCTGTTCGCCTCCGCCCGCTCGGCCGGGTCGGTCATCGACGGGGTGACGGTCGAGGACGCGGCGACGGCCGACTACTCCGGCCTCGACATCGTCCTCTTCTCCGCGGGCGGCGCGACCTCCAAGGCGCTGGCCGAGAAGGTGGCCTCCCAGGGCGCGGTCGTGATCGACAACTCCTCCGCGTGGCGCCGCGACCCCGAGGTACCGCTGGTCGTCTCCGAGGTGAACCCGCACGCGATCGCCGACCGCCCCAAGGGCATCATCGCCAACCCGAACTGCACGACGATGGCCGCGATGCCGGTGCTGCGTCCGCTGCACGCGGAGGCGGGTCTGGAGGCGCTGGTCGTCGCCACGTACCAGGCGGTTTCCGGCTCCGGTCTCGCGGGCGTCGCGGAGCTGCACGGGCAGGTCCAGAAGGTCGTGGCCGACGCGGACAAGCTCACGCACGACGGCGGCGCGGTCGACTTCCCCGAGCCCGGCGTCTACAAGCGGCCTATCGCCTTCAACGTCATCCCCCTCGCCGGTTCGATCGTCGACGACGGCCTGAACGAGACGGACGAGGAGCAGAAGCTCCGCAACGAGTCCCGCAAGATCCTGGAGATCCCCGACCTCAAGGTCTCCGGCACCTGTGTCCGCGTCCCGGTCTTCTCCGGCCACTCCCTCCAGGTCAACGCCCGCTTCGCCCGCCCGATCTCCGCGGAGCGCGCGACGGAGCTCCTCTCCGGCGCCCCGGGCGTCGCTCTCTCCGACATCCCGACCCCCCTCCAGGCCGCCGGCCAGGACCAGTCGTACGTCGGCCGCATCCGCACCGACGAGACGGTCACCAACGGCCTCGCCCTCTTCATCTCCAACGACAACCTCCGCAAGGGCGCCGCGCTGAACGCGGTCCAGATCGCGGAGCTGGTGGCGGCGGAGCTCAAGGGCTGACGCCGGTCAGTGACGTAGAAGGGGCGCCCATCGTGGGCGCCCCTTCCTCATGCTCAGAGGGCCAGATGCCGCCGCAGGGCCACGTCGATCTCGGTCATTCGCTGACGCGGGACCGACCCGACGGGGCGCAGTAGCCTCTCCGGAGCGAGAGCACGCACCTGCTCGCACTGCACCTTGGAGTCCTTCAGGAGGCCGCACTCCCCGGCGGGAAGCAGCACCTGGAACGAATAGACGCGGGACGTGTTCGTCGTCAGGGGGACCAACGTGATCACGCCCCGTCCGGTCCGCGCCACGGACGCGTTGGCACCGTCGTTGGAGACGATCACGGCCGGGCGCGCCTTGCTGGCCTCGCTGCCGCGGGCCGGCTCGTAATCGACCAGGTAGATGTCACCGCGCTTCATCGGTCAGCCCGTCTCCCGAGAACTGGTCCCAGAACTGGGCGTCCTCGCTCTCGTCCCACTCTGCGAACGCCTCGCTGTACTGCTGCTCCAGCTGTGCTTGCCGGAGCAGTTCGATGGCGGCGTGTATCACGGCGGACCGGGAATCGGCCTCCGTACGCGCGGCGTACTCGTCGACGAAGGTGACGTCCTCCTGCGGCAGGCTCACACTAATCTTCATACGCCTGATGCTACCCGGGGTAGGCAATGGTTAGCCACTCCAAACAGGGCCCCGCTCGTGGAAGGATGACCGAACCCACACATACCGAGGAGATGACCGCGTGCCTGGCACAAACCTGACCCGCGAAGAGGCTCAGCAGCGGGCGGCGCTGCTCAGCGTTGACTCGTACGAGATCGATCTCGACCTCTCCGGCGCGCAGGAGGGCGGCACCTACCGGTCCGTGACCACAGTGCGCTTCGATGTCGCGGAGAACGGCGCCGACTCCTTCATCGACCTGGTGGCCCCGACCGTCCACGAGGTGACCCTGAACGGGGACCCCCTCGATCCCGCCGAGGTGTTCAAGGACTCCCGGATCGCCCTGCCGGGGCTGCTGGAGGGGCGCAACATCCTGCGGGTCGTCGCCGACTGCGCGTACACCAACACGGGTGAAGGTCTGCACCGGTTCGTCGACCCGGTCGACGACCAGGCGTACCTGTACACCCAGTTCGAGGTGCCGGACGCCCGCCGCGTCTTCGCCTCCTTCGAACAGCCCGACCTGAAGGCCACCTTCCAGTTCACCGTGAAGGCGCCGACCGGCTGGACCGTGATCTCCAACTCGCCGACGCCGGAGCCCAAGGACGACACCTGGGTCTTCGAGCCGACGCCCCGGATCTCGACCTACATCACCGCGCTGATCGTCGGGCCGTACCACTCCGTCCACAGCGTGTACGAGAAGGACGGGCAGAGCGTGCCGCTGGGCATCTACTGCCGGCCGTCGCTCGCCGAGTTCCTCGACTCGGACGCCATCTTCGAGGTCACCCGGCAGGGCTTCGACTGGTTCCAGGAGAAGTTCGACTACGCGTACCCCTTCAAGAAGTACGACCAGCTGTTCGTGCCGGAGTTCAACGCGGGCGCCATGGAGAACGCCGGGGCCGTCACCATCCGCGACCAGTACGTCTTCCGCTCCAAGGTGACGGACGCGGCGTACGAGACGCGTGCCGAGACCATCCTGCACGAGCTGGCCCACATGTGGTTCGGCGACCTCGTGACGATGGAGTGGTGGAACGACCTGTGGCTGAACGAGTCGTTCGCCACGTACACGTCCATCGCCTGCCAGGCGTACGCCCCCGGCTCGCGCTGGCCGCACTCGTGGACGACGTTCGCCAACTCCATGAAGACCTGGGCGTACCGGCAGGACCAGCTGCCGTCGACGCACCCGATCATGGCGGAGATCCGCGACCTCGACGACGTGCTCGTCAACTTCGACGGCATCACGTACGCCAAGGGCGCGAGCGTGCTGAAGCAGCTCGTCGCGTACGTCGGCATGGACGAGTTCTTCCGGGGCGTGCAGGCGTACTTCAAGGCGCACGCGTACGGCAACACGCGCCTGTCCGATCTGCTGGGCGCCCTGGAGGAGACCTCAGGGCGTGATCTGAAGGCATGGTCGAAGGCATGGCTGGAGACCGCGGGCATCAACGTCCTCCGCCCGGAGATCGACACGAACGAGAACGGCGTCATCACGTCGTTCGCCATCCGCCAGGAGGCCCCGGACCTGCCCGCAGGCGCGAAGGGCGTGCCGACGCTGCGCCCGCACCGCATCGCGGTGGGTCTCTACGAACTGGACGGCGACAGCGGCAAGTTGGTGCGCGCCGAGCGCGTCGAGCTGGACGTCGACGGCGAACTGACCGCCGTACCGCAGCTGGTGGGCAAGCGCCGCCCGGCGGTCGTCCTCCTCAACGACGACGACCTGTCGTACGCGAAGGTCCGCCTGGACGAGCAGTCGCTGGCGTTCGTCACGGAGCACCTCGGGGACTTCGAGTCCTCCCTCCCCCGCGCCCTGTGCTGGGCGTCGGCCTGGGACATGACGCGCGACGCCGAACTGGCGACCCGCGACTACCTCTCCCTGGTCCTCTCCGGCATCGCCAAGGAGTCGGACATCGGCGTCGTGCAGTCCCTGCACCGTCAGGTGAAGCTGGCGATCGAGCTGTACGCGGACCCGACGGCCCGCGAGGCGCTGCTCACCCGCTGGACGGACGCCACCCTCGCGCATCTGCGTGCCGCGGAGGCCGCCTCCGACCACCAGCTGGCCTGGGCCCGCGCGTTCGCCGCGACCGCCCGCACCCCCGAGCAACTCGACCTCCTGGAGGCCCTGTTGGAGGGGACGCAGACGATCGAGGGGCTGGCCGTCGACACCGAGCTGCGCTGGTCGTTCGTGCAGCGGCTCGCGGCGGTGGGGCGTTACGACGAGGCGGAGATCGCCGGGGAGTACGAGCGCGACAAGACGGCGGCCGGCGAGCGCCACGCGGCCACCGCCCGCGCCGCCCGCCCGACCCCGGAGGCCAAGGCGGAGGCCTGGGCCTCGGTCATCGACTCCGACAAGCTCCCGAACGCCGTGCAGGAGGCCGTCATCGGCGGCTTCGTCCAGACCGACCAGCGCGAACTGCTCGCCCCGTACGCGGACAAGTACTTCGCCGTGGTCAAGGACATCTGGGACTCCCGCTCCCACGAGATCGCCCAGCAGATCGCCATCGGCCTCTACCCGACCATCCAGGTCTCGGCCGAGACCCTGACGAAGACCGACACCTGGCTCGCCTCCGCCGACCCGAACGCGGCCCTGCGCCGCCTCGTCTCCGAGTCCCGCGCGGGCGTGGAGCGCGCGCTGAAGGCCCAGGCGGCGGACGCGGCGGCGGCTACGGCTGTGGAGTAGTCCGCCGTACGACTGTGAGGGGCGCCCGGTGGGTTCACCGGGCGCCCCTTCGTCTCTGGCGTCTCCGGGTCGTCTCCGGGGCGGAAAACCCTTCCGGCAGCGGCCGCCTCCGATGGCAGGATGGCCGCCGGGAGACGGGTTCATCGAGGTCGCGGGGGCGTGCGTGGCAGGCGTGGTGCTGGACGGGCTGGACGAAGTGCCGTGGGAGCGGCTGGAGTCGGCGATCGCGCTGCACCCGGCCGAGGAGATGCGGGGCGTTCTGCGGCGGCTGGCGGCCAAGGGCGAGGCGGCGACCGAGGAGGACTGCTACCCGCTGTTCGACTGCTTCGCGCTCGGCACCGGACGCGTGGCCCCCGCGGCGACGGCCGCGTTGCCGTTCGTCGTCGCCCTCGCCCGCGATCCGGCCATGGGCGCCCGGCTCACGCTCGTCGAGCTGCTGACGGGCCTGGCCGAGACGGCCGCCGAAGCCGAACCGGGCAAGGTGGACGCGGAGTGGCCCGAGGCCTGGCGGCGCCACCGCCACCGGCTCCGGGCACTGCTCGCGGACCCCCGGCCCGAGGTGCGGCGGCAGGCCCTGTCGCTCGCGGAGGGTGTCGGGGAGTTGCTGGAGCGGTGGCGCGCCGAGACGGACCCGACGGTGCGGGTGTCCGTGCTGCTGGCGCTCGGGACCGCCACCCGCACCGCCGACGCGGACGCGGTGGACCGGGTGCGGGCCGTGCTGACCGAGGTCCTGCGAACGGACGATCCGGTCATGCGGGTCGTGGCCGTGCACGCCTGGGCATGGTTCGAACCCAGGGCGGCGGTCCGTGAGCTGGACCTGCTGGTGGAGGTCCTGTCCGACCCGGCCGTGCGCCCGCGGTTCGAGGCGATCTGGTACGTGCCGGACGTCGAGAGTGCCTTCACCCGTGAGGACGTCGTCTCCTGGGCGGCCGGCCTGTTCAAGGATGTACCGCACGCGGCACTCGACTTCGTGATCCGGCTCATCGACGTGGCGCGCCGGAACGGGGACGCCCCGCTGTGCCGTGCCTCGCTGGACGAGGCGTGGCGGCTGCTGGTGCTCAGGCCGTCCGCGGCATCCGCGCTGCTGCCGCTCGCGGGCGCGCTGCTCGCCGACCCGGACGACGGCGTACGGTACCGGGCGGCCCACCTGCTCGCGGTGCTCGGCGGGCGGGCGGCGCCCTACGCCGACGCGCTGGCCGCGCTCCTCGACGACCCGGGCGAGGCCGGCGATCTCATCGAGGGCACCGTCGGTGACCAGGCCCGCTGGGCGCTGACCCGCATCGGCGACGAGCGCGCCCTGCCCGGGCTCGTCGAGCAGTTGCACGCGCCGTACGAGGGCCAGTGGTCCCGCGCGTACTGCTCGGGCGACCCGCGCCTGCCGGAGGTCGAGGACGTCCTGACTCCGCTGTCGGCGCACGCGGAGACCCTGCTGCCGGCGGTGCGCGAGCTGCTCCGCAAGGACGGCAAGGGCGGCTCGCTGACGTGCTGCTTCCTCGGGGTCCTCCGGGAGTGGGGGCCGGCCGCGGCGCCCGCGCTGCCGGAGGTGGTGGCTCTGCTGGACGACGCCCGGTACTCGGTGAGCGCGATGGAGGCGCTGATGGCGATGGGGCCGGCCGCGCGGTCGGCCGAGCCCGCCGTTCGCCGGGCCACGGTCCTCGACCACCCCGGCAACCATCAGTACGTGGCGTGGGCCGCCTGCCGTGTGGGCGGCGACCGCGACGCGGCGCTGGGACCCATTGCCGAGGCGGTGCTGACCGAGGAGGGGCCGCTGTACGGTCCGGTCGAGCGCCTCGGCGACTTCGGCCCGGCGGCCGCGCCCTACGCCGACCGGGTGCGGCACATCATGGAGCACAGTGACGGCTGGCAGCGGCTGAAGGCGGCGATCGCGCTGTGGTCGATCACGGCCGAGCCGGAGCCGACCGTGTCCGTCCTGACGGAGTACGTCCTTGCGATGGCCGACGGCGACGACTCCTACGGCTTCCTCCACGACGCGCTCAAGGCCTTCGCCCGGATCGGCACGGTCACTCCGGCGGCGCGGGCGGCCCTGCGTACGCTGCGGGACTCCGACCGGCGGCTGTCGGTCCACGGGGACTACCGGGCCATCCTGCTGGACGAGGAGATGCGGTCGGCGATCGACGAGGTCCTCGCACTGCCGTGACGATCGGGCAAAAAGGACCGCCAAAAAAATCCGGCGTCGATGTCGAGAACCCGCGTCCGGCTCCGTCCCCGGGGTGAACGCGACCACAATGGATCGCACAGCACCGAGGAGAAACACCATGGCCAAGTACCTGCTGCTGAAGCACTACCGTGGCGCTCCCGCTTCGGTCAACGACGTACCGATGGACCAGTGGACGCCGGAGGAGATCTCGGCGCACGTGCAGTACATGAACGACTTCGCGGCCCGGCTCGAGAAGACCGGCGAGTTCGTAGACAGCCAGGCGCTCGCCCCTGAGGGGACGTTCGTCCGGTACGACGGTGAGGGGCGCCCGCCGGTCACCGACGGCCCGTTCGCCGAGACCAAGGACCTCATCGCCGGCTGGATGGTGATCGACGTCGACAGCTACGAGCGCGCCGTCGAGCTGGCCGGGGAGTTGTCGGCCGCCCCCGGTGCGGGCGGGAAGCCGATCCACGAGTGGCTCGAGGTGCGCCCGTTCCTGGCCGCGCATGCCAGTTGCATCACGGAGTGACCCTCACGATGGACGAGGCCCTGCTGAGGAGTCTCACGCCGGGCGTGCTCGCCGTCCTCGTCCGCCGCGCAGCAGACTTCGCGGCGGCCGAGGACGCCGTCCAGGACGCGCTGGTGGAGGCGGTCCGCGTCTGGCCGGCCGACCCGCCGCGGGATGCGAAGGGCTGGCTGGTCACCGTGGCCTGGCGCAAGTTCCTGGACCAGGCCCGCTCGGACGCCGCCCGCCGCCGGCGTGAGGACCGCCTCGACGAGGAGCCCGCGCCCGGGCCGGCGCCCGCGGTGGACGACACGCTCCAGCTCTACTTCCTGTGTGCCCACCCCTCCCTGACGCCGTCGTCGGCGGTCGCGCTCACGCTGCGCGCCGTCGGCGGGCTCACCACGCGCCAGATCGCCCGGGCCTACCTGGTGCCCGAAGCGACCATGGCCCAGCGCATCAGCCGCGCGAAGCGCACCGTGGCCGGCGTGCGCTTCGACCGGCCCGGCGACGTCGCCACCGTGCTGCGCGTCCTCTACCTGGTCTTCAACGAGGGCTACTCCGGCGACATCGACCTAGGGGGTATTGCGGAAGTCCCGCAATACCCCCTATCCGCCGAGGCCATCCGCCTCACCCGGCAGCTCGCGGCCGCGACCGACCACCCCGAGGTGGCGGGGCTCCTCGCCCTCATGCTGCTCCACCACGCCCGGCGCGCCGCCCGTACCGCGCCCGACGGCAGCCTCGTACCGCTCGCCGAACAGGACCGCCGCCGGTGGGACACCGCGTCGATCGCGGAGGGCGTCCGGATCCTGCAGTCGGCCCTCGCCCGCGACCGGCTCGGCGAGTACCAGGCCCAGGCCGCCATCGCCGCCCTCCACGCCGACGCGCCCACCGCCGAGGAGACCGACTGGGTGCAGATCGTCGAGTGGTACGACGAACTCGCGCGCCTGACCGACAGCCCGGTCGTCCGCCTCAACCGCGCGGTCGCCGTAGGCGAGGCCGACGGCCCACGCGCCGGCCTGGCGGCACTGGCGGCGCTCGACACCTCACTGCCCCGCTACACGGCGGTGGCGGCCTACCTGCACGAGCGCGACGGCGACCTGACGACGGCAGCCCGGCTCTACTCCGAGGCGGCCCAAAAGGCCCCCAACCTCGCCGAACACGTCCACCTGACACGCCAGGCCGCCCGCCTCAACACCCGCCGGCCCCACTGAGCGGTCGCGACTTCGCGGAGGCCTTCAAGACTTCCGCCGTAGCCGGTCGGCGTGGCCGCAGCTGGCCCAGGATCGTCGCGCCGAAGGCGATCGCCATGCCGAGGAGTTGGAGCGGGGTGAGCGCCTGGCCTAGGGCCGCCCAGCCGAGTACGGCCGCTGTCAGGGGGGAGAGGGGGCCGAGGAAGGTGACCTGGGTGGCGGGGAGACGGTCGATGCCGCGGAACCAGAGCCAGTAGGAGACGGCGGTGTTGCCCAGGATGAGGTAGAGGTAGCCGCCGATCGCCCGGTCGTCCAGGGGCGGGGGTGCGCCCTCGGCCAGGAGGGCGACGGGGGCGATCAGCAGGCCGCCGATGGTCAGTTGCCAGCCGGTGAGGGCCAGGGGGCCCACTCCCTCCGGGCGGCCCCACCGCTTGGTGAGGACCACGCCGGCGGACATGGATGCCGTGGAGGCGACCGCCGCGAGCAGGCCCACGAGGTCCAGCGCGCCCGCCGCCCTGAGCACGACCAGGCTGACGCCGAGCGCCGCCGCGACGCCGGTGAGCAGGGTGCGCGGAGTCGGCCGCTCGCTCAGCAGGACGGCGGCCAGGCCCGCCACGAACAGCGGCCCGACCGAACCCACCACCGCCGCCATACCGCCCGGCAGCCGGTACGCGGAGAGGAAGAGGAGGGGGAGGAAGACGCCGATGTTCAGCGCGCCCAGCACCGCCGCCTTCCCCCACCAGGCGCCGCGCGGCAGCGTCCGCGAGATCGCCATGAGCAGCAGCCCGGCGGGGAGCGCCCGTACCAGCCCTGTGAACAGGGGGCGGTCGGGGGGCAGGAACTCCGTGGTGACGGCGTAGGTGGTGCCCCAGGAGATGGGGGCGATGGCGGTGAGGGCTACGAGGGGGAGGCGGCTCGGGGCCTTGGGAAGCATGGAACGCCCTTCGCGGCGGTTGGACGGGCAGGGCCGATTGCCTTGCTCCTAATTAGCTTAGCGCTAAGCAACTTTCCGTCAAGCCACTTTCTCGCGGTCGACCGACCCGCATCCGATACTCGATACTCGGGCCATGAACGCGAGCCCCCACCCCGGCCGGCCCGGATCCGACCGGACCGAGCCCGACCAGCCCCTCCGCGACCCCGTCGACGCGATCATCGACCAGTGGGCGGTCGTACGGCCGGACCTCGACACCACCGCGATGGAGGTCTTCGGCCGGGTCAACCGGCTCTCGCGGACGCTCGGCGACCGGATGGAGAAGGCCTACGCCCGGTTCGGGATCGCGCGCGGGGAGTTCGACGTACTCGCGACCCTGCGCCGCTCCGGCGAGCCGTACACCCTCTCGCCCCGCCAGCTCTCCTCGACGCTCATGCTCACCACCGGCGGCATGACCGGCCGTCTCGACAAACTCGAACGCGCCGGCCTCCTGCGCCGCTCCCCCGACCCGCACGACCGCCGCGCCCTCCAGGTCACCCTCACCGACGAGGGCCTGAGCCTGGTGGACGAGGCCGTCGTCGCGGGCCTGGCCATCCAGACGGAGGCCCTCTCCCACCTGAACGACGAACAGGCCGGCCAACTGGCCGACCTGCTGCGGAGGTTGGTGCTGGGCACCGGGTCGTGACCGGCTAGGAAGCGGTGCCCAGCGCCGCCGTCAGCGCCGCCTCGACCCGGTCCACGTCACCGTCCGCGCCCTCCGCCGCCCACGCCACGTAACCGTCGGGCCGCACGAGGACGGTCGTACGCCGGTCGCTCGCCCAGCTCTCCACGGCAAGACGGTCCTTGCGGACCCCGGTGTCGTACGCGTGCGGGGTGGCGTCCCGCGGGGTGATGAGGACGAAGCGGCCGCCGCGCAGCGACTCGTAGAGGCGGCCGCCGGAGCGGAGGGCGACGTCCGGGACGCGGGTGCCGACGAGGCGGTGGGAGCCACGGGGCGCCGGGTATGTGTAGCCGATGCCGGTGACCTGGCCGACCATGCGGGCGCGGACCGGGCCGACGTGGTTGAGGACGGTGGTGAGGGCGTAGCGGAACGCCAGCGTCCACGGGTACTTGGCCATGGCGAGCCGTACGATGCCGCCGCTGCTGCGGAGGACCGCCTTGCCGACGGGATGGCGTTCGGCCTGGTAGGTGTCCAGGAGGGCGGCGCCGGCGTGGCCGCCGAGGACGGCGGCGAGCTTCCAGCCGAGGTTGGCGGCGTCCTGGAGGCCGGTGTTCATGCCCTGGCCGCCGGCCGGCGTGTGGACGTGGGCGGCGTCGCCGGCGAGGAAGACCCGGCCCACCCTGTACGCGGGCGCCTGCCGTTCGTCGCTGTGGAAGCGGGACATCCAGCGGGCGTCCCGCATGCCGTAGTCACGGCCGAGCGCCAGCCGGGTGTTCTCCCTGACCTCGTCCAGGTCGACCGGCTCGCTGTCGGGGACGTCCCGGTCGCGGTGCCAGCAGATGACCCGGTAGTAGCCGTCACCGAAGGGCGCGATGAAGGCGAAGGCGTCGCCGACGGCGTTCGCGGTCAGCAATTCCTCGGGCTTCTCGTCGAGGCGTACGTCCGCGAGGACGACGGAACGGATGACCGACTTGCCGGGGAACGGCAGGCCTATCGCCCGGCGGACGGCACTGCGGTGCCCGTCCGTCCCTACGGCGTAGGCGGCGGCGAGCGCCTCGCTCTCACCCTCCGGGCCGCGTACGTGAACGGTCACCCCGTCGACGTCCTGGTCGACCCCGGTCACCTCGGTGTCGTACCGGAACCGCACCCCCGCCTCGACCGCCCGCCGCTCCAGCACCTTCTCCACCTCGTACTGCGGGAGCACGAGGAGGTGGTTGAAGCGCGAGGGGAGCGTGTCCAGGCGCAAGGTGAGGCGGCTGAAGAGCCGGAGGCGGTCCAGCTTCCGGCCCTTGCCCTCCAGTTCACCGGCGAGGCCGCGGGCGTCGAGCTGCTCCAGGCTGCGGGCGTGCAGGACGAAGGCGCGGGAGAGGTTGCTGATCTTGTGCGGGCGGCGCTCGACGAGCGTGACCGGGATACCGGCGGCGGCGAGGTCACCGGCCAGCAGGAGCCCGGTGGGGCCCGCGCCTACGACGATGACGTCGCGGGTGTTGCGGGTGCTGTTGCCGTTGGTGCCGTTCGTGCCCGTCTTGACGTTCATGGCGGCCTCCTGCCAACGCTTGTTGGTCAACGTCTGTTGGCCAACGTTCGTTTGCCAACATAGGTTGGCATCTCTTGTATGTCAACACGTGTTGGCCTACGGTTGTTGGCATGAGTGATACGGAAAGGGCGCCCCGCCGCTCCGACGCCACACGGCACGCGATCCTCGTGGCCGCGCGTGAGCGGTTCGCCGCCGAGGGATACGACCGGGCCACCATCCGGGCGATCGCCAAGGAGGCAAGAATCGACCCGTCGATGGTCATGCGGTACTACGGCTCGAAGGAGGGGCTCTACGCCGCGGCGCTCGATGTCGACCTGGGGATGCCCGACCCCGCCGGGCTCGATCCGCGGGAGGTGGGCCGGGTGCTGGTGAGCCACTTCCTCGATCTCTGGGAGGAGAACGAGGTGCTCAGCTCGCTGCTCCGGGTCGGCACCACGAGTCAGGCCGGGGCCGAGCGGATCCAGGGCGTCTTCCGCGATCAGCTGATTCCGCTCGCCCGGCAGGTGTGCCCGGAGCCGGAGCAGGCCGCGACCCGGGCGGCACTGATCGCCTCACAGGTCCTGGGGATGGCACTGACGCGGTACGTGCTGAGGCTTCCGCCCGCGGTGGCGCTGGGGCGGGAGGAGATCGTGGCGTGGCTGGGGCCGACGATTCAGCGGTACCTCACCGCGCCGCGTCCCTGAGACACGCTGAGGGCACCCTCGGCGCACGGGTGCGCGTGGGTGCCCTCGGCGAGAAGTGTCGCAGTGTTGCGGAGGTGGGGGTCAGGCCTTCGCCTTGGCCTTCGGCTGCCGGTCGGTGGACCTGTCCAGGACCATGACCAGGCCGGCGATCACCGCGAAGATCGCGATCGGCGCCACGACGTAGAGGCCCAGCGTTTCCATCACATTGAGGCCCTGGCCCGGGTCGTCACCGTCGTCGGGGATCAGCGCGAGCGCGGGGGACGACATGAGCAGCATCATCAGCGTCGTACCGGCGGCGAGGGCTCCGGCGCGCAGGGCGTTCTTCTTGTCCACGGGGCCAACGTATCTAACGGGGTTCCGCTCCGCTCGGCCGGGGGGGCGCCGTTGCGGGTTCGGCCGGGTTTTGGGTGCGGGTTGTTTGTGGCTGGTCGCGCCCACGCGGCGGAGCCGCACATGTCACAGCCCCGCGCCCCTTCAGGGCGCGGCAGTGGGCCGGAATCGGAGATCGCAGCCTACGCGGCTGCGGGCAGTCGCGCCGCTGGGGCGAGGGGGGTACCTCCCAGCCACCCACCGAGCCGCATCCCCGTCAGACCCCCTCCGCCTCGCCCCCTTCCCCCTCAACGTCGCCGCTGCCTGCCCGCCCCCGCAGCACATCCACCAGCGCGTGCAGCCGAGGGGAGGCTGCAAGGTCCTCCAGGGTCACCGGGCGTGCCTCCCCGTCCGCGATCGGGAGGCGCCAGTTCGGGTACTGGTCCCACGTTCCGGGGAGGTTCTGGGGGCGGCGGTCGCCGATCGTGTCGGGGAGCCAGAGGCCGATCATGCGGGCGGGGGTGCGGAGCAGGAAGCGGTGGACGGCCTGGATCTCGGCCTCCTCGGCGTCGGCGGAGATGCCTCCGTGGCTGCCGTTCAGGAGGCCCAGGCGGGCCAGCAGGGCCAGCCACTCCCCCGTGTCGGCGGCGGCCTCGGCCCGCTCCTCCTCCAGGGGGCGGGGCAGCAGGCCCAGGCCGTGGCGGAGTTCGACGTGGTCGCCGGTGAGGCGGGAGGCGGTGGGCGGGAGGTCGTGGGTGGTGGCGGTGGCGAGGCAGTTCGCCCGCCACCGCTCGGGCGGGAGCGGGCGGCCGGTGCCCTCCCAGTCCCGCTCGAACCACAACACCGACGTGCCCAGCACACCGCGATCGTCCAGCGTCTCGCGCACACCCGGCTCGACCGTGCCCAGGTCCTCGCCGATCACCAGGGCCCCGGCCCGCGAGGCCTCCAGCACCAGGATCGCGAGCATCGCGTCGGCGTCGTAGCGGACGTACGTACCCTCCGTCGGCGGCCGGCCCTGGGGCACCCACCACAGGCGGAAGAGGCCCATGACGTGGTCGATGCGCAGGGCGCCCGCGTGGCGGAGGAGGGCGCGCAGGAGGCGGCGGTAGGGGGCGTAGCCGGACTCGGCGAGGCGGTCGGGGCGCCAGGGGGGCAGGCCCCAGTCCTGGCCGCCTGAGTTGAAGGCGTCGGGGGGCGCGCCGATGGACATGCCGGCCGCGAAGTACTCCTGCTGGGCCCAGGCGTCGGCGCCGCCGGGGTGGACGCCGACCGCCAGGTCGTGCACGAGGCCGATCGGCATGCCGGCGTCGCGCGCGGAGCGTTGCGCGGTGCCCAGCTGGGCGTCGGTGAGCCAGGCAAGGCGGGTGTGGAAGTCGACGCGGTCCATCAGCTCCGCGCGGGCGCGGGCGGTGTCGGCGGAGCGGGGGTCGCGCAGGCCCGGCGGCCAGCGGTGCCAGTCGGAGCCGTACACCTCGGCCAGCGCGCACCAGGTGGCGTGGTCCTCCAGCGCCTCGCCCTCCTCGGCGAGGAAGTCGCAGTACGCGGCCCGCCGGCCGGGCCCCAGGGGCGCGGCATGTACGACTTCCAGCGCCTGCCGCTTGAGTTCCCACACCGCCTCCCGGTCGATCAGCTCGCCCTTGGAGAGCACCGATTCGCGCAACCGCCCAGCCCGCTCCAGCAGCGTAGGGAGACGGTCGCCGGCACCGACGGCGTACGGGTACTCCGGGATGTCCTCGACGCGGAGGTGGACGGGGTCGGGGTAGCGGCGTGAGGAGGGGCGGTACGGGGAGGGGTCGGTGGGAGCGCCCGGGACGGCCGCGTGCAACGGGTTGACCTGGACGAATCCGGCACCGAGGGCGCGGCCGGCCCAGGCGGTGAGCTCGGCCAGGTCGCCGAGGTCGCCCATGCCCCAGCTGCGTCGGGAGAGCAGGGAGTAGAGCTGGACGAGGAGGCCGTACGTGCGGCCGGGCGGGGCGGGCAGGCGGCGCGGGGCCACGACCAGGTGGGCCTCGGCGGTGCGGCCGTCGGGGGTGGTGGCGCGCAGCGCGTGCACACCCGGGGGCAACTTCTCGACGGTGGACCGGAGTTCGCCCTGCTCGGTCTCGATACGCAGCCGGGTGCCCTCCGGGAGCGCGGCCAGGGCGGCGAGGGCCGGGCCGTCGCCCCAGCACACCACCGTCGGCGGCAACAGCCGTTCGCCCAGCTGCCGTTCGCGCGCCGCGAGGGCGGCGTCCACGGCCTCCGGGGTGCTCGCGTCGACGTCCAGCGCGGCGAGGGCGGTGACGACCGCGCCGTCCGAGGCCGCGACCGTACGGTCCGGGGAGGGGCTGTAGGAGGTGGCGACGCCGTGCAGCGCTGCGAGCCGGGACAGCGGCGTCGTGCCCGTGCCTCCTGGAGCTGCTGCCATCTAGACCCCCGATGCGGCGCCGTTGGACGTGGGTTCGCTGGTGAGGGGGGCCGCGTCGGTGAGGGGCGGCTCGCTGGTGAGGGGCTCGGCGTCCGGGAGCGGGGGCTCACTGGTGAGCGGGACGTCCGCGCACGGCCCCTCCGCGCTGAAGACGCAGACGTGGGGTTCGACGAGTTGATGGGGCTCCGACACGCGTTTGGAGCGGGCCGGGGTCGGAAGGTGTGCGGGTGCGGCCACGGGGGCCTCCTAGTCGTCGTACGGCGATGGATGCGGGTCCGAGGTATCCAGCCCTACCCAGCGGGCGCCGCCGCAGACGTGGGCGAGGGGACATCGTGGTTTTGCTCACGCCGGTGCCCCGAGCTCTCACGCCGCGCCCTGAGGTCTCACGCCCCCACTGTTCACGCCTCACGCTCCCCACTATTCACTCAGTACAGAGATTCCCGGAAAGCTATTCACTCAGTACATGTACTCAGTGCATACTGATCCGCATGAGCACCCGTCACATCCTGTTGGGGCTGCTCGCCAGTGGGCCGAGCCATGGCTACGACCTCAAGCGACGGCACGACGAACGCTTCCCGCAGGCCAGACCGCTGGCCTACGGGCAGGTCTACACGACCCTGCAGCGGCTGGTCCGCGACGGGCTCGCCGAGGTCGACGGCACCGAGGCGGAGAGCGGCCCGGAGCGGACGATGTACCGCTCGACGGACGAGGGGGCGCGCGAACTGGCGAAGTGGGCCGGGGAGATCGCGCCGCCCGCGCCGTTCGTGACGAACGAGATCTTCGCCAAGCTCGTCGTCTCGATCCTCGCCGACGGCGACCCGGCCGCCTACCTTCGGGCGCAGCGCGCCGCGCACATGGCGCGGATGCGGGAGCTGACGGCCCTGAAGACCACGCCGGGCTCCGATCTCGCGACCGTGCTCTCGGCGGACTACGCCCTCAACCATCTCGACGCCGACCTCCGCTGGATGAACACCACCGCGGCCCGGCTGAACACCCTGACCGCGGAGGTCGACGCAGCATGAGCGACATCAGCAACAAGGAGACCACCGTGCCGCTGCTCGCGGCCCGTGGCCTCGTCAAGGAGCACGGCAGGACGCGGGCGCTGCGCGGTGTCTCGCTGGAGCTGGGCGCGGGCGAGATCCTCGCCGTCACGGGGGCCAGCGGCAGCGGCAAGTCCACGTTGCTGCACTGCCTGGCGGGGATCGTACGGCCGGACGAGGGCTCGGTGGCGTACGCCGGGAAGCGGCTGGACCAGCTCCCGGAGAAGCAGCTCAGCGAGCTGCGGCGCACGGACTTCGGGGTCGTCTTCCAGTTCGGGCAGCTGATCCCCGAGCTGACGGCCGTCGACAATGTGGCGCTGCCGCTGCTGCTCGCCGGGACACCCCGCCTTCAGGCGCGGGCGCGGGCCGGTGAGTGGCTGGAGCGGTTCGGCGTACGGGGGCAGGAGGAGCAGCGGCCCGGTGAGATGAGCGGCGGGCAGGCGCAGCGGGTATCGCTGGCGCGGGCGCTGGTGACCGGGCCGAAGGTGGTGTTCGCGGACGAGCCGACCGGCGCGCTGGACTCGCTGGCGAGTGAGCAGGTGATGGCGGCGCTGGTCCACACGGCCCGGGAGTCCGGTACGGCGGTGCTGCTGATCACGCACGACGCGCAGATCGCGGCGTACGCGGACCGCGAGGTCACGCTGAAGGACGGTGTCGTGGTGTCCGAGGCCGACGCGTCGGCGGGGTCGCTGGAGGTGTCCCGGTGAGTGCGCTCACGAACGATCTCCGCCTGGCCCTCCTGCTGACCCGGGGTTCCGACCGGCGCGAGTGGTGGCGGGTGACGCTGACGGGGCTGGGGGCGGCGCTGGCGACGGTGTTCGGCATGGCGGCGGCGGCGCTGGCCTCGTTGCGGGGCCATTACCCCGTCCCGATGGCCAACGGTCTGCTGGACAACGCCGGTGAACGTTCCGGGGTGATCCTCACCCTGCTGCTCCTGCTGATTCCGGTCCTCGGCTTCCTGGGCCAGTGCGCCCGCGTGGGCGCCGTGCACCGTGACCGGCGGCTGGCCGGGTTGCGGCTGGCCGGGGCGTCGGCGGGCCAGGTGCGCCGTATCGCCGCCCTGGAGACGGGGCTGGCCTGTCTGGTCGGCTCGGTGGTCGCCACCGCCTTCTTCGTGTTGCTCATGGTGCGCGAGTGGCCGAACCCCCCGGCCCTGTCCTGGGTCGGGATCGCGCTGGTGGCGTTGGGCGTGCCGGTGCTGGGCGCGGTCACGAGCGTGCTGGCGCTGCGCCGGGTGGTGGCCTCTCCGCTGGGCTGGGTACGGCGGGAGGGGCCGCGCTCCGGGCGCGGCTCCGGCATCATCTTTCTGGGAGCGGTGGGCCTGCTGGTGCTCGTGGCACTCGCCGCCGTCGCCACCACCAGCACGAGCATGCCCGGCAAAGCCTCCGGGCAGGCCCCGCTGACGGTCTGCGGCGCGCTGCTCGCGGTGGGCGCGGGCGCGGTGCTGCTGTCGGGCCTCGTCTCGAAAATCACCGGCCGACGGCTCGCCGCCCGTACCGGGAACCCGGCGGTACTGATCGCCGCCGAGCGACTGCGCGACGACCCGTGGGCGGCGGCCCGCACGCACGCGGCCGTCCTCATGGGGACCGTCGTCGGCGCCGGGTTCATCGGGGTGCGGCAGGCGCTGCTCGCAGAGGTGTACGGCACCAAGTACCTCGCCGAGGACACGTCCTTCTACGTCACCGGGGTGAACCTGACCGCCGCCGCGATCCTCGTCGGCTTCGCCATCACCTTCTTCGCCCTGGCCGTCGGCACGGCCGAGTCCCTCGCCACCCGCCGCCGCGGCCTGGCGGCCCAGGTCGCCGCCGGGGTGCCGTACAAGGTGCTGGGCCGCGCGTTGCTCCTGGAGACCGCGCTGCCGCTGGCACCGTCGTTGCTACTGGCCGGGGTCGGGGGCGCGGCGATCGCCGTCCTGTACGCCTCGGCCATGGGCGGCGGCCTGGTACTCCCGATCGGGGCCCTGCTGGTCCCCTTCGCGGTGTACGCCTGCTGCCTGCTGGCGGCGGCCACGTCGCTGCCGCTGCTGCGGCGGACGGTACGGCCGGGGGAGCTGCGGTACGCGTAACGGCGACCGCCTGAGAGCCGGCGTTCCGGGGGCCACGGGGGGGCTCCCCGGGACGCCGTCGTCGCACGCGGGGCCGCTCGGTGCCGAACCGGTACGGCACCCCTGCGGACGTGAAGAGGCGGCGCCCGGAAGCATTCCGGGTGCCGCCTCTCCTGCGGACGACTCCCGCCGTCTACTTCGTCGTCGACGTCGGCGCGATCGGGGTCGCCCTCTCCGACTGCGGCGACGTCGCGTTGGCGTACACCGACGGGGCCGCCACGGCTGCGGTGGGGTCGGCGTTGGGGTCGGCGGTCAGGTCGGGCGGGAGTTGGCCGACGATGCGGATGTCGGCGGCGTCGAAGGCCTTCTTGATGCGCCAGCGGAGTTCGCGCTCGACGGTGAGGGCCTTGCCGGGCATGGTCTTGGCGGAGACGCGGACCACCATGGAGTCCAGGAGCACGTCGTCGAGGCCGAGGACTTCGATGGGGCCCCAGAGGAGCTCGTTCCAGGGCTCCTCCTTGCTCATCTCCTCGCCGACCGCCAGGAGGGTACGGCGGACCTTGTCGAGGTCCTCGTCGTGGCGGACCGTGACGTTGACGCCGGCCGTGGCCCAGCCCTGGGAGAGGTTGCCGATGCGCTTGACCTCGCCGTTGCGGACGTACCAGATCTCGCCGTTGTCGCCGCGCAGCTTGGTGACGCGCAGGCCGACCTCGATGACCTCGCCGGAGGCGACGCCTGCGTCGACGGTGTCGCCGACGCCGTACTGGTCCTCAAGAATCATGAAGACGCCGGAGAGGAAGTCCGTCACGAGGTTGCGGGCGCCGAAACCGATCGCGACGCCCGCGACACCTGCCGAGGCCAGCAGCGGGGCGAGGTTGATCTCGAACGTGGCGAGGACCATCAGGGCGGCGGTGCCCATGATGAGGAAGGACGCCACCGAGCGCAGCACCGAGCCGATGGCCTGGGAGCGCTGACGGCGCCGCTCGACGTTCACCAGCAGCCCGCCGAGGGTGGTGCCCTCGACGCCCGGCACGGAGCGGTTCATCCGGTCTATCAGCTTGGTGATCGCCCGCCGGACCACCACTCTCAGCACCGCCGCGATCACCACGATCAGCAGGACGCGGAGACCGATGGCCAGCCATGTGGACCAGTTCTCCTCCACCCAGCTTGCGGCGTTGGTCGCGCTCTCCTGGGCCTCCTCCAGCGTGGGCACCGCGGGCGTCGTCGGCGTCTCCGAGGGAGACGGCGACGGCGACGCCGCCGCCAGCAGGACGGACAGGGAAGAAACGGACGACACGGCGGGTACCTCCAGGCGCGGTATCTACCCTCCGGTACGGCGGTCAAGATCGAACAGGTCACGGAAAGGTCACCGGACGGGCAGGCCCACCACACTAACGGGGCATTGTGTGGAGGTCGTCGCCATGTTCGAGGGAGACAAGGCGCTCACCAGGGAGTGAAGGGCGCACAAGGCGGGGGATGAATCAGGGTGTGGTCGAAAACACTCCCAGCCCGTTACCGGGACATGGTGGCGCTTCCACCAGGCATGAGGGGAGACTGACTAGGGATCGTCCACGGCGCGAGCCACGCGCCGCCGACGTACAAGGAGGGCATCCGTGCCGCACGTCCTGGTCCTCAACGCGTCGTACGAGCCGCTCGGCGTCGTACCGCTCCGCCGCGCGCTCGTCCTTGTCCTGGAGAACAAGGCAGTTTCCCTCGAGGAATCCGGCGCCTTTATGCACAGCGCGACCGTCACAGTCCCCGCACCCAGCGTGGTCCGGCTCAAGCGATTCGTCCGGGTTCCCTATCGGGGGCCCGTTCCTCTGACCCGTCGGGCGCTGTTCGCCCGCGACGGGGGCCGGTGCATGTACTGCGGTGGCGTCGCAACCAGCGTCGACCACGTCATCCCACGCAGTCGCGGGGGCAAGCACGTGTGGGACAACGTGGTGGCGTCCTGCCGTCGCTGCAATCACGTCAAGGCCGACCGCCATCTCTTCGAGATCGGCTGGCGGCTCCGCCACAAACCCGCCCCGCCCACCGGCCTGGCCTGGCGCATCATCGGCACGGGCCATAGGGACCCGCGCTGGCTGCCATACCTGCAGCCCTACGGCGCGGACGACGCCTTGGCCCGGATCGACGGCATCTCCGCCTGACGATCCGGGCTTTTGCATGGCTTCTGCCCGCCGGGCGCGCCTCGCCCAAGCTCGAGTCCGCCCGGCGGTCAGCCGAACCAGCTCACCTGCACGACGACGATCCGCTCACCGCGTACGTCCGTGAGGCAGGTGAGCATGATCGGCCCCCGGCATTCGGTTCGTACACCGGGCCGGCCCGGTGTACGCAGCCCCCTCCAGAAAGACCATGGACTCGCGCACAGCGATCTCGTTGGCCAGCCGCTCGGTCTCGGAACGCGCCGCTTCCGGGAGCCCGTCCAGCAGATCGTCCTGAAACGGCTCCCAGTGCCAGTCATCCACCGGCGACCTCGCGATGGGCCGCGCGGACGATCTCCCCAGCCTCACGGATGGCATGCTCACGCACGGCCGGGTCCGGGCTGCTGATGGCCTGCTCGGCGGCGTGCAATCGACGTGCGGTCGCGGGGTGGCGCTCGATCTCATCAGGGTGGGGCGGTGCAGCCATTCCTCGCGACCTTGCCGCCGGGGGCGGCGAGGTGGATGAAGGCCCCGTTGCGGGCGAAGGTCATGTTGAAGATGCCGGGTTCCGTCTCCATACCGTCGGCGATGCCCGAGATGCTGTAGAGGCCGACGTACTCGGGGGTGGGCGCGTCCGGGGCGAGGAGCGACCGGGTGGCCGACCCCCCTGCCCGTACACGTCCACATCTTGATGAACTAGGGCGCGTATCTGGTTTCGATCAATCTGGCGGATCCGGCCCGCGCGGTGTGGCGGATCCGGTAG
>NZ_VTHJ01000008.1 GCF_008386495.1 Streptomyces tailanensis | reverse complement strand
GCTTTCCTCCGGGCGCTTCCCTTCGGTCTTGCGTTTCCGACTCTATCAGATCGTTTTCCGGTCCGATTCCCTGTCGGCGGGATTTGCCTTTGGGCCTCGCGGTTTCCCTTGCGGCCTTTCGACATTCACTACGTTAGCCGATTCCCTCGGCAACTCATAATCGAGTGCTGCGTGCTTGAATTAGGGCATGCCTAATTCGCCCCCGCCGAGGGGATGTCGTAGGTAGTGGGTTGGCCGCTCTCGGCTGCTGGCTGATCGCCGTAACCGGTTCAAGCGGCTCGGGCTACGTTACGGACCGCTCAGGAGCGAGTCAAGTTGAGCGCCTGCGGGGGGCGTGGGCCCTATAGGGGCTGACCGTCGGGTCGTTGGCGATCCAGAAGCGCCAGGGGTGGACACCGCCGTCTCCGGCGACGCCGGTGCGGGGACCGCTCAGTACCTGGTCAGGGCTTACGGGGGTGCCGGTCAGGACGGTCAGGGCCGGGTCGTCGGGGGCGCAGGCGTCCGTGCCGTCCAGGGCCCGATCGACGTCCAGGGCCGTGGCCAGGCGTGCGGGCCCTTTGGCCAGTTCCTTGTCATTTCGGGCCGAGAGTCGACGTTTGCGGGCGAGCTCGGCGCCCTCAGTGATCTCGCCGGCGCGCAACAGGACCGCGCTCGCGCGGCCCTCCGGACCGCACACGAGGTTCATGCAGTGCCACATGCCGTAGGTGAAGTAGACGTATACATGGCCGGGCGGACCGAACATCACGTCGTTGCGGGCGGTGCGACCGCGATAGGCGTGCGAGCCGGGGTCGTTGGCGCCGTCGTAGGCCTCGACCTCCGTGAGGCGGAGTTCGATCGGACCGTCCGGGGTCACCCGTACGAGGACGCGGCCCAGGAGGTCGGGGGCGACTTCCAGGACGGGGCGGTCGAAGAACTCCCGGGCGAGGGGCGTACGGTCGGGGGTCGCGATCATGGCGTACGAGCCTAGTCCAGACGGGTGCGGGCCGATGGGTGGCGAGGGGCGTCCTCCTTGGAAGGGTGGGCGCGGAACCGGTCGCCGTCGGTTTGCGTTTGTAGGGATCAAGGATCCACGCCACGCAGAGCGATCCACACCACACAGAACACAGAGCCACACAGATACACAGGCGTTGCCTGACGGGAGGAACAGACATGGGGTTCAAGCGGCTGCTCGCGAGCCTGGGGGCCGGTGGCGCTTCGGTCGAGACGGTGCTGACCGAGGTCAACGTCGTGCCGGGTGGTGTCGTCCAGGGTGAGGTGCGGATCCAGGGCGGCTCCGTGGACCAGCAGATCGAGGCGCTGTCCGTCGGGCTGCAGGCCAAGGTCGAGGTCGAGGGTCAGGACGCGGAGTACAAGCAGGACATCGAGTTCACGAAGCAGCGGCTCGGCGGGTCCTTCGAGCTGAAGGCCGAGGCGGTGCACGTGGTGCCGTTCGGGCTGGAGATTCCGTGGGAGACGCCGGTCACCACGATCCAGGGGCAGACGATGCCGGGGATGAACATCGGTGTGACGACCGAGCTGGAGATCGCGCGTGCGGTGGACTCCGGTGACCTGGACCCGATCAACGTGCACCCGCTGCCGGCGCAGCAGGCGATCCTGGACGCCTTTGTCCAGCTGGGCTTCCGTTTCAAGAACGCGGACCTGGAGCGCGGTCACATCCGGGGTACGCGGCAGAAGCTGCCCTTCTACCAGGAGATCGAGTTCTTCCCGCCGCAGCAGTACCACGGGCTGAACCAGGTCGAGTTGAGCTTCGTCGCCGACGAGCGCGAGATGGACGTCGTACTGGAAATGGACAAGAAGCCGGGTCTTTTCAGCGAGGGCAGCGACTCGTTCCGTGCCTTCAAGGTGGGGCTGCAGGACTACCAGGGCACCGATTGGGCGGCGTACCTGAACCAGTGGCTGTCGGAGGTCGGCAGCAAGCGCAGCTGGTTCTAGGCTCTGAGCACACTCACCCCCAGATCCACAGGAGGTATCGAGGTGACCGAGCCGAAGAGGCCGCCGCTCCCCCATGATTTCCATCCGGTCGTGCCGTCGTTCCCGGTCACGAGCGAGGACGTCGAGCCGGGGGCGACGCTCAAGGACGCCCAGGTCTACGCGGGCGGCAACACCTCGCCGCAGCTGCGGTGGGAGGGCTTCCCGGCCGCGACCAAGAGCTTCGCCGTGACCTGCTACGACCCGGACGCCCCTACCGGGAGCGGGTTCTGGCACTGGGTCCTGTTCGACATCCCGGTCTCGGTGACGGAGCTGCCGGCGGGTGCGGGCTCGGGGAAGTTCGAGGGGCTGCCCGAGGGCGTGGTCCACGTGCGCAACGACTACGGGACTAAGGACTTCGGTGGTGCCGCGCCGCCGCCCGGTGACCCGGCGCACCGGTATGTGTTCACGGTCTACGCCGTGGATCAGGAGAAGCTCGGCCCGGATTCGGACGCTTCGCCCGCCGTGGTCGGATTCAACCTGCGATTCCACACACTGGCGCGTGCTCAACTCGTCGGAGAGTACGCGGCGGTAGCGGAAAAGTAACGAAGCCGGACGTTCATTGAACGTTTGCCCGTCTCTGGTCTTGGAAGTGATCAGAGGCGGGCATTTTTTATTGCGTTGTCCATCTCGGCGTGCCCGGCCAGAGTTGATCCAAGCCCGCCGGGGGGTGGGCTGGTGCACAGGAGGTGGGCTGAAGTGCGGGACACGCTGGTACTGAACGCGAGCTTCGAGCCGCTGTCGACGGTGACGCTCAACAGAGCCGTCGTTCTGGTACTGCAGGACAAGGCCGTCGTCGAGCAGACCCACCCCGAACTGCGCATGCGCGGGGCCGCGGTCGATATACCGGCGCCCCGGGTGATCAGGCTCTGCAGGTACGTGAGGGTGCCGTTCCGAAGACAAGCGCCGTGGTCGAGGCGGGGTGTCCTGGTACGGGACAGGCACAGGTGCGCGTACTGCGGCAGGCGGGCTACGACCGTCGACCATGTGGTGCCGCGGTCGCGGGGCGGTGGTGACACCTGGCTGAACACGGTGGCTTCGTGCGCCGAGGACAACCACCGTAAGGCTGACCGGACTCCGGAGCAGGCGGGGATGCCGCTGTTGCGGCAGCCGTTCGAGCCGACGCCGGCGGATGCGATGCTGTTGTCTTTGGGGCACGACGACTTTGACGCGCTGCCGACTTGGCTCTCTCAAGGTGCCGCATAACGCCGTTGGGGCTGCTTTTGTTGGCGGTCTGCAGGCGTGTTGTGGCTGATCGCGCAGTTCCCCGCGCCCCTGAAAGCAAAAGCATCCGGGCCCGCCTTCGCTTCGAAGGCGGGCCCGTCGTTGTGTGCCTCAGTCGATGGCCGGCTTCTCTCGGCGCTCGCTGCCGTCGGTCGGCTTGGGGATGGTTGGGCCGCCGCCCATGCCGAAGTTGCCCATGGCGCCGGAGAGGCCCTTGAGGGCGTCGCCGATTTCGCTGGGGACGATCCAGAGCTTGTTGGCGTCGCCCTCGGCGATCTTCGGGAGCATCTGGAGGTACTGGTAGGAGAGGAGCTTCTGGTCCGGGTCGCCGGCGTGGATGGCCTCGAAGACCGTACGGACGGCCTGGGCCTCGCCCTCGGCGCGCAGGGCGGCGGCCTTGGCCTCACCCTCGGCGCGGAGGATCTGGGACTGCTTCTCGCCCTCGGCGGTGAGGATGGCGGCCTGGCGCGTACCTTCGGCGGTGAGGATCGCGGCACGCTTGTCACGGTCGGCGCGCATCTGCTTCTCCATCGAGTCCTGGATGGAGGTCGGGGGTTCGATCGCCTTCAGTTCCACGCGGTTGACTCGGATACCCCATTTGCCCGTCGCCTCGTCGAGGACGCCGCGCAGGGCCGCGTTGATCTCCTCGCGGGAGGTCAGGGTCCGCTCCAGGTCCATGCCACCGATGATGTTGCGGAGGGTGGTGACGGTGAGCTGCTCGATCGCCTGGATGTAGCTGGCGACCTCGTAGGTGGCGGCGCGGGCGTCGGTGACCTGGTAGTAGATGACGGTGTCGATGTTCACGACCAGGTTGTCCTGGGTGATCACCGGCTGGGGCGGGAACGGTACGACCTGTTCGCGGAGGTCGATGCGGTTGCGGATCGAGTCGATGAACGGGACGACGATGTTGAGGCCCGCGTTGAGTGTGCGCGTGTAGCGGCCGAACCGCTCGACGATGGCCGCGCTGGCCTGTGGGATGACCTGGATGGTCTTGATCAGGGCGATGAAGACCAACACCACCAGAATGATCAAGACGATGATGATCGGTTCCATCGTTCGCTCCCCGTGCCCTTCTCTGCCGTGGCGCTTCCGGAAGATCTTATGCTGTTCGCCTGTTGAAGATCTTGCTCGTCGAGTCTGGCAGAACGGCGCCTGCCAGGTGGGTCGTTCAGGTCATTGCGTCATCACGTCGTGACCACGTCGTACGAGGTCACTTGTCGTACGGGATCACATGACGATCGCCGTGGCTCCTTCGATCTCCACGACGTCGACTTCCTGACCCACCTCGTAGGCCTGTCCGGTGTCGAGGGCGCGGGCGGACCATACTTCGCCGCCCAGCTTGATACGGCCGCCGTTGCCGTCGACGCGTTCCAGGACGACGGCGTGTTTGCCTTTCAACGCGTCGACTCCGGTGGCGAGTTGGGGCCGCTGGGCTCTGTGCCGGGCCGCGATGGGCCGTACGACGGCGATGAGCGCGACGGAGACCACGGCGAAGACGACCACTTGGAGTACGACACCACCGCCCAGCCCCGCGGTCGCGGCGCCGGCAACGGCGCCCAGGGCGAGCATGCCCAACTCGGGCATCGCGGTCACGACGAGGGCGATCCCGAGCCCGGCCGCGCCGATCAGCCACCACACCCATGCGTCGATGCTGTCCACATGGCCCATGGTAGGTCCGCGACCGGCCCGCCGACAGGGCGCGCGGAGGCAAAGATCACGTATGAGGGCCGCCAAGTCGGGTGCGCCCCGGCCGGGTTGTGGAGCCGGGGCGTCCGACTGGCGGAGGAGCGGGAGAAGTTGGAGGTCAGGTGAGGGGCAGGCCACGGGCGGTCCAGCGGTCGTCGGACTGCTCGACGACGAGCGGGAGGCCGAAGCAGAGGGAGAGGTTGCGGGAGGTGAGCTCCAGCTCCAGCGGGCCCGCGGTGAGGACCTTGCCCTGGCGGATCATCAGGACGTGGGTGAAGCCCGGGGGGATCTCCTCGACATGGTGCGTGACCATGATCATGGAGGGGGCGATGGGGTCGCGGGCGAGGCGGCCGAGACGGCGTACGAGGTCCTCGCGGCCGCCGAGGTCGAGGCCGGCGGCGGGCTCGTCGAGCAGGAGCAGCTCCGGGTCGGCCATCAGGGCGCGGGCGATCAGGGTGCGCTTGCGCTCGCCCTCGGAGAGGGTGCCGAACTTCCGGTCGACGTACTCAGTCATGCCGAGGCGGTCGAGGAAGGCGCGGGCGCGCTGCTCGTCGATCTCCTCGTAGTCCTCGTTCCAGGTGGCCGTCATGCCGTACGCGGCGGTCAGCACGGTCTGCAGGACGGTCTGGCGCTTGGGGAGCTTCTCCGCCATGGCGATGCCGGCCATGCCGATGCGGGGGCGCAGTTCGAAGACGTCGACGTGGCCGAGGGTGTCGCCGAGGATCGTGGCGGTGCCCTTGCTGGGGAACAGGTAGCTGGAGGCGACGTTGAGGAGGGTGGTCTTGCCCGCGCCGTTCGGGCCGAGGATGGCCCAGCGCTCGCCCTCCTTGACCGACCAGGAGACCTGGTCCACGAGAGCCCGGCCCTCGCGGACCACGGATACGTCCTCCAGCTCCAGAACATCGCTCATGAGCGCGCTGTCTCCCCTTGCAGTGTCGGCCTGTCTCGGCTGTCGCGTACGCCTGTGGTTGGAGCCACCGCCGGGTGGGCGCAGCCCTCAGGGAAATCTACGCCACCGGTCGGGCCGTCCATTCCATCGGTCGGTCCTTAGGGTGGGGGCATGCTCTCGGAACCACGTTCAGGACGCCTTGCCGCATGGGGGAATGCCCTTCTTGCCGGACTTGTCTCGCCGGATGACGCGGTGCTGGCCGTCGTCGGGGAGGACGCCGTGCACCGGGTGGATGGGTTGCCCGGGGAGTCGGGGCCCGTCGGGCTGACGCTCGCGCTCGGGCGGTTGCGGGCGCTCGGGGTGACCGGGTTGCGGGTGGCGTTGCCCGCGCCGGGCCATCCGCTGGGGCTCAGTGGGCCGCCGGAGTTCAACAAGCGGGCGCTGGAGGCGGAGGAGGCCGTGATCTGCCACGGGGGTGCGCTCGGGCTGGTGCCGGAGGTGTACGCGGTCGGGCCCGCCGGTGATGAGCACGTCGAGGTCGTCTGGCACTGCCTGGAGGTACGGGAGGCTCCGCCCGCCGATGTGCCGTCGCTCGGGGAGGCCGAGCGGGAGCTGGCCGAGGCCCTGCGGGAGGCTACGGCGGTGTTGTCGCGGTTGGATGTGGCGGCTTCGGGGCCGGTGGCGGAGGCGGCGATCGACGCGTATCGGGCGCGGGCCGAGCGGGGGCGGGAGGTGTTGGCGCCGGGGTATCCGCCGCGGGCGGTGCGGGTGCTGGAGTTGGCTCAGCGGGTGGGGTTGTTGATCTCTGTGGCGTACGAGAGCGGGGATGGTGGTGCGGTGAGCGCGTCCGAGGTGGCGGCTCGGGCGGTGGCTCTGCGGCCGGTGGAGCGGACGGCTCGGCGGGCGCAGGTGGCGGCGTACAACTCCGTTGTGGAGGAGCGGGAGCGGGGGCGCTAGCGCTGGCTTAGGTGGGGTGCGGGAAGCCCTTGTTGTGCTGTTGCCCGGCGGTTGGGGCTGGGCGGGGTGGGCTGCGCAACTCGGCGCTACGAGGTGCCGCTGCGCCCACCCTCCCCCATCGCCCCAGCGGCACGACCGCCCGCAGCTATGGCGACGGGGGTGGGCAGCCGGCCCAGCGGCACGGCTGCCCGCAGCTAGGACAGCGGGGTGGGGAGCCACCCCACCGCACGACCGCCCGCAGCTAGGACGACTGGGGTGGGCAGCTGCCCCAGCGGCAGATTGCCCGCAGCTACGCTGACCGGCCCTCCAGGAGTACCTGGAGGGCCGGTGGTCGCTGGCTGCGTGGGGCAGGGCGTCAGTGGTTGACGCCCAGGTTGCCGAAGGCCGGGTTCAGGAGGCCGACGACGTTCACGCTGTTGCCGACCACGTTCGTGGGGATGTCGACCGGGGCCTGGATGACGTTGCCCGAGATGACGCCCGGCGAGCCCACCGCCTTGCCGCCCGCGTGCGCCCCGCCGTCGGTGGCGGAGGCCATGCCGGCACCGGCGGCGACCAGACCACCGGCCACCATCGTGACAGCAGCGGCCTTCTTCAGGTTCTTCACTTTCCGAGCCCTTCCTTGCGATCACTGCGGCGGTCGCACGCAGCACGCACTGAAGAACGGCCGGGATCCACCAGGGATGCGCCATCCGGGGGACATACACACGACGGTATGAATCTCAGACCGGAGCGGGACCTTTCGAATTGACGGACAATCGGCCCATCATCCGGTCACACCATGACGTACCGCCCACAGAGCGGCCTGGGTCCGGTCCGCCAGGTCGAGCTTCATGAGGATGTTCGAGACGTGGGTCTTTACCGTCTTCTCGGAGAGGACCAGTGCGCGGGCTATCTCGCGGTTGGAGCGGCCGTCGGCGATGAGGCCGAGCACCTCGCGCTCCCGCTCGGTGAGCGAACCGCCTCTCCCCTGGCCGGAGTTGGCCTCCTCCTGGGAAAGGAGCGCGTCGGCGACCTCCGGTTGGAGCAGGATGTGTCCGGCGTGCACCGAGCGGATGGCGCTGGCGAGGGCGTCGGGGTCGACGTCCTTGTAGACGTATCCGGCGGCGCCGGCGCGGAGGGCCGGGACGACCGTGCGCTGTTCGGTGAAGCTGGTGACGATGAGGACACGCGCGGGGTTGTCGAGTTCGCGGAGCTTGCGGAGGGCCTCGACGCCGTCCATGCCGGGCATCTTGATGTCCATGAGGACGACGTCGGGCCTCAGCTCCTCGCCGCGGGCGACTCCTTCGGCGCCGTCGGCGGCCTCTCCCACGACCTCGATGTCGTCCTGCACCTCCAGGAAGGTGCGCAGGCCGCGGCGGACCACTTGGTGGTCGTCGACGAGCAGCACCTTGATTGCGTCAGCCACCGGGGACCTCCATCTCGATCGTGGTGCCCTTTCCGGGCGCCGATTCCACCGTGAGCAGGCCACCCACCCCGCCGGCCCGGTCGCGCATGGAGACCAGTCCGAGGTGGCGGCCCGCGCGGCGTATCGCCTGCGGGTCGAAGCCGCTGCCGTCGTCCGTGACCCGCAGGACCGCCCCCTTGCCGTGCCGGTCGAGGGTGACGTCGACGTGCTCGGCTCCCGAGTGCCGCAGGGCGTTGTGCAGGGCCTCCTGGGCGACGCGCAGCATGGCCTCCTCCTGGGCGGCGGGCAGTGCGCGGACGCCGCGTCCGACGAAGGTGACGTGGGCGCTGTGGGCGCGGTCCAGGACGTGGACCTGGGTGCGCAGGGTGGCGACCAGGCCGTCCTCGTCGAGGCCGGCGGGGCGCAACTCGACGACGGCGGCGCGCAGTTCGTCGGCGGCCTCGGCGGCGAGCGCGGCCACCTGCTGGAGTTCGCCCTTGGCGCGCGAGGGGTCGCGGTCGACGAGCGCGGCGGCGGCCTGGGCGGTCAGGCGCAGGGAGAAGAGCTTCTGGCTGACGGCGTCGTGGAGTTCGTGGGCGAGCCGGGAGCGCTCCTCGGCGATGGTGAGTTCGCGGCTGCGCTCGTAGAGGCGGGCGTTGGTCAGGGCGATCGCGGCGTGCTGGGCGAGGATCGACAGCAGTTCCTCGTCCTCCTCGGTGAAGCCGCAGCCGCCGTCGGGCTTGGGGCAGCGCTTGTTGGCGAGGAAGAGGGCGCCGATGACCTCGTCGCCGTCGCGGATGGGCAGGCCCAGGAAGTCGGCCAGGTCGGGGTGGGCGCTCGGCCAGCCCTCGAAGCGGGGGTCCTCGCGGACGTCGGCCAGGCGCTCCGGGGTCGCCTCGTGGAGCATCGCGGCGAGGATGCCATGCTGGCGCGGGAGGGGGCCGATGGCCTTCCACTGGGCGTCGCTGACACCGTCGACGACGAACTGGGCGAAGCCGCCGTGATCGTCGGGGACGCCCAGCGCGGCGTACTCCGCGTCGAGCAGCTCACGGGCGGAGGCGACGATCGTCTTGAGGACGTCGCGCACTTCCAGGTGTCTGCTCATGGCCAGCAGCGCGGAGCTCACCGCCGCGAGGCCTGACCGGGGACCTTGACTCATGACCCTCACCGTACCGGCGGGGTCCGACAGCGCGGATCGGGCCGTTGATGGCCTTGTCAGGGTCCTGGGACCTAGGTCCGGGACCTAGGACAGGCCTGGGACCGACCTAGGACCGGCGGCCCGGTCCGGTGGCCTAGGGCAAAGGGCCCCGGCGCTTTGCGGCCCGCGTACGAGGCGGCCGGGGCGGTGGCGTTCCTACGTTGAGGTCACCGCCGACCGAGTCGGAGGCGGCCGAGTGCGAGGGGACGGATGTCATGCCGGTAGCGATCATCACGGGGGCGTCGAAGGGGCTGGGGCGGGCGCTGGGCGCGGCTCTCGCCGAGCGGGGGTGGGACCTGGTGCTCGACGCCCGGACCGCGGAGGTGCTGAAGGCGGCGGCGAAGGAGCTCTCGGCGTACGGGACGCGGGTCGAGGCGGTGCCGGGGGATGTCACGGACGCCGGGCACCGGGCCGGGCTGGTGGCGGCCGCGCGGGCGCTGGGCGGGGTGGACCTCCTGGTGAACAACGCGAGTGCGCTGGGCGCCGAGCCGCTCGTACGGCTGGAGGGGCTGGGGCTGGAGGGGCTGCGGCGGGCCCTGGAGGTCAACGTGGTCGCGGCGCTGGGGCTGATCCAGGAGGCGCTGCCGCTGTTGCGGGCCTCGGGGGCGGGCGCGGTGATCGACGTCAGTTCGGACGCGGCGGCCGAGGCGTACGGGACCTGGGGTGGTTACGGGGCCTCGAAGGCGGCGCTCGACCAGCTGTCGGCGGTGCTGGCCGAGGAGGAGCCGGGGCTCAGGGTGTGGGCGGTCGACCCCGGGGACATGGGCACGGACCTGTACGCGGCGGCCGTACCGGAGGACGACGATCCGCGGCCGAGCCCGGAGAGTGTGGTTCCGGCTTTTCTGCGGCTGATCGAGGAGCGGCCGGCCAGTGGCCGTTACGGGGCGCCGTCGCTGCTGGAGGCGCGATGACGACGGCGACGGTGCGTGTTCCGGAGGAGTTGCACGCGCGCGTGCCCGCGGAGCAGCGCGGGCCCGGGTGGGACCGGGATTCCGTACGGCTGCTGGTTTCGCGCGGTACGGAGGTGTCGCATCACGCGTTCGCGGAGTTGCCGAGGCTGTTGCGGGCGGGTGACCTGCTCGTCGTCAACACCTCGCCGACGCTGGCGGCGGCCGTGGACGGGACGATCGGGCACGCGCGCGTGGTGGTGCATTTCTCCACGCGGGGCGATGACGGGCGGTGGGCGGTCGAGCTGCGGGATCCGGACGGTAGGGGCACCACACGCGCGCGTGCGGGAGGGCCCGCGGGGACGGAGGTGCGGCTGCCAGGTGGCGTACGGCTGGTTCTGGAGGAGCCGCTGAGCGAGCGGGGCGAGCGGCTGTGGTGGGCGCGCGTGTCCTCCTCGGTTGTCGCCTGGATGCTCCGGGAGCACGGGCGGCCCATTCGTTACTCCTATACGGCGCGGGACCAGCCCCTGTCCGTGTACCAGACGGTGTTCGCGCTGCCGTCGGACGACGGCGCGGGGAGTGCGGAGATGCCGAGTGCCGCGCGACCGTTCACGGCGCGGCTGGTGGCGGAGCTGGTGAGCCGGGGTGTGCGGTTCGCGCCGGTCACGCTGCACACCGGGGTCGCGTCGGCAGAGGCGCACGAGCCGCCGTATCCGGAGCGGTTCGTGGTGCCGGAGGCTTCGGCGCGGCTGATCAACGCGACGAGGGCGGGCGAGGGGCGGGTCATAGCGGTGGGTACGACGGCGGTGCGGGCCGTGGAGTCCGCCGGTGGGCCCGACGGCGTCGTACGGGCCCGTGCGGGGTGGACCGATCTGGTGGTCACCCCGGAGCGCGGGGTGCGGGTCGTGGACGGGTTGGTGACCGGGCTGCACGAGCCGGAGGCCTCGCATCTGCTGATGCTGGAGGCGATCGCGGGGCGGGCGGCGATCGACCGCGCGTACGAAGAGGCGATCGGGGGGCTCTACCTGTGGCACGAGTTCGGGGATGTGCACCTCATTCTCCCGGCGGAGGCGCCTCACACAGAGCATTGCGACAGCAACTGCCGGTGAGGTCGCCGTACGGCCGCTGTGACCCCTCCCATAGGGCGCACATCACGTACGAAGCTCCCTAGGAGATGGATAAGGGTGGTTTGAGCGGGAAGGACGGGTTGATCTGTCCTATTTTGCCGTTTCCGTCTCAACTACCCGGGATCGTACGTCACGCCTTTGCCACAGAATTTTGCGGCCGCTAAGAATGGCAGCCGTCGCTCGACGCCGTGGGTTCGCCCGCGGCGTTCGTGCTGGAAGAGCAGTGTCCCCACCCGGCACCAGAGCGACCTCCGCGCTATTCGAAGAGGTCCACCAGTCATGCCCAAGAACGCCAACATCCCCGGTCGCGCTCTCGCCCTGACCAAGGCCCACAAGTTCTCGTTCGCCGGAGTGGCCGCCATCGGCGCCGCCGCCCTCTCGTTCTCGCTGGTGCCGGCCGAGGCCCAGACCGCCACGAAGACCACGGAGACGGTGTCCGCGGCGCCGGTGGCGCTCAGCCAGGGCTCCGCGCAGGTCGTGCAGGCGAGCGTCGCCGACCAGGCGGCCGACGCCAAGAAGAAGGCCGCCGAGGCCGCAGCGAAGAAGAAGGCCGCGCAGGAGCGCGCGAAGAAGGAGGCCGCGAGCCGGGCCGCGGAGCGCGCCAAGCTCGCCAAGAAGGCCAAGGCGGCCAAGGCCGCCGCCGCGAAGAAGTACTCGAACAACCTCGACGGCTGGATCCGCGAGGCGCTCGACATCATGAAGAAGCACAAGATCCCGGGCACCTACAACGGCCTGTACAAGAACATCATGCGGGAGTCCTCGGGCAACCCGAACGCGATCAACAACTGGGACATCAACGCCAAGAACGGCGTCCCGTCGATCGGTCTGCTCCAGGTCATCAAGCCGACCTTCGACGCGTACCACGTCCCGGGCACGGCCTGGAGCCAGTACGACCCGGTCGCCAACCTCACGGCCGCCGCGAACTACGCCGCCGACCGCTACGGCTCGATCGACAACGTCAACAGCGCGTACTGAGGCCTGCGCGGACCTCTGAGACGTGAAAGGGCGGCACCCGCACCGGGTGCCGCCCTTCGTCACGTCAGTGCCCGCGAGCTACTTCCGCATGACCTCCGGCTCGTGGCGGCGCAGGAAGCGGGCCACGAGGACACCGCAGATCACGCCGAGCACGATGAGGGCGATCATGTCAAGGCTGTAGGCGCCGACCGTGTGGTCCCACAGCGGGTCGGTGTCGCCCTTCTCCTTGGGCGGGCTGATGTTGTTGAAGTCCAGCGTGGCGCCCGCGGCGGCGACCGCCCAGCGCGACGGCATCAGGTACGAGAACTCGTTGACGCCGGGGCTGCCGTGCAGGGCGAACAGGCAGCCGGTGAAGACCACCTGGATGATCGCGAACATCACCAGCAGCGGCATGGTCTTCTCGGCGGTCTTCACCAGCGAGGAGATGACCAGGCCGAACATCATCGAGGTGAAGCCGAGGCCCATGATCGGGATGGAGAGTTCGAGCATGACGGCGAACTTGCCGTCGCCGAAGATGAGGGCCTCGTCCGGGATCGTCCGGCTGGAGAAGCCGATCGCGCCGACCATGGCGCCCTGGAACACGGTGACCGCGCCGAGGACGATGACCTTGGACATCAGGTACGCCGAGCGCGACAGGCCGGTCGCCCGCTCCCGCTCGTAGATCACCCGTTCCTTGATCAGCTCACGGACGGAGTTGGCGGCACCGGCGAAGCAGGCGCCGACCGCGAGGATCAGCAGCACCGTGGTGGCCGTGCCGTTCGGGATGGGCATGCCCGTCGCCGGATTCAACTTCCTGACCAGCAGGTCCTTGTCCGGGTCGATGAGCAGGCTGACCGCGCCGAGCACGGCCGGCAGGATCACCGTCAGCGCCAGGAAGCCCTTGTCGGAGACGATCACCGAGACATAGCGGCGGATCAGCGTCACCAGCTGCGAGCCCCAGCTCTGCGGCTTCGGCGGGCGCATCGACTGCGGCGGCGGCATGTGCACCGACTGCGGGGCGACGGCGTCGATGTCCGCGGCGTACATCTGGTAGTGCTGCGAGCCCTTCCAGCGGCCCGCCCAGTCGTAGTCGCGGTAGTTCTCGAAGGCGGAGAAGACGTCGGCCCAGGTCTCGTAGCCGAAGAAGTTCAGGGCCTCCTCGGGCGGACCGAAGTACGCCACCGAACCGCCCGGCGCCATCACCAGCAGCTTGTCGCAGATGGCCAGCTCGGCCACGGAGTGGGTGACCACCAGGACCGTACGGCCGTCGTCGGCGAGGCCGCGCAGCAGCTGCATGACGTCGCGGTCCATGCCCGGGTCGAGACCGGAGGTCGGCTCGTCCAGGAAGATCAGCGACGGCTTCGTCAGCAGCTCCAGGGCGACCGAGACGCGCTTGCGCTGGCCGCCGGAGAGGGAGGTGACCTTCTTGTCCTTGTGGATGTCGAGCTTGAGCTCGCGCAGCACCTCGTCGATCCGGGCCTCGCGCTCGGCGGCCGTGGTGTCGGCGGGGAAGCGCAGCTTGGCCGCGTAGGTGAGGGCCTTCTTGACCGACAGCTCCTTGTGGAGGATGTCGTCCTGCGGGACCAGACCGATGCGCTGACGCAGCTCGGCGAACTGCTTGTACAGGTTCCGGTTGTCGTAGAGGACGTCGCCCTGGTTGGCCGGGCGGTAGCCCGTGAGCGCCTTCAGCAGGGTCGACTTGCCGGAGCCGGAGGGGCCGATGACCGCGATGAGCGACTTCTCCGGGACTCCGAAGGAGACGTCCTTCAGGATCTGCTTGCCGCCGTCGACGGTGACCGTCAAGTGGCGTGCGGAGAAGGAGACATCACCGGTGTCGACGAACTCTTCCAGGCGGTCGCCGACGATGCGGAACGTCGAGTGACCGACGCCGACGATGTCGTTCGGGCCGAGAAGTGCCGTGCCGCCCTTGGCGATCGGCATACCGTTGACGAACGTGCCGTTGTGCGAGCCGAGGTCGCGGATCTCGAAGCGCCCGTCGGGCGTCGCGTGGAACTCGGCGTGGTGGCGCGACACCTGGAGGTCGGAGACGACCAGTTCGTTCTCCAGCGCACGACCGATGCGCATGACGCGGCCGAGGGCCAGCTGGTGGAACGTGGTCGGGCTGCGGTCGCCGTAGACCGGCGGCGCCCCCGCGCCACCACCGGGAACCTTCTGTGCGTATCCCTCGTTCGGGCCCTGCTGATGCGGGACCTGGGCCTGCTGCGGTTGTTGCCAGCCGGCCTGTGGCGCCTGCTGCTGCGGGGCCTGTTGAGCGGCGTATCCGGCGCTCGCGCCCTGGGCGGCGTACGGCTGCTGCTGCGCGGCGGCGCCGGACAGGCTGAGTCTCGGCCCGTCGGTCGCGTTGCCCAGGTGCACGGCCGAGCCGGGGCCGACCTCCAACTGGTGGATCCGCTGGCCCTGTACGAAGGTGCCGTTGGTGCTGCCGTGGTCCTCGATCACCCAACTACGGCCGCTGAAGCTGATCGTGGCGTGACGCCAGGACACCCTGGCGTCGTCGAACACGATGTCCCCCTGCGGATCTCGTCCGAGGGTGTAGGTCCTGGACGGATCGAGCGTCCAGGTTTGTCCGTTCAATTCCAGTACGAGTTCCGGCACTCCATGCCCCACTGAGTTGTCCCCCGAAATACCCCCATCACAGGGAGTCTAGGGATGTCGAACATCGGGGGGGAACTATTTCAGGCTCGGCCCCCTGACCGAAAGTCGGGCCTTGTGAAGAGTACGTACGAGGGCTTTGCCCGATCCCGTTGACGGGGGCGAAACCGGGCCGGAGAGTGGTAATCCCCCGCGAGGGGGACATCAGCGGTGCAACGCCGCGATGCGGATCGGGGGGTCCGACCATGAGCAAACAGAACGTTGGCCATGGCATCGGTCATGGCAGGAGCGTGCCGTGGGGGGATGTCCTGCTCTCCGCGATCGCCGCTGTGAGCTGGGCGTTGATCGGGATGGCGGGTACGGCGGCGCTCGGTCTGCATCTGCTGGAAGCCGACTCGGCGGGCGAACTGGGGCCCATGACGGCGGCGGTTGTGGCCCTCGGGGCGGGTGGGTCGGTGACACCGTCCGGGGATGTGTCCGTCTTTGGCCTGGAAGGGGCGCAGGCGACGACCGCCATCGAGATCACGCCACTGGGTGTGAGTCTGGTGGGGGCGCTCCTGTTGTCGTGGTTCTTCCTGCGGTCCTTGCGGGGAGCGGGAGTTGTCGTCTCGCCGGCCGAACTCCTCGTGCGCGCGGGCGCGGTGGCCGGGCTCTTCGTGGCGCTGATGGGCGGGCTGGCGTGGGCCGGGCACGCGGTCATCACCCTCGACGGGAGCGAGCTGGGGCTCGATGAGCTGCCGGGGGGCGAGGACCTGGGCGGTATCGAGATCCCCGGGCTCGGCGATGTCGGGGACATCGGGGGCGGTCTGCTGCCGGACCGGCTCGGCGACCTCGTCGACGCGAACGCCGAGGTGGGCTTCACCGTCGAGACCGCGCCCACCCTGCTCGGCGGCCTGCTCTGGTGCGTCGGGGTGCTGCTCATCGCCCTGCTGGCCTCGCGCCGCACTCCCCTGCCGCGCGGTTTCGAAGCCGTGCACCGGGTGGTACGGCCGGCCGTGTCCGCGCTGGTCACCGTGTTGCTCGTGGCGGTTCTGGCCGGGCTCGCGGCGGCGGTGTACGCGGCGATCGGCGACCCCAACCCCAAGCGGATCGCGGGCGCGGCCCTGTTGGGAGCGCCCAACGGTGTCTGGGTGGGCGTCCCCATCGGCCTGTTCGTCCCCTGGGACGGCAAGGCCATCGGCGCCCTCGCCGACCTGCTGCCCGACCCCCTCGACGAACTGCTGCGCGTCAACGCCGATGAGCCCGTCGCCCTCGGCCGTCTCGCCGAACTCGACGGCCGCGTCTGGCTGTTGGGCGTCGCGGCCGCGCTGATGATGTTGTACGCGGGGGTGCTGACCGCCGTGCGTACGCCTTTCGTACGGGACTCCGCTGCCGCCGCTGTGGGGGGTGCGGGCGGTGCGGATGTACGGGGCGGGGGTGCGCTCGGGTTCGCGGGGCGCTGCGCTCTTCGGCTCGGGGTCGCCACGGGGGTGGCACTGCCGGTGCTTGTCCTGGTGACGGAGGTGTCGGTGGACGCCTCGCTTGCCGTGTTCGGCATCGACGCGTTCGACGCGGGCATCGAGTTGCGCGGGCAGGCGGCGATGGCGTTGGCGCTGGGTGCGTTGTGGGGTGCGGGTGCGGGGGGCGCCGGGGCGTTGCTGGCCTGCGCGACGGGGGCGGCGGGGCGGAGGGTGGCGCCGTTGGCGCGGGGGGACGCCGGGGGCGCGTGTGCTGTGGGGGGCGCGGGGGCTGCGGAGTCGTATGCGGCGAAGGCTGCCTCGGGGCCGTATACACCGGGGACGCCTTATCGGCCGCCGAATCCGGACACGAATCCGTATCTGCGGCTGCCGGAGGGGTTGCGGGGGCCTGGGGAGCCGGGGATGCCTGGGGGGTCCCAGGGGACCGGGGAGTCTCGCGGGCCCTGGGACTCGCGGGAGAACGGACGGGGGTCGGCCGGGCGGGCCGGGAATGAGTGGGGTTCGGGGAGTTCCGGGGCCGGCGGCGGATGGCGTACGGGCGGCGGTGTCGGTGGTTCGGAGGACGCGGGGCCTTCCGGGATGCGGCGGCCTCCGGACGTGTACGGCCCGCCGACGGCGGACAGGCCGTTCACGCCGGCGCCTCGGCGGCCGGGAGCAGGGTCGGGGTCGGGGTCGGGCTCCGAGGCAGGGTCGGGCTCGGGGTCGGGTACCTGGCCGGCGCCACCGCCACCGCCGGGTGATACGCCTCCGCCACCGCCACCGCCACCGCCACCGCCACCGCCACCGCCACCGCCACCGCCGGGTGATACGCCTCCGCCGTCTTCTCCGCCGCCCCCGCCCCGGAGGGGTTGAGGCACACAGGGAGGCGTGTTCGGCAAAGGCGCTCCGGGGCGTCGCGCGTGGTCCGGGTGCGCTTCAGACGCTGGTAACCCAGTGTTCTCCGTCCGCTGGGCGGACCTCAGGGGCAAAAGGCACGGGGCGCCGGATACGGTAGGAACATCATGAGCGCTTCGCAGACCTCCTCTGACACGCCCACTCTCCTCGTCAAGATCTTCGGTAAGGACCGGCCGGGCATCACCGCAGGACTGTTCGACACCTTGGCCGCGTACTCCGTCGACGTGGTCGACATCGAGCAGGTCGTCACCCGTGGCCGGATCGTGCTGTGCGCGCTCGTGACCCCGCCGCCCGCCGGGCAGGAGGGCGACCTGCGGGCGACCGTCCACAGCTGGGCGGAGTCGATGAAGATGCAGGCGGAGATCATCTCCGGCAAGGGCGACAACCGGCCGCGTGGCCTCGGCCGCTCGCACGTCACCGTGCTGGGCCACCCGCTGACCGCCGAGTCCACGGCCCGGATCGCCGCGCGGATCACCGCGACCGGCGGCAACATCGACCGTATCTTCCGGCTCGCGAAGTACCCGGTGACGGCCGTGGAGTTCGCCGTGTCCGGTACGGAGCCGGAGACGCTGCGGACCGCGCTGGTGACCGAGTCGGTGGCGCTGGGCGTGGACGTGGCCGTGGTCGCGGCCGGGCTGCACCGGCGGGCGCAGCGGCTGGTGGTCATGGACGTCGACTCGACGCTCATCCAGGACGAGGTGATCGAGCTCTTCGCCGCGCACGCAGGGTGTGAGAAGGAGGTCGCCGAGGTGACGGCCGCCGCGATGCGCGGGGAACTGGACTTCGAGCAGTCCTTGCACGCGCGCGTGGCGCTGCTGGAGGGCCTCGACGCCTCGGTGGTGGACAAGGTGCGCAGTGAGGTGCGGCTCACTCCGGGGGCGCGCACGCTGATCCGTACGCTGAAGCGGCTCGGCTTCCAAGTCGGTGTCGTCTCGGGCGGTTTCACCCAGGTCACGGACGACCTCAAGGAGCGGCTGGGGCTGGACTTCGCGCAGGCCAACACGCTGGAGATCGTCGACGGCAAGCTCACCGGCAAGGTCGTCGGCGAGATCGTGGATCGTGCGGGCAAGGCGCGGCTGCTGCGCCGCTTCGCCGCCGAGGCGGGTGTGCCGCTGGCCCAGACCGTGGCGATCGGCGACGGCGCCAACGACCTCGACATGCTGAACGGGGCCGGTCTGGGCGTCGCCTTCAACGCCAAGCCCGTCGTCCGGGAGGCCGCGCACACCGCGGTGAACTTCCCCTTCCTCGACACCGTGCTCTATCTGCTCGGGGTCACGCGGGAAGAGGTGGAGGCGGCGGACACGCACGACGAGCAGTGACCGCGCGCATACGCATACGGGTGAAGGCCCGGCACCGTGTGGGTGCCGGGCCTTCGTCGTGCCGTGGGCGGCGGTGGGCCAGGTGGCCGAGCGGCCGGGTTACGTGGCCGGGGTTGCCCGGATTACCTGGCCGGGGTCACTCCGTGGGCGCCCAGTAGTCGAGCAGCGTGCCCACGCCCGGCTCCAGGCTCTTCCAGGAGCCCTCGAAGGAGAGCACCGCGAAGGCGGCGGCCGGGAAGTCGCGCCGGCTCATCCGCTCGCGGGTGTCGCCCTCGGCGTGGCCGGCGAGGATGTCGGCGAGGGCCTGCACACCGGGGTTGTGGCCGATCAGGACGACGTTCTGCGCGTCGTCCGGGGTTTCGTTGAGCAGGGCGATCAGCTCGCCGGGCGCGGCCTCGTAGATCCGCTCCTCGTAGACCGTTTTCGGCCGTTCGGCGAGCTCGTGAACGGCCAGCTTCCAGGTCTCGCGGGTCCTGACGGCGGTGGAGCAGAGGGCAAGGTCGAAGGGGATGCCGGAGTCGGCGAGCTTGCGCCCGGCGACGGCGGCGTCCATACGGCCCCGGTCGGCGAGCGGGCGCTCGTGGTCGGACACCTGTGGCCAGTCGGCCTTCGCATGCCGGAAGAGGACAATCCTGCGGGGTTCTGCGACGCTCATGCGTCCCAGCTTCGCACGAAACAGGCCATGGGGCGCAGGTAGTTGAAGTGGGGATACCCGAGACCGGTACACGTGCTAGCGGGGGCTGGGTGTGTCGCTCGGATCATGGCTCGGATCATGGCTCGGCCGCGTGTCACGGTGCGAGGGTCGGTAGTGCCTGCTGTATACGCTCCAGGACGTGGGTGATCGCGGGGTCGGCGCTTGCCGCCGCGCGGGCGTCGGCGGGGTTGAGGATCAGCAGCAGGAGGGTGACGAAGGCGAGGGTGGGCAGAGCGAGGGCCCACCAGGGGAGCCGGGGGTCGACGCCGCCGCCCGTGGTCGCCGGGGTCGCCCGGGGTGCCGGGTGGGGTCGGGTGTGCGTAGGGGCCGACATGCCGCCTCCGTGGTCTTCGGGTGGTCGATGGCCGCGTCCTCCGTGGGCCCTCGCGGGTCCCCTGTGGCCACACTTCGACGCTACGGAATGCGACCGTCGCGGCCCATCCGGTGATCCACCTACTTACCCCTGAGACTCGCCCCCTAGGGGATGGTGCGGGTAACCCCACCATCGCCCGTTGGGGTGCGTGGTTTTTCGCCCCGCCGCCCCTACCCGTCCCTCCCCCACTCTCGGCTTCGCTCGAGTGGGGGGACCCCCATCCAGGGGCTGCTGCCCCTTCGACCCCGCCACGCCTTCGAGCTCGGTCCAGTCGGTTTGTTGGCGGGTGCGGGTGATTCGTGGTTGCTCGCGCAGTTCCCCGCGCCCCTTACGGGGCGCGGCCCCGTCACGGGGCCGCGATTGCCGCGATTATGGCGATGACTATGAAGATGGCTAGGAACGAGCCGAAGACCAGGAGCATCTTCTTTTGGCCGTTCTGGGGGTTCGGGTCTAGCACTGGCATGGGGCCAGTCTTCCACCCTCGCCCGGGGCGGGGCCGCTGGGGTGGGCCTCAGTGGGCTGCCTCGTCCTCCACCAGGCGGTTGCGGCCTGCCAGGATGCCCACGGCGATCTGGGGGATCATCAGGGCGGCCATGAGGGCGAGGGGCTGGCCCCAGCCGCCGCTGTGCTGGTAGAGGACGCCGACGAGGAGCGGGCCCGGGATCGAGATCAGGTAGCCGATGCTCTGTGCGAAGGCGGACAGTTTGACGACGCCCGCGCCGGTCCTTGCCCGCATGCCGACCATGGCCAGCGCCAGCGGGAAGGCGCAGTTGGCGATGCCGAGCACCAGCGCCCACACCCAGGCTCCGCCCGCGGGAGCGACGTACAAGCCCGCGTACCCGATGAGCCCGCACACGCCCAGGACCACGACGATGGGGCCCTGGTGCGGCAGGCGCGTGGCGAATCGAGGGATCAGGAAGTACAGCGGCACGCCCACCGCCATCGTGACTGCCAGCAGCAGACCCGCCGTGCCCGCGGGTACCCCGGCGTCCCGGAAGATTTGCGGCATCCACCCCATCGTGATGTACGCGGCGGTCGCCTGGAGCCCGAAAAACACGGCGAGCGCCCAGGCCGTACGGCTCCGGGTGATACGCGGCCCGGAACCCTCCTCCCGCGCGGGCGCCTGTGCTGCGGGGCTCGCCCCCCGGTCCCGTACGAACGGAAGCCACGGCATCACGGCCGCCGCCGCGAGCGCCGACCACACCGCGAGGCCGGTCTGCCAACTCCCGCCCAGGGCCTCGGTCATGGGCACCGTGACGGCGGCCGCGGACGAGGTGCCGAGGGCGAGGGCCATGGAATACAGGCCCGTCATGGAGCCCACCCGGTCGGGGAACCAGCGCTTGACGATGACCGGCATCAGGACGTTGCTGACGGCGATGCCCATCAGGGCGAGGGCGCTCACGGCCAGGAAGCCCGCCGTGCCTCCGGCGTACGGGCGGATCAGCAGGCCGAGTGCGATCGCGGCCATGCCGGCGCAGACCACGGCGGCCGCGCCGAAGCGCCGGGCCAGCCGGGGCGCCATGACACCGAAGACGGCGAAGCAGAGCGGCGGCACGGAAGTGAGAAGTCCGGCGACGCTGCCGCTCATGCCGAGCCCGACGCGCACCTCTTCGAGGAGGGATCCGAGGCTGGTGATGGCCGGGCGGAGGTTGAGGGCCGTCAGGACGATGCCCACGATCACCAGCCGCGTCGTCCATCGCGGCGCCCACGCGCGCGTGGACCCTGCTTTGGGTCGGCCCACCTCCGAGGTGCTCATGGACGGGGACGTCGTCGGGCGGGTCTTCTCGCTCACCATGACGCCCATCATAGAATCATGGGATGATTACGTCATGCCTCTGAGCCATCCCCGTCGATCGGCGCTGTCCGAGCAGGTCATCGCCGCGCTGCGGAACCAGATCACCTCGGGCGAGTGGCCGGTCGGCTCCCGCATCCCGACCGAGCCCGAGCTGGTCGAGCAGCTGGGCGTCGCCCGGAACACGGTCCGCGAGGCCGTCCGCGCGCTGGCGCACAACGGCCTGCTGGACATCCGCCAGGGCTCCGGCACGTATGTCGTCGCGACGAGCGAGCTGGCGGGTGTGATGCAGCGCCGCTTCGCGGACGCCGACCCGAACCACATCGCCGAGCTGCGCTCCGCCCTGGAGTCCAGCGCCGCCAAGCTGGCCGCCCGGCGGCGCACCGAGAAGGACCTGAAGCAGCTGAACGCGCTTCTCGTACGACGTGAGGAGGCGTGGGCGTCGGGTGACACGGAGGACTTCGTGGCCGCCGACGCGACCTTCCACATGGCAGTGGTGGCCGCGTCCCACAACGACGTCGTGACGGCCGTCTACGCGGACCTCGGCGAGGTGATGCGGGACTGGCTGCGCGGCGACGTCGGCGATGAGCTGACCCCGGAGACGTACGTGGACCATGCCCGGCTCGTGGACGCGATCCGCGCGGGAGACGCGGAGACCGCCGCGGCGGAGGCGGCCGAGTATCCATTCCACTGCCACCCGGAACGGGTCAGTCCGCCGCCTTCTGGTGGCTGAACCACACCGAGCGGACTTCCTTCCAGCAGCGCCCGGTCAGCCGTACCGTCTGCGCGGGTCCCGTCGCGACCGGGGCGCCGTCGCTGTCGATGTCCCACCACCGCTCGCACTCGATGTGCAGGCGTACGTGGTCGGGGTCCGCGTAGGGGTTGAAGCAGTATCCGACCACCTGAGAGCCGAGGACCCTGCTGCGGCAGGACGCCCCGAAGGGATCCGGCCGGTCGGCCTTCACGCGTGCGTGGCCTTTTCCTGTCTCCACGCGTGCGTGCGGTATCGCCTGAGACGGAAGGGACAGTACGAGAGCCAGGGCCACGACCACTGGTGCCAAGCTGCGGGACAGGCGCACAAGGGAGACCTCCTCGGCCGAGCGGCTGGGCGGTGTACGTCCAGCGTGCGCGGCACCCGGCCCGGGCGGCCCGTCGTATGAGCCGAACGAGTGACAGCAACGGCAGTTGGGGGCGCGCATCCCTCTCGGGTGCGCGCCCCCAACGGGCCTAAGTGGCAGCGCTCACGCGCCGATCGCGTGCAGCCCGCCGTCGACGTGGATGATCTCGCCGGTGGTCTTCGGGAACCAGTCGCTGAGCAGCGCGACGACACCGCGGCCGGCCGGCTCGGGGTCCTTGAGGTCCCACTCCAGCGGGGAGCGGGTGTCCCACACGGCGGCCAGGTCGCTGAAGCCCGGGATGGACTTGGCGGCCATGGAGGCGAGGGGGCCGGCGGAGACGAGGTTGCAGCGGATGTTCTGCTTGCCCAGGTCACGGGCCATGTAGCGGCTGGTGGCCTCCAGGGCGGCCTTGGCCGGGCCCATCCAGTCGTACTGCGGCCACGCGTACTGCGCGTCGAAGGTGAGGCCGACGACCGAGCCGCCGTTCTGCATCAGCGGCAGGCAGGCCATGGTCAGCGACTTCAGGGAGTACGCCGAGACGTGCATGGCGGTGGCGACGGACTCGAACGGCGTGTTGAGGAAGTTGCCGCCGAGGGCGTCCTGCGGGGCGAAGCCGATGGAGTGGACGACACCGTCGAGGCCGCCGAGCTCCTCACCGACGATGTCGGCCAGACGGCCCAGGTGCTCGTCGTTGGTGACGTCGAGCTCGATGACCTTGGTCGGCTTGGGGAGCTTCTTGGCGATGCGCTCGGTCAGCGTGGGCCGCGGGAACGCGGTCAGGATGATCTCGGCGCCCTGCTCCTGGGCCAGCTTGGCGGTGTGGAAGGCGATGGAGGACTCCATCAGCACACCGGTGATCAGGACGCGCTTGCCGTCGAGGATTCCGCTCATGGTGATCAGTGACCCATTCCCAGTCCGCCGTCTACGGGGATGACGGCTCCAGTGATGTACGAGGCGTCGTCCGAGGCGAGGAACCGCACCGTCGCGGCGATCTCCTCGGGTTGCGCGTACCGACCGAGCGGCACCTGCTTGACGATGCCCTCGCGCTGCTCGTCGGTGAGCACCTTGGTCATGTCGGTGTCGACGAAGCCGGGGGCGACGACGTTGAAGGTGATGTTGCGGGAGCCCAGCTCGCGGGCGAGGGAGCGGGCGAAGCCGACGAGGCCCGCCTTGGAGGCGGCGTAGTTGGCCTGGCCCGGGCCGCCGTACAGCCCGACGACCGACGAGATCAGGACCACGCGTCCCTTCCTGGCGCGCAGCATGCCGCGGTTGGCGCGCTTCACGACCCGGAAGGTGCCCGTGAGGTTGGTGTCGAGGACGGACGTGAAGTCCTCCTCGGTCATGCGCATCAGGAGCTGGTCCTTGGTGACGCCGGCGTTGGCGATCAGGATCTCGACCGGGCCGTGCTCGGCCTCGATCTCCTTGTAGGCCTGCTCCACCTGCTCGGGATCGGTGATGTCGCACCTGACCGCGAGGCAGCCCAGCTCCTGGAGGGCGGCCGGCGGCTCACCCGAGCGGTACGTGTACGCGACCTTGTCGCCGTTGTCGGCGAACGCGCGGGCGATGGCGAGGCCGATGCCCCGGTTGCCTCCGGTGACGAGAACCGAGCGGCTCAACGGATCACCCTTTCCTTAGCGGTCAGCGGTCTGAAGCGGTCTGCATACCTGCCCTGATGTGCCCTGATGCCTGGACGGCAGGCGGCTTCCCTCGAAAACCTATCGGTCAGGTCCGTCGTGTGGGCATTCGGGCAGTGACAGTGGCTCGCGCTGCCCTCTGTCGGATCCCTACAGTTCTCATCAGCGCTCATGCGGTCGCGGGGTTTCCGCAGCACTTCTTGTACTTGCGCTCGGAGCCGCACCAGCAGGGGCCGTTCCGGGGCGGCGGCCAGTCGGTCACCAGCCCCCTGCGGGCGAGCTCGGCGGCGTAAGCGGACCGGGTGTCCGGGGCGTCGGGGGATCCGCCGCCCTCCGCCGCCGCATGAGACTCCAGGCCGCTCACCGTCGCACGGCCGACGGCGAGGCGCGTGGCGCCCTCCTCGGACAGCTCCCTCAGCGTGCGTTCGACCTGCCGCCGGTGGCCGGCGTGATCGGTGCCGTAGGAGTCCGCCGCTTTCGGCCAGCGTGCCAGGAGCTCGGTGAACTCCTCCGGCGGCCAGTACAGGACACATGTACTCCTCAAGGTCGCCGTACGTGGGGGCCGGCTCCCGTCCCCGAGTTCGTCCGGCAGCGCCTCGATCGCGGTCTCCAGCGCCTCGGGAACGCCGTTCACCATCTGCATGAGCCGGAGCGGATCATGCATCTCGTCGAGCGGCGTCACGCGGCCGAAGAAGGGCGCGGCACGATGCTCGTGCAGCACGTCGGCCACGTCGTCCCAGTCGTCGTGCGGCTCGCCGAGCAGCCGCCGCACCCGGTGGCGGCCGATGACCAGCATCTCGACGTCGTAGTGGTGCGGGTCGGCCTCCACCGTCTCCACGGTCACCGCCGCACTCGCGCCGAGGGCGTGGGTGATGCCCGCCGTGAACCACTCGGCCGCAGTGCTCGTCTCGTCCCCCGCCTCGAACGTCTCCGCGACGAAGTTCCAGGCACCGGCGTGCCGGGGATGCCGCCTGCGGAACGCGGCGGCGGCCGCGCCGGCGTCCTCGTGCCGTCCGGCGTCCCACAGCACGCCGATGCGGTAGGCGTCCACGAGGTCCGGTTCCGAGCAGCTCCCCGCTGTGTCCGCGTCCAGCATCCGTTCGTACACAGCGACAGCCCGGTCGTACTCGCCCGCGTCGCTCCACGCGTCGGCGGCCTCCAGGAGCAGCTCCTCACGCTCCTCGGGGTGCCGCTCCGCCAGTTCCTCGCACTTCTGCGCGGCATTGGCGTGGTCGGCGGGAGAGGGGAGCGGCTCGATCACCCTCTGGACGGGTGCACGCCCGCCGCCCCGCGTCCTCTTGTTCTTGCTGTGCTTGTTGTTCTTGCCGCCGGTACGGCGCTTGCTGGCCATGAATCCACGGTAGGGCGGGTGAAGTCCGCAGCGCCCGGAAAGCCGGACGAGATCACTGGCGCGGGTGGCGGTCACTCGCCTCCCGGCAGCGCGCACTCCGCCCATACGGTCTTGCCGGGCCCCTGTCCGTCCGTCGAACGACAACTGCGTCGAGGTCGCCGTGCGCCCCGAAGCGATCCACATGCGCGACTCCAAGGACAAGCTCATCACATACTTGGGAGTGGGTCAGGAGTGATGGTGCGGAGTCACCGACTCCGCCCGGATGCGAAGCAGTGCGTCGGCCAGCTCCCCTATTCGGGCGTGCAACTCCTGGTACGGCAGAGAGAGGTCGACCACGTGGCGGTAGAGCCGGATCGCATTGCCGGCCACGGGTACCTCCATAAGGCTCTCGCTCCCGGCGGCGGACACGAGGTGTCCTTCGGTGATCCCGAGGCGCACGCAGTAGGCGAACATCTGGTACAGGTCGGGCCGCTTCGTGCCGTCCTTGTACTTGGCGTCGACGATGATCGCCGGGACGAGTCGGCGGCCCCCGCCAGCGGGTGGCAGATAGTGGATCAGGTCGGGCTTCAGCAGCTCCTTCTTGCCCAGGTCGAGGTGGTGGTCCCGGTCCCGGGGCTCGGCACGACCTCTTGCACGGCGCTGGAGTTCCTCGCCCAGCGCGGTGGCGAGGAAGGTCTCGAAAACCCGCCACATCTCCAGCAGCAGGCCGTCGACCAGGACACGGCGACCGTCGTCGAGTTCGTACGACGCGCCGCGCAGGATCAGCTCGGCGAGGCCGAGGGCCGGTTGGTAACGGGTGTTGAGCCGGGTCGCCGCCCATACGGGCAACGACGCTCCTGGCCGTGGTGCGGTGACTCCGTCCAGCTGGGCAACGATTCTGCGCAGCCTGGCCCTGAGGGTGGGGTCGAGGCCGGGGAGTCTGATCAGACGGCGCGCGGCGCCGAGCAGAATCCGGTTCTCGTTGATGTCAGGTGTGTGGTTGTCGTAGGTGACTTCCAGGGGCAGGGCGAGGCCGGGGCGGCGCCGCAGCTGGGCCGGGGCGCGCAGTCGGCCGCGTAGCATCGGGAGAGTATCTTCGACCTCGCGGTAACCGAGGAGCACGCCGGGTCGGAGCGCGCGGTCGGCAGCCTCCGTGAAGGCATAGCCGACGGCGGGCAGCAACTCGTGGCGGGCCCCGGCTTCCACGGGCTCGTCCGACCATTTGGCGTGTCCCGAGGCGTAGGCCAGGAGGTAGAGGAGCCGGTCCACGGGAATCTTGGGGGCGATGCGCAACTGCACGGCGGAGTCGTCCCCGCCGAGCCTGACTCCCCCGACCATGGCTTTGGCGCGCAGTTCGTAGCGGTCCCTGGTGCCGTTCTTCTGACGTCCTGCGGGTTTGATGTCGACGAGTTTCGAGGCGCGCTCGCCCGTCAGGACGTGCGCCTGCCCTGGGGTGAGTGTCCAGGTGCTCCAGCCCGCACCCTCGTCAAGGTCGATTCGGGCGAGAGTGGGTGGGGTGGTCATGCGTCGGCCGCGGTCGGTTCGTCATTGCCCGCGGCCGGGGAGGCTGTCGCGGCGTCGGCCGGTGCCGGGCGCGGGATCCGGGCCGGTTCTCGTTCCGGGATCGGGGGAAGCTCTTCGCGCAGCGAGGCCAGGCCGTACTGGGCGTTGATGTCGATGTCGTCGCCCCAGTGATAGTCGGTGAGCAGGGGCAGGATCTGGGTCCGCCAGAGCCGTTCGAGCGCGGCCGGGCCGGTGTGCACGGCGGGCCGCATGAAGTACGAGGGGCCGATGCGGAAGTCCCGGTCGGCGGAGTGGGTTTCGCCGATGCGTTCGTTCAGGGCGTCGAGCAGCAGCGCGGTCTCCTGGGACAGGTCCTTCTTCTCCAGCCAGCGGGACAGCATGGAGGCGGTCGGGTCGGTGCCCGGGTGGAGTTCCATGAAGGAGAAGCGGCGTCGCATGGCCGCGTCCATCAGGGCGATGGAGCGATCGGAGGTGTTCATGGTGCCGAGAATCACCAGGTTGGGCGGGAGCCTGAAGCGACGCCCCTCGTCGGAGCCGTAGAGGAGGTGGACGAACTCCTTGCGGTATTCGAGGAGGAAGTAGAGCTCGCCGAAGACCTTCGCGAGATTGCCGCGGTTGATCTCGTCGATGACCAGGACGAAGACCTCGGCGGGGCGTCGGCGGGCGGCGTTCGCCAGCCGCTTCAGGGGACCTTCGACAAGGTCGAAGGCGATACCGGAGCCTGTGTCGGTCTGTCCTCGGCCATCATGGGCGCCCTTGCCGTCGGCGGGCGCGGCGCGGACGGCCCTCGGCCTGAAGCCCTCGAAGAAGTCTTCGTAGGAGTAGGCCGGGTGGAACTGGACCAGGCGGAAGTTGGCCTCGCGCCCTCCGGTGAGATGGCGGGCCAGAGCGAGAGCCGTGTAGGTCTTTCCGGTGCCGGGCGGTCCGTGGAAGATCAGCTGGGGCCGGTCCCGGAGCAGTTCCACGCACTCCTGGAGCCAGGACGGGTCCTCCATGGTCAGCTCGTCGGCGAGGGACTGGGGCGCGTCGGGCAGCACCGCCGCCTCCGAGCCCTCCGTGGGCGCCTGGTCCGGTTCCTCGTCGAGCAGGACCTCCAAGTCCCCCGTGAACTCGGTCAGTTCGACCAATCGCAGGTCGGGGTTGCCGAGCGGGCCCTCCATCTCCCTCGGCAGATGCCGGTACAGGTCGAAGGGGGCGTCCAGGTTGCTCCAGCTCACCGGGCGCTGGAGGGTGGCGCCGCCGCCTCCGGAGACCTGTCGGGCGGGTCCGGTGACCGTGCCGAGGTAGGTGTCGGTGCCGTCGGTGGTGACCACGATGTCGCCCTCCCGCATGCGGGACAGGAAGGTGTGGAACTCCGCGGCGGTCTGTGCGCGCAGGCTCTGGCCCAGACTTGAGTACGCCTCCTCGACGACTTCCCGTACCTGCTCGGGTGTGGCGGCCCCGTCGAGAGTCGGCAGCCGGTCGGCGGGCACGGAGCAGATGCCCTTCTCCCGCCAGAGCCCGTTGATCAGACTGTGGCCCCGCTTGTCGTCGCCGCGGACCAGCCAGGCACGGCGCGGTGGCTCCGCCTCGACGGCGGCATCGCCCCGCAGGGGAACCAGGTCCTTGAGCTCCGAAGGTTCGAGGACCCGGTCGAGCAGTGCACGCACTGCGCTCGCGCTGGAGGCGGGTTCGTCGTACACACCGTCGCGGACGAGCAGGTTGCGCCACTCGTCGAGTTCCACGGACGAGAGCCCCAGCTCCTCGGGGACCTCCCCGTCCGTCCCGAGGGCGAGGTGCCAGCCCTCGGGACGGGGCCCTTGCAGCCAGGGGAGCAGGAAATGCTCGTCGGCCCCGTGGTGTTCCGCCAGATCGGCGACCCGAATCCATTTGCCGGTGTCGGGAAGCGCCGCGAGTGTCTCGGTGACGGCTTCGAAGGTCGCGCGCTCACTGTCCCAGTACCCGTAGGAGTTCCGGGCGTGCGCTAGGAAATCCATAGCGTTGAGCTCATCGAGCGCCTTACGGCCTGGACCTGTGAGCCGCCACTGTCGTCCCGTCTTGCGCAGCCAGCCGGCCTTGCCGAGATTGATGCTCTCGTACCGGAGGCGCTTCTCGACGGCGGTCTCCACCTCGGGAAAGGCAGCGTGCCAGTCGGCCTCCAGCTCCGGGTCCTCCGCCTGGACAAGCTCCCAGACCCGCCGGAACGCGAGGCCGTGCCCCTCCGGCTGCCGCGCCAGAATCCTCGCGGCCACCTGCACCACGCGTGCGGTCAGCTCAAATGCGGTGGTCATGGACTCCCCCTCGTCGCCCTCGCACCGACCCGTGGGGATCAGCTTCCAGTGCCGTACAAGATATCGACCGCCACTGACACTCCCCCCATTTGGCGCTGTTGCCGCAGGCCGGGAACGGTTCGGATCACGTACGAGAGCGGGCTCAAGCCAGGGCCAGGGGGGTGGTCGGCTCGACGGACCGGCTCGACAGCTCCAGCAGCAGATCACCTACGGTGGCGTTGCCGCTCAGGCCCAGCTCCGAGACGGGCACGGTGCCCGGCATGGCCCGCGAGGCCACGCCCAGCAGGTGCAGGCCTGTCTCGTCGCCCCGGACGGCAAGGAGTGCGGACGCGTCGTCGGGCGCGATCTGTTCGAGCACCGCGCTCAGCCGGTCCTGGACCACCGCGCACACCACGGACAACCGGTCCGGCTCACTGCGTGGCAGAGCCGCGACCGTCCTCATGACCAAGGGTTGGCGCAACGCGTCCTGAAGCATCTGCATCACAGCCGTACGCTCGTCCTGCCACTCGTCCTGGGTACACAGCAGCCTCACGAGCGGCAGCCCGTCCGCCAGGTCCTGCTGCCACTGCGGCAGCATCAGGTCGATCAACAGCGCCTCCTCTCGGAGCGGCGCGACCGATTCGTCGCCCGCTCCGATCAGGCGAAGCCATTGGTTGACCTCGGCCCAGCGCCAGACCAGGGAACGGCCGACCGCTCCCTCCGGCTCGGGGAACGGCCGGTCCGTACGCCGCTCGCCACCCGACCATTGCAGTACGTTCTGCCGGCTGCGCCCTGTCCGCTCGGCAATGTCGCTCACACCCACCAGCTCGGGGTCCAGCCTGAGGATCCGCAGGTCCGGCAGGGCCCGGCGAAGACGCGCGACGAGACGATGAGCTGCCTCGATGGCGTTCGCACCGGTCTCGGCGACATCCAGCAGGTGGCGGTCGCGGTGCCGGGTCAACAGCCCGTCGAACTGGTCGAAGACGACTCCCACGGCTTTGTGGTCGTCGACATCGATTCCCTCCACCACGAACAGGAACTCGTACTCCATGGCCCTCACTCCCCCTTGATCGTGCCGTACGAACCTCTGGCCCAGAGTTCGCCACCTCCTCTTGGCAGCGTTACCCAGCGACGGCCCGTTGTCAAACGACAACAGACCCTTACGGGGCACGGCGCGGGTCCCCCTCGGGCAGCGGACAGAGCACCGCCCTCGCCGCGATCTTCCGGGCCGCACGATCGGCGTTCTGCGGAGTGCCGGGCACGGGGATCGTCAGACACCGCCCCTCGCACGGGCAGTACAGCCGCCCCCAGTGCCCCTCCTTGCACAGCTTCCACCCCTGGGCCACCAGTCGGTCGAGGACCGCGCGGACCTCCTTCTTCGGATGATCCGCCGCAGACAGCTCACGCCCGACCATGCACGCCCTCCCCAACAGCCGCATCGGCCCGAGCAGTTGGCCATCAACAGCTCGTGACGCACGACATTACCCCCGAGGTATGACAATCGACGAAACCGCACGTCGACAGGGCAAACCGACCTGGACCGACACGCCGACACCTCACCCAGGGCAACCCATCAGAACCCGGCACCGGATCTGCTTCCCGATCGGCGACCGACACACCCGCCAACCCGGTGCGAGCAGATCCAGCAGCCCCAGCCCGCGCCCCGACTCGGCCTCGGGGTCGTGCAGCGCGATCCCGCGCGATCTAGGAAGCACGCACGGGTCTGGGTCGTGGACGTTGACCGCGACCCCGAACGCGGCCACGTAAACCTCCACCACCAGCGGTACGTGATCCCCGCATGCCCGCACCGAGTTGCCGACCAGCTCCGACACGACCAGCTGCGCCGCCTCGGCCGCCTCCGGGTCGGCGCCGTAGTCCGCCAGCACCTTGACGGTCAGCCCACGCAGGAGACGGAAGGCGCCGGCGGACGCACTGAGGTGTGCGGCGAAGCCCTGGTTGCGGTGGCGGAGATAGAGGCCCAAGGCGGGTGGGGGGAGGGGGTGGAGGAGTCGGGGGTCGGCGTCTTGGTCCGGGTCGCGGTAGTGGGCGGGGGCGGGAAGGTGGGTTTGGGTGGGGTCGGGCATGGGACCTCCGGCCTGGGATGTGCGCGGGTACGCGTTGGGCCAAGTCGCGCTGCGCACTTACGTGTTCGGCTTCGCAGCACCCTCCCGATAGTGACCACTTCTCCCCGAGGTAGCAAGTTTTCTACCCAATCAGGTGAATCACCCTCTGTGAGCTGGCTCAGCACCCGAATTGGCCGTGCGAGACTGCCGACATGCCCAACTCTCCGCTGGTTCCGACCGTCCGCCGCAGGCGTCTCGGGGCAACGCTGCGGCGCCTCCGCAACGGCGTCGGGATGACGCTCGACGATGCCGCGGCCACCATGGGGTGGAAGGGCCCGAAGCTGTCGAAGATCGAGAGCGCCAACCAGGCCATCCGCCCCGGCGACGTGACAGCGCTGCTGGAGGCGTACGGCATCAGCGATCCGGATGTATGCACCGCGCTGGAGAACCTGGCAAGGGATGCGGGCAAAAAGGGCTGGTGGCAGACGTACAGCGGGATCGTCTCGCCGTCCTATGCGGACTACATCTCCCTGGAGTCCGACGCGGAGACGATCTGCACATGGTCCCCGCTGGTCATCCCGGGGCTCCTCCAGACCGCCGCGTATGCACGCGAGACCATCGCTGGCGTGACGACGTTCCGAACGCCAGAGGAAGTTGCTGCGTTGGCGGAAGTCCGGCTCGCCCGCCAGTCAGTACTCACCCGCCCCGGCTCGCCCCTCGAACTCTGGGCGATCATTCACGAAGCCGCGCTTCTTCAGCGCTTCGCCGTCCGCCCGGCCACCATGCGGGACCAGTTGCGACGCCTGTTGGACACAGCCGACATGCCGAATGTCACTGTTCAGCTGATGCCACTGGACTGCACAACGCACCCCGGCATGTTGGGTGGTTTCAGCCTCGCCGACTTCCCCCAGCCCATACCTGTTGTCGTGCTCTTGGAAAACCTCAGCGGCGCAGCTTACGTTGAGGGCGACGACGCGGCACCCTTCGCCAAAGCCTTCGAACGCATCCGCGCCACGGCCCTCTCGGTGGAGGACTCGCTCGCACGGATCGCCCACATGGAAGAAGGCCACAGGAAGTGAACGACGCGAAGGCTGAGCTGTATGCCTACGACCTCTCTACCGCGATATGGCGAAAGTCCTCCGCCAGCGGAGCGGAGCACGACTGCGTCGAGGTGACGAACCTCCCCGGCGGCGGCAAAGCTGTACGTGACTCGAAGCGGCCCAAGGCCGAGCCCTTGCGGTACACCGCGTCCGAGTGGGCCGCGTTCCGCGAGGGTGTGATCTCCGGGGAGCTCTGAACCCGACGCGCACGCCGATGGCCGCCTCCGGGAAGTACGGGAGGCGGCCATCGGCTTGTCTCAGGACCAGAAGCCGAGTTGTTCGTCGACCCCCAGCTCGGTGACGCTGAACAGGCCACCCCCGGCGTCCGGTTCGTCGCTCGGCGGTCTCGCTCCCATCGGCTCGGGAGGCTGCGGGGGCTCGGGGGTGGTCCGTTCCGGCCGGGTGAGCGGGCTGCGGCCCGGCGCATGGCGGGGGCCCCTGCCCGGGGGCGGCGTCATGGCGAGGTTGGTGTACGAGCCGGCGTACTCGGCCGCCTTCTCCATCTCCCTGTAGATGGTGAGGATCCTGTCCTTGGTCCGCTCGAAGAGTTCCGGCGACTTGTTCCGGAACGCGCGGAAACTGTCCAGGACGAGTTCAATGTCGGCTTCCGGGATCCCGTAGAGGTGGAAGTACGCGGCGTCCAGCTCGGCCCGGATCTCGAAGCGGCGGTCCTCGTTCCAGACGAACGGCGGGTTCTCGTCGCCGAGGTGGCGGGCGAAGGGGGCCATCTCGTAGGAGGTGTAGGTGAGTTCGAGGACTCGGTCGCGGATCCAGGGGGCGAGGGTGCTGTCGCCGAGCCAGGGGACGGGGCGGGCGTAAGTGTCGGGGGGCAGGATCGGGAGCTGTTCAAGGTAGGTGTAGGTGAGGTGCGCGCCGGAGATCTTCTGTCGTGCCGCGAAGTCCAGTACGAATGTGGAGAGGTTGGCCAGGAGTCCGTCCAGAGGGAGATCCTGGCGGAGCGGCAGCAGTAGCGGCGCGGTGTGGCCTACAGCCGTGCGCGGCAGTACAGAAGCGATCACCGTCCGTTCGTCCACGGATCGGCATACATCACGCCAGCCCATCAGCCAGTCGTGCGGCCACTCCGTCTCCGGCCTGGCCGGTTCCGCCGCCAAGCTTTTATCGACGTGTTGCTCTCGCACCCAGTAGCGTGGAAGCGGCAACTTTTCCGGGTCAGCGCGACATTCAAGTTCCAAGCGGGGCAGGGTCCCCTGCTTGAGTTGTGCTTCGGTCGCACTCTCGTATGTCGAGAAGCGCGCGTTGTACTGGTGCACCATCTTGGCCTCGTACAGCGGCAGAGCACGTTCATCGTCGCGAACGAACACTGTCCCTTGCAGGGTCCAACCGTCCGCGTCGAGGTCTTCCGCCGTGAGGAAGAGATCCGAGTCCCCAGACATGTGGAACATGGTCTTGAACCGCAGCTCCCAAGGATTTTCCTCGCCCCCTACCCGACGCCACAACACCGGCACCCGCTTATGAATACCCAGCAGCACCCTGAGATGCTCTGGGCTCTCGCACACCGGTGACGTTCGACTGTTTGGGTTGATGGCGCGAAACCCGGAAGTGTCGAGCGTGAATTCGCGCTTATCTAGCTGATCTGGTCGCCGCGCCTTGAAGGCGAGGCGTGTCCGCCCGGAACTCAAGGCAGGGCCGGAGACAGTGAACAGGCAGAAGCGGTAGGAATGGTGCACGTCCGGAAACAGCTTCTCCTCATTCTCCATATCCAGCACCGTCACCAACTGCTGCCGATCCACCAGATCCGCAAAGAACCCCGAGGTCGTCTTGTCCGTAGCGATTCCGGTAGGCACCACCAGCCCCGACATCCCCTCCGGAGCCAGCAACATCCGAGCCTTCTCCGCGAACACGGCGTACGTGTTGACGTCACCCTGCCCGGTGAACGGAAAGATGCCCGAGTTCCGCAGCATCAGCGTCGTACCGGCCGCCTCCCGCAACGCCACCTGGAAGCCGTCGAACAGCTCCCGCTCCGCACGCTCCTTACTTTCCTTCAGCCCAGCGATGCGCTTCTTCCGCTCATTGGTCGCCGCGTCCGCGACCTCGTCCTCGCCCCGCGCCGCGAACCACTCCTTCTCCTGGATCTTGACCCGTTCCCACGGCGGGTTCCCGAGCACGCAGTCGAAGCCGCCCTGCCAGCCCGTGTCGGGGTTGTGGTCGTCGTCCTCGTCGTCCTCGACACGGAAGACGCGGGGGAACTCCAGGTGCCAGTGGAAGAAACGGTTGCGGCTGACGATCTCGTCGAGTTGCTGCTCGCCGGAGAGCCTGCGCTCCTCGTCCTCCTCCTTCGTTGTCACCGCCACTGCCTCCGCCAGCTCCCCGCCATCCACCAGCTGCTCAAGAACCGAGCTGGTGACAGCCGGCGGGGCTGCGTCGCTCTTGGGCCACAGGAACGCCGCACACCAGGCGTCCGCGACGCGCTTGAGGCGACGCAGGTGCGGTGACTTGGCGAGGTACTCCTCGTAGGCGCGCGCATGATCCCGTACATCCGCAAGCGTGCGGTCCGGGAGTTTCGCAAGCTTCTCGGCTTCCAGCCGGAGTTCCGCCGTTCCCGTTCGCGCCAGAGCGGCACCCATGGCCGTCTGGGTGCCCTTCCCGCCCGAGCGTTCCTTCTTGTTGGCCGCCTTCAGCGCGGTGAGGATCCTGGAGTTGTCACCCGCGAGTTTCTTGAAGGCGCCGTCCGGCACCCCCTCCGCGATCAGCTTCGGGGTCGTACCGAGGAGCCCGTTGCCGACCTTGATGCGGTCGTCCAGGTAGGCGAGGGGCTGGCCGGGTTCCAGGGACTCCAGCCAGAGGGACACCTTGGCGAGTTCCACGGCCATGGGGTTGATGTCGACGCCGTGGACGCAGTTGCGTACGACGTCGGCCATCGCGGCCCGTACCCTCTCCGGGGCCGGCTCCGGCTCGCCCGTATCCAACTCCGCATACCGCAGAGCGATACGGCGGGCGGCAGCCACCAGCACATGACCCGAGCCACAGGCTGGGTCCACCAGGTTGATCTCCAGCAGCTCGCGGGGGTTGCCGTTCGCCGCGTGCCGCTCTATGACCGGGTCGAGGGCCTGGTCGAGGAGTTTCTCGATGAGGACGGTCGGGGTGTAGTAGGCGCCGGTCGTCTTGCGCTTGTTGCCCGCGAGGGTCTGGAGGCGGAAGCGGCCGGTGGCGGGGTCGCGGCGCGGGCGGAGTTCGAGGAGAGACTCGTAGACGCTGCCGAGTTCGTCGGCTCCCAGGTGGCGGTAGTCGACACGTTGCCAGCGCCCGCCCTCGTCGCGTACCCGGGCAAGCAGCCGTACGGCCTCCAGCAGGTGCTCGTTGGGGAGTTCGGCAGCGCGCAGGGGTTCGGCCCGGCCCAGCAGAGTGGCGGCGGCCGAGTCCTCCTTCGCGCGGAAGTACAGTCCGCCGAGTTCGGGGAGGGCGAGTTGGGGCTGCCCGCCGTCGGTGCCGAGGGCGTCGAGGACCATGGCGAGGGCGCGCCAAAGGTCGATGTTGCGGTCGCCGGGACGCCGGAAGGCGATACGGCGCAGTCTGCGGGTGGAGAAGAAGCGGGCGTACCGGTCGCGGGCGTCCTGGGCCTCGGGCGAGTCCGTGCGGTCGAGCAGAATGCCCCGGTCCTCGGCGACGAAGAGGAACACCAACTGGTAGGCGAGACGGAGCAGTTCGTGATGAAACTCTTCCAGGGCCTCAAGGCCCCTTCGACCGCGGCCCGAAACCGCACTGTGCAGATCCGGGTTGGCCGCGAGGAAGCCCGTGCCGAGGACGCCGATGGCTTCGGCGACCTGGTCGCGGAGGTTGTCCCGGGCGCGCAGGCCGGTCTCGATGGCGTAGGTGCGCAGCCATTCGATGCGGCAGTCGGCGGCCGTGAGGGCGGGGGCGTCGGCGGCTGTGTCCTCGTCCCCGGGTCCTCCGAGTTCCCCGAGTTCCGCCGGGGCGGACTGGTCGTCTCCTTCCGGCTGCTCCCCTTCGCCGCCGTACTCGGACTCCGACTCCTGCGGACTCCGCGCGCGACGGCGACGCTTCTTCTCCGGCTTGGCTACCAGTTCGAAGCGGGAGGCATGCAGGAGGGAGTAGAGCAGTACGAAATCGGCGTACTGCTGGCCGTCGAAGATCGCTTCGAGGTCGAACTCGACGTAAGCCGAGCCGACCAGGGCGGTGGAGTCGCGCAGGACACGCAGCACCTGGCCGTTGGAGAGCAGGCCCCACACGTGCTTGCCGGAGATGTTGAGCAGCTCCTGGAGCACGGACTGGGGGGCGCGCCGGTTGCCGACCCTGCCGTCCAGGGGGGTGCCCCAGGCCAGCAGGTGGACCGGCAGGTGGTCCTGCCAGCGGTGGCTGGCCCGGCAGTTCTCGTCCCGGCCAGGGATCTTCACCGTCACGCCCGCGCCGCTGAGCCGACCGTAACCGAGCTCGGTGAACAGGCGGAGCAGCCAGGCCTTGCGGGTCAGGGTCGTAGCGGTGCTGCTCTCGGGGAGCTTGGCGAGGTCGTCGCGGAAGACGCGGTAGGCGCCGGTGAGGGCGGCCCAGGCCCGGCCGGCGGCGTCGCCGATGCGTTCGCCGCGGTAGAGGCCGTAGTCGGCGGGGGCGCAGCCGGGCAGTTCGCGGTCTCCGGCGGCGAGTCTGCCCAGCAGGTCGGCGGTGAGGAGCCGGCCCTCGACACGTACGGCGGAGGAGGTGGAGACCGCCGTCGGCGGTTCGGGGGTGAAGGCGGTCACCGGGCTCCTCCGGCAGGTACGAAGACATACACACCGAGGCGGTCGGCGGGGCCTGCGGGTGTCACGGTGATACGGCGGGCCGCGGCGGCGCCCAGGGCACGGCCGCGCTCGCCCGCTGCCTCGCGGACGCGCAGATGGGCGGTGGCCAGTTGATCCGCCAGCTCCTGGCCGTGGTGCAGCAAGTGGTCTCGTACTTCGGGGAGTTCGAGCTCACCGAGGGCGCGCCTTATGGTGCGGTGCCGCAGCTCGGGCATGACGTTGCCGTCAGGGGTGGCCGCCAGCAGGGCAGCCGTCTCCGCTTCGTCCAGCCATTCGAGGCCCCCCTCGTCGTCCGGGCGCCAGGCAAGGACACGGGCGTCCTCGGCGACGAGTTCCTTGGGGCGCGGGGAGTTCTTCAGAGGCAGGCTGAGCTTGAACCGGTAGCGGGCGAGCAGCAGCACGGTGTAGATGTCGACGGCCTTGGTGCGTACGACCCCGAGGCGGCGGGCAGGGCGGTCCTCGTCCCGGATGGCCGGGTCGAGCGCGGAGTCCAGCACGTACCGGGCGACGGCGCGGACCGCCGGGTCGGTGCGGACCAGAGCCTGTTCCCCCTTGGGTACGGGCAGGTCCTCACGGAAGACGAGCTCACGGGGGCTGCCCGTGGTGCGGGCCCGGCCCCGGCCGGCCGTGCGGGCGGCGGCGCGTCCGGTGCCCGCGGCAGCGGCGGCCTGGTCGTCGGTGTCGTAGATCCCGAGAGAGTGACGGAGCCCAGGGGGCAACGGGTTCGCCTGGACGGTGAATCCGGTGCCGCGGGCGTCCGTGCGGACGGGGGCGCGCAGGGCGGCCAGGGACTCCCGGGTGAAGACGGCGATGTCGCGGGGCTCGCCGAGGACCTGGCGCAAAGCGCGGAGTTCGTTCTCGACGTCCTGGGGGCGCAGGGCGGAGTGGGCGAACTTGGTGGGCACCTTGGATTCGCGGTCGGCGGCGCTCTCCCACTCGCGGTGCAGTTCGTCGCGGGCGCGGCCCAGTTCCTCGTCGGTGCCGAAGTCCAGGGTGAGCTGGTCGGGGGCCACCGCTTCGGGGCGGCCGCGCAGCAGGAGGCTGCGGGTGAGCGCGTGCAGGACGCCTTCGCCTGCGTCGGGGACAGGGAGGGCGACGCCGGTCTGGCGGGCGATGTCCTGGTGTTTGCGGATCAGTACTTCCAGGACGATTCCGTCGATGCCGGTGTCCGTCTCGTACAGGGTGACGGCCTTCACGTTCTCGCTGCGCTGACCGAACCGGTCGACCCGGCCCTCGCGCTGTTCGTGGCGTGTGGGGTTCCAGGACAGGTCGTAGTGGAGGACGGCGCTGAACCGCTCCTGGAGGTTGACGCCCTCGGAGAGGCAGTCGGTGGCGACCAGTACCTGGCGGCCGGTGCGGGCGGCGAGCTCGGCGATGCGCTTCTCGCGGGCCTCCGGAGGGAGATCACCGGTGACCGCCTCGACGTGGACACGGCGTTCGAAAGCCTCAGCGAGATACCTGCGGACGTAGCGGGCGGTCGGGATGTACCGGCAGAACACGATGGGATCGTGCCCCTCGTCGATGAGAGCGGTGACCTCGTCGACCAGGAGGCGCAGCTTGGCGTCGTGCTCAGGGCCCGCGAGGGCAGTGGCCCGCTTCGCGAATACCTTGAGGCGAGGGTCCTGAGGACGGTGGCCGGCCTTGCCCGACGTGGTCGGCTCGTCCGCCGGGCCGTCGGGGGCGGGCGTCTCGGTCTCGCTGTCCCCGGCCGGTGTTTCCGAGATGCCCGCCGCGTCCCGTTTCGCCGTGGCGAGGCCGTCCTCCGGTGCGAGAACCGCGCCGGGCACCGCGTCCAGGCCCTCCACGGCCTCCTCGTCGGTGGTTTCCAGCACGGACTCGCGGCCGAGCCGGTCGGCCTCCTGCGGGGTGCGGGCCGCGCTGACCGCCGCCCGGGTGGTGAGGGTGGCCTCGGCGGCGTCCGGGGAGGACAGCACACAGCGCAGCAGGGCGAGCACCGACCACCAGCTCATACGGTTGCGCAGCTCGCCGTCGGTGTGGCGGACCTGCTCCCGGGCGTAGCCGATGACGTCGGCCACGAATTCCGCGTACGACTCGTCCAGACGGTAGGGGACCTCGCGGAGCAGCCGGTCGCCGGGGAAGGGGGTGTCCTCGCCGAGGAAGGACCTGATGTCGCGGCGTCTGCGCTGCACCAGATGGCGGGCGAGGCGGTCACGATGGGCGGGGATCGTCGGGTCGAGGGCGGCGAGCTTCGGATCGAGCAGTCCGGTGAGTTTGGCGAAGGCGTCGCTGTCGCCGCTGTGCGGGGTGGCGGTGACCAGCAGCAGGTGGCGGCTGGGATCTTCCGCGAGTCCCTTGAGGAGTTCGTAGCGCTGCTGGCGGCCGGCGCCCGCGCCGATGCAGGTGTGGGCCTCGTCGACGATGAGCAGGTCGGGGCAGGTGCGCAGGAAGGCGTCCCGGCGTTCGCGCTGCTTGATGAAGTCGGTGGAGACGATCGTGTACGGGTAACGGTCGAAGATCGTCTGGTCGGGGTCGATGATGCCCCGTTCCAGCCTGGCAGCGGTCGAGGGCAGGACGAGTTCCGCGTCCAGGCCGAACTTGTCGTGGAGTTCGCGCTGCCACTGCTCGGCCAGCGCAGGGGAACACAGAACGGACAGTTTGACGGCCGAGCCCTGCTCCAGGAGTTCCCTGGCGATCAGGGCGGCTTCGACGGTCTTGCCGATGCCGACGTCGTCGCCGATCAGCAGTCGTACGGTGTCCATGCGCAGGGCCACCATGAGCGGCACCAGCTGGTACTGGCGGGGCTGTACGGCGATCCCGGACAGGCAGCGGAAGGGGCCCGCGCTGGAGGTGGCGGTGATCCGCAGCGCGGTGCGCAGCAGAGACGCGGAGGCGAAGTCCCCGATGTCCTCCCCGCCGGGGAACAGGTCCCCGGAAGCGGCCTCGTCGGGGTCCGGAAGTGGCGGCAGGGCGGGCGCGGCAAATCCGGGATCCGCTGTCTCTCCGGGGAAAAGCAGGGTGTCGAACTCGCTGTCCCCGTCGAGCGGCCGGGCGATCACGAAGTCGTCCGTGGTTCCCGGGAGCACCACCCAGTCGCGGCCCCTGGCCGACACCAGGGAACCGGGGGCGTGCCGGGGGCTCATCGGGTGTTCCTTCCCGAGCCGAAGACATTCGGATGTGCGCGCACCGTGTTGTGCCACTCCTTGTCGCTGTCACTGCCGATTTCGATCACCAGCCAGCTGCGGTTCTCCAGCCGGGTCCTGGCTCGTGTGTCGCGGGTGTCGTCCGGTGCGGTGTGACCGGGAAGGTCCAGGAAGACCGCGACGTCCGCATCCGACAGACGGTAGACGAAGTCCGGTACCGCACGCGCCGAGGCCACCTCCTCGCTGGTGGCGTCGGGCAGCCGGTAGCCGTTGTCGCGCAGCCACCGCACGAAGTCTCCACCGCCCGACTGCGGGCTCCGGGCGGCCAGGTCGGCGGCGTGCAGCACCGGGTTGGCGGCCTGCGGCTGCTGCTGGACGGCCCGGCCGACGGCGAGGTCGAGAAGCAGGTCGACCGCGGACAACCGCCGGATGTCGGGGTGGAAGCGCTGGTTGTGGTAGGTGAGCAGGCAGTCGTAGCAGCCGAACTCACAGCGCTCCCGAGCGCCCTTGGCCTGGCCGAGGTCCGTGCCGTCGGGCTTGACGTGGATGATCTCCAGGGCCTGCTCGGCCACGGCAGCCAGCGCGTCCTCGTCGTCGTGCAGCAGCCGCAGGACACCCGCGCCGCCCTCCGCGCCCTCGACGAACAGCATGCGGGCCCGTCCGTCCGGGTCAGGGAGGTCCTCGCTGTTGAGTTCGGCGTCCTCCAGCTGGTAGTACGCCTCGATGCCGCGCTCCAGGGCGTAGCGCAGGGTGACGGCGGTCTGCCGGTCGACCGGGGCAGCCAGTCTCAGTACGGCGATGTTCTTGCTGTCCTGGACGTAGGGCACGACCTTGAACGTGCTGCGGGCGCTATCGAAGGCGGCGAGTGCCTCCTGCTCCGCCGTGGTCTCCGGACGCTCGGCCGCGGCCTTTCCCTCGCTCAGCCAGCGGCCGGAGACGGGGTCCAGCCAGAATCCGACATCGCTGCGGATCTTGCGTTTGCGGCGGCCCAGGTTGATGACGTGAACGCCGGCGTCTCCGTACGTCAGCTCCGCGATCGCCCGCTCCGTCCCGTCGGGGACAGGCTTTTTGATGTCGGCCGTCAGGCTGCCGTGGTGAAAACGGTAGGCGGTGCGCAGCTCGAACCCTTCCTTGAGGCGCTCCTCCTCGTCGGAGGAGATACGGCGACGGGGTTCGGCGTACACCGTGGTGAGTTGCATCAGACGGTTGAGGATCTCGACGAGCCGGGCACCGCAGTGCACACAGGTGTCGCGCCCCTCGCTGCGCTCGTGCCAGTAGCCGCAGGCCCGGCAGACCTTGGCGTCGATCGTCGCGATCTGCCCGGGGGTGTCGCTGATCGGCACCTGGACGTTCGACACCGTGTAGCGGCGGCCCTCGTGATAGATCAGGGCGCCGGGTCCGAACTCGCCGATGGCGATGAACCGGGGGCGCTGGATGTAGGCCCCCCGCTTCTGTCCGTACCGGCTCTCACCGCGCTCTCCGGGGACGTACGCGGCCAGAGGCAGCCGCGGGAACGAATAGCCAGGCAGGAAGCCCTCAGAGGCGAAGTAGCGGTAGGTGTAGAAGTCCGAGAACGAGTCGTCGTTGTCGGAGCTCTCGTTGCGCAGCAGCTTGAGCTGGTTCTCCGCCTGAGCACGACGAGCCTGGGCACGGCGACGGTCGCGCGAGGTGCCGGACGTGTCGTCGGCGAGGCGGTGCTGTTCGGCGCGCTCCTCGAAGGCTCGGCGGTACAGCCGGCGCCACCGGTCACAGGCGTTGTCGAGGCGGCGCCGGGTGTCCCTGACCCGGTCGGTGATCCAGCCGTCGTACCACCAGGAGGTGGTGGCCAGATCGTCCGCGAGGGGAGCGAGGAGCTCGGTGCAGCGGGCGATGGCGCGCTGCCGGGCGGTCTCACTGTCCAGGGCGGTGGACAGCTTCGTGTGCAGGGGCAGAGGCAGCGGCTCCCCTGACTTCCCGGTGGCCCTGATGTCGATGATGTCGGTCATCGAGGAGCCCAGGGGCACCTGTGTCTCGGCCAGCCAGACGGCCTGGACGTGCGAACGGAGCAGGTCCTCGTTGGTGAGGTCGATCCGCGGTGGGGCGACACTGCCGGAGACCATGAGTCCGGAGCGGCGGAAGTAGTACTGGTCGTGGGCGCTGCCGGTAGAGCAGTACGTGGTGACCAGGGCGGGCTGGCCGGAACGGCCCGCGCGGCCGGAACGCTGGGCGTAATTGGCGGGCGTGGGCGGGACGTTGCGCATCGCGACGGCGTTGAGTTCGGCGATGTCGACGCCCAGTTCCATAGTGGGGGAGCAGTAGAGCAGCGGCAGATCGCCGTCCCTGAAGGCGTCCTCGCGTATCTGCCGCGTCGTGGACTCGACCTGAGCGGTGTGCTCCCGGGCTTCCAGACCCCCGAGGTCCGCGGCTGTCTCACGGTAGAGGTCGCGGAAGAACGGATTGACGCGTGCGGTGGCCTCCGGGTCCAGGGTCTTGCGGACGGGGTCGGGCTCCGCGCTCTCTCCGTCGCCCGGCAGCCAGATCAGGGAGGAGGCGCACAGCTGGCGGGCGAGACGTCCGTCCGGGCCCTCGTCCACGACGGTGAGCAGGCCGGTTCTCGTCAACACGTCGAGGAGGTGGTGGATGACAGCGTCCGCGTCGGCGACGGGCATCTCCTTGCCTGCAAGCTGGGGCAGCGCCCCGAAGGCTCCGGCCCTGCGGAGATAGCGCCCGTAGCCGCCGCGGGCGCCGAAGTAGACGGCGTCCGCGGATGGGGCGCCCTTGGGCCCCGGGCCCGGGAACGCTACACGGGAGGGGGTGCGTGGATCGTTTTCCGGGATCGCCCAGATGCCTGCCAGGTGCTTCTCGCTGACGGCCACGAGCTGGTCGTGGCCCAGCTTGGTGAGACGTTTCTCGTCGACGGCCAGGGCGCGGCGCAGTTCGTCGAGGAGCGTGCGGGCGATCTCCTCACGATGGGCCGGGGTATCGCCCTCCAGGGCCCAGTGCGTTCTCCGCCATTCCTCTTCATCGGCGGCGATCTGTGCGAGGGAGGTGTAGTCGAAGCGGAGCAGGCCGGTCTGGGAGAGGTTGGGCATGGTCAGCCGCCAGCCCCGCTCCAGATCGGCGTAGAGCCGGTACGCCAGCGCCGACCGCATCGCGGACAGGGTGTCCTCAAGCTGCCGGTACTTCACTTCGGGCTTCCGCGCGAATGCCGTCAGCGGCAGGGCCAGTGCCTCCGTGACGGCCTCGGGGAGCGTGTCATGCCGCAGGCCCGTCGGGCCCGCCTTGTGCAGCGCCCGGTACAGCGCACCCCTGACCTGAGTGACCTGCGCGAAGTCGTTGAAGTGTCCGGCCTGGAGACTGGCGTCCTGGCGGTTGTCCACGAAGGTCAGCAACTTGCGGGCGCGCGGCTTGAGTTCGGGCTGGCCGCGCAGGGAACGTACGACACTGGCGCTCACCAGGGACACGGCGGAGCTGCGGCCTTCGGCCGAGAATGTGGCCAGCTTAGCGAAGTCCCGTACGCGCAACTGTTCGTAACTGACGCGACAGCGCGGGCAGAACCGGAACGGGGCGGCGATCCACCAGGCACGCAGGCCCGTCCCTGGCTCGGTGGTCACGCCGTCGGGCCCGATCCACACCTCCTGGGGCAGATCGCCCGAGCGGCGCTGGACGACGACGCGCTGTCCGTTGTCGTCGGTCTCGACCCAGCTGGCCGGGAGCCGCTCCAAAACCTCTTCCAGAGTGTCGGGCCAGGGCCGCTCCTGGTCCACATACAGGTAGCCGTCGCCCGGCTCGGCGGGGGCGTCGGGATCCTGGCGAGCGACGTACTGCCCGGTCCGGTGGCCTCCCTCGACCGTGACGACCGGGAAGTCGTGGCCGCACTCGCGGCAGAACGCGAGCGGCACCAGCGGCCACTCCGGGTTACCGGGCACCCTGACCTGGTACTGGCTGGTCAGGTGGCGGGCGCCCGACGGTTCGAGACTGGCGTAGACCGTGTCGCCCTTGGAGAGGAACTGGTGCAGCCGGAAGGCGAACAGCGGACGGTCGGTCACCCGGTCCTTGGTCTGTGCCCCCGCCTCCAGCATGGCCTCGATCGCGCGGGCACAGACAGTCTCGTCCTCGCCGCACTCCTTGTGAAGGTCGGCCGCCGCTGCGGGGATCGTGGTGGGACGGCGGCGCTTGACACGTCCGGTGCCCGGCTCCCTGTCCAGGCCGAAGGTGTCCTCGATCCAGACGGCGAGAGGATCCTCGCTCAGGGCGCCGTACGTTTCGGGCAGGTCGGCGGGATCGGCAGCAGCACGTCGTACGGCTTCGGCGAGCGCCGTCCGCCGTTCGCTGTCAGACAGCGGCCGCCGTGGAGGAACGGTCGCGCGCTGCAGACTCTCCCCGATCACCCGCTCCGGCCGCACCGTCGTACCGAAGAGGCGGCTGGCGACATCGGCCACCATCTTCCGCGTCTGTGCGAAGGTCTCCGCGGTGGCCATGGTCGCCGAGGTGCCGACGCACTGAAGGCGGGGCGCCTCGCAGGCGTCGCGCAGTCTTCGAACCAGCAATGCGACATCGGCGCCCTGGCGTCCGCGGTAGGTGTGGAGTTCGTCCAGGACGAGGAAGCGCAGTCCCTTCGCCGCGGCGATCAGCTGCTGCCGCTCCTCGGGGCGGGTGAGCAGGTACTCCAGCATCATGTAATTGGTGAGCAGGATGTCCGGCTTGCGGCTGAGCACAGACTTCTTCTGATCTTTGCGCTCCTGCCCGGTGTACCGGTCGAAGGTGACCGCGCCGTGCTGCTCCGGGGGAACACCCCAGCGCAGATAGCGGTTCAGCTCGTTCCTCTGGCTGTTGGCGAGCGCGTTCATCGGATAGACGACGATCGCGGAGATACCGTCGGGATTGGGCTCGCGCAGTACCGAGTCGACGATGGGGATGAGGTAGGAGAGGCTCTTGCCCGATCCCGTACCGGTCGTCAGGACGTACGACTCACGGGAGTTGGCCGCCTCGATCGCCTTGAGCTGATGGTGGTGGAGGGTGAGCGTACGGCTGCCCGCGTCCTCCGGGTCCCGCTTCTCACGGAAGTAGTAGTCCCTGCAGTCCCGGTGCAGCACATTGTCGTCGACGAGCGCGTCGACCGTTCCGCCACTTCGGAAGTTGGGATTGAGGGAGATCCAGGGGTCGGGCCAGCGGGTCTTGTCGCTGCGCTCCTCGTCGAGATGGTTCCTGATCGCCGGATCCCGCACCCACACCAAGGAGGTCGTGAAGTCGTCGTAGTCCTGGATGAGCTGCCGGTGCGTTCCGAACACGTCCATGCTCTTGCCGATCTCCCATGCGCTCGACTCGCGGCTGCGACTGCCCAGTCCGGCGGGCAGCGGAAGCGACACGGGAGGGCCCATTCCCCCCGTGGGCTCCGGTTGTCACCTTACTGGCCACTGCCGACACCGCCGCCTCATGCGGTGTACCGCCTGGCGTGAATCCGTTGGAAGCCGGAGTGCCGGCGCTGCATGATTCACTGCGAGACAAATGCGTCTTGCTAACGGTGACAAGGGGAGGCCGCTCGTGGCCCACGAAGTCGATCAGTCATTCCTGGCTCTCCCCCTACGGGCCCTGGCCGACGCCGCGCTCGCACGCGCGCGTGCGCTCGGGGCCGAGCACGCGGACTTCCGGTTGGAGCGGGTGCGCAGTGCGTCCTGGCGGCTCAGGGACGCCAAGCCCGCGGGGTCGTCGGACACGACCGACCTGGGGTACGCGGTGCGGGTGGTGCACGGGGGGACCTGGGGGTTCGCGTCCGGGGTGGACCTGACCATGGACGCCGCCGCGAAGGTCGCCTCGCAGGCCGTGGCGATGGCCAAGCTGTCCGCACAGGTGATCAAGGCCGCCGGATCGGACGAGCGGGTCGAGCTGGCGGACGAGCCGGTGCACGCGGAGAAGACGTGGATCTCGTCGTACGAGATCGATCCGTTCGCCGTGCCCGATGAGGAGAAGTCGGCGCTCCTGGCCGACTGGAGTGCGCGGCTGCTCGCGGCCGACGGGGTCAACCACGTGGACTCCTCGCTGCTGACCGTGCACGAGAACAAGTTCTATGCCGACACCGCCGGGACCGTGACCACGCAGCAGCGCGTGCGGCTGCATCCGTCGCTGACGGCCGTGTCCGTGGACGAGTCGAGCGGGGAGTTCGACTCGATGCGGACGCTGGCGCCGCCGGTGGGGCGCGGCTGGGAGTATCTGACGGGCACCGGCTGGGACTGGGACGACGAGCTGGCGCGGATCCCGGAGCTGCTCGCCGAGAAGATGCGGGCGCCGAGCGTCGAGGCGGGTGTGTACGACCTGGTCGTCGACCCGTCCAACCTGTGGCTGACCATCCACGAGTCCATCGGGCATGCGACAGAGCTGGACCGCGCCCTCGGGTACGAGGCCGCGTACGCCGGTACCTCCTTCGCCACCTTCGACAAGCTCAACAAGCTGAGGTACGGCTCCGAGCTGATGAACGTCACGGGTGACCGCACCGCCGAGCACGGCCTGGCGACCATCGGGTACGACGACGAGGGGGTGGAGGGGCAGAGCTGGGATCTCGTGAAGGACGGGACGCTCGTCGGCTACCAGCTGGATCGCAGGATCGCCCGGCTCACCGGGCTCGGGCGCTCCAACGGGTGTGCCTACGCCGACTCCCCCGACCATGTGCCGGTGCAGCGCATGGCCAATGTGTCGCTGCAGCCGGATCCGGCGGGGCTGTCCACCGAGGATCTGATCGGTGGCGTCGACCGGGGGATCTATGTCGTCGGGGACCGGTCGTGGTCCATCGACATGCAGAGGTACAACTTCCAGTTCACGGGGCAACGGTTCTTCAAGATCGAGAACGGGCGGATCACCGGGCAGCTGCGGGACGTCGCGTACCAGGCGACGACGACCGACTTCTGGGGGTCCATGGCGGCCGTGGGCGGGCCGCAGACGTATGTCCTGGGCGGTGCCTTCAACTGCGGCAAGGCCCAGCCGGGCCAGGTCGCGTCGGTCTCGCACGGCTGCCCGTCGGCCCTCTTCAAGGGCGTCAACATTCTGAACACCACGCAGGAGGCCGGTCGATGAGCGCCCGTACCCACAAGCCGCACGAGATCGTCGAGCGGGCCATCGAGCTGTCCCGGGCCGACGGGTGTGTCGTCATCGCCGACGAGTACTCGACGGCCAACCTGCGCTGGGCGGGCAACGCGCTGACGACGAACGGGGTCACGCGCGGGCGCTCGGTGACCGTCGTCGCCACGGTCGACGGCAAGGAGGGCACCGCTTCCGGGGTCGTGTCGCGGTCCGCCGTCACCGCCGACGAGCTGGAGCCGCTGGTGCGGGCCGCCGAGGCCGCCGCGCGCGTGGCCGGGCCCGCCGAGGACGCCCAGCCGCTGGTCACGGGTGTACAGCAGTCCCCCGACTTCACGGACGCGCCCGCCGAGACCTCCTCCGCCGTGTTCGCCGACTTCGCTCCGGCGCTCGGCGAATCGTTCGCACGCGCGCGTGCGGGCGGCCGCGAGCTGTACGGCTTCGCCAACCACGAGCTGGTCTCCAGCTATGTGGGTACGTCGACGGGGCTGCGCCTGCGGCACGACCAGCCGAACGGGACGCTGGAGCTGAACGCCAAGTCCCCGGACCGTACGCGCTCGGCCTGGTCGGGCCGGTCGACGCGGGACTTCAAGGACGTCGACCCGGCGGCCCTGGACGCGGAGCTGGCCGTACGGCTGGGCTGGGCGGAGCGGCGGATCGAGCTGCCCGCCGGGCGGTACGAGACGCTGCTGCCGCCGACGGCCGTGGCGGACCTGCTGATCTACCAGATGTGGTCGGCGTCGGCGCGGGACGCGGCCGAGGGCCGGACGGTGTTCAGCAAGCCCGGCGGCGGTACGCGGATCGGGGAGAAGCTCACCGACCTGCCGCTGACCCTGCGCAGCGACCCGAACGAGCCCGGCCTGGAGTCCGCGCCCTTCGTCCTGGCCCACTCCTCCGGCGGCGACACCTCCGTGTTCGACAACGGGCTGCCGCTGAAGGCGACCGAGTGGATCCGCGGGGGCGAGATCGCGAACCTGACTACCACCCGGCACAGCGCGGGTCTGACCGGGCTGTCGGTGGCGCCGTCGATCGGCAATCTGATCCTCGACGGGGGCACGGACCGCTCCCTCGCGGAGATGGTCGCGAACACCGAGCGCGGGCTGCTGCTGACCTGCCTGTGGTACATCCGCGAGGTCGACCCGGCGACGCTGCTGCTGACCGGGCTGACCCGGGACGGCGTCTACCTCGTGGAGAACGGCGAGGTCACGGGCGAGGTCAACAACTTCCGGTTCAACGAGTCGCCGCTCGATCTGCTGGGCCGGGCCACCGAGGCGGGGCGTACGGAGAAGACGCTGCCGAGGGAGTGGAGCGACTACTTCACCAGGGCCGCGACCCCCGCGCTGCGGGTGCCGGATTTCAATATGAGCTCTGTCAGTCAAGGCGTATAACCTCGTAGGCGTTCGTGGTCGGCTGTCACCCGACTGCCGACCACCACCCAAAAAACATACCGAAGATCATCCAAGGAGACACGAGAACCGTGACGGACATCGTCGACGAGCTGAAGTGGCGGGGGCTGTTCGCCCTGTCCACTGACGAGGACGCTTTGCGCAAGGCGCTCGCGGACGGTCCCGTCACGTTCTATTGCGGTTTCGACCCGACCGCTCCGTCCCTGCACGTCGGGCACCTGGTGCAGGTGCTCACCGTGCGCCGGCTCCAGCAGGCCGGGCACCGGCCGCTGGCGCTGGTGGGCGGCGCTACGGGTCTGATCGGTGACCCGCGCCCGACGGCGGAGCGCACGCTGAACGACCCGGCGACGGTCGTCGGCTGGGTCGGCAAGCTGCGCGCCCAGATCGAGCCGTTCCTGTCCTTCGAGGGCCAGAACGCGGCCATCATGGTCAACAACCTCGACTGGACCGAGGGCCTCTCCGCGATCGAGTTCCTCCGGGACATCGGCAAGCACTTCCGCGTCAACAAGATGCTGACGAAGGACTCCGTGGCCCGCCGTCTGGAGTCCGACCAGGGCATCAGCTACACCGAGTTCAGCTACCAGATCCTCCAGGGCATGGACTTCCTCCAGCTCTACCGGAGGTACGGCTGCACGCTCCAGCAGGGCGGCAGCGACCAGTGGGGCAACCTCACGGCCGGCCTGGACCTGATCCACAAGCTGGAGCCGACCGCCGACGTGCACGCGCTGGCGACGCCGCTGATGACCAAGGCGGACGGCACGAAGTTCGGCAAGACCGAGGGCGGCGCCGTCTGGCTCGACCCGGAGATGACGACGCCGTACGCGTTCTACCAGTTCTGGCTGAACGTGGACGACCGGGACATCTCGCGGTACATGCGGATCCTGTCCTTCAAGTCCCGTGCGGAGCTTGAGGAGTTGGAGAAGCAGACGGAGGAGCGGCCGCAGGCGCGGGCCGCGCAGCGGGCGCTGGCGGAGGAGCTGACGACGCTCGTCCATGGCGCCGACCAGACGGCTGCGGTGATCGCCGCGTCCCGGGCGCTCTTTGGGCAGGGTGAGCTGGCGGAGCTGGACGAGAAGACGCTCAGCGCGGCTCTCTCCGAGGTGCCGCATGCGGTGGTTGCCGGGCTGGGGCCCGTCGTCGATCTGTTCGCCGAGGTCGGGCTGGTGCCCAGCAAGTCTGCGGGGCGGCGGACCGTTAAGGAGGGCGGGGCCTACGTGAACAACGTGAAGGTCACGGCCGAGGATGCCGTGCCGGCTGTGGAGGATCTGATTCACGGGCGGTGGCTTGTGTTGCGGCGGGGGAAGAAGAATCTGGCTGCGGTTGAGGTGACTGGAGCGTAAGCGCCGTTGGGGCGTGGGTGATCTCGCGCGTGCCGGTTCGTTGTGGCTGGTCGCGCAGTTCCCCGCGCCCCTTCCGGGGCGCTTAGATTCGTTGTTTTCTGCGGCCCAGTGTCGCCGTGTACGCCATGTCGCCCAGGAATACGATCACCACCGCGGCGGCCAGTTGTAGGGCGTGGCGGCCCCAGTCGATGCCTGCGGTTTCGTCGATGCCCCATACCCGGGCCAGGGCGTTGCCGACGATGGCGCCGATGATGCCGAAGACGGTCGTCAGCCAGAGCGGGCTGTGCTGCTTGCCCGGAATGATCGCCTTGGCCAGCAGACCGAGTACGAATCCCACGATGATCGCCCACAACCAGCCCATGGCTGCCTCCTCGTACGGCTCGACGTGAGCATTACGCCCAGTGTCGGCCCGCCTCCGCTACGCCGCACGTCGGGTGGTGCCGTACGCGGGACGACGCATTTCGCCCGGTCCCCGTGGAAGGTGACCCGCTCTACTAGGCGGCGCAGACGCGGCGTAACGTGGATTGCCGGGGAGCGTCCGATACAGGCGGGTGGTGGAACGCGATGCGGAAGCATGGCAACGTCGAGGTCTTCCGGATCACGGGAGCCCGGCAGGGACTCGCCGACGACGTCCGCGGCAGGCAACGGCGCTACGTCATCTCGATGTCCGTCCGCACCCTCTCGGTGATCGCCGCCGCGACTCTCTGGAACGTCGAACGGCACGTCGCGGTCGTCGCACTGGTGCTCGGGCTGGTGCTGCCGTACATCGCCGTGGTGATCGCCAACGCGGGCCGGGAGAACGCGCCCTCACTGCCGTCCACGTTCGTCACCACCCCCACGCGTCCGATGATCGCGCCGCCCCGGGACGACCGGTTCACGGAACCCTTCCCGGAAGGCGGTGCGGAGGGCTCCGCGGAGAGCCGGCGGAGCGAGCCGCGCGAGCGGGCCTGAGCACCGGAATCCGGGCGAAACGGAATCCTTCCGGCCACCAGGCTCAAATAAAGCTCAGATCAATCATGGAGTTCCTGTGCCGGGCAGAGGGTTACCCGTGACATACTTCGTACGCGCTCCGCATCCCCCGTCGGAGCGACAGACCGACGCCGGGCAGCTCCCCCCGTGGCTGCTCGGCGTCGCCTTTTCTGCGGTTAGGGTCGACGGGTGAACATCCTCAACGTCCCCGGATCCGAGCCGTCCTCCCCCATCTGTTCCGCCAAGGGCTGTCGTGCGGATGCGGTGTGGGTGCTCGCCTGGAACAACCCCAAGCTTCACACGCCGGAGCGGCGCAAGACGTGGCTCGCGTGCGAGGAGCACCGGGAGCACCTGTCTCAGTTCTTGGGTGTGCGGGGGTTCCTGAAGGACGTCGTGAAGCTGGAGGACTGGGAGGAGCCCGCGCCGTAGAGCGCTCAGCCCCCGATTGCGGACATCGGGCGGTCCGGCTGGACGAACGACGGGTCGTCCAAGCCCGCTCCCGCCTTCTTGCCCCACATCGCCAAACGCCAGATGCGGGCTATCTCCTCGTCCGGGGCACCCGAGCGCAACGCCGCCCTGAGGTCGGTCTCCTCGCGGGCGAACAGGCAGGTGCGGACCTGGCCGTCGGCCGTGAGGCGGGTGCGGTCGCAGGCGGAGCAGAAGGGGCGGGTGACGGAGGCGATGACGCCCACTCGGTGGGGGCCGCCGTCGACCAGCCAGCGTTCCGCCGGGGCCGAGCCGCGTTCGTCGGAGCCCTCGGGGGTGAGGTCGAAGCGGGTACGCAGGGAGGTCAGGATGTCGCCCGCGGTGACCATGCCGTCGCGCTTCCAGCCGTGCTGGGCGTCCAGGGGCATCTGCTCGATGAAGCGCAGCTCGTAATCGTGCTCGACGGCCCAGGCGAGGAGGTCCGGAGCCTCGTTCTCGTTCAGGCCCGGCATCAGGACCGAGTTGACCTTGACGGGGTTCAGGTCTGCCTCGCGGGCCGCTTCGAGGCCCTCCAGGACGTCCTTGTGGCGGTCGCGGCGGGTGAGGGTCTTGAAGACGTCGGGGCGCAGGGTGTCCAGCGAGACATTGACCCGGTCCAGGCCCGCCGCCTTCAGGGCCGTCGCCGTGCGCTTGAGGCCGATGCCGTTGGTGGTGAGGGACATCTGAGGGCGGGGGGCGAGAGCCGCCACGCGCTCCACTATGCCGAGCAGGCCGGGGCGGAGCAGGGGCTCGCCGCCGGTGAAGCGGACCTCGGTGATGCCCAGCGTGCGGACGGCTATGTCGATGAGGCGGACGATCTCGTCGTCCGTGAGCAGGTCGGGCTTGGCCAGCCACTGCAAGCCCTCCTCGGGCATGCAGTACGTACAGCGCAGATTGCACCGGTCGGTCAGCGAGACCCTCAGGTCTGTGGCCACTCGGCCGTAGGTGTCGATGAGCACGTGGGCCCCCTCCCGCTCCGGATCAATAATTCCCGAACACTTGCGAGCCTACGTGACACCACCGACAACGCCGGGGCCGGATGCCACGAAACAGGCGCGGGGCCGCCGTAGAGATCTACGGCGGCCCCGGGCGGAGGGAACCGGATCAGTGGGCTCCGGTGCCCGTGAGGGAGCGGACCTCCAGTTCGGCGTACTTGCCGGTGTCGGGCTCCTCCTTGGAGAGGATCGTGCCGAGCCAGCCCATCAGGAAGCCGAACGGGATGGAGATGATGCCCGGGTTCTTCAGCGGGAACCAGGCGAAGTCGACGTCCGGGAACATCGCCTTCGGGTCGCCGGAGACGACGGGCGAGAACAGCACCAGGCCGACGGCGACGATCAGACCGCCGTAGATCGACCACAGCGCGCCCTGGGTGGTGAACCGCTTCCAGAAGAGGCTGTAGAGGATCGTCGGCAGGTTGGCGGAGGCAGCGACCGCGAAGGCGAGCGCGACCAGGCCGGCCACGTTCAGATCGCGGGCGAGGGCGCCCAGGCCGATGGAGATGACGCCGATGAAGACGGTAGCCCAGCGGGCCGCGCGGACCTCTTCGGCGCCGGAGGCCTGCCCCTTGCGGATGACGTTGGCGTAGATGTCGTGCGCGAAGGAGGACGACGAGGCGAGGGTGAGGCCGGCGACCACGGCGAGGATGGTCGCGAAGGCCACCGCCGAGATCGTGGCGAGCAGGATCGCGCCCCAGGCCGAGTCCACGCCGCCCAGGTGCAGGGCGAGCAGCGGGGCCGCCGTGTTGCCGGACGGGTTCGAGGCGATGATCTCTTCCTGCGAGATCAGCGCGGCCGCGCCGAAGCCGAGCGCGATGGTCATCAGGTAGAAGCCGCCGATGATGCCGATCGCCCAGTTCACGGACTTACGGGCGGCCTTGGCGTTGGGCACCGTGTAGAAGCGGATCAGGATGTGCGGCAGGCCCGCGGTGCCGAGGACCAGGGCGATGCCGAGGGAGATGAAGTCCAGCTTGGAGGTGCCGGTCGCGCCGTACTGGAGGCCGGGCTCCAGGAAGGCGGCGCCCTTGCCGCTGTTCTCGGCGGCGGTGCCGAGCAGATCGGAGATGTTGAAGTTGAACTTCAGCAGCACCAGGAACGTAATGAGGATCGTGCCGCCGATCAGCAGCACGGCCTTCACCATCTGGACCCAGGTGGTGCCCTTCATACCGCCGATGGAGACGTAGACGATCATCAGGACGCCGACGAGGGCGACGATCAGGATCTTGCCGAAGTCCGAGGTGATACCGAGCAGCAGGGAGACGAGGACGCCCGCGCCCGCCATCTGGGCCAGCAGATAGAAGATCGACACGACGATCGTGGACGTACCGGCCGCGGTGCGGACCGGGCGCTGGCGCATGCGGTAGGCGAGCACGTCGCCCATGGTGTAGCGGCCGGAGTTGCGCAGCGGCTCGGCGACCAGGAGCAGGGCGACCAGCCAGGCGACCAGGAAGCCGATGGAGTAGAGGAAACCGTCGTATCCGAAGAGGGCGATCGCGCCCGCGATGCCGAGGAAGGACGCGGCCGACATGTAGTCGCCGGAGACCGCGAGGCCGTTCTGGAAGGCGCTGAACTGGCGTCCGCCCGCGTAGAAGTCGGCGGCGTCCTTGGTCTGGCGGCCGGCCCAGATGGTGATGGCGAGGGTCGCCAGGACGAACAGCCCGAACAGGGTGATGATCAGCGGGCGGTGCTCGCTGGCCTCGTTCGCGGCAAGGAAAGTCTGCTGTACGGGGCTCATGCGCCGCCCTCCATCCGGGACTTGATGGCCTCGGCCTTGGGGTCGAGCTTCGCGGCGGCGTGCCGCGAGTACCACCAGGCGATGAGGAACGTGGTGACGAACTGGGCGATGCCGAGGACGAAGGCGACATTGATGTTGCCGAAGAGCTTGGTGCCCATGAAGTCGCCCGCGTAGTTGGAGAGCAGGACGTACAGCAGGTACCAGGCGATGAAGGCCACGGTCAGCGGGAAGGCGAACGAGCGGTAGGAGCGGCGCAGTTCACCGAACTCAGCGCTCTCCTGGACCGCGGCGAACTCCTCGGTGGAGGGGAGGTGGTGCTCTGCCTTCGAGGGGGGCGGTGCGTCGGTTGCCACGGGGTCTCCTCGCGTTTCCGCCGCGGTGGCGACGGTGGTTGGGGACGTCTTCGCAGTCGGGTCGGATGACGGGTCGTTTACGGACATATGGTCGGCTCTGTTCCTCACGGTGACGGGGCGCACGATCGTGCTCGGGCTCCCTGCTCAACGTCACGGCGGCGCACGAGGACCGGTTCAACCGTGCACGCCTCTTTCGAAAACCGATTCGGAAGTCGCTCGGCAGTCGGCCGGAAGTCGGCGGAGAGGCCATCGGCAGTCGTCAGCGGGCCGATCGGCAGTCGGCCGAGGGGCGAACGGGCGGGCCGGCAGCGAGGGTTACCCCTCTACTTCGGCCTCTCCTCCCCTCAAATCATTGCTGGCCGACGACGGCGAGGGATAGCTTCGGGGCGCACCACCAAGTCATGTACCTGCCCGGGCACCCGTGTGTCTCGGGCCGGTTTCTTTGAGGATGATGTGGAGATCCCATGGCTCATCTGCGCTCCAGACGACGGCTCGCTCTCGCGGTTCCGGTCGTTCTGTCGCTGACCGCCTCGCTCGGCTTCCTGCCGGGTGTCGCCTCGGCGGCGCCGCTCACCGCGCCGACCGCCGCGACCGCGGAGGGCCCGAACCTCTCGTACGTCGTGAACACCAAGACCGACAAGCGCACGATCGCCTCGGTGAAGAAGGCGATCGCCAAGGCCGGCGGCACCGTCGTGATCACGTACGACAAGATCGGCGTGATCGTCGTCCACTCGACCAACCCGGAGTTCGGCGCCACCATCCGTGGCGCTCGCGGTGTGCAGTCCGCCGGTGCCACCCGGACCTCGCCGCTGACCCCGGCCGCTACGACGGATGTGGGCGCCGTCGACTACCTGACCGACGCGGAGGCGGCGAAGGTCAAGGCCGCCTCGGCGGACGTCCCCGACGCCGAGCCGCTCGAGGCCGACCAGTGGGACCTGCGTTCGATCGGCGCCGACAAGGCCGCGAAGATCAACCCGGGCAGCAAGAAGGTCACCGTCGCCGTCATCGACACCGGCGTCGACGACACCCACCCGGACCTCGCCCCGAACTTCTCCAAGTCCCAGTCGGCGAACTGCAACGGCGGCGTCGCGGACACCAGCGAGGGCGCCTGGCGGCCCTACACCGTGGACGACTACCACGGCACGCACGTCGCCGGTGAGATAGCCGCGGCCCGCAACGACGTCGGCGTCGCCGGTGTGGCTCCCGGCGTGAAGGTCTCCAGCATCAATGTGACGGACCGCAAGAGCGGCCTGTTCTACGCGGAGAGCGTCGTCTGCGCGTTCGTGTTCGCCGCCGACCGCGGCGTGGAGATCACGAACAACAGCTACTACGTCGACCCGTGGCTCTACAACTGCGTGGACGACCCGGACCAGAAGGCCATCGTCGACGCGGTGAACCGGGCCCAGAAGTACGCCACGAAGAAGGGCACCCTGCACCTGGCGTCGGCGGGCAACTCCAACCACGACCTCGACTCCGACGCGATCGTGGACGACTCCAGCCCCAACGACACGACCCCGGTCGAACGCACCATCGACCCGCACGAGTGCTTCGACGTGCCGACCCAGCTCCCGGGCATCGTCACGGTCAGCGCGACGGGCGTGAAGAACGAGAAGTCGTTCTACTCCACGTACGGCAACGGCGTCGTCGACATCGCGGCCCCGGGTGGCGACAGCCGCTACCAGATCCCGGACACGCCGTCGAAGAACGGCCGCATCCTGTCCACCATGCCGGAGGGCAAGTACGGCTACCTGCAGGGCACCTCGATGGCGGCACCGCACGCCTCCGCCGTCGCCGCGCTGCTGAAGTCGACGCACCCGTGGGCGAGCCCGCAGCAGCTGCAGTGGCTGCTGAAGGCGCAGGCGGACAAGACGGCCTGCCCCGAGTCGTACGACCAGGACGGCGACGGCACGCAGGACGCGGTTTGCGAGGGCGGCCCGCGTGTCAACGGCTTCTACGGGTTCGGCATCGTCAACGCGCTGAAGGCCGTCAAGTAGGCACGGTCCCAGCCGTGAGGCTCCCAGGGCGCCCGGCGTGTGCCGGGTGCCTGCGGGGCCGTATTCCCGGGGCCGTATTCCCCTGGATTCCCGCACAGCTCGTACCGCTCGTTTCACGAACGAACACGAACTGGAGACAGCATGACAGCGCCTCGCACGCGCTCCCGCCGGCTGGCCGCGATCCCGCTGGGGATGGCCATGGCGACGGCACTCGTCGTCGTACCGAACGTCACGGCCTCGGCGGCCGAGGCGACCGCGCAGGCCGAGGCGATCGCCCAGGCCGCGGCCGACGGGACGTCGCTCAGCTATGTGGTCAACGTCCGCCCCGGACACCGTCCGTCCGCCCACCTGAAGAAGGCCATCGCGAAGGCCGGCGGCACGATAGTGACGTCGTACGACCGGATCGGCGTCATCGTCGTCCACTCGGCGAACGCCGACTTCGCCAAGGCGATCCGTGGCGTGCACGGTGTGCAGTCGGCCGGTGCCACGCGCACCGCACCGCTGCCCGCGCAGTCGACCACCGATGTGGGCACCCCGAAGGCGCTGACCGCCGAGGAGGTGGCGAAGGCCGAGGCCGCGGAGGGGCAGGACCCCCTGGAGCCGTTGCAGTGGGACCTGCCGGCCATCAAGGCGGACAAGGCCCACGAGGTGTCGACGGGCAGCCGTGACGTCACGGTCGCCGTCATCGACACCGGCGTCGACGACACCCACCCGGACATCGCGCCGAACTTCGACCGCGCGGCGTCGGTCAACTGTGTGACGGGCAAGCCCGACACGACCGACGGCGCCTGGCGGCCCAGCGCCGAGGAGAGCGCGCACGGCACCCATGTGGCCGGTGAGATCGCGGCCGCGAAGAACGGCGTCGGCGTCACCGGTGTCGCGCCGGGCGTGAAGGTCTCCGGCATCAAGGTGTCCACCACGGCCGGTTTCTTCTACACCGAGGCCGTCGTCTGCGGCTTCATGTGGGCCGCCGAGCACGGCGTGGACGTCACGAACAACAGCTATTACACCGACCCCTGGTACTTCAACTGCAAGAACGACCCGGACCAGAAGGCGCTCGTCGAGGCCCTCACCCGGGCGTCGAAGTACGCGGAGAAGAAGGGCGCGGTCAACGTGGCCGCGGCCGGCAACGAGAACTACGACCTCGCCGCCGACGAGATCACCGACCCGGTCTCCCCGAACGACTCGACACCGTCGGACCGGGTCATCGACCCGTCCGAGTGCCTCGACATCCCGACCCAGCTGCCGGGTGTCGTCACGGTCGCCTCGACCGGCGCGAAGGGCCTCAAGTCGTCATTCTCCAACCACGGTCTGGGCGTAATCGACATCGCCGCGCCCGGCGGCGACTCGACCCGCTACCAGACCCCGGCCCCGCCCGCCACCAGCGGCCTGATCCTGGGCCCGCTGCCCGGCGGCAAGTGGGGCTACATGGCCGGTACGTCGATGGCGTCCCCGCACGTCGCGGGCGTGGCCGCCCTCATCAAGTCGACGCACCCCCACGCCCCGGCGGCCCTGGTGAAGGCCCTGCTGTACGCCCAGGCCGACGCCACGCCCTGCACCGACCCGTACGACATCGACGGGGACGGCAAGGTCGACGCGGTCTGCGAGGGGCCGAGGAACTACAACGGCTTCTACGGCTTCGGCACGGCGGACGCGCTGGACGCGGTGACGAAGTAGGGGCCTCTGCGGCAGAGTTGGGGCCGGGCAGCGGCGGTGGTGCTGCCCGGCCCTTCCTCCTGTTGATCTGATCAACCTTGACTAGTGCCGTCATTCGATCAACCCGGCATAGTGCCGTCATGACTGCTGAGGAGATGGAGTTCGCCTGGACGGCGCTGGGCGGCGATCCCGCCTTGCTGCCGCGGGTCTCGACCGTCGTACGGGACGGGGCGCTGCCCGCCCGGCTGCCGGTACGGGAGTTGGCGCGGGCCTGTGCGGGCGTGTGCGCGTTGGCGGCGGCCGAACTGGGGGCACGGCGGGCGGGGCTCTCGGAGGTGCCCCGGGTGCGGGTGGACGACGGGGCCGTGGCCACGGCCTTCGTGAGCGAGCGTCATCTGCTGATCGACGGGCGGGCGCCGGTCACCTTCGCGCCGCTGTCGCGGTTCTGGCGGACGGCGGACGGGTGGGTGCGGACCCATGCGAACTATCCGCATCACCGGGAGCGGTTGCTGGCCGCGCTGGGCGTGCCCGACAGCGTGCCCGATCCGGTCGCCGCCGTCGGGTCCGCGCTCGCCGAGCGGTCGTCCCGGGACGTCGAGGAGGCCGTGTACGCGGCCGGGGGTCTCGCGGTCGCGTCGCGTACGGCGAAGGAGTGGGCCGCGCACGGGCAGGGCACCGCGGTGGCGGCCCGTCCGCTGGTCGAGCACCACCGGGCCGACACCGCACACGCGCGCGTGCTCACGGCCTTGGCCCGGACCGGCTGGACGCTCCAGTTGCCCGCGGCCGGTGTGCGCGTCCTGGATCTGACCCGGGTCATCGCGGGCCCGGTGGCCACCCGCACGCTCGCGCTGCTGGGCGCGGACGTCCTGCGGGTCGATCCGCCGGGGATGCCCGAGATCCTCGACCAGCACGTCGACACGGGCTTCGGGAAACGGTCGGCGACTCTCGATCTGGCCATGGACCCAGGATCCTTCGAAGCGCTGCTCGCCGAGGCGGACGTCGTCGTCACCGGGTATCGGCCCGGCGCGCTGGACCGGTTCGGGCTGTCGCCCGAGGCGATGGTGGCGCGACGGCCGGGGCTGGTCGTGGCGCAGGTCTCGGCATGGGGCGCGTACGGTCCGTGGGCCGGGCGGCGGGGCTTCGACAGTCTGGTGCAGGTGGCGACGGGAATCGCGGCGATCGAGGGGACGGAGGAACAGCCGGGCGCGCTGCCCGCGCAGGCGCTGGACCACGGGACGGGGTACCTGCTGGCGACGGCCGTCCTGCGGGCGCTCACCGAGCGGTTGGACGACGGCGGCGGTCGAGTCGTCCGGCTGTCGCTCGCGCGTACGGCTGCCTGGTTGACGGACGGCATCGAGCGCGGTCCGGACGGGCTCGACGTCCACGAAGGGCACTATGAAGGGCTCTACGAAGGGCTCTACGAAGGGCTCTACGAAGGGCTCTACGAAGGGCTCTACGAAGGGCCGGAGGCGTGGCTCGCCGAGCGGGACAGCCGCTTGGGGCGGCTGCGGTACGCCCTGCCGCCGGTCTCCTTCGAGGGCGGACCGTGCGACTGGTCGCGACCGCCGGGGCCCTGGGGAGCGGACGAGGCCCGCTGGGGCTGACTGGGTCTGAGTAGTCGGGCCGCCGGAGCCGTACGTACGGGCGGAATGGCGAACTGCCAGTTGTTTTCCGGTACTTGCCCAGATCTGGTGCGACTGGTGGACTTTTCGGGGTGAGCCTGACGAGACGGACAGCGGAGGCGACAGGGGCGGACGAGCCCGAGCGGCGGCGGCCCGATGGAGGTACCGGCCGGGCTGTGGTGCTGCTCGTCCTGGTCGCCGTGGGGGCGTTGATACCGCTGTTCGGTCCGCGTGTCGCGCTGGACGGCACGGGTGAGGCGGCGGCACCCGGCGCGGGTGGGGTCGCGCTGCTGCGGGCGGTGTTGCTGGCCGCGCTGTGTGTGCCGGTGGGTGAGCTGTTCGTGGCGTGGCTGGTGCGCCGGGTGCCGGGGGCGTCCCCGGAGAGGCCGCGCAGTGGGGCGGTGTGGGCGGCGGGCGCCGGTTTCGTCGCCGCGCTCGGGCTGGCCTCGGTCGTGGCGACCGGCAATCTGGTGCCGGGCTCCCCCGCCGACATGGACGTCGGCGGCCTCTACGAGACCCGGGACGGCAAGCTCGCCCTCCTGGAGGTCAACGCGTTCGCCGCGGCGGGCCTTTGCGCCCTTTCCCGCCGCCCGGCCACCCAACTGGCACCACTGGCCGCGATCGCCGTCGCTGAGGCGCTGCGCGCGCATCCGCCCACGGAGCACTACAGCCCGTTGGTCGGCAGCGCCCTGACCTTGATGCATCTGGCGTGCGCGGTCCTGTGGGCGGGCGGACTGCTGTACGTCCTGCGGACGTTGCGCACGCGCGCGTGGCGTACGGCGACGGGGGCGGGAGCCGCTCTGTTGGGGCTCTACGCGCGCGTGGCCGTCGTTCTGCTGGCCGGCGTCACCGCCACCGGGGTGTGGAGCACGCTGCGCCGCATGCCGCCGGGGACGGTCCCCGACCAGCTGACGGACACGGCGTACGGCCGCACCCTGCTCGCCAAGGTCCTCCTCGTGGCCGCCGTCGCCGCCCTCGCCCTGTGGGCCCGGCTACGGCTGCGCCACACGGACGACCCACTCGGCGCCTGTACTCCCGCACGCGCGGAGGTGGTGGTGCTGGGCGTCGTCGTCGCGGTATCGGCTCTGCTCACGGCACTGCCGGTGCCGATCCGCTGGTGAGGTGGTGGGCTCGCAGGGTCGCGTGGCTCAGCAGATACTGCGCCGCCAGGTACGTGAGCATGATCCACAGGTCGGGCCGCGGGAGCTGCGGCCACTTGGCGACGCCGGTCGCTATGAGCGTGTCGGACAGCAGGAACAGGGCGCCGCCGACGGCGGCGGGACTCCCGAGCCGTCCCGCCCGGTCCGCCATGGCGGTGAGCAGCAGGCTGTACCCGGCCACCGGGACCCGCAGCCCGGCGGGCAGGTCCGGCCACAGCAGGCACACAACCGCGACGAGCGCGAGACCGTACGCCCCGGCCCACAGCCCCTCACGCGCGCGTTCCGTGCCGTACCGCCGGAAGAGCAGCAGATAGCACCCGTGTCCGGCGGCGAAGCATCCCATCCCGGCGAGGAACGCGGACTCCGCGTCGATTCGGAGCAGCACGTCACCGCCCCAACCGCACAACAGCCCCACGACCAGCAGCCGAGGGCCGTCACACACGTACGCGTACGCCGCGAGCACCGGCATGAGTACGGGCTTGGCGACGACATGCCCGGGGGTGAACCCGAGGGCGAGAGAACCGAGGTCGACGGCGACAGCGACACCGAAGCCGAGTAGGAAGAGAAACCTTCTGCCCTGTCTCACGCGACGGTCTCCGTGATCGTGACCGGCTGGTCCGCGGGTATCGACCAGAGCACGACATCGGGCAGGTTCGGCATGGAAGGAACGGTAGAACCGCTGGTAGATGGCGGCTAGACGTTGTTACTGACAAGTATTACCGGTGGTACGCGCTTGCTTCTTGGCGTCCTTCGCCAATCCGGCGGGCATTGTCAGTGGGTCGGCCTACGATGCGAATCCATTGATCATCCATGCGCGGCTGTTACGGGGAGGGCGCGATGCAGGGGATCGAGGTGGTGCTGGCGCGGCTGGCGTCGACGGTCGTGTCGACCCTCGCGAAGTCGGTTCTCGCGCCGAAGCCGGGCGCGGGGCTGGTGACCGATCCGGTACGACCGCTGCCGAAGCCGCCGACTCCGGACAAGCTGGCCCTGGTGTTGTCGGGCCGGATCGCGGCCGGGTACGCCGCGCTGCCCGAGCACGAGCGGCTGGCCGCGGTGGCCGCCGTGCAGGACACCTTCGCGACCGCCGACCTCACCGCGGACCATCTGTTCGGGGCCGATCTGGACCCGCGGCGATTGTGCGCCGAGTTGCCCGCGCCCGACGCGGGGCTCTCCACCCGCGCCCTCGACCTGTACGCCGAACTCCTCGGCCTGTGCTGCGCCCACCTGGTCGAGCAACTCACCGCCCACCCGTCGTTCGCGGCCAGGGCAGCGGTGGAGCAGACTCGGCGGTCGGGACGTACGGAGGAACTGCTGCGCGAGCTGAGCGCCGGCCCTCGCCCGGAGGCGCTGGCCCTCGACTTCGAGCAGCGGTACGCGGACTTCGTCGCCGAGACCCAGTCCCGTCTGGAGCTCTTCGGCATCACCCTCGGCGACCGCCGCCGGGCCGAATGGCCGCTCGACACGGCGTACATCAGCCTCGCGGTGAGCGGGGACCGGCGCGACGACCCACGCCGCGAGGTCCTCGGCCTTCCCGACATGGCACCGACCGCCCTCAAGGTGGAACAGGCCCTCGCCGACTGCGACCGGCTGGTGCTGCGGGGCCCGGCCGGATCGGGCAAGTCGACACTCGTCCAGTGGCTCGCGCTGAACGCGGCGCGGCGCAGCTTCGGTCCGGAGCTGGCGGCGTGGAACCTGTGCGTGCCGTTCGTCCTGCGCCTGCGCTCGTTCAACACCCCCGACGGGCTGCCGATGCCGGAGGACTTCCTGTCTTCCTCCGGTGTCCCGCTTCAGGCGCCCTCTGGCTGGACGTCGGAACTCCTCACCACCGGGCGGGCGTTGGTGCTGGTCGACGGTGTCGACGAGGTGCCGACGCGGCTGCGCGGCCGCACCGAGAGCTGGCTGAAGTCGCTGATCGCCGCGTACCCGAAGGCGCGTTACGTGGTGACGACCCGGTCGGCCGCGGTGCCGGAGGACTGGCTGGCGGGGCAGGGTTTCACCGCACACTCGTTGCTCCCCATGGAGCGGGAGGACATCCGGGCGTTCATCGGCCACTGGCACGATTCGGCTCGCCTGGAGTGCCTGTCCGAGGCGGAGCGGTCGTCACTCGACATGTACGAGGCGGGTCTCAACCAGGCGGTCACCAGCCGCCGCGACCTGGCGCGCCTCGCCACCAACCCGTTGATGTGCGCCTTGCTCTGCGCCTTGAACCGCGACCGCCGGATGCGGCTGCCGCGGGCCCGCAAGGAGTTGTACGACGCCGCGCTGGACATGCTCCTCGTCCACCGCGACATCGAGCGAGAGATCACGTCGGTCGAGGGTGTGGTCCTGTCCCGCGACGAGCAGACGGCACTCCTGCAACGCCTCGCGTACTGGCTCATCCGCAACGGCCAGGTGGAGGCGTCCCGCGAGGACGCCGTCTCCATGCTGGACGAGTGGCTCGACTCCATGCCCCAGGTCCGCGAACAGGGCGACGCCGAGCAGGTCTTCTCCCACCTGCTGATCCGCAGCGGTCTGCTCCGCGAACCCGTCCCCGGGTACGTGGACTTCGTCCACCGCACCTTCCAGGACTATCTGGGCGCCAAGGCGGCGGTCGAGTCCCGCGACTTCGGGGTGCTGGTGCGCAATGCCCACGACGACCAGTGGGACGACGTGGTGCGTATGGCTGTGGGGCATGCGCGGGTGGAGGAGCGGGGGCGGTTGCTTCGGCAGTTGCTGCGGCGGGCCGACAAGGTACGGAGGTATCGGGAGCGGTTGGTGTTGCTGGCGGCGGCCAGTTTGGAGCATGCGCCGGAGTTGGGGCCGGATGTGCGTAGGGAGGTGGAAGAGCGTACGGCGGAGCTGGTGCCGCCCCGCAGCATGAAGCAGGCCGATGCTTTGTCCAAGGCCGGTGAGCTGGTGCTGGAGCTACTGCCAGGACCCGAAGGGCTCACGGACCGGGAGGCAGCGGCTGTGGTGCGTACAGCTGGGCTGATCGGTGGGGACGCCGCGCTGGAGGTGATCTCACGGTTCCGTGCGGACCAGCGTCTTCGGGTACGCACTCAGCTCGACCTCGCATGGCCGTCATTCGACATCAACGAGTACTTCGAAACCGTGCTTGACGGCACAGTCGCCGCCAAGCAGTCACTCACCATGAGCAGCCCCGAGCAGTTGGCACTGCTGCCACGTCTGCCGCAGCTCTCGGCGCTGGCGGTGCAGGGTGACCATGGACTACCCGATGCCGTCCTGGAGCAGACCGCTCTCGAGTTCCTGAACTTCATCGACAACGACTCACTCAGCGACCTCTCGCCCCTACGGCAGTTACCCAACCTCGAGACTCTGGCGCTCAACCGTTGCCGCTCCATCACCGACCTCGGCATGCTCTCCGAACTTCCCTTGAAACAGGTCAACCTAAGCCAGCCCGCCGAGCGGCTTTCGCTGGCTCCCCTAGGCGACTCAGCCACCCTGCGACACCTGATCTTCGACTTCGCGCCTGTCGAGACGGCCCTGGGTGACCTTCCCTTCGGCCCGGAACTCACCGGCATCGGGTTCTACCACCAAGCCGCAGCGATGAAGCTGTCCGGCATTGACGCTTTCACGTCACTCAAGTGGCTCGCCGTCAACGAAACCCATCAGTGGCTCGATTTCCTCGCGGCCGGGGTGTTCTCCCGGCTCCACACACTCCTGATTATCGATGTGCCTCACATCGACCTCGCCCATGTGCTGCCCCATCAAGACCTGACCAGTGTGTACCTCAGCAAGATCGATCAGGTGCATAACCTGTCAACGTTCGCAGAGCTCCGCGACCTGAAGTACCTCCAACTCGCGCGCTGTGGCCCAATCGACCTGACCCCACTGGCACCATTCGACAACGTCAGCGTCCACCTCTACGACTGCCCCCAGGCCCTCGGCACCGACCTCTTCCCTCCACACCGCCTCACCATCGAGTAACACGCTGTCAGTCCCGCCCCGTATCCTCATGGACCATGCTCGATGACCGTGCGACCGCAGCGTCCCCAGTTCCTTGGCCGGCCGCGTATCCGAAGGGGTACGCGGTTGTTGACGTGGAGACGACCGGGCTGGGGCGGGACGATCGGATAATTTCGGCGGGTGTGTACCGACTGGACGCGCGGGGCGAGGTCGAGGACCACTGGTACACGGTGGTCAATCCGGAGCGGGATCCCGGGCCGGTATGGATCCATGGGCTGACGAGTGATGTGCTCGAAGGGGCGCCGCTGTTCAGGGACATCGCCGAGGAGTTCTCCGCGCGGCTCGCGGACCGCGTCCTCGTCGCGCACAACGCGGTGTTCGACTGGTCGATGATCGCCCGGGAGTACGCGCGCGCGGAGAGCGAGGCCCCGGTGCGGCAGCGGCTGTGCACGATCGCGCTGTCGAAGGAGCTGGGGCTACCGCTGCCGAACCACAAGCTGGAGTCGCTGGCGGCGCACTTCGGGGTCGTACAGCAGCGGGCGCACCATGCGCTGGACGATGCGCGGGTGCTGGCGGAGGCGTTCCGGCCGAGCCTGCGGGCCGCGGCCGCGGGCGGCGTACGGCTGCCGTTGCACGAGTGCCGGCCGCTGACCGAGTGGACGGACATGGCAGCCGGCGGCGCCACGCCTCGTATCGGGCAGCAGGTGGGTTATGGGGGTGGCTACGGCGGCGGTTACCGCTCCACCAGTTGGCGGCCCTCCCGGAAGCGGCCCGCCTGCCCGTACCCCAACCCCGGGCGGTACGAAGACGGCAAACCGCTCAAGCAGGGCATGCGTGTCGCCTTCTCCGGGGACACATCGATCGAGCGCGACCTGCTGGAGGACCGGGCGGTCGAGGCGGGACTGCATGTCGCGACCAGCCTGTCCCGGCTGACCAGCCTGCTCGTCACCAACGACCCGGACTCCCACACGTCGAAGGTGGTCAAGGCCCGGCAGTACGGGACACCGGTCGTGGACGAGGCGGCGTTCGGGCAACTGCTCCGCGATGTCGAGCCCGCCGACGAGTGACCCGTACGGACGGGTGATTGCCGTGCGACTCGCCCGCCGCCCGCTCGCCCGCGCGGCGGTGACGGCTCACCCTGTGGCGCATGGCGAGATGCGAAGTTTGCGGCAATGACTACGGAATGACCTTCGAGGTGCACGCCCAGGGCGCGATCCATGTCTTCGACTGCTTCTCCTGTGCGATCCACCGCATGGCACCCATCTGCGAGCACTGCCGAGTCCAGATCATCGGTCAGGGCGTCGAGGTAGAGGGCCACTGGTACTGCGGCGCCCACTGCGCTCGGGCGGAGGGGAAGGTGGGGATCGTCGACAAGGTCTGAGCACAGACCCGCCCGAACGCGCCCCACGACCGAGTTGTACGGTCGTGGGGTGTACCGCTTCCTGTTGTCCCGGCAGTGGGTGATCCTCACGCTGGTCGCCCTCCTCCTGATCCCCACGATGATCAGGCTGGGCTTCTGGCAGATGGACCGCTACGAGGAGCGCACCGCGCGGAACCAGCTCGTCGCCGACGCGCTCGGCGCGGAGCCGGTGCCCGTGGAGCGGCTGACCTCCCCCGGGCACACCGTCACCAGCGCCGAGCGCTATCGGAGCGTGACCGCGAAGGGCCGATTCGACACCGACGACGAGGTCGTCGTCCGCCGCCGTACGAACTCCAACGACGAAATCGGCGTCCATGTCCTGACCCCGTTCGTCCTCGACGACGGCAAGGTCCTGCTCGTCAACCGCGGCTGGATCCCGGCAGGCCCGACACAGACCGAGTTCCCCGAGATCCCCGCACCGCCCGCCGGTGAGGTCACCGTCACCGGGCGGCTGATGCCCGACGAGACGACCGAGGCGAGCGGTATCAAGGACCTCAAGGATCTGCCGGACCGCCAGATCATGCTGATCAACAGCGGGCAGGAGGCGGAGCGCCTGGGCGTCGAGGTGCTGGGCGGCTACCTCGCCCTGACGGCGCCCGAGCCGAAGGGTGACACTCCGGAGCTCCTCGGCCGCCCCGGCGACGAGAACGCCGCGCTGAACTACGCGTACGCCCTCCAGTGGTGGCTCTTCGCCGCGGGCGTCCCCCTCGGCTGGGTGATCCTGGTCCGCCGCGAGGCCCGCGACAGCGGGGACAGCGCCGGGGCCGAGCAGGAGGAGCAGCCGGAGCCCGCTTCGGTATAGCGGTTCAGCGGTTCACCAAAAAGGGCTCCGGCTCCACCGGGTTCAGCAGCAGCGGCCCTGCGGGTGCTCCTCCCGGTGCAGGGTCCGCAGGGTGTCGTACTCCCGCCGGGTCGGGACCGGGGCCTGCGGGTGGTGGCGTCGGTGCCGTTCGCAGTAGCGGTCGTACTCCGCCTCCCCGGTCAGCTCCCGCAGGTACCAGCGCACGGCCCTCGCCCAGCGCCGCAGGCTCACGACTTCGCTCCCACCAGCGGCTCGTCGGACTGCTCCGGCGCGTCGATGCGGGACTCGACGTACGGCGCCTCGGTCGTCGGCAGCGGGACCGGGGACCGTACGGCCCGCACGCACACCACGGCGCAGTTGATCAGGACCGTGAGGACGAGGAGAAGGAAGATCGCCATGATCACGCCGTCGACCGTGTTGTTGAGGACGATGGTGTGCATGTCGTCCATGTTGGTGGCGCCGGGCAGGAGTTCGCCCTTGTCGATGGCCGCCGCGTACTTGTCCCGCAGGGCGAAGAAGCCGATCGCCGGGTTGTCCGAGAAGACCTTCTGCCAGCCGGCGGTGAAGGTGACGGCCACGTCCCAGGCGAGCGGGATGCCGGTGACCCAGGCCCAGCGAAGCTTGCCGTGCTTGATCAGCAGGGTGGTGGTGACGGCCAGGGCCACCGCGGCGAGCAGTTGGTTGGCGATGCCGAACAGCGGGAACAACTGCTTGATGCCGCCCAAGGGGTCGGTGACACCGGCGTAGAGGAAGTAGCCCCAGGCGCCGACGACCAGGGCGCTGGTGATCCAGATGCCGGGCTTCCAGGTGACGCGGCCGATCGGCTTCCATACGTTGCCGAGCATGTCCTGGAGCATGAAGCGGCCCACGCGGGTGCCCGCGTCCACGGTAGTCAGGATGAACAGGGCCTCGAACATGATCGCGAAGTGGTACCAGAAGGCCTTCATCCCGGCGCCGCCGAACACCCCGGCGAAGATCTCCGCCATGCCCACGGCCAGGGTGGGAGCGCCGCCGGAGCGGCCCACCAGCGTCTGCTCCTCGACGGCCTTGGCCGCCGCGGTGAGCTGGTCGGGCGTGATGGTGAAGCCGAGGTTCCGGACCGCCTCCGAGGCGCTCTCGACGGTCGGGCCGAGCAGGGCGGCCGGGGAGTTCATCGCGTAGTACAGGCCGGGTTCGAGGACGCAGGCGGCGATCAGGGCCATCACGGCGACGAAGGACTCCGTGAGCATGGAGCCGTAGCCGATCAGCCGGACCTGGGACTCCTTCTGGATCAGCTTCGGCGTGGTGCCGGAGGAGACCAGGGCGTGGAAGCCGGACAGGGCGCCGCAGGCGATGGTGATGAAGAGGAAGGGGAAGAGGGAGCCGGCGAAGACCGGTCCGGTGCCCGTGGAGGCGAACTCGGTGACCGACTCGGCCTTGAGGGTCGGGGCCGCGACCACGACGCCCACGGCCATCAGGGCGATGGTGCCGACCTTCATGAAGGTGGAGAGGTAGTCACGGGGGGCCAGCAGCATCCACACGGGGAGTACAGAGGCGACGAAGCCGTAGCCGACCAGGCAGAACACCAGGGTCTCGGGGCTCCAGACGAAGTACTCGGCCAGGGAGGAGTCCTGGATCCAGCCGCCGCCGAGGATGGCGAGCAGCAACAGCGCCACCCCGATGAAGCTGGTCTCGACGACGCGGCCGGGCCGCAGGTAGCGCAGGTAGAAGCCCATGAAGAGGGCGATGGGGATGGTCATGGTGACCGAGAAGGTGCCCCACGCGGATTCGGCGAGGGCGTTGACGACGACCATCGCGAGGACCGCGAGCAGGATGATCATGATGGCGAAGACGCCGATCAGCGCGGCGGCACCGCCCACCCTGCCGATCTCGTCCCGGGCCATCTGGCCGAGGCTCTTGCCGTCCCGGCGCATGGAGAGGAACAGGACGATCATGTCCTGCACCGCGCCGGCGAAGATCACGCCCACGATGATCCAGACAGTGCCGGGCAGATAGCCCATCTGGGCGGCCAGCACCGGGCCGACCAGCGGGCCGGCGCCGGCGATGGCCGCGAAGTGGTGGCCGAACAGCACCCGGCGGTCGGTGGGGTGGAAGTCGACGCCGTCCTCAAGGCGTTCGGCCGGCGTGGCCCGGGTGTCGTCGACCTGGAGGACCCGGCGGGCGATGAAGCGGGAGTAGAAGCGGTAGGCGATCGCGTACGAGCCGAGGGCCGCCACGACCAGCCATACGGCCGAGATCTCCTCGCCCCGGGACAGGGCGAGCACGGCCCAGCCGATCGCGCCGACGAGGGCGACGGCGATCCAGATCGCGAGGGACTTTGGTGACATACGGGATTTTTCCGGCACCTCACGACCGGATTCGGGCATGGCTGATGTGGGCATGGCGGCTCCTGACCTCAACGGGTGTGCAGCAGAAGGGGGTGCGGCTCAGCGATGTCGATCTCGATGGCGGTCCGTCAGCGCGTACGCGGCGAGCAGGCAGAGGCCGCATCCCGGGACCCAGGCGAGCTGGTACCAGTAGAAGAACGGCGTACCCGCGAGCCGTGGTTCGGCACCGGCGTACCAGGGGACCCACAGCAGGCCCGCGGCGGGCGCGAGGAGCAGTACGGCGATCGCGGCGCGCCGTAGCCGGCGGTGAGCGGTCCGTGCCATGAGCTCTGCTCCTCTCCCGCTTCCTGTGGGTCTGTGCAAGAGTTGCCCACCCGCCGGATGTGGTTGACAGCGAATTTCCAGAAGATTTCCCGCCGGTTCCCTGTCCTCCGAATCGGCCATCCGCGCAACCAACAGGCGAGGGCCCAGGCACACCAAGGACGGTGACCCATGGCGGACGCTGCCATGACCGCGACGTTTCTCGCCGTGATCGGCGGGGCGTCGCTGCTCGCCGTCACCGCACGCCGGCTGCGGCCCAGCGGCCGGCTGCCGTCCCTGGAGGGCTGGGCGCTGGCCGACCGCGCGCTCGGGCCGGTGTGGACCTGGCTGCTGCTCGGCGGCACGATCTTCACGGCGTACACGTTCACCGCGATCCCCGGGCTGGCGTACGGCAACGGGGCGCCCGCGTTCTTCGCGGTGCCGTACACGGTGATCGTCTGCCCGCTCGCCTTCGTGCTGCTGACCCGGCTGTGGGAGGTGGCCCGGCGCCACGGGTACGTCACGGCGGGGGACTTCGTGCGCGGGCGGTACGGTTCGGCGCCGCTGGCGCTGGTGGTCGCGCTGACCGGGATCCTCGCGACGATGCCGTATCTGGCGCTGCAACTGCTCGGCATCCGGGCGGTGCTCACGGCCGGGGGCCTCTATCCGCGCGGGGCGGCCGGTGATCTGGTGATGGTGGCGCTGTTCGCGGGGCTCGCGGTGGCGACGTACCGGCACGGGCTGCGGGCGCCCGCCGTGATCTCGGCGCTGAAGGCGGTGGCCGTCTTCGTGTCGCTGACCGCCGTGTGCTGGCTGGTGCTGCGGCGGTTCGGCGGCCCCGGCGCGGTCTTCGACGGGGCCGCGGCGCGGCTGAGCGGTACCGGCGTCGAAGGGTCCGCGCTGCTACTGGCCCCCGAGCAGCAGCCCGCGTACGCCACCCTCGCCCTGGGCTCCGCGCTGGCGCTGCTGATGTATCCGCATGTGCTCACCGCCGGGTTCGCCGCCGACGGACCACGAACGGTACGCAAGGTCGCGGTGGCGCTGCCCGCCTGGACGGGACTCCTGGCCCTCTTCGGCTTCCTCGGCGTCGCGGCGCTGGCGACCGGGGTGCGGGCACCCGACGGCGGTGCCGAAGCGGCCGTCCCCATGCTGGTGGACCGGCTGATGCCGGGGCCGCTGGCCGGGCTGGTCTTCGGCGCCATCACCGTCGGCGCGCTGGTCCCGGCGGCGGTGATGTCGATCGCGGCCGCCACCGGCTTCGTACGCAATGTGTACGTCGAGTACTTCCAGCCCACCGCCACGCCCAAGCGGCAGGTGCGCATCGCCAAGGTGGTGTCGCTGACCGCGAAGGTGGGGGCGGTGGCGTTCGTGTTCGGGCTGCGCGACCAGGACGCCATCAACCTTCAACTCCTCGGCGGCGTATGGATTCTGCAGATCTTCCCTGCGGTGGCGGTCGGCCTGTTCACCGGGCGGCTGCATCCGCGGGCGCTGCTCGCCGGGTGGGGTGTGGGCATGGTGGCCGGGACGTTCCTGGTGGTGCGCGAGGGGTTCTCGTCCATCGTGCTGCTGGGCGGCGGATCCCTGGAGGTCTACGCCGGGCTCGTCGCCCTCCTGCTGAACCTGACCGTCGCCGTGGTCGGCACCACGGTCCTCGAACGGCTCGGCGTCCCGCGCGGCGCCGACGCGACCGACCTACCGTCCCGCCTGACCGTCAGGCGGCGCCCCGAGACGGGAGCGAGCAACCCGTGAGACGCAGACAGCACATACGCGTGCCGGTGCCCCCGGCGGCCTCGGCACCCGTCGCCGCCACCGAGCCGCTGATTCCCAACCCCGCGCTGCCACCGGGCGCGCTCAGCGATCCGGCCGATCTGGAGCGCGAGGCCGGTGTCGCCCGGCTGTTCGAGCTGCACTACTCCTCGATGCTGCGGCTCGCCGTGCTGCTGGGCGCCGACGACCCCGAGAACGTGGTGGCCGAGGCGTACTACCAGATCTACCGCAAGTGGCGCCGCCTGAGGGACTCCGAGGCCGCCGAGGCGTATCTGCGCTCCACGGTCTGCAATCTGACCCGGATGCGGATACGGCACCTCCAGGTCGTCCGCAAGCATGTGGAGACCCCGCCGGACGAGCTGGTCGCCTCCGCCGAGAGCACCGCCCTGCTCCACGACGACCAGCGGGTGCTCATCGTCGCGCTCCAGCAACTGCCCGCCCGGCAGCGGGAGGCGCTCGTGCTGCGCCACTGGCTCGGGCTGAAGGAGAGCGAGATCGCCGCCGCGATGGGCATCTCCTGCGGCTCGGTCAAGACCCACACCGCACGCGGCCTCGCCGCCCTGACCCAGGCGATGGAGGCCCGGCGATGAACGACACCACCGGCAGGAACGCCGACAACGACACCGGCCGGGACCGCACCGAGCGCGAGTTGCGCGAGGCGCTGGCCGCGCTGGCGGGCGGGGTGCACGCGGCGCCGGACGCGTACCGCGCGGCCCGCGGCGACTGGCTGCGCCGCGAGCGCCGCCGCCGACTCGTCCTCGCCGTCCTGGTCCTGGTCGTCTTCGCCCTCGCCACGTTGATCGGGCTCTGGGTCCTCAATCAAGCCCCGTCAGACCCGGGTGTCATCTTCTCGGGTGCGGGCGGCACGTCGGCGGGGACGGGACCGGGCTGACCGGATCGGGCTGCGTGGTGGCCCGGCATCAGGGCTGGGCGGGGGTGGGGTCGCGCGGCCCGGCGTCGCTTACGGGGTGCCGCTGCGCCCACCCTCCCCCATTCTCGGTTTCGCTCGAGCGGGGGACCCCCATCGCCCCAGCGGCACGACTGCCCGCAGCTACGCACGACTGATCACCGCCCCTTCCGGGAACCCGTCCTCCCGTGCATCCCCGCATCGAGGACTACGCGCTGATCGGCGACCACCAGACGGCTGCCCTGGTGAGCAACCTCGGCTCGATCGACTGGCTGTGTCTGCCCCGGTTCGACTCGGCCGCGTGCTTCGCCGCGTTGCTCGGCGACGAGGAGAACGGGCACTGGCGCATCGCACCCAGAGGAGCCGATGCCTGCACGCGGCGCGCGTACCGCCATGACACGCTCGTCCTGGACACCGAGTGGGAGACGGACGAGGGCACGGTGCGTGTCACGGACCTGATGCCGCAGCGCGACAGCTCCCCCGACGTCGTACGCGTCGTCGAGGGCCTGGACGGCCGGGTGACCGTGCGCAGCACGCTCCGGCTCCGCTTCGACTACGGCTCGGTCGTGCCGTGGATGCGCCGGTCGGACGGGCATCGCGTGGCGCTCGCGGGACCGGACGTGGTGTGGCTGCGCAGCGAACCTCCGGTACGCGCCTGGGGGCAAGGACTACAGCACGCACTCGGAGTTCACCCTGGCCGAAGGCGAGAGCCTTCGTGCTCACTGTCCGGCTACGCGGGCTCGCGCCCCGTCCGGGTCGGCAACGACGCCGTACGGCAGACGCAGTTGGACGTGTACGGCGAGGTCATCGACTCCCTGGCCCTGTCCCGGCGGTCGGGCCTGCCCGCCAAGCCGCACATGTGGCGGATGCAGTCCGCGCTGATGGAGTACCTGCGGTCGGTGTGGCCCAAGCCCGACGAGGGTCTGTGGGAGGTGCGCGGGCCACGCCGGCACTTCACACACTTCAAGGTGATGGCCTGGGTGGCCGCCGACCGGGCCGTCCGCACCCTGGAGAAGGAGCCGAAGCTGAGCGGCGACCTCGACGGCCGGCGCCCGCTGCGCGAGGAGATCCACCACGAGGTGTGCGAACGCGGCTTCGACGCCGACCGCAACACCTTCACCCAGTCCTACGGCTCCCGCGAACTCGACGCCTCCCTGCTGCTCATCCCCGTTGTGCGCTTCCTACCCCCGGACGATCCACGGGTCGTCGGCACGGTCGACGCGATCCGCGCGGAGCTGAGCCACGACGGGTTCGTCCGCCGCTGCGGCTCCGACCACCGGCCCGCCGCCTCGTCCGTCGACGGGCTGCCGGACAGCGAGGGCGCGTTCCTCGTGTGCTCGTTCTGGCTCGCGGACGCCCTGCATCTGACCGGCCGTACGGAGGAGGCGTGCGAGCTGTTCGAACGGCTGGTGGGGCTGGTCAACGACGTGGGGCTGCTCGCGGAGGAGTACGGCCCCGCCACGGGCCGGCAGCTCGGGAACTTCCCGCAGGCGTTCCGTCACGTCGGTCTCGTCGGCACCGCCCTCGCCCTGTTCGACGGGGACCAGGCAGGATAGGGCCATGGATCTTGGGCTGAAGAACCGTGTCTACATCGTCACCGGCGCGACCCGCGGACTGGGCAACGCCGCCGCGCGGGAACTCGTCGCCGACGGCGCGAAGGTGATCGTCACGGGGCGCGAGGAGAAGAGCGCGGCCGCGGCCGCCGCCGAACTGGGGCCGAACGCAGTGGGGGTGGCCGCCGACAACTCCGACCCGGAGGCCCCGGCCCGGCTCATCGCCGCGGCGCGCGAGCGCTTCGGGGGGTTCGACGGCATTCTCGTGAGCGTGGGCGGGCCCGCGCCGGGGTTCGTCGCCGACAACACGGACGAGCAGTGGACGGCGGCGTTCGAGTCGGTGTTCCTGGGGGCGGTTCGCCTGGCGCGGGCCTCGGCGGCGGAGCTGGGTGAGGGGGGCGTCATCGGGTTCGTGCTCTCCGGGTCCGTGCACGAGCCGATTCCCGGGCTGACCATCTCGAACGGGTTGCGGCCGGGGCTGGCGGGGTTCGCGAAGTCCCTGTCCGATGAAGTGGGTCCGCGGGGGATTCGGGTCGTGGGGTTGCTGCCGGCCCGGATCGACACGGATCGGGTGCGGGAGTTGGATGGGATGTCGGCCGATCCGGAGGCTACTCGTGCCGCGCATGAGTCGCGGATTCCGTTGCGGCGGTATGGGCGGCCGGAGGAGTTCGGGCGTACGGCGGCGTTTTTGTTGTCTCCGGCCGCGTCTTATCTGACGGGGATCATGGTGCCTGTGGATGGTGGGATGCGGCACGGGTTCTGACGGTTGTTTGCCGGCTGCGGGTTGTGGGGGTTGCTCGCGCAGTTCCCCGCGCCACTAGGTAGGTGCGTGTTGGCGCCAGGTCTCAAGTCACCCTTTTCGCGCGGTGTTTGACCCCCTGCAGTCGGACATCCGCCGGTAGTGCCTCCAATCCCGCCGAATCCCTCGCATGAGCGATCGCCTCCGTCGTCACGCGTTGCAGTGCCTCCCCGGGGTCCACGTACGGCTGGAGCAGCAGACGAACCCGGGCCTCGGGGGCGTTGCGGCGGCCTGTCAGGTGGGCGTGGGCTCGGTCCACACCTTCCAGCTGGGTTGCCTCGGTGGTCAGGACGCCTTCCAGGGCCCGGCCTCGTAGCAGCGCGCCCTCGCCGTCGCCGGTGTCGACCAGGACCTCGGCGAGGCGGTGGCGGCGGAGGACCGCGGTCAGCCACCAGAGGGCCAGCAGGACCAGGAGGGCCAGTACGGCGATGACGGTGGGCCACCACCAGCCGGCGTCTCGCCAGTGTGTTCGTTCGGCGTCGCTGAGCAGGACGTCGTTCCGGCCGTCGTGGATCCACCAGGAGGGCGGGTCGACGCCGAGGCCGACGGTGAGTACGGCGGCTCCGGTCACGAGCAGTACCAGCCCGGCGATGCCGAGCAGCACCCTGTTGACGATCCTCAGCATCACGCTCGCCCCTTCCGGCCAGGGCGCCGTACGTGCACCGACAGGGCGGGGGGCCGGGCGAGACCCAGCGCTCGGATGCCGCCGGCGAGGGCGACGTCCAAGTCGGCCCGTACCTCGTCGAGTTCGCGGAAGTGGGCCACCGCGCGGACGTCGACCCTCTTCCGTCCCACGCGGACCCGTACGGACTGCACCCCGGAGACCTCCATGGCCCGGTCGCGCAGGGCCAGCGCGGCGGCGACCCGGTGCAGTCCGGCCCGTACCCCGGGGTGGACGCGGCGCATCGGCAGGATGTCGCGCAGGCCGGGGGTCGCGGCGAGCACGAGCAGCCAGAGGCCAAGGGCGACCGTGAGCCCGGCGCCGGCCAGCACCCAGGCGTCGTCGAGGGGGCGCTCGGCGAGTTCACGGGCCAGCGAACGGCGCCACGCCATGGCGGGGCGGTCCGCGCGGACGGCGGCGACGTCGTACAGGAAGAGGCCCGCGCCGGCGAGGAGCAGCAGCGCGAGGATGCCCGCGGGGACGCGGCGCGCGGACCAGAAACGCTTCTCCCCGCCGTTCTCCCCGTCGAGGACGGGGAGGGGGTCGTAGGCGGCGGCGGACGCCGACTGGTCCGGTTGATCCGGCTGGTCCGTGCCGGGGTCGGTCGTCTGCTCCTCGGTTTTCTCCATCACGGGCAGTCGTTGAGTGGTGCCTTCGGAGCGCTGGGGTTCGCTCATCGCGTCCTCGCCTGTGCCACGTCGTGTGCGGGCGTCAGGTGCAGCCGTTCCACCTGGACGGCCACCTCCGACACCTGCATTCCCGTCAACGTCCCTACCCGCTCGGTGACATGGCGACGCACCGCAGCGCATTGGCCACCGATGTCGGAGGGGTAGGGGAGCTCGAGACTGACCCGGATGCGCGCGGTCTCATGAGCGACCACGACGGTGGCGTATGGAGGCGCGGAGTCCGGCGGCCGTGCTTCCAACGCCTCGCGCGCCGCCTGCGCGGCGATCTTCGCGACCACGCGGTCGGCGATCCGGGTCGCCCCGCGCTCGCCGGGCGCGACAGCGACGGGGGTCATCGGCGCCGGTCGTCACGGGGGCGGAAGAAGTCGCCCAGGTCCAGGTCCCCCTCCAGGAACCGGCCGACGACGAAGCCGACGGCACCCAGCGCCGCCACCAGCAGAAAGGCACCGAATCCGCCGAAGTACCCGGCGAAGCCCAGCGCCATTCCGGCGATCATGCCGACCACGGCCAAGCTCATACTGTGCTCCTCCTGCATCTCCTGCGTGTCTCGCGGGCTCGTCGGAGCCGGGTGCCTCGCGGGCGGCTCACTGGATACGGGTTTCCGCCTCCTCTTCTTCCTCCTCCGGCAGTTTCACGTCGCTGACCGCGATGTTGACCTCGACGACCTCCAGGCCCGTCATCCGCTCGACGGCCGCGATGACGTTCTCCCGCACGGCCTTGGCGACATCGGCGATGGACACCCCGTAGTCGACGACGATCTCCAGGTCCAGCGCGGTCTGCACCTCGCCGACCTCGGCCTTCACACCCCGGGTGACGGATCTGGTGCCCCCGCCGGGCACCCGGTCGCGTACGGCGCCGAAGGTGCGGGACAGGCCGCTGCCCATGGCGTGCACGCCCAGGACGTCCCGCGCGGCGAGTCCGGCGATCTTCTCGACGACGCCGTCGGCGATGGTCGTGCGTCCCCGGGTGGCCGGATCGCCGCCGCCACGCCGGGTCGCCTTACGGGCTCCCGGCGACGACTCCTTGGTCGTGTCAGGGCCCTCCGTCCGGCTCCGCTCCGTGATGTCGCTCATGCCGCACGTCCTTTCCGGTCGACCCTTTCATTCCCCTTTTCATCCCTCTTCGCCCACAGTAAGCGGGGTTGCGCCATCGCGCGCCGGGGATGCGGCAGGCTGGGGATATGACGGCGGACGGGTGGACGAAGGCAGTACGGCGGCAGCTCGGCCTCGGCCGGGTGCTCGCCCTGGGCGGCCCGCGCTACGGCGCCTGGATCACGGAGGAGGCGGCCGCCGCGGTACTGCGCCGTGCGACCGCCTCGATGCGCGGGGTCGCTCTCGGCCCGCTCCGCATCTCCCTGGCCGACCCGGAGCAGTCGTACGCCCCCGCCGTATCGCCTCCCCCGAGCGCCCTCCCACCCGGCCCTCTCCGCATCACCGCCGACTTCCTGGCCGCGGCCGACCCGGCCGCCGAGCCCTTCCCGGCGACGGCGGCCCGGCTCCGCACCGCGCTCGCCACCACCGCCACGGAGCGACTGGGTCTGCCGGTGACGGAGGTGGACCTTCGGGTGTCGGGCTTGCTGGACTCCGACGAGGTCGCCGTACAGCCGCCCGAGGAACCCGCAGCTCCTCAACCGACCCCACCAGGCGACGACGAGGAGTCCCGTGTGGCGGCCGCCGCGCTCTCCGTCCCGGGTGTCACCCACCTGACCGGCGCACTGGGCGGCCTGGGTCACGCGGTCCACATCGACGACGCAGGGCCCGCCCTCCCCCGCCGTCGTGTACGAGTCGAACTGGCGGTAACAGACGAGCACCGAACCCTGGAGGTGGCCCGCAAGGTACGCGCGGCGGTACGCGACGCCCTGCCGGACCACCCGACGGTGACCGTCCTCATCACGGCCGTCGGCATCGCGGCCGTCGACTGACCCGCTCGGCTACTCCCCGACGCCCGCCAGATCCCGCAGTCGCCGAGCCTGAGCCGCCCGCTCCGCGGCCCGCTGCGCGTCGTACGACCGCCCCCGCGCCCCGCGCAGCAACGCCTTGGTCTCGATCACGGCATCCCGCGGCGCGGACACGAGCGCGGCCGTCAAGTCCCGTACCGCGTCGTCGAGTTGCTCCACCGGCACGGCAAGGTTGGCAAGGCCGATCCGCTCCGCTTCCTCCGCCTGGACGAAGCGCCCGGTGAGACAGATCTCCAGCGCACGGCCGTACCCCACCAGGCTCACCAGCGGATGCGTCCCCGTGAGGTCGGGCACGAGCCCGAGGCTGGTTTCGAGCATGGCGAACTGCACGTCGTCCGCGACGACGCGCAGATCACAGGCGAGCGCGAGCTGGAAGCCCGCACCGACGGCGTGGCCCTGCACGGCGGCGACGGTCACGATGTCGCTGCGCCGCCACCAGGTGAACGCCTCCTGGAAATCGGCGATGGTCGCGTCGAGCCCGGCGTCGTCGAGGCGTGCGAGATCGATGAACGACGGTTCACCCTCGATGCCTTCGGGCGTGAACATCTGCCGGTTGAGCCCGGCGGAGAACGACTTGCCCTCGGCACGCAGCACCACGACACGGACCGTGCCAGGCACCAGTCGCCCGGCCTCGATGAGCGCACGCCACAGAGCGGGGCTCTGCGCGTTGCGCTTGGCCGGGTTGGTCAGCGTCACCGTGGCGATCGCCTCGTCGACGGTGAGCCGTACGCCGTCCTTGTCGAGCAGCGGTTCGAGCGAAGCCATGGGGCGCCTCCGGTGGGTGCGGTCAGCAGAGTGATGCCAAGTGACTGCACAGTAACCACCCGGCCGATCAGTCGACCGACCGGGTGGCCACCACCGAAGCCGATGGGCCGCCCGGGGTCAGGCCGAAGCGGCCTTCTTGCCCCGCGTCGCCCCGCCACGCCCTCGAAGCGTGACGCCCGACTCACTGAGCATCCGGTGTACGAAGCCATACGAGCGGCCGGTTTCCTCGGCCAGCGCCCGAATGCTCGCACCGGAGTCGTACTTCTTCTTCAGGTCTGCCGCGAGCTTGTCGCGCGCGGCGCCGGTAACCCGGCTGCCCTTCTTCAGAGTCTCGGCCACCCGGTCCTCCTCATGGGAAGTGCGCTCTGGTCTCCTCATGATCACCCCTCTGGGGCGTGATGGCCACCCATTCGGCAAGGTCCGTGAGACAAGGTTTTGACGACGGGAGCACGTCCCCACGAGTGGAATCTGTGATTCCGCCGAGAGTCGTCCGTACGGCCGAACGGGTGCATCCACGAAGTGGCTGGTCAGAGACGTACGACGGCCGGTCCCTTCGCACAGAAGGGACCGGCCGGGAAAGCGATGTACGACACACCTCGGTACGAGGAGATCTCACACAGATGATGGATCACGGATGGGCCGAATGATCCATACGCAGTTGATCAACCCGTTCGATCAAGCAGTGGCGTGCAGGCGCTTGATCAGGCGAGCGCGACGAGGTCCGCGTAGTCCGCGCCCCACAGGTCCTCGACGCCGTCCGGCAGCAGGATGATCCGCTCCGGCTGGAGCGCCTCGACGGCGCCCTCGTCGTGGGTGACGAGGACGACCGCGCCCTTGTAGGTGCGCAGCGCGCCGAGGATCTCCTCGCGGCTGGCCGGGTCGAGGTTGTTGGTCGGCTCGTCGAGGAGGAGGACGTTCGCGGACGACACCACGAGGGTCGCGAGGGCGAGACGGGTCTTCTCGCCGCCGGACAGGACGCCGGCCGGCTTGTCGACGTCGTCGCCGGAGAACAGGAACGAACCGAGCGTCTTGCGGATCTCGACCAGGTCCAGGTCGGGGGAGGCGGAGCGCATGTTCTCCAGGACCGTGCGGTCCGGGTCGAGGGTCTCGTGCTCCTGCGCGTAGTAGCCGAGCTTGAGGCCGTGGCCCTCGATCACCTGGCCGGTGTCGGGCTTCTCTACGCCGCCGAGCAGACGAAGCAGGGTGGTCTTGCCTGCGCCGTTGAGGCCGAGGATGACGACCCTGGACCCCTTGTCGATGGCCAGGTCGACGTCGGTGAAGATCTCCAGCGAGCCGTACGACTTCGACAGGCCCTCGGCGGTGAGCGGGGTCTTGCCGCAGGGCGCGGGCTCGGGGAAGCGCAGCTTGGCGACCTTGTCGGAGACGCGGACCGCCTCCAGGCCGGCGAGCAGCCGGTCGGCGCGCTTGGCCATGTTCTGCGCGGCGACGGTCTTGGTGGCCTTGGCCCGCATCTTGTCGGCCTGCGAGTGCAGCGCGGCGGCCTTCTTCTCGGCGTTCTGCCGCTCGCGCTTGCGGCGCTTCTCGTCGGCCTCGCGCTGCTGCTGGTAGAGCTTCCAGCCCATGTTGTAGACGTCGATCTGGGCGCGGTTGGCATCCAGGTAGAACACCTTGTTGACGACCGTCTCGACCAGGTCGACGTCGTGGGAGATGACGATGAAGCCGCCGCGGTAGGTCTTGAGGTAGTCGCGCAGCCAGACGATCGAGTCGGCGTCGAGGTGGTTCGTCGGCTCGTCGAGGAGCAGGGTGTCCGCGTCGGAGAACAGGATGCGGGCGAGCTCGATACGGCGGCGCTGACCGCCGGAGAGGGTGTGCAGCGGCTGGCCGAGCACGCGGTCGGGCAGGTTGAGCGCGGCGGCGATGGTGGCGGCCTCGGCCTCGGCGGCGTACCCGCCCTTGGTGAGGAACTCCGTCTCCTGGCGCTCGTACTGCCTGAGGGCCTTCTCCCGGGTGGCGCCCTGGCCGTTGGCGATGCGCTGCTCGTTGTCACGCATCTTGCGGATCAGTACGTCCAGGCCGCGCGCGGAGAGGACACGGTCGCGGGCGAGCACGTCGAGGTCGCCGGTGCGGGGGTCCTGCGGGAGATAGCCGACCTCGCCGGAGCGGGTGATGGTGCCGCCGGCGGGGATGCCCTCGCCGGCCAGGCACTTGGTGAGGGTGGTCTTGCCGGCGCCGTTGCGGCCGACCAGGCCGATGCGGTCGCCCTTGGCGATACGGAAGGTGGCGGACTCGATGAGGACGCGGGCACCGGCGCGCAGCTCGATACCGGAAGCGGAGATCACGGACAGACTCCAGAGCTGGGGATCCCCCCGCTCGAGCGAAGCCGAGAGTGGGGGAGGGGGTGACGGGTGGCGGCTGAGGGCGTTCCCGCCGTCTAATGCGTGAGGAGAATGGCCATGGGCCGATTCTAACTGGGGGCAGCAAGCGGTTTTCCGCCCGCGTCGCAAGGGATCACGTGGTCTCGGTCACCGGCGCGGGAGTTCGTTGCCGAGCGGCCTGCGGTGCGGGGTGACGCGGCCGAGGTCGTCGACAGGGACCAGCTGGGACGTCCAGGACGCGTCGCTGTCCCTCGCGCAGGGCTGGGCGAGCAGGAGTGTGGCCCCGTGGCGTACCGCCCGACCGGGGGCGAAGGCGCAGCCCCGGTGTGCGGGCAGCACCCAGCGGAGATCTCCGTCGACGATGCGGTACGCGGTGACGCGGTCGGGGGTGACGACGGCGAGCATGCGGGGGTCGAGCAGCCGGAGGACGCCGGTTCCGCCGTGGTCCGCGAGCCATGCGGTGGCGTTCGGCAGGGCCCGGTGCCAGCGCACGGTGTCGCCGTCGGTGGCGGTGACCAGCCCGTCCTCCCACAGTGCGATCGTGCGCACGCGCGCGTGGAGCACCGCGAGCGGCCGGTGCCCCGGTCGGGTGTGGGTCCAGCGGGGGCCGCCGGTTTCCGGGTCGTACGCCGTCACCGCGCCCTTCGTCGTGTGCAGCCGGAGTGCGGTGGAGTGCTCCACGCGCGCGTGGACGGTGAACCGGTCGCCGTAGGGGGCAGGCCTGGCCTGGTGGGCGGCGAGGAGGACCGGGACCGTGAGGAGGGCGAGAGGGACGGCGAGGGGTGCCGTCGGGAAACGACTGCGCATGGGGCGCCGAGCGTAGGCGGGCCGGGGTGGGTGTCCGGCGTGGCGCTGCGGACCGGGGGCGGCAGGTCCCCCGTTCGGTCGTCCACCCGCTCGGCGGGGCGTTGTCAGTGGCGGGTGCCAAACTGAGCGGCAGGTCGCATTCCGGGCGACGGAGAGGTCGTGATCGGCATGGCAGGCAAGAGCGACGGACGTCCGAGCATCTACCCGACACTGCTGTACGCGGACGCCAAGGCGGCCATCAGGCAGCTCACGGAGGCGCTGGGTTTCACCGAGCTCTCGGTGTACGAGGGCGAGGACGGGGCGGTGGTGCACGCCGAGCTGGCGCAGGGCAACGGCGCGGTGATGCTGGGCTCCAAGGGCACCGGCAGCGCCTTCGACGGTGCGATGAAGGGCGCGGGGCCCACCGGGGTGTACATCGTCGTGGACGACGTGGACGCCCACCACCGGCGGGCCGTGGAGCACGGGGTGGAGATCCTGATGCCCCCGACGGACCAGGACTACGGGTCGCGGGACTACATGGCCCGGGATGCCGAGGGCAATGTGTGGAGCTTCGGCACGTACGCCCCCGAGATAGGCGCCTGACACCCGCCCACCCGGCGCCGACGGCGTCCCCTGTTTCAGCTGCCTCCGGTGTGCACCTGGAAGGCGGCCCGGCGGACGGCCTTGGCGAGCGCCGGGTCGGGGTGGGCGGCGGCGAGGGCGACCAGGACCTGGACGGTGCGGGGGTGCCCTACCGCCCGGACCTCGTCGAGCAGCGCGGGCACCGTGGCCTGCACGGCGGACTCCAGGTGCCGTACGAGGAGCGGGGCCTCGCCGTGGTCGGCGACGGCAGCGGCGGTGTCCACCCAGAGCCAAGTGGACTCCTCGCGGGTGAGCATCGCGTGGGCGTCCTCGGGGTCGGCGCCGTCGTGCTCGGCGAGCCACAGCAGGGCATAGGGGCGCAGCGGGGTCTCGTCGACGACGGTGCGTACGTCCGGCTCGGCGGGGGCGCCGACCACGCGCAGCGCCTCGAAGGCGAGGCCGCGGATGAGGGCGTCCTCGCCGCGGGCGGCGTCGATGAGCTCGGTGACGGCGGCGCCCACGGGGCGGGCGGCGAGCCAGGCGCGGTACTCGGCGCGGGCCGCGTTCGGACGGAGCTGGGCGCAGCCGCGGAGCATGTCCTCGGCGGCGACCTCGATGTTCCCGGCCGGGCTCTGTGCCGCGACGCAGATCTGCTCCAGCTTCACCCACACCGCCCAGCTGCCGAGCGGGGTGAGCGTGGCCTGGGCGTCGCCATAGGTCAGTGCTCCGACGGAGGCGAGGGCGCGCAGGGACCACTCGAGGAGTGGGGTGAGCGGGGTGTCCTCCGCGCCGGGTTCCATGCCCGGCTCGGGCTGCGGCCCGTACGGGATCTCACAGCGCTCGGTACGCAGTTCGGTGACCCGCTGTTCGAGGAGGTCGAGGAGCTGTGCCAAGGGGACGGGGCCGGCGGAGAGCTGGAGGAAGGAGAGCACCTGGGGCATGGCCGAGACGACCTCGGCCACGGCGGCGGGCTCGAGGTCCGCGGGCTCGGGGTGGGCAATGGACCAGGCGTCGAAGAGCGCCACCCAGCCGCGCAGTACGGCGCTGTCGTCGCGGTGCCAGGCGCGCAGCCGCCAGCCGGGGCGGGCGCTGTCGCCGTGCACCTCGACGAGGCCGGCCAGGCGTGCCGTGTCCCAGTCGTGGCGGATCTGATCCGGGGTCAGGCCCAGCTCGGCGGCGGCCCGTTCGGCGGTCGCGGCGGAGAGAGTGCCTTTGCCGTCCGCGCCGGCGCCCTCGCGGCCGGGGCGCAGCGCGCTGTCGGCCCAGCGGGCGACGGTTGCCGCGTCGGCCAGGACGGCGCGGGCCATGCGGGCGAGTTCCACGGGCGGCGGGGTGCCCTCCGGGGGCCGGGGAGCCGGTCGGCGGCGCTGGGTCACTGCTGCTCGGGGAGCGGCGGCCAGGGTTCGCGGGCTGACGAGTCGGAGCCTGGAGTCGCGCGGATTACGGGACGTCACGGGGGCAGTCTCCCGGTTGACGGTCCGAAAACCCAAACGGAATGTCACAGCGGGCTACAGACGTGGCCAACGCACGGGTCCCACAGGGGCTCGACGACGGGGAGGAGCACCTTGGTCCGACGCTAAACGGAATGAGTCGTACCTGTCTGTGGCGGGGCGGGTTCCCGGTCTGTCCCGGTGGAGAGCCGCGCGCCTCGCGGCCGACTCCCCCGGCCTACATCAGCGGGGTCAGGAAGCGGCGGAGGGCCTCTTCGTAGCCCGCGGGGTCGGCGTTCCACATGGCGCCGTGCGGGGCGTGGCGGACCGTGCGCAGGGTGACGCGGTCGGGGCGGTCGGCTGCGAGGCGGCGGGAGGGGCCCCAGGGGGCGAGGGTGTCGTCCGGGCCGTGGAAGATCAGGGTCGGTGCCGCGAGCCGCGGCGGGGCGGCGGCCTCGTCGGCGCGGTCGCCGTGCAGTCCCGTGCGGCCCTGGGCGGCACGGACGGCGAGGGACAGCAGGGCGCCGGGGGTGCGGCGGGCGGCGGCGAGGGCGCGCAGGGTGGCCGACCAGTCGAGGACCGGCGAGTCCAGGACGAGTCCGGCGACGCGGTCGCGCAGCACGGAGTGCGTGGCGGCGCGCAGGGCCATGGTGGCGCCGGTGGACCAGCCGTGCAGGACGACCTTCGCGGCGCCGTGCTGCACGGCGTAGCGGATGGCCGCGTCCACGTCGCGCCACTCGGTCTCGCCGAGGTGGTTCAGGCCGTCCGGGGGGCGGGGTGCGCCGAGGTCACCGCGGTAGGCGAGATCGAGCACCGGGAAGCGGTGGCGGTGCAGGAACGCCATGACGTTCATGGGGTGTTCGCGGGTGGTGCCCAGGCCGTGAACGGTGATCACCCAGGTGTCGCGGGCGGCGGGCACGAACCAGGCGGGCAGGGCGCCGAGTTCGCCGGGGATGTCGACGTCGGTGTGGTCGAGTCCGAGGGCGGTGCGCGGGTCGCCGATGTGCGTGTTGGGGGTGAGCCACACCTTGTCGCCGGGCTCCAGGGTGCCGTGGGTCACGCGTTCCAGGCGGCGTACGACCGTGTCGGGGGCGTGCGGGGCGCCGTCCAGGACGTTGCCGACGACCGCGTGGGCGGCTTCGCCGGTGAGGCCGTAGATGCCGGGGCGCTGTGCGGCGAAGGCCCGGGTGAGGGTGATGCGGCCCGCGGCGGTGGAGTGCACCGTCAGCCGGGGCTCCGTGGGCAGTGGTCTGCCCGGCGACACCTTCAGCGCGGCGTCACTGGCCAGCCGTCCGGCCGCGACACTGGCCGCGCCGGCCGCGAACACGAGACCGGCAGCCGCGACTGCCGCCTTGACTCCACGCACGGCACCAGTGTCCCGGCGGATCACGACATGGGCCAGTGGGCGTGGATTCCGGGTGAGCTGTCCGTGCCCCGGGCCCGCCGCTGAACTCTGAAGTCTCCTACTCCGGCTGCCCGTAGCCCCGCAGCCGCTCCCCCACCTCGTTCAGCTGTTCGTGGGTGAGCAGGGTCGGGGTCAGGCCGGGGACGGAGGAGGCCGTGAGCCAGACGCGGCACATCCACTCCAGTTGGGCGGTGCGGTCGAATGCCTCGGAGAGGGTGTTTCCGTATGTGATCGTGCCGTGGTTCTGGAGAAGACAAGCGGTGCGGTCGGTCAGGGCGCGGAGCATGTTCTCGGCCAACTCCTGGGTGCCGTAAGTCGCATACGGGGCGACTCGGACGGGCCCGCCGAGTGCGGCGGACATGTAGTGGATCAGCGGCAGTTCGCGTACGAGCGTGGAGACGGCCGTGGCGTGGACGGCGTGGGTGTGGACGACGGCGCGGGCGTCGGTGGTGCGGTGGATCGCCAGATGCATGGGGAGTTCGCTCGTGGGGCGGAGCGTGCCGAGGACCTGACGCCCTGCGAGGTCCACGCCGGTCACGTCGTCCGGCGACAGCCGGTCGTACGGCACTCCCGTCGGCGTGACCAGGACGGTGTCGCCGACCCGTACGGACACGTTGCCGGAGGTGCCGACGACCAGCCCGTCGACCACCGTCCGACGGGCCGTCGCCACGAGCTCGTCCCACGCCCGCGCCACGTCGTCCGGCACCACCCGGTGCCGTACGTCCGGCGATTCCCGCGCATCCGCACCCGCGTCCCGGCCGTCCCAGGTGTTCCGCTGCTGCTCAGCCATGCCGTGATCCTGCCAGGCGGGCCGTGCGGAACGGGCCGGGGCGGGCCGGAGGGCGGGGCACTGTAGGGCCGAAAGCGGACCTTCGGAAGGTCTCATATGCATACATATCGCTCGCGATGGTGATTGGCCGACGATTGGCCGGTGACCGGCCTGTGATCGACTGGCATTCGGTGATCTTCCAGTAGCCTCCGGATGTTTCGTCGCACACGTCGCCATTCCGGGGGGAAACATGGCTCGCGTTCACAAACCGTCCCGTCAGGCGTCCCGTCACCACAACCGCTTACTGGCGGCATCGGTCGCCGCGCTCGCCTTGGGGGGAACCGCTCTCGTCGAGATCCCCGTCTCGGCCGCCGCGAGGCCCAAGGGGCACGACGTCTCCTCGCACCAGAAGAACGTGAACTGGTCGCGCGCGAAGTCGAAGGGCGCCAAGTTCGTCTACGTCAAGGCGACGGAGTCCACCACCTACCGCAACCCGCACTTCCGCCAGCAGTACAACGGCTCGCGGAACGCGGGCATGATCCGCGGCGCGTACCACTTCGCGCTGCCGAACCAGTCGTCCGGGAAGACCCAGGCGGCGTACTTCGTGCGGAACGGCGGCGGCTGGCGCGCGGACGGCTGGACGCTGCCGCCCGCGCTGGACATCGAGTACAACCCGTACAACAAGAAGAAGAAGTGCTACGGCCTGAGCGACAGCAAGATGGTCGGCTGGATCAAGTCGTTCAGCAACGAGGTCAAGCGGCTCACCGGTCGCCGTCCGGCGATCTACACGACGACCCACTGGTGGAAGACCTGCACCGGCAACAGCGCAGCCTTCGGCCAGAACCACGCGCTGTGGCTGGCGCGGTACAACTCGGCGGGGGCGGGAGAGCTCCCCGCGGGGTGGAAGTTCTGGACGATCTGGCAGTACGACAACGGCAGCGGAAGCCTGCCGGGTGACCAGAATCTCTTCAACGGGTCCATGGGCCGACTGAAGCAGTTCACCAGGGGCTGACCAAGCAGGGCGCGGGCCCGTGGAGACTCTCCACGGGCCCGCGGAGCTGGGGATTCCACCTCAGTTCGAACAGTCGGGCACCATCACACCGCCCGACTTCCCGGGCCCGTCAGCACAAGCGGAACGGCGGCACCCCATTCACCACACCCCACGGTCCATCGCAGTTCACCTTCCGTTCACCCAGGTTACTTACGGTCCACGTGCCACTGACGTCCGAAAGAAGCCCGGGTAAATGGAAAACTTCTCGCTGATCCTCGCGATCGTGGTGGTCACTGCGCTCGCGTTCGATTTTACGAACGGTTTCCACGACACCGCCAACGCGATGGCCACCACCATCTCGACCGGCGCGATGAAGCCCAAGGTCGCGGTGGCCATGTCCGCCGTGCTCAACCTTGTCGGCGCGTTCCTCTCCATCGAGGTCGCCAACACCATCTCCAAAGGACTCGTCGACGAGTCCGGCATACAGCCGGAGGTCATATTCGCGGCGCTCGTGGGCGCCATACTCTGGAACCTCGTGACCTGGCTGGTCGGGCTCCCCTCCAGTTCCTCGCACGCCCTGATGGGCGGCCTGATCGGCGCCACGATCGCCTCGGCCGGCCTCGGCGCGGTGCACGGTGACGTGCTCGTCACCAAGGTGCTGATCCCCGCCGTCGCGGCCCCGCTGGTCGCCGGCGTCGCGGCGATGTTCGCCACCCGGCTGACGTACAAGCTGGGGCAGCACACGAGCGAGAAGGCCTCCGGCAAGGGCTACCGTGCCGGCCAGATCGCCTCCGCGGGCCTGGTCTCGCTGGCCCACGGCACGAACGACGCGCAGAAGACGATGGGCATCATCACCCTGGCCCTGGTCGCCGGCGGCACCCTCGCGCCGGACTCCGACCCGCCGGTGTGGGTCATCGTCTCCGCCGGTATCGCCATCGCGCTCGGCACCTACCTGGGCGGCTGGCGCATCATCCGCACGATGGGCAAGGGCCTGACCGACCTCCAGCCGCAGCAGGGCTTCGCCGCGCAGACCAGCGCGGCCACGGTCATCCTGGCCTCCTCGCACCTCGGCTTCTCGCTCTCCACCACGCACTCCGTCTCCGGTGCCGTGATGGGCGCGGGCCTCGGCCGCAAGGGCGGCGTGGTCCGCTGGTCCACCGCCACCCGCATGTTCGTCGCCTGGGGTCTGACCCTGCCGGCCGCCGCGCTCGTCGCCGCGCTCGCCGAGTGGGTGACCGCCTTCGGGACCTGGGGCACGGCCGCCGTCGCGGTCTTCCTGGTCGGCTCCAGCGCCGCGATCTGGGTGGTCTCGCGCCGGGAGGTCGTCGACCACACCAATGTGAACGACGCCGCTACCGACGAGCCCGCCGGTGTGGTCACCACGGCCATGGCGGCGGTGGCCCCGCCGCCGGCCGGCGCCGCGGCCGAGGACCTCGCGGCCACCATTCCCGCCCCGGCGGCGGCCACCGAGGCCACCGCGAACCCGTCGGCGCCGACGCCCGCCGTCTGAGCCCCGCGACCATCTGAGGAAGAATCACCATGCACATCGACTGGGCAGCCCTCGGCTCCGTCTTCGGAGTCAGCCTCGTGGTCACCGTGGCCCTCGTCGGCCTGTTCACCCTCGGCATCGTCGGCCTCTCCAAGCGGGAGGAGGCGTCAACCCGGGGCGACTCGGTGGCGCTGGCGACCACAGGGGCGTACATGTGCTTCGCGCTGTGTGCGGCGGCTGTGGCGTACGGAATTTCACTGATCATGGCCTGACGTCACACCAACCGCTGCGTCACCTGGAGTAAGGCCGCCCCCTCGTGAATTTGATCACGAGGGGGCCTTTCCATAGGTTCTACCTCGCACCGCGACCGCGTCGATTTGACACCTGGCTTTTCGACCTGCTACTAGCCGACGTCAGCAAACTCACCTACTCTGATGGAGAGTTGAAATCCGACGTGGTACGGGCGACCTGTCAAAGACGACACGTACCAGGGAGCGACATGGCCGGGGACATCGATCCGAGTCTGAACCGACGCAGGCTTCGCATCGAGTTGCGCAAGGCGCGTGAAGGCGCCGGTCTCACACAGCGGGAAGCCGCCGAGACACTTGAATGGTCCCTGTCAAAATTGATTCGTCTGGAAGCGGCGGCGGTGAGCTTGAGCGTCACCGACCTCCGGGCTCTGCTCCAGCTCTACAACGTGACCGAGCCCGGCCTGGTGGCCGAACTGGAGGACGCCGCCCGTGGTTCCAAGGGGCTGTCCTGGTGGGCTCCGTACAGCGACATGGTGCATCCGCAGTTCGCCCAGTACCTGGGCTACGAAAGTGCCACGACCGCCATCCGCACGTACCACCCGACTCTGATCCCCTCGCTGTTCCAGACGGAGGATTACGCGATGGCCCAACTGGCACCGCGCACGGTCCCCGACGTGGCGCGGCGGTCGGCGGAGCTGCGCACCACCCGCCAGGAGCGGATCTTCGACGGCGAGCACGGGCCTGAAGTGCACCTCGTGCTGGACGAGGCGGCGGTCCGCCGGGTCATCGGTGGGCCGGGCGTGATGCGCCACCAGCTGGAGCACCTCAAGACCATGTCCCAGCACTCCAACGTCACCATGCGCCTGCTTCCGTTCACGGCGGGGGCGCACTACAGCGTGGCCGGCTCGTTCACCTTGCTCGGCTTCAAGGACGACGACGACCTGCTCTTCCTCGAAGGCCCCACGGGGATTTCGTCGAGCCGGGACGACCTCGAACAGACGGCCCGCTACCAGGAGTGCTTCGAGGACATCAGCAACAAGGCGCACGACGGTGACCGGATGATCGAGCTGATCGACACGGTCAAGGAGAGTCTCGACAACAGCTGAATCCCGGGAGGGACGACCCGGGCAGACAACGGGGAGGGCCCATGGTGGTCTTCGGGTTCCTTGAGTGGTGCAGGCGGCTGCGCGCGGCCCGTGTCGTCAGGGCGGGCGAACCTCCAGGGAGCCCTCCCGAGTCCACGAACGCCGACGAGGACGCGCCCGCCACACTGGACGACACCACACTCAAGGCCTGTGCCATGCAGCGCCCCGAGTGGGCGGACGCCCTCATTCAGGTGGAGAACGCCCGGGTGGATGGCGAGATAAGGCTGATGTCGGTCCGTCTGCTGCTGGGCACGGCCTGCGGAAGCGTGCTGCTGTTCAGCATCGCCGTGTCCGCCCGGGTGGCACCCAGCATTCATCTGGGGGTGCTCACGCCACTGACCACGGTCGTGTTCGGTGGCCTCGCCGCAGCGGTCGTCACGGCGCTCGCCGCCGGGATCGGCAAGGCGCTGCGCGGCCGCTCGGGGACCGCGCAGCCACCCGTCGTCAGCGACCCCGTGCGTCCTTCGGGCGAGCCGCCGTCAGAGCCCGGTCCAGAACGCGGAGGCGCTCCGCGCCTGGAGTGAGCCCCCACCACAGCCCGGCGCTCGCGGCCACGAGGACGGTCACCACCAGCCATACGAGGCCCTTCGCCTCGGCCCCGGGTACCAACAGCGTGGCGAGCGCGCCGAGACCGACCGCCACCACTCCCGTCATCAGGGAGAAGAGTGCCAGTGGGGCTGCCGCGGACAAGGAAAGACGCGGGGTACGGGATCCTCCCGCGCGCGCTGGGACTTGCTTGGCCCTGTCTCCCATGTGGGTCCCTCCCGTCCCGCCGGACGGCCCTCAGAAACCGTCCATTGCCGGGTTCTCAAGCTCAGCCAGCAAACCACACCAGGCGGCAGCCGGAAAGACGAGCATCGGGCCTTCGCACCGTTTCGAGTCACGCACCAGAACGTGCGCCCCCTCGACGGCGACTTCGACGCAGGTGTCCGTGTTCCCACCTGAGTAGCTGCTCTTCCGCCACACCCGCTCCGACACATCCCTGCCGACCACACCGACCTCCTCCAGACAAAAGAGTCAGCGCACCGACACGGCGTCCACCGCGACGACCCGAGCGCCGTGTCCCGCCGCCGCCCGGAGGCGGTGGCAGTCCCGGCCACACCAGGTTCGTCTCCCCGCAACGAATCACCCAATGCCGCTCGTCGGCGCTCAGCTTTCGTACTGCCGTTCCCTCAAGTGTTCCCAGGTTGGGCGTCGGGAAAGAGCCGAGAAACCGCCGATTCGGGTGTCTGACGATATTTCAGCGGTGTGGGGCTCAGCACACCACTGCGTCGCAGGTCAACAGCAAGTTGACGGGTCTTCCAGGGGCATGGTGGACTGCCGGGGCCAGCTACGACGGCAGGAGAGGAAGCCGGTGCGAGTCCGGCGCGGTCCCGCCACTGTCACCGGGGAAGAACCTTCCCGGGAGCCAGGAACTCTCGTCGTCGGTCTCGTCGAACCAGGGCGTGGACACCCTGAGTGAGGACATATCGCCATGCGCGGCTGCCCGTTGAGCTTCACCACCTCGCCCTTGCCCGACCTCGCGATCGGCTGAGGCCGTGCGTGCCGATCGCGTCTTCGCGTACGGCGCCGCCGCCGGGCTCCTCGGTGACCTGCTGCTCGGCGATCCGCGCCGGGGGCACCCCGTCGCCGTGTTCGGGCGGGCCGCGGCTGCCGTGGAGCGGGTGTTGTGGCGGGACCACCGGGGGTGGGGCGCGCTGCACACCGCCGTGTGCGCCGGTGGCGCCGTGGCGCTCGGGGCCGCCGCCGCGTCCGCCGTACGGCCGTCGCGTGCCGCCTCCGTCGCGTTGACCGGCGCCGCCACCTGGGCCGTCGTCGGGGGGACTTCACTCGCGCGGGAGGCCCGGACCATCGGGCGGGCGCTCGAGGCGGGGGACGTCGAGGCCGCCCGGGCCCGGCTGCCGCATCTGTGCGGGCGGGATCCACAGGCCCTCGATGCCGATGGGATCGCTCGGGCCGTCGTGGAGTCCGTCGCCGAGAACACCTCCGATGCCGTGGTGGGGGCGTTGGTCTGGGGAGCCGTGGGGGGTGTGCCCGGGCTCGTCGGGTTCCGGGCCGTCAACACGCTTGACGCCATGGTCGGGCACAGGTCGCCGCGATATCGGCGGTACGGGTGGGCTTCCGCCCGGCTGGACGATGTGGCGGGATGGCCGGGTGCTCGGCTGACCGCCGTGCTCGCCGCCGTCGCCGCGGGCGATCGTCGGGGGGCCGTACGGGCGTGGCGTGCGGACGCGGCGAAGCATCCGAGTCCCAACGCCGGGCCCGTGGAGGCGTCGTTCGCGGGGGCGCTGGGGGTGCGGTTGGGGGGGACCTTGTCGTATGGGGGGCGGGTTGAGCATCGGCCTGTGCTGAATGGGGTGGGGCGGGCTGTCGTTGTCGGGGATATCGAGCGGGCTGTGCGGTTGTCTCGGTGGGTGGGTTGGCTGGCGTTGGGGGTCAGTGCGGGTGTGTCGCTGCTCCTGGACCGGGTCATGAGGGGCCCGGCGCTGTCGGCTGTGCCCACCCTCCCCCACTCTCGACTTCGCTCGAGCGAGGGGACCCCCATCGCCCTGCGGAACGACTGCCCACAGGGATTGGGGACTGAATCATGACCGGTGGCGGACTACTTGTAGCCGGTACCACCTCTGATGCCGGGAAGAGTGTCGTCACCGCTGGGATCTGTCGGTGGCTGGTTCGGCAGGGGGTCAAGGTTGCGCCGTTCAAGGCGCAGAACATGTCCCTCAATTCGTTTGTGACGAGGGAGGGCGCCGAGATCGGGCGGGCGCAGGCCATGCAGGCGCAGGCCTGTCGGGTCGAGCCGACGGCGTTGATGAATCCCGTGCTGCTCAAGCCCGGTGGGGAGCAGAGCAGTCAAGTGGTGTTGCTCGGGAAGCCGGTGGGCGAGCTGAGTGCGCGGGGGTATCACGGGGGGCGGCAAGGGGCGCTCCTCGGGACCGTGTTGGAGTGTCTCGCCGAGTTGCGGGGCACGTATGACGCGGTGATCTGTGAGGGGGCCGGTTCTCCCGCCGAGATCAATCTTCGGCGGACGGACATCGTCAATATGGGGATCGCCCGGAATGCCGGGCTCCCCGTTCTCGTCGTCGGCGACATCGACCGTGGGGGTGTCTTCGCCTCCTTCTTCGGGACCGTCGCGCTCCTCTCCCCCGAGGATCAAGCGTTCGTCGCCGGGTTCCTCGTCAACAAGTTCCGGGGGGATGTCTCCCTGCTGGAGCCCGGCCTCGACATGCTGCACGGGCTGACCGGGCGGCGGACGTACGGTGTGCTGCCCTTCCGGCACGGGCTCGGGATCGACGAGGAGGACGGGCTGCGGGTCTCGCTGCGCGGGACCGTGCGGGAGTCGAATGTCGCTCCGCCCGTCGGGGAGGACGTGCTGCGGGTCGCCGTCTGCGCCGTCCCCCTCATGTCCAACTTCACGGACGTCGACGCGCTGGCCGCCGAACCCGGTGTCGTCGTGCGGTTCGTGGACCGGCCGGAGGAGCTGGCCGACGCCGATCTCGTGGTCGTTCCGGGGACCCGGGGAACCGTACGGGCGCTGGAGTGGCTGCGGGAACGCGGGCTGGCCGACGCCCTGAAGCACAGGGCGGCCGAGCAGCGGCCCGTGCTCGGCATCTGCGGTGGCTTCCAGGTCCTCGGCGAGCACATCGAGGACGAGGTCGAGAGCCGGCGGGGGCAGGTGGACGGGCTCGGGGTACTGCCCGTGCGGGTGCGGTTCGCCCGGGAGAAGACCCTCACCCGGCCCGTCGGCGAAGCCCTCGGGGAGCAGGTGCAGGGGTACGAGATCCATCACGGGGTCGCCGAGGTCGTCGGCGGTGAAGCGTTCATCTCTGATGACAATGGACACAGCCTCGACGGCTGCCGGGTCGGGCAGACCTGGGGCACGCACTGGCACGGGTCGCTGGAGTCGGACGGATTCCGGCGGGCCTTTCTGCGCGAGGTGGCGGCCGCCGCGGGGCGCCGCTTCGTACCGGCCGCCGACACGTCGTTCGCCGCGCTGCGCGAGGAGCAGCTCGACCGGCTCGGAGATCTGATCGAGGAACACGCGGACACGGACGCGCTGTGGCGGCTCATCGAGTCGGGCGCGCCGCAAGGACTGCCTTTCATTCCACCGGGAGCGCCCGCATGAGCACAGTGTTGTTGTTGTCGACCGCCGACACGGATCTGCTGGCGGCCCGGGCCGCTTCCGGTGCCTCGTACCGGATCGGCAATCCGACCCGGGTCGATGTCGAGGGGGAGCTGCCCGGTCTGCTCGACGGCGCGGACATCGCCGTCGTACGGCTGCTGGGCGGCAAGCGGGCCTGGGAGGACGGGCTCGCCAAGCTGAAGGCGTCCGGCATCCCGACCGTGCTGCTCGGTGGGGAGGCGGTGCCCGACGCGGAGTTGATGGCCGAGTCGTCCGTGCCCGCCGGTGTGGTGGCCGAGGCGCTGCGGTATCTCGTCGAGGGCGGGCCCGCCAACCTCACCGAGCTGGCGCGGTTCCTGTCCGACACCGTGCTGCTGACGGGTGAGGGGTTCGTCGAGCCGCAGAAGATGCCCGAGTACGGCATCCACGGCGATCGTACGATCCACCCGGACCGTCCGACCGTCGGCGTGCTCTTCTACCGGGCCCACGAGCTGAGCGGCAACACCGCGTTCGTGGACACCCTCTGCGATGCGATCGAGGCGCGAGGGGCCAACGCCCTTCCCGTGTACTGCGGTTCGCTGCGCGGGGCCGACACCGGGTTGTACGAGATCCTCGGCCGCGCCGACGCCCTCGTCGCCACTGTCCTCGCCGCCGGCGGTACGCACGCCTCGCAGGCCTCGGCCGGTGGTGACGAGGAGGCCTGGGACATCGGTGCGCTCGCCGATCTCAATATCCCCGTCCTGCAAGGGCTCTGCCTCACCTCGTCACGCGCCGCCTGGGACGAGTCCGATGCCGCCCTCTCCCCCATGGACGCGGCGATGCAGGTCGCGATCCCGGAGTTCGACGGGCGGATCGTCACCGTGCCGTTCTCCTTCAAGGAGCAGATCGACGAGAACGGGGCCGACGTCCCGGTGTACGTCGCCGACCCCGAGCGCGCCGGCCGCGTCGCCGGAATCGCCGTACGGCACGCCCGGTTGAAGCACAAGCCGAACGCCGAGAAGAAGCTGGCGCTGGTCTTCACCGCGTACCCGACCAAGCACTCGCGGGTCGGCAACGCGGTCGGCCTGGACACGCCCGCCTCGGCGGTACAGGTACTGGACGCGCTGCGGGACGCGGGCTACTCGCTGACCGAATACCCCTCCGGTGGCGACGAGTTGATCCACCGGCTCATCGAGGCCGGTGGCCACGATGTGGAGTGGCTGACGGAGGACCAGCTGGCCGCCGCGCCCGCGCGGGTGCCGCTCGCGGACTATCGAGCGTGGTTCGACAAGCTCGACCCTCAGCTGCGGGACGCCATGCTGGAGGCGTGGGGCGAGCCGCCGGGCAGCCTGTACGTGGACGGGGAGGACATCGTCCTCGCCTCGCTCCGGTTCGGGAACGTCGTCGTGATGATCCAGCCGCCGCGCGGCTTCGGCGAGAACCCGATCGCGATCTACCACGACCCGGACATGCCGCCGTCCCACCACTACATGGCGGCGTACCGGTGGCTGGACAACTCGTTCGGCGCCGACGCCATCGTGCACATGGGCAAGCACGGCACGATGGAGTGGCTGCCTGGCAAGGGGCTGGGGCTGAGCGGCGGTTGCGCGCCGGACGCCGTCCTCGGTGAGCTGCCGCTGATCTACCCGTTCATCGTCAACGACCCCGGCGAGGGCACCCAGGCCAAGCGGCGCGGGCACGCGACGGTGGTCGACCATCTGGTGCCGCCGATGGCGCGCGCCGACACGTACGGCGATCTGGCGAAGCTGGAGCAACTCCTCGACGAGTACGCGCTCGTGTCCGACCTGGACCCGACGAAGGCGCCGGCCGTGCGGGCGCAGATCTGGACGCTGGTGAAAGCGGCCGAACTCCACCACGACTTGCACGTCGACGACCAGCCGGATGACGACGCCTTCGACGAGTTCGTCATGCATATCGACGGCTATCTGTGCGAGATCAAGGATGTGCAGATCAGGGACGGTCTGCACATCCTCGGGGGCGGGCCCGTCGGTGAGCCGCGCGTCAATCTCGTGCTGGCCGTGCTGCGCGCCTCGCAGGTGTGGGGCGGACAGGCGAACGCGCTGCCGGGGCTGCGGGCCTCCCTCGCGGCCCATTTCGGGCTGGTCGAGAAGGAGTTGCTGACCGAGCCCGGTGCGCCGGTGAAGGTGTCGGTCGAGCTGACGGACCTGGTGGATGGGCCGGCGCGTACCGCCGCCGACGCCATCGACCTCCTTGAGCAGCTGTGCCGACGGCTCGCCGAGGGCATGGAGGCGCGGGACTGGGACGTGACGGTCGTCCCGGCCCTCGTACGCGGGGTGCTCGGCATCGAACTGCCGGACGCCGTCGCGGTGTTGGAGTTCGCCTGCAACGAGGTCGTGCCTCGGCTGGCCCGGACGACGGACGAGATCGGGCACATCCTCAAGGCGCTCGACGGTGGGTACGTGCCGGCTGGTCCGTCCGGTTCGCCCACGCGCGGGCTGGTGAACGTCCTGCCGACCGGGCGCAACTTCTACTCCGTCGACCCCAAGGCCATTCCGTCCCGGCTGAGCTGGGAGGTCGGGCAGTCGCTCGCCGACTCGCTCGTGCAGCGGTATCTGGCCGACACCGGGGAGTACCCGAAGTCGGTCGGGCTGACGGTGTGGGGTACGTCCGCGATGCGTACGCAGGGCGATGACATCGCGGAGATCCTGGCGTTGCTGGGGTGTCGTCCGGTGTGGGACGACGCGTCGCGGCGGGTGACAGGGTTCGAGGTGGTCGGGCTCGAGGAGCTGGGGCGTCCGCGCGTCGATGTCACCGTCCGGATCTCCGGGTTCTTCCGGGATGCGTTCCCGCATGTGGTGGGGCTGATCGACGACGCGGTGCGGGCGGTTGCGGAGCTGGATGAGCCGGTCGAGTCCAACTTTGTGCGGGCGCATGTGGAGGAGGATGCGGCCGTGCATGGGGATCGGCGGAGGGCTACGGCTCGGATCTTTGGGTCCAAGCCGGGGGCTTACGGGGCGGGGTTGCTGCCGTTGATCGATGCGCGGAATTGGAGGAGCGACGCCGACCTCGCCGAGGTGTATGCCGTCTGGGGCGGTTACGCGTACGGGCGCGGGCTGGAGGGGCGGGCGGCTCGGGGGGACATGGAGACGGCGTTCCGCCGCATTGCCGTGGCCGCGAAGAATGTCGATACGAGAGAGCACGATCTCGTCGACGCGGACGACTACTTCCAGTACCACGGCGGGATGGTCGCGATGGTGCGGCATCTGACGGGGGCCAGCCCTGAGGCGTACGTGGGGGACTCGGCCGTGCCCGACCAGGTGAAGACCAGGACTCTGGGCGAAGAGACGCACCGCGTGTTCCGGGCCCGGGTGGTCAATCCCCGCTGGATGAGCGCGATGAGGAGGCACGGTTACAAGGGCGCGTTCGAAATGGCCGCGACGGTGGACTACCTGTTCGGGTACGACGCGACGGCCGGGGTCGTGGACGACTGGATGTACGAGAAGCTGTCGGCCGAGTACGTCTTCGACGCCGAGAACCGGGACTTCATGAAGAAGTCCAACCCGTGGGCGCTGAGGGGCATCACCGAGCGTCTGCTGGAGGCGGCGGACCGAGGGCTGTGGGCGGAGCCGGACCAGGAGACCCTGGACCGGCTCCGGGCGACCTACCTCGAACTTGAGGGAGATCTGGAGGGAGACGAGTGATCTCCCTGGGAACCCCCGCGTTGGCGGGGAGCACTAAACCTCGGCAAGTTCGGCATCAGAACGCCAAGGACCACCCCCGCGTAGGCGGGGACCAGATCTCGACCATGGCACGCCTGCGGCCAGAGTTTGAACCGGTTTGCGGCACCTCACCCGAAGGAGTGATCACCGCGTGAGCACGCCCTACCCCTTCACTGCGGTCGTGGGTCAGGACGACCTCCGCTTGGCTCTGCTGCTCAACGCGGTGAGCCCGGCCGTCGGCGGCGTTCTGGTGCGCGGTGAGAAAGGAACGGCCAAGTCGACGGCGGTACGCGCCTTGTCGGCGCTGCTTCCGGAGGTTGACGTCATCTCCGGGTGCCGTTTCTCCTGTGACCCGGCCTCCCCCGACCCGACGTGCCCGGACGGACCGCACGAGCCGGGCGCAGGGGTCCGGCGGCCCGCACGCATGGTCGAGTTGCCCGTCGGCGCCTCCGAGGACCGGCTCGTGGGCGCGCTGGACATCGAGCGAGCTCTGGCCGAAGGCGTGAAGGCCTTCGAACCGGGCCTGTTGGCCTCGGCGCACCGAGGGATCCTGTACGTCGACGAGGTCAACCTGTTGCATGACCACCTGGTCGACCTCCTGTTGGACGCCGCCGCCATGGGCGCCTCGTACGTCGAACGCGAAGGCGTCTCCGTACGGCACCAGGCTCGTTTCCTGCTGGTCGGGACCATGAACCCCGAGGAAGGGGAACTCAGGCCCCAGCTCCTCGACCGTTTCGGGCTGACCGTCGAGGTGGCTGCCTCCCGGGAGCCGGAGCAGCGGGTGGAGGTCGTACGGCGGCGGCTCGCGTACGACGACGGCCCGGTCGGATTCGCTGCCCGGTGGGCCGGTGAGGAGGCCGCCGTACAGCAACGGATCGTTGCCGCACGGGAGTTGTTGCCGTCGGTGCGGCTGGGTGATGGAGTGCTCAGGCAGATCGCGGCGACTTGCGCTGCCTTCGAGGTCGACGGCATGCGGGCCGACATCGTGATGGCCCGAACCGCTACCGCGCTGGCCGCGTGGGCCGGGCGGACCGACGTACTCGCCGAGGATGTGCGGCAGGCCGCGCTGCTCGCGTTGCCCCACCGTCGGCGTCGGAATCCCTTCGACGCGCCGGGGCTCGACGAGGACAAGCTCGACGAGACGTTGGAGGAGTTCTCCGGGGACGACGACCCCGATCCGGGGCCGGACGGGCCCGGTGGAGGCGGCGGGCAGCCGTCGCCGGACGAGGGGCCGCAGGGTGGTGGTGACACCGGTGCCCGGCCCGAGGCCGGGGAGGATGGACAGCCGCAGCCCTCGGGGGGCTCCGAGCAGTCGGCCGTACGGGCCTCGGAACCGTTCCGTACCAAGGTGCTGAGCGTGCCCGGCATCGGCGAGGGCGCGGCCGGGCGGCGTTCGCGGGCGCGGACCGAGCACGGGCGGACGACGGGGGCGCGGCGGCCCCGGGGGGCGCTCACCAAGCTGCACTTGGCGGCCACGGTGCAGGCGGCGGCCCCGCACCAGCGGGCGCGGGGGCGGTCGGGACCGGGGCTGGTCGTGCGCCGGGACGATCTGCGTCAGGCCGTCCGCGAGGGTCGCGAGGGGAACCTCGTTTTGTTCGTCGTCGATGCCTCCGGGTCGATGGCGGCTCGGCAGCGGATGAGTGCAGTGAAGGGGGCTGTGCTGTCGCTGCTGCTGGATGCCTATCAGCGGCGGGACAAGGTCGGGCTGGTGACCTTCCGGGGGTCGGCCGCCGAGGTGGCGTTGCCGCCGACCTCTTCCGTGGACGCGGCGGCGGCTCGGCTGGAGTCGCTGCCGACGGGTGGGCGGACGCCGCTGGCCGCCGGGTTGCTGCGGGCCCATGAGGTGCTGCGGGTCGAGCGGTTGCGGGATCCGGCGCGGCGGGCGCTGGTGGTTGTGGTGACCGATGGTCGTGCCACGGGCGGGCCCGAGCCTGTCGCGCTGGCTGGGCGGGCGGCTCGGTTGTTCGCCGCCGACGGGGTCGCGTCCGTGGTCGTGGACTGCGAGTCGGGGCCCGTGCGGCTGGGGCTGGCGGGGCAGCTCGCGGGTGAGTTGGGGGGTACGGCAGTGACGTTGGACGAGTTGCGGGCGGATTCCATCGCCGGGCTGGTGAAGGACGTACAGAGGAGGGCCGCGTAATGCCTCAGGGACAGCCGAGTGTCGTACCGGATGACGGGTTGACGACGCGGCAGCGTCGTAATCGGCCTCTCGTCGTGGTGCACACGGGGATCGGGAAGGGCAAGTCGACCGCCGCGTTCGGGCTGGCGTTGCGGGCTTGGAACCAGGGGTGGCCCATCGGGGTGTTCCAGTTCGTGAAGTCGGCCAAGTGGAAGGTCGGCGAGGAGAACGCGCTGCGGGTACTGGGCGCGAGTGGTGAGGGCGGGTCCGTCGACTGGCACAAGATGGGTGAGGGCTGGTCGTGGGTCCAGCGGGACATCCAGGGTGACAACTCGACCAACGAGGAGAAGGCCCGGGAGGGCTGGGAGCAGGTCAAGCGGGATCTGGCCGCCGAGACGTACAAGCTGTATGTGCTGGATGAGTTCGCCTATCCCATGCACTGGGGGTGGGTCGACACCGATGAGGTGATCTCCGTGCTGCGGGACCGGCCCGGGACGCAGCATGTCGTCATCACCGGGCGGAACGCTCCCGAGAAGCTCGTCGACTTCGCGGACCTGGTGACGGACATGTCCAAGGTCAAGCACCCCATGGATGCCGGCCAGAAGGGCCAGAGGGGCATCGAGTGGTGACAGCTGTGCCCCGGTTGGTCATCGCCGCGCCCTCCTCGGGCAGCGGCAAGACCACCGTCGCCACGGGGTTGATGGCCGCGTTCACCGCGCGGGGGCTCGTCGTGTCTCCGCACAAGGTGGGGCCGGACTACATCGATCCCGGGTATCACGCGCTCGCGAGCGGGCGGGTGGGGCGGAACCTCGACGCGTATCTGGGCGGGCCGGAGTTGATCGCGCCGCTGTTCGCCCATGGGGCGCGGGGGTGCGACATCGCCGTCGTCGAGGGCGTGATGGGGATGTACGACGGGGCCGCGGGGGAAGGTGAACTGGCCTCCACCGCTCATGTGGCGAAGTTGTTGCGGGCGCCGGTGGTGCTGGTCGTGGACGCGTCTTCGCAGTCGCGGTCGGTGGCGGCGTTGGTGCATGGGTTCGCCTCGTGGGATCCGGAGGTGCGGGTCGGGGGCGTGATTCTGAACAAGGTTGCGTCGGATCGGCACGAGGAGTTGTTGCGGGGGGCGTTGGAGTCGGCCGGGGTGCCGGTGTTGGGGGTGCTGCGGAGGGCTGCGCAGGTGGGTACGCCTTCTCGGCATTTGGGGTTGGTGCCGGTTGTCGAGCGGCGGGCTCAGGCCGTGGAGGCGGTTGCGGCGATGGGGGCGCAGGTGGCTGCCGGGTGCGATCTGGAGGGGCTGGTCGGGCTGGCTCGGAGTGCGGGGGTGATTTCGGGTGCGGCATGGGATGCGGCTGCGGCCGTGTCTTCTTCGCCCCCGCCGCCCCTACCCGTCCCATCCCTGGGGGCTGCGCCCCCAGACCCCCGCTTTCGGCCTGAACGGCCTCGTCCTCAAACGCCGGACGGGCTGGGTGTGGCTGGACCGGGCTCAAAAGTGCCCGGAGCCGAAGCATCGCCCATCGCACAGGCGCCCGTCGTTGCCGTTGCCGGTGGAGCCGCGTTCAGCTTTTCGTATGCCGAGCACAGCGAGCTGCTGGCTGCCGCCGGGGCCGAGGTCGTCGTCTTCGATCCGCTGAATGATGCGGAACTGCCCGAGAGGACTCGGGGGTTGGTCATCGGCGGTGGGTTCCCCGAGGTGTACGCGGCTGAGCTGTCCGCCAACGTATCCCTGCGGAAGGCTGTCGCGGGCCTCGCGGAGAGCGGGGCTCCTGTCGCCGCCGAGTGTGCGGGGCTGCTGTATCTGTGCCGGGAGCTCGATGGGCTGCCGATGTGCGGGGTGCTCGATGCGAATGCGCGGATGTCGGAGCGGCTCACGCTCGGGTATCGGGACGCGGTGGCCGTCGGTGACAGTGTGCTCGCGCCGGCGGGGACGCGGATGCGGGGGCACGAGTTTCATCGGACGGTCGTCGAGCCGGGGGCCGGGGCGGCTCCCGCTTGGGGGATACGTTCTCCCGCGCGGCGGGTCGAAGGTTTTGTACAGCGAGGTGTGCACGCGAGTTATCTGCACACGCACTGGGCGTCGGAGCCCGGTGTCGCCCGTCGGTTCGTGGAGAGGTGCCGGACGTCATGAGCAGCAAGCTGATCGGGATCGGGGTCGGGCCCGGTGATCCGGAGCTGGTGACCGTCAAGGGTGTCAACGCTCTGCGGGCCGCCGATGTCGTTGTTGTGCCGGTCATGGACACCGGAGAGCGAGGGCGCGCCGAGGCGACCGTTCTGCATTACGTGTCCGAGGAGAAAGTCGTACGGGTCGTGTTCGCGCTCAACGAGCGGACCGACCGGGGGCGGCGCGAGGCCGCCTGGGACGCCGCCGGGGAGCGGGTCGCCGAGCTGCTCAGGGGGCACGCGTGCGTCGCCTTCGCCACCATCGGTGATCCCAACGTCTACTCCACCTTCACCTATCTCGCCCAGACCATCGAGGAACTGGTGCCGGGGACCGTCGTGGAGACCGTGCCCGGTATCACCGCCATGCAGGACCTCGCCGCGCGCTCCGGTGCCGTACTGACGGAAGGGACCGAACCGCTCACGCTCGTGCCCGTCACCGCGGGGGCGGCCGTGCTGAAGGACGCCCTCAACGGGCCGGGGACCGTCGTCGCGTACAAGTTCGGACGACAGGCGCAGGCCGTCGTCGAGGCGCTGCGGGAAAGCGGGCGGATCGACGACGCGGTGTGGGGGTCCGCGCTCGGGCTGGCGGAGGAGTCCATCCAGGCCGCCTGCGAACTCGACGGCCGTCCGCTGCCCTATCTCTCCACCCTGATCGCGCCCGCCCGGCGTGACGGCGGGCGCGGCGGCAAGCTGTGAGCCCTGACGCTCCGCTGGTAGGGCCGTTTTTGGCTGCGGGTCCGTTGTGGTTGCTCGCGCCGTTCCCCGCGCCCCTGAAGGGCGCGACACCAACTCAGAGAGGATCGATCCCCCATGGCTGCTGACACCGGCAAGGTGACCTTCGTCGGGGCCGGGCCCGGGGCTGCCGATCTGTTGACGTTTCGGGCTGCTCGGGCGATCGCCGAGGCCGATGTGGTGATCTGGGCGGCGAGTCTCGTTCAGGCTGAGGTGCTTGAGCATGCTCGGGAAGGGGCCGAGATTCTGGACTCGGCGGCCATGTCCCTGGAGGACGTCGTCGCCGTGTACGAGCGGGCCCTCGACGAGGGGTTGAAGGTGGCTCGGATTCATTCCGGGGATCCGGCGCTGTGGGGTGGTACGCAGGAGCAGGTCGATCGGTGTCGGGAGATCGGGATCGTCACCGAGGTGATTCCCGGGGTGTCGTCCTTCTCGGCCGTTGCCGCGCTCGCGCAGCGGGAGTTGACGATTCCCGAGGTTGCGCAGTCCGTGATTCTGACCCGGCTCGGTGGGGGAAAGACGCCCATGCCGCCGGGTGAGGAGGTGCGGGAGTTCGCGCGGCACGGGACGACCATGGCGGTGTTTTTGTCGGCGGCGCGCAGTGGGCAGTTGGTGCGGGAGTTGTTGGAGGGCGGGTATCCGACGTCGACGCCGGTCGTGGTGGCGTATCAGGCGACCTGGCCCGAGGAACTCGTCGTGAAGTGCACGATCGGGACGCTGGAGGAGACCGTCAAGGAGCACAAGCTCTGGAAGCACACGCTCTTCCTGGTCGGTCCCGCCCTCGACGCCCAGGGGACGCGTTCGCATCTCTACCACCCCGGTCACTTCCACGGGTACCGCAAGGCCGACCCGACGGCGCGCAAGGCGCTGCGGGAAGCGCGTCGTGAGGTGCGGGAGCAGGGCTCGGCTCCGTGATCAGTGTCATCGGTACGGGTACGGGGGCGCCCCTCCCCCCGGACGCCGAGGCCGTGTTGGCGGAGGCGGCGCTCGTCGTGGGCGGGCGGCGGCATCTGGAGGCGGCTCGGCTGCCGGAGGGTGCCGAGCGGGTGGTGCTGGGGCCGCTGTCGCCCGCCCTGGACGTGATCGAGAAGTTCGTCGACCGGCGGGTCGTCGTGCTCGCCTCCGGTGACCCGGGGTTCTTCGGGATCGTGCGGGCGCTCGCCGAGCGGTTCGGGGCGGACGCGTTGGACGTACGGCCGGGGGTGTCGTCCGTCGCCGCGGCGTTCGCCCGGCTGGGGCTGCCCTGGGACGACGCGGTCGTGGTGAGCGCGCACGGGCGTGAGCTGCGGACCGCGCTGAACGTGTGCCGGGCGCGGCCGAAGGTGGCGGTGCTGACCGGGCCGGGCTCCGGGCCCGCCGAACTGGGCGCGGGACTGCTGCACAGCCGACGGGTGCTCGTCGTGGCGTCCGCGCTGGGCGATCCCGGGCGGGAGCGGGTGGAGCGGGTGACTCCGGTGGAGGCCGCCGCCCGTGACTGGGGTTCGGCCGTGAGCGTCGTACTGTGCCTCGATCCCGACGACGAGCATGCGGTCAGCGTGATGCGTACCGTCGCCGGGGCGCGTCCCGCCCCTGACCGATGGGCCCTGGACGAGCGCGAGTTCGCGCATCGTGACTCGATGATCACCAAGTTCGAGGTACGGGCGCTGGCGCTCGCCCGGCTCGGGCCGCGGCTCGGGGATCTGGTGTGGGACATCGGCGCGGGTTCCGGCTCGGTGGCCGTGGAGTGCGCGCGGCTCGGCGCGGCCGTCACCGCCGTCGAGAAGTCGGCCGAGGACGTGGAGCGGATCCACGGCAACGCCGCCGCGCACGGCGTCGACGTGCATGTGGTGCACGGTGCGGCGCCGGACGTGCTGTCCGGTCTGCACGGCGAACCCGACGCCGTGTTCATCGGCGGTGGAGGGCGCGAACTGCCCGCCATCGTCGCCGCCTGCGCGGAGCGCGTACGGCGGACCGTGGTGGTCGCCATGGCCGCGCTCGACCGGGTCCCGGCGGCCCGGGAGGCGCTCGTGGCGGCCGGGATGACCTGTGACGGCGTACTGCTGCAGGCGTCCCGGCTCGTGCCGCTGCCGGGGGACGTGACCCGGCTGGCCGCCACCAATCCCGTTTTTCTGCTGTGGGGCGTCAGGCCTCCGGCGCACAGTGCTGCATCTTCCCGGGGGCTGAATTGATATGCGACTACCGCCGCGCGGCCCCCGGACCCCCAGCAGAAAAGCAGGTCAGCTGGGATGACCGGCATGGATATCGCAAGGCAATCCTGAGTGAAGGAGTTGACCGGTGATCGGCCTGATCTCCGCGACCGCCGCGGGCGCGGTGGCCGCCCAGCGGCTCGCCTCGGCCTGGCCCGAGCGGACACGTGTGTACGAGGGGCCCGTACGGGATGCCGTGGGGCGCGCGTTCGGGGAGTGCGAGCAGTTGGTGTGCTTCCTCGCGACGGGGGCGACCGTACGGTTGCTCGCGCCGCTGCTGGGCGACAAGGCATCCGACCCGGGTGTGGTGTGCGTCGACGAGGGCGGGCGGTTCGCTGTCTCGTTGGTCGGCGGGCATGGTGGGGGTGCCAATGAACTCGCCCGTGAGGTGGGTGAGTTGATGGGCGCCGAGCCTGTGGTGACTACCGCTACGGATGCGATGGGGGTGCCTGGGCTGGACACGCTCGGGGTGCCTGTCGAGGGGGATGTGGCTGGGGTTTCTCGAGCTGTGCTGGATGGGGAGGCCGTGGAGCTGGACTTGGAGTTCAGCTGGCCTCTGCCCGCGTTGCCGTCGAACGTCGGGCGTCCGGCGGCCCGGCAAGGCTCGGTGCCACAGCAGGAACCGGTGATCCACGTGACCGACCGCCTCCTCGACATCGGCCAAGCCCAAGTCGTCCTCCGCCCGCCCTCCCTCGTCGTCGGCGTAGGCGCCTCCAAGGGTGCCCCCACCGACGAGATCCTCGGCCTGGTCCATGCGGCCCTCCGCGACGCCGGCCTTTCCCCCAAGTCGCTCGCCGAGATCGTCACCGTCGACGCCAAAGCCGACGAACCCGGCATCGTCCAGGCCGCCGAAAGCCTCGGCGTACCCCTCGTCACCTACTCCGCCGACGAGTTGGCGGCGGTCGAGGTGCCGAACCCCTCCGACGCGCCGCTCGCCGCCGTGGGCACCCCTTCCGTAGCGGAGGCCGCCGCCCTCGTACGCGGGGGTGAACTCCTCGTCCCCAAGCGGAAGTCGGAGCGGGCGGACGGGAAGGCGGCGATGGCGACCTGTGCGGTCGTGCGGCGGCCGGGGCGGGGGCGGCTCGCGGTCGTCGGGCTCGGGCCCGGGGCGCGGGATCTGCTCACGCCGCGTGCCAAGGCCGAGCTCCGATCCGCCTCCGTACTCGTCGGGCTCGATCAGTACGTCGATCAGATCCGGGATCTGCTCAGGCCCGGCACGCGCGTCCTGGAGTCCGGGCTCGGTGCCGAGGAGGAGCGGGCGCGGACGGCGGTGGCGGAGGCTCGGAAGGGGCAGGCCGTCGCGCTGATCGGGAGCGGGGACGCGGGGGTGTACGCCATGGCGTCGCCGGCGCTCGCCGAGGCCTCCGACGACATCGATGTGATCGGCGTGCCGGGCGTGACCGCCGCGCTCGCCGCCGCCGCGATCCTGGGGGCGCCCCTCGGGCACGACCATGTGTCGATCAGCCTGTCCGACCTGCACACGCCGTGGGAGGTCATCGAGCGGCGGGTGCGGGCGGCGGCCGAGGCGGACATCGTGGTGACGTTCTACAACCCGCGCAGCCGGGGCCGGGACTGGCAGTTGCCGAAGGCGCTCGCGATCCTCGGCGAGCACCGGGAGCCGACGACGCCGGTCGGTGTCGTACGACAGGCCTCGCGGCCGGACGAATCGGCCCGGGTGACGACCCTGGCCGCACTCGACCCGGCGACGGTCGACATGATGACCGTCGTGACCGTGGGCAACACGGCGACCAGGGAGATCGCGGGGCGCATGGTGACGCCACGCGGCTACCGCTGGCAGGAGAGCGCGCAGGAGGAGTCCGAGTGAACCCGGCGACCCGTGTGGTCCATCCGATCGAGCATGAGTCGTTCCGGCGGCTGCGTGCCCGCCTCGACACCTCGCGCTTCCCGCCGCTGACCAGAGCGGTCGTGGAGCGGGTCATCCACTCCGCCGCCGATCTGGAGTACGCGGACGACCTCGTCATGGACGAGGGCGCGCTGCGGAACGCGCACGCCGCGCTGCACGCGGGGGCGCCGGTCGTCGTGGATGTGGAGATGGTCGCCGCGGGGATCACCCGGCGCGAGACCGTCTGTCAACTGAAGGACGCCGTCGCCGGGCCGGGGCTGACCCGCTCCGCGCATGCCGTCCGGCTGGCTTACGAGCAGGTCGGGCCGGGGGCGTTGTGGGTGATCGGCTGTGCGCCGACCGCGCTCGAGGAGCTGCTCACGCTGGACGCCGTGCCCGCGCTCGTCATCGGGCTGCCCGTCGGTTTCGTCGGCGCGGCCGAGTCCAAGGCCGCGTTGCGGGAGAGCGGGCTGCCCGCCGTCAGCAACGTGTCCGAGAAGGGCGGGTCGGCGGTGGCCGCCGCCGCGCTCAACGCCCTGCTGTACCACCACCCCACCGAGCAGCACCCCTCCGCGCACAACTCCACCGAGCACCCCACCGAGAAGGAGAAATCGTGACCACCCCGCCGCCCGCCCTGCTCATCGCCGGTCATGGCACCCGGGACGATGCCGGAGCCGAGGCGTTCCGCGACTTCGTACGGGAGCTGGGGCGCCGCCACCCCGAACTGCCCGTCGCGGGCGGCTTCATCGAGCTGTCCCCGCCGCCGCTGGGCGAGGCCGTCACCGAGCTGGTGGAGCGGGGGGTGCGGCGGTTCGCCGCGGTTCCGCTGATGCTGGTGTCCGCCGGGCACGCCAAGGGGGACATCCCGGCGGCGCTGGCCCGCGAGAAGGAACGGCACCCGGGGATCTCGTACACCTACGGCCGTCCGCTGGGCCCGCACCCGGCGCTGCTGAGCGTCCTGGAGCGGCGGCTGGACGAGGCGCTGGGCTCGGCCGGGCGTGCGCCGGGCGACCGGGCCGATGTGACCGTGTTGCTGGTCGGGCGCGGTTCCACCGATCCCGACGCCAACGCCGAGGTGCACAAGGCGGCCCGGCTGCTGTGGGAGGGGCGCGGTTACGCGGGCGTGGAGACGGCGTTCGTGTCGCTGGCGGCGCCGGACGTGCCGAGCGGCCTCGACCGGTGCGTGAGGCTGGGCGCGAAGCGGATCGTCGTGCTGCCGTACTTCCTGTTCACCGGGATCCTGCCGGACCGGGTGCGGCAGCAGACCGAGGGCTGGGCGGCGGCGCATCCGGAGGTCGAGGTACGGTCCGCCGATGTCATCGGGCCGGAGCCGGAGTTGCTCGATCTGGTCATGGAGCGGTACCGGGAGGCGCTGGAAGGCGATCTGCGCATGAACTGCGACTCCTGCGTCTACCGCATCGCACTGCCCGGCTTCGAGGACAAGGTGGGGCTGCCGCAGCAGCCGCACTTCCACCCGGACGACGACGAGCATCACGACGGACACCACCACGGCCATGGGCATCACCCTCACCACGGAGGGCATGCGCACTCCCATGCACACTGAATCGGAGGGCGCAGCACACGATCTGCGCCATCACGGGGACTCCGAGGTACGGGACGACGGGGCGGGGCTCATCGACCTCGCCGTGAACGTCCGCTCCGACACGCCGCCCGCCTGGCTGCGGGAGCGGATCGCCGAGTCGCTGACCGGGCTGGCCGCCTACCCCGACGGGCGTACCGCCCGGGCGGCGGTGGCGGCCCGGCACGGGCTGCCGGTGGACCGGGTCCTGCTCACCGCCGGCGCCGCCGAGGCCTTCGTGCTGCTCGCCCGCGCCCTGACGGTCCGTCGGCCCGTCGTCGTACACCCCCAGTTCACGGAGCCGGAGGCCGCGCTGCGGGACGCCGGGCACACCGTGGACCGGGTGCTGCTGCGGGCGGCGGACGGCTTCCGGCTGGACCCGGCGGCCGTGCCCGAGGACGCCGACCTGGTCGTCATCGGCAACCCGACCAACCCGACGTCCGTACTGCATCCGGCCGCGGCCATCGCCGAACTCGCCCGGCCGGGGCGGACGTTGGTGGTCGACGAGGCGTTCATGGACGCCGTGCCGGGTGAGCGCGAGGCGCTGGCCGGGCGGACGGACGTGCCCGGCCTCGTCGTGCTGCGCAGCCTCACCAAGACCTGGGGGCTGGCAGGGCTGCGGATCGGTTACGTCCTCGCCGCCCCCGAGACGATCGCGGAGCTGGAGCGTGCCCAGCCGCTGTGGCCGGTGTCCACGCCCGCGCTCGCGGCGGCCGAGGCGTGTGTGTCGGACCGGGCGCTGACGGAGGCGGCCGACGCGGCCGCTCGCACAGCCGCCGACCGTGCCCATCTGGTCGCCGGGCTCCAGGAGTTCGTGCCCGACGGCCTGCTCGTCGCCGAGCCCGCCGAGGGCCCGTTCGTGCTGATCCGGCTCCCCCGAGCGGCGGCCGTACGACGCCACCTCCGCACCCTGGGCTTCGCCGTCCGCCGCGGCGACACCTTCCCAGGGCTGGACGAGGACTGGCTGCGCCTGGCGGTCCGGGACCGGGCGACGATAAACGGTTTCCTCCAGGCACTGGACCAGGCCATGACACTGGCGGACCGCTGAGCGGAGGGGCTCAGCGGTCCGCCGACCGGACCACGCGGGTCGGGTGCGGCGTTTCGTCGTACCGCACCCGCTCCCGGGTGCCGTCGGGGAAGCGGAGGTCCACGGTTCCGTCGTCGCGGACCGTGGCGCTCGCGCCCGTGTGCGAGGCGTGCGGGTCGCCGCTGAGCAGGACGAGGGTGACGAGGAGCGGGGCGGCGCTTCCTTCGAGGACGGGCGTCGCCGAGTGGAGTCCGTACGCGTTGGTGTCGCGGGCGTGTACGACGGCGCCGGGCCCGCTCCAGCCGTGCAGGCCCACGATCGCGCTGGTCAGGCCGTCCGCGCGACGGGCCAGCGCCCGGGGCCCCGGCCCGGACTCCCCCACGGGCGGCGCCGCGTCGTCGGCCACCGCCCATCCCCCTTCCCGTACGGCTGTTCCGGACGGTGCGTCGAGTCGGTGCACCCGTACCTCCCACGGGCCGTGCGCCACGCTGACCGTCTCCACGCGCTGTCCCAGGGCCTCGTGCCAGGAGGCGGCACGGCGGCCGTCGACACCGAGCGGGTGGATGCGCCCGCGCGGGGAGGGCGTGCCGTCGGGGGCGAGGAGGGCGAGGTGGTTGTCGGGGCCGGCCGGAGTCTCGGGCGCCGTGCCGCTGGAGTAGGCGAACCTGGCGTAGTGCGGGCTGTCGTCGGCCGTCGCGGGCGGGGGCGGCAACCGGTCGCTGCCGTGATTGACGAGCCGTACGAGCCCGTCGGCGGCGGTGGAGTGCAGCAGCCAGCCCGGCGCGGGCAGGGCCAGGGTGACGTCGGCCGTGTCCACGGGCGCGGGCTCCTCCGCCGCCATCCACACCGGATGGTTCTCGGGCAGCAGCAGCCCGAGGAACGCCTTGCTCGCCCAGTACGGGGAGGCAGGACCCGAGTAGCGCTGGGTGACGGGGAGGAACGGGCGGTACCACCCCAGCGTGAGCAGCCCCCGCTCGTCGGGCGCGCCCCGCTCGGCGAAGTGCTTCAGGGCACCGGAGGCGAGACGGCGGGTGCGGCCGGGCGGGAGGGGGGTTGCGTCGGCAAGGGCGCCCGCCCACAAGGGGGCGGTGGTCGCGAAGCGATAGGTGAGCGACCGACCCTGGTGCACCGGCGCCCCGTCGGAGCCGAAGAAGTGCTGGTGATCGGCGAGGAATTCACGGAGCCGGCCCCTGTGCCGGGTCACGGTGGCCGCGTCCGCCCGGGGCCCCGCGATCCGCTCCCACAGCACCGGATACAGATGCAGCGCCCAGCCGTTGTAGTAGTCGAACTTCTGCCCGTCCCCGTCTGTGTACCAGCCCCCGCCCCGGTACCAGTCCTCCGGGCGGGCCAGCCCGGCGTCGATCTCGGCACGGCTGTGCGGGGCACCGACGGAGGCGAGGAACTCCTCGGTGATGACTTGGAAGAGCCGCCAGTTGGAGTCGTTCACCTCCGCCCCGACGAAGCCCCCCAGCCACTCCACGACCCGCCCCCGTACCCCGTCGGAAAGGTGATCCCACAACCACGGCCGCGACTCGTGCAACGCGATCGCGATCGACGCCGCCTCGACCATGGGCTGCGCCCGGTCGGTGATGGGCGGCCAGTGCTCGGGATGGTGTGGATCGGTACCGGCGGCGAGCCCGGCGGCGTACCGCTCGATGAGAGCGGAACTCACCCGGCCTCCCGACCCCGCGATCCGGAAGGCAGCGAGGAGGAATGAGCGAGCGTAGCCTTCGAGCCCGTCCGACCAGGGGCCGGAGTGGCTGGGCGGCCCGGGTAACCGGTACTGGGCGAAGTCCGGGGTGGCGTAGGGCAGCAGGCCATTCAGGAGTCGGTCGGCTACGGCTTCCCAGTGGGCGCGGGTCCAGCCGGTGAGGGGCGAAAGACGAAGATCAAGGTCAGGCAGGTGCATCGGGCCGGTGATCGACACTGGCGGCACGGTCATACGAGGTGAGCCCTCCATCAGTCGGGGGTGCGCTTGTGATCACGGGGGCAGCGGGCCAACCTAAGGGGCGCGGGGCTGTGACATATGCGGCTCCGCCGCGTGGGCGCGACCAGCCACACTCCGCCCGCACTGTCACGACGGCCTTCAATCGGAGCGTGGGGGTGCCGCGACACTCCGCCGCACAACAATGTGCGTACCGAGCAGGTGATGCGACCCAGCCGCATGCTCGGGATCACGCAAAGCGATCCGCACAGCAGCCCTGCCAAGCTCCTCCGCAGGAGTCCGCACAGTCGTCAGCGGCGGATTGAAGTCCTCGGCCAACGGAATGTCGTTGTACCCGACGACAGAAACGTCCTCCGGAACCCGCAACCCCGCATCGGCGATAGCCCGAAGCGCCCCCGCCGCAACCATGTCGTCCCCGGCCACCACCGCAGTGAACTCCCTTGTGTCCTTGAGAAGTTCGCCCATCGCACGCAAACCGTTCGCGCGGCCCAAGCCGCAGTCGACCACCCTCGCCCCCGCCAGCGGCACCCCGTGCTCGGCCAGAGCCGCCCGGTACCCGGCGACCCGCGCGTCGAGCGCGGTGTTGCCCGGCAGCCCGCCGAGGAAGACGATCCGACGGTGCCCGGCGGACAGCAGATGCCCGGTGATCGCGCGAGCCCCCGCCTCGTTGTCGAACTCGACGACGAGGGCCGGGACATCGGGATCGGGCGTCGGCCGTCCGCAGAGCACCAGCCGCGCCCCGGACGCGTCGAGGGCCTGGGCGTAGTGGGTCACGCGTGAGCGGTACGCGTCGTCCTCGACGACCCCGCCGACCAGGATGACCAGCCGCGCCCCCTCCTCCCGCATGAGCCGGACGAAGTCCATCTCGCGCTGGGGATCCCCGCCGGTGGCGCCCACGACGCACAGCCATCCCCGGTCGGCGGCCTCCGCCTCCACCCCCTCGGCGACCTGGGCGTAGAAGGGGCTGGTGACCTGGCGTACGACGACGGCGGCCATCTTCCGGCCGCCGCCCACCAGCGCGCGGGCGTGTGCGTTGGCGACATAGTCGAGGTCACGCGCGGCACGCAGCACGCGGGCCCGGGTCGCGGCGGGCACGGGATGGTTGCCGCTGAGCGCACGCGACGCCGTGGCCACCGACACGCCCGCCCGCTCGGCGACCTCGCGAATCGTGACCCGCCCCTTGGCCGCCGGCCCCTTGGACACCATGTCGTTCCCCATCCCCCACCTCGGCTGTGCGCGGCTCACGTGTTGGCCGCGTGGTCCTTCGCGAATTCCTCGGCCATTCTGTCGCCGCCGCCGGCACGCCACTTCTTCACGGTCGCGTCCCACTCGGACAGCGGGAGGCGGCCGGCGACGATGCCGGTGACGGTGTCGTCGATGAGCGCCTTGAGCTTGGCGCCCTGGGAGTTCTTCGTCGCCGACTGCAGCCCGAAGGAGGCGTTGCGGATGGCGTACGGCACGACCTTCCGCTGCCAGGTGTGCAGGGCCCGTACGGCGTCCGGCATGCCCGGCACGAACAGCACCTGGGGCCCCTCGGCGAGGTACTTCAGCGGCAGGTTGGTGTTGTTCTCGACCTCGCCGAGCTTGGTGACCTGTGGGGAGCCGTCACCGGCGCGGGTGAAGTGGGTGCCCTCGACGCCGTAGTGGACGAGTTCCCACTCCTGGCTGCCGAAGGGGGCGGCGAGGTAGTCGAGGATGCGGAGCAGCAGCTCGATGCGCTCCTTCTTCGCCTTCTTCAGCACGGTGTAGCCGAAGGAGCGGCGGGCGGCGACGATGCCGCCGGGTTCGCCGCCGACGCTGTACGGCAGGGCCGCCGCCGGGGTCAACTTTCCTTTGCTCTCACGGTACTTGGGCAGATAGGCGCCGAAGCCGTCCTGCATGGAGCCGACCGTGCCGTTGTAGTAGAGGGTGGTCAGGTCGATCTGGGAGATGGATGTGGCGTCGGGGTGGTACGAGCCGGCCTCGCGGAGCCCGGACTGGAAGGCGATGGCCGCCTTGTAGCGTTCGTCGGCCCAGCCCGGCTGGAAGGTGCCGTCCTCGGTGACGGCCCATTCCTGGGGGGCGTTGTGGGCGGCGCCGTGGAAGGCGTTGCCGAAGTTGGAGCCGGCGGCGGCGCCCAGCGCGTAGGTCCGGCCGCCGGTGGCCTTCTTGACGACGGCGGCGAAGTCGTCCGTGGTCCAGCCCTCCTTCATGCCCGCGTCGGTGAACATGCCCTGGTTGAGCCAGAGCGTGGAGCCGGGCAGGGGGCGCTCCAGCGGGATGCCGTAGATCAGTCCGCCGATGCGGCCCATGTCGCGCCAGGCGTGGGTGGGGATGTTCGCGAGGTTGGGGTAGTCGGCGATCGCGTCGCCGGAGAGGAACGGGGTGAGGTCCTCGGCCCGGCGCCGTACGAACTCGGGCTCGCGGGGCAGGACGAAGCCGGAGAAGACGTTGATGATGTCGGGCAGGGTGTCGGGGTCGCCCGCCATGACGGTCGCCATCTTCTTCTGGTAGTCGGCCTGGGCGATGATCGTGTACTCGATCTTCACCCCGAGGGCCTTCTCGACGGCCGCCCAGAACCGGTTCGCGGAAGCGGGCTTGGGTGGGGTGCCGAACGACACCGACATGACTCTGACGGTCGAGCCGTCGCCGGGGGTGCGGGAGACGGACTTGACCAGGTCGGCGGGGTAGGCGGTGTAGCCCGCCTGGACTCCGGCCTCGGTCGGCGCGAGGTCCGGCTTCGGGCCGGTCGCGGCACGGTACGCCGGCCAGGGCGCGAGCTTCTTGCCCGCGTTGGACACGTCGCTGTCGCCGGAGCCGGTGGAGCAGGCGGTCAGCAGGGAGGGCGCGGCGGCCGCCGCGCCACCGGCGGCCAGGGAGCGGAGCAGCGTACGGCGGGACATGCGGGGCATGGGTGAACCACCTTCCATACAGGGTGCGTCAGCTCTTGATGGCGCCGGTGAGCACGCCCTTGGTGAAGTACTTCTGCAGGAACGGGTAGACGAGCAGGATCGGTACGGTGGCGATCACCAGCACCGCCATCTGCACGGTCTGCGGTGCGGTGACGGTGGCCTCGCCGGTCGTCGCGTCGGTCAGTCCGGACCCGGCGACCACGTACGTCCGCAGGACCTGTTGCAGGGGCCAGTGGTCGCTCTCCAGGTAGAGGGAGGCGTAGAACCAGGAGTTCCAGTACGCCACCGCGTAGAAGAGTCCTACGACGGCCAGCGCGGCCTTGGACAGAGGCAGGACCACCGACCACAGCACCCGCCAGTCCCCCGCCCCGTCCAGCCGCGCCGCCTCGTACAGCTCCTCGGGGATGCCCTGGAAGAAGCCGCGCAGGACGACGAGGTTGAAGACGTTCACGAGGACGGGCAGGACCAGCGAGGCGTAACTGTCCAGCAAGCCCAGCTCCTTGACCAGCAGGAAGCTCGGGATCATGCCGGGCGGGAAGAGGAACGTGAACAGGATCAGCAGCAGGACCGGCTTGCCGCCGAAGACGCCGGGCCTGGAAAGGGCGTAGGCGAGGGTGACCGTGCAGGCGAGGCTGAGCAGGGTGCCGGCGAGCGTGACTGAGGCGCTGACGCCGAGGGCGTGGGTGACGATGCCGCCGTCGAGGATGTCGCGGTACGCGTCCAGCGAGGGCTCGGTCGGCCACAGCACCCAGCCGCCGTTCTCGACGACCTCGTCGGTGGAGGCGAGGGAGGTGGAGACGATGACGAGGAACGGCACACAAACCAGGAGGACCACGGCGACGAGGGCCACCGCTTTCGCGGCCTGGGTGACGGGCTTGGGCTTCTCCATCCATCCCGGCCGAACGTGAGCGCTCACCTGTAGACCCCCTGTTCGCCGAGCCGATGAGCGACCTTGTTGGCCGCGTAGACGAGCAGGGCGCCGATGACGCCCTTGAACAGGCCCGCGGCGGCGGCGAATCCGTAGTCGCCGCCGACGATGCCCTGGTAGTAGACGAAGGTGTCGATGATCTCGGCGGTCTCCGGGCCGACCGCGTCACGCTGGAGCAGCATCTGCTCGAAGCCGACGGAGAGGATGTCGCCGAGCCGCATGATGAGCAGCAGCACGATCACCGGGCGGATGGCGGGCAGCGTGACGTGCCAGAAGCGCCGCCAGGGGCCCGCCCCGTCGATCGCGGCGGCCTCGTACTGCTGCTCGTCGACCTGGGCGAGCGCGGCGAGGAAGATGATCGTGCCCCAGCCGGCGTCCTTCCAGATGACCTGGGCGACGGTGAGCGGCCGGAAAGCGTCAGGGTTGCCGATGATGTCGACGGTGCGCAGCCCCATGCCGTCCAGGGACGAGTTGAGCAGTCCGGTGTCACCGAGGACCTGTTGGAACAGGGCGACGACGATCACCCATGAGATGAAGTGCGGCAGATACGCCACCGACTGCACGAAGCGGCGGACGCTGCTGTAGGTGAGGGTGTGCAGGAGCAGGGCGAGGGCGAGCGGCACCGGGAAGTAGAAGACGATCTGGAGGACGGCGATCCAGAGCGTGTTGATGACGGCGTCCCAGAACGCCGCGTCCTCGAACATCCGCCGAAAATTGCCCGTGCCGACCCAGGGGCTGCCCCAGATGCCGTCGAACGGCACGTACTCCTTGAAGGCGATGAGGTTGCCGGCCAGGGCGCCGTAGTGGAAGAGCAGGAAGTAGGCGAGGCCGGGGAGCATGAGCAGCGCCAGGGCGAGCGAGCCCCGGCTCTGAAAACCTTTTCGCCGCGGGGGCGCACCGTCCGGCCGACGCCGCGCCGCCCTCACCTCCTCGGTACCTGCTCGTTCCCGTAGTACAGCGGCCACGGGTCCCCCTCGGGTCTCGAAGTCGGAGTGAGGGGAAGTTAAAACGGTTTCACGACTCGGTCAACCGCCCCGACAAACAAGGGGTGTTGACCCGCTGGCCGGTTCCGGACGTTCCGCTTCTACGGCTTCACACCACGACCCACACTCCACCAGGACTTCTCCTCATCATTCGCAGTCCGAAATTCGACCCCTCCTTTTGACATGCCATTGACACGTCTTTGGGGGCCCTTGGTACACAGTGCTGCCCGGCGAGTCCTGTGCGATCCCTGTGTCCACGGGGAACGAGGAGCCCTTCGGGGAACAAGGAGCCCTTCATGGCAGTCTTGGACCACGCCCGTTTACGCCTACGCCGCATCCGTCTCCGCCGTTTCCGTCTGCGTGCCGCCCTGGTCGGCGGTGTGGCGACGGCCCTGATCATGAGTACCGCGCCCGCCACTCCCGCCCGGACGAGCGAGGCGAGACCCGCGGCCGCGGTCGAACCCGATACCAGTGATCCCCGCGAGGGCTGGCGTCCCGCCAGTGAACTCGCCGGTGACAAGGACGAACCCGGCCTCCTGGAGCGCCTCTTCGGCGGTGACGACGAGGACGAGGCCAAGAACGAAAGCGACTACGAGCCGCCCCGTATCTCCCTCGACCGCGCCCGGGGCGGCTCCTCCGTGACCCACCGAGGGGTCTCGGGCGAGGCCGACGGCGTTCGCATCGCCGTCCCCCGCACCACGCACGCCACCGGCGCCGACCTCTCCTGGAGCGCGTACCAAGGCAAGGGCCTCAGGGAGTACGAGGTCCACCGGTCCACGCGGAAGGACTTCACCCCCACCGACGAGACCCTGGTCGCCCCCGTCGGCCGGGACACCCGGAGCTTCGCCGACCGCACCGCGCCCCCGGCACTCGACGGCGACGGCGACGGCGAGGGCCGTACGTACCACTACCGGATCGTCGTCCGCACCCAGCAGGGCAAGCTGCTGGCGAGCCCGGCGCGCGCGGTCGAACTGCCCGCCGTCGGCCGGATGGCCCGCGGCGACAAGCTGCTCGCCGCCCCCGAGGGCGAGACGTACTTCCTGCCGTACACGCCGGCGCGGATGATCCCCGGCGAGAAGGCCACCGTCGAGGCGACGCTCACCAACACCACGGCCACGGTGTGGAAGAAGGGCGAGCGTGTCCTGTCGTACCGCTGGTACCTGGACGGTAAGGACGTCACCAACCTCCTCAACAAGGACGCGACCCCGCTGCCGAAGGATGTGCAGCCGGGCGAAACGGTCACCTTCGACGCGGAGTTGAAGGCCCCGGTGCTCGTCGACCCGCTCGACAAGCGGCTGACGTTCGGCCTGGAGTGGGACCTCAGGGAGAAGGCCACCGGTGACTGGCTCTCCGAGACGGACGGGGTGCCGCCGTCGAAGCACGAGGTGACGGCCGAGTACCCGACCTCCGGCCAGCTCGGTCTGGAGGACTTCTACTCGTACGCGGGGAAGAACACCGGCTCGGGTTCGGCGGTGATGAGCAATCTTCACGCCGGCAACGCGGTGTGGTCGTACAACGCCTTCTCGAACCCCTCGCTGGGCTTCTCGACGTTCCTGCGGATGGCCTACAACTCGCAGGACGCGTCCAGCACTCCGGCCGGTTTCGGCTGGTCGATGCAGGCGTCCTCGCCGGTCCGCCTCGGCACCCCGCTGGACTTCCATCCGGCCGCGCTGCTGCCCAAGCAGATCACGCTGACCGACGGCGACGGCACGAGCCATGTCTTCAGCAAGAACAAGAAGGGCGAGTGGGACTCCCCCGCCGGGGTCCACTTCCGGGTCAAGCAGCTGGAGAAGGACTGTCTGCTCCATCCGCACCAGCGGGAGGCCTGGGAGTTCCTGCGCCCGGACCGCACCCGGTTCCTCTTCGACTGCCAGGGCTATCCGAGCGCCCAGGTCGACAAGAACGGCAACCGGATGGAGTTCACGTACGAGGAGCGGCTGCTCGGGCACCCGTCGAAGCTGCTGAAGTACGTCACCGACGCCGAGGGCCGGCGCACCCTCACCGTCGACTACTGGGAGAAGGGCGAGCCCTACACGTACGTCGACAAGGACGGTGAGGTCCAGGAGGGCAAGCATCTCCTGAACCCGTTCATCATCGACAAGGTCCGTTCCGTCACCGACGTCTCCGGGCGGCGGATCGACTTCACGTTCACCGAGAAGGGCCTGCTCGCGCGGCTGACGGACGGGGCGAACTCGACGAACGACAAGCTGCGCAAAGTATTCAAGTTCAACTACGGCAAGGAGTTCGACCACCCCGGGCTGAAGCTGGTCTCCGTCACCGACCCGGAGGGGAACGCCACCAAGCTGGACTACATCGGCCCGCACGACGACAAGGACCAGCTGCACTACCTGGGGTACACCAAGGCGATCACGGACCGGCTCAAGGGCGTGACCGGGTACCGCTACAAGGACCCCGACGGCCATGACGGCAAGGGGACCGAGACGGTCGTCACGGACGCCGAGGGCAACCCGGCCACTCAGCTGATGGACGGCTACGGCCGCCCGGTGAAGCTGACCGACGCCAAGAAGCGGACCACCAAGCTGGGTTGGGACGCGGACAACAACGTCACCCGGCTTGAGGAGAACAACGGGGCGGCCCGCACCTGGAAGTACGACCCCAAGACGGGCTACCCGCTGGAGGCGAAGGACGCCGAGAGCGTCAAGAACGACCGTCCCGCCGCCACCTTCACCTACGCGACCGGCGAGAACGGCTACATCGCCGACCTGGTGCGCCGCGTCTCCCCCGAGGGCCGTACCTGGCAGTTCGGCTACGACGCGCGCGGCAACATGACCTCGGTCACCGACCCGAAGGGCGTGGCGAGCGAGCCCGACGGCGACTACACCTCCACCAACGCCTACGACGCCCGCGGCCGACTCACCTCCGCCACCGACGCGGGCGAGCACACCACGAAGTTCGAGGACCACGACCCGTCCGGATATCCGCGGGTGATCGTCGACGCCCTCGGCAACCGTACGACGACGACGTACGACGTGCGCGGCAATGTCACCGAGGTCGAGGAGGCCGACGGGGCGACGACCACGCAGACGTACGACCTGTTCGCGCGTCCGCTGGAGAACCGCAGGCCGAAGGACCAGAAGGCCGGCGTGTTCATCGTCACGCCCGCCCCGGAGTACGACCGCAACGACAACACCCTGGTCTTCACCGCCCCGAACGAGGTGTCGACCAGCAGCGAGTACGACGCGGCGGACCAGCTGCTGAAGACCACCCAGCCGGGCGACGAGGAGGGCTCGCCGGACCGGGTGTCGACGTTCACCTACGACAAGGTCGGCAACCAGCTCACCGCGACCGAGCCCAAGGGCAATCTGACCGACACCCCGGGCGACTTCACCTCGACGACGAAGTACGACGAGGTGTACCAGCCGATCGAGGCGGTCAACGCGGCCGGCAAGCGCGCCTCGGCCTTCTACAACGACGTCGGTGACCTGGTGAAGGTCGTCGACGCCCGCAAGAACGAGACCGAGGACCCGGACGACTACACCAGCAAGTTCCGCTACGACCTCGACCACCGGCTGCTGGAAACCACCGACGCTGCCGGGAAGTCGACGACGAGCACCTACGACTGGGACGGTCTGACCACCGCCACCACCGACGCGAACGGCAACCGCACCGAGCTGATCCTGGACCCCCGAGGTGCTCTGGCCGAGGCCCACGTCCCGCACGACGACGGGGTCGTCCGCAAGACGCGCTTCGAGTACGACGAGGTCGGCAACCAGACTCGGGTCATCACGCCGCGCGGTATGGAGACCGGCGACGACGCGAAGGACTTCGCCTCCGAGACGATCTACGACGAGCTGAACCGGGTCAAGGAGACCCTGAGCCCCTACGACCCCGACGACGGCCGCTACAACACACCCGACCGGACGACGTACGAGTACGACGCGCTGAGCCGGGTGAAGAAGGTCAGCGCGCCGCCGTCGGAGGGCCAGAGCGTCCGTAACGAGACGGAGTACACCTACTTCGACACCGGCTGGATCAAGACGTCCACGGACGCCTACGACATCGAGAACACCTACGAGTACAACGCTCTCGGCCAGCAGATCCAGAACACCCTGACCAGCGCGGGCGATTCGGTCAGCCGGACCCTCGACTCGTCGTTCTACCCGAGCGGCGCGCTGAAGTCCCGCTCGGACGACGGTGTTCCGGTCGGCCTCCAGGTCGCGCTCGTCGACAACTCCGACATCAACAACACGGCCACCCAGGGCACCTGGGACGAGACGGCCGCCGCGGGCTCGTACGGCTACAACGCGCAGACCCACACGGCCGGTTCGGGCGAGAACCGCTTCGTCTGGCAGCTGACGATCCCGCAGAGCGGCGACTACACCGTCTACGTCCACTACCCGAAGGTCGACGGGGCGGCCAAGGACGCCTCGTACGAGATCAAACACAAGGACGGCACGGAGACTCGCAGTCTGGACCAGACCGAACTACCGGGCGAATGGCGGTCGTTGGGCAAGTACGCCTTCGCCGAGGACACCGGTCAGACGATCACCCTCACCGACAAGGCGACCGGCACGGTCGTCGCGGACGCGGTCCGGCTGGTCCGCGACAACGAAGGGGACACGGACAACGAGGAGAAGGACTTCTCCTACCGCTACGACGCCAACGGCAACCAGATCGAGATCGTCGACAACAGCCCCGGCGTCGAGGTCGACCGCTACAGCCTGGAGTACAACGAGCTCAACCAGCTCAGCAAGGTCGTCGAGCGCGACGGCGACTCCGTGCGCAACACCACCGCGCTGACGTACGACGCCAACGGCAACACGCTGACGACGGCCCATGACCTGACCTGGAGCAAGCTGGACTACGACCCGCTGAACCGGGTCGAGCGGATCACCAACGCGGCGTCGGCGACGGCGGACGGCCGCCAGGTCACTTCGCTCGAATACACCGCCCGGGGCGAACTGGCGAAGCAGACCAAGCCGAACGGCAACGTCCTGACCGTCGACTACTACCTCGACGGTTCGACGAAGAAGACCACGGAGAAGCAATCCGACGACACCCTGGTCGCCGAACACGCCCTGAAGTACAACGCCAACGGCCACAAGGTCGAGGACGTCCTGAAGCTGATGGACGCCGACGACCACGGCGACACGATCGACAACACGTACGCGTACACGTACGACCCGCAGGACCGCATCGCGAAGGTCGCGAAGACCGGCGACGACGACAAGACGGAGGAGTACCGGCACGACGCGGCCGGCAACGTGGTCTGGCAGACGGTCGACGACACGACGACGACCCACCGCTACGACCGCAACCGCCTCCTCACCTCCACGGCGGACGGCGCGTCATCGACGTACAACTACGACCCGCTCGGCCGCCTCGACACCGTCTCCTTCGGCGGCGAGACGATCCAGAAGTACCGCTACGACGGCTTCGACCGCCCGGCGTCGATCACGGCGGGGTCCGGGGACTCCGCGAAGACGACCCGCATGACGTACGACGCCTTCGACCGCACGGTGAAGGAGGCGGTCGGCAGCGGCGACGACGCGAAGACCACGCTCTTCACCTACCTGGGCATCACGACGCACTCGCTGAAGGAGGAGGTGACGGACGAGGGTGTCACGTCCTTCCAGTACGCGTCCTGGGGCCAGAAGCTGACCCAGATCAAGGACGAGGAGGACAAGGACCCGGAGACCACGCAGTACCTCTACCACCCGCACGGTGACGTGGAGGCACTGACCGACAAGGACGGCGACACCAAAACAACGTACGGCTACACGGCGTACGGCAAGAACGACACGGCCCAGTTCACGGGGGCCGACAAGCCGGGGTCGGGCGGTGAACCGGAAGACCCGTACAACTCGTACCGCTTCAACGGCAAGCGCTACGACACGACGTCCGGCACGTACGACATGGGCTTCCGGACGTACGACCCGGGCCTGAACCGCTTCCTGACCCGCGACATGTACGGCGGCGCCCTCGCCGACATGAGCCTCACGACGGACCCCTTCACCGGCAACCGCTACGCCTTCGCCGGCGGCAACCCGATCTCGTTCATAGAGATCGACGGCCACCTGTTCGGCCTGTCATGGTCGGACATCGGTCACGCCGCACTGGACGTGGTCGGCCTGATCCCGGTCGTGGGAGAGGTCGCGGACCTGGCCAACTGCGGCTGGTACGCGGCCGAGGGCGAGTACGTGGACGCGGCCCTGTCCTGCGCCTCCGCGATCCCCTTCGCGGGGTACGGGGCGACGGCGGCGAAGGCGGCGAAGTACGGGGACGAGGCGCTGGAGGCGCTCGACACCGCGAGCGACGTGGGCCGGCAGGTCGACAACGCGACACCGCCGAGCGCGACCACGCCGTCCACGAGCAATCCTCCGTCAACCAGCGGCGCCGACACACCCCCGACGAACACGACCAACCCACCGACGAACACGACCAATCCACCGGCGGCAGACCCGGCACCCGCCCCGGCCCCGCCGAAGGTCCCGGACGCGCCGCCGGCCACGGGTGCCACCTGCAAGATCGGCAACAGCTTCACTCCCGGCACCCAGGTCCTGATGGCCGACGGCACCACGAAGCCGATCGAGGACATCGAGATCGGCGACAAGGTCGCGGCGTCGGACGTGGAGACGGACGACGCGCAGTCCCGCACGGTCACGCGCACGATCGAGGGTGACGGCACCAAGCACCTGGTCACCCTCACCGTCGACACGGACGGCAAGTCCGGCGGCAAGACGTCCACGATCACGGCCACCGACGGCCACCGGTTCTGGCTCCCGGACCTGGGCCGCTGGGTGGACGCGGACGACCTGAAGCGCGGGCAGTGGTTGAGCTCGGGGGGCGGCAGCTGGGTCCAGATCACGGCCGTCAAGGCGCGCAAGGCGCAGGCGACGGTCCACAACCTGACCGTCGAAGGCCTGCACACGTACCTCGTGCTGGCAGGTGAGACGCCCGTACTCGTGCACAACTGCGGGGGATCGGTGGGCGGCCACACCGCTGCATGCACGTGTGCCACAGGTGGAACTCCCGTCGGGCCGATCAACGCTCAGCACGCCGGTGGCAATCACCCGGTCACGGGGGTGCCGTTCGATGCCCAGGGGTTCCCGGACTTCAGCGCCTACCGGCACCCGAACGTACCGGATGTCACCATCGCCTTGACCGGCAACAGGAGGAGGGACTTCTCGGCGGCGGACAGGGCGGCCGGCATCACGGCGGCATCTCGTAAGGGCAAGTGGACATGGCATCATCACCAGGATTGCGGAGTGATGCAGCTCGTCGACATGGCCGTTCACTCGCAAACCGGCCATACCGGCGGTTTCTCGATCTGTTAGAGCGGAGTCCGGGATCATGATCTTCGACCCAGCGGATGAATCCGAGTACGTCGGCCCGCCGGTGGATGCCGAGATGATTCGGCGCGCCGAGGACGTGCTTCAGGTTCGCCTGCCGAAGAGCTACGTCGATCTGGTGTCCGTCCAGAACGGCGGCGTGCTGCGAAATCGCTGCTTCCCCACCGAATTCCCCACGTCGTGGGCGCCGGACCATGTGTGCCTCGACGTGGTCTGGGGGGTCGGGGGTACATGGGGAGTGGATGTCGTGTCACGCCGCCTGATCGCTGAATGGAGGTATCCCGAGATCGGCGTCGTCCTCGGTATCACTCCCTCCGCCGGGCACGACACGGTGATGCTCGACTATTCCGAGTGCGGGCCGCTCGGTGAGCCTTCCGTGTCGTACGTCGATGAGGACAGGGTTCCGAGGCGCCTCGCGCCTTCGTTCTCGGAGTTTCTGCACGGCCTTGTCTCGTGTCGCACCTACGGCGACGACGCGGACTGATCTCTGATCACCCGACGACCCGCCCGTTCAGCACAACCCTCAGCGGGGCCCCCAGCACGCGTACATCGGTGCGGGGGTCCCGTTCGTACACCACCAGGTCCGCTGCCGCGCCCTCGTCCAGGCCGGGGCGACCCAGCCACTCGCGGGCGCTCCAGGTTGTCGCCGACAGGGCTTCGACCGGGGGGATGCCGGCCGTGACCAGTTCCGCCACCTCCTCTGCCACCAACCCGTGGGGCAGGGTGCCGCCCGCGTCTGTGCCTACGTAGACCGGGATGCCGGCGTCGTAGGCGTTGCGGACTGTGTCGTAGCGGTGGGCGTGGAGGCGGCGCATATGGGTGGACCAGCGGGGGAATCTGGATTCGCCGCCCTCGGCCAGCTTCGGGAAGGTGGCGATGTTGACCAGGGTGGGGACGATCGCCACGCCTCGGGAAGCGAACAACGGGATCAGGTCGTCCGTCAGGCCCGTCGCGTGTTCGATGCAGTCGATGCCCGACTCGACCAGGTCGCGCAACGACGACTCCGCGAAGCAGTGGGCCGTTACGCGGGCGCCCAGGCGGTGGGCCTCCGTGATCGCCGCCTCCACCGCCTCGCGCGGCCAGCACGGTGACAGGTCACCCACCTCGCGGTCGATCCAGTCGCCCACCAGCTTCACCCAGCCGTCGCCGCGCCGGGCCTCCTGCCCCACGTACGCCACCAGGTCGTCCGGCTCGATCTCCCAGGCGTAGTTCCGGGTGTAGCGGCGGGTGCGGGCGATGTGGCGGCCGGCGCGGATGATCTTCGGGAGGTCCTCGCGGTCGTCGATCCAGCGGGTGTCGGAGGGCGAGCCCGCGTCGCGGATCAGCAGGGTGCCGGCGTCCCGGTCGGTCAGGGCCTGCTTCTCCGCCGCGTCCGCGTCCACCGGACCGTCCGCGCCGAGGCCCACGTGGCAGTGCGCGTCCACCAGGCCGGGCAGCGCCCAGCCCTCGACGGTACGGACATCCCGGGCACCGGCGGGGCGGTCGTACGACACACGGCCGTCGATCACCCACAGCTCGTCCCGGACCTCCTCGGGTCCGACCAGGATCCGGCCCTTCACATGCAGCACCGCGCGCTCGCTCATGCTCCGCACCTTAGTAGGGGCCCGCACCCCCATCAGTCCTCAGTCTCTCCGCCCACCTGGTCCGACGTCTCCTCCTCCACGTCCGCCATCGCCGGGTCCAGCAGCCTGGACAGGAAGTGGCGGGTCCGCTCGTGGGCCGGGTTGCCGATGACCTGGGCGGGAGTGCCGTCCTCGACGATCACTCCGTCGTCCATGAAGACGACGCGATCGGCGACCTCGCGGGCGAAGGTCATCTCGTGGGTCACCACCATCATCGTCATGCCCTCCTCGGCGAGCATGCGCATGACCGCGAGGACGTCGCCCACCAGTTCGGGGTCGAGCGCGGAGGTCGGCTCGTCGAAGAGCATCACCTCGGGGCCCATGGAGAGCGAGCGGGCGATGGCCACGCGCTGCTGCTGGCCGCCGGAGAGGGAGGACGGGTAGGCGTTCGCCTTCTCCGCGAGGCCCACCCGCTCCAGGTTCTCGGCGGCCACGGCGGCCGCCTTCGCCTTGTCCCGCTTGAGAACCCGGCGCTGCGGCAGGGTCAGGTTCTCGGTCACCGTGAGGTGCGGGAAGAGGTTGAACTGCTGGAAGACCATGCCGATACGGCGGCGTACGGCGTCGATGTCGACGTCGGGGTCCGTCAACTCCGTTCCGCCGACGAAGACCTGGCCCTTGGTGGGCTCCTCCAGGAGGTTCACGCACCGCAGCAGCGTCGACTTGCCGGAGCCTGAGGGGCCGATGACGCACACGACCTCACCCTGGTTGATCTCCAGGTCGATGCCGCGCAGCACCTCGTTGTCGCCGAACGACTTGTGCAGTCCGCGTACTTCGATTTCCGATCGGCTCATTTCACGGCCTCCTGAGCCTTCGCCTCCATGCGCCGCACGACGAAGCCGAGCGGGATGGTCACCAGCAGGTAGCACAGGCCGGCGACGAGGATCGGCGTGGAGTTGGCGGTGGTACTGGCCAGATCGCGGCCGTACTTGGACAGTTCGCGCTCATCCAGGGTGACGCCGAGGAACAGGACGAGTGAGGAGTCCTTGAACAGCAACACCAACTCGTTGGTGAGGGGCGGCAGGATGATCCTGAACGCCTGGGGGATGATGATCGAGATCATGGCACGGGCGGGTGAGAAGCCCAGTGAGCGGGCCGCTTCCATCTGCCCCTTGGGGACGGCCTGGATGCCCGCCCGGATGGTCTCCGCCATGTACGCCGCCGCTACCAGGCCGAGCGCCAGGGCGACCTTGCCGTAGGTGCCGCCGACGATCTCCGTGCCGGGGAAGGCGAGCGGGACGGCGACGCCGATGAAGATGAAGATCAGCAGGGCGGGCAGACCGCGGAAGATCTCGATGTACACACCGGCGAACCAGCGGTACGGGCCCACCGACGACAGCCGCATCAGCGCGATGACCATGCCGAGCACCAGGCCGACGGCGAAGCCGGACAGGGTGTAGAGCACGGTGTTCTTCAGCGCCATGGTGATGACGTCGGGGAACATCTGCTCGGCGATGTCGGCCTGCGCGAACTGGTTCTTCAGCCGGTCCCAGTCGGCCGAGACCGCGAAGGCGATCACGGCGGCGACGAAGACGGCGTACTGGACGCCGCGCGAGAGGCTGCGCTTCTGGCGCCGGGTCAGGCCCTTCTTCTTCGGCTGAAGCGACCGGGACGGCTGGGGCGGTATGTCCGTGTCCGTCATGGGGTCAGGAGGCCGAGGCCGACGGGGAGGCGGAGGCGGAGGCGGCGCTCTCGTCGTACGGGCCGATCCACTGCTCGTACAGCTCGCGGTACACGCCGTCGGCCTTGGCCTCGGCGAGCGCCTTGTTGACGGCGGCGAGGAGCTTGGCGTTGCCCTTCTTGACCGTGAAGCCGTACTGCTCACCGGTGTTGATCTGCTCGGCGACCTCGAAGGCGTCGGCGTTGGCCTTGTCCTTCAGCCAGCCCTGGACGACCGGGTAGTCGATGACGACGGCGTCGACCTGGCCGGCGCGCAGACCGTTGAGGACGGCGTCGGAGGACTCGAAGGAGACCGGGTCGAGGCCCTGGCTCTTGGCGTAGTCCTCACCGGTGGTCTGCGCCTGGGTGCCGACCTTCTTGCCCTCGAGGTCCGCGAAGGAGCCGATGCCGGCCTTCTTGTCGGCGAGGACGGCCTGGGTGGCGTCGAAGTACGGGTCGGAGAAGTCGACGTTCTTCTTGCGCTCCTCGGTGATCGTCATGCCGGCCGCGGCGAGGTCGCACTCGCCGGAGTTCAGGAAGGCACCCGTCTTGAAGTTCTCGAACGGCGTGTCGAGGATCTCCTGCTTCACGCCCAGGTCCTCGGCGACGAGGTCGATCAGCGACACGTCGAAGCCCTGCACCTTGCCGTCGATCTCCGACTGGAACGGCGGGTACGGGAGGTGGGTGCAGGTGGTGAGCTGACCGGCCTTGACCAGCTCGACCCCACCGGCGGCGGTCGTGGTGCCGCTGCCGCCGTCGTCGGTCGAGGAGCAGCCGGCGACGAACAGCATCCCGGCCGTGGCGGTGGTGGCGGCCAGGATGCGGGACCGGCGTCCGAGGACCGAGTTCACGGGGAGACCTCCTGTGAGGGAAAGAAAGAAAACAGAGAGAGCGCAGACTTCCGATTATAAGGAGATGTTTGACTTGCTCAAACCAATCCGATGGCTACTGGGCCGCCTGGCCTCAGATGTCGTCGGTGCGGGGCGAGTTGGGGCCGTCAGTACTCCTCGACATGCCATCGGCACTCCTTGACACGCCGTCGATACCCTCGACACCACCTACCCCGGTCTACCCCGTGAGCGAAGAGAGCACCCCGTGACGCACCCGTTTCTGGACCTGGCCCCGTTGAGCGCGGCGCACTTCGCGTCGATCGAGGACCGGGTGGCCCGGCTGCTCTCCACCGAGCAGGACGTGGTGATCACGCAGGGCGAGGCGTTGCTGCCGCTGGAGGGGGCGATCCGGGGGGCCGCCGGGCCCGGTACGACCGCGCTGAACGTGATCACCGGTCCGTATGGGCAGACCTTCGGGAACTGGCTGCGGGACTGCGGGGCGACGGTCGTGGACCTGGCGGTGCCCTTCCACACGGCGGTCACGGCCGCGCGGATCCGGGAGGCCTTCGCCGAGCACCCGGCCATCGACTTCGTGTCCCTGGTGCACGCGGAGGCGGCGACCGGCAACACGAACCCCGTCGCGGAGATCGGCGAGGTCGTACGCGAGCACGGCGCCCTCTTCTACCTCGACGCCGTCGCGTCCGTCGGCGCCGAGCCGGTGCTGCCCGACGCCTGGGGTGTGGACCTGTGCGTCATCGGCGCGCAGAAGGCCATGGGTGGGCCGGCCGGGGTGTCGGCGATCTCCGTGAGCGAGCGGGCGTGGGCCCGGATGGCCGCGAATCCTCGGGCTCCGCGGCGGTCGTACCTCTCGCTCCTCGACTGGAAGGAGCGCTGGATCGACGGCGGCCGACGCGCCCTTCTCCACGCGCCCGCCCAGCTGGAGATGCTCGCCCTGGAGGCCTGCCTGGAGCGGATCGAGGCGGCGGGGCCGGCCACGGTGATGGCCCGGCACGCGTCCGCCGCCGCGGCGACCCGGGCCGGTGCGCTCGCGCTGGGCGGCGGCCTGGAGCCGTACGTGTACGAGGCGCGGGACGCGGCGCCCGTCGCCACGACCCTCCGCGTCCCCGCCAGGGTCGACGCCTCCGAGCTGGTCGCCAGGGCGCTGGCCGCGGACCCCGCCCTGCCGCTGGCCGCGGGCGGCGGCGCCCTCGCCAAGGAGATGGTCCGGGTGAACCACTACGGCCCGGACGCCTCCCCCGAGGCAGTAGACGGCAGCCTGGCCGGGCTGGGGGCGGCGATGGCCGAGGCGGGGCTGACGGTCGACTTGGAGGGGGCTCGTCGGGCGGCTTCGGAGACTTGGGGATAGGCGCCGGGGGCGCGTGCGAGGGTGGGCTCTTGACTTCCTTCCCCTCGTGAACGAGGGGGATTCCTATGGCTCGCGCCGTGGGGTTTTCTGCTTCACCGCCGACTGCCCGCCCGGAGTTCTCCGTTGAGGTCTTACACCAGCTCCACAGACAGACACCGCCAGCCCGGCGGCCAGAAGGTTCTTCGCCGCGTTCACGTCCCGGTCATGGGCCGTGCCACAGCTGCCACACGTCCAGGTTCGGACGCCCAGCGGCATCTCCGGCTGGAGGGTGCCGCAGGCGGAGCACAGTTTGGACGAGGGGAAGAAGCGGTCGACCGCGATCACTTCCCGTCCGTACCAGTCGGCCTTGTACTCCAGCATGCTTCGGAACTGAGACCACGCGGCATCGCTGATCGCGCGGGCCAGGCTCCGGTTCTTGACCATGTTGCGTACGGTCAGATCCTCGATCACGAGCGTTTGGTTCTCACGCACGAGTCGAGTCGTCAGTTTGTGCAGCACATCCCGCCGGCGATCGGCGATCCGGGCGTGGATCTTTGCGACCTTCGCCCGGGCCTTGCGCCGGTTGGCGCCATCGCCCTTGGCCTTGCGGGACAGTTCCTGCTGAGCCTTCGCCAGCTTGCACCGGTCCCTGCGCTCGTGCCTGGGGTTGGCGATCTTCTCCCCGGTGGAGAGGGTGAGCAGGTGGTCCAGGCCGACATCGATACCGACTGCCGCATCGGCAGCCGCGAGCGGCTTCACCCATGGGTCCTCGCACAGCAGGGAGACGAACCAGCGTCCCGCGCTGTCCCGGCTGACGGTCACCGTGGTCGGCGTGGCCCCGTCGGGCAGGGGACGCGACCAGACGATATCGAGCGGGTCGGCCATCTTCGCCAGCGTCAGGCGCCCGTCGCGGAAGCGGAACGCCGAGGAGGTGTACTCCGCGCTCGCACGGGACTTCTTCTTCGCCTTGAAGCGCGGGTACTTGGCGCGTTTGGCGAAGAAGTTCGCGAAGGCGGTCTGCAGATGCCGCAGTGCCTGCTGCAGCGGGACGGAGGAGACGTCGCCCAGGTAGGCCAGTTCCTCGGTCTTCTTCCACGCCGTCAGCATCACCGAGGTCTGGTTGTAGTTGACCCGCTCCAGCCGCGCCCAGGCCTCGGTGCGGGCCGCGAGCGCCATGTTGTAGACCTTCCGCACGCATCCGAACGTGCGCGACAGCTCGGCTGCCTGCGCATCGGTCGGATAGAAGCGGTACTTGAACGCCCGCTTCACGTGAGTGACCATGACTCACAAACTAGCATATCAACTTGTGAGCATGCTGGAGTAGTTGATGGTCGACGCCGATCCACCCGGAGGGCGAATCGGCTTTCCCTGCCCTGCTCCACAGGAGTCCGTCCCCTCCCCCGCCTGAAGGCGGGGGTATCCACGGAGGAATCCCGATGACCACTTCCGAGCCCACCGACGCCACGAGCACGCCCACCGACGCCACAGCCCCGCCCGCCGACGGTACGACGACGCCCGCCACCCTCCCCGACGGTCGCCCCATCCCCCTGATGACCGGCGACGAGGGCTCCACGCTGGAGAGTTGGCTGGAGTTCCATCGGGCCACCTTGGAGTTGAAGTGTGCGGGGCTGGATGACACGCAGGCGCGGACGGCGTCGGCGGAGCCGTCGGAGCTCACGCTGCTGGGGCTCGTGCAGCATCTGACGGAGGTCGAACGGAACTGGTTCCAGCGGGTGTTCGCGGGCGTGGACGCTCCCTACGTGTACGAGGAGGGGACGGGTTACCGGCTCTCCCCGGAGCGCGGGCTCGACAAGGCGCTCGACATCTGGCGGCGGGAGGTCGCCCGCAGTCGCGCGACGGTGGCGGGACGTGCTCTCGACTCGCTCGGGCGGATCCCGGACGGCCAGATGATGGGCGGGATGGAGGTCAGCCTCCGGTGGATCCTGATCCACATGATCGAGGAGTACGCCCGGCACAACGGCCACGCCGACATCGTGCGCGAACGCATCGACGGCGTCACCGGCGCGTGACCGCATCACCCTTTCCCGGACTCTCCGCAAAGATTTCCCAACGAGAATCCCATCGGATTAATCCAAGCAGAGCCCCGTTTTCTTCTGCCCAGTCCCCTCTCTCGTAAACGCACATATTTAACGAGCGACGAGGGGGCAACAATTCGAGCCGATATCGCGAGTGTTGCAGAAATGTGACCTACTCCACAAGGGGTCCTTTTTGTGTGGTAATTTCCGGTCAAACCTACACATTTCGACACCCTTCTCGTGCGCTCGCCCGCGCCCGCGCGATAACACATGAACAGCCCATACGTAACCCCGAGCGGTAATGCAATTAAAAATCTCCCTCGGTAAATTCAAGCCACATGACTGCCGCACAAGCAGAAATGGAAATCGCGGAAGGGATTCGGATCGATCGCCCGGACGTGGCGGACGGCGCCGCGCTGTGGCGTATCGCCGGGGACTCCGGAACCCTCGATCTGAACTCGTCGTACAGCTATCTGCTGTGGTGCCGTGACTTCGCCGACACCTCGGCGGTGGCGCGGGACGAGACGGGTGAACCGGTCGGGTTCGTGACGGGGTACGTGCGGCCGGAACGGCCGGACACCCTCCTCGTGTGGCAGGTGGCCGTCGACGAGGCGCACCGGGGGCGCGGGCTCGCCGCCGCGCTGCTGGACGGGCTCACCGCACGGGTCGCCCGTCGGCAGGCCCTGACCACCGTCGAGACCACCATCACACCGGGCAACACCGCGTCCGAGCGCCTGTTCGCCGCGTACGCCGAACGTCACGGCGCGAGCATCGAGCGCACCGTCCTGTTCGAGGCGGCCGACTTCCCGGACGGCTCTCACGAGCCGGAGGTCCTGCACCGCATCGGCCCGCTCGCCGTCTGAACCCGAAGAAGTACGAAGAGCTCTCCCCGCACTCACTCCCCACGCATCGAGGAGCGATCGACCGTGACCATCACCCAGCCCGACCTGAGCGTCTTCGAGACCCTGGAGTCCGAGGTGCGCAGCTACTGCCGCGGCTGGCCCACCGTCTTCGACCGCGCGCAGGGCAGCCGTATGTACGACGAGGACGGCCACACGTATCTGGACTTCTTCGCCGGCGCCGGTTCGCTCAACTACGGCCACAACAACCCCGTACTCAAACGTGCCCTCATCGACTATCTGGAGCGGGACGGCGTCACCCACGGGCTCGACATGTCGACGACCGCGAAGCGGGCCTTCCTGGAGTCGTTCCAGAACCTGGTGCTGCGGCCGCGCGATCTGCCGTACAAGGTCATGTTCCCGGGGCCGACCGGCACCAACGCGGTCGAGTCCGCGCTGAAGCTGGCCCGGAAGGTGAAGGGACGGGAGGCGATCGTCTCCTTCACCAACGCCTTCCACGGGATGTCCCTCGGGTCCCTCGCCGTCACCGGCAACGCCTTCAAGCGGGCCGGGGCCGGTATCCCGCTCGTGCACGGCACGCCCATGCCGTTCGACAACTACTTCGACGGCACGGTCGAGGACTTCCTGTGGTTCGAGCGGCTCCTGGAGGACCAGGGCTCCGGACTCAACAAGCCCGCCGCCGTGATCGTGGAGACCGTACAGGGCGAGGGCGGCATCAACGTCGCCCGCCCGGAGTGGCTGCGCGCGCTCGCCGACCTGTGCGAGCGGCAGGACATGCTGCTGATCGTCGACGACATCCAGATGGGCTGCGGGCGTACGGGGGCCTTCTTCTCGTTCGAGGAGGCGGGCATCACCCCCGACATCGTCACCGTCTCCAAGTCCATCAGCGGGTACGGACTGCCCATGTCGCTGTGCCTGTTCAAGCCCGAGCTGGACATCTGGGAGCCGGGCGAGCACAACGGCACGTTCCGCGGCAACAACCCCGCGTTCGTGACGGCCACCGCCGCCCTTGAGACGTACTGGGCGGACGGCTCCGCCATGGAGAAGCAGACCCGGGCGCGCGGCGAGCAGATCGAGCAGGCGCTGATCTCGATCACCGAGGAGAACCTCGCCGATGTGAAGGAGTACCGGGGGCGCGGGCTGGTGTGGGGCATCGAGTTCCACAACAAGGATCGCGCGGAGCGGATCGCCCGGCGGGCCTTCGAACTCGGGCTGCTGATCGAGACGTCCGGCCCGGAGGGCGAGGTCGTCAAACTGCTGCCCGCCCTCACCATCACCCCCGAAGAACTGGACGAGGGCCTGCGCACGCTGGCCCGCGCCGTCCGCGAAACCGTCTGAGAAGGAGGCCTGAACCGACCGTGATCGTCCGTTCTTTCAAGGATCTCGAAGGCACCGACCGCCACGTACAGTCCGCGTCCGGCACATGGGAGAGCAAACGCATCGTCCTCGCCAAGGAGAGGGTGGGCTTCTCCCTGCACGAGACGGTCCTCTACGCCGGTACGGAGACGTCGATGTGGTACGCGAACCACATCGAGGCCGTGGTGTGCGTCGAGGGCGAGGCCGAGCTCACCGACGACGAGACCGGGCGGAAGTACACGATCACGCCCGGCACCATGTACCTCCTCGACGGGCACGAGCGGCACACGATGCGGATCAAGGAGGACTTCCGCTGCATCTGCGTCTTCAACCCGCCCGTGACCGGCCGGGAGGACCACGACGAGAACGGCGTCTACCCCCTGCTCACCGAACCCGAGGAGGTGTGACATCACCATGACCACCACCACCGTCACCGATCTCTACCCCAGCCGCGGCGCCACCGAGGTGCACGTGCCGCGTCAGGACCCGGTCGTGTGGGGCGCCCCCGGCACGCCGGGACCGGCCTCCCTCACCGACCTCCAGGCGTACGAGCGCGACGGCTTCCTCGCCGTCGAGGAGCTCATCACCCCGGACGAAGTCACCGTCTACCGGCAGGAGTTGGAGCGGATCATCACCGATCCGGCGATCCGGGCCGACGAGCGGTCGATCATCGAGCCGAAGTCCAAGGAGATCCGGTCGGTCTTCGAGGTGCACCGGATCAGTGCGCTGTTCGCTCAGCTGGTACGCGACGAGCGGGTCGTCGGACGGGCCCGGCAGATCCTCGGTTCGGACGTGTACGTCCACCAGTCCCGGATCAACGTGAAGCCGGGCTTCGGCGCGTCCGGCTTCTACTGGCACTCGGACTTCGAGACCTGGCACGCCGAGGACGGCCTGCCGAACATGCGCACGGTGTCCGTCTCGATCGCCCTGACCGAGAACCTCGACACCAACGGCGGCCTCATGATCATGCCGGGGTCGCACCGGACGTTCCTCGGCTGCGCGGGGGCCACCCCGAAGGACAACTACAAGCAATCCCTCCAGATGCAGGACGCAGGCACCCCGTCCGACGAGGCACTCACCGCGATGGCCTCCGAGTACGGCATCAAGCTCTTCACCGGGAAGGCCGGCTCGGCGACCTGGTTCGACTGCAACTGCATGCACGGCTCCGGCGACAACATAACGCCCTTCCCCCGCAGCAACGTCTTCATCGTGTTCAACAGCGTGGAGAACGCGGCGGTGGAGCCGTTCGCGGCGCCGGTACGGCGACCGGAGTTCATCGGGGCGCGGGACTTCACGCCGGTGAGCTGACCTCGCATAGCCGATGAACAGGCAAAACAGGGCTGCGGCCGGGCACCGTGGCGAGTCGGAGGACACCCCTGCCTCCGTCTCACGGCACGGCCCGTCAGCGCCCAGAAAAGCAGTCGGACCCGCCTCCCCAGAGGGTGTGCGGGTCCGACTGTGTCCGGCTGTCACCGGGCCTCTACGGCTGCCCACGGGCAATACGCGGGCAGGTTTTCCGAGCCGTTAGGCGGCGTCCGAGAGGTCGGGGCCCTCCTCCATCGCTCCTTGTACTGGTCGAGTTCACCCTTGATGCAGTGCGCATACGTGCGCAGGAGTACGGGCACGCTGTTTCCGGCCCATTCCGCGACCTGGGCTGGGGGGATTCCCTTGTTCAGCAGGTCGTCAAGCAGACGTGCCGCCAGTCGTACACCCGCTTACCGAGGATCGAGTCATACTCGTGGGGGGTTAGCACGGCCTTACGATCCTTGTCCCCACATGCATCGAATCACCACACTGTGCAGCTTCGCACCCTTCACACCCGGCGCGCCCCTTCAAGTGCCGCTCGTCGAAGGACTTCCCGGAGTCGGTCCACTGGCTCTCGACATCTGGCGTCGCCTTGTGGATTAGCAGTTCGCCCCACTGGTCGGCGTTCGGAAGGGTTACGTCTCTCACGCGTAGCGCGTGGCCTCTTCTGGGCACGGCCCTGCGTAGTACATGGTCGCGTAGAAAGCGTGCAGGATCTTGCCTTCCCTGGGCTGGCTGTACACCCACCTAAGCAGTGCTGCCGCCTGCTGGGGGTTGACCAGGGAGCGCTTGTCGACCGTGTTCGACGTCTTGACCCTGTCTCATTTCCCCCCGGGTGTTGGGTCGGCAGCCAGCACCCCCCGTTTGATGGCGTAGTCGAATATCCCGCTCAGCGCATTTCGGTTACGCCGGATTGAACTCGCAGCGGCCTGCTTGCCGTTGAGCAGGGAATTGACCTGGCGAATCACCTCTTCGACCTTCGCCGGGTCTTCCCACGCCGCCATGCTGAGTGAGTTGCGCTGTACGAATCGGAGGATGGCCTGCATCTCCGGCGGGGCGGTGTCACGCTTGTTCTTGTTGAAGGCGTGCTCGCGGAGCGCTCTGCGCACAGCCACGGGCTCGTAGTCCGTGGGCTCGCGTCTCAGCAGGGCGATGGTGGTCTTCATGAAGACCTTGGCCATGTTCCTGCGGCCGTGCGCGGCGGTGTCGGCCCACACGCTGTCCACGTACTGCACGGCGAAGTCGTAACTCGCCTCCCGTCCGCTGGCGCCGGTACGCCACCGAGGCATGGAAGGACCACATTCTCACCGTCACACGGCAGGCATGACCGCCCGCACCTGGCGCCGCTCGACGAGACGGCCCGCCGAGTCGCACATCGCGGTGTCCCGGCCGGGACGGGGGAAGCCCGGCCGGGACACCAGTCCAACGCCCCGCTTGGGGCGCGCCATCACCCCCGGGGGAGGAGCCGGAACCCTCCAAAGGGGGCGCCGGTGAGGCGACGGGCGACCACAATGCGCCAGCCTGGCTGGAATGCGCAATACATCGGACGCGGAATGCTGGCGTCGGTACACCACTGAGGCATGAGCTACGTGCATGAAACGGGCCCCGCCCATCCGCCACGAGGGGAGCGGACGGACGGGGCCGGTCTGGCGCCCGTCACCTTTCCTCACTCAGGGCTTTCGGTGACGTCCTCGGCCGGGGCCAAGACCGGGCGAGGCAGGCTGGACGTCCGGCCCGGTCTCGGGGGCAGGAGCGGGCACATGGCCGAGGAATTCCCGGGCGGCGTCCGCGTTCGCGGCGACGCCGACCGTCACCCAAGAGTGTCCGTCCCACTCCATCAGAGCGCGTGGGGCGTCGGGGACGACGTGGGAGGCGCGGGCTCCATCGGCGAGAGGAGCGGCCCTTCGTGTACCGGTGATCTCCCGATCCGCTGCCCGGCGCCGGTCTCGTCGGGCGGCCCACTCGTGCAGGGGCTCCTCTTCTGCCATCGTCCGTGCCTCCTGGTGCACGTTGCCGTCAGACCCTGGACCAGGTCACTGTCTGCTCGTCTGGGGTGACGGTGACCTCGAACTGGTCCAGGCCCGGGGCGCCGTGGGCCCGCCACTGGGTGACGGTCTCCTCGACGTCGTCCCACAGGCGAGCGGGCCCGCCCTGGCGGACGGTCCAGGTCTCGCCGTCCTGGGCGACGGCGGCCCAGGCGCCGGCGTCGACGTCGATCAGGAGGTGTTCGGTGCGGGCGTCACGGTCGATGGTGAGGCGCTGCGCGTGGGGGGCTGCGAGCTGGGCGACGAAGCGCGTGTTCCAGTCGTCCAGAGCGTTCGGGGGGAGCCCGGTGGTGCGTTCCTCGCCGTCGTCGATGTCCGGCAGGAGGCCGAGCGGGGGCGGGAGTTGGGGGCGGGCGATCATGAAGGAGACTTGCCCGTCGAGGAGTCGGCCGCGGGCCGTCCCGTCCTCTTCCACGGTGAGCCGTGCCAGTTCGGAGGAGTAGAGCCAGCCGGACAGTGTGGCGAGGATGATCCCGCCGGGCCGGGTCTGCTCCACCCACGCATAGGGGAGCTCGGTGACGCCGCACGTAGCAATCAGCCGGTCGTACGGGCCGCCGTCGGGGTGGCCGGCCAGCCCGTCGCCTGCGATCAGGAGCGGCGCATACCCGGCGTGCCCGAGCGCTGCACGGGCACGGATGGAGACCTCCGGGTCCACCTCCATGGACGTCACGAGGTCTTCGCCGAGGCGGTGGCAGAGCAGGCCGGTGGAGTAGCCGGTGCCCGTGCCGATCTCCAGCACTCGGTGGCCGTCCTTGACCTGGAGGTCTTCGAGCATGCGGACAACGAGCCCGGGCAGGGTGCTGGACGAGGTGGGCTCGCGCAGGATCTCGCCGCAGATGTCCTGCGGGGCGATGGTGCCGGCGATCTGGGTGACGAGGGAGGTGTCTTCGTAGCAGCTACCCAACCACCGGGGGTCATCGGGGAGGATCGGCCGCCACGCTGTGGGGCCGGGGCTGTCGACCCGTTCGAAGAAGCCGCTGCGCAGGAACTCCTGCCGGGGCACGGCCTCCACGGCAGCTTGCCAAGGCTCGGTGCGCAGGTGGCCGCTGGCGGCCAGGCGCTCGGCGAGAGCGAGGCGCAGGGCCTTGTCGTCATCGGTCACGTCGTGGTCTTCCTCTCCAAGAGGTCTGCCAGGGCTGCGCACATGGGCAGACCCGTCTCAGGTTCCAGCCAGTACCACTGACCGGAGGGGTTGCACTCCAGGAACCACCATTGCCCGTCCTCGGCCACGCAGAAGTCGAAAGCCCCGAAGACAAGCCCGAAGTGGTCCATGTAGTGGCGCAGTGCCAGCGCGATGCCCGGTGGCGGCTCCACGGGGGTGTAGGTGAGCCGGTCGTAGTGGGTGCGCCAGTCCAACAGGTCGGAGTCGATGCGAACGCAGAACACCCGGGTGCCGATGACGGTCACCCGTACGTCCGCAGTCTTGGGGATGCGTTTCTGGAACAGGTGGGCCGTGCCCGCCACGCCGTCATCGATGTCCGCGGCCGACACCTCGGCGACCTTGACGACGTTCGATACCCCGTCAACCCGATAGACGGGGTTGTGCAGCGGCTTGTAGATGACCGAACCGTGCCGCTTGATGAACGCCCGGGCCGCGTCGGGGCTGGAGGTGATGAGCGTGGGCGGCACCAAGAAGCCGGCTTCTACCGCCTCGGCGAGCCCGGACGGTTTGAACTCCGCGTCCCCGATGCGGTGCGGGTGGTTGACGTACAGGCAGCCCGGCAGGGCGGCCAGCACCCCGCCGAGCCCGTACCGGGCCTGCGTAATGGCGAACCGTGCGTCCTGGTCACTGAGGTGCGGAAAGGCGAACCCGGTCGGCCGGCGGTAGTAGAGGGAGCGGACGGCGGCGAGGTCCGCGGTGCGGGAGGGGGTGAGGAGGCGGCCCTCGATCCCGTGCAGGGTGATCTCTGCCTCCACCGACAGCGATGCGGGGAAGTCCCCCGAGTCGAGCCGCACGACCGGGATGTCCCGGCCGTGCAGCTCGCGAATCACCACGTCGGCGGTGGGGTCGTTCAGGCTGGTGACGACCAACACCGGACGCGTGTCACTCACTGGTCGCTGTCGCTCCCGGTGTCGCTGTCCGTGGCGCCCTGGTTCTGCCCGTCGGGGCTGGTGCCCGTGGAGGGGCTGGTGCCGGTGCTGGTGCCGTGGCCGGGCATCTCCATGACCTGACCACTCGCGTCGAAGAACGTGGCGGTCTGGGTGTCCGGGTCCAGTCGGACGGTGGCGTACCCGGGGGCCATCGTGGGATACGGCTCCATACGGCCGACTCCCCACGGCAGCGGGGTGATGGTTCCCTGCGGGACCGCCGTGCTCGTCGGCAGACGGTCAGAGTGGACGAACATGCCTCTCCTCTGTGTCGCAGTGATGGAACCCGCCAGGGCGTATGGAGCAACGAGGCGGCCCCGGCCGGGGGCATACGGGGGTGCGGCGGCGCTTCAGTGGGCGCCCGTGATCTCCTCGGCGGTCTTGACCAGGACCGCCGCGTTCGCGTCGGTGTCGTGGCTGAGCACTAGGGAGCGGCGAGGCAGGCGGGCCAGGTGCTCGGTCACCGTCTGGGCGCCGGACGTGGTGGTGGGGGTGAGGCCGAAGATGTCCGGGTAGCGGTCCTCGGTCTTCGAGGTGAACACGTCCGCCTCGGTCAGGGCACGGTCGTCCGCGACGAGGGCCGGGGTCGCCTCCGGGTTCACGGCCGGGAAGAGCAGCCCGGCCGCCCTCGCGCCGGTGCTGAGGGTGAGGCCGAGCCAGGTGGAGAGCTGGTCCGGGAAGAACTGCGGCTTCAGTTCCTTGCCGTCCTCGCGCCAGATCGGCTCACGGCGCCCGTCGTGGAGGGCCTGGGTCACCTTGGGGTGCTGGGTGGGGTGGAGCTGTTCGCCGGCGAGCACGCGTTCGCGGACCGGGGCGTACAGGTCGGTCGCGTCGAGGAGGCCGAGGCCGACAGCGGCGGCCGACGGCCACGGCAGCACCCGCACGCGGCCGTCCGGCTCGGGGCGGACGAAGACGCGGTCGTTGGCCAGCAGTTCCCATCCGGCGCGTGCCAGCAGGAGGGCGGTGGTGGTCTTGCCCGCACCCTTGTCGCCGAGGGTGAGGACGGCGTCCCCGTTCTGCGTGACGGCGGAGGCGTGGAGCACGGTCCAGCCGTCGGCGAGGAGTTGGCCGCGGACGAGTTCGCGGGCCAGGCGCGCGGCGGCGACGGCGACCGGCTCAGGCTGGTCGCCGACGATGACCAGGCGGCGGCCGTGGGCCTGGTAGCCGATCCGCTCCTCCGGCTGTACCGCGTACGTGATCCCGTCGTGACGGGCAATGAGGGTACGGGCGTTGGCGTAGGTGGTCTCGTCGTTGCCGTAGTCGGTGACGAGGGCGGCGATGTCGTCCACGCGGGCGGCGTCGACGTCGGCGAGGACGAGGCCGCCGCCGTCGGCGATGCCGGCGGGGCCCGCGTCCTCGGTGGCGGCGGCGTTCCACCAGGGGCCGAAGTAGCGGCGCGACCAGTCGGCCACGGCCGGGGTCAGGCTGGCGACCGTGACGGTGGCCGTGTCGGCGGCGATGCGGGTTGCGGTCAGGGGCACGTGGGGGCTCCTTGCTGTTCGTGATGGCTGATCTTGCGGTAGGCGGCTTCGAGTTTCGTTCGGGCGGTGAGCAGGTCCGCTGTCTCGTGCGGGTCCAGCTCCAGGGGCTGCACGGTCGGCTGACCCGCCTGGATGTGCAACCGGATTCCGAGCCACACACCCGCGCGGTTGACGGACAGGACGTCAGTTCCGTCCTCCTGCGCGAGGAGCTTGCGCAGCGCGGAGAGGACGGCGGCGGCCGGTCCGTGGCGGGTGCGTCCGATGCCGGAGTTGATCCGGCGGGGCCGGTCGGTGAGTTCGGCGCGTATGACGTCGAGGGGCACGGTGCACGGGCGGCCATGGATGGTGGTGGTTGAGGCGCAGATGACCGCGCCGTCTCCGTGTTCGCCGATCACGTACCCGTCCACGGCTTCGACGGGCACGCGGTGGTGGGCGGCGAGAGTGGTGCGGTAGCGGGCGGTGTCGGTCGCCGACCCGATCCCGTAAGTGGCCGCGCCGCTGATGGCGGCGAAGAGGCGCGAGAGGACGTCCACGGGGTTGGTGACCATCACCACGGGCCCGCTGTAGTCGGTGAAGGTGTGGGCGAGGTCGGCGATCAGGGGGGCGTTCGCTGCCAGTCCGGCCATGCGCACGTTGTGGGTGGCGGTGTTGGTGAACGTGGCGCGTGGACAGATCACCAGCGCGTCCGCCCGGTCCAGCTCGGCGATACTCGCGCAGGCCAGCGCGCGCGTGCCGGTGCGGGCGAGGTGGGCCATGTCATCCAGATCGGTGACCAGCCCGGCGGCGCTCTCGGCCGTGCGTGAGGCGATCAGCAGCCGCTCACACCACGTTTCGCCGACGAGGAGCGCGGCGACGGTCTGACCGACGGCGCCGGCACCGACGATCCCGATCGTGCGGCCGGTCACCGGACGGCCGCCTTCGCCACGGCGCGCAGCGCGAGGCGCCAGGCCGCGTCCGGGTCCGTCGCAGCCGCGAGTTGGGCGCTCACCTGGTCCAGGAGCGTGCACAGGGCCTGTGTCCGGTCGATGACGGCTCGGGCGTGCTCGGGCAGCGGCAGGGAGGCCGGGGCGGTGAGGTAGGTGGACAGGATGTTCACCGTGTCCATCAGCCACGTCACGAGCAGCCGCCGCAGCCACAGCCCGCGCAGTGTGCCGCGCAAGGTCCGGGTCTACTCGGCCACAAACGCGGCGATCCCGTCCGCCACGGCGGACGCCGGGGCGTCCAGGAGCGGGGCGGCGATCAGCGTGAGGAACGTGCGGGAGATGAGCTTTGCGGCGTCGTGGTGCACGGGCCCGCGGGCTAGGCCGGGGTCGATGAACACCGGATCTTCGTCCGGCCCGTCGGGGAACAGGACGTGTTCCGGCTTCAAGTCGCCGTAGACGATCACGGTGGGGCTGATCGGCGGGGCGAGGCGGAGTTTCAGCAGCCGGGCCACAACCACGCCGACCACGGCGGTGACGCCCTGGCGGGTGCGCTCGTCGAGCCGGTCAAGGCCGAGGCGTCCGATGTAGAGGCGGCCTGACACGCCGTTGAACTTGCGGCGGAACGTGCCGTCAATGCTCCGCTCCGGGATCGGCGCGGCGTCGACCTGGGCCGCCACGTGCGGGTGCTGAAGCCCCTCCAGGCCGGTGACGGCCGCGGTGAGCAAGTCGTAGGTCCGGGCAGGGTCTTTGGCGATCAGGTCGGCGAGGGTCGGGCCGGTCACGGGCACGGTGAACAGCACCCCCGAGGCGTAACCGGCGCAGCGGGCGACGCTCACCCCGGCAGCGTCCAGGGTGCGGAGCTGCGCGGCTTCCCGCGCGAGCAGCGACATGGGTGAGGCGGCGTATGCGGCCTGCGTCGCACGGACCCTGTCCCGGTCCCCCGCGAGGCCGCGCAGCACAGAGACGAGGGACAGGCCAAGGACTGAGTCCTTCGCGAACACCTCCCGGCCGCCGACGCGGGCACGGTGCACGTAGCCGGTGACCGAGGGGACGTGATCGCCCAGGGTCAGCGGCTCGTCGGGCCACAGGTCGGCTGCGGCACGGTGTATCCGGTCGGTGCTGAGCGCGAACAGGTCGGTGGGCTGCGGTAAGGCGGTGCCAGTCAAGGTGCCTCCTCGGTAGCAGGGGCCGAGCGTGTGCGGAGGGCCGCCCGCCTGGTGCAGAAAGGCCGGGGGCCGATGCGGTCCCCCTCGGGGGAGGGGGACCGACTTGCAGAGGGGAGCTACAGCAGGCGGGTTCTGGGATCAGCTGGACGTCGGTATGCGTCCCCGGCGGCTGGCGTACGTGCCCTCCCGGGCGTTGACGGTTATCAGCCCGTCCGCCCTGATCGGCTGGAGGGCCCGAGTGATTGTCTGGATTCCCACGCTCAGTTCCTCGGCCAGTGCGCTCCGAGACGGCAGGCGGCTTCCAGGTTCGTAGGTGCCGTCACTCAGCCGGGTTCGGAAAAACCCCTCCAACTCCTCCAAGGTGTGGGCCGAGGCCCCGTCCGGGAGCGCGGTGAAATTGTCCGGGTCGATGACGTACAACCCTCGGCTTCTGCTGGCGGCGCCGACGAGCCTCTCCCGCTGCAACGGCGCCAAAGCGAGCGACACGGTGGTGGTCGACACGCTGAACTCGTCGCCCAGCTTTCTCAGGGACGGGAGCCACGTCCGGGGGGCGTACGTACCGTTCCGGATTCGCTTCCGGACAGCTGCCTCGATGGGACGAGCCCCGTGTGGGACCGGCTGAGTGCCCTCTGGGTCGGCGACATAGGTCCCGCATCGCAGCTGGTCGTAGTAGACGAGACCTGCGGATCTGATCGGCCTGAGTGCTTCCTTGACCATATTGCTGTGTGTGCCGAACTCCTTGGCCAGTTCAGCCTGCGACGGCAGCCGGCTCCCCGGCGTGTAGGTGCCGTCAGCCAGACGCTTCCTGAGGATCTCCTCGATGTCCGTGTGCGGGAGCCGCGGGGAAATGTCCGGCTTATTCGGATCGATGACGTACAGCCTCCGCCGTCCGGAACCGACGAGCCCGTCCTGCTGTAACCACGCCGTAGCCACGGAAACGGTACTTACCGCCACGCCGAACTCGTCAGCGAGCGTGTCCAGCGTCGGTAGCCAGTCGCCGGGGGCGTACGTGCCATCCGCGATTCGCTTCCTGAGGGCGCTCTCTACCGTTGCGGCCTTGCCCGCTTGAGGGCGCCCCGACGATCGCGGGCACGCGTCCGGGTTCTCCGGATCGATGACGTACAGCCTCCGCCGTCCGGACCCGATGAGTCTCTCCCCTTGCAACCGCGCGGTCGCGCGGCAGATGGTGCTCGCCGCCACGCCGAACTCGTCAGCGAGTATGCGCGTCTGGGGGAGCCAGTCTCCCGGAGCGTACGTGCCGCCCTGGATACGTTGCCTGAGGGCGTTCGCCACCTCTCTGGCCTTGTGGCTCATGCAGCGGCCCCCTCTCGTGCGCCCACCCCGGGCAGGTCGACGATCGTGACGTTCGTGAGGGTGGCCGCCAGTTGGTTGGCGAGCATCCACTTCACACGCCAGTCGCTGGTGAACACCACCTTCTTCTTCTCCTTCACGACCGGCAGCGGCCCCCTGCCGCGCTCGTAGAGGTTGCCGTGCACGCCATCAACGACCACTTCACCGGCACGGACCGCCACGACCTTGTTCTCCAGGTGCGGGCATAGGCGCGCGGCCACAGGCGCACACCAGTTGCACACCGGCGGATGCGTCGTGACCTCCCTCTCGGGCCAGCCGGCCACGCCCCGGTAGTCCTCCAGCAGCCACAGGTGGCCCTGCGCGTCATGGTCCGAGGCGCCGCCGCACACCTGGCACAACAACTTCCGCATCGCGCGCCGCTGCCGGGGCCCGTGCACCACGCTGTACTCGGGCTTCCCGTCGCCCTGGCGCAGCGCCCATCGTTGCCACAGCACCCCGTTCGGGTCCCGGCCCTGGGCGTTTCCGTTGGCGGCGACTGCGCCCTTGAAGGCGATGCCGTCGGCGGCGGTCACGATGCCCGGTTGTGGCAGGCGCTCGCCGCTCCATGCGGCGATGTAGGGGACGGGATGGCCCTTGTAGGTGAGGCGTTCGAGCATGCTCTCTCTCGCGGTGACGGAGGTGGAAAGTGGAATGGACCGGCCGGACGCATCGAGGAGGAGCGCGTGTCATGTGGCGTCATCTCCCACCAGGTCGATGAGCGCGAGGACGGCCAGGGCGAACCGGCGGACGTGACCATGCGCGTGCTCGGAGATGGGGTGCTCGGCACTCAGGTCGACCAGACGCATGATCTCGTCGAGGGGATACGGCCTCACGAGGTACGGCACGAACTCGACCAGCCTCGTGGTCGCCTCCCGAAGCCGCTCCGCGATGGCGACGATTTGCCACGAGGTGGGGTGCGCGTGCTCGCCGAGCACAGCCTCCAGGTCCTCGAACAGTTGATGGTCGAGAGACTCAAGGGCCAGGGAACGGAGCAGCGCCCACTGGAGCGCTTCGAGCACCTCGGGGCCGGTACGCCACTGAAGATTCGGCAGCGGCGCGGCGACGTCACTCATCACTGCGACCATCACGGCCCCGCTGCGGGGACCGTGGGACGGACAGGGAGGCTCTGGGGAAGGAGGAGTTCGGGCATGTCTCTCTCCCGGTGATGGGGGGAAGGTGGGGAAGACGTCGGCCGCGCGCCCTGGGAAGGACCACACGCGGCCGACGCCGGTCTATGCGGTGCCCAGCGGGGGCACGTTCGGTGAGCCGGCGAGCTGACCGTCGGGGGCCGTCTCCTGCTTCGCTGCCTCGGCCAACTGCGCGCACAGAACCTGCTCCAGGCGCTGCGGGTCGGCGTGCCAGATGGTGTTGTCCGGGAGCAGCAGCCAATACAGACCGGGCGGTGCGGTCCGGTTCAGGCGCGGGACCCCTACATGGTGGATGTATGGCTGGGTGCCGCCGAGGCATTCGATGCCTGCTGGAGCGAGGGTGCGGGGCCACTGCTGGTCGGTTTCCGGCGGTACGAGGAAGTAGACGTACGGCCGGTACGGGTCGCAGAAGGCCGGACCGGTGAGCCCCAGTTCATTCATCCGCCAGCGCAACGTGTCCGGGGCGGTCTCGCGGTCGAGACCCTGGCCGAGGATGGCGTACGGCACGCGGACCGCGTCCCACACGACGCCGGCCTTTAGCAGCGTCACGCCGTGATCTGTCCAGTCCTTGGCGGCCACCTCCCGGGACGGGGCCGCCTGGTACATCCACGCCTCCACTGCCGTGCGGCGAACCCGCTCTTCCCCTCGCAACGGAACTGGCGACAGCGGGGCAGCGGGTGTCACCGCACCGCTCCTTCGGACGCGGCCGGAGCCAGTAGGGCGCTGGTTGGTCCTGCATCTCTGGGGTGGGGCATCGGGGGACTCCCTGGTCCACGGTGGTGCTCGTCCTTGGGTATTCAGCCAACCGCCGCACCGCTGCCGTTGTCGCTGCCGTATCGACCCCGAGTTGCCTGCAAGCACCCTGCCGTTTTGACCATCCCTTTACTCGTCGTTTCGACGAGTCCCTCTAACGTTCTGTTATGCCGGGGACACGGAACGAGGCGCTCGCGTCATGGATGACGACGCACAAGCTGAAGGTCAGGGAGGTAACGGCCCTGGTCAACACGGAAATCGAGAAGTTGACCGGCCACCCGGGCACAGTCAACGAGAGACACGTCTTCAAACTGCTCAAGGGTGAACACCGGTCCCCCAACGCTCTGTTGAGAACCGCGCTGGAGAGGACCACGGGCCTTCCAGCCGCAGCGTTAGGCTTCACCCCCCGGGGGAGAAAGAACTCAAGCCCTTCCCCAGCACCCGAGGACGACGACTTGTATCGCCGCACTTTTCTGGCCGCGGCCACCGCCGCTGGTGTCTCCGCTACGACGCCAACTCTCACAGGGCCCCGACGCCACCGCCTCAACTCCAATGACGTCGAGGTGTTGAAGGCTGAACTCGTAGCCTGGACCACCGCAGAGAGCATGCAGGGCGGCACCCGGGAGCTGGAGAAGCGGGCGGCGGACATCACCGACAACGTGATCGGCCTCCAGCAGGCGAACACCTCGTCAGCCCGTATCCGCTCCGAGCTGTATACGGTTGCCGCGGCCTTCTCCAACAGCGCCATGTGGGCAGCCATCGACGGTGAGCGCTTCGAGTCGGCGGAATACCACCTCGACAGAACCATCCGCCTCGCTGGCCTCTCTGGGGACCCGGCCACCGAGTTCCGCGTATGGGGCCACGCCAGCGTTCTGTTTCGGCACCTGGGCCGCCCGGCCGACGCCTTGGCCGCAGCCGAAAGGGCCCGGACGTGTTCCATCACACGGCGTGACCCGCTGTTCGCTTCGCTCTCGATGTCCCGTATAGCGGTCAACCACGCCGAGCTCGGCGACGACAGGAGCGCCATGCGCTACCTGGACCTGGCCCAGAAGGCACTCGAGCGCTCCGACCCGAACAAGAACCGCCCGACCTGGATTCACTACTACGACCAAGCCGAGCATGATCACCTCGCCATGGTCACGAGCATGCAACTCGCCCGCTGGCCCGAGGCCGAGAAACACGCACACCGCAGCCTCGCGTACGTACGGCCCGACCTCCAACGCAACAAGGCCCTCCTACGCGCGAACCTCGCCGTCGCACAGCTCGGTCAGCAAGACCTTGAACAGGCTGTGGCCACCGCACACTGCATCCCCGAGGGGATGATGCGGCACGCTCGCGTTCGCGGACTCCTGGACCGCTTCACCGAACAGGTCACCACCCTCGCCCCCCGAAACCCCGAGGCCCGCGACTGGCAGGCTTTCTACCGAACGGCGGTCGCATGACGGACACCGGCTCCCTGCACCTCCTGCGCACCAGCGACGTGGACAAGTACCGGCAGCTCATCCTCGACATCCACGTGGAGGTCCGCACCCAGTTCGGGCTGATGGACGACCCCTTCAACGCCGTGGACCGATTCGACGAGCGCCTGACCAGCTACGCGTCCCGGGACGGCTGGGAGGTCATCATCGCCTACCAGGCCGACGAGCCGGCGGGCTACATCTTCGGCTCGCCACTCATGCGCGGATCGCTGTGGTGGTCCTCGATGCGAGAGCCCCAGTCCGAAAACTTCACCCGCGAGACCGGCAGCCGCACCTTCGCTGTCCAAGAGGTCTTGGTCCGTGAGGCGTTCCGAGGTACGGCGGGCGCGGGGACCTCCCGCCTACTGCACGAGGCTCTGCTTGCCGAGCGCACCGAGGAGCGGGCCACGCTCCTCGTCGACCCCACCCGTTCCAACGGCCGACTGAAGGCGGTCTACGAATCCTGGGGGTATCGGGACATCGGCGCCCAGCAGCCATTCAATGACTCGCCGGTTTTCGCCACGATGCTGCGGAAACCACTGCACCAGTAGCGACGAGTGCGGAGCCTGGGGAACGGCGACGGGGTGTCAGTCGCCTGTGACCCACTGTGGCTGCTACGCCGCCGATCGGCAAGGCGCGCAATGCCTCCCGCCGTCAGCTCCCACGCAGCAGGCGATCCCGGGTGAAGGTCTCAGGCCCGCGTAATCCATAGATCATCGACTGCATCCACCTGCCTCAAGACGTACGAGCTTGATGAGCGAGGCGACTGGATCGCACTCGCCCGTGAGCTGCGCGCGGCGGGCCTGGCCGACACAGAGACCGCCCGGCCCTGTCTTGTGCTCACGGCCTCACAGCCACGCCAGCGCTGCCGCCGTCTCCAGTACGTTCCGTACCGCCCCCGTGTCGCCCGTCTCGGCCCTCGGTACCTCGGCCGGGGCGTAGCGGCCGCCGACCAGGAGACAGAAGTCGACCGCGTCAAGGGTCAGTTCGGCGGTGACGGGATCGTCCCCGGAGCCGAGGACCCAGCTGGTGTCGGTCGGGCCCGTGACCTCGAAGAGGACCGGGGGTGCGTCGTGGAGGGCCAGGCCGAGGATGCGGACGGCGAGGCGGACGAGGTGGTCCAGGTGCTTGTCGGGCGGTGGCGGTACGGGCAGGCCCAGGGCGCGGCCGATGTCGTCGGTGTGGATCCACGCCTCGAAGGCGCGGATCACGAAGTGGTCGGTAACGGGGAGCCGCAGGCCCATCACGGTCACCGCGCGCGCGGCGGGTTCGGGGTCCCAGGCCTCGGGTGTGGCCAGCAGCGCGGCGGCCTGGGCGGCCCAGGTGGCGACGGTCTCCTCGGGCGTACGCGTGTGCTCGTGGGCGATGACGTCGGCGGTGCGCCGGTCCCAGGCGTCCCCCGCGGGGGTGCCCTCGGGGATGTGCGAGGCGGGCAGGCGTGGTGCGACGCCGAGTGCCACGGCGAGGTGTTCGTCGGCGGCGATGAGGTGCGCGACGGTGGCCTGCGCGTCCCAGTCGTGCACGACCGGCGTACCCCAGCGGCCGTCCAACTCCCGTACCAGCGCCTGGAGTCCGGCGACGGCGGCGGCGTACGGGGCCGCGTGCGGGGCGACCCCGGGTGTGCGGGGGCCGCGGGAGCGGAGGGCCATGGCCAGGGCGCCGTCGGCGCTCCCGCTCCCGTTCAGGGCACTCGTCGGTGGTCGGCCGTCCGACGGCCCTCCGTCCAGCAGTCGTACGGTGTCCCGGAGCCGCTCGGCCTCCGTCGCGCAGCTCTCGCACCCGGCCAGGTGCGGCGGGACCGTCCGGGCGTCGCCGGGTGGGAGCGCGCCGACCGCCCAGGCGGCCAGCAGCCCCCGTACGCCGTCGTGGTCGTTGGTCATCGCGCGCCGCCCTTTCGCCCTGCCGGTCCGACGATACGCACGGCCCGTATGTCCGGGTACATCCCGCACGGCCCCATCACGCGCCCCTCACAGACGCCGGGTCGGGTGGATCCGCGAGGGACTCCGCCAGTTTGCGCAGGGCCGAGCGCAGCCGGGTCTTCGCGGTGCCTTCGGGTATGCCCAGTTCCACGGCGGCCTGGCGGTAGGTGCGGCCCGCGAAGTAGGCGAGGTGGACCACCTCCCGCTGGGTGCGCGGGAGTTCGGCGAGGGCGGTGTGCAGCAGGAGGGAGCGCTCGCGGTCGACGACCGCCTCGTCCGGGCCGGGTCCGGTGTCGGGGATGGCGGCGAGCGCCGAGTCGTCCGCGCGGGCGTCCTTGCGGTGCCGGGACTCGCTGCGCACCCAGTCCACGGCCCGCCGGTGGGCGAGCATGGACAGCCAGGTGCGCAGCGAGCCCCGGCGCGGGTCGAAGCCATACGGTCTGCTCCACAGCTGCGCGAAGACCTCCTGCGCCACGTCCTCGGCCGCCGCCGTGCTCTGGGTGACCCGGACGGCCACCCGCCGGACGAGTCCCCCGTACGTCGCGTACGCCTCACGCAACGCGGACTCGTCCCCGTACACCAGCCGCCGATGCAACTCCACATCGATGGACGGCTGTTCGAGCGTCGGCTCCACCGGCACCACCACCCCTGGTGCCCTTCCTAGCGCCCCGGCCCGGCTCGCGCCAGTGGTTCACGAAGACAGGACGTCCAGGATCCGATCGACGTCCGCGCTCGTGTTGTACAGGTGGAAGGAGGCGCGCAGGTTGCCCGCACGGTTGGAGACCTCGATGCCCGCCGCGCTCAACTCGCCTTGGCGGTGGCCGAGTCCGGGCACCGACACGATCGCCGAGCCGGGTGCGGGCAGGGGCGCGTGGCCGAGGGTCGCGAGGCCCGCGCGGAAGCGGTCGGCGAGGGCGAGGTCATGGGCGCGGATGGCGTCCACGCCGAGTTCCTCGACGAGGGCGAGGGAGTGGCGCAGTCCGGCGTAGCTGAAGAGGGCGGGCGGCAGGTCGAACCGGCGGGCGGAGTGGGCGAGTTCGGTGACGGGTCCGTAGCAGCTGTCCCAGGGCCTCTCCCCCGCCACCCAGCCGGCCAGGACCGGCGTCAGGGAGCCGAAGTCCTCCGGCACGACGAGGAAGCTCGCCCCGTGCGGGCCGAGCAGCCACTTGTAGCAGATGGAGGCGGTGTAGTCGTACGCGTCCGCGTCCATCGGCAGCCATCCGGCGGCCTGGGAGAAGTCGACGTACGTCCGGGCCCCGTGGTCCCGGGCCGCTTCGCGGAGGGCGGGCAGGTCGGCGATGCGGCCGTCGGCGGACTGGGCGGCGCTGACCGCGACGAGCGCGGTGCCGGGGCGCACGGACTCGGCGAGCCGCTCCAGGGGCACGATGCGCACCTTGAGGTCGCCGCGAGTGTGGAAGGGGTTCACGACGGAGCTGAAGTCGTCCTCGGCGGTGAGGACTTCGGCGCCCGCGGGCAGCGAGGCGGCGACCAGCCCGGTGTGGGCGGTGACCGACGACCCCGCCGCCACCCGGCCGACCGGGACTCCGGCCAGCCGGGCGAAGGAGGCGCGGGCGGCCTCCACATCGGCGTGCAGCGGGTCCAGCGGTCTGCCCTCGGCACGGAGGCTCACGGCCTCCCGCAGGGCGGCCACCGTACGGGCGGGGAGCAGCCCGCTGCTCGCGGTGTTCAGAAAGGTGTTCTTCGGGGCGAACTCGGCACGGACGAGGCTCTCGAAGGTCTCCATGGGACCACTGTGGGCCCCGGAAACCTCCCCGTCCATTGCGAATATTTACGAGGACGACCCAAGCAACGCTTATGGATCCGCCCCACCTGCACTGATCAGCCAGGGGTCAGTGCTGCGGCACGGCACATCCGTCGGGCCCGCAGGCCTCGGCGGCCTCGGCCTCGACCAGCTTCAACGGCGGCCGCTCACCCCACGCCTGGACCAACGCCCGCTCGAAGACCTCCGCGGGCTGCGCCCCGGAAACCCCGTACTTGCGGTCCAGCACGAAGAACGGCACCCCGTTCGCGCCCAGCTCCGCGGCCTCCCGCTCGTCCGCGCGGACGGCGTCGGCGTACGCGGCCGGGTCGGCCAGGACCTTGCGGGCCGCGTCCTCGTCGAGCCCTGCCTCGACGACCAGCTCGATCAGGTACTCGTCGGCGCCGGAGTACACGGACCGCTCCTCGGCGAAGTTCGCCCGGTAGAGGAGCTGGAGCAGCTCGCTCTGCCGCCCCTGCTCCTTGGCGAAGTGGAGCAGCCGGTGCATGTCGAAGGTGCTGCCGTGGTCACGGCCCTCCGCACGGTAGTCGAGCCCTTCGGCGGCGGCCTGCTCGCGGAGATTGTGCTCGCCGGCCTGGGCCTGGGCCTCGCTCATGCCGTACTTCTTGCTCAGCATGGTGAGCACCGGCTGGATGTCGTCCTTGGCGCGCCCCGGGTCGAGTTCGAAGGAGCGGTGCACCACCTCGACGCCGTCACGGTGCGGGAAGGCCGCGAGCGCCTTCTCGAAGCGGGCCTTGCCCACGTAGCACCAGGGGCAGGCGATGTCGCTCCAGATCTCGACGCGCATGGTGTCAGCTCTCTCCAGGTCGTACGGGTGCGGAGATGCCCTCCGCTTCTACGGTTGGTGAACGTTCAAGCAGCCCGGCTCATTCCCCGGTCACCTCGAAAGTGAGCAGAAGGTGGTGGTCGCCCGGGGCGGGCGGATGGTGCGGGTCCGGGGTCCAGCCCAGACCCGCGCAGAAGGCCCGGGCCCGGTCGTTGTCCATGTGCACGGAGAGGCCGGCCGTGCGCTTGCCGTCCGCGCGCCACTCCTCCACGCAGGCCGCGTGCAGGGCGCGGCCGGTGCCGCGGCGCCACTGGTCGGGGTCGACGTGGAACTGCGCGAGGTACACGGTGTCGGCGGGTGAGCCGTCCGCCGTACGGAACGATGCGATGCCTACGATCCGGCCGTGCTCCACCGCGCAGAGCACGTGGCCGTCCGGGCGTTCGATGGCCCGCTGCCAGGAGGCGAGCCAGTCCGTGCCGTCGTCGGGGGCGCCGTCCGGGTAGTAGGTCGCCCGGGCGCGGGCGTGCAGCGCGGTGATGTCCTGGGCCTCGGCGGGGAGCGCGGTCCTGATCACGCGCGCGCCGGTCACTCGGTTCACACGGTCCTTGATCATGCCGGTGAGGACGTGGCTGGGGGCGGCGTGGTTCCGGGGAGCTGTTTCGCCCACGCCGCCCCTGCCCTCCCCCACTCTCGACTTCGCTCGAGCGGGGGACCCCCATCATCCCCAGGGGCTCCGCCCCTTCGACCCCCGCGGGAGAGCTCGGTCCAATCGGTTGCATTGGCGGGTGCGGGTGGGTGGGGGTTGTTCGCGCCCACGCGGCGGAGCCGCATATTGATACAGCCCCGCGCCCCTGAAGGGGCGCTCAGCTGCCGTTTCTCAGGTCCTGCGGCCAGTTCGGGCGGAACTCGATCTCTTCGTACGTGACCACGCAGCCCTCGCCCATCGGGGACTGGGTCATGAAGCCGACGAGGGCGGCGCCGCTCTCCTTCTCGCCGGCGAGGGTGAAGAGCCGGACGAAGGTCCACTGTTTGCCGTCGCGTGAGGCGTGGAAGGCAAAGGCCCGGCCGGTGCGGCTGACCCGCAGCCACACCGAACTTCCCTCCACCGTGAAGGAGTTGGCGTCGTCGGAGTGCCCCCGGGTGACCACCGTGCACACGGTCGGCACATCCGGCGAGTACTCCAGACAGAGCTTCGCCCAGGCCCTCTCCCCCACATGGACATACAGCACCCCCGCGTCGAACCCGGCGGCGAAGCCCACCGTGACACGGGCCATCAGCTGAAAGTCCCCCTCAGGCGCCCCCAACAGCCTGGGCGCGTCCGTAGCGGGGTCCAGCCCCTCGTCGGTGGGGGGAACGAACCGGTCCTGCCGTGCACCGGCCCAGCCGGTGAGCACCCCGTCCTCATAGGACCAGTGCCCGTCGGGGCCGTATGTGCGGAGCGGGAACGGGAGTTCGGGAATTTCGAGGTCCATTGGGCGATTCTTACAGCTCCCGGCCAACTACAGCAGGCCTTAAGGGGCGCGGGGAAACACCCACGCCCCTACGGCGCTACCGCAGAGCGCTACCGCTCCAGACGGCCGTTGAACCTGCGCGGCAGCCCCAGCGGATTGTCGTCCTTCAGCTCCGGCGGCAGCAGCGCCTCGGGCGCCCCCTGATAAGCCACCGGCCGCAGCCACCGCTCAATGGCCGTACCGCCCACGGACGTGGACGTGGAAGTCGTCGCCGGGTACGGCCCACCGTGGTGCTGGGCCGGAGCCACAGCCACACCCGTCGGCCACCCATTGACCAGCACACGCCCGGCCAGCGGCGTCAGCTCGGCCAGCAGCTCCGGTCCACGCCCCTCGCCGGCGGCCTCCTCGCCGGACACGTGCACCGTGGCCGTGAGGTTGCCCGGCAGGCGGGACAGTACGGACTTGGCCTCGTCCTCGTCCTCGTAGCGCGCCACGATCGTGAGCGGCCCGAAGCACTCCTCGAGGAGCAGGTCGTGCTCGCCCTCGGCCGCCAGCTTGCCGGCGGGGACGGTGAGGAACCCGGGGCTGACGGTGTGCTCGCCGCCCGAGCCGGCCGTCACCGGCGACTCCACGTCGGGAAGCTCGGCGCGCTCGGCGACACCGGCGACGAAGTTGTCGCGCATCCGGTGGTCGAGCAGGACGCCGGCGTCGACGGCGCTGACCGCGTCGGTCAGGGACTTCACCAGCTGGTCGCCCGCGGGGCCGGCCGGCGCCAGCACCAGGCCGGGCTTCACGCAGAACTGACCGACACCCAGTGTCATGGAGCCGGCCAGCCCCGCACCGATCGCCTCGGCGCGCTCGACCGCCGCGGCCTCCGTGATGAGGACCGGGTTCAGCGAGCCCAGCTCGCCGTGGAACGGGATCGGCACCGGCCGCGCGGCCGCCGCGTCGAAGAGGGCCCGGCCGCCGCGTACGGAACCGGTGAACCCGGCGGCCGTGACAAGCGGGTGCTTGACCAGCTCGACGCCCGCCTCGAAGCCGTGGACGAGGCCGAGGACGCCCTCGGGGATGCCGTGCTCGGCCGCGGCGCGGCGCAGCACGATCGCGACCAGCTCGGACAGGGCCGGGTGGTCGGGGTGGGCCTTGACGACCACCGGGCACCCGGCGGCCAGCGCGCTCGCCGTGTCGCCGCCGGGGACGGAGAAGGCGAAGGGGAAGTTGGAGGCCGAGTAGACGGCGACGACGCCCAGCGGGACCTTGTAGCGGCGCAGGTCGGGGATGGGCGGGGTGGCGGTGTCGTCGGGGTGGTTGATCACCACGTCGAGGAAGGCGCCCTCGTCGACGATGTCGGCGAAGGCCCGCAGCTGGTAGCTGGTGCGGGCGAGCTCGCCGGTGAGCCGGACCGGGCCGAGCGCGGTCTCGGCGTCGGCGACCTCGACGAGCTGGTCCTTGGCCGCCTGGAGCTGGTCGGCGGCGGTGCGCAGGAAGGCCGCGCGGACCGTGCGGTCGGCGAGGGCACCCCGGGCGGCGTGCGCCGCGCGGACGGCGGCGTCCACCTCCTGGGTTGTGGCCTCCACCGCAACCTGCTCACGCTGCTTCCCGGTACGGGGGTCGACACTCCAGACTGGTGCTGCTGCCACCGCGGGTCCCTTCAAGTGCTTGCATCAGCGGCGTTCGATATGCTGAACGCCGTCTCTGATGGTGAATATGCTGTCGAGACTATTTCCCGTCGAACGAAGGGGTCAAGGGCGATGTCGGCTGGCGAGACGGGGGGCGGGGCGCAGGTCAAGTCCGCGGTGCGGACGGTTGAGCTGCTGGAATACTTCGCCGGCCGCCCAGGTATGCACTCCCTCGCCGCGGTCCAGGAGGCCGTCGGCTACCCCAAGTCCAGCCTCTACATGCTCCTTCGCACCCTCGTGGAGCTCGGCTGGGTCGAGACGGACGCGACGGGCACGCGGTACGGCATCGGCGTACGGGCGCTCCTCGTCGGTACGTCGTACATCGACGGTGACGAGGTGGTCGCGCTGGCGCGGCCCACGCTCGACCGGCTCTCGGACGACACCACCGAGACCATCCACCTGGCCCGGCTCGACGGCACGAACGTCGTCTACCTCGCCACCCGCCAGTCCCAGCACTACCTGCGCCCCTTCACCCGGGTCGGCCGACGGCTGCCCGCCCACTCAACCTCGCTCGGCAAGGCGCTCCTGGCGACCCACACCGACGAGCAGGTCCGCAAGATGCTCCCGGAGACCCTCCCGGCGCTGACCGAGCACACCATCACCGACCGCGAGCAGCTCATCGAGGAGCTCCGCCAGGTCCGCGAGCAGGGCTTCGCCGTCGACCGCGAGGAGAACACGCTGGGCCTGCGCTGCTTCGGCGTGGCGATCCCGTACCGCACGCCGGCCCGCGACGCCATCAGCTGCTCCGTCCCGGTGGCCCGGCTGACCCCGGCCCACGAACAGCTGGTCAAGGACGCCCTCTTCGACGCGCGCGACCGGCTGACGCTGGCGACGCGGAGGCTGTGAGCCGGTTTCTCGGGCTCCCGGCGACCCCCGGGTTCATGAGGACCCCACGAGAAACCGGACGGAAGGGAACGATTGATCACATCCCGCCCGTCTGCCTGAGTGGGATGAACAAGACGATCAGGCGCAGCGCCGTCTTCTCACTGCCGCTCGTGCTCGCTCTGCCCGTACGGGCGACGTGGGTGCGCTTCCACCTCTGATCTTGCCCAGCGCACCCCCTGTTTACGGCGGTGGTGAAGCGCATCCTCGGCCCGGCGATGCTGAGCACCGGCGCATCACTCCGTAATGCACCTGGCACGCTCAGTGCCCAGTTGGGGGCGACAACCGAGTCGCCAACAACCCGAGCGAGTCCCGTACTTGCTCCTGCGGCCGGAAGGGTCGCTGCAGTACGACGTCACGGCGACCCCGCTGCAGATGGCCATGGTGTCGGCGGCGATCGCGGGCGGCGGCAAGCCGGTCTCGCCGCACATGGTGGCGCAGATCACCGATAGCGGCGGCGATGCGCTGGAGGACTACGACTCCGGGGCCGAGACCAAGGAGATTGTCAGCTCCTCCACCGCCGAGCAGTTGCAGTCGGCGATGCAGACGGTCGTCGAGGACGGCACGGGCACGAACGCGCAGATCAGCGGGGCGATCGTGGGCGGCAGGACCGGCACCGCCCAGCACGGCGAGAACAACAGCAAGACGTCGTACGCCTGGTTCACGTCGTATGGGAAGGCCGACGGCAAGGAGGTCGCCGTCGCGGTCGTCGTGGAGCAGTCCGACGCGGCGCGCTCAGAGGTCAGCGGCAACGGTCTGGCCGCGCCGGTCGCCAAGGCTGTGATGCAGGCGGCGTTGGAGCAGTGAACCTCCGCCGCGCGAAAGCCATCTGAATAAAGGAAGGGCCGCCCCTCTCCCCCCGGGGGGCGGCCTTTCGCCTACTTGACCCCGAACAGCTGCTGGATCGGGTTGATCGCGAAGTACACCAGGAACAGCGCCGAGGTGCCCCACAGCAGCCAGTGGACCTCCTTCGCCTTGCCGAGGACCGTCTTGATCAGGACAAACGCGAGGAAGCCGGCGCCGATGCCGTTGGTGATGGAGTAGGTGAACGGCATCACGGCGATGGTCAGGAACGCGGGGATGGCGATCTCGTACTTGTCCCAGTCGATGTGCTTGACCTGGGTCATCATCAGGAAGCCGACGGCGACGAGCGCGGGGGCGGCGGCCTGCATCGGGACGATGGTCAGCAGCGGGGTCAGGAAGAGGGCGACCGCGAAGAGGCCGCCGGTGATCAGATTCGAGAAGCCGGTGCGCGCGCCCTCACCGACACCGGCGGCGGACTCGATGTAGGAGGTCGCCGAGGACGAGGAGGCGGCACCGCCCGCGACGGCCGCGGTGCCGTCGATGAGGAGGACGCGGCCGAGGTTCGGGACCTTGCCCTGCTCGTCGAGCAGACCGGCTTCGGCGGTGATGCCGACGACCGTGCCCATGGTGTCGAAGAAGTCGGACAGCAGCAGGGTGAAGATCAGCAGGACGACCGTGATGACGGTGGTCTCGCCGAACGCACCGAAGAGGCTGAAGTCGCCGATCAGCCCGAACTCGGGGGCGGCGACGATGTCTTCGGGGACCTTCGGGGTGGTCAGGCCCCAGCTCTTGATGTCGGCCGCCGAGTTGATCACGATCGCAACGACCGTCATGGTCAGGATGCTGATGAGGATCGCGCCCTTGACCTTGCGGGCCAGCAGGGCGATGGTCAGCAGCACGCCGAGGCAGAAGACCAGGACGGGCCAGCCGGACAGCGAGCCGGTGGCGCCGAGTTGGACCGGGACGGTGGTGTTCGCGATGTCCGGGATACGGCTGACGAACCCGGCGTCGACGAAGCCGATGAAGGCGATGAACAGGCCGATGCCGACGCTGATCGCCTGCTTGAGCGGCTGCGGGATGGCGTGCATGACGGCCTCGCGCAGGCCGGTTACCACCAGTACGCATATCAGCAGGCCTTCGAGGACGACCAGACCCATCGCGTCCGCCCAGCTCATCAGCGGGGCTATCTGGAAGGCGACGACCGCGTTGAGTCCGAGGCCCGCGGCGAGGGCGAGCGGCAGGTTGCCACCGACGCCCATGATGACCGTCATCACGGCGGCCACGAGGGCGGTGGCGGTGACGAGTTCGGCCCCGTCGAGGGTGTGCCCGTACTTGTCCTTGGCGCTGCCGAGGATGATGGGATTCAGGACAAGGATGTACGCCATCGTGAAGAAGGTGGCGAAGCCGCCGCGTATCTCCCGGGCGAAGGTGGACCCGCGGGCGGTGATCCTGAAGAAGCGATCGACGCTGTTCGCCCCGGGTGGCTCGGCGCTCTGCCGGTCGGCCACCTTCTGTGCGTCGGACATGGCGGTACTCCTAGGGACGTGTGTCGTTCTACGCGCAGATGCTGGCTGAATTGTTCCCCCGTTGAACCCTATTCAGGTTTTCCCCGTGTTACGGAATCGGAGTTCGCCCTGTAAGACGGCGTTCGAAGTCCCGTACGAACGCCCTTCACGATCACTGCTACTCTTCCGGATCTCGTCCGGGTCGCCCCCGGACACCCACATGTCATTCACATGACATACACAGGCATTCCGCCCGGGGTGTCTACGAGCAGCGAGGAGAGAGGTCGTCCGTGGGCACTGTCGTCGACGACGCAGCCTCCGTGGAGTTTCACGCCTTCTTCGAACGGCACTATGCCGAACTGTCCCGTCTGGCACACCTGTTGACCGGTGAGGCCGACGCCGCCGACGATCTGGCCGCGGACGCGCTGCTCGCGATGTGGCACCGCTGGGACCGGGTCCGCTCGGCGGACCACCCGGTGGCGTACGCCCGTGGCGTGGTCGCCAATCTGGCGCGCACCCGGATCCGCAGCGCGGTCCGCGAGCGCCGTAGGATCACCCTGTTCTGGTCGCAGCGCGAGGAGAAGACCGAGAATCCCGATGTGGCCGGCGTGGTCGACGTCCAGTCGGCGCTGCGCAGACTGCCGTTCCGCAAGCGGGCGTGTGTGGTGCTGCGGCATGCTTTCGATCTCTCGGAGAAGGACACGGCGCTCGCCCTCGGGGTCTCTGTCGGTACGGTGAAGAGCCAGACGTCCAAGGGGATGGCCGAGTTGCAGAAGCTCCTCGGCACCGGGGACGGGCCGCGCCGTATGCCTGCCGGCATGACGGGCGCGGGCGTGACGGGCGGGGGCGTGGCCGGTACGGGTGTGCCGGGCGCGAGGAGGGCCGGCGCCGGTGTGCCGGGCAGCGGAGGAAGGGACCGATGAGGGACGTGCACGAGGAGCTGCGTGCCCGGCTGCGTGAGTCGGCCGGGGCGCACGAGCCCGATCGCGCCCGCATCCTGGCCCGCATCGAGCGCGGTATGGCCGCCCCCGAGGAGCGTCGCAGCCGGAAGGCGACGCGTCCACCGCTGTGGGCCTGGGTGCGGGTGGTCAGCGCCACCGCCGGGGTCGCGGGCGTGCTCGCGGTCGGCGGTTACGCGGTCGCCTCGGCGGTGAAGGGCGAGGAGAAACCGGCGGACCAGACCGTCGCGGTGTCGCCGACGCCGGTCGAGTCCCCCGCCGCGACCAGCCGGGCGCCGGTCCAGCCGGACCCGGACCCGAGCCCGACCCGTGGCGGCTCGAAGGAGGAGCCCCGCTCGACGCCGTCGAGCCCCCCGTCGGCCACCGCCAAGGCCCCGGCACCGGAGCTGTCCACCTCGGCGGGCGAGGAGGACGGCCCGCTCTGGTCGGACGGCTCGGTCGACCCGCACAGCAACGACTTCTGGGCGCAGAGCAACCTGACCCTGAAGACGAGCGAAGAGCTCACCGCACTCACCGTCCAGCTGCGGATCGCCCAGACCGGCGGGGTCACCTCGGCCGGCGCCTGGCGCTCGCTGCCGGAGCAGGACTTCGACCTCACGGTCGCGGAGGACGACGGCTTCCTGGTCTACACCTGGGTGCTCAAGGACGGCCGTACGGTCCCGGAGGGCGAGTTCGTGTTCGCCGGGCAGTACAACCACGAGCGCGGCGGCCGCGACGCGGGCGACGACAGCTACGCGATGGCAGCAACGGCCGAGAACGCTGCTGGCGAAGACCTCGCGGTGGCGGGCGACTTCGAGGGCCAGGACGACAACGACTCGACGGACGCAGGCGATTCGTAAAAAAGTTCTGTAGCCGCGGCAACCCTTTCTGCACCGGTGGCGACCAGGAGTCGCAAGAGTCACCACCACCAAGGATCGGGTACATGACCGCACCTGCAGAGCAGCGCGTTCGGCACCGCCGCCGGGTCACCAAGCGGCGGGCCGTGATCGCGTCGGTGGCCGCCCTCGGCCTCACCGGCGCCGCGTTCGCCACGACGTCGCTGCTGTCCACCGCCGGCGCCGCCACCAGCTGGCCCACGGCCAAGGGCAGCAAGGCCGTCTCCTCGACGATCAAGGTCTCGGGTACGTACGACGGCAAGCTGAAGAAGTTCTTCGGCAAGGGCGCGCTCGGCGACGGCAGCCAGGACGAGGGCCAGGACCCGATCTTCGAGCTGGCCGACGGTGCCGTGCTGAAGAACGTGATCATCGGCGTCCCGGGCGCGGACGGGGTGCACTGCAAGGGCAGTTGCACGCTGAAGAACGTGTGGTGGCTGGACGTCGGCGAGGACGCCGCGAGCTTCAAGAGCAAGTCGTCGAAGGCCGTGTACAAGGTCGTCGGGGGCGGTGCGAGGAAGGCCTCGGACAAGGTCTTCCAGTTCAACGGCGCGGGGAAGCTCAGCATCACCGGCTTCAAGGTGAGCAACTTCGGCAAGCTGGTGCGCTCTTGCGGCAATTGCAGCAAGCAGTACAAGCGCACGATCGTGCTGAGCGACATCGACGCGACCGCGCCCGGGAAGTCGCTGGTCGGCGTCAACCAGAACTACGGCGACACCGCCACGCTCTCCAAGATCCGCATCCACGGGGACACCGGCAAGAAGCTCAAGGTGTGCACCCGGTTCCAGGGCAACAACTCCGGCAAGGAACCGAAGACGCTCGGTAGCGGCCCCTATGGAACCACCTGCAAGTACAAGTCCTCTGACATCACGTACAAGTAAGACAAGATCCACGAATCCCGGAGATCTCCCTTGAGCACGCACAAGAGACGCCTCACACGCCGACGTGTACTCGGGGCCACCGCGATCGGCGTCGCCGCCACCGGCGCCGCCGTCGCGGGCGGCGCCGGCCTCCTGTCGTCGGCGTCCGCCGCCGGCTTCGGCTACTCCGACGACGGCAAGAACTACGTCGTGGACACCGGTGCCTCCCTCGTCTTCAAGGTCTCCAAGACCACCGGTGACCTCACGTCCCTGGTCTACAAGGGCAAGGAGTACGAGGGCTACGGCGGCAAGCACTCACACGTCGAGTCCGGGCTGGGGGCGTCCACCGTCACGATCAAGCAGTCGGGGTCGACGATCCTGATCAAGGTCGTGCACGGCGCGATCACCCAGTGGTACGCGGCCCGCAGCGGCCAGAACAACGTCTACCTGTGGACGAACAAGGCGGACGCCTCCTTCACGGCGACCCGGTTCCTCGTCCGGCTCAAGCCCGGGATGTTCCCCAACGAGGGCCCGGACTCCTGGATCGAGGCCTCCGACAAGGTCATCGAGGCCGGTGACGTCTGGAAGCGCGCGGACGGCACCACCCACTCCAAGCACTACTCGGGCAAGCGGGTCATCGACTACGACCACATCGGTTTCACCACCGGTTCGGTCGGCCTGTGGATCGTCCGCTCCAACCACGAGAAGGCCTCCGGCGGCCCCTTCTACCGCTCGCTGCTGCGCCACTCCAACGACCTGGGCGCCGGGCTCTACGAGATCCTGCACTACAACCAGGCCCAGACCGAGCCGGCACGTTTCGGCCTCCAGGGCCCGTACGTCCTCGCCTTCACCGACGGCGGGGCGCCCTCTTCTTCCTTGTCGCACAGCAAGCTGGACACCTCCTGGGTGGGCGGCCTCGGCATCACCGGCTGGGTCGGCAGGGCGGGCCGCGGCAAGGTCGCCGGGGTGGGTCTGAAGGGCATGGACGCCAAGTACGCCTACACGGTCGGCTTCGCCAACTCCACCGCCCAGTACTGGGCGAAGGCCGCCTCGGGCACCGGTGCCTTCTCATGCAAGGGGATGCTGCCGGGCACGTACACGCTGACCGTCTACAAGGGCGAGCTCGCCGTGCACACCCAGGAGGTGAAGGTGACTGCCGGCGGTTCGACCGCGCTGCACAGCATCACCATCACGGGTGACCCGTCCGCCGCGAAGACGGTGTGGCGGCTCGGCGACTGGGACGGCACGCCCGGCGAGTTCAAGAACGCCAAGTTGATGACGTACGCCCACCCCTCCGACGCCCGCGCGGCGAAGTGGACGGGCAACGTCACGATCGGCGGCGGCGACGCGGCCGCGTCCTTCCCGGCTTACATGTGGAAGGCCGTCAACGACGGCATCCTCCTCTACTTCAAGCTCACCGCCGCCCAGGCCGCCGCCGCGCACACCCTGCGCATCGGCGTGACGGACGCGTTCTCCAACGGCCGCCCGCGGGTATCCGTCAATGACTGGGTCTCACCGATCCCGACGGTCCCGAAGCAGCCCTCGACCCGTTCCCTGACGACCGGTTCCTACCGGGGGAACAACCACACGTTCACGTACAACGTCCCGGCGAGTGCGTGGAAATCGAACACCAGTGAGTACAACGTCCTGAAGCTCAACATCGTCAGTGGATCGAGCGGCACGACCTTCCTGAGCCCCGGCACCTCGTTCGACTGCATAGACCTGCTGGCTTGAGCCCCCCTCGGCCGGCAGCAGTGCCGACTTGAGCCCCCCTCGGTCGGCACGACAGAGAACGCCCCCCGCCAGTGACGACGACACTGTTGGCGAATCCGGGTCGCCGAGTTCTACTCGTCGGGCCGGAGGGCTGCCAGATGGGACGTGCGAGTGCGGGCTCGTGGGGTCTCGGTCCACCAGGCGTTGAGGCGGTGGAAGTTCATAGCGGTGGCGGTGAGCTGGTGCTGCAGCCGTGCCTTAGCCAGGCCTTGAACCGGCATCGCCGCAGGCCGAAGGCCCGGACTCCCTGGGAGATGGTGCCTTCGACACCGGCCCGGTGTGCGTACTGCGCTTTCCACTCCTGGGTGTCTTCCTGGGCCCGTGCCTGCTGGATCACCTCATACTCCGCTTGCGGGCGGAGGGTGATCCGACGGCCCATGTCCCATTTGCTGTTGGAGCGGGTGCACTGCTCTCGGGTCTCGCAGGGACGGCAGGCCGCCGTCGGGAAGCGTGCTCGGACCACGGCCGTCCCCTCCTGGGAGCGGTCTTCGGCCCAACGGCTGCTGGTCGCGCCGTTGGGACAGGTCACCTGCCGGTTCTCCCAGTCGATGGCGAAGTCTGCCTGGGAGAAGCCGCCGTCCTTGGTCTGCCAGCTGGTGGAAGCGAGGATTGGACCCACCAGGTTGACTTTGTGATCGCGCCGGGCGGCGACCACTTCTCGGGCTGTGGCATAGCCCGCGTCGACCAGGTGTCGATCAGGTAGGAGGTCGCGCTCGGCGAGGTGGGCGTGGATCGGGGCGACCAGCCGCACGTCCTGGACCGTGGAGTCGGTCGTGGCGACGTGAGTGATCAGGTTCGGGCTGTCCGGCTCGCAGGTCTCGGTGAGGTGAACCTTGTAGCCGTCCCAGAAGACGCCGCGCTTCACGCTGCCCCGCGCGTCAGTGTCGTAGGGCGTGACCAGCCGCTCCGCGCCCGGCGGGCGGTCTTTGAGGTCCCGGCGACGGACATGTCCGTTGTCGACGAAGTACTGCTGGATCCACATCTGCTGAAGGGTCTGGACCCGGTCGAGCAGCCGCAGGGACGCTGGGGCATCGGGCGCATGCAGGGCAGAAAGCAATCTCAACCCGTCGGCGCCGATCTGCTCGATCAGCTCGGTCTGCTTGGCCTTCCCCTTGGGCAGCCGGGTGTCCTCAAACCGGATCGCGTACCGGTCGAACCATTCAGGCGGAAGCCACCCAGTCAGCCACTCTGGCTCGTGGGCCGCCACACTGTTCAAGGCAGCCCGCAGGGTTTCACCGAGCCGCACCAGCCCGTTGATCTGCCGCGCGGCGGACAGCACGATCGTGGAGTCCGTGCGCGCACGGCCGCCGGCCTTGAGTAAGCCGTGCTCCGCAGCGGCCTCAAGGACGCGGTCCAAGAGCTCAACCCCGGCGTCTCCCGCGATCAGCCGGTCCCTGAACTCGGTGAGCACCGAGTGGTCGAAGCCCGGATCGGCCAGCTCCAGCCCCAGCAGGTACTTCCAGTCCAGCCGTCCGCGCACCGCGTCCGCGGCCTGCCGGTCCGACAGGCTCTCGGCGAACTGCATGACTGAGACGAGCGCCAGCCTGCCCGGCGACCACGCGGGCTTCCCTCTGTTCGGGTACAACTCGGCGAAGTCCGCGTCCGAGAACAGCTCGCCCAACTCGTCACGGATCCGCATGGCCAGGCTGCCCTTCGGAAACGCAGCCCGCGCCACCCGGGACGTCTCCTTGGGAACCCCGTCGATCCTCCTGGCGTGCAACGACACCGACACCTCCCCAAACGCAACGTCGGCCTTCACGACCACAACGGGTCATGAACGCCGACGTCACGTTCGTCCCCAGGAGTCGCCAACGGTTACCCGGCGGGGTGTCCCTGCTTGCCGAGGCTACGGACGGGCGCGGCGCAGCCGGGGCGGTGGCCGCCAGTTCAGCCGGTGGCCGCGACCTTGTCCCACAGCGCGCAGTGGTGGGCGGCGGTGAAGTCACCGGCCGGGCGCGGGCCGCCGGCCGACGCGGTCTGCAGGACCATCACCTCGCCCGGACGGAGGCGCTGGTCGGCCATGTCGGGGAGGCCGGGGGCACGGGGGACTCCGTGTGCGACGAACGACGACCAGTACTGGATCATCTGCCGGGACAGCTGCCACTCCTCGGCGTTGAACGGCGCCTCGCGTCCGTTGTGCCGGAAGAGGTACTGGAGGTCGTTGGTGTGCGTGGCTCCGAAGTCGTAGTCGGTGTTCTGGTTGCGGAGGTTCTCGGCGGGCGGACCGGTCACGTCCGCGAACTCGTACTGATACACCGGGGCCTCCTGAGCGAGTTGCCGGCTGACGCGGGCGGTCGGGCAGGAGTAGTCCCGGTCGCCGCGGGCGGCGGCGTGCGCCAGCGTCGGGGTCGGGTGCCCCGTCAGCGGATAGCGCGCCAGCACCTCGTCGGCTATGTCCTCACCGAACCAGTCGCGCATGGTCCGGGGATACTGCTCCGCCGTCAGCGGCTGTCCCCTGCCGTCGAAGTCGAAGTAGTCGAAGTACCGTCCCTCGGTGCGGGTGGTGCCGAAGAGGACCGGCACCTTGGCCTGCTGACCGGCCGCGAAGGTCTCGGCAGGCTGGCGCGGCAGCACGCGGTCGCCGACGACGGGTCCCCAGCCGCGACCGGACTGTGCGGCGAGAAGTTCCTGCGGGGTCTTGGTGCGCAGGCAGTCCAGCACGGCGTCCGAGTCGGTGTCCGTGCAGCCCAGAGCGTCGGCGTAGGCGCGACCGGTGGTCTCGGCACTCTTGACGGGGATCGCGGCGCAGTCGCGGTAGGAGGCGGACTGGCTGATCGCGGCCCGGAACAGCCCGCGTGCGGTGGGCGAGGCCAGCTGGGTGCACACGGCACGGCCGCCCGAGGACTCACCGGCGATGGTGACCGCGTGCGGGTCGCCGCCGAAGCGAGCGATGTTGGCGCGTACCCAGCGCAGAGCCGCCTGCTGGTCGAGCAGGCCGTAATTGCCCTGCACACCGGGCAGGGTGAGGAAGCCGGAGGCGCCGAGACGGTAGTTGATGGTCACCACGATCACGTTGCCGTCCGCGGCGAAACGGTCGGCGACGTAGTCTTTGCCGCCGCCCTGGATCATGCCGCCGCCATGGATCCACACCATCACGGGCAGCCGCCGCGGGCTCGCCGGAGTGTAGACGTTCAGGTTCAGGCAGTTCTCAGTGTAGGTGCCCTGTTGGGGGTTCGTGCCCTGCAGACAGCGAGGGCCGAACGCCGTGGCGTCGCGTATGCCCTTCCATGCCGGGTGGGGCTGTGGCGGACGCCAGCGCAGCGCGCCGACCGGATCGGCGGCGTACGGAACGCCGAGGAACTGCCGCCCCTCGACGGTCGCCTGGCCCCGGAGCGGGCCGGCGGTGGTCTGTATCACCGGGGACTTGCCTAACGCGGTCCGCGCGGGATCAGCGCCAGAGGCAGAGGCAGGGGTGAGCACAGCCAGCAGGGTCGCGAGACACGCTACGGCAGCTGTGCGACGGGCTCGGAACATGGGGGATTGTCCTTCCACTGCTTGACGTACTGCAGTTGTGCAGTAGGCAGCACTGGAAGGATATTGAAGACTCAAGGTCTTGTGGTCGAAAAAGCGGAACTGCCCACTCGCCGGGAGAGCGGCTGGTCCCAGGTGTTGCCGACGGACACCGTCGATGGCACCAGCTCGACCCGGCCCCCCCTTGTTGCCCACGGCGCGGCTCCCCCTCTCAGCCGCGCCTTGCCCGTGGCGAAGAAGAAGCCAGTGCCGACGTAAGCGGTATTACGGTGGAGGGCGCCGGTGTTGGCTTTCTCGGTGAAGCCGTTGCCGTTGCCCTCGCACCGAGTAGACCCTCAACGGGTCGGATTCGCCAACAGTGTCGTGACGACTGGCGGGGGGCGTTCCTTCATGCTGCCGGTGAGTGCAGCGCCCCTTCAGGGGCGCGGGGAACTGCGCGACCAGCCACAGACGGCCCGCAGTCCCTCACACACCTTGCGCGGCAGCTCAGTTCATCTGCGAACCGATAGCCGTGGAGCCCGTGGTCAAAAACGTGGTAGTCGGCAGCGAGCCATCCGGCTTCCGCGCCCCATACGCACTCGCCGCGTCCGTCGACTTGAACGACGGTGTGGCCACCCCGCTGTCCCAGTTGTTGGCGGCCGATACAGTGGAGCCGCCCAGCTTCGCCTTCCCGGCCCCGTTGCTCACCGCCAAATTTCTGGCCAGCCGGGCCTTCCCCGTGGCGAAGTAGAAGCCGTTCGACTTGTTGGCGTACGCGGTGTTCCGGTTCAGCAGCATGGCGCCGGTGTTGGAGTTCTCGGTGAAGCCGTGCAGGGTGTTGTCCCAGGCGGCGTTGTTGTTGACCGAGTGCGCGACCGACGCGCCGCCGCCGCCCAGCTTGAAGCCGTTGCCGTTGCCCTCGAACGCGGAGTCGTTCCAGCGGTTCTTGCCGTTGCCGAAGGCCCAGCTGTGCTCGATGGTGACGGGCGAGGAGAACTGCCAGAGGTCGAGGCCGTCATCCGCGTTGTTGTAGAGGCGCGCGCCGGTGATCTTGTTGCCCGTGCCGGAGCCGAACTTCACGGCGATCCCGTCGGCGTTCTGACCGTGGTTCGCGGCGTCGTAGTTGCCGTAACTGTCCAGGTTCTGCACGAGGTTGTTCGTCGTGCCGTCGCCGCGCAGGGTGAAGCCCGAGTCGCCGTTGTTCGCGGTGACGAGGTTCTTGAAGACGCCGCCGACCGAAGACGTGACGACGAAGCCCTGGGCCGGGGAGTTCTGGAAGGTGAGGTTCTGGACGGTCCAGTAGTCGCCGTAGATCCCGGCGAGCCAGGAACCGGCGGCGAGCTTGGACCCGTCGATCTTGACCTTCTCACTGCCGTACGCGGTGAGGGTGATCCGGGCCGAGGCGGTGCCGTTCGCCGTGGACTTCAGGGACTTCGCCGGCTGGTACGTGCCGCCGCGCACCTGGATGGTCGTACCGGCGACCGCCTTCGCGACGGCCGACTCCAGCTCGGCGGTGCTGGAGACGGTGACCGTGGTGGCGGCGGCCTCGGCACCATCGTTCAAGAGGCCGGCGTAGACGCCGCCCGCCCCCGCGGCGACGGCCACGGCGGCGGCGATCGACAGGGTGCGGGTTCTGCGATGGCGTCCGATGCTCTGACGCACGGGCGTTCCTTTCTGAGGGGACGGAGAGAGCGAAGCGGGCCGGAGGGGCCGCCCCGGCCCGCTTCTGATCACTGGTCGCCGCCCGGCCGGAAAGGGTTGCCGCGTCCATGCGAAATCGTTCGAAAGTTTCGCTCCCAGTCTTCACACGCACACCGATTGACGCGCTGAACCCCACTGATCAGACTCCGAGGACAGCTCGGCCAACAGAATCCACCAGACTCACACAGGATGTGTCATGCGCCCCACCGCCCGTACGCTCCTGCTCCCCCTCCTGGCCCTCTTCCTCGGCCTACTGGCGGCTCCGCCAGGAGCAGCACAACCCGAACGACAACCACAGAGCTCAGGGAAGTCCATACAGAGAACGGGGTACGCCGGCTATCTCTTCGCCTACTTCACAGGTGAGGGCACCGCCGACGGCGAGCAGATCCGCTACGCCCTCAGCCGTGGCAACGACGCGTTGCACTGGCGGGAGCTGAACGCCGGCAAGCCCGTCCTCTCGTCCACCATCGGTGAGAAGGGCCTGCGCGACCCGTTCGTGATCCGCTCCCCCGAGGGCGACAAGTTCTACATGATCGCGACCGATCTGCGCATGTACAAGAACAGCAGCGGCAGTTGGGACCAGGTCCAGCGCCACGGCAGCAAGTCCATCATGGTCTGGGAGTCCACGGACCTGGTGAACTGGACCGACCAGCGCCTCGTCAAGGTCTCCCCCGACACCGCGGGCAACACCTGGGCCCCGGAGGCGTACTGGGACGACAGCCTCGACGCGTACGTCGTCTTCTGGGCGTCGAAGCTGTACGCCGAGGACGACCCGGACCACACCGGCTCGACGTACAACAAGATGCTGTACGCGACGACGAAGGACTTCCGCACCTTCAGCGAGCCGAAGGTCTGGAACGACCCGGGCTACTCGGTCATCGACTCCACGGTCGTCAAGCACGACGGCACCTACTACCGCTACACCAAGGACGAGCGCGACCCCAACTCCTCCAGCCCCTGCGCGAAGTTCATCACCGGGGAGAAGTCGACGTCGCTGACCTCGACGAAGTACGACTTCGTGGCCGACTGCATCGGCAACGGCGCCATGGACCGCGGCGAGGGACCGACGGTGTTCAAGTCGAACACCGAGGAGAAGTGGTACCTGTTCATCGACGAGTACGGCGGCCGCGGCTACCTGCCCTTCGAGACGACCGACCTCGACTCCGGCAAGTGGACCCCGTCGACGAACTACCAGCTCCCCGCCAGCCCCCGGCACGGCACGGTCATCCCGGTCACGCAGGAGGAGTACGACCGACTGCTGGCCGCGTATCCGGTGAGCCCCACCTCGGTCGTGGACGCGACCGCGAAGGACCAGGAGGGGTACGCGATCGTCACGGAGGCTTCCTCGAAGGTCGTCCTGCCGATGGAGCCCGACGCGAACCTCCGGCGGCTGGCGCCGAAGCTGTGGCTGGGTGAGGGCGCGACGATCAGCCCGAGGTCGGGCACGCCTCGCGACTTCCGTAAGCCGCAGAAGTACACGGTCACGGCGGCGGACGGCACGAAACGCGTCTGGACGGTCGAGGCGGTGCCGACCCGCAGCCCGGTCCTCCCCGGTCTCTACGCCGATCCCGACGTCAAGTACATGAACGGCCGCTACTGGATCTACCCGACGACGGACGGCTTCCCCGGCTGGAGCGGCACCCAGTTCAAGGCGTTCTCGTCGAAGGACCTGGTCCACTGGACGGACCACGGCCTGATCCTCGATCTCGGCCCCGATGTGACCTGGGCCGACAAGAACGCCTGGGCCCCGGCGATCGCCGAACGTGACGGCAAGTACTACTTCTACTTCTGCGCCGAGGGGAACATCGGCGTCGCGGTCGCCGACTCCCCCGCCGGCCCGTTCAAGGACGCCCTCGGCAAACCCCTCGTCGCCAAGGGCCAGTACAGCGGTCAGGCCATCGACCCGTCGGTCTTCGTCGACGATGGACAGGCCTATCTCTACTGGGGCAACGGGCACGGGTACGTCGTGCCACTGAACGACGACATGGTGTCGTTCGACTCGGCCAAGGTGAAGGACATCACCCCGGACAACTTCCGGGAGGGCTCCTTCGTCATCAAGCGCAACGGCACGTACTACTTCATGTGGTCCGAGGACGACACGCGCAGCGAGAACTACCACGTGGCGTACGCGACCGGACCGACCCCGCTCGGCCCGTGGACCAAGCGGGGGACGATCCTGTCGAAGCGGCCCGAGTACGGCATCCTCGCCACGGGCCACCACTCGGTGGTGAACGCGCCGGGTACCGACGACTGGTACATGGTCTATCACCGGTTCGCCCTGAACGGGCCCGGCAAGTCCGGTGGGGACGGCATGCATCGGGAAACCACCATCGACCGCATGGAGTTCGCGGCGGACGGGACGATCAAGCCGGTGGTACCGACCCTGGAATCGATCAAACCGGTCAGGAAGTAACCGGCTCAGTCCATCGTTGCCCCAATTGTCGTGCTGCCCGTGGTCAGGAAGGTGGTCGCGGGCAGCGTGCCGCTCGATGAGCGGGCGTTGTACGTCGACGAGGCGTCGGTCGAGCGGAACGCGGGCGTCGAGATGCCCGAGTCCCAGTTGTTGCCGGACGAGACGACCGACGAGCCCTTGTTCACCGAGCCGCTGCCGTTGGAGACGGCCAGGTTCTTGCCGAGGCGGGCCGCGCCCGTGGCGAAGTAGTAGCCCCACTTGGCGTTGGCGTAGGCGGTGGTGCGGTTGATGACGATGGCGCCCTTGTTGCTGTTCTCGGTGAAGCCGTTGCCCGCGTTGTCCCAGGCGGCGGAGTTGTTGACGACGTGGGCCACGGTCTCGCCGTCGCCGCCCAGCTTGTAGCCGTTGCCGTCGCCCGCGAAGGCCGAGTCCGACCAGCGGTTCTTGCCGTTGCCCATCGCCCAGGTGTGCTCGACGGTGACGGGGGACGAGAAGGACCAGAAGTCCAGGCCGTCGTCCGAGTTGTTGTAGAGGCGGGCGCCGGTGATGAGGTTGCCGGATCCGGAGCCGTACTTCACGGCGATGCCGTCGGCGTTCTCCCCGTGGTTGGCCGCGTCGTAGTGGCCGTACGAGTCGATGTTGCGGACCAGGTTGTTGGTCGTGCTGTCGCCGGTGAGGGTGAAACCGGAGTCGCCGCCGTTGACGGTCTTGATGTTGTCCCAGACCGTGGAGGCGCACGACTGGCAGACGACCGCGCTGTCCGGGGAGTTCTGGAAGGTGATCCCGGAGACGGTCCAGTAGTCGGCGGTCAGCTTGAAGATCCAGTCGCCGTCGGGGAGGTTCGAGCCGTCGATCTTCACGGTCTCGGAGCCGTACGGCTGGAGGTAGATGCGGCTGGACGAGGTGCCATTGGCCGTGGACTGGAGGGTCGCCGTCGGGTAGTACGTGCCGCCGCGCACCTGGATGGTGGTACCGGCGGTGGCGTTCTTGATGGCGTTGGACAGGTCGGTGGAGTTGCTGACGACCACGGTGGCAGCCTGCGCCTGGGTGGGGAGGACGGCGAGGCCGGCACCGAGGGTCAGGGCCGCGAGGGCCGAGAGAGCGGTACGACGGGACATGAGTGCGGGTCCTTTCGTCGTTCAGGGGTGGGGGGAGTGCACAGGACAGGGGTGTTCACAGAACGTGGTCGAGCCATGTGAAGACCTCGTCCTGCATGCGGTCGACGAAGACATGGCCGAGGTCGGGCCAGGTCCTGAGGGTCAACCGCTCCTCGGCATGACGTGAGCGCCAGACAGCGCGCAGCTTCTCGTACGCGACCCGGACGCCCTCGGTGGGAAAGAGGGAGTCCTGGCCGCCGTGGAAGAAGAGCATCGGCTTGGGGGCGCCGATGCTCGCCACGTCGGGGAAGTCGAGGTGCCGGGCGAGCCCGGGATGGAGCATGTAGTAGGAGGACTGGCCGCGCAGGATGTTGTTGCCGGGGACCATGACCTCCTTGAGGCCGGTCATCCAGCAGACGCTGGCCGCGGCCGCGATGGCGTCGCTGAGCGCGGCCGTCTGCCAGGCACGGAAGGCGCCCATGGAGAAGCCGAGGGCCGCGACCCGGTGCCGGTCGACCCGGTCGAGCCCAGCCAGGAAGTCCGCCGCGCGCACGTCCTCCCTGGCCATGAGCCCGGCGAGCGACGAGCCCAAGTTGTAGAGGTTGCTCGCGAGGGCCTGCTGCTGGTCGTAGGTGATCGGCCCCCGGTCGCCCCAGCCGAGCGCGTCCACGGCGAGGACGACGTAGCCGCGCCGGGCCAGTTCGTCGCCGACGAACCGCCCGCTGAAGTAGCGGTCGGCCCATCCTTGCGCGGAGGTCAGGCGGGTGTCGTCGTACCAGGGCCGGACCAGCTTCTCCTTTCCTATGTCGAACTTGGCGCCGTGGTCGTGCAGGAGGAGCACGGCCCGGAAGGGGCCGGGACCGTGCGGGGTGAGCAGGGCGGCCCGGACACGGCCGTAACGAGTGAGGGAGAAGGTGACCAACTCGCGGGTGAAGCCGTCGCCTTCGGCACGCCACTCGCCGAACTCCGGGTCGTACGGGGTGTCGTCCCGGGCGACGAACAGATGCTCCTCGACCGTTTCCCGCGCCACCCGCCGCCAGGTGCGGAAGTCGCGGATCGGGGAGGTGCCCCAGGCGAGCGGGAAGCGGAGCTCGTCCTTGAGGGCCTGGTGGAAGCCGGGGAGCTCACAGGTGTCCATACGGCCTCCCAGTCCCGGCGTGCCGCAGGACGTACCGCTCGACCGCCGACGGGGAGGTGAGGGGCCGGTAGTCGTAGACGTCGGCCGGGTGCCAGCCGACGTCGGTACTGAGGCCGAGGCCGGTCGCCACCTCGTTCAGGTGGGCGGGGCGGCCGTTGAACCAGGAGCCGGTGTCGCGGAAGTGCGCGCCGCCGTAGTGCGCGACGGCGAGGGACGGGGAGCCCTCCCGGTAGCGGAACACGTTGCGCTCGGAGAAGATCGAGGACTCCACGCCGACGCCGAGCGCGTAGAGGGTGCCGTCCGCCCTCCCTTGGTACACGTTGTTGACGACGTGCACCTGCCCGAAGCGGACGCGCGGGGCACGCTGCCGGATGTCGGTGAAGAGGTTGCGGACGAAGGTCACCTTGAGGTGGCCGCGGTCGCGGTCGCCGCGCCCGTCCCCCGACCCGATGAGGATCGCCTTGTCGTGGTCGGTGAAGCGGCTGTCGGAGACGGTGACGAAGTCGGAGCCGTCCTCGATGTCCAGCAGTCCGTCGTGCCGTTGGACCCGCTCGCCGTGGAAGCCGGGAGGCGCCTCGCGGTCCGGGAAGCGGCCGTCGGTGAAGGTGCAGTGGTCGATCCAGATGTTCCTGCCGGTGATCACGGTCAGCGCGTCGAAGCGGGCGTTCCAGCTGCCCTGGGTGCCGTCGCCCGGGGACCAGGTCGTGAAGTGGTCGACGGGCGCTTCGAGTTGGAGGTTGCGGACGATGATGTTCGTGCCGGTGTTGACGGTCAGGAAGACGCCGAGCAGCCGGGCGTCGTCGCCGGCCCCCACGAGGGTGGTGTTGCTCGGCACGGTCAGCTGGATCTGCGTCTTCTCCTTGCCCGACCCGCTCTGGCGCAGCTGACGCTGCTGCTTGCAGTGGTCGTGGCGGGTGTCGGACCAGACGGCGCCGTCCGCGCCGAAGCAGGACATGTACTTGCCGAGGTCGTAGCCGGGCGCGTAGTCCTGCTCGTCGAGCAGCGAACCGTCGTCCGCCTCATGGCCGTTGATGTCGCCGACGACGCGGATCACCTTGGGTGCGGTGGGGTCGCCGTCGTTGGCGAGGGCCGCCTTGAGCTCGGCGCGGGTGTGCACCGTGCGGGTGGTGCCGCCGGCGCCTCCGGTGGTGGCGGATCCCCAGCCGACGGGTTCGCGCTCGGCAGCGGAGGCGGCCGGGGTCGCCACGGACAGACAGACGAGCAGGGCCGCGACCGCCGCCCTACGCACGGGGGCGCCAGTCGCCGAGATACGCCTTCCTGGTGTGCAACTCGGCTTCACTGGGCGTCAGTTGAGGTCGGTTCTCAGGAACAGTGATCACCGCACCCGGGCCGGTGTTGCCGTACTCCCGAAACCGCATGGTCTGCCAGGGATAGGCCTCCCGCATGTTGGTGTACGGCGCCACCGCGTCGATGCCGTGCCCGATCCGGGTGTCCCGCACGACCAGGGACGGCCAGGCGGTCGTCTCGTACGACGGCACCCAGGGCCGGGCCAGCTTGTACGCGGCGTCCTCCGCGCCGGAGGTGATGCGGCAGCGGACGGCGAGGATGCCGTAGGGGTTGGCGCGGGCCGTGGACGGGGCGAAGACCATGCCCTTGGGAGTGAAGTCGACGTCCCGTCGCAGCGTGCGGAAGTGGCAGTCCTCGAACACGGCCGTCGCCCGGCCGAAGACGAAGTCGACGTCACCCTCGATGTAGCAGCGGTGGAAGTACTGCCGGTCGAAGGCGTCCAGCGCGCTCGTGTCGGTGAAGAGGGTGTCCTGGTGGGCGAGGAGCCGGACGTTCTCGAAGTGGGACCGGTCCCCCGTCACATAGGCGGCGACGGCCTGGGTGCCGGTGATGTCGGGATGCTCGGCGCGCAGCCAGTCGTTGGCGAGGGTCAGGTCGCGGACCGTCAGCCCGGGAGCCGCCGAGGTGAAGGTGGCGGAGCCCGCGGTGCCGTAGGTGCCCGAACCGTCTGGTTTCTGGGTGCCGTTGGCGTTGTCGTAGACGATGACGGCGGCCCGCGGGTCGCGACTGGCCCCGTGTATCGTCAGCTCGGCCTTGTCCTGCGGGACTTTGACGACCTCGCGATACGTCCCCGGGTGCACGACGATCGTCCAGCCGGGCCCGGCCACCGTGTCCACTGCCGCCTGGACGGAGTCGCCGGGCCGGACGTGCAGGACGCGGCGGCGGGCGTCGGCGAAGGCGGGGGTGGTACCGGCGGCCACCAGGCCGCCGGCGATTCCGGCGAGCAGTGTGCGCCGGCGCATCTCAGCACTCCTTCCACGGCATCCAGTCGCCGAGGTAGCCCTCGCGGGTGTGCGCCGCGGCCTCCTCGTCCGTCAGCTGGGGCCGGTTCTCGGGGACGGTGATCTCGGCGCCGGGGCCGGTGTTGCGGTACTCGGCAAAGCGCTGGTCCTGCCAGGGGTGGGCGTCGCGCATGTTGGCGTAGGGCGCGACCGCGTCGATGCCGGGGCCGAGCCAGGTCTCCCGGACGGTGAGCATGGGGCGGGTGGTGGTGCTGGAGCTGGGCACCCAGGGGCGGGCCACCTTGTAGTAGGCGTCGGGCGCCTCGCTCGTCACGCGGCTGTGCAGGACCAGGTAGCCGTGCGGGTTGGCGCTCTCCGTCGAGGGCGCGAAGACGAAGCCGTACGGGGCCGAGGAGCGGTCCGTGCGGTTCAGCGTGCGGAAGTGGCAGTGCTCGTAGACGGCCGTGGCCCGGCCGAAGACGAAGTCGACGTCGCCCTCGACGTAGCAGTGGGAGAAGTACTGGCGGGCGAAGAGGGTGGAGGAGTTGGAGTCGGCGTACAGGGTGTCCTGGTGGCCGAGGAAGCGGCAGTGGTGGAAGGCCGAGCGGTCGCCCATCACCTTGATGGCGACGGCCTGGGTGCCGCTGATCCCGGGGTGCTCCTCGCGCAGGAAGTCGTTGGCGAAGGTGATCCGGTGAGCGGTGAAGCCGTCCCCCCGGACGGTGGTGGTGGCCGAGCCGGTGGTGCCGTAGGTGCCGGAGCCGTCCGGCTTCGGGGTGCCGGCCGCGTTGTCGTAGACGATGACGACGTCGCGCGGGCCGTCGCCGGCGCCGAGCCAGGTCATCTCCGTGCGCGTGCGGTCGACGGAGACCGTCTCCCGGTAGGTGCCCGGCGCGATGACGAGAGTCCAGTCGCTGCCGGTCGCGGCGGTCACGGCGGCCTGGACGGAGGTGAAGTCGCCCTGGCCGGACGGGTCGACGTACAGGGTCTGCGCGTTCAGGCGCGCGGACGGGGAGCCGTAGCGGCCGAACGGGAGGGCAGGCGCGGCGGCTTGCGCGGGGGCCGGGGCGAGGCCGACAACGGCGCCGGCACCGGCGGTCGCGAGCAGGAAGCCTCTTCTGGACAGGGCAAGTCGGGGGCGGCGGGGCGCGGCCATGATGGTGCTCCTTCGCAGTGCGGGTCGTGCTGGGGGCGTCGGGGTTCTTCCTCGCCGTGGGGGGTGGGGGCCGGGGCGGCGACGTACGCCCCGGCCCGACGGGTACGTCAGTACAGCCGGTCGGCGCCCGCGAGGGCGTCGACGATCCACGGCACCGCCTGTGGCGAATGGACCTTCGTCCGCAGGGTCGGCGTCCATCCGGCGCCCGACTGCAGGGTCTCCTCGGGGATCTCGGCGTTGTGGACGGCGATCAGATCGGTCAGCTTGCCGTTGACGTAGTTGTTCTCTGCGGTGAGCGGCGCTTCCTTCCACTTCTTCAGCGTCCGGGCCGCGCTGACGCCGGGCGGCAGGGAGAACGCGTTGTCGGTGGCGTACAGCCGCGACTCGATGCCGATGCCGAAGACATAGCCGAACTTCTGGTCCTCGGTCACCACGAAGTGGTTGTTGTACGAGTCGACCTGCCCGAACCGCACGCGCGGCGCACGCTCGACGATGCCCTCGAAGCGGTTGTGGTGCAGGGTGACCTTGAGCTTGCCGGCGTCGGTCGCGGCGGCGCTGTCGCTGTTGCCGATCAGCATGGTCTTGTCGTGGTTCTTGAACGAGTTCCAGGACACGGTCACGTGGTTGGCGGCGCGCACGATGTCGACCAAGCCGTCGTGCTGCTGGTAGATCTTGCCGAGGTACGACGGCAGGGAGCTGTCGGGGTAGCGCCCGTCGGTGAAGGTGTTGTGGTCGAGCCACACATGGGTGGAGCCGTAGACGACGACACCGTCGTACTCGGAGTTCCAGGCGCCGGTCTTGTTGTCGTCGGTCGGGTCCCACTGCGGGAAGCAGTCGATCGGGGCCTCGACGGTGAGGTTACGGAGGATGACGTTGTCCACGCCCTTGATCTGCAGGCTGCCGCCGAGGATCCCGGAGCCCTTCCCGACACCGACGATGGTGGTGTTGGAGGGGACGTTCACCCTGATGGCCCTGCCCTGGTTGTCGGCGGACGCGTCGCGCAGGTCCTCCTGCTCGCCGCTGACCGGGGTGTCGTGGCCCCAGACGGCGGGGTCGTAGTCGGCGAGGTACTGCTGGAAGTCGTAACCCTCGACCGCGAAGGCGTCGCAGCCCCGGGAGACGGCGTCGATCACGCCCTTGACCCTGACGATCTTGGGCGCGTCGCCGCCATCCTTCAGAGCGGTCTTGAACTCCTCCCAGGTGGTGACGGTGTAGACGTGCGCGGAGTCGGCGGCCGAACCGCCGGTCGTCCCCGTACCCTCCGAGGCCCAGCCGTCGCCCGCGGCGAGGACCTCACGACCGAGATCACGGCCGTGTGCCTGAGCACTCGCCCCGGTGACGCCGAGGACGAGCGCGGTGCAGCCGATGAGCACGGCCATTCTTCCTATGGCATGTGCATGCCATACATGTGCGTTCACTGTGCGGCTCTCTCTTCTGCTCTTGGGGGACTCGGTTACGCGGCGGATTCGGGCCAGGTGATCCAGGACTCCGGGATCTCCTCGTCGAGCCGGTGCAGGTCCTGCGGGCCGAGCACACGCGTGCGCAGCAGCTCCTGTGCCCCGAGACGCGCCACGGCGATCGCGCCCGGCGGGTTGAAGTGCGTGTTGTCCTGCTCGGTGGCGGTCCAGTTGAAGTACTTCTTCGTCTCCTCGACGCCGAGCTGCTGCCACAGCGCGAGGGACAGGGCCTGGAGGTCGAGCAGCGGCACGCCCTCCTGCTCGGCGAGCGCGCGCATCGCCGCCGGATACTCGCCGTGGCTCGGCCTGGCGTTGCCGGCCGAGTCGAACCTCCGACGCTCGACAGACGTCGCCAGCACCGGCCGCGCGCCACGGGAGCGGGCGCCGTCGATGTAGAGGCGCAGGTAGTCCTGGTATGTCGACCACGGCTCGGTGTAGCGAGCGGGGTCGGTGGCCTTCGAGTCGTTGTGGCCGAACTGGATGAGGAGGAAGTCGCCCGGCCGGATCTCGTTCAGGATGACATCGAGCCGGCCTTCATCGACAAAGCTCTTCGAACTGCGCCCGTTCACCGCGTGGTTGGAAACGGGACGGTCCTTGTGCAGGAAGAAGGGGAGAGCCATACCCCACCCGGTCTCGGGTGCGGCGGCGGCGTACTTCTGGGCGGCGGTGGAGTCACCGGCGATGAAGAGGGTGCGGGGGCGGTGACCCGATCCGGCGTGAGCCGTACCGGTGGCCGCGAGAGCGAGCGGAGCGGCGGCCATGGCGGCCAGGGTGATCTGTCTACGGGTGAGCGACACGGGGGGAGTGCCTTTCTGGAGATGTTGTGGTGCCTTTCAAACGTGGGGGGTGGCAGCGCGCCCCTCAGGGGCGCGGGGCTGTGCTCAAGATGCGGCTCCGCCACGTGGGCGCGACCGGCCACGAACAACCCGCAGCCGGCCGCGCACAGGTGCGGCCGAGCTCTTAGCCGTTACGCGAATTCCACTCGGTCTGAGCCTCGTTGAGCTGCTCGGCCATCGTGTCCAGGAAGTCCTTGGCACTCATGTCCCCGTTGAGCACCTTCTGGAAGTTCGGCTCGTTGTCGGCCTTGGAGATGGAGTTCCAGTCGGGCAGGTAGTACGGCAGCTGCACGATCGTGGTCGACCCGTCGTTCAGCGCCTCCGCCGCCAGCTTGGTCGGCTCGGCCTTGGAGATCCAGGCGTCCTCAGCGGCCTCCGTGTGGGACGGGATGGCACCGGCCGACTCGTTCCACTTGGAGTTCGACTCGTGCGAGACGGCGAACTCGATGAACTTCCAGGCGGCCTCCTTGTTCTTGGAGCTCTTGAACACGCCCAGGCCGTCGACCGGGTTGGAGATCTGGACCCGCTTGCCGCCCTGGCCCGTGGGCTGCGGGATACCGCGGAACTTCTCGACCCCGAGCGCCTTGACGTGGTCCTGGTAGGAGCCGAGGTTGTGGTTCAGCATCCCGATCGTGCCGGAGTCCCACTGCGCGACCATCTTGGTGAAGTCGTTGTTGAGGTCGGCGGCCGGCGTGACCTTCTTGTAGAGGGCCGCGTACTTCTCCAGCGCCTCGACGTTCTTCGGGTCGTTGACGGTCGTCTTCTCACCGCTGGAGTCCCAGAAGGACGTGATGCCGGACTGTCCGTACATCGCGTCCAGCGCCTGGGCGATGGAGCCGGCGCCACCACGGATGGTGTAACCGAACTCGTTCTTCTTGGCGTTGGTGAGCTTCTCGGCCGCCTCGTAGAACTTGTCCCAGGTGGTGGGCTCGTCCAGACCCGCCTTGTCGAACAGGTCGGTGCGGTAGTACAGGACACCGTTGTTCGCGGAGGTCGGAACCGAGTACAGCTTGTCGTCACCGCCGCCGGCGGCCTTCATCGACGTCAGCATGTCCTCGTTGAGCTTGCCGTTCAGCGATGACTTGGCGAACCGGTCGTCCAGCGGCTCCAGCGCGTTCTGCGCGGCGAACCCGGCGAGCATCGCCGCGCCGACGCCGCCGACGTCCGGCAGGCCGCCGCCCTGGATGGCGGTGTCCACCTTGGACTGGTAGTCGGTGGACGGGATCCCGACGTACTCGACCTTGATGTCCGGGTTCGCCTTCTTGAAGTCGGCGATGATCTCCTTCCAGATGTCGGTGCGGACACCGCCGTTGTTGTCCCAGAAGACGATCTCTCCCTTGCCGCTGCCCTCGTCGCCCGTGTCGCCGCTCGTGCCGCTGTCACCACAGGCGGTGGCGGTCAGGGCGAGCACGGCGCTCAGGGCGACGGCGGCCGACATGCGGCGCCCGCCTGTGCTGCTCCTGCGATTGTTGATCTTCATGGTCGGCTCTCTTCTTCTGGATCAAACAGAGATGTGAAGTTGTGGGGGTCAGTGACGGGCGTACGGCATCCAGCCGTCAGTGCCCTTGAGGTAGTCGGCGACGGTGTGGCTTCGGGCGTCCTCGTCGCTCATTTGCGGCCGGTCCGCGGTGACAGCAGCTCCCGGTCCGTAGTTCTGGTACTCGGTGAACCGCGCGTCCTTCCACGAGAACCCGCTCATGTCGGTCCAGGGGGAGGACTTGATCGCCGCCGGCAGTTCGGTCTCCCGGATCAGCACCTGCGCGACGGCCTCCGGTTCACCGCCCGGGTGCCAGGGCCGCCCGAGGTGGAAGCTCCCGTCGGGCGCGTCACTGACGATCTCCGACCGCGTGATCAGGAAGCCGTACGGATTCCCCGTCCAGGTCGAGGCGGCGGTGATCCAGCCGTTGTTGGTGGTTGAGCCGCGGTTGAGCGCCCGGATCACGGAGCGCTCGATGACGGTGGTCGCGCGTCCGTAGATGAAGTCGACATCGCCCTCGATGTACGAGTCGCGGATGTAGACCCGGCTGACGGTGTTCAGCCTGGGGCTGTTGGTCATCAGGGTGTCCTGGTTGCCCAGGAAGGCGGTGTTCTCGAAAACGATCCGGTCACCGTTCGTCTTCATCGCCAGCGCCTGCTCGCCCCTGAGCTCGTGCGCGGCCTCGTCGAAGTCGTTGCTGAAGGTGAGGTTGCGCGCGGTGACGTCGTTGGCGTCGATCCGCACGGTGGCGCTTCCGGTGGAACCGCCGTACTCGGCAGGCGTGTCGTAGACGATGACGGTGTCGGACCGATCTTGTCCAGTCCCCTGCAGCACGATGTTCGGCTTGTTCGAGGGGATGTGCACCTTCGCCCGGTACGTGCCCGGCGCGACCGCGATCGTCACCGTGCTCGCGTTCCCGCTCGGCACGGCGTCCACGGCGGCCTGCACGGTCGGGTAGTCGCCCGGGACGTGCAGCGTCACGGAGTCACCGATCCGTGTCTGCGGCCCGGAGAACTGCGTCACCAGCGCCGGGACGGCGGCGGCCGGGTCCAGCCGGTACCCGTAGAACTCCCGCGGATCGAAGGCGTCACCCCATTCGTCGTGCCGCCCGGTGGTGTTCCTCAGGATCGACCCGCGCTCGACCAACTCGGCCGTCGCGTCCGCCTGGTAGGGGTGCTGGACGCCGTCGTAATAGCTGTTCTCCAGGACCATCTTGGTCCGGCCGCGCGCCCAGCTGCCGTACGTCCACACCGGGTCGCCGTCGCGCACCTGCTCCGTGAAGTAGTTGTTGTACAGGTGCGCGTAGGCGCAGTTGTCGGCGGAGGGATTGCGCTGTTTCGTGCCGGTGAACCAGTTGTGGTCAATGGTGATCTGTGTCTTGGCGTTGGTGGTCCAGCCGATCCCGAACGCCTTGTTGTGGTTCGTGAACTGGTTGTAGGAGACGGTGACGTACTGGCTGTCCTTGCGGATGTCGAGCAGCCCGTCACCCATGTGCGTGAAGCGGTTGTGATCGATCCAGACGTGGTCGACGGTGTCCATCTGAATCGCGTCGAAGTCGGTGGTCTTGCCGTCCCAGTCGCCTTCGACGTAGGAGTCGCGGATCGTCAGGTTGCGGATGATGACGTTGCTCGTGCCGGGGTTGAGATGCAGCTCGCCGTGGACGATCTCGCCGGTGTCGCCGACGCCGACGATGGTCTTGTCCGACCCGACGACGATGTTCGAGCCGAAGGGTTCGACGTCGATGGACCCCGACACCCGGATGATGTATGGCTCTTCCGCCGCCGCGTACTTCACGAGCGAGGCCTGGTCGGTGACCGTGACGACCTTGCCTCCCGCCCCGCCGGTGGTGCCGCCGGCGACGGAGGCGAAACCGTGGGGCCGGTCGGTCCAGCGGGCGGCCGACGTTGTGGTGTCCGAGGCGGCAGGGGCGGCTTTCGCCTCCCCGATCGCCCCGAGGCCCAGGGCTGCCACCAGGCCCATGACGGTGGCCAGGGTTCTGCCGGCTCCCGGCAAGCGCTTGCTTTGGAGGTGCGTCATTGCGGCTCCTAAACAGCTGTACAAGGGGGGTGAGTTACAAGGCGTTGATCCTGAACTGCGTGAACGTCCCCGCGCCGGCGTGTCCCTGACCGGCGGGAGCGAGACCGAACAACCCCAGTAAGGCGCCGACCCAGCGCCACGGGGTGGCGGCGAAGACGGGACCCGACGACCGCGGGCCGTCACCGACGTCGTAGAAGAACCGGCACCGCGCCCCGGCCCCGATCTCGATCCGCAGCCGTACCCACCCCTCGGGCGCGAGCCTCGGATGATCGGCGTCCCGCTCCTGCTCCGCGACCGCCTCCGCGAACCGGTGCACGACATGCACCGCCCCGTCCGCGCCCCGCTGGAGCCCGATCCAGCTGAAGGCGTCCCCGAGCACCGCGAGCCCGGCCCGCGCCCCCGGCTCGTCACTGTCGAGTCGCAGCTCGACCTCGACCGCGCACGGTGTGCCCGGCAGCCGCTGGGTGAGGACGTTCGGCAGTCTGCGCAGGTCGTGCGCGTCGGCCGAGCGGACGCAGGTCAGCCGCAGGCCGTCCCCGGAGTGCTGGGTGGCCCAGCCGTCCTGCGGGTTGGCCGTCCACTGCCACTGGCGGCCGAACCGTCCGCCGGGGAAGTCGTCGTCGGTGGCGGGCGCGGCGGCCGGCTGTGGCGGCAGGTCGGGTCTGGCGTGTACGGCGACGGGGGCGCCGTCGTCCCCGAGCACCGGCCAGCCGTCGGAGCCCCAGCGCATCGGCTGGAGGTGGACGACCCTGCCGTACGCGCCCCGCTGCTGGAAGTGCAGGAACCAGTCCTCACCGGACGGGGTGCGCACCCAGCCGCCCTGGTGCGGGCCGTTGACGTCGGTGTCCTGCTGTTCGAGGACGATCTTCTCCTCGTACGGCCCGAAGAACTCGCGCGAGCGGAAGGCGCCCTGCCAGCCGGTCTCCACGCTCCCGGCGGGCGCGAGGATCCAGAACCAGCCGTCGTGCCGGTAGAGCTTGGGGCCTTCGAGCGTGAACCATCCCGGGATCCGGTCGCCGTCGACGATCAGCTTGCCCTCGTCGAGGAGTCCGGTGCCGTCGGGGTGCATTCGGTGGCCGGTGAGGCGGTTCTTGACCCCGGAGCGGGACTTGGCCCAGGCGTGCACGAGGTAGGCCTCGCCGGTCTCGTCGTCCCAGAGGGGGCAGGGGTCGATCAGGCCCTTGCCCTCCTTCACCAGGTGCGGCTTGGTCCAAGGGCCGCGGATCTCGGGGGCGTTGACCTGGAAGATGCCCTGGTCGGGGTCGCCCCAGAAGATCCAGAAACGGTCGTCGTGATGCCTGAGGGAGGGTGCCCAGACGCCGCAGTCGTGCCGGGGCGCGGCGAACTCCTCCGCTGGTTCCAGGCGTTCGACGGCGTGGCCGACCAGGGTCCAGTTGACCAGATCCCGGGAGTGCAGCAGGGGAAGCCCGGGGGCGCGGCCAAAGCTGGAGGCGGTCAGGTAGAAGTCGTCGCCGACGCGGACGACGTCCGGGTCGGACCAGTCGGCGTCGAGGATCGGGTTGGTGTAGGTCCCGGTGGTCATGGGCTCACCGCCTTGCGGACCAGGGCGCCCGCCGCGTCGCGGTCGAGGCGGCCGTCGGCGACGACGGTGACGACACGTCGTACGACGGTGTCGCCCGGCTCGATCGGCACCCGCTCGCCGTGGGCGAGGGACGAGCCGACGCCCGGGTACTCGGCGGTGCGTACGAACCACGGGTCCCGGCGGGTCCGGTCCGTCGCCCCGGCGAAGACCAGCGTCCAGCCGGTGCCGACGAGGGCCAGCCAGTCGGCGCGGTTGCCGTGGACGGCTTCCTCGCCCTCGGTGTCCGGTGTGAAGACGTCCGGCTCCGAGTCCTCCTTCCGGGCCCGCCAGAAGAAGCCGCCGTAGGCGGCGCCGGGGCGTCCGTTGGTGGCGGGGCTGCCGATCGACAGCGGGTCGGACGTGACGTTGGTCAGCGAGAAGGTGAAGTCCAACGCCCACGCCGTGTCGGTGAGTTCGGTGGTCGCGACCGTACGGCGTTCGCGCAGCAGCTCGGCTCCCGAGGCGACCCAGCGCAGTTCCTCCACGAAGCCGTCGGGGTCGCGCAGCTGGAAGCCGGTGTGCCGCTGGACGCCGTGGTTGTCCAGCTCGGTCGGGCCCTGGTCGCGGACGAAGGTGCGTCCGCCCCAGAAGTTGTGCCCCTCGACGTCGGGAACGGCGACACCGACGCCGAGGTGGTGTGTGTGGTCGGCGGGGCTGAGCTCGGTGACCGCCGTACCGGCCAGGGTGGTGACGGGGTGCAGGTACGGGCGTGGGGAGAGCCGGGCCGGCAGTTCGGGCCGGGTGACGTACCGGCCGACGGGGCGGCCCGCGACGCGCAGCACCGCGGTGTCGTGGGGGGTCATCAGGTGCTCACCTCTTTCGTTCTCGCCGGGAGAGCCCAGGGGGCGCCCAGCTCGGAGTAGAGGGCGAGGGTGTCGGCGGCGGCCGCGACCAGGCCGTCGATGCCGGGGACGACCCGGCGCTGCTCGTCGGGGAGCAGCTGCCAGGCCTGCTCGGGCAGCGGGGCCGGGTCGGGGGCCAGCCGGATGGCCTCGACGACCTTCATGAAGGCGCCGGTCGTGTCCGGGGGGACCAGCAGGTCGGTGCCGTCGGTGAGGTGGTCGACCAGGTTCTCGAGCAGGTCGGTGCGGCCGTGCTCGAACTCCTCGGGGCCATGGTCCGCGCGCTGGAGCAGGACGCGGTCCTGCTTGTACCAGAAGGTGATCCGCCCGCGTTCGCCGTGGACGACGACGTACGGGTCGTCGGGGTCCTCGGCGCAGAGCGTCGCGGCGACGACGACCGGGCGGCCCTGCGCGGTGGTGACGCGGACGCAGGAGGTGTCGTCGGACTCGATGTCGTTGGCGTGCAGCAGCTCGGTCTCGATGGCGGTGACGTCCTCGGCGCGCACGGTGTCGCCCAGGGCGAGGGCGGTGGCGACGGCGTGCGCGAGCGGGTTGGTCAGCGCCCCGTCGATCACGTCGACGCCGTTCAGGCGCCGCTTGCCCGACCAGGGCGCCCGCCGGTAGTAGGCCTCGGCCCGCGCCCAGGCACCGGCCCCGCCGATCCCGACCACCTCGCCGATGACACCCTCGGCCATCAGCGTCCGGATCGCCGGCACGGCGTGCGAGCCCAGCGACTGGAAGCCGATCTGGCAGACGACCCCGGCCTCGGCGACCCCGTCGGCCATGCGCCGGAACTCGGCGTACGAGGGAGCCGGCGGCTTCTCCAGCAGGATGTGCACGCCACGCCGCGCGGCCGTCAGGGCCAGGTCGGTGTGGGTCGGGATCGGCGTGCAGATCACCGCGATCCGGGCGCCGGTCGAGTCGAGGAGGGCGCCGAAGTCGGCGGACTGCTCAGGGGTGCCCAGGCATTCCGGGAGCTCCGCTTTCGTCAGGGGGGTCAGCTCGCAGATGCCCGCCAGGCGGACGATCCCCTTGTCCTGGAGCCTGCGGATGTTGTCCAGGTGCCAGCGGCCGTGGCCGCGCGCGCCCGCCAGGACGATGGGTACGGCAGTGCTCATGGGATCCTCCCTGCGCCCGCGCCGCGTGCCACCTCTCGGTCGGCCGCTTTGGCGCTGTCGATCTTTCCGTGCAGGGTAGGTGTCCAGCCGACGTCGGCCGTGAGATCACGTTCGCTGCCGGAGTTGTAGGCGTTGTAGATCGCGAGCAAGTCGACCGGGAAGCCGTTGAAGAGGGTTCCGGTCTGGTGGAAGGTGGTGCCGTTCCAGCTCTTGACCAGGTCGGCGACCTCGATGTGGCCGGGGGTGTGGAAGGCGTTGTTCTCGGCGTAGACACCGGACTCGGTGGAGACGCCGATGGAGTAGCGGTAGTCGTGGGTGTCGGCCGGGACGACGTACCGGTTGTTGTAGAGGTGCACCTGTCCGAAGCGGACGCGGGGCGCGCGCTGGACGACGGACTCGAACTCGTTGTGGTGCAGGGTGACCCGGAGCCGGCCGCGATCGCCCGTCGCCGTGTCGCCGTTGCCGATGAGCATCGCCTTGTCGTGGTCGGCGAACCGGCTCCAGGAGACGGTGATCAGGTCGGAGGCGTTGGTGATGTCCAGCAGGCCGTCGTGGCGGAGGTAGTTGCGGGCGAAGTAGGTGGGTTCCTTCTCGTCCGGGTGGCCCTTGTCGCTGACGGTCACATGGTCGATCCACACATGGGTGGCGCCGCGCAGCCAGATGTTGTCGTACGCCGTCTTCCAGTCGCCGAGGCCGCCGGTGTTGGGCTGCCAGACGGGGAAGCAGTCGTAGGCGTCGCGAAGTTCGAGGTTGCGGACGATGACGTTGTTCGCGCCCTTGAGCTGGAGGCTGGCGCCCTTGAGGACGGCTGTGTTCTTGGAGTCACTGATTCCGACGATGGTGGTGTTGGAGCCGACGGTCAGCTGGACGCGCTCGGCCTGCCTGGCCGCCGACGCCTTGCGGGCCTCCTCCTGCGGGCCGCTGGGCTTGGCGGTTCCCCAGGTGCGGGGGTCGTACGCGGCCAGGTACTTCTTGAGGCTGTATCCATCGGTCGCGTAGTCGGCGCAGGTGAGGCGGTCGCCGTCGTCGTCGGTGTTGGCGTCGATCGTCCCGGCGATCTTGATGATCTTCGGGGTCTCGCTGCCGCCGTCGAGAGCGCGGACGAGTCCGGCGCGGTCGGTGACCGTGTACACGTGCGCGTCGTCGGCCGCCGCACCGCCGGTGGTACCGCCGTCGGCCGCCGCCCAGCCGTCGTTCGCGGGCAGGGTGTCGCGGCCGATGTCGCTGAGCGGGTCGGGCGAAGTCCGCTGCGGTCCGGCAGCGTCCTGAAGGGGCGCGGGGCTGTGTCGATATGCGGCTCCGTCGCGATGGGGGTCTCCCCGCTCGAGCGAAGCCGAGAGCGGAGCGACCAGCCACGACGGTGTCGCAGACGATGGACGGCCCATCACGGCACTCCCAGCAGAGAGCTTGGCGTCGTCGGCGTGTGCGGGGACGCCGAGCAGTCCCAGCAGGGCGGTGGCGGCGATGATGTGGCGGAGTCTCATCCCTTCACCGCCCCCGCGCTGAAGCCGGTGATCAGCCACTTCTGGATGAAGGCGAACACGATCACCACGGGTACGGCCGCGACGATGCCGCCGGCGGCGAGCGCGCCGAGGTCGACGCTGTCGGCGCCCATCAGGGTGTTGAGGCCGACCGGGATGGTCTGCTTCTCCTGGTTGTTGAGGAACATCAGGGCGAACAGGAAGTGGTTCCATGAGTGCACGAAGGCGAAGGAGCCGACAGCGATCAGACCGGGCCGCAGCAGCGGCAGGACGACGATCCGGAACGCCTTCATCCGGCCACAGCCGTCGACCCAGGCGGCCTCCTCCAGTGAATACGGCACGTTCTTGATGAAGTTGCTGATCAGGATGATCGACAGCGGCAGTTGGAACACCGTCTCGGCGAGGATGACACTGCCGAGGGAGTTGATCATCCGCAGTTCGGCGAAGATCTGGAACAGCGGGACGAGCAGCAGCGCGCCCGGGACGAACTGGGAGCACAGCAGCGCCAGCATGAACCCGCGTTTGACCTTGAAGTCGAAGCGGGCGAGGGCGTAGCCGCCGGCCAGCGCGACGATCGTGGTCATCACCAGGGTGACGACACCGACCAGGACGCTGTTCTGGAAGTAGATGCCGAAGGAACGCTCGTTCCACACCTTCTCGAAGTGCTCGAAGGTGATCGGCCACGGCACGAGCGAGGTCGAGCCGGGCTTGCGGAGCGCGAAGAGGAGGATCCAGTAGAAGGGGACGAGGGTGAAGACCAGGTAGATCCCCAGCGGCAGATAGATCTGCCAGCGCGGCACCTCGTCCCAGGCGCGGCGGACCTTGCGGGGCCGCTGAGGGGGCTCCTCTGCCGCGGGCGCGGACGTCACCGGTACGGTCCTCTCGGCGTCCTTGGTGATCACTTGGACTCGCCTCCGAACTTGCTCAGCCGCAGATAGACCATCGAGCAGAAGAGCAGGATCACGAACGCGACCGTGGTGAGGGCGGACGCGTAACCGAAGTTGTGGGCGTCGACGGAGGTGTTGGCGATGTACAGCGGGAGGGTCGTGGTCACTCCGGCCGGTCCGCCACCCGTCAACGTGTAGAGCAGGTCGACGTTGTTGAACTCCCACACCGCGCGCAGCAGCGTGGAGAGGATGATCGCGTCCTTCAGATGCGGCAGCGTGATGTGGATGAACTGCTGGACGCGGCTGGCCCCGTCGACCTCGGCGGCCTCGTACAGGTCCTTCGAGATGGACTGGAGGTCGGCGAGGATGAGGATCGCGAAGAAGGGGACGCCGCGCCACAGGTCGGCGACGATCGCCGCCGAGAAGACGGTGGAGGTGTCGGAGAGCCAGCTGGTGCCGTACTCGCCGATGCCCATGTCCGCGAGGTAACGGGTGATGCCCGTCTGGGAGTTGTAGAGGAGCACCCAGATCGCGGAGGTCAGTACGCCGGAGACGGCCCAGGGCGAGAAGACCAGCGCGCGGCCGATCGCCCGCCCCACGAAGGTCTGGTTGACGATCAGCGCGAGGGCGAGACCGAACAGCAGCTGGAGTCCGACCTCGACGACCACCCACTTGGCGCTGAAGATCAGCGTGTCCCAGAACAGCGGGTCCTCGGTGAAGGCGTGGACGAAGTTGTCGAAGCCGGCGAAGCCGTTCCGCCAGGGCTTGGTGGGGTTGTAGTTCTGCAGGCTGTAGTAGAAGACGCTGATGACCGGGTAGGCGATGAAGCCCAGCATGAGCAGGACGGCCGGGGCGATCAGCAGGTAGGGCAGCCTGCGCGGGGTCGCGGAGGCACGGCGCGCACGGCTCCGCCGGGGTGGCGCGGGGGGTTTCGCCACGGCTGCGGCTTGGGCCATGACTGGGGCTCCGTTTCTGGGTACGTCGTGGTACGTCGTGGTGCTCGTGGTGCGTCGTGGTGCAGGAAGCGCTTTCTCGATGTGCAGAGGGGGGTGGTTCGCGGTACGGGGTGCGTCTTGCGGTCTGGTGGCGAGTGCGGGTGCGTGGAGGCTTGTCGCGCAGTTCCCCGCGCCCCTTAAAAGCCTGCGGTTGCTCGGTGCTGTTCAGCCCGCGTACGGGTCCGGTACTTTGCCCGGTCTGGCCAGGAACTCGAAGTCGCAGCCGGTGTTCGCCTGGGTGATCTGATCGTTGTAGAGGGCGCCGTAGCCGCGCTCGTAGCGGGTGGGTGGTGGGGTCCAGTCCGCCCTGCGGCGTTCCAACTCCTCGTCGTCCACGTTGAGTTGGAGCATTCGTGCCTCGACGTCGAGGGTGATCGAGTCGCCGGTGCGGACCAGGGCGAGGGGCCCGCCGATGTACGACTCCGGCGCCACGTGCAGCGCGCAGGCGCCGTAACTCGTCCCGCTCATCCGGGCGTCGGAGATCCGCACCATGTCCCGTACGCCCTGCTTCAGCAGATGGTCGGGGATGGGCAGCATCCCGTACTCGGGCATGCCCGGGCCGCCCTTGGGCCCGGAGTTGCGCAGCACGAGCACGCTGTCGGCGGTGATGTTGAGGGACGGGTCGTTGATGGTGCGCTGCATCGTCTTGTAGTCGTCGAAGACGACCGCCGGGCCGGTGTGCTTGAGCAGGTGCGGCTCGGCGGAGATGTGCTTGATGACCGCGCCGTCCGGGCAGAGGTTGCCGCGCAGCACGGCGACCCCGCCCTCGCCCGCGACCGGGTTGTCTCGGGTGCGGATCACATCGTCGTTGTGGACGAGCACGCCGTCGAGCTGCTCGCGCATCGTGTCGTACGAGACCGTCGGCCGGTCCAGGTGCAGCAGGTCGGTGATCCTGGACAGGAACCCGGGGAGGCCGCCCGCGAAGTGGAAGTCCTCCATCAGGTACGTCTGTCCGCCGGGCCGGACGTTGGCCAGCACCGGGACCGTACGGGCGATGCGGTCGAAGTCGTCGAGGGTGAGCTTGACGCCCGCCCGGCCGGCCATGGCGATCAGGTGGATGACCGCGTTGGTCGAGCCGCCCAGTCCGAGGACGGTGGTGACCGCGTCCTCGAAGGCCTCGGCGGTCAGGATGTCGCTCAACTTCCGGTCTTTGTGGACCAGTTCGACGATCCGGAGTCCGGCTGCGGCTGCCATGCGGTCGTGCCCGGAGTCGACGGCCGGGATGCTCGACGCGCCCGGGACGGTGACCCCGAGTGCCTCGGCGGCGGCGGTGAGCGTGGACGCCGTACCCATCGTCATGCAGTGACCGGGCGAGCGGGCGAGTCCGGACTCCAGCTCGGTCATCTCGCAATCGCCGATGAGCCCGGCGCGCTTGTCGTCCCAGTACTTCCACATGTCGGTGCCGGAGCCGAGGACCTCGCCTCGCCAGTGCCCCGGCAGCATGGGCCCGGCCGGCACGAACACGGCCGGCAGGTCGACACTCGCGGCTCCCATGAGCAGCGCGGGCGTGGATTTGTCGCAGCCGCCCATCAGCACGGCCCCGTCGACCGGGTATGAGCGCAGCAGTTCCTCGGTCTCCATCGCGAGCATGTTGCGGTAGAGCATCGGGGTCGGCTTCTGGAAGGTCTCGGAGAGGGTCGAGACCGGGAACTCCAGCGGGAAGCCACCGGCCTGCCACACACCCCGCTTGACCGCCTGCGCGCGGTCACGGAGATGCACATGACAGGGGTTGATGTCGGACCAGGTGTTGAGGATCGCGATAACCGGCTTGCCGAGGTGCTCCTCGGGGAGGTAACCGAGCTGGCGGGTACGGGCGCGGTGGCTGAAGGAGCGCAAACCCGATGAGACGCCGCTGCCGTACCACTGGTGGCTTCTGAGTTCTTCCGGCTTCTTCATATCGACCACCCGGCGGCTATCGCGGCGACCTCGGCGCGCTCGTCCTCGGGCAGCTCCTTGCTGGGCGCCCGGACGTCGCGGCGGCAGAGGCCGAGGGAGGCGAGGGCCTCCTTGACGACGGTGACGTTGTTGGCGGAGCCGTTGGCGGCCCGCAGCTCCTCGAAGCGGCGGATCTGCTCCCAGACCTTCATGGCGGCCGGGAAGTCACCCGATCGAAGCGCCTCGATCATGTTCAGCGAAACGGCCGGGGAGACGTTCACCAGGCCGGAGGTGAACCCGGTGGCGCCCGCGGAGAAGTAGGAGGGGGCGTACGGCTCGGCGAGTCCTGTGACCCAGACGAATCTCTCCAGCCCGGCGTCGCGGGCGAAGGCGGCGAAGCGGGCGGCGTCCGGGACGGCGTACTTCACCCCGATCACGTTCGGGCAGGCGTCGGCGAGTTCGGCGAGGCGGGCGCCGGTGAGCTGCGCGTTGCGGATGTACGGAACGACGCCCAGCTCGGGCACGGCCTCGGCGATGGCCCGGTGGTAGTCGACCCAGCCCCCCTGCGCGACGTACGGATGGACGGGCTGATGGACCATCACCATCTGGGCGCCTGCCTCGCGGGCATGCTCGGCGGAGGCGATCGCGGTCGGTACGTCGTGGCCGACACCGACCAGGATCACGGCCCGGTCGCCGACCTCGTCCATGGTCAGCTCGGTGACCAGGCGCCGCTCTTCGGGGGTGAGGGCGTAGAACTCGCCCGTGTTGCCGTTCGGGGTGAGGGTCGTGATGCCTCCGTCGAGCAGCCGACGCAGCAGGGCCCGGTGGGCGCCCTGGTCGACGGTGCCGTCCTCGGCGAACGGAGTCACCGGGATGGCCACCACGTCGGCCAGAGCCGCCCGTTGGGTCTCGAACGTCACGCTGCTCATTGATGACCTTCCTCTTCGAGGATGCGAGTACTGGACTGTGGGGGCTTGCAGGGTGGCGGTGCTCGGCCGGGTCTACTCGTCCTCGCGGGCCTCGGGAAAGGCGCGCTCGACGAACGAGGCGATGTGGGCGTGGAGGGCGGCGGCCGCGCCGTCGGCGTCGCCGTCGAGAGCCAGCCGCAGGATCTCCCGGTGCTCGCCGGCCTCCCGCTCCCAGGAGGGGGAGGCGGCCCAGGCGACCGCCGAGACGAGGGCCGCCTGGTCGCGCACCTCGTCGAGCATCCGGCCGAGCAGCGGATTGCCGCAGGGCACGTACAGGGCGCGGTGGAACTCCCGGTTGGCCAGCGAGCGTTCGGCGGTGTCCGTGGCCGCGTCGGCCCTGGCCAGCGCGTCGCTCGCCGCGTCCCAGGAGGTGCCGCGCCGCACCGAGCGCCGCAGGGCCTCCGGCTCCAGGAGGAGCCGTACGTCGTAGACCTCGCGTGCCATGTCCGCGTCCACCATGCGCACCGTGACGCCCTTGTACTGGCTCATCACGACGAGCCCCGTCCCGGCCAGCGTCTTGAGCGCCTCGCGCACGGGCGTCTTGGACACCCCGAACTGCGCGGCCAGCTCGGTCTCCACCAGGGCCTGACCCGGTGTCAACTGTCCGGTGAGGATGCGGTGTTTGATCCCCTCCAGCACGAACTGCGTGCGGGACGGGATCGGCATGGGCACAGAGGTCATGCGCGGCCTCTCGGATCTCCGTGGACCGGATCCCGGGGGATCTGATCTCACGTATCGCGTCTCATATATGACGTACGAAGTACGACGCGTTGAAGGTAAGAGGGGCCCCGCGTTTCGTCAATGCTTCCGACAAAAGAAGATGTGGTTGCCGTCAGATGATCTTGGTGTCACGCGATCTTGGCGTCACACGATTTTGGTGTCGCCCTCAAGGGCGCACTCGGTGGGCCCGCCGAAGGCCACGGCGGCGCGCGCGGTGGCCGCCAGCGGGGTGAGGGTGGGGCTGACGTGTGTGACGAGGAGCCGGCTCGCGCCCTTCGCATACGAGCCGGCGTCCTCGGGGGTGAGATGCACGCGGGGTTCGCCATCGCGATGCGTATCGACGTCCGCCTCGCACAAGAACAGGTCGGCGCCGCTCGCGAGTCGGGTGAGCGCGTCGCACGGTCCACTGTCCCCGGAGTACGCGAAGACGCGCCCCTGGCACTCGGCGCGCAGCGCGTACGCCTCGACGTCGTGGACGACCGTGTGTGCGGTGAGGGTGAGGTTCCAGTGCCGCGCCGAATGGCCGTCGTACAGGGTCCGGAAGTCGAAGACGCCGCTCAGGAACTCCGTGTCCGGCCGCCCGAAGAACCCCGCGAGCCGCCGCGCGCAGCCGGCCGGGGCATACACGGGAAGCGGCGCGGGCAGGGTGAGCCCGCCGTACGCGAAGCCGTACATCGCGGCCGCCAGGTCGGCGCTGTGGTCGGCGTGCAGATGGGAGATCCAGATCGCGGTGAGCCGTGTGGGATCCGTGTGCCGCTGCAACTCGGCGAACGTCCCGAACCCCGCGTCCACCCATATCTCGGCCCCGCCCCCGCGCAGCAGATACCCGGAGGCGGGCCGGCCGGGCTGCGGATACGGAGAGGCGGTGCCGAGGACGGTGAGGCTCAGGGGCATGTGGGGAGCGTACGGAGGCGGGCGTGGCCGCGCGCTCCCTTTGAGCGTTCTTAGGCCTGAGCGTTCTTACGGCTTCCAGCCCGGGTCGCGTCCGCTCAGCCCGATCACGCGGTCGAGGAGGGGCGCGTCGTCCGGCACGGTCACGACGGGGCCGAAGATCTCGCCGCGGGAGGGATCGTCGACCGCCGCGGCGAGGAAACCGTGGGTGGCGTCCAGGGCCGCCGGGTCGGGTTCGTACGTCTGGCCGGTGGCACGGGCGAGGTCCCAGCCGTGCACGACGAGTTCGTCGACGGCCACGGCACCGGCGACGGCACCCGGCAGGTCCACCCCGCCCGCCCGGGTCTCCCCGGTCCAGGCGGCCGGGTCACGCCAGGCCTCGGCGAGCTCGTCGAGCACCTTGGGCAGGGTCTCGCGCCAGCCGGGTTCGATGTCCGGCAGGGCGGTGGTCGGGCTGGTGTCCGTCGTGGGGCCCAGATCCTTGCGGCCCGCGTCACGGAAGGCGATGGCGAGGCCGAGCAGATGCCCGAGCAGGTGGCGCACCGCGTACTCCGGGCACGGGGTCGGCCCGGAGAGCTGCTCGTCGCTCACACCGCGCACGAGCCGGGCGATGATCCGCGCCTGGGATCCGAGGTCGAGGGTCGTCGTGCCGCTGTCGGTCATCTCTGCTCCTTCACGGGCCTGCCAGGGGCGCGGAATTCCGCTCCTGTTCTCCTGTAGACCGACGGCGCACCGGAAACTCATCGCTCACCACGCGCCCATCCCACCGAGCGACGGGTTCTAAGGCATCCGCCCGATCCGCCCGGCGAAGCCTTGGCCCCACGCTGACCAGCCATGACACGAACGACGTGGACGGCACGAACTATGTGGACGACTTGGCCGATGACGCGTGTGCTTCGGGACCGCGACGCCGGGTTATACCTGGCCGGAGTGGTGGTCTCGGGCTTCGGTTCCTCGGCGATGTGGCTGGTGGCGGGCGTCTGGGTCAAGGACCTCACCGGCTCGGACGCGCTGGCGGCCCTGTGCGGGTTCACCCTGTGGGCCCCGATGGCCGCCGGCCCCTCCTGGGCACCCTCGCGGACCACGCCCCCCGCCACCCCTCCTCATCACCACCAACCTGGGCCTGGCCGCCCTCCTCCTCACCCTCTGCACGGTGGCCGCACCGGCCGACCTGTGGCTCCTCTACCTGGTCCTCCTGGCGTACGGAGCCGCAGGCGTCGTCCACGATGCCGCCGAGTCGGCCCTCGTCGCCACGACGGTCGACAAGACCCTCCTGGCCGACTTCAACGGCCTGCGGATGACGGCCAACGAGGGCATGAAACTCGTTGCAGCGCTGGCCGGGGCGGGCCTCTACGCCGCGTACGGCGGCGCGACGGTGGCACTCCTGGACGCGATCACGTTCGCGGTGGCGGCGGGGCTGTACGGGTTGCTGCGGGCCCACGAGGCTAAGCCGACTCACACCAGAAAACCCCGCGCCCACACCACGGAAGGCGCCCGCTACCTCTTGACACACCCACGCCTGCGCCCCCTCCTCCTGGCCGGCGGCACGACCGTGCTGCTCTCCGGCAGCAACGGCGCGCTGATCTACACGGTGGCGGAATCCCTGGGCCACTCCCCGCGTACACGGGCCTCCTCTACGCGGCACAGGGCGTGGGCTCGACCGCCATCGGCCTGACCACGGGCACCCTCCTACGCCGCCTCGGCGAACTCCCCTTCGCGGCCTACGGCACAGCCATGACAGGAGCCGCAGTCGCACTCCGCTCGATCCCCGACGACACGATCGCCCTCGCGTGCAGCACCGCGATCGGCCTCGGCCTCCCCTGTGCCCTGACCGCCACGCTCACCCTCCTCCAACACGAAACCCCACCCGCCCTACTGGGCCGCGCGACCGCCACCGCCCACACCCTCCTCTTCGCCCCGACCGCGCTGGGAATGGCGATCGGCGCGGAAGTGGTGGACCTGGTGGATCTCCGGGCCCCTGTTGGTGGGATTGGGCTCGGCCTTCGTACTGTCCGGGGCGTGGCTGCTGGCGACCGGCGAGAGAGAGGGGGCGATGTACGCGGAGTGCTGCCGTAAGCGTTCCAACAGTTCGGCCGGAGGCGTAACGGGATACGCCGTTGCGAGGTCATCAAAGGCGCGCTCTAGGGCGCGTATCTGGTTTCGATCAATCTGGCGGATCCGGCCCGCGCGGTGTGGCGGATCCGGTAG
>NZ_VTHJ01000079.1 GCF_008386495.1 Streptomyces tailanensis | reverse complement strand
CGACGGGCGAGGCGTGCCGCACACCATGCGGCACGCCTCGCCCGTCGTCCGGCGTGTCATCGGCGGTGGCACGCCCGGGATTCATGAAATCGGCGAAGAAGGTGTAGAGACGGGTCGCGATCCTCCCGAAGTCCCCGATGAGGCAGACACCGAAGATGATCAGGAGCACCACGGGCAGCCGGCACCGACGATCCTGCCGGTCCGGGGCATGGAGAAGCCTGCGCCTCCTCCGGGCGCAGGCTCCTCTCCTTGCGAAGTCCGAACCGCTCCCGCCTACGCCTGGGCGCCGGCCTTCTTGCGGCGTACGACGAACATGGCGCCGGCACCCACGGCGACGGCCGCGCCGCCGGCGAGTCCGATCATGGGCAGTGCCGAGTTGGAGCCGGTCTCGGCGAGATTGCCGGTGATCTCCTTGGCCTCGCCCTGCGGCTCGGTGCCCTCGGTGACGTCGGGCTTCTCACCGTTCGGCTCGGCGTCCTCGACGTCGTCGCCCGGCTCGCTGCCGGCGGCGAGCACGGTGAACTCGTAGAAGTCGCCGTTGCCGTAGCACGCGGACTCCTCACCCGCGTAGACGGCCTGGCTCAGCGCGAACGAGGAGCCCGCCGGGGCCTTCTCGTTCACCCGCACCCGGAGGTCCAAGGTGGCCGTGGAGTGCTTCTCCAGGGACTCCAGCACAGCGACGAACGTGCCCGTGAAGGTGACCTTGCCGTCCCCGTCCTCGAAGTGGTCCTGGTAGTCGCTGGTCCACGTACCGTCCAGCTTGTACTGGAGCTCGGCGAGGTCGAAGGCGAGCGAGGAGTCGTCGTTGGTCTCGTCCCCGTACTCCGCGAACGCCGCGACCCAGACCTTCTGGAGGTCCTTGTCGGAGTCGTTGTGGATCACGAACTTGAACTCGTGCCAGCCGGAGCCCGCGACGATCTGGTTGGGCAGCCCCGAGATGGAGGCCGTGAGCTTGTCGTCCAGGTCGAAGGTCTTGCAGTCCTCGTAGGGGTTCCACGGCTCGTCGTCCGAGGGGGTGGTCTCGTCGTCCTCTTCGTCCGAGGGCTTGTTCTCGTCCTCGGACGACGAGTCCTCGTCCTCGTCGGACGTGGTGTCGTCCTCGGTCGACGTGGTGTCGTCCTCGTTGGACGTGGTGTCGTCCTGCGTCGACGTGTTCTCGTCTTCCGAAGAGGACGCCTCGTCGTCGGAGGCCCCCGCCTCGTCGTCCGCGGAGGCGTCCTGGTCGTCGGTGGACGCGTCCTGGTCGCCGGACGTGGTGCCCGCGTCCGAGGAGACGTCACCCGCGTCGGTCGTGTCTCCCGTCCCGGTGGTGTCACCGGTTCCGGTGTCGCCGGAGGAACCGGTGGAGGAGCTCTCAGTGGTCCCCGGGGTGCCGGTGGCGAAGGCGGCCGGAGCCGACAGCAGGGCCAGCGGGGCGATGACAGCGGTAGCGGCTGCGACGGCCATGGCGCGGCGAAGCTTCAATGTGCACCTCGTGCTGTGGGCGGAGTGGCCGGCGCGTTGTGGGGCCGCGGGTGTGGCCGTTGGTTTCACAGGTGTGACCCAGGAAGCTCGTGAAGGGTTGTGCCCGCCTTCACAGAATCCTTATGTGGTCTGCGTCACACGCGGGGACGGGTCACTGGTCATCCCCGTTCGAGGCCCGCATGGCGAAGAACCAGGAAACGGCGAATCCGACCGCCGAGCACGCGAACATCGCGGCACCGGCATCCGCCCCCGAACACCCCGCAGCCGGATGACCGTCACTCAGCGGCCGGAGGGCGAGCGACGCCGACGGGCGGGCCGGCTGTTGCGGCGTCGGCGGCGCAGCCCGTCGCCGATCTCCCCTACGGCGACCAGCAGCGCGGCAGAGGCTGCGCACGCCGCGAAAGAGGCGGGCTGGTCCAGGGCCCTGCCCAGGAGCCACAGCACCAGGGCCAGCAGCATCCACCAGGCGGCGACCGACAAGGCGAAGCGTCGCGGACGACCTGTGTCCGTCACGACGTGACCTTCTCGGCCCGAAGTGCGGCGACGGCCACCCACGCGCATCCGGCGGCTGCCACCACGCCCGCGGTCGCCGTTGCCGCCAGGGTGATCGCGGGCGGGGCGTCGACAAGGCGCGGGACGGCATTGAGCGGGGCCGCGGCCCACAGGGCGAGAAGGGCCCAGCCACGCGGGCGCGTCGGTGCCAGGCGGGCGTGCAGACGGCGCGGTATCCGCTCGGTGAGCAGGGCCGGTCCGGCTGGAAGCAGGGTGAGGGAGAAGACGGCGAGGCCGATCCAGTGCCAGATCACGGGGCGCGAAGGCTCCTTCGTCGAGTCGGGGTGGTGGCGGTCGTCTTCGGCGGCCGACGGCGGCCATGACCAGGCCGGCCGTCAGTACGGCAAGGCCGATGGCCAGGACGGGGAAACCGGGGCCGGGCAGCACGTACATCGCGGCCCCGGCAGCGGTGACCACGGCGCCGATGGCTGCGACAGTGATACCGGTGCGTCGTGCGGGCGTGGCTTCCTCTTGGTGTGGGTGGGCCGGCGGGTCTCAGTCGGGGCGGGAGGCGTGGCGGGCGTTGCGGTTGGCGAGCCGGTGGCGGGGGTCCGTGGCCCTGTTGATCGCCGACTCGACGGCCGCGATCCGGTCGGCGAGCAGGCCGAGGGCGGCGACGGCTCGGGTGAGCTGGTCGTCGTCGGGGCCGCCGAGGGCCTGAGCGCGGACGTGGGCCGTCTTCACCTCCGTCCAGCGGGTGGCCTGTTCGCCGGTCAGTGTGCCGCGCAGTTCCGCCAGCTTGAGCAGGTTGGCCTCGGCGCCGTCGGTGAGGGTCTGGGCCTCGGCCCGGTAGTGGTCGTCGATCAGGGCGGCCAGTTCGGCGTCGTTCATGACCGGCTGGACGCGCTGGGCGATCTTGTTCATGTTGCGGTAGGAGCCCTGCAGCTGGAAGGGCGGCTCGGTGCGAGTGGACTCGGACTGGGCGGCGGAGGCGATGTACGCGGCGTTCACCGCCAGGACGGTCTCACGGGCCGTGAGCAGGTGGCGCAGCACGGCGAGGATCCGCTCCAGTTCGGCGGGGGCGTAGGGGTGGGTGAGGCGGTCGGGGCGGGCCGCGGGGTCTCCTTCTGCGAGGCGGATCAGCAGGTCGAGGTCGGTGCGGTCACGGCCGGCGAGCGGGGCGAGGACCGGGTTGGCGGTGAGCGCGTTCTCGACGAAGCTGAGCGCGAAGACGTCGTGCTTGCCGGTGAGGACGTCGCCGAGGTTCCACACATCGGCGCGGTTGGCCAGCATGTCGGGCACCCGGAAGCGGCTGCCGGACTCGGTGTAGGGGTTGCCGGCCATGCAGACGGCGAACCGCTTGCCGCGCAGGTCGTAGGTGCGCGGCTCACCGTCCCGCACGCCCTCGATGCGGCGCGTGGCGTCGCACAGCGGGATGAACTTCTGCAGCAGCTCGGGCGAGGTGTGCTGGATGTCGTCCAGGTACAGGAGGGTGTTGTTGCCCGCCTCCAGCGCGAAGTTGATCTTCTCGATCTCCTGGCGTGCGGTCGCGTTCGGGGCCTGTGCCGGATCGAGGGAGGTCACGGCGTGGCCGAGCGCCGGTCCGTTGACCTTCACCAGGACCAGGCCGAGCCGGTCGGCGACGTACTCCATGAGCGTCGTCTTGCCGTAGCCCGGCGGTGAGATGAGCAGGAGCAGGCCGCCGGTGTCGGTGCGCTTGGCGTCGCCGGTGGTGCCGATCTGCTTGGCGAGGCTGTCGCCGATCAGGGGGAGATACACCTCGTCGATGAGCCGGCTGCGCACGAAAGCCGACATCACCCGGGGCCGGTACTCGTCCAGGCGGATCCGCGTGCGCTCGGCGGCCACCAGCGCCGTACGGCGGCGCTGGTAGGCGCGGTGGGCAGGGACCTCGTGGGTGCGGAAGTGCCTTGTGCGCGCGAGGAGTTCGTCCACGCGGACGGTGAGCGTACGGCCGCTGATGCGCGGGTGCGCGCCGTGCAAACCCTCCACGGTCTCGGTCAGCGGGGCGTCGGACTCGTAGCGAGGCAGCTCCGGGCAGAGCTCGGCGGCGACCGCCTCGGCCAGGTCGCCGGGGGCGATGTCGGTGTTGGTGGCGGTGGTGTACGACGTCAGCCAGGCCTCGACGAGCTGGCGGCGGGCGGCCAGGTCGTCGAGTGCAGCGAGGTCGTCGTCGTACGCGGACGTGCCCACGGTACGGCGGAACTTGTCGAGCAACGTGCGCGTGCCGCCGCTGATGACGAACCCGTCGGGACCGGTGGTCAGTTCCTCGAAAAGGTACTCGGCCGCGGCGCCCTCAAGGGGCGCGGGGCCGCGTCCATCAGCGGCTTTGCCGCGGGGCGCGACCAGCCCCCACGCCGCCGCAGACGACCACCGACCCACCGCGTCCCCCAACTCGCCCTGCAGATCAGAAATCGCGGGCGCCAGCCCGAACGTGTCCCGAGCCCGGGCCATGGACAGCGCACGCCGGGTCCAGGCGTCACGCTCCTCAGCCGTCGTGCCGTGCGCCCAGAACATCTGGGCGGCCGCACGGGCCCCCGGCTCATGGCGAAACAGCCCCGCGCCCTCGTGCAGCCGCAGCAGGGCCGTGAGGATCAGAATCGCGTCGTGGTCGTGAACCCCACGCTCGTACCCCTCGTCATACGCCGCCTCCGCCGCCCGCCGGACCAGAACGGGCAGGTCGGCCTCCGCGAGCACCTGCGGACCGTGCTCCGCCAGCAGCCGGGCGGCGAGGTGCTCGGCACGGTAGACGTCGGGGGACTCCGACGGCAGCGGCCGGTCCCAGTACGGACGCGTGGCCGCGAAGTCGGGGTCGGTCACCGGCGCCCGGTAGTCCGTGCCGGTCAGCGTGAAGGCCAAGCCCTCGCCGTGCGGGACCAGGGTCAGGTCCAGGGGCTGGGTGTTGACGGCGAAACGGTGGGTGCCCAGGCGGATGGTGCGGCCGCCGTCCGCGTACAGGTCGGTGCGGTCGCGCAGGGCGCGCAGGGCCTCCTGGCGGGCGGACTTCAGGCGGCCGTCGAGTTCCTCCGCCCGTACCTGGTCGCCGAGTTCGCGCAGTTCGTCGGCGATGCGGCGGACCTTGGCGGGCATCGGGTCGGAGGTGAAGTACGTGGCGACGGCGTCCGCGTCGGCGAGCGTGGCGGCGCGCCGGGTGACCGTCTGGAGCACCCGGGCCGCCGAGTCGGCCAGGCGCTCGGCGCGGCCGGAGCGGGCGTCGGCGAGGGTCTGCTTGCGGGCGGAGAACGCCTCGTGGACCTCGTCGCGCTTGTCCGCGAGCTCGCCGAGGAAGTCGTCGAACTCGGCAGACTCCGAGAATTGCGCCTCCAGGTTCTCGACCTGCACGAGCATCCGGGCGAGCTGTTCGTCGCACGCCTCGGGGCTGTCGGCGGCCGCGAGCGCGCCGGTGACGGACTGGCCGAGCAGGGCGAACTCGGCGGCGAACTCCGCGCGTCCCTCGCGTCCGAGGAGCTCGCGGCGGCGGCCGTCGAGGGCGGCGCGGGCGCGGTTGGCGCCGCCGAGGACCTCGGCGATCCGCTCCAGGATGGACGTCCGGACGGTGGCGTCGCCGATGTCGAGCCCGGCGACGACCTCGGTGACCGTGCGCAGCCCGTCGGTGAGTTCCTTGATGCGGGCAGTGAGGGGCGCGGCCTCGGCCACGGTGGCGATCGCCTCGGCGTCGGCGACGAGCTGCTCGATGTCGGCCTGGTGGTCGGCGAAGGCGTCCTCACGGGAGAGGTACTCGACGGCCCGCCGGCCGAAGGTGCCCAGGTCGGCCTCGACGTCCGCGGCGAGCTCGTCGATGCGGACGGTGTCGGCGTACCGCATGTCCTTGATGGTGAGCAAGTGTCCCTGGGCGTACCGGAGTTCGGTCAGCCCAGCGACCCAGGCGGCGGCGCTGCGCGGGACCTCGCCGCGCAGGCGCCGTACGACGGTGGCGACCTGTGCGGCGGACTCGGCGAGCGCTTCGGCGGCGCGGCGGGTGAGGTCCTGGACGGTCTCGAACTCGGACAGCACCTGCTCGGCGGTGGTCCGCACCTGCGCGAGCGGCTCCAGCAGCTCGCCCAGTTCGGTCTCGCCCAGCCAGTGGTAGGAATCGGCGGCCCGGACACAGGCGGCGACCAGTGCCTCGTACACCTCGCTCGTGGGCGTCGTCTCGGCCACCGCGCGCGTGATGGACAGGCAGTCGGAGATACCGCGGACGAGGTCGGCGTTGCCGACGCGGGCGAGCGGGCCGGTGCCGACGGGGCGGGCGGCGGCGTGCAGGTCGGAGACGTACGGGGAGTTCCACAGCTGGACGGGGTGCACGCGCTGCGGCTCGTCGTTGTCGGCGCGCAGCACAAGCAGCGCGCCGTCGTCGAACAGCGCCCAGCCGTGGCAGGACAGGGGGGTGGCGACCTCCTTGCGGATCATGTTGTACGGCAGCAGCAGGCTGCGGCCCTCCACGCGCGCGTGGAAGGCGAACAGCACGTCCTCGCCGTTCGGGGAGCGGATCTCCCGCTCGAACTCCAGGCCCGTGGCATCGAGGTCGTACGTCTTGTACGCGCCGGTGGCCAGGCAGTAACCGCCGGGGAACACGATGCCCTGGTCCTCCGGCAGGCGGCGGCAGGCCCGTCCGATGCCGTCGAGGCGGACGACCGTCCTGGTGAGCGTGTTGAACACCAGGTAGCGGTCGGTGTCCTCCTTGTAGGGGCGTATCCGCAGCAGGATCAGGGCGCCCACGCGCGCGTAGGCGATGTCCGCGTCGGCGAGCGACTGCAGGGGTTCGTCCACCGGCTCGGCGTGGATGCCCTCGCCCGTCTCGGTGTCGTCCTCGACCTTGACGGTGAGGGTGCCGCCGACGGTGGTGACGAAGACCTCGCCGTCGATGGAGACATGCGGATGGCGGCCGAGAACGTGGTCCTCGCGGGTCGTACCGTGCCATGCGAAGTCATGGGACGGCGGGAGGACGTGGTCGCGTTCGCCACGCGCGTCCAGGAACTCCAACCGTTCGCCGTCCGAGACGGCCCAGCGCAGGACACGGATGTCACCGGCCTTCTCGCCGGTCTGAAAGACCGCAAGCAACTTGCCTTCGACACAGCGGAGTTGGAGGAGACACGCCTGACGGTAGTAGCGGTACAGGGCGGTGAACTCGCGGACGAAGGCGGGGTCGTCGAGCAGACCGGGCACGGCGTCGTCGGGCAGCCGGTTCAGGTCACGGTCGTACAGGGCGAGGACGTCGCCGACGGCCTTCTCGGGCCCTTGTCGGCCGATGACGACGTTGTAGCCGAAGAGCAGGGCGTCGCCGACGGCCACGATGTCACGGGGCACGCAGGCGTGCTCGGTGTGCAACCGCTCGGTGCCGGCCAGTTCGAGGCGGGTGGAGCCGAACTCCTCGATGCGGCGGGTGTTGAGTGCCTCGGCGCGGCGGCCGAGCTCGGCGGCCTGCGCCGCGAGCCGGTCGCGCAGCACCTCGTACGTGCCGGTGTCGACGGCGTCGTGCGTTCCGGTGCCGGTGCCGGTGTCCAGGGCGGTGGTCATGGGTCCCTCTCAGGAGTCGTGGAAGCACGCGGTCCGGAGCTGCCGTCCCCTGTGCGGCAGCTCCGGACCGAGAGCCGGTCAGCCCCGGGCGGTGCCGTTCAGGGCGGTGCTCTTCAGGGCGGCGAGGGAGGTGTCGGCGACACCCAGCTCGCCCGCCTTGTCGAGCAGTTGCCGCAGGGCGCCGGAGTCGGCTCCGCTCTTGCCCATCAGCTGCATCAGCAGCGCGGAGACGGTCAGGTTCTGCACATCGGCCGTGGAGACCGAGCCAAGGACGCGGCCGAGGTCGTCGGTGAAGCTGGAGGTGCCGTCCAGCCAGGGTCCGGCGAGCGCCTGGGCGGTCTCGGAGTGCTGGACGAAGCCGTCGAGGCCCTTGCCGAGCGCGATCGAGGACATCAGCCGGTCGAAGAAGACCGACTCGCCGCCGACGATGTCGATGTCGGCGTTCTCCAGCCCGGTGGCCAGCACCGTGGCCTGCGCCTCGGCGACCTGCCGCTGCACGTCGAGTCCCGCGAGCCGGATGTCCTTCTCCGCCTCCAGCCGCAGCCGGTACTCCTCGTGGGTGCGGGACGCGTCGTCGAGCGAGGCCATCGCGGCGGCCTTCTCGGTCAGACCGGCGGCCTCCGCCTTCAGCTTCTCCCCGATGGCCTCGGCCTCGGCGAGCGCCTTCGCCCGCGCGCCCTCCGCCTCGGCCCGCATCCGCGCCTCGGTCGCCTCGGCCTCCGCGCGGCCGGCCTTCTCGATGACCTCGGCCTCCTTGTCGCGGACCTGGACGGCGGCCAGCCCCTCGGCGGCGGCCTCCGCCTGGACGCCCTCGGCGAGCCGCAGCTTGGCCCGCGCGTCGAGGTCGGCGGTCTTCAACCGGGCCTCGGCCAGGGTCAGTTCCTCGGCGGCACGGTGGGTGGCGGCCTGCTCGGCGGCCTCGGCGGCCTTGATGTCCTTGACCAGCTTCTCCTGTGCCTCGGCCTCCGCGGCGATGATCACGGCCTGCCGCTCCCGCTCAGCCTCCTCCACCGCGCGCAGCCTCTTGATGGACTCCTCCTGCTCGGCGACCGTACGGTCCACGGCGACCCGCTCACGGACGACCTCGGCGATCTCCCGCTTCTCCGCCTCGACCTCCTTGGAGGCGGCGATCCGGGTCAGCTCGGTCTCCCGCTCCCGGGCGATGACTTCGAGGAGCCGGTCCTTCTCGATGCGCTCGCTCTCGACGGCGATGACCCGCTCACGGTTCTTCGCGGCGACGGCGATCTCACGGGCCTGGTTCTCGCGCTGCACGCCGAGCTGCTCCTCGGTCCGCAGGAACGCGCCCTGCGCCCGCAGCCGCTCCTCCTCCACCACCCGCGCCGTCTCGGCCTCCTCACGGGCCCGTACGGTCTCGATCTCCCGCCGCTGCTTGATCTCGGCATCGGCCTGGCGCCGCTCCAGCTCCAGAATGGCCTCGCGGGCGTCGACGTTCTGCCGGGTGATCTCCTTCTCCTCGTGGCGCTGGAACTCGTTGGTGCGTACGTGCTCGATCGCCGTCAGCTCGGTGATCTTGCGGATGCCCTGGGCATCGAGGACGTTGGCCGGGTCGAGCTGGCTCAGCGGCGTCTGCTCCAGGTAGTCGATCGCCGCGTCCTCCAGGTGGTAGCCGTTGAGGTCGACGCCGATGACCTCGATGATCCGGTACCGCAGCTCCTCGCGCTTGGTGTAGAGGTCGGTGAAGTCCATCTGCTTGCCGACGGTCTTCAGCGCCTCGGAGAACTTCGCGTGGAACAGCTCCTGCAACGTGTCCCGGTCACTCGCCCGCGCCGTGCCGACCGCCTGGGCGACCTTGACGACGTCCTCGACTGTCTTGCTGACCTTCACGAAGAACGAGATCCGGATGTCCGCGCGGATGTTGTCCCGGCAGATCAGCCCCTCCTTGCCGGCCCGCGTGATCTCGATGGTCTTCACCGAGATGTCCATCACCTCGGCCCGGTGCAGCACCGGCAGCACGACCTGCCCGGTGAAGGTCACATCGACCTTGCGCATCTTCGAGACGATCAGCGCCTTGCCCTGCTCCACCTTGCGGAACAGCCGCGAGACGACGAACAACACGACGACTGCGAACAGCAGACAGGCGACGGCGAACACGCCGATGACATCCATGGCATACATCCTTGAGGCTTAAGGAAATTGAAGTGGTCGGGCGGCCCCGCCCGAGGCGATCCTTGGCTCAGACGGCGCGGTGGTCGTGCGCCGAGAAGAGAGCAGAGCCCGGTTCATCGGGGAAGAGCCGGTGCAGCGGCCGGACGAACAGACAAGCCGGCCGCCAGGCGACGGGCAACGCACCGGCGGACACGACCGGACGCATCAGCCCGGTCACCGCTCCCCCGCCCCCAGGCCGACCAGCGGGACGCTCGCACCGGCACCGAGGAACCGGGCGAGCGCGGTCAGCAAGGACACCGCGACAGACACCGGAACCCCGCCCATCCCCCAGGCATCCAGATCGGCGTCCGCGTCGAAGGCATCCAGGGCCGTTACCCCGAAGGCGACCAGCAGCCAGAAGCACACGACCACGACGAGGGCCGTGGCGAAGAGGATCACGGGAAGACCCACGGCAACCTGTACGAGCACCGGCATCGTCATCGTCATCCTCCTCTCCCGAACACAGCACCTGTCGACGGGGCGCACCGCTCCACGTCAAGATCTCGATGCAGCGCACCTGCCGGTGCCCGGCATCGGAACCCGTCGCAGCGCTCCCTCATAAGCCATGATGAACGACCGCACCACATCCGCACATTGCCGGTTTCCGGCAGAGTTCGGCAGAGCCTGAATGCCGGTGAGCCGCTAAGAGAGCGTCAACGACGAGTTGGGGGGCGGGCGGCCTCCTCGGTCACGAGGCTCTCGTCGAGGGCACGGGCGGACCACTCTTCGCCGGAGAGTTTGATCAGGCCGCGGGTCGCGGTCGCCTCCTGCATGACCTCGGCCCGCTTGCCGATGAGCGCATCACTGCCCTCGCGCATGAGGGGTTGCTGTGCCATGTGCCGCAGCGCGATGGGGCGGACGATGACAAGGCCCGCCGCTGCCGCGAGGGCCACGAGCTGGCCGAGAAGGCCGATGCCCACACCGGCGACCACGGCGGCGACCAACGCGGCGCCCGCCAGCAACCCGAAGACCAGCGTCAGGGTGAAGAACTCCGCGACACCCAGCGCCGCGGCGGCGAGCAGCCATACGAACCACGGCATCGAATCGCCCCGGGCAGCTGGACGGCCGAACAACAGCCAACGGGGTGTCCCCCGGCAGTGTCGGACAGCAGGCGGGGGAGCGTTCAGCCATGCTGGGGCAGCGCGGCACCCCCTCTTGCGACAAGGAGCACCGTATGTCCACGGACCCGGTCGGACGATTCCTGGCAGCCCTGGGCCCCGAGCAGCGCGAGGCCGTCGGCGCCAAGCCGCGCCAGGAGCAAGAGCGCCTTGCGGCGGCCTGGGAGAGGGAGCTCGAAGCGGATGATGAGCTCGACACCCTCGACGAACTGTCACCGGCAGCAGCAGAGGCCGAGGCGGCTCGCCGAGTCCTGGACCGCGGGCTTGACTAGCCGGGCCTGCGGCGTCAGGGGGCGCTGAGGCAGTGCAGGCCCGCGCTCTGGGCCGTGACGCCCACGGACTGGACGCCTGGCCGACTGCGGGGAGTTGGTCGAACGAGACCGGCTTGGTCGCCCCCTCCGCCCGCTCCCAGGGCGGCTTCCGCCTCTACACCGAGTCCGACGTCGCCCGCCTCATGGTGATCCGCCGTATGAAGCCGCCGGGTTTCACCCTGGAGCAGATGCGTGACCTGCTGGACGCCACGGACCGCCTCGACGCCGACGCGGATCTCGACGCCGGCGAGCGAGAAGCCCTGCTGGAGCGCGTCCGCGACTAAGAGCGGGCCGCCGTCGAGCAGGTGGAGAAGCTGCGCGTCCAGTTGTCCCGCGCCGAGGACTTCGCCGCCACCCCGGGCGCCCGCCTGGAGCAGAACACTCCGGCATGACCGAGGCCCAGGCCCAGGCCCAGGCCCAGGCCCATCCGGCTGAGGCCCTTCGGCCGGCGCCGGATGCGTCCGGCGTTCACGGAGTACGACGCGTCGTCGGGCAGGTCAGTGGTGGGCGTGGACGACCGCGTGGCCCTTGCCGCGGCCGATCATCCACTTGTTGACCGGAGTCGTGATCAGGAAGGCGACGCCGAAGCCGCCCAGGAGTGCGGCCCAGAACAGCCCGTCGGACAGATGGGCGTCCATCGCGCCCGGCGTGAGGGCGATGATCGCGTTGTCGACGAACTCCATCACCGCGATCGAGACCGTGTCGGCGGCCAGCGCGACCTTGATCGCGGCCATCAGGTCCAGGCCCGCCCGGAGGACCGCGAACAGGGTGAACGAGTAGCCGAAGAGGAACGCGAGCCCGATCGCCAGGACCATGGTGGGCACGTTGCCCCACAGCAGGGCGGTGCCGATCACCATGCCGAGGATCTCGCCGATGGCGCAGCCGGTCAGACAGTGCAGGGTCGCCTTCACCGCCATGCCCCAGGACGCTCCCGCGTGCCCACCCTCGTGCACCGCCAGGTCGGCGGGAGCGTGGTGGCCCGCATGAGTGGTGTGGGTGGCGTGGTCGTGCGTCGTGCCGGTGTGGTGAGCGCTGTGATCCATGGCCTTCATCCCCAATCCCATCCAGTGTGACCCGTTGCCGGGCCCCACATCAGAAACATATACCCCCTAGGGGTATGCATCAAGGGCGCGCCGGCCGAGTTCCCCGGACTCCTGTGAGAACTCTGGCGCCCCGAGACGTACCAGGGGGTCCTGGAAGCTGACGACTTCGAGGAGAAGAGTGACTATGGGAACTCTCGCTCTGAGCTGGTCCGTTGCGGCCGTGGCGGCCCTTGTCGCTGCCGTCAGCGCGGTCCGGGTGATGACCACCAGAGGCGAAGCCCGGTTCGCGGCGGGCGGCGACCTGCTGATGGGCCTGTCCATGGCCGTGATGGCCCTGCCGGTGACAGTGGCCTGGCACGCGGCGTACGGGCTGTGGTGGTCGGCGGCCTTCGCCGTTCTGGGGCTCGGTGGCGTGGTGCTGACCGTCAAGCACACGCGCGAGTGCGGCTGGGCATACGGCCGCCACTGGGTGCACCTCATCGTCGGCAGCTTCGGCATGGTGATCATGACGCTGGCGATGACGAGCACTTCCTCCGGGACGGTGCTCACCCTGGGCCACGGCCACGGCCACGCCATGGCCGGAATGCCGGGCATGGACGACACGGGAGGCACGGAGCACGCGGCTGACGCGCAGCACGCCGCCGGCATGGAGTCCATGCCGGGCATGGCCTCCCATGCCCATGCCGCCACCGCGGGGGCCGACACCTCGTCGTCCGCGATCTGGCGCTGGGTGATCGCCGCGCTCGCCCTCTACTTCCTGCTGTCGATCGCCGCGTCCGTGTGGACGCGTGTGCGCGGTACGAAGAGGAGTGGCGCGAAGAGGAACAGTCACGCCGACGGCCGTGAGAGCGGTCCGCGCTACAGCTGGGCCCGCTGGCTGCTCACCATGCCGGACACGGTCGTCGTGCACCTGGCGTCACTGACGCTCTCCGCGTGGGACAGGACCCGCTCGGCGGAGCGGGGTCGCCACAGCGGCCGACGCCGCCGGATCGGCGCCGCTCCGGAGGCCGCCCTCGCCGCTCACATCGGCATGGGCGGAACCATGTCCGCCATGCTGCTGATGATGGCCGCGTGACAGGTCCCCCGCCTGAATACCCTTACGGGGTATATCGTGGTGCCCGGACAGAGGGGTGCGACAGAGGGAGTCCCGGGATGCGGACGAGCCGGTACGTACGGGCGGGAGGCGCCCTTGGGCACCTGTTGCTCGTCGTCGTACTCGCGTTCGGCGTCTTCGCGATGCACACCATGGGGCATCCCGACGGCTCCTCCTCCGACTCCGCCATGAGCACCACCGCCTCCCATGTGTCGGCGATGAGCGACACAGCGGCGCAGGACCCCATGGGCAGCCATGCGGCCGACCCGACAGACTCATCGTCCACGCACGCGCCCGGCATGGCGGCGATGGACATGCTCTCGCTGTGCGTGGCGGTCCTGTTCGGAGCCTGGGTACTCGCCACGCTCCCGCGGTCGGCGTTCGCCCGGCACCAGGAGTGGCTGGCGCGACTGCTCGCCCAGGTCATCGCCGTACTGCGGCCCGATCCCCCGCCGCGCGGACCGGATCTCACCCAGTTGTCGGTGCTGCGGCTGTAGGCCGAAGCGCACTCGCGGGCGCGCATGCGCGTTGCATGCGCGGTCTCGCGAATACGCCTACGCCAACATCAGTCACAGAACCGGCAAACAAGGTGAAATCAACCATGAATTCCTTCACGCGCGTCCTGAGCCGCAAGTCCACCCGCTCCACCCGTTCCACCCGCTCCGCCCACCCCCTCGCGGCCGTCGGCCTCGTCACCGCCGGGGTGCTGTTCCTCGCCGCCTGCGGTGGTGACGACATGAGCGGCATGGACCACGGCAGCGACAACGGCGGCTCGGCCTCCGCGACGGCCACCGGCCAAGCCGGTGACGCCGGTGACGGCGATCAGGCCGGCGACTTCAACGACGCGGACGTCACCTTCGCGCAGATGATGATCCCGCACCACGAGCAGGCCCTGGACATGGCGAAACTGGCCGACGGCCGCGCCTCCGACGCGGAGGTCAAGGACCTCGCCACCCAGATCGAGAAGGCCCAGGACCCCGAGATCAAGACCATGAAGGGCTGGCTGGAGTCCTGGAAGCAGCCGACCACGGCGGAGTCCATGCCCGGCATGGACCACGGGGGCCACAGCGGCGACGGCATGATGTCCGACGCCGACATGGACGAACTCAAGGGCATGAAGGGCACCGAGTTCGACAAGGCGTTCGCCGAGATGATGATCGAGCACCACAACGGCGCGATCACCATGGCCCAGGACGAGCAGAAGAACGGCAAGAACGCCGACGCCAAGAAGATGGCCGGCGACATCGTCAAGGGCCAGTCCGCCGAGGTCGAGCAGTTCCAGAAGATCCTCGACCGCCTCTGAGCCCTCACGTCACCGCACCGGTCGCCCGGGCCCCCGTCACAGGGCCCGGGCGGTCGGTGTGGCGTCCGTAGCCTGAGGGCGTGCCCAAGCTGTGGAACGAGACGATCGACGCGCACCGCGCCGCCGTACGCGCAGCGGTCCTGGAGACGACCGCGGCTCTGGTCGCCGAGCACGGGTTGACCTCGGTGACGATGTCGCGGATCGCCAAGGACTCCGGGATCGGCCGCGCGACGCTGTACAAGTACTTTCCGGACGTCGAGTCGTCCTGCTCGCCTGGCACGAACGCCAGATCGGCCACCACCTCGACCACCTCGCCGAGGTACGGGACCGGACCGAGGGCGCCCATGAGCGACTCAAGGCCGTGCTCCACGCCTTCGCCCTCGTCTCCCAGGAGTCCCGGAGGCATCACGACGGCGACCTCGCGGCATTCCTGCACCGCGACCAGCACCAGCCGGTCCACCTTCCTTCTGCTGCCGCACATGCGGGTGGCCGACCAGGTGGCCGATACCGTCGCGACGGCGGGTGCGACCGGCGTCGGCCAGGACGGGATGCGGATCCAGCTCGTGGCGGACGCCGGTGCCGCCGTACTCGTCCTGCTGGTGACCACGGGGCTGTCGGTGTACAAGCCGCGAGGCGTGACACCGTACGGATGGCACCGGCAGCGGCGTGGTGTGTGATGGATCGGTTCAGGCGCGGGTGAGTCGCGCGGCGCCGAACGAGACGTCGAAGCGGTCGCACCAGATGCTGACGCTGCTGTAGCGGGCCGGGTCCACGTCTGCGGGCACGGTGTAGTTCTGGCTGCCCTTGTTGCCCTTGAGCTTGCCGAGGCTGACGTACTCCCCGTCGTCGAAGACGTGCCAGCCTGCGCGTCCCTCCTTCACCGGTGCGTCGGTCAGCCAGACGCGCAGGTCGGGACCGTTGCTGGTGTCGAGCCGCTCCAGGCGGACCACATGGCTGCCGTCGGCCAGCCGTACGAGTTTCACGGTGCCGGACGTCGCGTGCTCGTGGGTGATCAGTTCGCCGCTCGCCAGCGTCGTCGGGCCGGCGGGGGCCGGCGCGGAGGACACCTCGGACGACGGTGACGATGTCGACGACGGTGACTGTGACGGTGACGACGCGGGCAAGGTCTCCTGGACCGTCTCGTCCTGCCACAGCTTCCACGGCTGGAACCAGTACAGCCCGAAGCCCGCCCCGGCGAGCGCCACCACCAGTACGCCGATCAGCCACGGCCTGACCAGTGCGTTCCGCTTCGCCCGTCCCATACCGCCCACCTCCTGGAGATCACGCCCGATCCGCCTCCCATTCAACACATGGAGCGGCGCGTCCGGGGGTGCCTGGCGGATGACGAAACCCTTACGTTCCGCCGGAGACGAGGTCAGCGGTGCTCGGGGTTGTCCGCCCCCGGGCGGCAGCCGGCGTCCCACTGCGTGCGCTGGTTGCCGTGGGCGGGGATGCCCCCGGCGCGCTTCAGCAGGGCGGCGAGGTGCATCAGGTTCCAGGTCATGAAGCTGGTGTTGCGGTTGGTGAAGTCGTTCTCCGGGCCGCCCGAGTCCGGGTCGAGGTACGACGGCCCGGGGCCGGCCGCGCCGATCCAGCCCGCGTCCGCCTGGGGCGGGATCGTGTAGCCGAGGTGCTGAAGGCTGTACAGGACGTTCATCGCGCAGTGCTTCACCCCGTCCTCGTTGCCGGTGATGAGGCAGCCGCCCACGCGGCCGTAGTAGGCGTACTGGCCCTGGGAGTTGAGCAGGGAGGAGCAGGCGTAGAGGCGCTCGATGACCTTCTTGGTGACGGAGCTGTTGTCGCCGAGCCAGATCGGGCCGGCGATGACCAGGATGTCCGCGGCCATCACCTGTTCGTACAGCGCGGGCCACTCGTCCGTCGCGAAGCCGTGCTCGGTCATGTCCGGGTAGACGCCGGGCGCGATGTCGTGGTCGACGGCGCGGATCTCGGAGGTGGTGACCCCGCACGACATCATGATCGCCGCGCTCTTGTCGATCAGGCCCTGGGTGTGGCTGAGCTGCGGGGACGGTTTGAGGGTGCAGTTGATGTAGAGGGCGGTCAGGTCGTCGAAGCGGTACGGGGTTTCGGTCGAGGGTGAGGTCGCCATGAGGGCAGCGTCTCGCGGGGCTTCCGCTTTGTCCCGGTCCGACGCACCCCTCGTATGCCTTACGGAGTCATGACGTACGGGCCCGGTCCCGTCGTACGGCGTCGGTGCGGGCCTGGCGTGGCCGTATGCGTGTACTGGTCATCGCACCGGGCCGCCGCCGGTGGTGTGTCCGGGCAGCGCCTCGGGCTCCGACGTCCGCGTTTCGTAAGGAGCGGAAGTCCGGTATGCGCTCACCGGTTGGTGACCGCTTCCGGGGAGGCGCAAGCTCGATCCATGACGACCGACATGGCGATCGACGTGACGGCCGAGCGCGTCATCCCCCTGCCGCCCGAGCCCGTGGCCGCGTACGCCATGGACTGGCGCCATGACGCGGACTGGACCCAGGGCATCCGCACGGCGGAACTCACCGCGGAGGCGGCCGGGGGTGGCTTCGGGATCGGCGCGGAGGTCACGCGTACGGCGTACTTCCTGGGCCGGCGCATCGACTACGTGCTGCGGGTCGCCGCGTACGACCCGCCACGGCTGCTGGACATGGTCTCCGTGGCGGGCCCGATGCCCATGCACGTCACGTACATCTTCGAGCCCCACCCGCGAGGCACGCTCGCCCGCATCCGGGTGCGGGGCGGCGGGGGAGGTTTCTACCGGCTGGCGGCACCGCTCCTGGCCCGACAGGTCCGCGCCAACCTCGCCAAGGACCTGCGCGACCTCGAAGCGGGACTCATGGCACAGGGGTGAGACCTCGGTGGCGTCACACCCTCGCTACGACGGCGGCTTCGCCTCCCCCACCGCCTCCCCCTGCGCGGCACGCAGATCGGCGAGCAGCTCGGCCTGCCCGGCCAGTACCCCGGACAGGATCGTCCGCGCCACCCGCAGCAGCTCGGCGACGTGCGGGCTGGTGAGCGAGTAGTAGACGGTCGAGCCCACGGGCCGACGAACAGGCCGCCAACGGACGGGTCGGCGGACGGCCGGTTGGATCAGGCCTTTTTGACCACGCCGGACTTCAGCTGCATCGCCCCGAAGCCGTCGATCTTGCAGTCGATGTCGTGGCCGTCGACACCGTCGACCAGTCGGATGTTGCGCACCTTGGTGCCGGCCTTGATCCCCGAGGGGCCGCCCTTGACCTTGAGCGCCTTGACGACGACCACACTGTCGCCGTCCCGCAGCACGTTGCCGACGGAGTCCTTGACGACGCGCTCCCCGCCGGTGCCCCCGACGGTGTCCCCGCTCTCGGCGGGCACCCACTCGTGGCTGCACTCCGGGCACACCACCAAGGCGTCCATCTCGTAGGTGTACTCACAGGAGCATTTCGGACAGGGGGGAGGATTCTCGTTCATCCGGTCAGCGTATCCAGCGGAGCGCACTCCGACTTCCGTGAACCTGCACATCGATTGCGCAACCGCGGCACAGGGTGCGGCGGATCTGCACAACGGTCTGCCCGATAGCGTCCTATTGGCGCCGAGTGCCCGCTTCGGAATCGCAAGGGCAAGACCCTCGCCCTCCCGCTGCCGCGCGGAGATATGGAGAAGTCGCCCCCAAGCCGTGCGCGCGCCGACACGGAACAGTCGCCTGCGCGTTCAACGGCCCTGGTGGGAGCGTCGGTTGATTGGATGCCCGGCGAGCTCCGTGCTTTGATCCTCTGCGCCGGAGGGTCGCACAAAAGTTTCCGGAAACGGGCGTTTCCGGAAACGGGTGCCGCACCCCTGTGGCCGAGGCCCGCCGTCCCCAGCGGGGCCACCCCCCCTTGTGGATCATCCATACGAAGGGAAGTCTCCTCATGAACTCCGCTCCCCAGATCGAGACCGCCGAGATCTCCGACGCCGCGCTCGACAACATCTCCGGCGGCCTGAACCCGCACGTCAGCGTCGCCGCCGGCACGACGACGATCAGCGACGCGGATGTCCTGGCCCAGGTCGGCGCGGTGCAGGACACGGTCCTGAGCACCGTCGGCCACCACCAGGTCGGCGTCAACGTCTCCATCTGACCCAGGCTGTACTGAACGACGAAGCTCCTGGCGGCAACGGGGTCTCAACGAAGAGATCCCTGTCCGCCAGGAGCTTCGTGCTGTGCGCTCCGATCAGGGGCCCTGTGTCCCCGGTTCCTGTGTGGTGCTGATGTCGGTGTCCCACTCCAGGAGCCGGATCAGGGCAGCGTCGTCGCCGGGTCGGGGCGGGGGTGACGTCGGGCGGGTGGGGGTGGTACCTCGGGAGATCTGGCCGCTGACGGTGATGTTGTGTTCCACACGGGGGCGGCGGAGGGTCTCGTAGACGGACAGCGCGGTCTCGGTGTCCGGTGCGTCCCGGAGGGCCTTCGCGAGGACGACGGCGTCCTCCAGCGCCATGGAGGCACCTTGCCCGGTGGCCGGCGAGGCCGCGTGCGCCGCGTCGCCGATGAGCAGCGACCGACCGGAACGCCACGGCATCGCCGGCGACATCTCGGTGGCGTGGTGACCAGGATGTCGCCGGCGGTCGCCGCGACGATGCCGGCGGCAAGGGAGGCGTCCTCGCGCAGCAACGGAACGAGCAGGTCGCGCCATCGGGCCGGCGTGCCGGCCGCGACCTCCTCGGGCGGCAGCGGCTCACCTGCGACGCGGGCGAACCAGTACGTCTCCCCCGCGGGGGACACCGCATGGCCGAAGGCGGCCGAGCTGCTGCGGCTGAACGTGATGCGCTCGGTGTCTTCGGTGTCTTCAGGCAGGGACGCGTCGGTGGTGTAGCCGTAGAAGACCTGCTCCCCCGCGTAACGGGGGTCGGCGGCGGGGGCGATGAACCGGCGGACGGTGGAGTGGAGCCCGTCGGCGCCGATGAGCAGATCACCGGTGGCGGTGCTGCCGTCGGCGAAGTGCGCGGTGACGGAGTCCGGACCGTCCTGCACGGAGACGAGGCGGGCCCCATGCCTGATGGTGATGCCTCCGCATAAGACCTCCGCCTGCAGTGCGGCGTTGAGGTCACCGCGACGCATGCACCGATACCGCAGGACCGGGTCCCGGGCCTCCCCCAGCGGCCTGCTCGCCACTTCGGCCCCGGAGCCGTCGAGCACCCGCATCCCGGTCAGCGGGAAGCCGAGGGCGGTGACCGCGGCGGAGGCGTCGATCTGCGCGAGGGCGCGCATGCCGTTGCTCGCCAGGGTGAGGAACGCGCCGATGTCCTCGGCCGCGTCGGCATGCGCCTCGTACACGGTGACGTCGAACCCGGCCTTGTGCAGAGCAAGCGCCGCCGCCGTACCGGCCGTCCCGCCCCCGATCACGAGTACGTTCCCCACGCCCGCTCCCCCTCCGAGTCCACCCCGCCCGATCGGCCGCGCTGGTGCTGGCACTGAGTCGAACTCCCGGGCGGCGCCCGGGAGTTCCCCGGCGGGTCCCCCTCGGCGAACTGGTTGCCGGCCGGGCTGATTCTCCGGCGGCTCGTTCGGTCAGTTCACGGTCACCGACCACGCTCCGCGCGAGAGGTGGGAGTGCCGCACGAGGTTGACGCCGGGGTTTGTGCGCCACCGGACGATCCGGGCCTACGAGGCAACCGGGCCGCCGGACGGCCGTCTACGCGGCAACCACGAGTGCGTCCAGGTCAACGGCGGTAACGCCGTGCAGCTCGACGACTTCGCGGACGGCGAGAGTCCATCGGATGCGCGGATCGTGGTACGCCACGAACTCCAACTCCGCGCCACTCATGGCCGGTAGCGGCTGGAGACTCTACGCGTCGTAAACGATGCCGGCGACGCCCCACACAGGGGCGTGCTCCACCAGCGCGGCCACCGCGCCATCGCGGAGATGCGGGCAGTCCCGCAGGGCTTCGCCCGCGCGGGTTTCGTGTACGGGGGCATGTGCGTCGTCTCGCCTTCGCGGATCGGCTGCCCTTGCGTGTCGCGCATGAGGAAGAGGTGCCGCTCGTCGCTGCGGTCACAGGTGTTCATGCCGCACACCTGGCACAGCATGTGGTGCCTGACCGGTACTGTTTCGGATCGAAGCCAGGCGGGCTGCTATTGGCAGTTCCGTCCCAGCGACACGCCGCGCTTACGGCGCGATCGCCGAGAAGGCTGAGACAAATCTGCCAATTGCCGAGTGCCTGTCGAGTGCCTGCGGCCTGAACTCCCCCACACCACCCACGAGTCAGGGCTGGCCCTCGCCGCCCTCACCGGCCGCCTCGATCCGCCGCCCCCTGCTGACCGCGATCCGCAGCACGTCCTCCAACGACTCCGCCGCCCGCGTCAGCGCGAACCGCAACGCCCGCTCCCCGGCCGCCGAGTCCGCGAGTACGGCCCTGCCGCCGGCCAACACCTCCTCCGCCGAGCCGAGTTGCATGACCTCCACGCTGTCGGCGAGCTGGGAGAGGGGGCCGGGGTACGCGGTGTCCGGGTCGAGGTAACAGGGCTTGCCGTCCGGGGTGGTCCAGGGCAGCAGCCGCAGTCCGGGCATCATGCGGGCACCCCTTCCATGCCGTACGCCACATACAGCTCCTCGGCGGTGAGGACGTAGGGCCGGACGAAGTTGCCGTAGGGCTCGAAGGGCCAGAGATCGTCGACGGGCTTGCGGGGGAGTGGGGGTGGCGGACCGGGGTCCAACGGCTGGGTGTCGCCGGTGCGTTGGGCGGGGGCGGGCGCCCGGCGTCGGCCGCGTCCGGGGAGCAGCGCGTCGCAGAGCCGGGTGACGAATGCGCGCATGGCAGTGCCTCCTGATTCTTCTCAGGGTTAATTCCGGGTCGCTTTGACGAGCGGTGATTACCGTTCGTGTCTCGATGGTCACTGCCGCGCCGTACGCTGCGGAAGAGGGCTGGCGTTGTCTGGGCGCCAGGCAACGGCGAGGGGTGACATGAGCGAACTCGTTGACGGACAGCCGGACTCGGGGCGTGCGGCGCTCGGGCGGACGCTGCGGTTCCTGCGTGAAAAGGCGGGCAAGACGCTGGCGCAGCTGGCGGCGGAGACGTCGTACGACAAGAGCTATCTGTATCGCCTGGAGAAGGGCGAGCGGTTCTCCAAGCGGGCGGTCATGGAGGACTTGGACAGGTACTACGGCTCCGGTGACCTGCTGGTTCGGCTGTGGCGGGACGCACGCATGGAGGTCATCAAGGACAAGTACAAGGCGTTCATGGAGCTGGAGGCGACGGCTCGGGTCATGTGGCTGTTCCAGCTGCGAGTGCCGGGCCTGTTGCAGACCGAGGAGTATGCCCGCACGGTGTTGTCAGGGTTGTCTGGAGCCCAGGCAACGGCTGGCAACAGCGAGGAGATCGAGGAACAGGTGGCTGCGCGCATGGCACGGCAGGAACTGCTGTACCGCGAGCCGACACCAAGTGTCCGCGTGATCCTCGACGAAGGGGCCGTGCGACGAGCCGTTCCCGACCAGAAGGTGTGGGCGGACCAGCTCGCACACCTGGTGGAAGCCGCGGAGTTGCCGTCCGTCGCGATTCAGGTGCTGCCGTACGCGGCTGGCGCGCACGACCTCATGGACGGTCACCTCTGGCTCTTCTGGCAGCGAAGCGGCGATGCCGTTGCCTACTCGGAGGGCAACGGCATCGGCGAGTTGATCGAGGATCCGGAAAGGGTCCTGGCCTTCCGCCTGTCCTACGATCGCGTCAGGGACGCGGCCCTGACCCCGGCGGAGTCGACGGCGTTCATCAAGCGCCTTCTGGAGGAGTGCAGACCATGAACCGGACCCTCGACCTCACCACCGCCGTGTGGCGCAAGTCGTCCTACAGCGACGGCGGCGGCACGAACTGCCTCGAAGTCTCCGACGGCCACCCCGGCATAGTCCCCGTCCGGGACAGCAAAGTCCCGGACGGTCGCCCCCTGCTCCTCTCCGCCGCGGCCTGGTCGGCGTTCGTGCGCGGCTACGCGCCCGGCCCTGGTCAGGGGCGGTAAGCGGCGCGGTTGTGGTAGGTGACCTTGCCTGCGGGGAGCTTGGTCGGGGTGAAGAGTTGGTCGACGGTGACGAAGTGGAAGCCGCGGGCTTTGAGGCCCTTGATGATGCCCGGTATCGCGTTGACCGTCGTCTTGTGGATGTCGTGCATGAGGACTATGTCGCCGGGTTTGGTCGTCTGGGTGACGGTCTTGACCAGGCGAGCGGTGTCGCGGTACTTCCAGTCGAGGGTGTCGACGCTCCAGTGGACCAGCGGTCGCGCGGCAACCCTGCGGACGGTCGCGTTGTGGGCGCCGTACGGGGCGCGGACGGTGGTGGGCTTTTTGCCGGTCGCCTTCTTGATCGCCGCGTCCGCGCGGGAGAACTGCGACGTGATCTGGGCGGCGCTGAGCTTGGTCAGGTTGGCGTGGTCCCAGCTGTGGTTGCCTATCTGGTGGCCGGCGTTCGCCGCGGCGCGGACGATCGACGGGTTCTTCTGGGCGTTCTTGCCTACGACGTAGAAGGTCGATCTGGCCTTCCCGTCGTTCAGGAGGCGCAGCAACCGCTGGGTGTCCGCGACCGGGCCGTCGTCGAAGGTGAGGGCTACGCACTTCACCTTGCGGCAGTCGACGGCCGCGGGTGCGGCGGAGGCGGTGGTGGCGGTGCCGGCGAGCGTGGTGCCGCACAGGGCGGCGGTGAGGGCTGAGGTGACGAGGCGTCGTTGCATCGGATCCTCTTCCAGGGTCGGTAAGCCCGGTGGGCTTTCCCTGGTAGACCCCTTCGGAGTGGGCTTGGATGCCATGCGTTCAAGCCCTTTCGCCACCGGCTGCCGCAACGGGGTTCAGACCAGCTCGGGTTGGGGCCGCGGTTTCGGTTGGTGTGCTGGTGTGGGCTTCGGTTCCCAGTGTTTGGTGGTGCGTACGTAGCCGTAGATCACCGAGGCCATCGCCAGGAGGAGAAGGGGGCCGTACAGCCACGGGTGTTCGGCCATCTCCGTGGACAGGTAGCGGTAGGACACCAGGAGCGCGGCGAAGACCGTCGCGCCGTAGGCGACGAGTTGGGTTGCTGACCGGTCCCAGCCGTGTGCCTGCGCGCGCAGGGCCGCTTCGACCGTGAGGGCGAATACGACACCGGCCACGAGGTCCGCGCCGTAGTGGTAGCCGAAGCCCAGCGTCGCGGCGAGGGTGGCGATCAGCCAGAACGTGCCCGCGAAGCGCAGGATCCGTGGGGCCTTGCGGGAGTGGATGTAGATCACGGTGGCCCATGCCGTGTGCAGGCTGGGCATGCAGTTGCGCGGGGTGAACTCGTCGAACGGCATCGGGTGCGGCGCGCCGGCCGGTGGCGTGACCGGCCACAGGTCGCCCACCGCCCACTGCCCGGTGGGTGGTGCTTCCGGCCACAGGTTGGCCGCCGCCCAGTACTCGCTGCCGGTGCCGTAGGCGAAGACCGGCCCGACCACCGGGTAGATCATGTAGATGGCCGGTCCGAGGAGGCCGGTGGTCAGGAACGTGCGCACCAGATGGTGACGGGGGGAAGCGGCGCTCGACCGCCACGTGGCGCAGTTGGTAGAGGGCTACGACGACGGCGGCGACCGCGAGTTGGACGTAGACGAAGTCGAGCAGACGGATGCCGATCGGGCCGGTGGCCGTGAGGATGCGGCCCGCCAGCCAGGACGGGTCGCCCAGCGCGTGATCGGCGGTCGCCACGTACTGGTCGAGCACCGTCGGGCGGGTCTTCGAGGTGATGAGCAGCCAGGTGTCGCCGGTCTTGCGGCCGGCCACCAGTAGCAGGCCCAGCCCGACGCCCTTCAGCAGCAGGACACGTTCCCGGCCGGTGCGGCGCGTGACGGCGATGACCCCGTAGGCCAGTACCACCCACAGCGCGCCGTTGCCGAAGCACATCCTGGCGTCGAGCGCCCATCGCACCAGCAGGAAGACGGCGTCGATGCCGATCGCGGCACCGGCCGCGACGAACCGCTGCCGCCAGGGGAGCACCACCATCATCAGCGCCATACCGGCGTACAGCAGCGGCCCCGATTTGGGGGTGAATATCACCTCTCGTACTTGGTTGGTCATCGGCCCCGGCAGGCCGTAGCGACGTGCGGCGATCTCCAGCGTGATGAGGAAGCCGAGGGCCACCGCGGCCGCCACGGCCCAGAGTCTCGCCCTGCCTATTCGCGCTATCGCCCTATTTATTCGTGAAAAGGTCTGTGGTGTTATATATCTCAATTTTTTTGTGTCAGGGCGGGTTTTCCTGTCACCTTCCTGTCAACGGGGCCCCCGGTCGAGGAAGATAGGAAGATCACGCCCCGGGTTCCAACCCACTCGCTCGAAATAGATGCATGGCGCATACTTGCGGCAGAGTTAGGTAGCCCTTACCGTTCTCGCGGCGAGCGCTTCACCGACGCAGCCTGGCCGTCCGCTGTCGGAACCCGCTCCCACAGGACCCCCACTTGAATCACGCCACCTTTGGTCTCTACGACCCTGCCCGCGATCACAGCGACTGCGGCGTCGGCTTCATCACCCGCCTCGACGGGACGCCGAGCCACGACGTCATCCTCAAGGGCCACGAAGCGCTCTGTGCCATCCCGCACCGTGGCGGCGCGTCCGCCGAGGGCGTCGGTGACGGCGCGGGCGTGAGCGTCGACCTGTCGGTGGAGTTCTTCGGCGCGATCACCGGCGAGACGCTGCGCGCCGGGCACTTCGGCGTCGCGAACTGCTTCGTGCCGACCGACACCGACGACGCCGACCGACGCAGCCATGCGATGGACCTCGTCGGCCGCTGCATCGCCGACCAGGGCTTCGAGACGCTCCTCGTCCGCGACGTACCCGTGGACCACTCCGTCGCCCGGCCCGCCGCCGAGCAGTACCAGCTGCCCATCGTGCAGTGGGTGTTCCGCGCGCCGGACGCCTGGTCGCGGGCCGACGTCGACGCCGCCGCCAACCGCGCCCTGCTCGCGATCGAGGCCGTCGCCTACGCCGACGACACGTACGCGGGGCTGTACCCGCTGTCGCTGAGCGCGCGGACGCAGGTGCTCAAGGGGCGGCTCAACTCCGGTGAGGTCATCGGGTACTTCCGCGATCTCGGCGATCCGCGGCACTCGGTCCGGACGCTGTACTTCCACACCCGGTTCTCCACCAACACCCAGCCGCACCCGACGATGGCGCAGCCGTTCCGCCTCATGGCGCACAACGGTGAGCTCAACACCGACCGCAAGAACCGGCTCAGCGACGAGGCCCTCGCGCGGGCCCGCACCCGCAGCATCGTGCGTCCGCCAGGGCAGTCCGACTCCAGCCGGCTCGACCAGACCCTGCAGAGCCGGGTGTTCGACGACGGCCTGGACATCGTCGAGGCGGTCGTCTCGCTCATGCCGCCCGCGTGGGAGAACGACCGCACCCTGCCCGTCGCCGTCCGCGACATGCTGGAGTACTTCTCCCTCTACGAGGAGAAGAACGACGGCCCGGCGGCCGTGATCTTCAGCGACGGGGACGTCGTCGGCGCCCGCCTCGACCGGCTCGGCCTGCGCCCGCTGCGTACCGTCGAGACCGCCGAGTACCTGATGGTGGCGTCGGAGGCCGGACAGGTCGCGTTCCCCGACGACGAGGTAGTGCACCGGGGCCGTATCGAGGCCGGCGGCATGCTCGTCGTCGACCACCGCACCGGCCGCCGTATGCGCACGCGTGACGTCCTCGACGCCCTCGCCGCGCGCCGGCCGTACTCCGAGCTCCTCACCGAGGCGCGGGTGAACCTCGACGACCTCCCCGCTCCCGACTACTACCGTGGCACGACGACCCTCGGCTACGACGGCGACCTCACCCTCGCCGGCCGGTACGTGGCGTACTCGCTGAACCAGGAGAGCTTCCGGTTCATGCTCGACCCGATGCTCGCCGACGGGTCGGAGCGGATCTCGGCGATGGGCTACGGCAACGCCATCAACGCGCTCAGCGACACCGAGGGCGGCATGGCGAAGTACTTCTCGCAGCGCTTCGCCCAGGTGACGAACCCGCCGCTGGACAGCATCCGCGAGGCCGACGGCATGAGCATGCGGGTCGCCCTCGGCCCCAAGCCCGACGGCACCGGGGAGGCCGGCGGGCGGCAGCTCGTGGTGTCCTCGCCCGTGCTCGGACATCTCGACATGGTCCGGCTGCGCGACCAGCGGATCGTGCCCCTCACCAGGTTCGCCATGCTCTACGACCCGGTGTCCGGGGACGCGTCCGCGAACGCCGACACGCTCCGCTCCGCGGTCCAGAAGCTCTGCGACGACGTCGAACGGTTCGCCGCCGAGCAGGGCGGCATCGCGCTCCTCACCGACCGGGCCGTCTCCTCGACGCGCGCCCCGCTGCCCGTCATCCTCGCCATCGCCGCCGTGAACCAGCGGCTCATCGAGACCGGGCTGCGGCTGCGCGTCTCGCTCGTCGCGGAGAGCGGCCAGCTGGCCTCCTCCCACCATGTCGCGACCGCGCTCGGCTTCGGTGCCTCCGCGGTCTACAGCCTCAGCGCACGGCTGCGCGCCGAGGAGAGGTACCCGAGCGCCCCGGCCCCCGCGGGTGAGATCACCGAGACCGACCGGGCGCTCGCCAAGTTCCGCAAGGCGGCCGAGAAGTCCCTCGCCAAGACCATGGGCCGCGTCGGGCTGTGCACCGCCGAGAGCTACATCGGCGGCGAGTTCTTCGAACCGAACTACCTCGACACCCGCGACGACATCTTCGCTCGCGTCTTCCCGCACATGGAGGCCCCGGTCGGCGGTGTCGGGTTCGCCCGCATCGCGCAGGCCGCGACGGACTGGCACGAGCGGGCCCGTACGGTCGAGGGCGAGCAGCAGGTCCCGCTGCTCGGCCTGTTCAAGGAGCGGTCGGACGGCGCCGGGCACTCCTTCGGCGTCACGGCTGTGCGCGGCTTCGGCGACATGACCGAGGAGAAGCCCGAGTTCGGCAAGGACGGCGACCCCGACGCGCTGCGCCTGCTCACGCTGGCCCAGCTCGACGACGCCTTCGGCATCACCGACGCCGCCTACCGGAACACCGGGTACGACGCGCTCAGCGACGCCGAGATCGACGCGTTCCGGATCACGCCCGGGTACCGCGCCTTCCTGCGGACGACCCACGAGGAGCGGTCACGCCGCCCGGCCGCGCTGCGTGACGTGCTCGCGCTGCCCGCGGATGTGACCGGGCTGCGTACGGCGGAGGACTTCGCGCGCGAGCTGGGCCGGTTCTCGACGAGCGGCAACGCGAGCGTGACGGTCCGCGGGGTGGTCGCCGACGTCATCGACCCCTCCACCGTCCGGCTGCGCCTCACGGCCGCCAAGGACCTGGGCCCCGACGCCGCCGAGCGCCACGCCGCCCTCGCCGACGGCCTCGCCCTCGCCCACCCCGGCGAGGTCGAGACGCTCGACGTGGACGCCGAGGGCGTCACCGTCGCCGCCACCGGCACCGCCGCCCACCTCCTCACCCTCCTCGACAACGCCCCCGACAGCGTGCCGCTCGACGAGGTGCAGCCCGCGCACGAGATCACCCGCTCCCTCGCCTCCGGCGCGATGAGCCACGGCGCGCTCGTGGCGACCGCGCACGAGGCGGTCGCGCACGGCACGAACATGGTCGGCGCCATGTCGAACAGCGGCGAGGGCGGCGAGCACCACTCCCGGTACGGCACCATCCGCGGATCGAGGATCAAGCAGTTCGCGTCCGGGCGGTTCGGCATCTGGGCGGGCTACCTCGCCGACCCGATGCTCGAAGAGCTGGAGATCAAGATCGGGCAAGGCGCCAAGCCCGGCGAGGGCGGTCAGCTGCCCGCGCCGAAGGTCACCGTCGACATCGCGGCCGCGCGCGGCGGCACCCCGGGCATCGAGCTCATCTCCCCTCCCCCGCACCACGACACGTACTCGATCGAGGACCTCGCACAGCTCATCCACGACTGCAAGGCCGCCCGGGTCCGGGTGATCGTGAAGCTGGTGTCCTCGGAGGGCATCGGCACCATCGCGGTCGGCGTCGCCAAGGCCGGCGCGGACGTCATCAACGTCGCCGGGAACACCGGCGGCACGGGCGCCGCGGCCGTCACCAGCCTCAAGTACGCGGGGCGTTCGGCGGAGATCGGCGTCGCCGAGGTGCACCAGGCGCTCGTCGCGAACGGGCTCCGCCAGAAGGTCGTCCTGCGCTGCTCCGGCGCGCACCAGACCGGCGGCGACGTCGTCACCTCCGCGCTGCTCGGGGCCGACAGCTTCGAGTTCGGTACGACCGCGCTGATGATGCTCGGCTGCGTCATGGCGAAGAACTGCAACGTCAAGTGCCCCGCCGGGCTCACCACGAACCCCGAGGTCTTCGAGGGCGACCCGCGCGCACTGGCGCAGTACCTGCTCAACATCGCGCACGACGTACGGCAGATCCTCGCCCGCCTCGGCCTGCGGTCCCTCCGCGAGGCGCGGGGGCGTACGGACCTGCTGCAACTCCTCGACCACCCGGCGAGCGTGGGGCGCCTCGACGTGCGCCGCCTGCTCGCGGGCGTGCCCGAGAAGGCCGTGGCGGACCCGGAGTACCTGGAGAAGGACTTCACCACCGACGACGCCCTGATTGAGCGCATAAGGGAAGCGCTCCTCGACCGGCGCGAGCCGTCCCTGCTCGTCGAGGGCGTCCGCCTCGGCAACAGCGACAAGTCGGTCGGCGGACAGCTCTCCATCGACGTCGAGCGGCTTCTCAACCACGAGATCCAGCACACGAACGCCCCCGCCGTCACCACCGACGACCGCGGCCGCCGCCGCCTCGTCGACGGCGCCGTCCGCATCCGCACCACCGGGTCGGCCGGTCAGTCGTACGGCGTGTTCTGCAATGACGGCATCACCCTCGAACACACCGGTACGGCCAACGACGGCGTCGGCAAGAGCCAGAGCGGCGGGCGGATCGTCGTCCGCGCCCCGGGCGGCGGCAGCGCCGAACGCGGCGGCAACGTGCTCATCGGGAACTTCGCGCTGTTCGGCGCGACCGGCGGCCGGACCTTCGTGCAGGGCGAGGCCGGTGACCGGTTCGCCGTACGGAACTCCGGCGCGACCGCGGTCGTCGAGGGCCTCGGCGACTTCGGCTGCGAGTACATGACCGGCGGCACCGTGCTCAACCTCGGCGGCTTCGGCAAGGGCCTCGGCAACGGCATGAGCGGCGGTTTCCTGTACCAGTACGACCCGTCGGGCGAGGTCCGCGACCGGGTGAGCGTCGACTCCCTTCTCGTCTTCCCGGTGACGGACACCGGGCACGGCGCCTTCCACGAGGCGGCCGTACGACTGCTCCTGGCCTGGCATCTGGAGGCGACCGGATCGCCGCTCGCGGCCCGGCTGTTGGAGGACTGGGAGAGCGAGCGGGAGCACGTGTACTGCGGGATGCCCAGGGCGCTGCTCCTGTACCAGGACGCGGGTGAGATCCTCGCCGCGGCCACGCGCAACGAACTCCTCGACGAGCTGGCGACCTCGATCGCTTCCGACAAGCTGCGCGCGTTCAAGGTCGACTACCGCGACCGCCGTACCGTGCTCGGCGGCCGGGCCCCGGCGCTCGGCGACCAGGGCGGCGACGACATGTTCTCGCTGCTGTCGTCGTACACGGTGCTCGGCGTCGCGCAGGACCTCGCGCTGAAGCGGGTGCCCGGAGCGACCGGCCCGGACGACCCGAAGGTCGCCGAAGCCGTCCGCAACCTCGTGCTCACCGAGGACTTCTTCGTCAAGCAGCGCGTCGTGAAGTACCTGCGCGGCACGCTGGAGCGGTTCGGCGACGACGAGCTGGCCACGCTGATCGCGATCAAGCGCCTCGACGACTACAAGAGCGCGCTCCGGCAGCGCAACAACCTCAGCGTCGACGCCCCCGGCACCTACGGCTGGATCGTCCACCAGACCACGAAGAACGCCGGCCGCGTCCGCGCCGCCCGGTTCGACGAGCTGCTCGCCACCGCCGCGCTCGACGACATCGCGAGCCGCCACACCCACCTCCCGCAGGCCCCGATCGAGGCAGTGACCCCGTGAACACCCTGACGCCCCCGACCGGAACCCTCATCCCGGCCGACGCGCCGTTCTCCGCCGCGCAGGAGGCCTGGCTCGCCGGGTTCATCGCCGGCATCGCGGCCGCCGGACGCCAAAACGCCGGGGCGGGCGACGCGCCCGCCGCCACCATCGACGTCCTGTACGGCACGCAGACCGGGAACGCCGAGTTCCTCGCCGGCGAACTCGTCACCGGGGCCCGCGCCCGCGGCCTCGGCGGCACCGCCACCGCGCTCGACGACGTCACGCCCGAGCGGCTCGCCGCGATGTCCCACGTCCTCGTCGTCACCTCGACGTACGGCGAGGGCGAGATGCCCGACAACGCCATGCTGTTCTGGGAGGCGCTCCAGGCCGACACGGCACCGCGCCTGGAGGGCCTGACCTACGCCGTCCTCGGGCTCGGCGACCGGGGATACGACGACTTCTGCCAGGCCGCGAAGCTCATCGACACCCGCCTTGAGCAGCTGGGGGCCACCCGGCTGCACGACCGCGTGGACTGCGACGTCGACTTCGAGGAGCCGGCGGCGGAGTGGACGGCGGCGGTGCTGGAGCGTCTGGTCGCGGAGACCGGGGCTTCCCCGGCGGCCGCAAAGGCTCCGGCGCCCGTGACGAAGCGCTCCCAGTGGAACAAGCGCAACCCTTACCGCTCCCGCCTCGCCGTGAACCGGCTTCTCTCCTCGCCGGACAGCGCGAAGGAGATCCGCCACTACGAGTTCGACCTCGGCGACAGCGGCATCACGTACGAGGCGGGCGACGCGCTGGCCGTCGTACCGGTGAACGACGCCGTGCTCGTAGGGGAGTTGCTGACGCACCTCGGTGCGAGCGGTGACGAGGAGGCCGCCCAACTCCTGCGCACCGAACGCGAGATCCGCATCCCGTCCAAGGAACTGATCGCCGACCTCGTCGAGCGCGCCCCGTCGAGCGAGCTCGCGGCGGTCGTCGCGCACGGCGACCGCTCAGACCTCGACTCCTGGCTCTGGGGCCGGGACATACTCGACCTGCTCCGGGACGCCGGCCCCGCCGCACCGGACCTGGCCGAACTCCTCCCGTTCCTGCGGCCGTTGCAGGCACGGCAGTACTCGATCTCGTCGAGCCCGCTCGCCCACCCCGACCGCATCCACCTCACCGTCGCGTCCGTCCGCTACGGCACCGGGCAGCGGACGTACGAGGGCGTGGCGTCGACGTACCTCGCGGACAGGGCGGACTCGGCCGTAGGCGTCTTCGTACAGCCGAACGCCTCCTTCGGCGTCCCGGCCGACGACGACGCCCCGATGGTCATGATCGGCCCCGGCACGGGCATCGCGCCGTTCCGCGGCTTCCTGCACGAGCGCGCCGCGCGGGGCGCCGCCGGGCGCAACTGGCTGTTCTTCGGCGACCAGCACCGCGCCACGGACTTCGTCTACGAGGACGAGCTGGACGAGTTGCGGAAGCGCGGCGTGCTCACCGAGCTCGACCTCGCGTTCTCGCGCGACCAGGCCGAGAAGGTGTACGTGCAGACGCGGATGCGGGAGCGGTCGCGCGAGCTGTACGCGTGGCTGGAGGAGGGCGCGCACCTCTACGTCTGCGGCGATGCCTCCCGTATGGCGAAGGACGTCGAGGCGGCCCTGCTGGGCGTCATCGCCGAGCAGCGCGGACGCGGTGACGACGACGCGGCGGAGTACCTCGCGGACCTGCGCCGGGCGAAGCGCTATGTGCGGGACGTGTACTGAGCATGACCGACCATGATGGTGGTTGCGGATTCGAGGGATGCTGCGGCCGGCGGAAGCGCAGCGCGCGCCTGATCGACGCGCGGATGCCGGAGCTGGCGCGGTGCCTGACGCTCTTCCAGTACGTCCAGGCGGTCACCGGAGGCCCGGTCGCGCGGATCGACCAGGCGGGCGGTTACGCGGTCCCGAGCCTGCGCGGCGACGCGTTCGCCGTCCGCCCGGGCGAGATCGCGCTGCGCCTCGACGCCGCCGGTGTCGCCTCGGCCGTGGTCGCGCGGGAGCAGTCCACCGGCTCGGTGACCCTCCACCTGCTCGACGCGGACGGCCGGACCGTGCACCAGGGGCGGCTGCTCTCCGAGGGCGACCGGCTGCTGGCCGGACTGGTGGGCACGCTGGATGCCGGGGCGCGGGCCGTCGGACCGTCCGCGGCCATCTCCGTACCCGCCTGGGAGAACGTTTCGCTACCCGCCTGGGAGAACGGCGACCAGCTCGCGCAGCTCGACGCGGTCCTCGCGGACGGCGGGGCCGCACGGCGCGGGGCGTTCGACCGGTACCGGGGTGAGCACCGGGCGATCGACGCCGGCGTCGTACCCGCCGTCCTCGACCACGTCTGCTCCGTCGGACTGCCGATCGGCGTCGCGGTGTTCGCCCCGGCGGCCATGCAGGCGTGCGGCGGCCGCGTGCACGTCACCGACCGGATCGTCGGCGGGCGGGTGTTCGCGGCGGTCGCGGAGAGCTCGGTGGAGATCGACCTCGCGGGCGTCCGGGCCTGCCACCTCGTCCGCTCCACGGCGGCCCACGGCCCCACCTCGGCACTCGAACTCGACGACGAGGACGGCCGCTGCGTCGCGGTCATCACCCAGTTCGGGATCGTCGGGGAGGACGTGCACGCGGCGTGGGAGCACCTCGCCGTGTCACTGCCCGACGCTTAGCACGGTGTGCGTGCGTTACGCGCGGCGGCGCCTGGAGCCGATGGCGTAGGCGAGACCGAATGCGACGGCGGCGGCGAGTACGAGGCCGAGCGGGGAGGACCAGTCGACTCCGCCGGCCCCCTCGTCGTTCCACCATGCCTTGGCCGGGAAGAAGGGCTCGTACGTCAGCAAGTCCCAGGCGGCGCGGGGGGTTTGCTCGTAGGCGAAGACAAGGGGCAGGGAGTTGGTGTAGCCGAAGAAGGCGCCGAGCGCGGCGATGACGGCCCCGCCGATCCTCGCGCCATTGCTCCGGCCGCCCACCAGGCCGACCAGGGATCCGACGATCGCTCCGTTGAGCAGCGCGTGGCCCAGGTAGAGGGTGGTGGAGATGGCGAACGTCTGATCCTTGTACGTGGCCACGTTGAGGCCGGAGTAGAGCAGCGCGACGAGGAACGAGACGAGGAGCCCCAGGAACACCGCGCCGACCGGATGCCCGCTTCTGACGTTCGGCCGCGGCGCGAAGGGCTGCGGTGCGAAGGGCTGCGGCTGGGGCTGGAACTGTCCGTACCCGGGCGGCTGTTGCGGCGGCGGGGCGGGCTGACCGTACGGGTTCTGGTAGGACGGTGGCGGCTGGTTCACGGTTGTCCCCCGGTTGTGGATAGGCAGGTGCAGCAAGCTATCAGTGAGGTCAGAGGGAGGGCGGCGGAGCCGGGGCGGGACTTGTGAAGGGCGCTCTCTGCCTTCTCTGCCTTCTCTGCCTTTCGGTGGAGATCAGTTCGTGCCTGGGGCTGATGTCGGGCCGCGGGGCCCTCGGGGAGGCTTGTCGCCATGACGAACCCGTTCGCCGCCCCGACGCCACCGCCCCTCCCCCAACCACTCCCCGAACCCCTCCCGGAACCGCTCGCCTACCACCGCATGGCCCGCGTCTCGGCACGTCACCGATGGTGGCGGCCCCTGGTGGGCACCCTGTTCGTGATCGTGGCGTACGCGTTCGCGCTCGGGCTGGTCTTCGGACTCTCCTCCGTCTGGGGAGCCGCCAGGGGCTACCCGGACGACCCCGAAGGGACCGTCGAGTTCGGCCCCGTATCCGGCACCGCCGTCGACCTGCTGATCATCGCCGTAGCCATACCCGTCGTGCTGCTCGCGGTGCGCTGGATCGGCGGCCGCCCGGCCGGCACGGTCTCGTCCGTGACGGGCGGGCTGCGGTGGCCGTGGCTGGGGTGGTGTGTGCTGGCGGCGCTGCCGATCCTCGGCGTGGCCACCGGGGTCATGTTCCTGCTGCCCTCGGAGGGTGCCCCGCCGGAGCGGTGGGCGGGCTGGGAGGTCTTCGTCCCGGCGCTCGCCATGCTGGTCGTCCTGGTACCGCTGCAGGCGGCCGCCGAGGAGTACGTCTTCCGGGGCTGGCTCACGCAGGCGGTCGGCGCGTTCCTGCGCTCGCCCTGGTGGGCGCTCGTGCCCCAGGCCGTGCTGTTCGCCGCCGCCCACGGCTGGGGCACCCCGTGGGGCTTCGCCGACCTGGCCGTGTACGGAGTGGTCGCGGGCTGGCTGACCGTGCGCACGGGCGGTCTGGAGGCGGCCATCGGACTGCACGCCGTGAACAACCTCCTGGCCTTCGGCATCTCGGCCGCCGTCGTCGACGGCCTCAAGAGCGACGACACCGCCGCGGACGCGCCCTGGCAGTACGTGGCCGTCGACCTGGTCGGCATCGCCCTGTACGCGGCGACCGTCCTGTGGCTGGCGCGTCGCCGTACGCCGACCCGCACCGTCCCGGCGCCGCTGCCGCTCCCTCCGCGGCCGAACTTCCCGGGGGCGTACCCGCAGGGTCCCTTCCCGGGCGCGTACCCGCACGCATACCCGCAGCCGCCTGTCTGGCCCGTACGCCCAGGGGCCCACGGCCCCCGTGACGCCCGCCGGTCAGGCGGCGAGGGCCGTGCGCAGGGTGTCGGACATCAGCTCGATGGCCTCCTTGCCGGCGGGTACCGGGCCGGTGTGGGTGAAGTAGTGGTCGACGCCCTCGAAGACGCGGTGGGTGACCGGGACGCCCGCCGCGTCCAGGGCCTTGGCGTAGGCGTCGCCCTCGTCGCGCAGGCGGTCGTACTCGGCGGTGATGACCAGGGCGGGCGGAAGACCGGCGAGGTCGTCGGCGAACGCGGGCGAGACGAGGGGGTGGGCCCGGTCGGCGGGGTCCGGGACGTAGGCGGCGGTGAAGATCCGCATGAGGTGGGGGGCGAGCAGCGGCTTGGCGATGGGGGACTGCTTCGTGGACGGGTCGGCGAGCTGGTCGAGCGGTGCGGAGTCGATGATCTGGAGCCGGGGCGTGAAGGTGCCGCGCTCCCGGGCCGTACGGCAGACCGCGGCGGTGAGGTTGGCCCCGGCGCTGTGCCCTCCCACGGCGAGCCGTGAGCCGTCCCAGCCGTGGGCTGCGCCGTTCTCGGCGATCCACTCGGTGACGTCGTACGCCTGGGTGACGGCGGTCGGGTACGGCCGCTGGGGGGCGACGGCGTAGTCAACGTTGATCACCACGCAGCCCGCTGTGGCGGCGATGTAGCGGCAGATGTGGTCGTCCTGCTCGGGCCGGCCGACGATGAAGCCGCCGCCGTGGAAGTTGACGTACACGGGGGCAGGCTTGTCCGTGTCAGTGCCGGTTCCGGTGCCGGTGCCGGTGCCGGTGCCGGCCGGGGGGCGGTAGACCGTGCAGTCCACCGGCCCGGCACCCGTCTCCACCCGCAGGGATTCCGTGCGCTTCGGGATGTCGGTGAAGCCCAGCTCCTCGTGGACGCGGGTCATCATGCCGCTGAGCAGCAGTTGGACGCCTCTGGCCTGGATGCGGGAACTGAACGGCATGATCCGACCACCCCTATCGCTTCAACACTCCAACACTTCAACATTGAAGTATCAAGTTTCCTGTCAATGGTGACCCGATGATGACCTCTCGACCCGCGTTACGCAATGGCCTGGCTTAGCTTGGTAGCAAAGGGCTACTACCGGATAAGCAAGGACAAATCCCTCGCAAGGACGCCTAAGGAACCGGCCATGGGTCTCGGTGTTCGTCGTCTCGGTGTTCGTCGCGGTGTTCTCGGTGTCGGCGTCGCCGCCCTGCTCGCGCTGACCGGAGCCTGCGGCGCGGGCGGCGGCGGTGACGGGGGTGGTGGCGGAGGCGACGGTGACGGCGACGAGAGTCTCACCGTGGGGCTGCTGCTCCCGGGGGGCGGAGCCTCCCGGTTCGGGCAGTTCGACCGGCCCCTCATCGAGAAGCGGCTGAAGGAACTGTGCCCGGACTGCCCGGCGGCAATGGTCGGCGCCACAGCCGAACCAGCGGTCCAGCGGCAGCAGCTCGACGCCATGATCACCAGGGGTGTCGACGTCCTGATCGTGGCCGCCGTCGACGCCAAGGCGCTGCGCTCATCGGTCGAGGCCCCGGCGGACACGGTGGCGGCAACCCCGGCCAACGCAACGCCGGAAACCCCGGTGGACGCAAGTGCAGAGGCCGCGATGGACGCAGCAACGAAGGCCCTGACGGACGCGGCAGCCCAAGCCGCGGCGGGCGCGGCAGCGCAGGCCGTGGCGGGCCCCGGTGGCGTGACGGACGGCGGCTCGGGGGGGTTGCCGGTGGGGCGTGGGGGCGGTTGCGGGAGGGGGAGCTCGGGCCGGTTGCGGTGTTGGTTGCTCTTGGCGTGACCTGGGGTGTGTTCCAGGGGCTCAACGATGCCTTTCTCTCGCCGCGCAATCTGTCCGTGCTCAGCGTGGACATCGTCGGGACCGGTCTGGTCGCCGTCGGCGTCGTCTTCGTGCTGCTGATCGGCGAGATCGACCTGTCGGTGGGCTCGCTCGCCGGACTGTCGGGCGCCCTGTTCGCGGCGCTGAACGTGAACCAGGGGGTGCCGGAAGGGCTCGCCGTGCTCCTCGCCGTGCTCTGCGGTGCGGCAGCCGGGGCCGTGCACGGGTTCGTGTTCACCAAGATCGGCGTACCGGCGTTCGTCGTCACCCTCGCGGGTCTGCTGGCCTGGAACGGCCTGATGCTCCAGTTGCTCGGGCCCGAGAGCTCCATCAGTTTCAGCGGCGACGGGTTCGTCGCCACGCTGACCCGCCAGTACTTCAGCGCCGCCACCGTCACGTACGGCCTGGCGGCGCTCGGTACGGCCGCGTACCTCCTCGTCTCGTACCACGACCGCCGGCGTCGCGGCGCCGCCGGGATGCCGTGCCGGCCGGTGGGCGAGATCTGGGCGCGTACGGCCCTGCTCGCGGTGGTCGCGTTCGCCACCGTGTACGTGCTGAACCGGTTCGAGGGGCTCCCGCTCGCCCTCCTGATCCTCCTCGCGGTCATCATCGCCTCGGACGTCTTCCTGCGCCGGACGCCCTACGGCCGGCAGGTCATCGCCCTGGGCGGCGGCGCGGAGGCGGCGCGGCGGGCCGGCGTCGACGTGGCACGCGTACGGATCGGGGTGTTCCTGGTGTCGGGGACCCTGGCCGCGATCGGCGGCCTCTTCGTGGCGTCCCGGCTCACCTCGGCGACCCAGGTCCCGGGCTCAGGCATGCTCCTGATCAACGCCATCGCCGCCGCCGTCATCGGCGGCACCAGTCTCTTCGGCGGCCGCGGCTCGACCTGGTCCGCCCTGCTGGGCGTCCTCATCATCCAGTCGATCGCCTCGGGCATGGCCCTCCAGGGAGTCCAGCCCGCGGTCCAGTTCATGATCACCGGCGGCGTACTGCTCATCGCGGTGATCTCCGACGCGGTGGCCCGCCGCGCGGCGGAGTCCCACGGCCGGGCTTGAGGAGAGCGGCCCCCTGGGAGGGAGTAATTGGCAACGCCGCGCACAGGGCGTGTCGAGGCATGTAGCCGAGACGGAACTGCCAATTACCGTTCCTGTGGACTGAGCAGAAGCGAGTCCGCTCAGTCGCACGCCCCGAACGGTCTTGGGCGTAC
>NZ_VTHJ01000078.1 GCF_008386495.1 Streptomyces tailanensis | reverse complement strand
ATAAGACCAGAACCCGTTCTGGCACAGCGCGATGAAACAGGAAGTCACGGAATCCCGCCCGAGACCTGCGCCGCGTAGCGGCGCAGCAACGAGCGGGACGGCCAGAATCTCCCTCCTTCAGGAGGGAGTACAAGTCAAGAGACGGAACGGCACCCGGTGGCCACCGACGTACTGGAGAACACCCGCGCGCAGATGGAGCTGATGTCCACCGAGCCGGGCGCCCAGGCCGTGCGGCGGCTGGTGTCGAAACTGATGGACCTCAACGAGGTGAACCGGTTACCTGACCGAGAAGATCACCGCGATCGGGGTCCGCTACGACTTCGGCGAGGGCCACGAACTGCTCGGCCGGCGGCTGCGGGACGTGAAGCTCAAGCGCGGGCGCCTCTACGAGCTGATGCACGGCGGCCGCGGACTGCTCCTCGACCAGACCGGCCGACTCTCGGTGGCGGGCTGGGCCGACCGGGTCGACCACGTCGTCGACGTCAGCGAGGAACTCGACGTGCCCGCCGTGCTGTTGCGGCCGGACGGGCACGTGGCGTGGGTCGGGGAGGATCAGGGAGAGCTGCTCAGCCGACTGGCACAGTGGTTCGGCGCCGCCTCCGACTGAGCGCGGTAGGCCGATGACCGCGTCCGCCGCGCCCTTCATGTCTTGATCGTTCACTTACGATCAACCGCGTGGTCCTCTTCACCCTGGAACGCCTGACCTCACTCCCCACCAAGGCTGCCTGGCGCCGGCTCACCGACTAGCCCCGGCACGCCGACGTCGTCCGCTGACCCGCGTCACCGTGCGGACGCCTCCGCCGACCGGCGAGGGCACGGTGTTCGTGGCCCGCAGTGGTGTAGGGCCGCTCGCCTTCGACGATCCGATGGAGGTGGTGGTCTGGCGGCCGCCGGGGGGCGGGGAGCCGGGGGTCTGCCGCCTCGCCAAGCACGGTTCGTTCGTCACGGGGTGGGCGGAGATCGAGGTGATCGAGGTCCGTCCGTACGCCGATGGAGCCTCGCGGGTGCGGTGGCGCGAGGATCTGCGGCTGCGGTGGCTGCCGGGGGTCTTCGACCGGCCGCTGGGGTGGCTGGCTCGGCGGATGTTCGGGCGGGCGGTGGACGGGTTGTTGAGGGGACCGGAGACTCCGGCCAGGGGGTGAACCCGGAGATCGCCGCCGTCGGTTGGGGATCGGGGCCACTGTCAGACCCTCCGTCTACTGTCCCGAGTATGACCGATCACCTCCACACCACCCGAGCGTCCTACGACACCGTCGCCGCCGACTACGAGACGCTCCTCCGGGAGGAGTTGGCGAACAGCCCGTTCGACAGAGCCATGTTGGGGGTGTTCGCCGAGCGGGTGCTGGGCGGCGGAGGCGGGCCCGTCGCGGATCTGGGATGCGGGCCTGGGCGGATCACCGGGCATCTGGCCGAGCTCGGGCTCGACGTCTTCGGCATCGATCTGTCGCCGGAGATGGTGACCGTGGCCCGCTGGGCCCATCCCCGGCTCCGCTTCGACGTCGGCACGGCGACCGCGCTCGACCTCCAGGACGACTCGCTGGCCGGCGCGGTCTCCTGGTACTCCACGGTGCACACCCCTCCGGCCGAACTCCCCGTCGTCTTCCGTGAGTTCCGCCGCGTACTCGCTCCCGGCGGCCTGCTGCTCATGGCGTTCAAGGTCGGCGACGAGTCCGTCCACCTGTCGCACGCGTACGGCCACGATCTCGACCTCGACGTCTACCGCTGTCCGCCGGACCGGATCGCCGGGCTGTTGACCGACGCCGGTCTGGTCGAGGCGCCCGGCTGGTGCGGGAGGCGGAAGGGGAGAAGGAGAGGACCCCGCAGGCGTACGTGCTGGCGCGCAAGCCCGGCTGACGTGACCTCCGGAGTCAGGGCTTGCCCGGGTCCGGATCCCCGTTACGGGCGGCGGCGGCCAGGCCGTCGCGGCGGTCGCGGTCGCCGTCGCCCGTCGTGCTGAGGAGGGTGTCGCAGATCTCGCGGAGCTTGTCGGTTGCCTGCTTGGAGAAGAGTCCGCACAGCCCGGCAATGCCGGAGAAGCCGTACGGGTTGGTCGCCCCGGCGCCGGAACTGCCGGCGAACAGGCCGCCGCGGAGCAGCATGTACACCAGCAGCGCCAGCGCCACACCGATTCCGGCCCGCAGCAGGTACCACCACAGCCAGCTCGCGTAGAGCCGCCGGTTGCCGACGTACGTCGCGAAGGACGTGGCCGCGTGGACGAAGCTGCCGAGCGCGCTGCACACCACCACGGCGAGCAGCATCGCGGTGTCGGCGGTCAGCGACCAGTCACCGAGGCCGAAGGGCGCCCATCGCGCGGTGGGTGCCGTGGCGTCCGCCCCGGGTTCGACCGTCGCCAGCACCACCGGCCAGAGGCTCACCAGGGCACCGCACACGAAGACGACGTCGACCAGGAGGAAGAGGCCCAGGACGGTCGTCGCCGCTGTCGACAGCCGCCTCCTGTCACGGGTGCCGGCGCCTCCGGCCCCGGTCGTCCCGTCCTCCACGCCCGAGCCCGCAGCACCGCCGTCATCCGCGCCCGGCCCCTCGGCCCCGTCGCCCACATCCGGGCCCCTACCGCCGTCCGGCCCCTCGTCCATGCCGTCGCCCTCGCCCGCACCCTGCTCGATGTTCACCGCGCTCAACTGTCCGCCCCGTCGCGTTGTTGCCGTACCGCAGACGGTCAACTCTGCGGCCCCCCTCGGTCAAGGCACAAGTACAGGGCCGCAACCAGGGGGTGTTGTGAAAGTCCCGCACAGCACCAGCGGCGCCCGGCACGCTCCCCCACCGGGGCGCTGTACCCGTCCCTGCGGGGGACAAGGACGGGGGCATGCGTTGTACTGCCCTTGCGCCTCGCAGCGCCCCGGAAGCGGCAGCCATCGGGTTTGGTGCCAGCGCGCGTCAGGCACATGATCGGACGAAGGCCGCCCGCACGTCCGGCCAACCCCCAGCGAGCTAACCCGTTCGACACCGTTCGAGATCGTGGCACGATGTACGGTATGACGACGAACCGAAAGGTCCATGCCGCGTAGACGGCCACGACACATCCGGGCCGGCATTCGCCGCCACCGGACACCAGTGCCACAACAGGCACTGGAAGCGACGCCGGTCATCGACGGCTTGTCCTCGCGTGCGCTGTCCGAGATCTTCCGTCTCGAACGCACCCGCAACTATCTGCAGCCAGGAGACGTCAGCGCGGCCATGCGCCTGTGGAGGGACTACGTCCACCGCCCCGAGCACCAGCTGTGGCATGACTACCAGTGGGGTAACGTCCACTGGTACTGCTGCGGCAATCCCCTCGAATCCCGTGCTCTCCTCGATGCCGTGATGCAGGCCATGTCGCCGCGAAGCGCTCGCGAACTCCGACAGATCGTCAGCCGGTCCGACGCCGTCTGGAACCAACCGTCACCGCCGTACGACCCGGGCGAAGGTTGAAGAACAAGCAACGGGAGCAGCCGCTCGGTATCCATGTGGTTGGTCATGGTGCCGATCCGGCCGTCGTTGATCTCCAGCAGCGTGATGCCCCACGGGGTCCAGCCGTTGCCGTCCTCGGCCGGTCGGTACTGGGCGAACGCGGGCGTGCCGTTCGCCTTCACGGGGAGCATCCGCGATCCCCGGCAGCCGCAGCCGGCGCCCCACCACGCGCCGGACCAGCAAGACAAGGTCGCGCGACGAAAATGGGTTGCGGTTGAAGATCGCGACGCCGGATGCTTCCGCCGTGAAGATGCATGCCAACCAGCTGACGGTGTCGCCTGAGACGGTGCGCGTGTTGGTGGATCAGCAGTTTCCCGAATGGCGGAGCTTACCGGTCAGGAGCATCGCTTCCCAGGGCACGGTCAACGCCATCTTCCGCATCGGCGATCGGTACACAGCTCGATTGCCTCTTGAGTCCGCAGACATCGAATCAACGCGGCGATGGCTGGAGTCCGAGGCGGAAGCGGCTCGCGAGTTGGTAGGTCGCACACGTTTCCCCACGCCTGAGCCGGTCGCGCTCGGCGAACCCGGGGCAGGCTATCCCCTTCCGTGGTCGGTGCAGACGTGGCTCCCCGGGGCCGTGGCCACCGACGAGGATCCAGGCGAATCGGTGGCGTTTGCCCACGACTTGGCCGATTTCATCGGCGATCTACGCGTGATCGACACCCGTGGCCGCACCTTTGCCGGCACAGGCCGGGGCGGAGACCTCCAATCCCACGACGCATGGATGGAGACCTGCTTCGAACACAGCGAGCAGCTCCTGGACGTTCCGCGGCTTCGCCGTTTGTGGGCAACGTTGCGCGAACTGCCGCGCGGTGCAGCAGGGGATGTGATGACCCACTGCGACCTGATTCCCGGCAACGTGCTCGTGTCCGCCGGCCGGCTGGCGGGGGTTCTTGACGTGGGCGGCTTCGGGCCGGCCGACCCTTCCCTGGACCTCGTGAGCGCGTGGCATCTGCTCGACGCTGAACCGCGGCGGATTCTCCGCGATCGCCTGAGGTGCGACGATCTTGAATGGCGACGGGGCGAGGCATGGGCTTTCGTACAAGCGATGGGGTTGGTCTGGTACTACGTCGACAGCAACCCGTCCATGAGTCAGATGGGTCAGCGATCCCTGGAACGCATCCTGACGGACGATCCGCTCCGGTGAGCTGATCGCCTTGGGCAAGTCCAGGCCCTCAGGCCACCGACCCGATCCGCCCCGCGGGTCCCGACGTCACATCATGGTGGATCGGCGTATGCGCCCCGGTGAGTGAGACGCCGCTTCCGCCGCGCCGGTTGGCGACGATCTCGGCGGCGATGGACAGGGCCGTCTCCTCCGGGGTGCGGGCGCCGAGGTCGAGGCCGATGGGAGAGCGGAGGCGGGCCAACTCCAGTTCGGTGACGCCTGCTCGGCGTAGGCGGTCGTTGCGGTCGAGGTGGGTTCGGCGGGAGCCCATGGCGCCTACGTAGGCGACGGGCAGGCGGAGGGCCAGCTTCAGCAGCGGTATGTCGAACTTGGCGTCGTGGGTGAGGACGCAGAGGACCGTGCGGGCGTCGACCGACGTCCGCTCCAGGTACGTGTGGGGCCACTCGACGACGATCTCGTCGGCCTCAGGGAAGCGGGCCTTCGTCGTGAAGACGGGGCGCGCGTCGCACACCGTCACGTGGTAGCCGAGAAACTTGCCGATACGGACCAGTGCCGACGCGAAGTCGATGGCACCGAAGACGATCATCCGGGGCGGGGGGACGGAGGACTCGGCCAGAACCGTGAGCGGTGCTCCACAGTGTGAGCCCTGCTCTCCGATCTCCAGGGTGCCGGTGCGCCCGGCGTCCAGGAAGGCACGGGCCTCGGCGGCGACCGTGCGGTCGAGCTCGGGGTGGGCGCCGAAGCCGCCGTCGTAGGAGCCGTCGGGACGGGTCAGGAGGGCTCGGCCGCGCAGTTCCGCCGGGCCGGAGACGATCCGGGCGACCGCGGCCGCCTCCCCGTTCGCGGCGGCGGCCAGCGCGGCGGCGACAACCCGGCGGACAGGGTCGCCGACCCGGACCGGTGTGACGAGGATGTCGATGATTCCACCGCAGGTCAGACCCACCGCGAAGGCGTCCTCGTCGCTGTAGCCGAAGCGTTCGAGGACCGGCTCGCCGTCCGCCAGCGCCTGCCGGCACAGGTCGTAGACGGCGCCCTCCACGCACCCGCCGGAGACCGAGCCGATCGCCGTGCCGTCGGCGTCCACCGCGAGGGCGGCGCCCGGCCGGCGGGGCGCGCTGCCGCCGACGGCCACCACGGTGGCCACGGCGAAGTCACGTCCCTGCTCGACCCACCGGTGCAGCTCTTCGGCGATGTCCAGCATCTCTCGGTCTCCTTCGCAGGCGGGCGGTTGCGCGAACGGTACCCGGGGGCGGAGTTACTCCGTACCCGTGAGGTGTTCGGGCCTTACCGGCGTCCTGTTCAGCTCCAACCCCGTCGCGTTCCGAATGGCCGCAAGAACAGCCGGAGTCGATGACAAGGTCGGGGCCTCGCCGACGCCTCGCAGGCCGTACGGGGCGTGGTCGTCGGCGAGTTCGAGCACGTCGACGGGGATGGTCGGCGTGTCGAGGATCGTGGGGATCAGGTAGTCCGTGAAGGAAGGGTTGCGGACCTTCGCCGTCTTCGGGTCCACGACGATCTCCTCCATGACCGCGATGCCGAGGCCCTGGGTCGTGCCGCCCTGGATCTGGCCGAGGACGGAGAGCGGGTTGAGGGCCTTGCCGACGTCCTGGGCGCAGGCCAGTTCGACGACCTTGACCATGCCCAGCTCGGTGTCGACCTCGACGACCGCCCGGTGCGCGGCGAAGGAGTACTGGACGTGGCCGAAGCCCTGGCCGGTGCGCAGGTCGAAGGGTTCGGTCGGCCGGTGCCGCCACTCCTCCTCGACCTCGACGGCCTCGTCGCCGAGTACGTCCACCAGGTCGGCCAGCACTTCCCCGCCATCGGTGACGACCTTGCCGCCCTCCAGGAGCAGCTCGGCGGTCGCCCAAGCGGGGTGGTACGAGCCGAACTTGCGGCGGCCGATCTCCAGGACCTTCTCCCGGACGAGCTCACAGGAGTGCTTCACGGCGCCGCCGGTGACGTACGTCTGGCGCGACGCGGACGTCGAACCGGCCGAACCCACCTGGGTGTCCGCCGGGTTGATGGTCACGTGGGTGACACCCAGCTCGGTGCGGGCGATCTGCGCGTGGACGGTGATACCGCCCTGGCCGACCTCCGCCATCGCGGTGTGCACAGTCGCCACCGGTTCGCCGCCGACGACCTCCATCCTCACCCGCGCCGTCGAGTAGTCGTCGAAGCCCTCGGAGAAGCCGACGTTCTTGATGCCGACCGCGTAGCCGATGCCGCGTACGACGCCCTCGCCGTGCGTGGTGTTGGACAGGCCGCCCGGCAGCTGCCGTACGTCCGCGGCCTCGCCGGCCGTGAGCCACTGCTGCTCGGGCGGCAGGGGCATCGCCTTGACGCGGCGCAGGAGTTCGGCGACCGGGGCCGGGGAGTCGACGATCTGGCCGGTCGGCAGGGCGGTGCCCTGCTCCATGGCGTTGATCTGCCGGAACTCCACCGGGTCCATGCCCAGCTTCGCGGCCAGCTTGTCCATCTGCGCCTCGTAGGCGAAGCATGCCTGGACCGCGCCGAAGCCGCGCATGGCGCCGCAGGGCGGGTTGTTGGTGTAGAGGGCGAGGGCCTCGATGTCGACGTCGTCGATGACGTACGGGCCCGCGCCGAGGGAGGCGGCGTTGCCGACGACGGCCGGGGAGGCGGAGGCGTACGCGCCGCCGTCCAGGACAATCCGGGCCTTCAGGTGGGTGAGCTTGCCGTCCTTCGTCGCCCCGTGCTCGTAGTACAGCTTCGCGGGGTGGCGGTGGACATGGCCGAAGAAGGACTCGAAGCGGTTGTAGACGATCTTCACCGGCTTGCCGGTGCGCAGGGCGAGCAGGCAGGCGTGGATCTGCATCGACAGATCCTCGCGGCCACCGAAAGCACCGCCCACGCCGGACAGTGTCATGCGGACCTTGTCCTCGGGCAGGCCGAGGACGGGTGCGATCTGGCGCAGGTCGGAGTGCAGCCACTGGGTGGCGATGTAGAGGTCGACGCCGCCGTCCTCGGCAGGGACCGCGAGGCCGGATTCCGGACCGAGGAAGGCCTGGTCCTGCATGCCGAAGACGTACTCGCCCTCGACGATGACGTCCGCGCGCTCCCGGCCCGCGGAAACGTCACCGCGGATGATCGGCTGACGGTGGAGGATGTTCGGGTGTGGAACGTGCCCGATGGTGGGGGTCCCCCCGGTCGAACGAAGCTGAGACTGGGGGAGGTCGGTGCGGCCCTCGTGGATCAGGACCGCGTCCGGCGCGGTCGCGGACGCCTCGTCCGTGATGACCGGCAGTTCCTTGTACTCCACCTTGATCTTGGCGGCGGCGCGGCGTGCGGTCTCCGGGTGGTCGGCGGCGACGATCGCGACGGGCTCACCGTGGTGGCGGACCTTGCCGTGGGCGAGGACCGGGGTGTCCTGGATCTCCAGACCGTAGTTCCTCACCTCGGTCGGCAGGTCGTCGTAGGTCATGACGGCGTAGACGCCGGGCGTGGCGAGGGCCTCGGCCGTGTCGATGGAGACGATCTCGGCGTGCGCGACCGGGGAGCGCAGGATCTGGCCCCAGAGCATGTCCTCGTGCCACATGTCGGACGAGTACGCGAACTCGCCGGTGACCTTGAGGGTGCCGTCCGGGCGGAGCGTGGACTCGCCGATGCCGCCCTTGGTGCGGGAGCCCTGGGTGATGTTGGTGGGCAGGCCGGTGGTTCCCATGCTCAGACCCCCTCGGACTGCCGGGCGGCCGCGAGGCGGACCGCGTCCATGATCTTCTCGTAGCCGGTGCAGCGGCACAGGTTGCCCGACAGCGCCTCGCGGATGTCCGCGTCGGACGGGTCCGGGTGGCGCTCCAGCATCTCGTCGGCGGCGACGAGCAGACCGGGCGTGCAGAAGCCGCACTGGACGGCTCCGGCGTCGATGAACGCCTGCTGGATCGGGGCGAGTTCGGTGCCCTCGCCGGTCTGGGAGTCCTGCCCCTGGGCCGACCAGTGCTGGGCGTCCTGGAGCGAGGTGCCGCAGGACCGCTCCTTGGCGTAGTCCGCGAGCCCCTCGACGGTGACGACCTCCCGGCCTTCCACCTGCCCCGCCGCGACGAGACACGAACACACGGGCACACCGTCGAGCCGAACCGTGCAGGACCCGCACTCACCCTGCTCGCAGGCGTTCTTCGAACCCGGAAGCCCGAGCCGTTCCCTCAGGACATACAGAAGCGACTCGCCCTCCCACACGTCATCGGCTTCCTGCGGACGACCGTTGACAGTGAAGTTGACGCGCATCAGGCGACTCCCTCCGTGCGAGCGGCGGTGCCGCGGTACGACTCCCAGGTCCACATCAGCGTGCGGCGGGCCATGACGCCGACCGCGTGGCGGCGGTAGCTCGCGGTGCCGCGTACGTCGTCGATCGGGTTGCAGGCGGCGGCGCACAGGTCCGCGAACCGCTTGGCGACCGACGGGGTGATGATCTTTCCGTTGTCCCAGAAGCCGCCCTCGTCGAGCGCCGCGTTCAGGAACTCCTCGGCGGTCTTGGCCCGGACGGGGGTCGGCGCGGCCGAGCCGATGCCGGTGCGGACGGTCCGTGAGGACGGGTGCAGGGCGAGGCCGAAGGCGCACACCGCGATCACCATGGCGTTGCGCGTGCCGACCTTGGAGTACTGCTGCGGTCCGTCCGCCTTCTTGATGTGGACGGCCCGGATCAGCTCGTCGGGCGCGAGGGCGTTGCGCTTGACGCCGGTGTAGAAGTCGTCGATGGGGATGAGCCGGGAGCCCCGTACGGACTCGGCCTCGACCTCGGCGCCCGCCGCGAGAAGGGCCGGGTGGGCGTCGCCGGCCGGGGAGGCGGTGCCGAGGTTGCCGCCGACGCCGCCGCGGTTGCGAATCTGCGGGGAGGCCACCGTGTGCGAGGCCAGAGCGAGGCCGGGCAGTTCGGGACGAAGGTCCTCCATGATCCGGGTGTAGGGGACGGACGCGCCCAGCCGAACCGTTTCCTCGCCGATCTCCCACTCGTAGAGCTCGCCGATGCGGGTGAGGTCGAGCAGATACTCGGGACGACGGTGGTCAAAGTTGATCTCGACCATCACATCGGTGCCGCCGGCGATCGGCACAGCGGTGGGGTGCTCGGCCTTCGCGGCGAGCGCCTCCTCCCAGCTGGCGGGGCGAAGGAAGTCCATGCGACCGGCTCTCTTCTTTCTTCTCGTGGTCGTTCGCTTTGAGCCAGATCATGTGCGGCGGGCCCGGCTCGTTCCTGTGCTGTTCACGTGACCTGCCGTCAGTACACAGCGCCGTACTCCGCCCCGGTCAGTCACGGAAAGCATGAAGGAGTTGGCTGGCCAAGGAGCTCATCTTGTAGATTCGTATGAACGGAGGCCATCGGCAACCTCGGTGTTTTTCGCTGGAAACATCCAGAACACATCCCGCGTACGAGACAGGAACGGCGGCGACGAGAATGCGCCTGCGCGCACTGCTGGACACCGACGCGCTGGGGCTGCGGCTGCTCGGCGGCGAGGACGAGCTGGACCGCACCGTGCGCGGTGTGATGACCACCGACCTCAGGGACCCCAGCCGCTACCTCTCCGGCGGTGAGCTGGTGCTCACCGGTCTGGCCTGGCGCCATGACGCCGCCGACTCCGAGCCCTTCGTACGAATCCTGGTGGGCGCCGGGGTCACCGCCCTGGCCGCCGGCGAGGCCGAGCTGGGCGACATCCCGGAGGACCTCGTCGTGGCCTGCGCCCGGCACCGGCTGCCGCTGTTCGCGGTCAACGAGTCGGTGGCCTTCGCGACGATCACCGAGCACGTCGTGCGGCAGGTCTCGGGCGAGCGCGCCGGGGATCTGGCGGCCGTGGTGGACCGGCACCGCCGGATGATGACCTCCGGCCCGGCGGGCGGCGGTCCGGACGTCGTCCTGGACCTGCTCGGCTCCGACCTGGACCTCAGGGCCTGGGTGCTCTCCCCCACCGGCCGCCTCATCGCGGGCCCCAAGGTCTCCGGACCCCCGCTGTCCCCCGAACTGTGCGCGCGGCTGGCCGCCGAGCACCTGGCGGCGACGCGCACGGGGCGCCGCGGCCCGCACCGCGTGGCCGTCGGCACCACGACCTACTCGCTGTTCCCGATCAGCAGCGCGGGCCGCACCGCGAGCACGACGCCCGCGCGCGATGTGCGCGGATGCGTCCTCTCCGACTGGCTGCTCGCGGTCGAGGCCGACGCCGGGGACTGGCCCGCCGAGCGGCTCGACCTGCTGTACGGCGTCACCCAGCTGATCGCGGTCGAGCGGGACCGCCGCGACGCGGCCCGTACGGTACGGCGACGGCTCGCCCAGGAGGTCCTGGAGCTGGTGCAGGCCGGGGCGGCCCCGGCCGAGATCGCGGCCCGGCTGCGGGTCGCCGCGCCGGTGCTGCTGCCCGGCCTCGGGGCAGCGCCGCACTGGCAGGTGGTCGTGGCGCGGGTCGAATGGGAGGCCGAGGCCGGGCAGTCCGGGCGGCTCGACGGTGGCGCGGTCGCCCAGGCGCTCCTGGAGGAGATCCTCGTGGACCCGCTGGCCACGGGACCCGAGCACTCGGACCGTATCGCCGTCGCCCACACGGGCGACGAGGCCGTCGCCCTCGTCCCCCTTCCCGCGGTCTCCACAGAGCACGACGGCTCCGAGTCCGGCATCCACGCCGACACCCTGCTCGCCGCCGTACGGGACCCCCTGACGGCCGGCCTCGACGACGACGGACGGCTCACGCTGGGCGTCAGCGCGGCGGTGCACTCGGCCGAGGGCCTGCGCGGCGCCCTGGAGGAGGCCCGGCACGCACGCCGGGTGGCGGCGGCGCGCGTGGGCCGGGTCTGCGCGGCGGGCCACCAGGAACTGGCCTCCCACGTCCTCCTGCTCCCCTTCGTCCCCGACGACGTCCGCCGGGCCTTCACCGCCCGCCTCCTCGACCCGCTCCGCGACTACGACCGCCGCCACCGCGCCGAACTGATCCCCACCCTGGAGGCGTTCCTGGAGTGCGACGGCTCCTGGACCCGCTGCGCCTCCCGCCTCCACCTGCACGTCAACACACTGCGCTACCGGGTGGGCCGCATCGAACAGTTGACGAGCCGGGACCTCTCCCGCCTGGAGGACAAGCTGGACTTCTTCCTGGCACTACGGATGAGCTGAGGTCATTGGGACGCCTTCAAAGGGCTCCCGAATCGGCCGCGGCAGCCTAGCGTACGTGAAAACTTTCACACGCACCCCTTGGCCGGGCCCCGATATTCGTGCTGAGATGCGGCCACCACTCAAAGCTCAACGGTGTGCTGGGCCTGTCCTTCGGATCAGGTCGGAGTCGGGGAACGGTGCCTGGCCGCTACCGGTGAGCGGGGCTTGGTGCGTGCAGCTGCAAGGCGGAGGAGCCGTGTTGATCAGCCGCTACCGCGGCAGGCGACGCGGAGCGTCGGCGACCGACGACAACGCCGCAGATGTGCGTGCCAAGCCCCGCGACGCCGATCTGATCCGAAGGACAGGACCCTGGGGAGGGCAACGTGGCGCATACCGCCATGTCTGGTGACGGAACGACCGCCGGCGACGATCCACTCCAGACCGCGGTATGGCGGCTGCGCTCACGCGCCTGCTGGGCCGACGCGGCCGCGCTGCTCGAACCGGACACTCCACAGGCCTCGCTCCAGCGGACCTCGCTGCTCGTCGAGCGCTGTCTCTACACCGAGCAGGGCTGGGAGGAGGCCGAGGACGCGCTGCGTACGGCCGAGGCGCAGGCCCGCAGTGACGACGAGCGGGGCGCGGCGGCCTGTGAACGCGGCCAGTTGGCGTACGCGTCAACGCTGCTCGGCGTACGCGACCGGGCCGACGAGGCGCGCGCCGCCCTGGGCCGCGCCGCCGCCCTGATCACCCCCGGCGCGCCCGGCCGGGCCCTGCTCGACTTCCGCCGCGGTCTGCTCGCCGAGAACCTGGCCCACTCCCCCCAGGCCGCCCGCGCCGCCTACCGCCGCGCCCACGCCGGCGCCGCCGCCCACGGCGACCTGCTCCTGCAGTCCTTCACCTGGCGCCACCTCGCCGGACTCGCCCTGCGCGACGGCGAGTTGGCCGAGGCCCGGCACGGCTTCGCCGAATCCCTCCGTATCCGCGAGGAGCTGGGCTACCTGGTCGGCACGGCCCCCGCCCTGGCCTCCCTCGCCGACACCGAATCCGAACCCGAAGCCTCCCGCCTACGCGAGGAGGCCCGCCGCCTGTTCCGCCTCTTGGGCGGCGTACCGACTTGGCTGGCAAGGCAGTTGGCGCCACCGGCGGCGACGGCGTGAGGGGCCGCTGAGGGGAAGGTCGGGCCGTTGAAAAGCGGGGCGCAGCCCCTGCTTTTCAGGGGCGCGGGGCTGTATTTGATATGCGGCTCCGCCGCGTGGTCGCGACCAGCCGCACACAACCGCAAGCCGCCCACAACCAGCAGCCCCAACGGCGCTAAACCGACCCCCCCAGCGGCACCCCGAAATGCTTCTGCACCAACAACTCCACCGCCTCAAGATCGCCGGCGGTCAACGCATCCACCAACGCGATGTGCTCCTCCGCGTCCGCCATCAACTCCCCACACCCCCCACCCACAGGCCCGGCATGCAGCGGCAGTTGCGCACGGCGGTGAAGATCATCGGCAACCTGCACCAACTGCTCGTTGCCGGCCGGCCCGAGCATCCCCCGATGAAAGGCGCGATCGGCCTCGCCGTAGGTCGCCCGGCACCCGGCGGACGCCGCCCGCGCCGTCTCCTCGGCGAGCGGCCGCAACTCGGCCCAGCTGTCGGCCGGCAGCGTCCGCGCGAGCCGCAGAATCACCGGCACCTGGAGCAACGCCCGTACCTCCGCGAGCTCGGCCAGCTCGCGGGCACCGCGCCGTACGACACGGAACCCCCGGTTGGGCACGACCTCGACCGCACCCTCGATGGCCAGTTGCTGCATGGCCTCGCGGACCGGCGTCGCGGAGACCCCGAACTGCTCGCCGAGCGCGGGAGCCGAGTACACCTCACCGGGCGTCAGTTCCCCGGTGGTGAGGGCGGCCCGCAGCGCGTCGAGGATCTGCCCGCGCACCGAGGCCCGCTGCACGACCGGCCGGGGCATCGGGATCGGCGTCTCGCTGTGGGTGTGCTCACCCCGCGCCGCGCCGGCCTCGGTCTCGGGGGCCATGTCACGCCGTACCGCGCCCGTGCCACCCCGCCCCCGTTCCCGGTCCACGTCGGCGACGCCGGGCTGCGCGGGCACTCGATAGGCCGCAGCGGCTTGGCGCGGTCCGGCCTGGTCCACGGGTCCTCCTCCGAGCCGAGTCGGATGTCGAGTAGTTCGAGTAGTTCGAGTACGCCGAGTGGTACATGGAGGTGCTTTGGTCACTACTGGGGTTGTTACCGGTCGTAAAGCACCATAGGCGCACATGCCTTCAGTTCAAACCTCGACGACCATGGGTAAGGTAAGCCTTACTTGGCAGCGATGGTGAAACGGCGGTCTCGGCATGCCCCTCTCAGCACCGGCTCCGGCGCCCGGTTCGCGCACGTCGCCCGTGACGGCGGCGTACGACCGGCTGACCGAGGTACTGCCAGTGATGAGCGTGACAGAACTCTCCCCCACCGATCCATTGCCCGAAGGTGAGGGGTGGGTCTCCGCCGCCGGGCTCGCGGCGGCCGGCGCGGAACTGGACGCGTTCCTCGCGTGGGACGAGGCCCAGATCATCCGGGACCACGGCCAGAAGGGTCGCCCGGACGTCGTGGCGACGTTCGGGCTGCACCGGTACTCCTGGTACGCCTGCCTGCTCTTCACGGTCCCCTGGTTCCTGGAGCGCCGGGTGCCGCGGTTCCCGGCCGAGCACGTCGCGTTCCATCGTGAGCAGAGCCGCCTGGTGGTACGTGGCGAAACGTTCAGCTGCCTGCCGGGCGATCCGGCGGCCGCCGAACCGGGGGCAAGGGTGGTGCCGGACGAGGAGGCACTGCGGGCGGAGGTGCGGGCGGCGTTCGCCGAGCACATAGAGCCGGTCCTGGCCGGCTTCGGGCCGCGGATGCGGCGGCGCGGGCGGGCGCTGTGGGGCATGGCGACGGACGAGGTGGTCGAGGGGATCTGGTACATCGCCGAACTCCTCGGCCCCGACGAGCAGGAGCGGTGCCGGCGCGAGCTGGAGTTGCTGCTGCCGGGCGCGACCAAGCCGTACGTCGGCGCCGCGGGCTTCCGTGAACTGACCGGCTCCGACGGGGAGTCGGTGCCGACCCGGGACCGGGCGAGCTGCTGCATGTTCTACACGCTGGCCCCGGAGGACACCTGCGTCACCTGCCCGCGCACCTGCGAGGCGGAGCGGATCGCCAAACTCACGGCGCCGGCGGCCGGTTGACGGTCCCTCGGGACTCCGCCGACGCAGGCCGGCGACGTCTCGCGGAACGACCCCCCGGCGATCGCCCGCGGCATGTGCCGTAAGATCAACTCCGGGTGGGAACCTCGTTGGGTTACAGGTGGTTCACAACTTCCTCACTTGTCGCAGGAACTTTCCGTGGAACCACTCGAACGGGTAATCTCACTCGCACTCAACTCCCGTCCCTCGCGCGGTAGTTCGAGCAGAATGCCGTCATGCGTCACTCATTGCACTTCTTTGGCGGTCTCTTGCCCCGAAACCCCCTGAGGGCCGCGAGGATTGGGCCACTATGGCGGGCGTTACGCCCTATCCCAATGCAAGGGACCCCTGATGAGACTGACCGACATATCGCTGAACTGGCTGCTTCCGGGCGCCGTACTGCTCCTGGGCATGCTGGCGGCGGTGGCGGTGCTCGCGCGCGGCAAGCGCTCCGGGGAGCACGCTAAGACCGAGGACTCGTGGGAACGCAGCGAGGAGCGCCGCAGGCGCAAGGAGGCCCTCTACGGCACCGCCTCCTACATCCTCCTCTTCTGCTGTGCCGCGGTCGCCGCCGCGCTCTCCTTCCGCGGCCTGGTCGGCTTCGGTGAACAGAACCTGGGCCTCACCAATGGGTGGCAGTACCTGGTTCCGTTCGGCCTGGACGGCGCCGCCATGTTCTGTTCGGTGCTCGCGGTGCGCGAGGCCAGCCACGGCGACGCGGCCCTCGGCTCTCGCATACTTGTGTGGACGTTCGCGGGTGCGGCGGCCTGGTTCAACTGGGTGCACGCGCCCAGGGGCCTCGGCCACGACGGCGCCCCGCAGTTCTTCGCCGGCATGTCCATGTCCGCCGCGGTGCTCTTCGACCGCGCGCTCAAGCAGACCCGCCGGGCGGCGCTGCGTGAGCAGGGCCTGGTGCCGCGTCCGCTGCCGCAGATCCGCGTGGTCCGCTGGCTGCGGGCCCCGCGCGAGACGTACAAGGCCTGGTCGCTGATGCTGCTGGAGGGTGTGCGCAGCCTGGACGAGGCCGTGGACGAGGTGCGCGAGGACAAGCGCATAAAGCAGGAGAACCGCTCGCGCAAGCGGGAGGCGGAGCGCCTGGAGCGTGCCCACCTCAAGGCCATCAGCCGTGGCCACCGGGGTCTTCCCGGTCGTGGCGGCGGTGGCGGTGGCCAGCGCCAGGTGGACACCACCGTGGAGCGTGTCCCGGCCCAGGCGGTCTCGGAGCCTGCCATATCGACGCCGGAACAGCTGCCCGTACGTTCCCGTCCCTCCCTGCAGCCCGTACGTAACGGCTCCGACAAGTCGATCACGGTCGATCTGACCGCGGAGGACGACACCATGGCCCTGCCGCGGCTCGACTCCCTGGAGCGCAAGCTCAAGGACTTGGAGCAGCAGTTCGGCTGATGGAAATCGGTTCGGACCGATCCGGACCACGCCATTGGACAGGGGCGCGGCATGAGCCGCGCCCCTGTCCGTTGTCGCCTTGCCCACATCGCTTTCCGCGCATCTACGTCCTCTACGGCCTCTGCCCTCGACGACCTCTGCCCTCTGCCCTCTGCCCTCTGCCCTCTACGACCTCTGCCCTCTGCGTCCTCTACGTCAGCCCGCCGTCCAGGTCGAACCACACCGCCTTGCCCACGCCGTGCGCCCGTACGCCCCAGGCGTCGGCGAGGGACTGTACGAGGAGGAGGCCGCGTCCGCTGGTGCCGTCGTCGGCGTTCGGCACCCGGGGCTTGGGCCTGCGTCCCACGAAGTCCCGTACTTCCACATGGAGTCCGCGCGGTGAGACGGTGGCGGTCAGCACCGCGTCGTGGTCGGTGTGGATGAGCGCGTTGGTGACCAGTTCGCTGGTGAGCAGTTCCGCTATCTCCGATCTCCCCGGCCGCCCCCATTGCCGTAACAGCTCGCGCAGGGCTCTACGGGCCTCGGGCACCGCCCGGAGGTCCGCCCGCCCCAGTCTGCGCCTGAACTGCCCGGCACCGGCCTGGTCCGTCACATCGTCGGTCGCTTCCTCCGCCTCCTGTGCCGAGAAGGCCCCGATCGCCATGGGACCGCCCCCTCGTGCCTGCCTTTTCATGACCCCCGCCCGCGCACCGATGACGTTTCCCCTCCTGGCTCGAACACGTACACGGGGATCCATGCCCCGTCCGGAACGCGGCACTCATGTCGAATCGTCAACGACCCTCCGTACGCTTTCAAACGCACAGGGTCAAGCCAGCTACCGGCACCTTGTGAGAGCGTTTCCCACCCCGTTCCCACCGGGAAATCGCCGCGCACGCCGATGAACCCGACGCTTGGCACCGCACCGCGCGGTCACGCACGGACCCGCGACCGCCGGACCCGACAGCCCACACAGGGCTGCCGACCCGGCCGTATGCAAGTCGTACGCCGGACGGGTAGTCGACGATGCGACGGCCGGCCCGATATCGGCTCCCTCGGGCCTGTGATGGTCATTGGCCTGAATCGCGCGCTGGTTCAGGCCAATGTCGTGGCCGACGCGTCGTGTTGACGCTCGTCGCGGGTTCGGTCATGCCTCCCACACGGCCGCGGCCGTACGGTCGTCCGTGTATCCCTTGACCCTGACCTGGGCGTCGGCGAGGAACGCGGCGAGGCCGGGCGGCTCCGCGCTCGCCCAGCGCGCCGCCAGGTGCTCGGCGAGCGGGGCCTCACCGCGCAGCGGCTCGGCGAGACCGCCGGTGCACAGCAGCAGGACGTCGCCCTCGCGGGCCACGGACGCCCGGAAGCGGAAGGGTTCGCGAGGCGGCGCCGGGGCGGGGTCGTACGGGCTCGGAGGTGTCGTGATGCCGAGGTCCATGGTGAGGCGGTCGCCCTCGGGCGTCTCGTGCGGCAGCGAGCCGAAGCCGACCACCGGGGCTCCCGCCGTGTCGGCGACCCGTGGCTCTATGTCCTGCCACTCCCCGCCCCGCAGCCGGAACAGTCCGCCGGTGCCGACGCCGAAGAACACGCGGGTACGGCACTGGGGGTCGGCCGGGAGCAGCAGACAGCGCAGGCTCGCCGTGTACTCCTCCGGGTCGAAGCCCTGTTCCACGGCGCTGGCGCGGAGTTTGCCGAGGCCGCGGTCGGTGAGCCGGTGCAGCCCCGACTTCAGGTCGCCGCGCCGGGCCGCCCGGATGTCCTCCGCCAGCCGCGCGTGGCTGCGCCCGATCGCCCCGCCGATCCACCGGCACGCCTCGGCCGCCGCGCGATGCGCCCCCGGGGTGGCCCGGGCACCGGTCGCCATGGCCACGAGCACCAGGGCCTGCTCGCCCACGCCGAAACGGGCGGTCAGCAGGGAGTCCCGGCGCGGCTCGCCCCGGTAGCGCGCCGAGTCCCCACGCAGGGAGGCCGCCCGCAGTGTGCACGTCCCGTAGCGCGCCCCGTCCAGCACGGTGTCCGCGACCAGGTCACCGAGGTCGTCCGGGTCCGCCGCGGGCAACGAGGTCGGCTCGGCGTCATAGGTGGGCGGTCCGGAGCCCACGTAGTCGACCCGCACCTTCTGGCTGCCCGTGACCAGGGTGATCTCGTCCGCCTGGAGGGTGGGGAGGTCCAGCCGGGTGGGCGGCCGGGCGTCGGAGGGTTCTGCGGATGCGGGGCCTGGCAGGGCGTCCGCGGGGGACGGGAGCTCGGGAGGCGGCTCCGCCGATCGGCCGGGAGCGGACGGGACGGCATCGGACGGGGCGGCCTCGGACCGGACGCCATCGGACGGCGACGTCGTGGCCGGCCGCGCCCACGGGGCCAAGGGTCGTGACGGGCCGGACTGCGGGGGCGGAGGGGGCGTGCGATCGGAGGGCTCGTCGGTCGGAGGCCGGGCTCCGGGGACCTGGCCCCTGGGCGTGTCGGTCGACGGCTCGGCTCCGGCTCCGGCTCCGGCTCCGGCTCCGGGGACCTGATCCGTGGGTGGCTGGGTGGGTTTACGGCGCTGGGGCAGGGCCGCCCGGAAGCCCGGTGGGGTTGGTCCGGGCGGGAAGGCGCGGGGGCCGGGGGGATGCGCGGGGGGCGGCTCCCAGGGCGCGGGCTGAGGGGTGAGGCCACTGCGGCGGAGGGCGTCGGTGGTGGGGGTGGGGGGCGCGTCGGGGGCGGAATCCGATGCCGGGGCCCCGTCCTGGTGCGGGTCCACGTCCCGGTCCCGGTCTGGGTCGGGAACGGGAAGGTCGCCTGGGCGGCCGGCTCGTCCGCTCAGTCCGCCCGACCCACCCAAGACGCCGGGGCCGCGCCCGCTGAACCCGCGCGATCCTCCGGTCGCGCCGAGTCCGCCGTGTTCACCGGGCCCCCCGCGTCCGTCAGGCCCGCCGTGTTCACTGGGTCCACCGAGTTCACCAGGCCCGTCGAGCCCTCCGGACCCGCCCAGTTCACCGGGCCCATCGGCTCCGCCGGGGCCGTCTGCTCCGCCGGGGCCGTCTGCTCCGCCGGGGTCGTCTGCTCCGCCGGGCGGGCTATGCGAGGGCACCCGGTCCGAACGGGGCCCCGAGGCGCCGGCTGTGGGGCCGGAGGCGCCCGCTGCCTGGCCGGAGGCGCCCAGTTCTGCGCCTCGTGCACCCGAGGGGGTCGACCTGCCCGGTCCGGCACCCGTTGGGTCCGAGCGGCCCGAGAGATCCGATCCCGCGCCCGGCACATCCGAGCGGCCCGGTCCGTCCGGAGCGGCGCCAGACGCACCCCATCGGCTCGACCCATCCGATCCCGCGCCCGGCGTACCCGAGCGACCCGAACGCGCACCGGGCACACCCGAGCGACCCGACCCCTCCGATGCCGCGCCCGGCTCGCCCCAGCGACCTGACCCGTCCGAATCCGCGCCCGGCGCGCCCGAAGGGCTGCCCGGTGCCGCTCCCCAGTTGCCCGGTGGTTCCGACGGAGTCGTCGGCTGCTTCCCTACCGTGCCCGCCGCCGAGGCGAAGCGGTCGTCGAGGGAATCGGCCGCGACCGAGGGGCCCGTGTCCCCCTTGGCGTCGTCGTACAACTGCCGCCACCAGTCGTCCTCGTGACCGGTCGGCCTCTCCCCCTGCTGGCTCATGCCCCTAATTGTCCACCTCAGGAGCCGTATGAAAACGGGGCATCCGGAAAATCGGGCCGCGGAGCCGACGACCGCACGGCGTGTCGGACCACACGTCGAACTCCGGTGCGAGGCAAGGGAGTCGAGGGAGGGGAGGTTCCTCCGCGCCTCCTCCGGGTCCGGCCGCGTAGGACCGCCGGGCGGTGCCACCCCCCACAGGAGAAACCGCCCGGCGGCGCCGGGGCGGCCGGGGCGTGGTGCGCGGCGGCCGGTCGCCCGAGTGTGGGGCATGTTCCTGGGATTCCGCTGTGTGTCCCGGCATGACCTGCGCGTTCTCCCACCGTCCGGCACCCTGGGCAGATGGGAGCGTGGGAACTCCTGCTGGTCGGTGTGGTGCTGCTGCTCGGCCTGTGCGGAGTACTGGTGCCCGGCGTACCGGGGTCCTGGCTCGTGTGGGCCGCGGTCATGTGGTGGGCCCTGGAGGAGCCCCGGCCGGTCGCCTGGTGGGTGCTCGTGGGCACCACCTCGGTCCTGCTCCTGTCGCGTGCGATCCGCTGGGGTCTGCCTCCCAGGCGGCTGGAAGAGAGCGGCGCCACCCCCCGAATGGCGGTCTACGCCGGTGTCGGCGCCGTCATGGGCTTCGTCCTCGTCCCGGTGCTCGGCACGATTCCCGGTTTCATCGCCGGCATCTACCTCGCCGAGCGGCTGCGGCTCGGCCGGCACGGCGAGGCGGTGGCCGCGGTGCGTACGGCGATGCGGTCGGGGGGGTCGAGTGTGCTGGCGGAACTGTTCGCGTGTCTGCTGGTCGCGGGGGCGTGGGTGGGAGCGGTGATCGGGAAGTGAGGAGTGCCCGACAAATGCCGGTCACCCGTCCACCCCTCAGTCGAACTCCTCGACATACTCCTCCGGCGGCCCCAACTCGGGCCGGTCCCGGAGCTCCAGGATTCCGCCGAGCCGTTCCAGCTCCAGTACGGTCACGGTGTTCTCGCCCGGGCGCAGCAGCGGGGCCGGGCAGTACAGCGTGACCTGGGGGCCGATCTTCCAGTGGCGGCCGAGGAGGAAGTCGTTGACCCAGACGAGGCCGCGGCCGGAGCCCGGCAGGGCGAAGAAGGTGTCCGCGGGGGTGTCGACCTGGAACGTCCCGACGGCGAACCCCGTTCGGGTGATCGGGGGGCCGGCGGCGACGGCGGCGGTCAGCTCTGTGCCGGACCACTCCTGCAGCGCGACCGGCGTACTGTCCCAGCCCTGCACAGCGCGCCGGTCGACGAGGACGGGACCGAGCAGGCCCTTGTGCCGGCCGATGCCGGGCCCGTAGTTCACCCGGCCGAGGTTCTCGACGAGGACCTCCAGCCGTACGACGGCACCGGTCCCGTGGACGGGGAGTTCCGGGGCATCGGGATCGGCGGCGCCGAGCAGGGCGCCGTCGGCGAAGACCAGGGCCCGGTCGCGTACGTCGGTGAGGACGAGCCGGTGTTCGCCCGCCGGGATGCGGGGGTGCGCGGTGTGCAGGACCATGCCCGCGTCCAGGCCGAGCCGCTCGAAGGAGGCGGGGCGCGGGGCGGTCGTGGTCGGGGCCGGTACGGCGCGGAGGCCGGGGAGCACGTCGGCGCGGTGGACGAGCGGGACGTGGGCCGGCGGGAGCGTCGGCATCCGTGCGGGCGACCGCACCGGCCCGCGTGCGCCGAGGGCCTCGCGTACGGCGAAGAACTTGGCGGTGAGGGTGCCGTCCTCGGCGATGGGCGCGTCGGAGTCGTAGCTCGTCACGATCGGGCGTAGGCGGCCCTCGTCCTCGTTGGCGCCCGCCCAGAGGCCGAAGTTGGTGCCGCCGTGGGCCATGTAGACGCTCACGCTGCCGCCGTCGGCGATGATGCCGCGGAGGGTGTGGACCGCGCTGTCGACGCCTCGGACGTGGTGCCGTTTGCCCCAGTGGTCGAACCAGCCGTTCCAGAACTCGGCGACCAGGAACGGTTCGTCCGGTCGTCGGGCCGCGAGGAGTCGGCGGGCGGCGTCGGGCTCGGAGCCCAGGGTGACGGCGGCCAGGGTGCCGGGGAGGGTGCCGCCGTCCTGCATCAGCTCGGTGGGCCCGTCGGCGGTGAACAGCAGTTCGCTGATGCCGCGCGTCGTCAGGGCCCGGCGGTTCCAGCGCAGGTAGGCGTGGTCGTCGCCATAGCTGCCGAACTCGTTCTCCACCTGCACGGCCAACACGGGCCCGCCCTCGGCGGTCTGGAGCGCGGCGAGGCGCGGGATCAGCTCGTCGAACCAGTGGCCGACTGCGGAGGTGAACGCCGGGTCCGCGCTGCGGATCGCGAGATCGCGGGCGGTGAGCCAGCTGGGCAGGCCGCCGTTGGACCACTCGGCGCAGATGTACGGGCCTGGCCGGACGACGACGTCGAGGCCCTCCTCGCCCACCGTGCGGATGAACCGCTCGACGTCCCGCCAGCCGTCGAAGTGTGGCGGCTCGTTCTCGTGGGGCTGGTGGAAGTTCCACGGCACATAGGTGTCGACCGTGTTGAGTCCGAGGTCGGCGAGGCGGCGGATCCGGTCCCGCCAGAGGTCGGGGTGGACGCGGAAGTAGTGCAGCGCCCCGGACAGGATGCGATGGGGGACGCCGTGCCGGTACAGGCGCCCCGCGCCCCAGGTGAGCGCGGGGGTGGCGACGTCGGGGGGCGGGTCGGTCGTGGTGTGGGCCGGTGCGATGTGGGTCGTGGGCGGCTCAGTCACGGTGGGGAGCGTATGTTATCGATGCCATGAGTAACAAGCCCGATATGATCGGGGGAACGACGTGATCGGCTGATGGCATGACCGGTGAACGACGTGATCGGTGAACGACGTCGCGGGTTCGGCCGCGGGAGAGGAGCGCCATGAGCGAGGGCACCGCGGGCATCGAGAGGCCCAGGCAGCCGAGCATGGCCGACGTGGCCCGGACCGCCGGGGTGTCGGCGCAGACCGTCTCGCGTGCGCTCCGCGGCTCGCCGAACGTCAACCCGGAGACGAAGAGGCGCGTGCTCGCCGCCGTCGACCGGGTCGGCTACCGGTTCAACAGCGCCGCCCGGACGCTGTCGTCCGGGCGCAGCCACACCATCGGGCTCGTGCTGCTGGGATCCGGCGGGTACTACTCGCGCTCGGCGGTGACGGCCGGCGTCGAGGCGGCCGCCGGCGCGGCCGGGTACGCGGTGAGCATCGCGACGATCGCCGCGCTCGACACGGGTCTGATGGAGCGGGCCCTGTCCAAGCTGGCCGACCAGGGCGTCGACGGCTTCGTCATCGCCGTACCGCTGATCTCGGTGACGCCGAAGATGGAGGACATCACCCGCGACCTCCCGACCGTCACGCTCGACGGCTCGCGGACGGCGGGTGCCCGGGTGCTCGGGATCGACCAGCGGGAGGCGGGGCGGGTCGCCACGCAGCATCTGCTCGACCTGGGACACCGGCAGGTGTGGCACATCTCCGGGCCCGACGAGTGGATCGAGGCGCGTCGGCGGCGGCGGGGCTGGCAGGAGTGTCTGGCCGCGGCGGGGATCGAGGCGCCGCCGCCGCTGGAGGGGGACTGGTCGCCCGACTCGGGGTATCGGCACGGGCAGATCCTGGCGATGATCCCGGACGTGACCGCGGTTTTCGTCGCGGGGGACGAGATGGCGTTCGGCGTGATCCGGGCGCTGCGTGAGCGGGGGCGGTCGGTGCCGGAGGATGTGTCGATCGTGAGCGTCGATGACATCGCGTTGGCGGCGTACTGTCATCCGCCGCTGACGACGGTTCGGCAGGACTTCTATCGGTACGGTGCGGCGGCTGTGGCTCTGCTGCTTCAGGGGGGCAGGGCGGACGTCGACGATGCGGTGGCCGATGTGTCGCTGTCGGTGCGGGGGTCCACGGCGCCGCCGCGGGTGTCCTGACCTCGGGTTTCGCCCCCGCCGCCCCTACCCGTCCCATCCCCGGGGGCGGCTGCCCCTTCGCCCCCGCCACGCCTAGGAGCTCGGGGCTGGGGGTGCGTTGGCGGGTGCGGGTAGTTCGTGGCTTGTCGCGCAATTCCCCGCGCCCCTGAAAAGCAGAGGCTGCGCCCCTTGCTTTTCGGCCCGCAGGGCCATGTCTTTCAGGGGCGCGGGAACTGCGCGAGCAACCCCCACTCACCCGCACTTTGCCGGAAACCCTCTCGTGCACCCCTTGCGCCGCCCCGCGCTTCGGTGCCAACGTAAGTGCACATGTTATCGGTGCCACCGTAACAAGTCCCGATCGCCATGCGATCTTGATCCACCTTGATCCACGGGAAGGACCCCACATGAGGAGATCGCTCGTCCTCGGCGCGGGTGCCGCGGTCACGGCGCTCGGGCTGCTCGTCGGCTGCTCGGCCGGCGGGGACGGATCGGACTCCGGCAGGACGACCCTTGAGGTCGCCGCCCTCGAAGGCGGGTACGGCCGGGACATGTACACGCAGGTCATCAAGGCGTACGAGGCTTCGCATCCCGACATCGATGTCCGGTTGCAGATCTCGAAGAGCATCGAGGACGAGATCACCCCGAACATGAAGGCGGGGCGCTTCCCGGACGTCGTGGTGCTCGGCCAGGGCCGCAAGGCCGCCCTCACCGAGACCCTGGTCAAGGACAAGGCGCTGGAGGACCTCACCCCGGTGCTGGAGACGAAGATCCCCGGCGAGGACAGGACGGTCGGGGACAAGCTCACCGAGGGCATCGTCGGCAACCTCAACACGAACCCGTACGGCACTGACCAGACGTATCTGATGCCGATGTACTACGCGCCGACCGGCCTCTTCTACAACAAGGGCCTGTTCGAGGAGAAGGGCTGGAAGGTCCCGGGCACCTGGGACGAGATGTTCGCGCTCGGGGAGACGGCGAAGAAGCAGGGCATACCGCTGTTCACGTATCCGACCGCCGGCTACCTCGACTCGTACTTCTTCGCGCTGCTCGCCGACGTAGGCGGCGAGGACTTCTACACCGACGTGATGACGTACGAGAAGGACGTCTGGAAGACGGCGAAGGCCCGGCAGGCTCTCGACATCACCACCAAGCTGCTGGGTTACGCGGCTCCCGCCACCGCCGGGTACGCCAACGAGCAGGACTTCACCAAGAACCAGCAGCTGGTCCTCGACAACAAGGCGCTGTTCATGCCGAACGGCACCTGGATCGTCGGCGAGATGGCGGAAGCGCCGCGCGCGAAGGGCTTCCAGTGGGGTCTGACGCCGCTACCCGCGGTCACCACGGGCGGCAAGCGCTACATCACGACGTCGGTCGAGTCGGTCTGGGTGCCCAGCGCCGCCCAAGACAAGGACGCGGCCAAGGAGTTCATCGCCTATCTGTACTCCGACGAGGCGGCGAAGATCTTCGCGAAGTCGAACGCGATCCAGCCGGTCGAGGGCATCGCGAGCAGTCTGTCGGCGGAGAATGCCGCGTTTTATCAGCTGTACGAGGATCCGTCGGTCTCCGCGCTCGTCGGCGGGTTCGCCAGTACCGCGCCCGTCCCGGGCGTCGACATCAAGGCCACGCTCTTCGACACCGCGAACAGCATCATCAGCGGCGACACCACCGAGGACGAGTGGCAGGCCGCGCTGAACGACGCCAGCGAGAAGCTGCGCCAGGCGGGCGACTGAGGTGACGACCCTGTCCACCCCACGTCAGGACTCGACGAACCGAACGCGCAAATCGGCGCTGCGCGACGGGAGTTCACGGAGCGGCGGCACTCGGGCCACGGTTCGGCGGCGGGCCGACGGGCGCTTCGTGCTCGCCTGTCTGCTGCCCGCGCTGGTGCTCTTCATCGTGTTCATGATCGTCCCGACCGTGAACGTGTTCCGGATGTCCCTCTACACCTGGAGCGGTTTCTCCCCCGACCTGCGCTTCGTCGGGCTCGACAACTTCTCCCGTCTCCTCGACGACGAACAGTTCGTGCGCGCCTTCCAGAACACGGTCGCGCTCCTGATCGTGGTGACCGTCGTAACGATGGGCATGGCCCTGTTCCTCGCCGCGATCATGACCCGGCAACGGCTGCGCGGCCGGAACCTGTACCGGTTCGTCCTCTACATACCCAACGTGCTCTCGGTCGTCGTCATCGCGGCGATCTTCTCCGCCGTCTACGACCAGGAGAACGGCCTGCTCAACGGCACACTCCGACTGCTGTCGCTCGACGGTCTGCAACAGGTCTGGCTCGGCGACCAGAAGATCGTGCTCTACTCCGTCGCGATCGCGATGGTCTGGCAGTCGCTGGGCTACTACATGGTCCTCTACATGGCGGGCATGGCGAGCATCCCGGAGGAGCTCTACGAGGCGAGCGCCCTCGACGGGGCGTCCGCCACCCGGCAGTTCTTCTCCCTCACCCTGCCGCTCATCTGGCAGAGTCTGCGCACCACACTGACGTTCTTCGTCATGAGCGCCGTCAACCTCAGCTTCGTCCTTGTCCGCGCGATGACCGGCGGCGGGCCCGACGGCTCCTCCGAGGTCCTGCTGAGCTACATGTACAAGCAGGCGTACACGAATTCGTCGTACGGCTACGGCATGGCCATCGGAGTCGTCATCTTCGCGTTCTCCTTCCTCGTGTCGCTGCTGGTGAGCCGGGCGACTCGGCGCGAGCCCCTCCAGTTCTGACAGTTCTGAGGACAGGCAGCATGACCCTGACCAGTTCGTCCCGCCCCCGCACCGGCCGGGCGCTCACCTACGCCCTCGTCGTCGCCCTCTCGCTCGTCATCGCCGTGCCGGTGGCCTGGGTGCTGCTCGCCTCGCTCAAGGGGAAGAGCGAGTTCTTCGGCAGCCCCTGGACGCTGCCCGAGGGCCTGCACATCCAGAACTACGTCGACGCGTTCGTGACCGCGCACATGGGCCAGTACTTCCTGACCTCGGTGTTCGTCACCGTGCTCGGGCTGGTGTTCGTGCTCGCGGTGTCCGTGCCGGCGGCGTACGTCATCGCCCGGTACGAGTTCCGAGGCCGCCGCCTCGTCGAATTCGCGCTGCTTGGCGGCCTGTTCGTCAACGTCAACTACATCGTCGTACCGATCTTCCTCATGCTCGTCGACTGGGACCGCGCACTCATCGACGTCTTCCCCGGCGGCTTCTTCATCGACAACCCGGCCGTCCTGTCGCTCGTCTACGCGGCCACGTCGATCCCGTTCACGATCTATCTGCTCACCGCGTACTTCCGCTCGATCCCGGTCGAGTACGAGGAGGCCGCCGCGCTGGACGGCGCATCCCGGCTCCGCATCATGACCACGGTCATGCTCCCGATGGCCCGCCCGGCGGTCACCACCGTGATCCTCTTCAACTTCCTCGCCTACTGGAACGACTTCATCATCGCGCTCACCCTGCTCCCCGGCGAGGGAAAGACGTTGCAGGTCGGGCTCTTGAATCTGTTCACCGCGCAGAAGGCGGCGGCCGACTACGGGCGGCTCTACGCCGGCATGGTCATCGTCATCGTCCCCGTCTTCCTCCTCTACGCCCTCATCCAGCGCCGGCTCATCGAGGGCATGGCGTCCGGCGGAGTGAAGGGCTAGCGCTCCGCTGGATGTGCCGCTCCATGCCGTCGCTCGTCTGCGGCGCCGTCGTAGCTGATCGCTCCCCCACGCTCGACTTCGCTCGAGCGTGGGGACCCCCATCGCGGCGGAGCGCACATCGACACCGCCCCGCGCCCCTTCAGGGCGCAGCCGAACCGCAGCGGACTTCGCCCGACCTGTTCAGTCGAAGGCTGACGAAAGGATTCCCCATGAAGGAAGCGACGCATACGGCCCTGCTCGTCACCGCCCGTACGCTCGTCGCGGCGGTCTGTCTCGCACTCGTCGTCACCGCCCGCACGACGGTCGGTTGGGGCAGCCTCCTGACCATGCTGGCGGGGCTGGCCGGGCTGCTGGCCCTGCTCGCCGCGTACAACCGGCGGTTCCGGTGACCGCGCCCACGGCGTCCGGAGCGACGTCCGGACGGGCACCGGCACTGGCCGCGATCCGGCCGAGTGAGCGCCAACTCGCCTGGCAGGCCATGGAGTTCTACGGATTCCTCCACTTCGGCATGAACACCATGACGGACCGCGAGTGGGGCGAGGGCCACGACGACCCGGCGCTCTTCGACCCGGCCGGCCTCGACGCCGACCAGTGGGTCGCGGCGCTCAAGGCCGCCGGCATGACCGGCGTGATCCTCACCGCCAAGCACCACGACGGGTTCTGCCTCTGGCCCAGCGACGTCACGACGTACTCGGTGGCCTCGTCGCCGTGGCGCGACGGCCGGGGGGATGTGGTCGCGGAGGTCGCCGAAGCGGCCCGACGGCACGGCCTGCACTTCGGGATCTACCTCTCCCCCTGGGACCGTACCGAGGCCTCCTACGGCTCCGGCACCGCCTACGACGACTTCTACGTCGCCCAGCTCACCGAACTGCTCACCCGCTACGGCCCGGTGTTCTCGGTGTGGCTGGACGGCGCGAACGGCGAGGGCCCGAACGGCAAGGTCCAGGTCTACGACTGGGAGCGGTACTACGCGGTGGTCCGCGAGGCGCAGCCGGACGCGGTCATCAGTGTGTGCGGGCCCGACGTGCGCTGGTGCGGCAACGAGGCCGGGGAGACCCGCCCCGACGAGTGGAGCGTGGTGCCGCGCGCCCTGCGGGACGCCGAGCGCACCGCCGACCGCTCACAGCGGGCGGACGACGGTGCCTTCGCCCGGCTCGTCCGCAGCGACGACCGCGACCTCGGCAGCCGCGACGCCCTGGCCGGGCACGAGGACGACCTGGTCTGGTACCCGGCCGAGGTCAACACCTCGATCCGCCCGGGCTGGTTCCACCACCCGGCCGAGGATGCCGAAGTCCGTTCCGTGGAGGAGCTGTTCACCATCCATCTGCGTGCCGTCGGCGGCAACTCCTGCTTCCTGCTCAACGTCCCACCGGCCCGCGACGGGCGGCTGCGGGACACCGACGTGGCCGTACTGGAGGGGCTGGGTCGGCGCATCGAAGAGTTCCGGGCCCGGAGGGTCGAGGCGTCCGTGACGGTCTCGTCCGGCGAACCAGGCGACGTCGCGACCGCGTGGCCCGGCAGGGGGCGCGCCCCGTGGCGACCGGACGGCGGGGACGAACTGCCGGGCGTGACGGTCGCGTTCGCGGGGCCGCGACCGGTCGAGGCGGTCGTCCTGGGCGAGGACATCGCTCAGGGGCAGCGCATCGAGCACGTCGTCGTACGAGGCCGCCGGGACGGGCGGTGGACGACGCTCGCCGAGGCGAACGCGGTGGGATACCAGCGCATTCTGACGTTCCCGCCGGTCGAGGTCGACGCCGTACTGGTCGAGGTGACGGAGTCACGGGACACACCCGTGATGGCCCGGGTCGCGGTGATCGGGGCGGCGTCATGAAGGGCACCTCGCGCAGGCCGAGTACTCCGCGCGCGGTGAGCGCCTCCCGCCGCTCGGCCCCGGCGCGCCGGCCGTCGCGCCGCGCCCTCGCCCTGATCACCGGCGTGTGCGTGGCTCTCGTCGCCCTGCTGGTGACCGCGGCGGCGCTCCTCGACGATCGCACCACCGACGAGGTCGCCACCGTCGACGGACACCCGGTGACCCAGGACGAACTCCTCTTCCATATGCGGCGGTTGGCGCCGACCGTGCAGAACGAGCTGCACAACGAGTACGACCTGCGCGGCCCGGTCGACTGGGACGCCGAGGCCGGCGGCAGGACCGCGATCCAGCGGCTCGAAACCCGTGCGCTGGACGAGATCAGGCGGGACAGGACCACGCTCGTCCTGGCGAAGGAGCAGGGACTGGTGGACTCCGTGGACCACGCGGACTTCCTGGCCGCGGTGGCTCGGGAGAACGAGTCCCGGGCGAAGGCGATCGCGGCGGGCGAGACGGTGTACGGCGTGGCGAACTTCTCCCCCGAGGAGTACTACACCCACCGGCTCACGGAACTCACCACCGCCCTGAAGAAGCGGCTCGGCACGGATGCCGACGACCCGCTGTGGGTCACCGACGCCGAGGTCCGCAAGGAGTTCGAGGCCGACCGGGACGCCTGGAGCGCCAATGCGACGACGTACACGTACACGCGGCTGGTCGTGCCGGTGCCCGAAGGCGCGGACACGGACCACGCCGCCCGCCTCCAGCAGCGGGTGACCTCCGCCGAGGACCTCGCGGCCGTGGCCGCCGGCGAACCGGGCGCCGAGCTCACGACCGACACGTACGAGGGCGGCGGCGCCACCTCGTTGAACGCCCACGACCAGGACCTGATGGCGGTGCTCGGCGGACTCGAACCGGGTCGGACCTCCACGCCCGTCAAGGGCACCGGCCAGATCACCTACTACGAGCTCGACAGCAAGAGCGTCGACGAGGACAAGGCGTTCGCCGAGTACTCCCAGCGGATCCGGCAGTCCCTCGTCGAGGAGAAGTTCGACCAGTACCTCCAGCGCCGTATCGACAAGAGCGACATCGACATCGGCACCTCGGCGTTGGACGCCATCACCGCAGAGGATGTGCAGCAATGAGACCCATCGGAACCGGATCACCACCCCTGATACGAACTGTACGAACGCTGTACGCGGGCCTCGTCGCCCTGCTCGCCGCGCTGCTCGTCGGCTCGCTCGTCCCCGCCGCGTACGCCGCCGCACCCCCGGACCGTTCCAACACCCTGAACTCCAAGGCGGTCAAGCCCAGTTGGCCGGGCAACACCCCGAACACCACCGGCGGCAAGGACTACTACATCGACGCCACGCTCGGCCGGGACACCGCGGCCGGCACCTCTCCGGCGACCGCCTGGCGCACCCTGGCCAAGGCGAACGCGACGACGTTCCGGCCCGGTGACCGCATCCTGCTCAAGGCCGGTGAGCAGTGGCAGGACGAGCAGCTGTGGCCGAAGGGTTCCGGCAGCGCGGGCAGGCCGATCACCATCTCGGCGTACGGCGATCCGAACGCCGGCCGACCGTACATCGCGACGAACGGCAGGGTGCCGAGCCCGTTCAGGGCGGACGGCACGAAGAACCCGGCCACGGTCGGTCTGACCGGCGCGATCGTGCTGCGTAATCAGCAGTACTGGGACATCAACAACGTCGAACTCTCCAACGACGACGACTTCGCGACCGACATCACCTCCGGGTCGTACGTCCGTGACGGAATCATGGTGTCGATCAACGCCGATCTCCTCGGGAACGGCGCGGACAGCATCATGGACCACTTCCGCATCTCGAACATCTTCGTCCACGATCTCGACGGCCCGAGCACCTGGCAGCGCATTCACTACGGCGCCGTCAATTTCCAGGTCTTCGGCGGCAAGAGCTACAAGGAGTACGGCACCGGCGGCTATTACTTCAAGGACGTACGGATCGAGAACAACACCTTCGAGAACGTCGAACTGCACGCCATCCAGTTCGCGTTCAACTGGTTCGCGGCCGACGGCGCGGACGCCGGTCAGTACGACGAGAGCGGGAAGTGGCACGAGGGCTGGGAACAGCTGTGGGTGCGCACCCGTGACCTGTACAGCCGGGATGTCTACATCGGTCACAACTACGCCGAGAGCATCGGCCAGGGCGCGATCCAGCTCGCCAACACCAAGAACATGAAGGTCGAGTACAACGAGGTCAACGGCTATCTGAAGCGCTACGACGCGGTGTCCTGCGCCCTCTATCTCTGGGCCGGCGCCGACTCGGTCATGCAGTACAACGAGGTGTACGGCGGCCCGAACAACGAATTCGACGGCACCCCCTGGGACCTCGAATACACCAACTTCAACGTCACGTACCAGTTCAACTACTCGCACGACAACGCGGCGGGCTGGATGGCCTACATGGGCAACAGCGCCAATTCGGTGGCCCGTTACAACCTGAGCGTCAACGACAACGGCGTACTCGTGAAGAACATGCTGTCGACGAACTACTCGCCGACGTATTTCGTGAACAACACCTTCGTCTACGACGGCGCCGACCTCGACCACGTCCACGACGAGACATTCCTCAGCCGCGTCTACTTCCTGAACAACATCTTCCACAACACCTCGAAGACGACTCCGACCCCGTGGTACCGCCGCACCGGCGCCCTACGACAGGCCGTGTTCGCGCACAACGACTACTACGAGGCCGGCGGCACCCACTCCAGCCAGGAACCGGCCGACCCGAACGGCCTGCGCACCGACCCACGCTTCGTCGGCGACCCCGCCGAGTACGTCACCGGAGCAGGCGTGAAGCAGATCCGGAAGGCCGCCGCACACTTCGCCCTGCGCGACGACTCCCCCCTCATCGACGCCGGCCGCTACAACCCGCACCTGGGCACCGAGGACTTCCTCGGCACGCACCTCTACTACGGCGACGCCCCCGACATGGGCATCGCCGAGTCCCGTATCGGTCCCCAGGTCCCCGACCCGGTCGACGACGACCCCATCGAGGAGGAGGTGGACAGCCGCGTCGACCTCGCCCTCGGCAAACCCGTCACCGCGAGCTCGACCCACCCCGGCGCGAACGGGACCCTGACCGCCGACAAGCTGACCGACGGCAACCTCACGACCCGCTGGGCGGCGGCCGACGACGCGACCTATCCGATCACGCTCGACATCGACTTCGGCGCGGACACGACCTTCGACCAGGTGTACCTGGACGAGTACACCGACTCGGGCACCAACCCGAGGGTGCGGACGTTCGAGTTGCAGCGGTGGGACGCCGGAAGCGGGCGATGGGTCACCTTCGCGACCCGTGACACCGGCATCGGGCACGACCTCACCGTCACCGGCTTCGGCAGCGTCACGACCTCCCGGCTCCGGGTGGCGCTCACCGGGCAGATCGCGACGGAGCGGTACACGCCGACGCTGACGGAGATCGCCGTGTACCGGAGTACGTGACGGGCCCCTTCCCGGGAGGCCCGTCCGTCCGGCTCAGTCGGCCTGGAGCACTCCCTCCAGGCCGAGGAGCAGGCGCTTGCGGTCGAGGCCTCCCGCGTACCCGGTGAGCGACCCGTCCGCGCCGATCACCCGGTGGCATGGGCGGACGATGAGCAGCGGGTTGGCGCCGATCGCGCCGCCGACGGCCCGAACGGCGGCCCTGGGCGCGCCGATACGGGTGGCGATGGCTCCGTACGTGGTGGTCGCGCCGTACGGAACGTCGTCGAGCGCGGCCCAGACCCGCTGCCGGAAGTCGGTGCCCTCCCCGCTCAACTCCAGCCGGAACTCCTTGAGTTCACCGGCGAAGTAGGCGGCGAGCTGTTCCTCGGCCTCCCGGAACGGCCCCGCGTCGCGCCGCCACTGGGCCACGGGCACACGTCCGCCCTTCTGCCCGGGTACCGAGAGGGAGGTCAGGGCGCCGAACCCATCGGCGGTCAGGAGGAGTTCACCGACCGGGCTGTCGACGGTGGTGTACCGGATGCGCTGCTGGGCGAGGCTGTCGATGCTCACAGCGGGACTCCTTGATCCAATAGATGCTGACTGAGGTGTTGGAGGGCGTACGACCGCCACGGCCGCCAGGTGTCCGGGAACTCCTCGCCCGGTGGCGCCACGTCCGGATCGCCGAGTGCCCGGGTCCGGATCACGGCGACGGTACGGGCGTCCATGCCGGGCAGCCCGAGCAGCGCCGCCTGGGTGTCGTCCCGGTCGGCGCCGACGTCGAGGCGTGGGGTGCCGTCGGCGAGGGCGGTGGCGAGGGCGCCGAGCGGGCCGGTCGTCCCGGCCGGCGCGGCCGGTTCCGGGAACAGGTGGGTGAGCGTCCCCTCCGGGGCGTCCAGCGCCTTGCCGTACGCCCGCACGAGCCGCCCGGCTTCCTCCCGGCCCACGAGGGCGCGTACGGCGAACTCCTCGGGGTCGGCCGTGCCCGGCACCCGTAGCCCGGGCCGGGCGGCGACGAGAGGAGCGAGGCGTGGATCGGCCGCGAGGCGCTCGTCCACGGCGTACGGGTCGGCGTCGAGGTCGAACAGCCGGCGAAGTCGCTGCACGGCGGTGGTGAGGTCACGGGGATCGGTGAGCCGGAGGCGGGCGTCGAGCCAGCCGCCGGAATGGCTGTGGGGTCGCTGTCCGCCACCCGGCCGTTCGTCGACCGCGACGATTCCGGTGCCGTACGGCAGTCGCAGGGTGCGCCGGTAGGTGCGGCGGCCTCGGTCACCGCCGACCTCCTCGATCCCGGTGACCGCCTCGGCGGCGAGGACGTCGAAGAGGGCGGTGGCCTGGTACGGCCCCCGGTGGGCGAGCCGCAGCGGGATACCGGCGGCCAGCGTGGCCGAGCCACGCCGGTGGGCGGCAGCGCGCAGGCCGGTGGGGGTGTCGGCGTACACCGCCCGGATCGTGTCGTTGAACTGCCGCACGCTGGCGAACCCGGCCGCGAACGCGATCTCCGTGACCGGCAGTGACGTGGTCTGCAGCAGCACCCGCGCGGTGTGCGCCCGCTGGGCGCGGGCCAGTGCGACGGGGCCTGCGCCGACCTCTGCGGTGAGCTGCCGCTGGACCTGGCGTGCGCTGTAGCCCAGCCGCAGGGCCAGGCCCGCGACGCCTTCCCGGTCGACGACGCCGTCCCCGATCAGCCGCATGGCCCGGCCGACCGCGTCCGCGCGCACGTTCCACTCGGCCGAGCCCGGTACGGCGTCGGGCCGGCACCGGCGGCAGGCCCGGAAGCCGGCGCCCTGCGCGGCGGCGGCCGTCGCGTAGAACCGCACGTTCTCCCGCTTCGGCGTCACCGCCGGGCAGCTGGGCCGGCAGTAGATCCCCGTCGTCCCGACCGCGAAGAAGAACTCCCCGTCAAACCGCCCGTCCCTGCTCCGCACGGCCTCGTACCTGGTGTTCTCGTCCTCCATACGTCCAGTCTCGACCACGACGGAGAACGGGGCTGGCGGGAATCGGACACGGTGCCCGAGGGGATCTCGCCCCCGCCCGTCTTCTAGCCCGGGTGGTGGGGTTCGTTTGGCGGGTGCGGGTGGTTCGTGGTTGCTCGCGCAGTTCCCCGCGCCCCTGAAAAGACGGGGTGCGCCCGGTCTTTTCAGCGGCCCGCAGGGCCGTGCTTTTAGGGGCGCGCGGCCCCCGTCCAACGGTCAGTCCGCCGTCTCGCACTCCCGCCCGTTCAGCGTGAAGTCCTCCGGTGCCGAGTTGTCGTCGTTGTCCCAGGCGCCCAGGAAACCGACGCCGAAGGTGCCGCCCTCCTCGACCATCGCGTTGTAGTCGGCGGCGGTGGCGACGACGCGGGAGCCGTCCTGTTCGAAGGTGCCGTCCCACATCTGAGTGAGGCGTTGGCCGTCGCCGTAGGACCAGCCGATGCTCCAGCCGTCGAGTGCCTCGGTGGAGGTGACGGTGACGGCGGCCTGGAAGCCGCCCGGCCACTGGTTCACGATCTGGTAGCGGACATGGCAGGTGGCGGAGGACGACCCGCCGGGGTCGACCGGCTCGTGCGAGACCCGGGCCGGGGTCGAGGAGTCGCCCTGCGGCTCCTTGTTGTCGCCGTCGTCGTCCTTGTCACTTTTGTCGTCGTCGGAGCCGGGCTCCTGGGGCCGCGCCGTGCTCTGCATGTCGGAGGACACGCCGGACGGGGAGGGCTGCGCCGCGGGGTCGGAGGAGTCCCGCTGCACCACCGACGACTCGCCAGCCGCCGCGCCTTCGGCGACGGTCTCGTCGTCGCCGAAGGGCATGAGGGAGACGACGAGCGCGAGGACGGAGACCAGGCCGGCCCCGGCCAGCAGCCCGTTGCGGCCGAGCCGCGGCCTCGGCTCCCGGCCCGGCGAGAGTCCCCGGTCGGTGCCGGTGGAGTCGGCGCGCCCGGGGAGGAGGCCCGCCTCGGCCGCGCGTCGGCGGCGCTCCAGGTAGGCGAGTCCGCCCCAGCCGATCACGCCGCCGGCGAGGGCGGCGGGCAGTCCGCCGCCGTGCAGGCCTAGGCAGGCCGCGGCCTCGGCGCAGTCCACGCAGGTGGCGAGGTGCCGCGACAGGTCGTCGGGGGTCTCGGTGCCGGGCGAGCGGGTGATCGCGTCCAGCAGCCGGGCGTAGCTGTGGCAGTCGGTGTCGACGGGCGAGTCGAGCTGGTTGCGGTGGCACCGGTCCCTGAACAGCGCCCGCACCTGGTCGAGTTCGGCCTTGGCGACCGCCGGGTCGAGGCCGAGCCGGCGGGCCACCGAGTACAGCGGCAGCGACTCGACCTCGGCCAGCCACAGCAGGGCGGCGTCGGGCTCCTGCATGTCCCTGAGGGCACGCAGGGCGAGGGGCCGGTGCAGCGGAGGGCCGGTGTAGCGCGCGGCCTTGTCCGAGTTGAGCCAGAGGCGCAGGTCGGGGTCGAGCCGGTGGCCCTGCCCGTCCGTCTCCCAGGCGGCGGCGCTGGTTCTGACCCAGGTCAGCAGGAACGGTGTTCGGGGCAGCCGTAAAGCCCGCCGCCCGGCGGCACGCCCGGCCCCGGTCTCGTTCTCCAGGGCGTGCGCCTCGTGCATACCGTTGGTGAAGGCCTCGGTGGCCAGTTGCGTCGCGGCGATGGAACCGGACGTGCACAGATCGGCGTAGGAAAGGACCGCGTCCCAGCACTCCGAGAACAGCGCGGCTTCGGCGGCGTCCTGGGGCTTCGGCAGGTCAGGCATGAGTCTCCTGCATCCACAGAGCGAGAGCGAGGGGGGAGTCCACAAGGAGGTCAACTGCTCCCTTTGGAGAGGGAGTTGGGGGGACCCTCTTGTGGCAGCCCAGAGCTTTTCACGGTTCCCACACAACTGACAAGCCACGTCTTCAAATGCGGTTACCGCCGGTCACGCTGCCGAGTTGTACGAACGCCGAGCCCAATCGACTCACCCGTCACAGGAGTTACTTGGCGGAAACCTCCTCGGCCGCCGGGAGGCTGTCCATGAAGGAGCTGACGGAGAACACCGCGTGGCCGGGTCCGGGCGGGCCGTAGCCGGGCGGGGACGACAGCCCGAACTCGTCCATCGTCGCGCGGTACGCCTCCAGCAGGCGGATGTGGTACTCCAGCGGCGCGCCCTGCGGGTTGGCCTTGCCGAGCGGGGTCGTGGGCTCCGGGCACCAGGTGGTGAAGCGCGGGGTGATCCCGTGCGACATGAAGAAGCGCAGCCCCTCCGTCGTCGACGCGATGGCCTCGTCCACCGTCGTGAACCCGAAGGGCTCGGCCATCTCCACGCCCGCCACGAAGTTGGGGATCACATTGCGCGCGCCGAACACGCCCGCCGAGTCCAGGATGCGCCTGTGCCACTCGTCGCGGCCGACGTAACGCTCCTTGCCCGGGCAGTACAGCTCGAACAGGCGGCGGTCCCAGACCTCGTAGTTCGGGTGGTAGATCTTCACGCCGTAGTCGTGGAAACGCTTGACGTCGTCCAGCGGCAGCGCCTGGGCGACGACCTTGCCGATCCAGCGGTCCGGGAAGCGCTCCTCGATGGCCTTGGCGTAGTGACCGTAGAAGTCGGCCTCGTCCCGTCCCGCGACCGTCTTGGTGATCGCGCCACCGGTGAGGGTGTACGCGGTGGACGTCTTCGCCGTGTCGTACCGGTCGATGATCTCCAGCGCCTCCAGGACCTCGTCGACGTCCTTCACGCCCGTGTACGGCCGGCCCGCCGCCTTGTGCTGGCGCCAGTTGTGGTTGATGTCGCAGTACTGGCACTCCTCCTTGGCGCCGAAGTACTGGCAGACGCGGAAGACCGTGAGGTAAATGAGGTAGCCCCACTGGATGGTCGGGGCCACCTCCATCACGGACTTCCCGTTGGAGAGCGTGTGCCGGTAGTACTCGGGCATGGGCGGCACACCGACGTCCGCGATGCGCCGGCCGTCGAGGTACAGCCCGAGAAGCCCCTCCTCATCGGCGGCCACGCGATACGGCGACGACGGATTGACCCGTACGGAGACGACCGTGCGCCGTAGATCGTACGGGCCACCGGTGAGGATGATCTCCTCCGGCGGGCGGCGGAGGGCGGCCTCGCCGAGCTCGGGGAGGGTGCCGTGGTCGAAGGAGAAGATGAAGTACGACTTCGGCTTGACCTCGCCGTCCTCGTTGTCGCTCAACGCGGAGGCGTCGAACGCCACGCCACCCCTGAGCAGGTCCTCCTTGAAGACGGCTTCCCATGGCACATGCGGGAACCTCTCCATCAGGTCCTCCACCAGCGCGGTCCGGCTGCCACCCATCCCGTTCTCTCCTCGCTCCCGACGTCGCGACGGGGATCGCCCGCGCGCAGCTCCCCCCACGGTATGCCTCCGGCTGACGCCTTCGAGCTCGGGGGGTGGGGGTGCGTCGGCGGGTGCGGGTGGTTCGTGGCTTGTCGCGCAGTTCCCCGCGCCCCTGAAAGCATGGGCTGCGCCCCATGCTTTTCGGCCCGCAGGGCCGTGTCTTTCAGGGGCGCGGGGAACTGCGCGAACA
>NZ_VTHJ01000077.1:28591-38671 GCF_008386495.1 Streptomyces tailanensis | reverse complement strand
CGGCTACTTCGGCGGCCCGCACGTCCGCTACGTCCTGGACGAGAACCCCATGAGTTTCTGATCAATAGAGCCCGGTGACTACGACGAGGCCATCGACTCCATACGGGCCATCGGTGACCCGCCGGGAGTGGTGAGTCACGGTACTCCCGATGAGCGGCAAGATGCCTTCGAGCAGGGGTACAACACAGGAGAGCCCACCGAGTGCATCGTCAGCTATTGGCCGGGGGCTGCGGCGGCACTCGGCCTTTCCTGAGTCTGACCAGCCTCGCGTTTCGTTCGCGTACGGCGGCCGTTGAGGCGGAAACACGAAAGTGCCTTCCTGACCCGGGACGATGAGCCTTGCTGAGGGGTTCTGCCGGTCCAGGCGGAGGGCACTTTCCACGTGCAGGCCATCGGGTTGCGTCCCAAGATCCAGGTCAGTGCTGACGGTTCGGGGGTGGTCCGTCATGCCGGGGCACGGTTGCTGGCGGATCTCGCTGATGCCACCGGGCTGACCGCCGCGTACTCCGCCGCTCTCAGGCCGCTTCGGCCTCACAGGACCGGACATGATCCGGGCCAGATCGCCACCGAGTTGGCGGCGATGCCGGCCGACAGCGGCTAGTACTGCATCGGTTGGGGGACGTGTCGGGCTCCAGGTCGTTGGTGGTACGTGGGTGGGAGCGTGTCGATTGAAGAAGTCCGCGTTGGGCTGCGGGGTTGAGTGGGTTGCATGGCCGGTTCGGATCGCAGGGCGCCAACTGGCGGATTCGTCTCGGTGATACGCCCCGTTTGTGACGTATCACCGAGACGAAATTGCCAATTACCGAGTCCCTACGGGATTCGTCAACGGTGCCGGACCCTCGACGGAGGCCGGGGCCTCGCGCGTACCTGACACAGCTATTTGCCCAGGCCTGAGTAAGTTTTCTGGAATACTGCCTCGCTGAGCCGAGGGCAGGGGCGGCGGGGGCGAATCCAACACGCTCACGACAACCGCGGCGGAGCCACCCCCGCAACCCCCGCCTCATACAACGCATCCCCCACCCGCAACACCACATCATCCCGATGCCGAGCAGCCACCACCTGCAACCCCACCGGCAACCCCTCCCCATCCACCCCCACCGGCACACTCGCAGCCGGCTGCTGCGTCAGGTTGAACGGATACGTGAACGGCGTCCACCCCGTCCACCGCCGACACCCCGCCCCCCGAGGCACCTCCACGCCCGCCTCGAACGCGGTCACCGGCACACTCGGCGTCACCAGCACGTCGTACCGCGAATGAAACGCCCCCATCCGCCGCCCAAGATCCATCCGCACATCCACAGCCGCCAGATACTCCAGCGCCGAAACCCGAGCCCCCATCCCCCGAATCTCCCGCAACCCCGGATCCAGCAACGCCCGCTGCCCCGCCCCCAGCCCCTGCGTCACCCGAGCCGCCCCGCTGAACCACAGCACATGAAACGCCTCCACAGGATCGCTGAAATCAGGATCGGTCTCACTCACATACGCCCCCAGCCCGGCCAACGCCTCCACCGCCCGCCGCACCACACCCCCGACCCCCGGCCGCACCGCGACCTGCCCGCCGAGCGAAGCCGAGTACGCGACCCGCAACCCCCGCACCCCACCCCCGAGCGCGTCCACGAACGACCCGGAGACCGGCCCGAGCGCCGACCAGTCCCGCGCGTCGGGCCGGCTGATGACATCCAGCATCAACGCGGCATCCGCGGCGTCTCGCGTAAGCGGTCCCACATGGGCCAGCGTCCCGAACGCACTCGCGGGATACAGCGGCACCCGCCCATACGTCGGCTTCAGCCCGAACACCCCACAGAAGGCAGCAGGAATCCGCACACTGCCACCCCCGTCCGTCCCCAGCGCCAACGGCCCGGCCCCGACCGCGACGGCGGCCGCCGCACCCCCACTGGACCCTCCGGCGGTACGCGAGAGGTCGTACGGATTCCGCGTCACCCCACTGAGCGGCGAGTCGGTGACCCCCTTCCACCCGAACTCGGGAGTCGTGGTCTTCCCCAGGAACACGGCACCCTGCTCCCGCAGCCGCGCAACGGAAGGCGCGTCCTCCTCCCAACTCCCCTCCGTGGAAATGGTCTTGGACCCCTTCAGTGTCGGCCCACCCCGCATCAGCAGGATGTCCTTCACCGTGACCGGCACCCCGTCCACCGCCCCGACCGGCTCCCCACGCCGCCACCGCGCCTCCGACGCCCGGGCCTGCTCCAGCGCCGTATCGGCATCGAGCCGTACGAACGCATTCACGGCCGGCTGCACCCGCTCGGCCCGCTCCAGAACCGCCCGGGTCACATCCACCGGACTGAACTCACCCTTCCGGTAACCCTCCACGAGCCGTACGGCGGTCAGTCGCGTGAGATCCATCAGAACCCCTAAGACAGTCCCTAGTGCCCGGGCACGTACCCGCGCTGCTTGTCGACCACATTGGGCAGCGGCTTGCCCGCCTCCCAGAGCCCGTACAACTCCACGAACTGCGCGCCGAGTTGATCGCGCCACCCCACGGTGTCGCCGCTCATGTGGGGCGAGACGATCAGCCCGGGTACCTCCCACAGCGGATCGTCCGGGCCCAGCGGTTCGCGCTCGAAGACATCCAGCGCCGCCCCGGCGATCCACCGCTTCCGCAACGCCTCCACGAGCGCCTCCGTCACGACGAGCTGCCCGCGCCCCACGTTGACGAACCGCGCGGAGGGCTGCATGACCCCGAAGCGGCGCGCGTCGAACATGCCGTGCGTCGCCTCCGTCAGCGGCGCCGCCGCGATCACCCAGTCGGCGCGGGCCAGCAGCCGATCCAGATCCGCGGGCCCATGAACCCCGGCACGCGCGACCCGCCCGACCAGGGCGGTATGGACCCCGATGACCTTCAGATACCGCGCGACGGCCCGCCCGATCGGTCCCGACCCCACCACGCACGCCCGGCTCCCCGCCACCCGCAGGCCCTCACGGTGCCGCCACTCCCGCCGCCGCTGCAGCTCCAGCGTGTGCGGCAGATCCTTGGCCATGCTCAGGACGAGCGCGGCGACGTACTCTGCGATCGGCTCCTCGAACACCCCGCGCGCGTTCGTCACCACCGTGTCGGACGCGGCCAGTTCGGGGCACAGCAGATGATCGACGCCCGCGCTCGCCGTGTGCACCCAGCGCGGCCGCGGACCGCCGCCCGGCCAGGCGTCCCGTACCGCGCGGGAGGCGAAGTCCCACACGAGTAGCACATCGGCGTACGGCAGCCGCGCGGCCAGCGTGGACGCGTCGGCGTGCTCGATCGTCGCCCGCCCGGTGAGCCGCCCGAGCCGGGGGAGTGGCTCGGCGTCGAGGACGAGAAGGGTTGGTCGGGACATTGAGGCCATAGTGGGGGGAACCTGTCCGTAGTGTGTCCTTTGGTGTCCTTTTAGGCTGTCTCTTAGCGTCCTTCGATGTCCTCAACCGCGGGCGAGAACGGCTCGACCGGCCCCTCGGATGCGTCTGACATGGGCTGATTGACCACGCTCGCACCCGAACCTACCTTCGTCAACACGGACTTGCGTACGGTCTGTCGTCCACCCATATCTCTCCGTGAGGCTGGTGGCTGCCATGAACATCTCGTTTCTCGGAGGACCCGGGCCGCAGCGCGGTGTCGGGGTCATCGCCCCGTTCGACTTCGCCCTCGATCGCGAACTGTGGCGCTGGGTCCCGGACGACATCTCCCTGCATCTCACCCGCACGCCGTACGTCCCGGTGGAGGTGAGCCTCGACCTGGCCCGTCTGGTCTCGGAGCACGAGACGCTCCACGAGGCGGTACGGGCGCTGAACGAGGTCGCCCCCGAGGTCGTGGCCTACACCTGCACCAGCGGCAGCTTCGTCGGCGGGGTCGCCGGGGAGCGGGCCATGGGCGAGGCGATGACCCGGGCCGGCGCGGCGCACGCGGTCACCACCTCCGGCGCCGTACTCGACGCGCTCGCCGAGCTGAACGCGCGCAGTATCGCCCTGGTCACCCCGTACACGGTCTCGGTGACCCAGGTCCTGGAGGAGTACCTGGCCGAGGCGGGCATCAGGGTCACCGGCCGCTGCTCGCTCGGCCTGGTCCGGCACATCTGGAAGGTCCCGTACCGCGATGTGGTCGGCATGGCCCACGAGGCGGTCGGTACGACCACACCGGAGGCCCTCTTCATCTCCTGCACCAATCTCCCCACGTACGACGTCATCCCCCAGCTCGAAGCGGAACTGCGGATGCCGGTGCTCTCGGCCAACCAGGTGACGATGTGGGCGGCGCTGCGTCATCTGGGTACCCGGGCGGTGGGCCCGTACCAGGCTCTGCTCGACGAGTCGGCCAGGCAGTCCTTCGGTGCGGGGCCGGTTCCGCCACCGCCGGTACTGCCGGAAGAACAGGAAGGTTGGGCATGACCGCACTAGGTTTCCTCTACCCGGGCCACTCCGCCGAGGACGACTACCCGCGCATGGAGCAACTCCTGGGCAGCGACATCCGGGTGGACCTCGTGCACACCGACATCGGCGAGGACGCCCACCGCGTGGACGCCCTCCGTGAGATGGGCGCCCCCGAACGCCTCGCCGCCGGCTGCGAGGCCCTCCGTCTGGCCGGCGCGGAGGCCGTCGTCTGGGCCTGCACCAGCGGCAGCTTCGTCTACGGCTACGAAGGCGCCCACGCCCAGATCCGCACCCTGGCCCGCGCCGCCGGCATGCCGGCCTCCTCCACATCCTTCGCCTTCGCCCACGCGATCGGCGAGCTGGACGCCCACCGCGTAGCCGTGGCAGCGACCTACCCCGACGACGTAGCCCAGCTCTTCGCGGACTTCCTGGGCGCCTCCGGCGTCGAGGTCGTCTCCCTCCACGGCGCCGGCATCATCACAGCGGCAGAGGTAGGCACCTGGACCCTGGACGACATCCTCACCCTCGCCCGCACAGCCGACCACGACCGTGCGGACGCGATCCTCCTCCCGGACACCGCCCTCCACACGGCTTCCCACATCCCCACCCTGGAAAAAGAACTCTCGAAACCAGTCCTCACGGCCAACCAGGTCTCAGTCTGGGAGGCATTGAGGCTGACAGACAGGAGGGTCAACGCCCCGGAGCTGGGCGCGTTGTTCACAAGGGAACCAATCGTGCAGGTGTAACCGCAGACCAGCACCCGCGCCCGTAAGGGGCGCGGGGCTGTGTCGATTTGCGGCTCCGCCGCGTGGGCGCGACAAGCCCCCACCCACCCGCACCCGCCAACGACCCGATGGAACCGAGCTGGAAGGCATGGCGGGGTCGAAGGGGCGGCAGCCCCTGGGGATGGGAACGCGTAGGGACGGCGGGGCGGGAATAACCGGAGTCATCCTCCTGTTACCCGAAAACGCACCCCACCCCCACCCCAGGAGGCACCCCCGTGACCACAGACGAGATACGAGGCGAAGCCAAGGGAACCGCCCCCGCCCCCCTCTCCGTCCTGGACCTGGTCACGGTTGGCGCAGGCCACACAGCCACAGACGCCCTCCGCACAAGCGTCACCCTCGCCCGCCAGACAGAAGCCCGCGGCTACCACCGCTACTGGGTCGCAGAACACCACTCCATGCCAGGCGTGGCATCAACGTCCCCCGCAGTGATCCTCGCCCACCTATCCGCCCACACCACCCACATCCGCCTCGGCTCAGGCGGAGTCATGCTCCCCAACCACGCCCCCCTGGTCATAGCGGAGCAGTTCGGCACACTCGAAGCAATGGCCCCCGGCCGCATAGACCTCGGCCTAGGCAGGGCCCCCGGCACAGACGGCCCCACGGCGGCCGCCCTCCGCCGCACGGTCACCCTCCACGAAGGCGCCGACGACTTCCCCGACCAACTCGCGGAGCTCACCCGCTTCCTGGACGACGACTTCCCCGACGGCCACCCCTACCGCCGTATCCACGCGGTCCCGGGCCCGATCCAGGCCACCTCACCCGGCGGCGTACAGTCCCCGCACCGCCCCCCGATCTGGCTCCTCGGCTCCTCCGGCTTCAGTGCCCGCCTGGCCGGCACCCTCGGCCTGCCCTTCGCCTTCGCCCACCACTTCTCGGCGCGGAACACGATCCCGGCCCTCGACCTGTACCGCGAGTCGTTCCGCCCCTCCGCGGTCCTCGACGCCCCGTACGCGCTGATCGGCGTCTCGGCCCTGGCCGCCGACGACGAGAAGGAGGCCCGCCGCCAGGTGAGGGCGGCCGCCCTGAACATGGTCCGCCTGCGCACCGGCCGCCCCGGCCTCGTCCCGACCCCGGAGGAGGCGGAGGCGTACGAATTCAGCGTGGTCGAAAAGGACTTCATCGACTCCTGGAACGCGGACGTCGTCCACGGCGGCATCGACGAGGTCACCACCCGCCTCGACGACCTCCAGAAGCGCACCGGAGCCGACGAGTTGATGCTCACCACGCACGCCCACAACGCCGACCTGCGCCTGCGCTCGTACGAACTGATCGCGGACGCCTACGACTTGCCGCGGAAGTAGGGGGTGTTCAGGCCCGAGGACAGGCCGCCGTCCCCAGTATCTCGGCGATCCGCTCCGGCGACACCGCCCGGGAGTACAGCCACCCCTGCCCGGTGTCGCAGCCGAGCCGGCGCAGCCGGGAGGCCTGGGCGTCGGTTTCCACACCCTCCGCGGTGACGGTCAGCCCGAGCCGGTGGGCGAGTTGGACGAGGGCCTCGACGATGATCTCGTCGGCCGGGTTCGGTTGGCCGTCGTCCTCGGCCTCGTCCTCCTGCGGGGTCCCGTACTGGAACCCCCGTACGAACGCCCCGTCCAGCTTCAGTACGGAGACCGGCAGTCGGCTCAGGTACGCGAGGTTGGAGTACCCGGTGCCGAAGTCGTCGATGGCGATCCGTACGCCCATGTCGCTGAGGGCCTTGAGGGCCTGGAGGGGGCGGCCGGCGGAGCCCATGAGCGCGGACTCGGTGAGTTCGAGCTGGAGCAGGTGCGGCGCGAGCCCGGTCTCGGCGAGGATCTCGGCGACGTCGGCGACGAGGTCGGAGTCCCAGACCTGGCGGACGGCGACGTTCACGCTGACGAAGATCGGGGCGCGGTCGGGGTGGTCGAGCTGCCAGCGCCGGGCCTGGCGGCAGGCGGTGGCGAGGATCCACCGCCCGAGCTGGACGATCGAACCGTCCTCCTCGGCAAGTGAGATGAACCGATTCGGCGTCAATACGCCGAACTGCGGATGGTGCCAGCGAACCAGCGCCTCCACCCCGCGCACTTCGCCGTCCGCCATGCCCACCAGCGGCTGGTACTCCAGAACGAACTCGCCCCGCCCGACGGCCGCCCGCAGGGTGGACGACAGGGCCTGACGGGTCATCCGGTGCGCGTTTCGCTCGGGGTCGAACAGCGTCCAGCGGGCCTTTCCGTCGGCCTTCGCCCAGTACAGCGTCGTATCGGCGGCCTGCATCAGCCCGGTCGTCGTCGTACTCGCCGACTGCCGCTCCACGACCCCGATCGAGGCGGAGACGGACAGACGCTGACCGGCCAGGTCGAACGGGGCCTGCAGGGCCTTGAGGACCGACTCGGCCAGGTCGGCGAGTTGCTCGGTGCCGGTGGAGTCCTCGACCAGCAGGGCGAACTCGTCGCCGCCGAGTCTGGCCACAAGCGGCGCGCCGGCGGAGGTGCCGGGCAGGGCGCAGACCCGGGTGTGGCCCGCCGCCTCGGCGCACCGGGTGAGCCGCTCGGCGACGGCCGCGAGCAGCCGGTCGCCGACGCGGTGGCCGAGGGTGTCGTTGACCGCCTTGAACCCGTCCAGGTCCAGATAGACGAGGCCGATCCGGCCGGTGCCGACCACGTCGTACGTGTCGTAGGCGTCGTATGCGTCCCGCTCCAGGGCGGCGGCGAGGCGTTCGAAGAAGAAGGCGCGGTTGGGGAGCCGGGTCACCGGGTCGTGCATCTGCAAGTGACGGAGCCTGGCTTGAAGTTGACGGTTGTCGCTGATGTCGGAGACCGAGAGCAGGATCGCCCGCTCCTCCTCGGGCAGCGGCGCCACCGACACCTGCACCCACAACGAGGTCCCGCCGGGACGTTTGAGCCGGCGTGTGCAACGCAGCCGGGCCTGCCGCCCGCGCAGCACCTCGCGGTACGCGTGCCAGGTGCGCGGGTCCGAGGCCAGGTCCACCAACTCGGCCGCGACCCGCCCCGCCAACGTCTCCGCCGCGGCCCCGAGCAGCGCCCCCATCGCCGCGTTGGCGGTGACGACCAGCCCCTCCCGGTCGACGACGGCCATGGCCAGCGGCGCAGCGGAGAAAGCGGCGGGAACAGCGGGCGCGTCGGAGGCGGCAGGGTGCTCCGGTGTGGGTGCCTGTGTCGATGCCGATGTGGGTGCCGACGACTGAACCGTACCATTGACGTGACGCTCTGTAATCGCCGGCCGGACGAGGTCTACCGCGGGCGCCGGCCCTTGGGACGTTCCGCTCACCGTTCGCTCCCGCAGTGCACTCGTTTTCGTACGGATCTCTCAAGCCGTGTCCGTGCAGGAAAGTGTGCCGATCATAGAGGCAGGCCCCAGGGCCTTCTAGTCACTCCCCAGTCTCCCTGAACAACGACCTGATCCGACAGATCGTTTCTGCCCCGAGCTGAACGACTTCTCCGAGACGTCGATGTGGGGTGGACGCTTGTGACGTTCCGTGAGTGTCGGGGGCGTCGGTCCCTGTCGACTATCTGACCGCCTCTCACTCTTCCGGTGTAGACAAACAGGGCAAAGTATTACTAATTCCGAAAATCTGGATGCGGTGTCCCCAAGATCCGCATCCGGAGGTCTCCGTGCAGCGTCAGCTCCCCGATCCGCGCAGGGCGGCGGCCATGGCGACCTCGCTGACCGCGCTGGCCGCCACCTCGCTGATCGCGGCCCCCTCGGTCGCCGTACCCCTCTCCGAGCCATGCGCGCTGCGGCGGACCCACGCGCACCACTCGGAAGGCCTGGACACTTGGAACTCCGCATATCCGCGTCCCACCCGTGACCTCGATGCCGTACTGGTGTTCCTTTCTTTCCCGGACGCGACCCCCCTTACCACTCCGGCCGAGCTGACCGCCGATCACTTTCCCGCCACCAGCCAGTTCTTCGAACGCGCCTCGTACGGCAAGTTCGCGCTACGTCCGCATCCGCGCGGCGAGTGGTTGCGGATGCCGCAGCCGTCGACGGCGTACGCCATACGACGTGACTGGCACGCGGCCGACCGTGCCGCTTACCTGAAGGACGCGCTCGCGGTGGCCGATCCGTACATCGACTTCTCCCGCTACGACATCGTGTACTTCATCGCCGACCCGCACGCGCCCGGCGTCGACTCGGACGCGACGAAGGTGGTGAATCTCGAGACGCCGCTGGAGGTCGACGACACGGACCTCCGCCGGGTCGTCACCGTGTTCGAGAACCACCCGCCGGACCGCCTGGTCCTCGCCCATGAGACCGGCCATGTCTTCGACCTGCCCGACCTCTACCACCGTCCCGCCGACGGCAAGGGCGACTGGGACACTCACGTCGGCGACTGGGACCTCATGGGCAGCCAGTTCGCCCTCGCCCCGGATCTGTTCGCCTGGCACAAGTGGAAGCTGGGCTGGCTGGAGCCGCATCAGGTGAGGTGCGTGCGGGGGGTGGGGAGTACGCGGTTGATCTTGGAGGCGGTGGGGGCGGGGTCGGAGTCGGGGCTGTCGGGGGCGTATGTGAGTGCGGGTGCCGGCGTAGGCGGTGGTGTGGTGGCCGGGGCGCCGGCCTTCGGTCCCGGTCGGGGGACGAAGCTGGCGGTCATCCGTACCGGTCCCGACAGCGTGCTCGCCATCGAGGCGCGGGGCGCGGTCGGCAACGATCACTCCGTCTGCACCCAGGGCGTCCTCGTCTACCGCATCCGCGGCGGCGCCGAGTCCGGCAGCGGCCCCATCGAGGTCCTCGACGCCCATCCGCGCACCGAGGCCTGCTGGGAGGACTCCGTCTATCCGCCGCTCGCGGACGCCCCGGTCGGGGTCGGGGAGAGCTTCACGCTGCCGGGGGAGGGGGTACGGGTGGAGGTGGAGGGCCGTACGCCGTCCGGGGCGTGGATCGTGGAGATCGCGACGGGATGGAGCCCTCCGACATAACGGAAGAAGCCCCTCGCTTCCGCGAGAGGCTTCTACGTGTC
>NZ_VTHJ01000077.1:0-28581 GCF_008386495.1 Streptomyces tailanensis | reverse complement strand
GCCAGGGACTCGAACCCCGGACCCGCTGATTAAGAGTCAGCTGCTCTAACCAACTGAGCTAGCGGCGCCTGCTGACGTCGTAGACCTTAGCACCCTGATCGGCGGGAGGAAAAATCGATATCCGCACGGTCGCGGAGGCACTCGCACGGGCCGCCCGCACGGCCGCCCAGAGCAGAACGTCGGGCCCCGGAAGCCAAGGCTGCCGAGTGTCGGGGGCGACGACCCACCGGGACCCGAGCCGTGCGGTGGGGGCTGTGATGTCTGTGGTGTCGGTGGTGCTCACCGCGGGGACGGTCACCGCGTCTCCGGCGCCGTGGCAGAGGAGCGGCGGGACGGCGCCGGTGCGGCCGGGGGAGCCCCATTCCTCCCACTCCAGGAGCGCGGGCAGCCGGTGGGCGGTGCCGGGCGAGGCGAACAGCAGCATGCGCCCGCGATACACGGCCACCGGCCCGGACCCGGGCCCCTCGTCCCACAGCCGGTCGAGCATCCGCCGCCCGAAGAGCGCCGGCACGCTGACAACATCGAACACGGCCCCGCAGGCCAGCACCACCGGCACCGCAGGCCGCTCCTCCCACAACGCCAACGTCCTACGCGGATACGTTCCCGCCGAGGCCAGCCAAGCCGCCCCCTCCACCGTGACCCCCGAGGCGCCCGGTCCGCCCTTCAGATACCTACCCGATCCGCTCCCACCGCTCATACATCCATATCTACCGGCCGTCACCACCCGATTCCCCAGGGTTGCCAAATTCCGGTACAGCAGGATGCCAAGTGGGGTATCTTGCCCACCCGGCATATGCCAACTGTCGTGTCTGCGGGGCAACCGTGCCGCCGCCCCTGTCATAGCTGCGGGCAATCGTGCCGCTGGGGCGATGGGGGCACCTCCCGCTCATGGGGGTCCCTCCCGCTCGAGCGAAGCCGGGAGTGGGGGAGAAGCCGAGAGCGGGGGAGGGTGGGCGCAGCGGCACCCGGCAAGCGCCGGCGAGCGAAACCCCACCCCGAGCCCAGCCCAGGTGCCGGGTCACGTACAGCCAGGTCCCCCACAGCCGCCTCAGATGGCCTCCGGCCCACTGGAATCCCGCCCCCGCATCAGATCCCGCCCGAACTCGATCATCTTCTTCGCGTAGTCCTCGGTCCACTCCGCCCGCTCCGCGACATCCGCCGCGGTCAGCCGATCGAACCGCCGAGGATCGGCAAGCTGCGCCGCCGCGATGGCCTGGAACTCCACCGCCCGGTCCGCCGCCGCCCGAAACGCCTGCGCCAACTCCGTCGCCCGCGCCAACAAGGCCCGCGGATCGTCGATCGACTCCAGGTCGAAGAAGTGCTCGGGATCACCGGCCGCCTCCGCCGGCTCGAAGAGCAGGGGCGCGGGGCGTAGCCGCGGTTCGTGCCGACGCGGCGTGGGCTCCGCCATGTCTCGTCCTCCTCGTACGACGGTTCAGTGGGCCTGTCCCCGGGGGCGTCCCGACAGGAGGGCCACCGTCCATTGTCTCGTGACCGCGCAAGTGGGCATCAAGCCCGCCTGCCACGGCCCTCGCGCCGGGCGAAACGCGCCCCCGCCCCCGGAGACAACCCCCCCGCCCCGCCCTAAGGCCGCCACCCCACCCGATGCTCCGCCAACACCGCCAGCACCGAGTGATTCGCTTCCCACCCATCCGGAAACTTCACCGTCACCCCCAGCTGCACCGGCTCGGTCGACGGATGGTCGTCGAGGAGTTCACTCACCCCGGCCCGGCACACCACGATGCACGCGTGCCGGTGCCGGGAGGCGAGGACGCACAGCCGTCCGGTCTCCAGGTGGAACGCCGTCGCGTCGGGGCGCCCGGACAGCGGATGAAGGACGACCGTGACGTCGTACTCCCGCCCCTGGAGCCGGTTCGCCGTGTCCACGACGACATCGGCGACCCCCAGCTCGGCCAGCGCGGAGCGCACGGCGGCGGCCTGGTCCCGGTGGGCCGTACCGACAGCGATCCGGTCGGCGGTCAGCGGCACGGGCTCCTCGGACCGCTCCGAGGTCGCCGCCCCACCCCGGTCGAGCAGCCGCCGTACGACCCGCGCGACCGCCCGTACCGCCTCGGGGTCGGTGCGGGGCGTGTGCCGCGCCGGCAGCTCCAGCAGCCCCCACCCCGATTCGGCGGCCTCGTCGATGACCCGGTCGGGACCCGAGCCGTCCGACGGCACCGCGAACCCGAGCCGCCGGTCCCCGTGCCCCGTACCGCTCCGGAACGGCGTGAACGGATAGAACGCGTCCGAGACGAGGGGCGCGGCGGACGCCGGGAGCCGCCATGACACCGGCAGCCGGTGCTGGGGCAGCTCGGGGTTGTGGGCGAGCAGCGTCGTCACCGCCGAGGCGGACGGGTCGTACGACAGCCCCGCCCACTGCTCGCTGCCGACGATCGCGAACGGGTCCAGCTGCCCGGGGTCGCCCACGAACAGCGCCCGCTCGAACAGCCCCGCCACGGCCAGCAGCGCGTCCGACCGCATCTGGTACGCCTCGTCGACGATCGCGTGCCGCCACGGCTCGACCCCCTTGACGTGCGCCCACTTGGCGGCCGTGGAGATCACGACGTCGAGCCCGGCGAGGTCGGCCGCCTTCGTCGACTTCCGTACGTTCGGCAGCTCGTCCAGCGCCTTGTCGTACGGGTCGCTGTCGCTGCTGTGCAGCCGCCCGACCGGGAGGTCCGCGTCCTTCTCCGCGAGCCGGATGACCAGGTCGTCCACCTGCGCGTTCGTCTGCGCGATGATCATCAACGGGCGCCCGGCGGAGGCGAGTTCGAGCGCGGCGCGCACGACGAGCGTGGACTTGCCTGCACCGGGCGGCGAGTCGACGACGACCCCACGGGCGGTGCCGTGCAGGGTGTCGCGGAGGATCGCGTCGGTGGCGCGGGTGGCCGCGGCCCCCGGGTCGAGTACGGCGTCGGCGGTCACAGCACATCCTCAGCGGTCACCGGGTCAGGCAGCGGTACGGCGTCGGGCTCACCCGGCGGCCCGCCGTGCGTCCACGGTGTCTCCTCGGGGTCGGGCAGCTTGGCTCCGCCCCGCTGGTCGTGCTCGAAGAGGGTGAAGCAGAGAAGGTCCCCCTTCTCGGGGACGGACCCCTCCTCCGGCTCCTTGCCCCGCCCCATCTTGTCCATGATCCGCAGCACCACCAGGGCGCCGTCGGCCCCCTCGTACCCCACGAACTCGGCCGTCTGCGGCTTCCCGCCCAGTGAGCGGTACACCTTCGCGCGCTCCCCGAGATGCGGCCGGTCCTGCGTCCGTACGGTGACCAGCGGCCGCGGGCTGGGCCGCTTGCCCTCGCTGTACGCCATCACCACCTCGACGACCTCACCGGCGAACGCCTCCCCGGCCAGCCGTCGCCCGGCCATGACGAGCGGGTCGTCCAGGGCCTCCTGGGCGTCGAGGCGGGCCTGTTCCCGCTCCCGCGCGGCCAGTTTGTTCGCGGCGATGACCGCGTCGTCGATGCGCGGCTGCGGGGGCTCCCCGGCGACGATCCGGTCCCGGTGGCCGGTGAACGACCAGCGGTCGCGGGTCCACCGGTCGGCCGCGTGGGCACCCTCCGGCAGGGCGCGCAGCAGGTCGAGGCCGTGCCAGACCGCGTCCCAGGTGGGCCGGGTACGGCTCTCGACCAGGGCCCGGATCTCCCGCTCGGCTGCTGTCAGCGCCCCCAGCCGGTCGTCGGCCTCCATACCGTCCTCGGCGGCGGCCAGGGCGAGTCGCGCCCGGTCGTACCGCTCGATGGCCGGGGCCAGCAGCTTGTTGTCGAACGCCGGGTCGGTCGCGGGACCGGCGGGCGGGCACAGCAACTGGCCCTCCGCGTCCCGCGCCAGCTCGGCCCACCGCGCCGCCGCCTCGCCCGACTGCCCCTGAGGGGGGTCGATCCAGGCGAGCAGCGACCCCAGGTGCTGGTCCTCGACGCCGGACTGGCCGGTCGCCCAGTGCCGCGACAGCAGATCGGTCAGGGCAAGCAGCAGCGAGGAGCCCGGCACCCGCGCCCGCTCCCCGAAGTGCGTGAGCCACCGCCCGAGCAGCGGCACCCGTGGCGGCGCCGGATGCGGTGCCTCCGGATCCTGCTCGGCGGTGCGCCTGAACCGCATGGAGCGCCCGAGGAGCCGTACGAAGTCGATGCCCGTGCGGCTCGGCACGATCAACTGCGGGGCGTCCGCGCACAGTTCGACCTCGACCTTGACCCGCTTGCCGGTCTCGGGATCGGTCTCGCCCCGCTCGGCGGGCTCCACGACATCGGCGTACGCGTCCACGTACGGCAGTACGACGTCCGCGAGCTCCGCCAGGAACACGAACCGCAGATCACGGTCCCGGGGCTGCGGCACCACCAGCAGGCGCGGCGCGTCCCGGTCGGTGCCGACGAGCGCGCCCAGCGGGGCACCGGCCTCACCAGCGGTGGTGAGCGGCACGAAGACGAGCGGGTGCGCGGAGAGATGCCGGTGGCGGACGGTGGCGGTGGGCTGGGCCCGGCCCGTGCTGACGGCTTCGAGGCGGGCCAGGGTCGACATCAGCGACATGCCCCACCCCCGGTGGACACGGCGCTCAGCGCCTCCGCCCGCAGCTCCGCGGCTCTCCGCAGCGCCGCGACCGTAGGGTCGGCGGGGTCGCCGGCCGTGCCGTGGGCCGCCGCCAGTACGGCCTCGACCGTGGTGAGGCCGCCCAGCTCGGCCCGTGCGGCGCGCCCCATGGACGTCACCGCGCCCTCCGCGCGGGAGCGGGACCGGCAGTGGAAGGCCAGCTCGCAGGCGGCGAGGCACTCGGGGGTGTAGGTGGCGGAGAGGGCCTCGACGGCGGTCGTCAGCTCCTCCTGGGGGAGGTCCGGGGCGAAGCAGGTCCCCTCGGGGAGGGAGTCCGCGATCTCCTCGATACGGGTGAGCCGGGTCAACTGGCGGCGGGTGACCGCCCGTTGCTTACGGACATCCACCGCGGCGGCCGTCGGGAGGTTGGTGAAGTCCTTGGGGCACACGAGCAACACCCGATGACGCACCTCGGGCGCCGGACGGGCATCTTGGGCGAGCCGGGCGGCGACCTCCTCCAGTGCCAGGACGTACACCGCGGACTGGCGGGCCGCCGCGCCGACCTTCGCCGCGTCGGCCGAACCGTCCAGCATCGGGAAGGACTTGATCTCCACGACCGTCCAGGTGCCGTCCGGGTGCACCACCACCGCGTCCGGTTCCAGGAAGGCGGGGGAGCCCGCGACGTCCAGCGCAAGCATGGGGTGGTCGAGCAGCGCCCAGCCGCCGGCGTCCGTGGCCTCGCGGAGCGCCAGCGCCGTACGGGCGGCGCGGCCCTCGGGGCCGACGGCGGCGAGGTCGGGGACCGAGGCCGTGGCCGGCGGCTCGGCTCCCGGGTCCAGCTTCTCGTGCACCAGCCGCAGCAGCTCCGCGCCGCCGTCCGCCTTGACCCGGGCCTCGAAGGCGTTGCCCCGCATGAAGGCGAACTGGGACTGGCCGAAGGCGGAAGGGGAGCCGAGCGCGTCTGCCAGCACCGCCTTGTTCACCCCCGCGCCGTCCAGCAGCGCGCGCCGCTCGCAGCCGGGGTTGGCCGCGAGCGCGGCGAGGGCGCGCGCGTCCAGCGCCTTGGGTGGGACCTCGGGTCCGCGCAGCTCAGCGAGACGCTGCCGCAGCGCCGTCCCCTGCTTCCGAGGGGGCGGCACCCGGCTCGGGTTCGGTGATCCGCTGCCGTGGAATTCGCTCACCCGGGGAAGTCTGGCACCCACCACTGACAATCGGGGAAACCGTGCCCCGAGAGCCGCCCGCGACCGGTGTGACGGAGCCCGCTGCGACGGACTCCTCGACGCGCCCCCACTCGGGCCCGGTGAATGCTCCGGGCTTGGCCGACGCTCCGAGCTCGGTCGGCGCTCCGGGCCCAGCGGAAGCTCCGGGCCGGGCCGATGTTCCGGGCGCGGTCGAAGCTCCGAGCCCGGCTGACACTCCGGGCCCGGTCGGCGCTCCGGGCCTGGCCGATGCTCCGAGTCCGGCCGAGGTCCCGGGCCCAGCTGACGCCCTGAGTTCAGCCGACACTCCGAGCTCCAGCGAGACCCGGCACCTGTCCACCGCCTGCATCACCATCGGCGTGAGCAGCAGACCTACCCCCATCACGGCCGCGCCCGCCACCGCGTCGAGGAAGTAGTGGTTGGCGGTGCCCATCACCACGATTGTCGTGATCAGCGGATACGTGACGGCCGCAGTCCTCACCAGGCGCGAGCCGCCGCCGAGACGCCAGAGGATCACACCGCACCACAGCGACCAGCCGACGTGCAGGCTCGGCATCGCCGCGTACTGGTTCGTCATGCCGCCGAGCCCTCGGGGCGCGCTGGCCTCGCCGCCCCACCAGCCCCACGCGCTGTAGTGGGCCATCGTGTCGACGAAGCCCTGCGCCGAGTGCAGGAGCCGGGGCGGGCAGGTGGGGAACAGGGTGAAGCCGATCAGGCCGATGAAGGTGGAGGTCAGAAGCCAGGTGCGGGCCGCGCGGTAGTGCACGGCGCGGGAACGGAAGAGCCACACCAGGAGCACGGGGGTGACCAGGTAGTGCAGGGAGGCGTACCAGAAGTCGGCGGGTATCCCTATCCAGGGTTCACGTGTGAACAGCCGGTTCAGGGGATGCTCGGCGTTCAGCCACAGGGCCTTCTCGACACGCAGGATCGCGAGGCCGTGGTCGACGGCGCTCGCCGTGTCGCCGCGCGCGAGGAGCCGGCCGACCGAGTACGCCCCGTACACCAGCAGGATCAGCGGCAGCTCGCGCCACCAGCGGAGCCGGAGCTGGAGCCGGGGTCGGTGCAGGGCGTGCGGCGCCGCCTCGGTGACCGATGCACCGGGCCCCTCGCCGACCGATGCACCAGGCCTCCCACCGACCGATGCCTCGATACCCTCGCCGACCGGTGCCTCGGTCGCCTCGGTCTGCGGCATCCGATCGCCCTCCCCCATCCGCTTTCGCCTGTGTTCATCTGTGCTTCGTGCGCAGGACGTTCTCCAAGACGCTGAGATCGCCTCACGGGTTGCTCCCCGACAGCCTGAGCGATGATGGGAACAACCGCCCCTTAATTTTCCCTTCTCGCAGAAGACACCCGAAAGGGCACCTCATGGCACCGCGCATCCTGTTGGCCCGGCACGGACAGACGGAATGGTCCCTGCTCGGCAAGCACACCGGCAGGACGGACATCCCCCTCCTCGAAGAGGGCCGACGCGGCGCGAAGCTCCTCGGCGAACGCCTCCACGGGGCACCCTTGGTCGGGCTGCCTGGTGTCGAGGTCCGTACGAGTCCCCTCTCACGCGCGCGTGACACGTGCGAACTGGCCGGCTTCGGTGACCGGGCCACCGCGTGGGACACGCTCATGGAGGTGGACTACGGGGCGTACGAAGGCCTCACCCCGGCCGAGATCCAGTCCTCCCGGCCGGGATGGCTGATGTGGCGCGACGGTGTCCCCGAAGGGGAGACCCTTCAGCAGCTCACGGCCCGCGCCGACGAGGTGGTCGCATGGGCGCGGTCCGCCGAACGCGACGTCCTCGTCTTCGCCCACGGCCACATCCTGCGGTCCATAGCGGCACGTTGGCTGGGACTGGGCCTCGACTTCGCGGCGCGGGTACGACTGAACCCGACGTCGCTGTCCGTACTGGGCTGGGCTTACGGAGACCCGGCGATCGAGTCCTGGAACGACACGGGGCACCTGCACCTTTCCTAGCTGCGGGCAGTCGTGCCGCTGGGGCGATGGGGGAGGGTGGGCGCAGCGGCACCCGGCCAGCGCCGGTGAGTGAAACCCACCCCCGCCCAACCTCACCCACCGGGCACCCCGAAACCAGGGCTAGGCCGTACGCGCAACCCCCGCGTGCCGCTCCAGAAACGCGGAGACCCCAGACGCCCTCCGATGCGGCAACAGCACCCGCGCCGTCCCTGCCAACATCTGCTGCACCCGCGAGGACTGGACCTCGTCCAGGAAATCGAGCACCCGCATACCGGCCGCCGCGGCCTCATCGGGCCGCCCCCCACGCGCGAGATCATCCGCGAGCTCCGCGGTGTACAGCGCCTTGTTCCGCGTGAAGTGCGGATTCTGCAGCCCGGCGGCCCGCCGAGCGTGCCGCGCCGCCCGACGCCAGTCCCCCAGCGTGGACCAGCACTGCGCCTCCAGCCCCTCCAACTCGGCCTCCCCGTAGAAGCTCATCCACTCCGGATCGGCGTCGGAGGTCCCACGCGCGTACAGGGCCTGCGCCCGGGCCAGCGCCTGCTCGGTCCCCGTACGGTCGGCGAGCCCCGCCCAGCCGCCCGCCTCCCGCAGGGCCAGCAGCGACATCAGCCGCGGCGAACCGAGCGGCCGCGCGACCCGCTGCGCCGCCTGCGCCGCCCGTACGGCCTCCCGCGGCCGCCCCGCGTCGCGCGCGAGGAAGGCCGTGTTGCAGAATGCGTGCGCCTCCAGGCCGGGGTCCCCCGACATCCGGGCCGTGGCCAGCGCCTCCGCGTAATGTGAGCGGGCGTCGTCGAAACGCCCCGAGTCATGGGCCAACCAGCCCACGGAGATGGCGAGTTCGCCCGCCCCCGCGTACAGCCGGTCGGCGGTGCTCTGCCGGGTGGTGCCCGCGTCGAGCAGGGAGTACGCCGCCCGCAGCGGCGCCGAGGCCCTGCGGTAGAGGCCGTCCGCCCCGTGCCGGTCGTCGAGCAGCCGGATCTTGCGTACGGCCGCTTCGAGGGCGCCCGCCTCCGCCGTACCCGCCCGGTGGACGGGACGGCCCTCGGCGGACGCCGTGCCGCCGAGGGTGACGGGGCCGATCGAGGCGGCCGCCATCGCGGCCGTACCCCCGGTCATGAATGCGCGACGCTGCACGTCGCTCTCCTCGTGGTTCTGGTACGTGTGCTGCGTGTCCCGCCAGCCGCGCATGTAGCCCGTGTCGCCCCGCGGATCCCGCATGTCGTACATCTCCTGCGTGTCATACGGCTCGTACGCCCCCTCCGTCTCACCCCTCGCACCATGCGAGGCGTGCGAACGGCTCTTGGTGCGAGAGGAGGGCGCCTCCTCGGCGGGGCGCGCCCCCCGACCGCGTACCTCTGCGCGGGGCGCGAAGCCCAGGTCGGTCAGTGTCCGGCCGGGGAACATATGCAGGAACACCCGCTCGTACGCGTAGTTGGGACAGCGGATCTCGCCCGCCTCGACCCTCCCGATGTAGCGCGCGTCACAGCTCACCCGCTCACCGATCTCACGCGCGGCCCGCCGTACCGCGGCGGCGAACTCGCCAGGCGAACGCTGCCCGCGCAGCTGCCGAAAGGCGAGGTTCGGCCGCTGTGGCCGGGGGGACTGGGTTGAGGTCACCGATGACGACGCCATGGCCGGGCCCTCTCTCGCGAACCGTCGAACCGTGCCGGAACGGGGAGGAGTCGTCCGTGTCCCGCATGGTTGATTCCGCACGGTTGATTCCTCTGTGTCCGGCGGGCAAGAACGTACCGGCCCCGCCAGTGCGCCGACGCGAGGTTTGGCTACAAACCGGATATCTCATCCTTGATCTGCCATGAACTGCCATCCTTTGCGGCGCAGTTTCGCCGTAGCCGTTGACGTACTGGCGCGTTGGGCAGCGTGGACCGGGAGCGCTGGCTTGTATGTGTGGGAGGCCCGGATGAAGAACGTCGAACCCCGTTCCGAGTGCGACCTGGTGACCGTGCCCGCGCGGCAGGGACTGGAGGCGGTCGACATCCTCCGCCGCGGTGCCGTCGACGCGGCGGGGCCCGTCATGACGGTCGGTCCCGTTCTGCACGACGACACGTGTGACACGCTCGGGTTTCTCGTCCCGCCGGGTACGGCGGACGCGTGGGACATGCCGGGCAGTACGTGTACGCAGAGCGACGGCCGGGGGGCGGTGTTGGTGCCCGCCGATGGCGCGGACTGGCTGTTGCCGCCCGGGGAGGCGGACCTCGCGACGGATCCTGCGGTGCTCAGGGCTGCGCTGGGGGAGGCGGCTCGGATGATCGAGGCGGCCGACAACTGCAGGTGAGGGGCGCGCTGCCACTGACCGGCGTGTATGTCGTCCTGCCTCGATAATGGGTCAATGGGCAGGTCGAAGAAGGGGGCGGCGCGGCGGCAGGCCGCTGAAGCCGTTGTCGAGCAGGTTGATGGCGGGCTTGCCGAGCTGGTGCCCGATCGGGAGCGGGCGCGGGCCTGGACGTTGCTTGTCGACGGGGCGCCGCAGTCGCATGTCGATCTCGATGATCCGGCGTATCTCTCCTTCGAGTATCAGCGGCGCCTCGGGCATGTGATCGATCTTGTCGCGCCGCCAGGTCGGGCCGTGCACGCCGTTCATCTCGGTGGGGGCGCTTTCACCCTCGCCCGGTATGTCGCCGCCACCCGGCCCCGCTCCACCCAGCAGGTCGTCGAGCGTGATGCCGCCCTGGTTCAACTGGTGCGCCGTGAGCTGCCGTTGGATCCGAACGTGCGGATACGGGTGCGGTCGGTGGACGCGCGGGAGGGGCTTGCCAAGGTGCCGGATGGATGGGCGGATCTGGTGATCGCGGATGTGTTCAGCGCGGCGCGCACTCCGGCGCATCTGACGTCGACGGAATTCCTCACGGAGGTACGGCGGGTGGTGAAGCCCGGCGGGTGCTACGCCGCCAACCTCGCCGACGGGCCTCCGCTCGCCCATCTGCGCGGCCAGATCGCCACCGCGGCGGCCGTCTTTCCCGAGCTGGCGCTCGTCGCCGACCCGACCGTGCTGCGGGGCAAACGGTTCGGCAACGCGGTCCTCGTCGCCTCCGACCAGCCGCTGCCCGTCGCCGAGCTGACCCGCCGCGCCGCCTCCGACCCGCACCCGGCCCGGGTCGAACACGGCAAGCCACTCACCGACTTCACGGGCGGCGCGCTGCCGGTGACGGACGCGGCGGCCATCGCCTCGCCGGCCCCGCCCCCGTCGGCGTTCCGCTGACCTCTCGCCGCCCTCCAGGGTGCGATCTGCGGCTCCGCCGCGTGGGCGCGACCAGCCCCCCCACCCACCCGCACTCGCCCGATAACCTCAGCCTCCCGAGCTCTCCACGCACCCGCCTCACCCGCCGCGGCGATCACGATTCGACACATGACGGTTACGTTTCAACAAAGGCAGTCGAGAGCTCTTGACGTTTGATAGGACAAACGGCTGTTATTGCGCCCACGAATGTTCGGTCAAGTTGATTTCTGGTTGATTTCGACTGGATCTTGACGACGAAGGCCATCGACGACCGAACCCCGTCTCCAGGGAGCCGCAATGCACGTCACACCCTCCGGTCTCTCCGTCCCCGGCACCAGTCGCCGCACACTGCTGCGCGGCATGGGCGGCGCCGCGGCACTCGGCGCGGGTATACCGCTGCTCAGTGCCTGTGGCGGCAGCGGTACGGCCGCGGACCCGAAGACCGTCACGGTCGGCTCCAACGCGTCGGACGCCGTGCCGAAGAAGGCGTTCGCCGACATCTACGCGGCCTTCACCAAGGACTCCGGGCTCAAGGTCGACGTCAACACCAAGGACCACAACACCTTCCAGGAGCAGATCAACTCCTACCTCCAGGGCACGCCGGACGACGTGTTCCACTGGTTCGCCGGCTACCGGATGCAGTTCTTCGCGGCCAAGGGTCTGGCCACCCCGATCGACGACGTGTGGAAGAGCATCGAGGGCAACTTCCCCGACGCGATGAAGAAGCTCTCCAAGGGCGAGGACGGCAAGTACTACTTCGTGCCGCTGTACACGTACCCGTGGGCGCTCTTCTACCGGAAGAGCGTCTTCCAGGAGAAGGGCTACGAAGTCCCCACCACCTGGGACCAGCTGGTCGCGCTGTGCAAGCAGATGCAGAAGGACGGCCTCGTCCCGATCGCCTTCGGTGACAAGGACGCCTGGCCCGCGATGGGCACCTTCGACCAGCTCAACTTCCGGGCCAACGGCTACGACTTCCACGTCGAGCTGATGGCCGGCAAGGCCTCCTGGACCGACGCCAAGGTGCGCAAGGTCTTCGACCTGTGGACCGAGATCCTCCCCTACCACCAGGACGGCGCCGTCGGCCGCACCTGGCAGGACGCCGCCCAGACGCTGGCGTCGAAGAAGGCCGGCATGTACCTGCTGGGCACCTTCGTGGGCCAGCAGTTCACCAACGAGGCCGACCGCGAGGACCTCGACTTCTTCGCCTTCCCGGAGATCGACCCGGCGTACGGCCAGGACACCGTCGAGGCGCCCACCGACGGCTTCATGCTCTCCAAGGCGAAGAAGAACCACGAGGGTGCGGTGAAGCTGCTGGAGTACCTGGGTACCCCGGCGGCCGAGGAGATCTACCTCAAGTCCGACCCGAACGTCGTCGCGGCCTCCACCAAGGCCGACACCTCCTCGTACAGCGCCCTGCAGAAGAAGGCGTACGAGATGATCTCGGGTGCGAAGAGCCTGACGCAGTTCATGGACCGTGACAGCCGCCCGGACTTCACCTCCACGGTGATGCAGCCCGCGCTGCAGAAGTTCATCCGTGACCCCAAGCAGGTCGACAGCATCCTCTCGTCGATCGAGCGCCAGAAGAAGACGATCTTCGCCTCCTCATGACCAACGCCGACACCACCATCGAGAAGTCGGGTAACCCGGAGGAGGCCGCCGTGCCGCCTCCGGGCTCTGCCCATGTCCCCGCCAAGAAGGTCCCGCAGGGCCACAAGCGCCTGCTCACCAAGCGCGACCGGCTCACGCTGAGCCTGATGGCGGGCCTGCCGACGATCCTGCACATCGCCCTCGTATGGGTGACGGCCCTCGCCTCGATCCTCCTCGCGTTCACCACCTGGGACGGCATCGGCTTCGCCTCGATCACGTGGGTCGGGCTGGACAACTTCAAGGAGCTCTTCACCAACAACCCGCAGTTCTGGCCGGCCGTCGAGCACAACGTCGTCTGGTTCGTCGTCCTGATCCTGATCCCGACGCCGCTGGGCCTGTTCCTGGCCGTGCAGCTGGACAAGAACATCCGCTTCAGCCGCGTCTACCAGACGGCGTTCTTCCTGCCGGTCGTGCTGTCGATGGCCGTCATCGGCTTCGTGTGGCAGCTGGTCTACAACCCCGACACCGGCCTGATCAACAGCCTGATCGGGGCCAACGAGCCGGGCAAGTACATCGACTGGATCGGCGACCCGGACCTGAACCTGTGGGCCATCCTCATCGCCGCCTCCTGGCGCCACACCGGCTACATGATGATCCTCTACCTGGCCGGCCTCAAGGGCGTCGACCCCGCACTGCGCGAGGCCTCCGCCCTGGACGGCGCGGGCGAGTGGCAGACCTTCAAGAACGTCGTCTTCCCCACCCTGCGCCCGACCAACACCATCGTCCTGGTCGTCACCATCATCGAGGCCCTGCGCGCCTTCGACCTGGTGTTCGTCTTCAACAAGGGCGCCGAGGGCACGGAACTGCTGTCCATCCTGGTCACCAACAACATCATCGGCGAGTCCAGCCGCATCGGATACGGCTCCGCCATCGCGGTGGTCCTGCTGGTGATCTCCCTCGCCGTGATCATCCCGTACCTGATCGCCACCTTCCGGAAGGAGCGGCGCGCATGAGCACGGCCCTCACGGCCAAGCGCACCCCCGTGCGCCCGGCCCGGATCCTGCTGCACCTCTTCCTCGCCGGAGCGGCGCTGACCTGGCTCGCCCCGCTGCTGTGGGCCGTCTACGCGGCGCTGCGCCCCTACGGGGAGACATCCGAGAAGGGCTATGTGTCCTGGCCCGACACGCTGACGTTCGAGAACTTCACGAACGCCTTCACACAGTCGGACATGACGCACTACTTCGGCAACACGCTCATCATCGCCGTTCCGGCGGTGCTGGTGACGCTGTTCATGTCGTCGATGGTCGCCTTCTACGTCAGCCGCTTCGACTTCCGCGTCAACCTGTTCCTGCTGCTGGTGTTCACCGCCGGCAACCTGCTCCCCCAGCAGGTCATCATCACCCCGCTGTACCGGCTGTACCTGCTCATCGACCTGCCCGGCATCACCATGAGCGGCAAGCTGTACGACTCCGCCCTCGGCCTGGTGCTGATCCACGTGGCGTTCCAGTCCGGGTTCTGCGCCTTCGTGCTGAGCAACTACATGAAGATGCTCCCGCACGAGCTGACCGAGGCGGCCCTGGTCGACGGCGCGTCGGTGTGGCGGCTGTACTGGCAGATCACCCTGCCGCTGTGCAAGCCGGCGATGGCGGCCCTGGCGACGCTGCTGTCCATCTGGATCTACAACGACTTCTTCTGGGCCCTCGTACTGATCTCCACCGGCGAGAACATGCCGATCACCTCGGCGCTCAACAACCTCTCCGGGCAGTACTTCACCGATCCCAACCTGATCGCCGCCGGCGCCCTGATCACCGCTGTACCCGTCCTGGCCGTGTACTTCCTGCTCCAACGGCAGTTCGTCGGCGGCCTCACCCTCGGCGCCAACAAGGGCTGACGCAGCCTTCGAACAAGGGTTGACGCAGCTTCGTATCGGTGTGGCGCCGGGCTCACAGGGCCCGGCGCCACCCGTTCCTGACCTCTCCCGAGAGAAGAACCACCGTGCCCCACCCCTTCACGCCGGTCGCCTCCGTACCCGTGGACCCGCACACCGCGCGGGTCCACGAGGAGGGCTGGCAGTCCTGGAGCCCCAGCGGCGCGTACGCGCTGGATACGGCCCCGTATCGCCCGACGAACGACAACTGGGTGACCGTCTGCTACCGCCCCGGCCGTACCGTCCCCGCCGGCACCTTCCATGGCGAGGGCCTGATGGCGCTCGACCCGGGCGACGGCTCACCGGTACGGCTCTGGGCGGCACCGGAGCCCACGGCCGAGGTCCCGTCGATCCGTCTCGTCGTCCGGGACGGCCAGGCGGAGGTCAGCGCCGACGGCCCCGTGAAGGAGTTCACGGGCACGGACATCCAGACGGTCCTGGCGGACTGGGCCTCGGGCCTCGGCCTTGAGGCCCCCCGCCAGGCCCCGACCGTCTGGTGCTCCTGGTACGAGTACTTCACGAACGTCACCGAGGACGACATCCACGAGAACCTCCGTGCGATGGACACCCTCGACCTCCCCATCGACGTCGTCCAGATCGACGACGGCTACCAGAAGGCCCTCGGCGACTGGCTCACCCTCTCCGGCCGCTTCCGCTCCCGCGCGGGCATCGCCGACGCGATCCGCGCCCGGGGCCGCCGCGCGGGCATCTGGACGGCCCCCTTCCTCGTCGACCCGGCGAGCGAACTGGCCGCCGAGCACCCGGACTGGCTGGTCAGGGACCCCTCGGGCGACCCGCTGCACGCGGGCCGCAACTGGGGCCACGACCTGTACGTCCTGGACACCACCCACCCCGAGGCCGCGGCGTACCTGACCGAGGTCTTCACCACCCTCCGCTCCGAGGGCTACGACTACTTCAAGGTCGACTTCCTCTACGCGGGCGCGCTGGACGGCGTACGACACGCTTCGGTGGACGCGCTGGCCGCGTACCGTTCCGGTGTCGAACTGATCCGCTCGGCCATCGGCGAGGACGCGTACCTTCTCGGCTGCGGCGCCCCGATCCTCCCCTCCATCGGCCTGTTCGACGCGATGCGGGTCAGCCCCGACACGGCCCCCCACCGCCGCCCCGAGGCCGACGACTACAGCCAGCCCGGCCAGGACCCGGCCGAGTTCACGGGCGCCGGCCGCCAGTGGCAGCACGGCCGCCTCTGGATCAACGACCCGGACTGCCTGATGGCCCGCCCGGCGGTGGAGACCCGCGAACGCTGGGCAGCACACGTAGAGGCGACGGGTGGCCTGATGGCGTCCAGCGACCGCCTCCTCTCCCTGGACACCTGGGGCGTCGAGACGACTCGCCGCCTCCTGACGGGAGGCGCCAAGTGAGTCGCACGCTGAAGGTCCCCGGCATCGCCTACGGCGGCGACTACAACCCCGAGCAGTGGCCCGAGGAGGTCTGGGCCGAGGACGTACGCCTCATGCGCGAGGCCGGCGTCAACATGGTCAGCGTCAACATCTTCGCGTGGGCGCTGCTGGAGCCGTCGGAGGGGACGTACGACTTCTCCCGCCTGGACCGCATCCTGGCCCTGCTCCACGAGAACGGCATCGCCGCCGACCTGGCGACCCCGACGGCGGCCCCGCCGGCGTGGTTCTTCCGGGCCCACCCGGAGGCGCTGCCGGTGGACAAGGACGGCCGCACGCTCTCGTACGGCAGCCGCCAGACGTTCTGCCCGTCGAGCCCGGCGTACCGCGAGGCGGCCCTCCGTATCGCCCGCGTGCTGGGCGAGCGTTACGCGGACCACCCGGCCGTGGTCATGTGGCACGTCCACAACGAGTACGGCTGCCACAACGGCGAGTGCTACTGCGACACGAGCGCGGCGGCGTTCCGGGTCTGGCTGCGGAAGAAGTACGGCGACGACCTGGCGGCGCTGAACGACGCCTGGGGCACGACGTTCTGGAGCCAGTGGTACTACGACTGGGACGAGATCATCCCGCCCCGCGCGACCGGCGCGGTCCCGAACCCGACCCACCAGCTGGACTGGCGCCGCTTCTGCTCGGACGAGCTCCTGTCCCTGCTGAAGGCGGAGCGGGAGGTGCTGCTGGAGGCGGCGCCCGACACCCCCGCCACCACCAACTTCATGGTGATGTACAACTTCGACAAGCTGGACTACTGGCGGTGGGCCCCGGAACTGGACGTGGTCTCGAACGACCACTACCTCCAGTCCACGGACCCCGAGTCGGAGATCGACATCGCCCTGAGCGGCGACCTGGTGCGTTCGCTGGCGGGCGGGGCGCCGTGGCTGCTGATGGAGCACTCCACGGGCGCGGTCAACTGGCAGCCGGTGAACCGCGCGAAGACGGCGGGCGAGCTGCGCCGCAACGCCCTCGCCCACGTGGCCCGCGGCGCCGACGGCATCGCGTACTTCCAGTGGCGGGCGGCGAAGGCGGGCGCCGAGCAGTGGCACTCGGCGATGCTCCCGCACGCGGGAACGGACAGCCAGATCTGGCGTGACGTGGTGGCGCTGGGCGCGGACCTGGGTTCGTTGGCGGAGGTACGCGGCAGCCGGGGCGTGGCCGAGGTGGCCGTCGTCTGGGACTGGAACGCCTGGTGGGCCCTCGAACTCCCCTCCCAGCCCAGCGCCGAGGTCCGCTTCCAGGGCCTGATCCGCACCTGGTACGAGCCCCTGTGGCGGTCGGGCGTGGCGGTGGACTTCGTACGCCCCGACGCGGACCTGTCCGCCTACAAGCTGGTCCTGGCGCCGAGCCTGTACCTGGTGGACGAGGCCGGCAAGGCGAACCTGACGGACTTCGCGTCCGGCGGCGGCGTCCTGGCCGTCGGCTTCCACAGCGGGGCCGTGGACGAGAACTGCCACATCCGGCTCGGCGGCTACCCGGGCGCGTTCCGCGAGGCGCTCGGCGTGCGGACGGACGAGCTGTTCCCGCTGCTGCCGGGTGACGCGGTGGAGCTGAGCGACGGCGGTACGGCGACGCTGTGGTCGGAGCGGGTCGCCCTGGCCGGCGCGGAGGCGGTGACGTCGTACACCTCGGGCCCACTGACCGGGACCCCGGCGGTGACCCGTCACACGTACGGCTCGGGCACGACCTGGTACGTGGCCACCCTCCCGGACCCGACGACCCTCGCGTCGTTGCTGTCCCGCATCCGCGAGGAGGCGGGCGTCGAGCCGGTACGCACGACTCCCGAGGGCGTGGAGGCGGTACTGCGCCGGGGCCCCGACGCGGACTACCTCTTCCTGATCAACCACGGTGAGGAAGACGCCGATGTCGAGGTAGCGCCGAGGGCTGTGGAGCTGCTGACGGGCGAGAAGATCGAGGACGGCGTTCCGGCGCGGGTGGCGGCCGGGGGCGTGGCGGTCGTACGCGAACCACGCTGACGATCACCGATCGCGGCTGGACAGGGCTGTGGCTCCCCAGTGGGGGAGCCACAGCCCTTCGCTGTATCCGCGCCGTATCCGCGTCCATGCGCAAGCTCCACTTCGGACAATGACCGAGCGGTAGCCGTCCACGATGGCGGCTGTACGAAATCCGCAGGTCGTCCATGGCCCTGCTGCTCATGAGAGATCCGGGAAGCGCCACATACCGGCTTTGACCCGGGCGATCTCGAAGAACCGCATCCGGACGTCAGGTGCGAAACCGCAGCTCACCGATGCGTACACCCGCACCCCGCCCCGCACACAGCCGTGCTGCCGCGCACAGCCGTGCGCTGGATCTTTGACATCCCCAGGCAAGGACGCTCATGACCTCGACGAACGAAAGCAGAGTGGCACCCGCCACCGACCAACAGACTCCCCCTGCCTCCTCGGGCCTGCACGCGGGCCTGAAGAATCGGCATCTGTCGATGATCGCGATCGGCGGTGTGATCGGGGCCGACCTGTTCGTCGGGTCGTCCTCGGGTATCGCGACCGCCGGGCCGGGCATCCTGCTGTCCTGGTCGTCTTCTCCTTCATGGGCTCGGAGATCGCCACGCTGGCCGCCGGCGAGACGGAGGACCCGCAGAAGGCGGTGACGAAGTCCACCAACAGCATCATCTGGCGCATCGCGGTGTTCTACCTCGGCTCGATCTTCGTAGTTGTCGCCCTGCTCCCCTGGAACGACCCCACGGCCAAGGACAAGGGCTCCTACGTCGCGGCCCTGGACTCCCTGGGCATCGCCCACGCCGGGCAGATCATGAACTTCATCGTGCTCACCTCGGTGCTGTCCTGTCTGAACTCGGGCCTGTACACCGCCTCCCGCATGGCCTTCTCCCTCGGCGAGCGCGGGGACGCCCCCCGCGCCTTCGGCCGGACCAACGCCCGTGGGGTGCCGATGACGGCGATCCTCGCCTCGGTCGCCTTCGGCTTCCTCGCCGTCATCCTCAACTACTTCTTCCCCAAGGACGTCTTCCTCTTCCTGGTCAACTCCTCCGGCGCCGTAGCCCTCTTCGTCTGGCTGGTGATCTGCTTCTCCCAGCTCCGCCTGCGCCGCATCATCGAACGCGAAAGCCCGGACAAGCTCGTCGTGAAGATGTGGCTCTACCCGTACCTGACCTGGGCCACCATCGGCCTGATCCTCTTCGTCCTGGCCTACATGCTCACCGACAAGGAACACGGCAACCGAGAAATCCTGCTCCTGTCGCTGCTGGTCGCCGCGATCGTCGTCGGCATCGCCCTCATCAAGGAGAAGCTGACCGGGGGACGCGCTCCCAACGAGGTCTCCGACAAGGTCACCACCGGCTGACCCATCTGTCGCCGTAGTCTGAGGGAGTTCTCACAAGGCTCGCTCAGACCCGTTTGAGGTGAAAGTCTCGCTCTCATGAGTGAGATCTCGCACGGCATCGGCGAGGGCCCAGCCACCAGGTTCAGCGTGCTTCTTCCGGAGGGGACGGCAAGGGCTGTACGCGAACGCGTCGGCAAGCGTCAGCTCTCCGCGTTCATCGCCGAAGCGGTGGAGCGTGAACTGCGCGGCCGGATCCTTGACGAGTACCTGGCCGACTGTGAACAGCGCAATGGTTCCGTCTCGCTTGAGGTTTCGGAGCCTCGCCAGGGTTGCTGACGTGGATTACCCCTGGCTACTGCGGACGGAGATCCTGACGCAGGATGAACCCCGTGCCCATGATGGTTGTCGAGATCCACGTACCGCTGCTGCCGACGCCGAACCTGCCGGACGGTGCCTACCCGTTCCCGTGGATCGAGGAGGTCGAGGGCTTCCTGGCCGATCTCGAAGACCAAGGCGAGGTAGAGGTCTTCGACGACGGAGAGGACCACGGGGATGCCTACGTCTTCTTCGTCACCAGGGCCGGTGAAGCGCATCTCCTGGCCGTGGCTTCCCGCGTGGCCACCCTGCCCGGAGTCCGGCAGGGACCTTCGCCGTCGTCAGTGACGACGCGGCCGAAGAGTTCGGGCTGGGGAGACGGGTAATGCTCCACCTGCCCACGGCCTGAGGCCCAGTGCCGGTTTGCACCACGTGCCAGGATTCACCGCATCGGGCTGTCGGCTTTGAGGGCGTGCAGGAACTCCGCCAGGACCTGCGGGGTCGCCATGGCGATCGCGTCGGGCTGGTCGCTCTCGCGGAGGTGGATGCGGGACGGGGTGGCTGCCGCCAACTCTATGCAGTTGCCCTCGCCGCCTGTGCTGAAAGACGACTTCTGCCAGGTCAGTTGAGGCATGGCGGTTCCCCTCAGAGGTCGTACATCACGTGTTGGATCAGGCTCAGTGAATCGCGGGACTCGTGCGACTCCGGGGCCGATTCCGGGTCAACCGGAGCCAGCGCCAGCTCCGAGAGCCGCTCGAACATTCTCGCGTACTCGTCGAGTTGGTCCACGTCCCTCAGGAAGATTGAGCCCGTTGGATGCTCCAGGTAGACGGTGTCCAGTTCGGGGGCATCGCCTCCGTACATGACGAACGACTGGGTGTGTGCGGAGTAGATCCCCGCTGTGAAGGGGCACACCTGAACGGTCACGTTGGGTAGCCGGGAGACCTCCATCAGCCGAAGAAGTTGTCTCCGCATGACCGCTGGACCGCCTACTTGAGTGTGAAGCGCGGCTTCATGGATGACCGCGCGGTACGTCACCGGCTTCACGCCCATGAGAACTTGCTGGCGTGCCAGGCGGAACTCCACGTATCGGTGGGTACGTTGGGGATCCCCTTCCGTTGTGTCGAGGACCGCTCGGGCGTACTCCTCGGTTTGGAGCATTCCGGGGATGACGAGCGGCTCGTGCGTGCGCAGCGTCGTCGACCGGGATTCGAGTTCGGCCAGATTCCGAGCTGCCGGGCCGATCGTGTCGTTGAACGCGTCCCACCAGCCTTTGCCGTTCTCCTGAGCCATCGCCATGATCCCCTCGAACAGAGGGCCTGGGGGGCAGCCGTACTCGCGTAGCAGCTTGTAGAGCCGATTGCGTGAGACATCGATGCGTCCGGCCTCGATGTTGCTGATGCGTGTGCGGTCCGCGTCGAGCAGGACGCCGGCCTGTTCGCCGGACAGTCCCGCGCGGTTGCGCAGCTTGCGGAGTTCCAGGCCGAGGCGGCGTTGACGCTCGCTGGGGTGGCTCCTGGGTGGCATGTGTGACCTCCTCGCACGGCAGTCTGCATAGCCAAACTGCCGTCGTCCACAAAGTCGTTCGCCAGTCACTCACACCGGTGACAAGGGGCGGAAACGGTTGCAACTTCATAAACGGGTTCTCTACCGTCATGGTCAACCCAACCACCCCGCGTCACGAGGAAGTACCCCCGCCCTCCAGCCAGTTGCCGAGGCCCGGACCTGGTCACCGCGTGCACGCTCAACCCCGCCGGACAACCCCACCGAAGGGAGCCAACCCCATGGACGTATCCCTCGTTTTCCCGCCCCACCCCGCCTGGGTTCGTACCGCCCGCGACGCGATCCGCACCCTCCTGAGCGCCTCGGGCCACCCCGAACTCACCGACACCGCAGTCCTGTTGATCTCAGAAGTCGTCACCAACGCCATCAACGCCTGCACGGCGAAGGGCTGCGCCACCCCCGTCACCCTCCACGCCGGCTGGCCCGACCCCGCCCGCCTCCGCGTCCTCGTACACGACGAAGCCCCCGGCCTACCCGCCGTCCGCCCCACGACCGACGGCGACGAGGACGGCCGGGGCATGCACCTCATCTCGTACGGCGCCGACGCGTGGGGTGTGTGCACGCATGGTGCGGGCCAGGGCAAGGCCACGTGGTTCGAGGTGGGGCGGGGATGCTGACCCGGGTGCCCTCGGGTGATACTCCCGATACCGTCACCGCTGATATCGTCGAAGGCATGCCGAAGATCACCGTTGAACTCACCCCCGAAGAACTCGCCGAGGTCAACGAGCATGCTCGCAGCCTCGGCAAGTCCACCCGTGCCCTCGCGCACGACCTGCTGGTGGCCGACGCGCAGCGGGCGGCGTTCCTGCGGAGCGTGGACAAGGGCATCGAGATCGGAATGGCGGCCTTCGCCGACGCGCCGGAGGGATGGCGTTGAGCTCGATCATCCGCGTCGACGTGGGCTGGATCCTCGACGTTCAGTCCCGTGTGGCTCCGCTCAACATCGACATCACGGACTGGGGCGCTCTGGCCGCCATGGCCGGACGGCACCGGCACGAGCAGCCCGCCGGGACGCTGTATTACGAGGAGGCCGCGTCCCGGGCAGCGACGTTCTGGCACATGGCGATCCGTCTGGAGCCGTTCGCCGACTACAACGCCGTCATCGGATGGGCCTGCGCGTACGCCTACATGGATGCTTCCGGTGAAACCGTCGATCCGCCGTCCCCGAAGGACGTGTACCTGGCCTCTGCGGCGATCCGCTCCCATGAGGCGAACCTGCGTGACACGGCCCGAACCCTGAATGACTGGCATGCCTGATTCAGTGTCCCGGCCGCTGGCCCGGCTCGCAGCACGGGCGGACGCAGGTGACTTCGACATGTTGTTGGACAAGGAGACTATCGACGTCTCCTGCCCTTGGCACCCGGGGCTCGGTACTCCCCTAATTGCACCGAGCCCCGGACCCCCGATCCTCCGGAGGCCCCCCGCCCCCGGCCTACGCCGAGGCAGTAGCCAGCGGCGGCAACGCCCCCGTCTTCGCCGCCTGGGCATACCAGTACGCGCTCGACTTGGGCGTACGAGTGAGCGTCCCGTAGTCCACGTACACCGCCCCGAACCGCTTCTGGTAGCCGTACGCCCACTCGAAGTTGTCCAGCAGGGACCACAGGTAGTAGCCGCGTACGTCCGCCCCCTCGGCGATCGCGCGCCGCACCGCCCGCAGATGCCCGTGGAGGTAGGCGATCCGCTCGGGGTCGTGGACGCGGCCGTCCGCGTCCATCTTGTCGTCGTACGCCGCGCCGTTCTCCGTCACATACAGCGGCAGGCCCGGGGCCTCCCTCGTGTACCGCATGATCAGCTCGTGCAGGCCCGTCGGGTCGATCGTCCAGCCCATCTCCGTGCGCTCGCCCGGCGTCTGGTGGAACAGCACGTCATCCGCGCCCGGCCACGGCGAGTGGTCGCTCGCTCCGTGACCGTCCGCGCGCGGGCCCGCCACATCCTTTGCCGCGGCGCTCACCAGGGCCGGCGTGTAGTAGTTCAACCCCAGCGCGTCCAGCGGCTGGTTGGCGACAGCCACATCGCCGTCCTGCACGAATGACCAGTCGGTCAAGGACGACGTCGCCGCGAAAAGCGACTCCGGGTACGCGCCGTGCAGCATCGGCCCATGGAACACCCCGTTCGCCAGGTCGTCGATCTTCCGGACCGCCGCCAGATCCGCCGGGGTGTCCGAGAACGGCCGTACCACCGACGAGTTCAGGCTCACCGCGACGCTGTTGCGGGACGGCATCACCGAGCGCAGCGCCGAAACCGACATCCCGTGCGCCACGTTCAGGTGGTGGGCCGCGCGCAGCGCCGCCACCGGGTCCGTACGGCCCGGGGCGTGCACCCCGGAGCCGTAGCCGAGGAACGCGGTGCACCACGGCTCGTTCAGGGTGATCCACTGCTCGACGCGGTCGCCCAGCGCCTCGCCCACGATCCGCGCGTAGTCGGCGAAACGGTGGACGATGTCGCGCTCGGGCCAGCCGCCCGCGTCCTCCAACTCCTGGGGGAGATCCCAGTGATACAACGTCACCGCGGGCTTGATGCCCTTGGACAGCAGCTCGTCCACCAGGCGGCGGTAGAAGTCCAGGCCCTTCTGGACGGCCGGGCCCCGGCCCGTCGGTTGCACACGTGACCAGGAGATCGAGAAGCGGTACGAGTTGAGGCCCAGCTCCGCCATGAGCGCCACGTCGTCGCGGTAGCGGTGGTAGTGGTCGACAGCGATGTCACCGTGCTCGCCACCGGCCGTCTTGCCCGGCGTATGGCTGAAGGTGTCCCAGATGGAGGGCGTACGGCCGTCCTCCCGCGCCGCCCCCTCGATCTGGTACGCGGAGGTCGCCGCGCCCCAGAGGAAGGCGGGAGGAAAGGTCACCGGTGTGGTGGGCTCAGGCATGGAAGCGCTCCCATTGGTGGTCGTAGAGACCGACGAGGTGAGTGGGGGGAGGAGAAACGGGCTGTGCGCGGGGGCCGAGGCGGCGGTGACCCGGCCCCCAGGGAGATCGAGCGACGAGCGAGATCGAACGACGAGCGACCGCGGGCCTCAGCCCTTCACCGCGCCCTGCATGATCCCGCCCACGATCTGCTTGCCAAAGATCGCGAACACGACCAGCAGCGGCAGCGTGCCGAGCAGCGCGCCCGCCATGATCAGTGCCTGGTCGGGGGTGTAGCCGCGGCCGAGGCCGGCGACGGCGACCTGGACGGTCGGGTTGCCGGTCTGGGTCAGGACCAGGAACGGCCACAGGAAGTCGTTCCAGGTCTGTACGAACATCAGCATGCCCAGGACGGCCATCGCGGGACGCGCCGCCGGGAACACCACATGCCAGATCACCCGCCAGCTGCTCGCGCCGTCGACCCGGGCCGCCTCGATGATCTCGTCGGGCAGGGCCTGGAGCAGGTACTGCCGCATGAAGAAGACCCCGAACGCGCTGACCAGCGAGGGCAGGATCACGGCCTGGAGCTGGTCGGTCCAGTCCAGTTTGGCGACCATCATGTAGAGAGGGATCACCTGGAGTTGCGGCGGCACCATCATCGTGCCGATCACGATCAGCATCAGGGCGTTACGGCCCTTGAAGCGGAGTTTCGCGAAGGCGAAACCGGCGATCGTCGACAGGAAGACGATGGTCAGCGACGAAACGCCCGCCACGATCGTCGTGTTGAGGAACGCCTCGCCCAGATTGGCGTCCTTCCAGGCCACTTCCAGCTTGTCGAAGAGGTTCGCGCCGAACCAGAACGGCGGCGGGGTCTCCGCCAGCCGCGCGTTGTCGCGGGAGGCGGCGATCGCCGTCCAGAACAACGGGAAGATCGACACGAGGGTGAACACGGCGAGGATGACGTACGCGATGGGACCCGCGTGATGCTGCCCGCCCGCGCGCGCCGCCTTCAGCCCGCGCCTGCGCCCGCCGTTCTTCGGCGGCTTGGGCGGCACGGCGTCGGCCGGGGGTTTGGTGAGTGTCGTCGTCACGGCCGGTCTCCTAACTACTGGCGCGCAGCCGGCGCGAGATGACGTAGTTGACGATTCCGACCACGATGAGGATCAGGAACATCGTCCAGGCGATGGCGGAGGCACGGCCCAGGTGCTGGTTCACCCAGCCCTGCTCGTACATGTACAGGCCGAGCGTCTGGAACTGGTGCTGAGGGCCGCCGGACGCGCCCTTGTTGGCGTCGAACATCAGCGGCTCGGCGAAGAGTTGCGAGGCGCCGATGGTCGACACGACGACCGTGAACAGGATCGTCGGGCGCAGCGACGGCAGCGTCACATGGATGAACTGCTTCCAGCGGTTGGCCCCGTCGAGGGCCGCCGACTCGTACAGGTCCTGCGGGATCGCCTGCATCGCGGCCAGGTAGATCAGCGCGTTGTAGCCGGTCCAGCGCCAGATGACGACGGACGAGACGGCGATCTGCGCGTACCACTTGTCGTTCTGCCAGTCGATGTTGTCGATGCCGAACAGACCCAGGAACCAGTTGATCATGCCGTAGTCGCGGCCGAACAGCAGCACGAAGACGAGGGTGGCCGCGGCGATCGACGTGGCGTACGGCGCGAGCATCACGACTCGGAAGAAGTTCGAGGCGCGCAGCTTGTAGTTGAGGAGGTGCGCGATGCCCAGCGCCATCATCAACTGCGGGACGGTCGAGATGATCCCGATGGTGAAGGTGTTCTTCGCGGCGTTCCAGTAGAACTCGTCGTCGAAGATCCGGGTGTAGTTGCGCAGCCCCGCCCACTCCATGTCGGTGGGCGCGGTCAGCTCCACCGTGTGCAGCGAGGCCCACGCCGTGTAGATCAGCGGGAACAGGCCGAACGCGACGAAGAGCATGAAGAACGGCGAGACGAACGCGTACGGACTCCAGCGCACGTCCCGCTGCCAGCGGCGGGACAGCCGGGCCCGCTTGCGGAGCGTCTCAGGTGACTCGACGGGCGGACGGGCCGGGGCCGCGCCCCCCTCCTTGACGGGGGGCGCGGCGGCGGTGTCGTGCCGGGTGGCCATTACCGGTCACTTCTCCAGGTTGTTGTCGATGGTCTTGACCGCGTTGTCCCAGGCCTCCTTGGGCGACTTGCCCTGGGTCACCAGGATCACGCCGTTGTCGGTCAGACCCTGCTGGATGATCTGGTCCTTCGGGCCGATCACCTGGACCGGGGTCTTCTCGGCGAGCGGCGCGAAGATCTGGCCGATCGGGGCGTCACCGGTCATCTTGTTCTTCGCGTCCTTCACCAGCGGCAGATCGTACGCGGCCTGCGCGCTCGGGAAGCTGCCGCGCTTGCTGAACAGCTTCGCCTGCTGCTCGGGAGCGGTCAGCCAGGCGGCGAGCTTCGCGGCCTCCTCGGCGTTCTTGCCCGACTTCGGCACGGCGAGGAAGGAGCCGCCCCAGTTGGCGGTCTTCGGCGGCACGGCCACGTCCCACTTGCCGGCGTTCTCCGGCTTCGACTTGCTCTCGATGTAACCGAGCATCCACGGCGGGCAGGCCATCGCGGCGAACTTGCCGTTGGCGATCGTCGTGTCCCAGGCCGGCTGGAACTGCGTCTGGTTGCCGATCAGCCCGGCCTCGGCGGCCTCGGCCGTCAGGTCGAACGCGTCCTTGATCGCCTTGTTCGTCTTGTAGATGACGTTGCCGGAGGCGTCGTAGAAGCGCTCCTTCTCACTGCCCATGATGGCGTTCAGCAGACCGCCGGGGGAGTCCATGAAGGTGGTGCCCTCCGGGGCCTTCGCCTTGTAGTCCTTGCCGACATCGACGAGCTTCGCCCAGTCGCCCTCCCACAGCTTGCCGACCTCCTCGCGGTCGCTGGGCAGACCCGCGGCCTCGAACATGTCCTTGCGGTAGCAGATGCCCATCGGCCCCGTGTCGGTACCGAGCCCGACCGTCTGACCGCTCTCCGTGCTCCCCTGCTGCCACTTCCAGGGCAGGTAGTCGCTCTCCTTGCCGTACTTGGAGAGGTCCACGAACTTGTCGGCGTAGGTGTTCACCACCTCGTTGATGTTGCCGACTTCGATGCCCTGGATGTCCGCCAGACCGCTGTTGGTGGTGAGGTGGTTGACCAGCGGCGGGTAGTAGTTCTCGTTCCGCTCGATCACGGTCTGGTCGATGTCGATGTCCGGGTTGAGCTTCTCGTACTCCGTGTAGAGCCCGGCCTCCTCGAAACCGAAGCTGCCGAAGAGGCCAAGGGTGATCTTGGTCTTGCCGGCGCCGCCGCCCGACGAGCCGCCTTCCTCGTCCTTGCCGTCATCGGCACAGCCGGCCAGCAGCCCGGCGCCCAGCGCGGCGACGGCCGCGATGACCACCGACTTTCGCGTACTGCGGGCGATACGGGTGCCCCCGCCCGACCGCAGCCGAGAGTGGGGGAGGGTACGTGCTCGCATTGCGTCCTCCTGATGCCCTGACGTGCCGACCCCCCGGCCAACTGCGTTGTTGGGCCCGTTTGTTGCTAGCTGCGGCTCGGGCGGGGAACGTGCGGGATGTGTAAGTGCCAGGTACTGTGGGAGCGCTCCCACAAGTGATGTGTTGAAGAGTCGTCGGTTCGTGCGGGGGTGTCAAGGGAGCGGGCGCAGAGATGTGCCTTCGGTTATCGGGCTGTTAGCTAACCCGGGGGGAGGGGGTGGGGCCGGGCCGCATCAATTGGCAGTTGCGTCCCACCTCCGGATCGCGTTCATCGCGAATCCGTGGGACGAATCTGCCAATCGCCGCCACGGGCGGGGGCGGTCCCGGACGTCGTACGAGGATCAGGACTGTTAGATTCCACGCCAGCGGGGTGTGAACGGGAGGCGACCATGGTGGCAGGCCACGGAGCACGGGGCCGCAGCGGCCGCCGGCCGACGCTGGAAGAGGTCGCGGCCCGGGCCGGTGTCGGCCGCGGCACGGTGTCCCGGGTGATCAACGGCTCGCCGAGGGTCAGCGAGGCGACGCGCGCGGCGGTCGAGGCGGCGGTCGCGGAGCTCGGTTACGTCCCGAACACGGCGGCCCGCGCCCTCGCGGCGAACCGCACCGATGCGATCGCGATGGTCGTCCCCGAGCCGGAGACCCGCTTCTTCGCGGAGCCGTACTTCTCCGACATGCTGAAGGGCGTCGGCGCCCAGCTCTCCGACACGGAGATGCAGCTCCTGCTGATCTTCGCGGGCGGCGACCGGGAGCGCCGCCGGCTGGCCCAGTACCTGGCGGCGCACCGCGTGGACGGCGTCCTTCTGGTTTCTGTACACGCGGACGACCCGCTGCCCGATTTGCTTTCACAACTAGAAATCCCGGCGGTGATCAGCGGCCCCCGCTCGGAGCACGAGACGCTCCCCTCCGTCGACTCCGACAACTACGGCGGCGGCCGCTCGGCGGTGGAACACCTGATCGAACGCGGCCGCACCCGGATAGCCACGATCACCGGCCGCCTGGACGTCTACGGCGCCCAGCGCCGCATCGACGGCTACCGCGAGGCCCTGGCGGACGCCGGCCGAGAGGTCGACGAGCGCCTGATCGTTCCCGGCGACTTCACGGAGGAGGGCGGCCGCAGGGCGATGACAGAACTCCTGGCCCGCTGCCCCGACCTGGACGCGGTCTTCGCCGAGTCCGACGTCATGGCGGCCGGCGCCCGCCAGGTCCTCCGTGAGGCCGG
>NZ_VTHJ01000076.1:20626-39474 GCF_008386495.1 Streptomyces tailanensis | reverse complement strand
AGCCGACGATCACACGATCGAGTCAAACCGTCCTCGTTCACGCTCCTTGGTGAGCAGCTGGCAACCCCCGCGTGCTCTACCCGAAGTCGGCCCAGCTGCCCAGCGGCCGGATCGTGGCGGCGTTCGAGGACAGCGAGAGCGACGCAGACGGCGCAGCGAGCCGAGAACAGAAGCCGACCCGGCCGACCCCGGCCCCCGGGCCCCCGGCCCCGGTCAGGAATCGTCCGGCTGGTCCGGCTGGCAGTGCGGGCACCAGACCGTGCTGCGGCTCGCCATACGGGAGCGGCGCAGGGTGTTGCCGCAGCGAGGGCAGGCCGGGGTGGGGTCGTCGCGGTGGCCGGTGAGCCAGGAGTCGCGGGGCGGAACGCGGCCGGCGGTGACGGCGGAGCGGAGGGTGCGGCGCATCTGGGTGTACAGGCGGCGGCGCTCGGCCTCGGTGAGATCGCTCGCCCTGTCGGTGGGGCGCAGCCGGGCCCGCCAGAGGATCTCGTCGGCAAGCAGGTTGCCGAGCCCGGCCAGGACGGACTGGTCGGTGAGGACCGTCTTGACGCGGCCGCGACGGGCGGAGAGCGCGGCCTCGAACTCGTCGCGGTCCACGGCCAGCGCGTCGGGGCCCTGCCCGTCCAGCAGCCGCTCCAGGCCGGCGTCGTCCTCCGCCAGCCACAGCCCTTGCAGCTTGCGCTGGTCGCGGTAGCGCAACTGCCGGTCGTCGCCGACGGTGAACATGACGCGGTCGTGGGCCTCGGGCGCGTGGTCGGGGCTGCCGCAGACCAGTTCCCCGGTCATACCGAAGTGCAGCACGAGCGTGGGGCCGCCGTCGCCGGTGCCCGCGAGCAGCCACTTCCCGTGCCGCTCCGGCTTGCCGAACCGCCGCCCTTCCAGCGCCTCGCGCAGCCGCCGCGCGCTCACCCCGTGCAGAACGCCCGCGTCCCGCACCTCGACATGCCGGATCACCCTGCCCTTCGCGCAGGACTCCAGCACTTTCCGGAATGCCTCGACGTCCGGCAGCTCAGGCATGGGGTACTGCCTCCCTCGGCCGACCGAAGATCCACGGGCCCGGCGGGCGAGCCGCGGCCTCCCTGGGGCCATTGTCGCCAATTGGCAGATCCGTCTCACCTGCACGCCTCTTTCACGGCGAAATCCGGCGAATCCCCGAGACGGATCTGCCAATCACCGCATGCCTGCAGGGCCGGCCGTCCACAGATCGCGGAGCAGCGCGATCTCGGCCATGTGGTGGATGAACTCGAGGTTGGACCCCCAGAGCACGGAGATGAACGGTTCGTCGGGGGCGGAGCCGTACGGGTACTGCGAGAAGCCGACCGTGTCGAGCTGCTCCTCGGTGACGGCGGCGACGCTGTCGCGCCAGCGGTCGACCGTCTCCCAGAGCCGTTCGACCGCCAGGGCGGCGGACGGGGTGAAGTCGACCATGAGCTTCGGGTCCTGCCGCCGAGCTCCGAAGGTCCACTCCCACTCGCCCGCGAACTCGTAGTGCAGATGCCCCAGCCGCCACGCGATGGTCGTGATCGGCGTCCGGTCGGGCTCCGGCTCGCCGGTGTGGGCGAGGATCTGCTCGACCCGCTCGACGCTCACGCTCCAGTCCTCGGCGATCTTGTCGACGGTCATGCCGCCGGCGGCCTGCCGGGCGACCTCGGCGTACTCACTGGCGGGGATGTCGGGGGCGCCCAGGTCGAGCACCCACTCGCCCGGCCCGAACGCCCTGGGCGTCGTCGCCTCGGCTCGGCGCCGGATCGACCAGCAGTCGGGCGCCGGCTCCCACAGGAACTCCTCGTCGCCGAGCCCCGTCAGCCGTACCTGGGCCATCTCCCTGGCCTTGTCGAACTGGTCGAGCAGCAAGCCCAAACGGTCGGTCCGTACGCCGTCGATCTCCATGCCTGGCCCCCTGTCGCGGTCGCGTGTCGTAAGCCGTCACGCCGTATGCCGTATGCCGTATGTCGTATGCCGTATGGCGTATGGCGTATGGCGTATGGCGTATGGCGTATGGCGTATGGCGTATGGCGTACGCACTGCACTCAGGCGGAAGCTAGCGGCTCGCCGCACGGGGCGCGACCCATTTCCTCGCAGGCAGGCCGTGTCAGAGGCACGCCCTATGGTGCCCGGCATGGACAAGGAACAGCTGATCGACGAGCTCTCCGGTTCGTGGGACGACACGCAGGCGGCCCGGGACTCGCTCGTGGCGCGGGGGGCGGCTGTGGTCGCGCCGCTGCTGGACGTGCTCTGCGACGAGGAGTCGCCCGTCGATTGGAACGTCTCGGCGGACGTACTGTGCCGGATCGGCGAGCCCGCCCTCCTCCCGCTGGCCGAGGCGTCGGCATCGGCGTCGGCGGACTCGCCCGAGGTGGCGAGGAGGGTCTCCTTCGCACTGGCCCGACTGGACGTGCCCGGTCCCGGAGTCCACGGACCGCTGCTGAGGCATCCGCACCCACGGGTCCGCGCAAACGCGCTCTCCGCCTTCCGGAGCGACCGCGGGGCCGCGATACGTTTCGTCGACCAGTTGATCCCGTTGCTGGGAGACCCGGATTCCGAGGTCAGGCAGCGAGCCGTCTGGGCGTTCAAGGCGATCGGCACCGAAGCCGTCCCCGCGCTGCGGCGGCTGCGGCGACAGCCCGCGGCCGGCCCCCGGATCCGGTCCGGAGCCCTGGAGGCACTGGCGGCGATCGACGGACCGGCCGCGCTGGACCCACAGGACCAAGCCGCCTGGCGTCGGCTGACGACGATCAAGCGGTCGACGGAGATCCCGGAGGGCATGCACCTGTGCGGCTCCTGGTACGCGGTCCCGAGCACCGATCAGGCGGCGGTGCTGGACGCGTTCGGCCTGGGCGGCCCCGAGCCGGTCACCCTCCGAACGGGCGCCGGGGCCTGGAACCACGACAGCCACGCCTGGTACGCGGACCGCGTGCACTACAAGTGCGCACGCGTCTTCGTCAGCCCCGCGCTGGACGGCTGGACGCTGGTCTTCGGCGACTCGTCCGAGAACACCCACCGGATCGAGGACGCGGACGTCCCGGAGAGGGCCCTGCCGTCCGTCGTACGCCGACGGTGCGCCGACCTCAGCCGCCGGTTCGGAGCCGCGCAGTGGTACGGCATGAGCTGCGGGGACGGCTGGACGGCCTGGTGCATCGCCGAGGACGGGGAGGTCGTACGCCACTACGACGCGTTCGACGCCGAGGACGGGCGTGCCGAGGATGACGGAGACGGGCCCGCGCATCCTGCCGAGGCCGGCTGTCTCCTGCCCCACCAGAGGGCTCTGCCCGACGACGCGTTCGACGGTGTGGACCTCATGGACTTCGAGGCGTTCGTCGCCCGGCGCCAGCAGGTGAAGGAGGAACTCGGCATCCCTGACACCTGCTACGCCAACGACATCGCCGCCCGGCTCTCGGTCGACCCCGGAGCGCTCGGGGCGCACACCCGGATCGAGGGCACCGGGGTCCTCGCGCTCACCGCGTGCGGCCGGGAGCACGGCCACCCCGCCGGGGCACTGCCGTGCTGACCTGCGACGCGGTTACCGGATCGGCGGCGTGACGCCCGACAGGTCGTGGGCGGTGACGCTGTTGCGGTCGGTGACCGAGCGGCCGAGGGCGTGGTGCGGCCAGAGGCCTCCGGCCACCCGGCGGGCCTGTTCGGTCCACTCCTGGGCGGCGGGGGTACGGGGCTTGTAATGGTTGAGGGCGAAGCCGCCGGAGTGGATGCGCAGGAGGGAGAAACCGCCGGGGTAGTCCTTGGCGGCGGTGACCTCCTGCAGGGTGACGTGCGGGGCCCGGGCCAGGACGGTGCGTTTGTTGCGGTGGGTGTGGCCGGCGTGGTGGAGGAAGACGCCGGGGGCGTCGGCGTAGGCGTCCAGGACGGCACGGGCCTGGCGGCGGTCGAGGCGCTGCCCGCCCGTGACGGGGAACACGGAGCCCCGTACGGTCAGCGGATGGTGCCCGAACACCAGGGTCGGCTGATCCCGCTGTTCCCTCAACCGGCCCTGGAACCAGGCCAGTTGCTCGGCACCGAGCCCGCCCGCGCCGGCCCCGTTGCCGGCCTTCTCATAGGTGTCCAGCCCGATGATCCGCAGCCCGCCGAGATCATGGGCGAAGTACGAGGCCCCGTCGCGCCCGGGAAAGCTGTCGAGGAAGGTATCGGGGAAGGCGTCGCCGTGACCGCCTCGGCGACCGGCACCATGGCGACGGAGACCGTGTCCGTGACCGTGTCCGGGCCTGTCGTGGTTGCCGCGTACGACGAAGTAGTCCCGTCCATGGGTGCCGAAGCCGTCCAGGATGCGCCTGGCCTCCGCCAGGTCGCGCGGCGCGCCGCCGGCCGAGATGTCCCCGGCGGCCAGCAGCACGTCGGCGCCGCGCCGGCGGGCCTCGGCCACCAGGGCCTGGCCCATGATCTCCGGGTACGGCGTACGTCCCGGCCGCTGCGTCACTCCGCGCAGCAGCGGCAGTGGAACGCCGGCCAGCAGTCCGGCGGCGGTCTCACCGAGGTGCAGGTCGTTGCAGAGGGCGATGGACATGAGGTGTCGCCCCGGCGGGGGCTGCGGCGTGGTGAAGGAGAAGACGCCCTCGTCCGTGCCGAGCCCGTACGGGTTCGTACCGACGGCGTTGCCCCGGATGTGGTGCAGCGGGGTGGGTATCGCGGGCGTGCCCCGGGAGCGGGCCTGGTAGTAGTACGTCTGCCCCGGCTCCAGATCGGTGAGCTCGACGTAGTGGTGCGCGGTGGGCCGGTCCTCCCCCGCACTGCGGTCCAGGCGGGCGGGATGGGTGCCGTAGACGACCTCGCCCTCGGTGACCGCGGGGAGCAGGTGCCCCAGACCGTCGTTTGTGCCGGGCACGCCGGTGTACCAGGTGATGACGGCGCGGTCCTCGGTCAGCGTGACCAGTTCCAGATGGACGGCCGCCACGGCGTCGGGGTGAGCGGGACGCCCCCTTCGTGCCGGGCGGTGGCCGTGCAGGGCGCCGGCGGCGGCCTTCAGCATCGCCGGGGCGAGGAGGACGCCGGATCGCAGGACTTCACAGGGAGCGGGCAGGGCGGACAGGGCCGCGAGGGGAGCGGAGAAGCAGCAGCGCATACACCCTCCTTGCCCGAGCGTGGTGAACGGCGGCGGAGCCGCCGACGGCGACACTCGGTATGAAACACGACAACTCCGCCGGATGGGCCCGTCACCCGTCGTGCGTTTCGTCACCCCTGGTGCATTTCGCCGCCCTCGCCCGCCTCCAGCAGGGCCGCCGCGCCGACGCCTGGGACGCGTACGTGCGGCCGAGGCACATGAGTTCCTGCTGCGGTTCGCCGAGTCGGATGGCTACCAGTACTGCGACGCGGCGGGGATCAAGCTGTACCAGCGGCGGATCAGCGACCCGCCGGAGACCATGCTGGAGGCGGTGCACGATGTCGACCGGACCTTCCAGCGGGCGGGGTACCACCTGCCGTTGTGGAACACCGGCACCACGCAGACGCTGCCGCTGAACGACCCGTTGGAGGAGGACACGGCGGCGAACCACGCGGTCCGCTTCTATCTGACGGGCCTGTACTCCCGGAACCGGAACCTGGCCCGTATGTACTTCTGCGCCTGGGGCAACGGCAAGATCCCCCTGGTCCTCCAGGCCGAGGGCCAACCGCCCACCAAGGCGGGCCTGTTCGTCGCCCGGCTCCAGCAGTGGCTGGCCCACGCGGACATCCGCTCCTGCGGCCACGGCCTCCGGATCGCCCTGCCCGAGAACGTCTGGCAGGGCGAATTCCTCATCCCCGACGAACAGGGCACCCTCCGGACGGCCCGCATCCGCTGGACCCACGCGGGCACGGCCGGCATCCCCGTCGGCCCCGGCGCCCGCAGCGTCGAGTACCTCGACGGCACCGCCCGCGAGGTCGACGCCCGCGACACGGAACACATCACGGAACGGCCGGTACTGATCCGGTACGGCTGAGCGACTGCGACTCGGCGAGCAAGCGCAGGGCCCGCTCCTTGAGTTGGGGATCGGCGTCGGCCGCGTTGCCGGAGCCGAAGGGGGGTTGGGGGTCGTATTCGACGGCCAGTTGGATGGCCTTCGCCGTGTCGTCGTCCGCGATCAGTGAGGCGAGGTAGAGGGCCATGTCCACGCCCGCCGACACTCCAGCCGCAGTGATGATCTTGCCGGAGTGTACGTAGCGCTGGGGGAGGTAGGTCACGTCGAAGGTGGACTGGAGGTACTCGGCGGAGGCCCAGTAGGTCGTGGCCCGGCGGCCGTTCAGGAGGCCCGCGGCGGCGAGGACGATGCTGCCGGTGCATACGGAGGTCGTCCACCGGGTGTGCCGGTGGATCCGGCGGATCCACTTCAGGAGGTTCTCGTTGGTCATCGCGCCGACCGTGCCGCGATCGCCCGCGCCGGGGACGAGCAGTACGTCGAGGTGGTCGATCTCGGCGATGGATCGTTCGGCGAGTACGGCCACGTCACCCGTGTCCGTACGGACCGGCCCCCGCTCCTCGGCGATCATCGTGACGGTCGCGTCCGGCAGCCGGGAGAGGACCTCGGCAGGGCCGGTGGGGTCCAGCAGGCTGTAGCCGTCGTACAGCAGGACGCCGATGCTCGGGCCCCGGCCGCCGGCGGGTGACTCGGCCTGGAGAATTCCGGCGTGGGCGGTTCCGGCCCCGATCGTGCCGGTGGCGGTGAGTGCGGCGGTGGCCGCCGCCGTACCCCGAAGGACGTTTCTGCGTGTCGTCGTATGCGTATGTCTCATGGGCCGGGAGTCTTCTGCCCCGGCGTGGCGCGTGGGGGCGGCATGTCCGGCATCCTGCGAACCCTGTCCCCCGTGACCCCGTAGTGGTCCAGGAACGCCTGTCGGAGCGTCTCCGCCGATCCGAGGCCACAGCGTCGGGCTATGGCCGCGAGGGACAGTGCGCTGGAGCGCGCCAGGTGTGCCGCGGCTTCGGTGCGGGCCACGCGGACAGCCCGGGCCGGTGTCGTACCGAGGTGGGCGGTGAACAGGCGGGTCAGATGCCGGGTGCTGACGCCCGCCCGGGCCGCGAGGGCCGCGGGGGTGAGGTCCTCGGCCAGGTGACCGGCGATGTAGCCCGTCAGGTCCCGGACCAGTCTGTCCTCGGGCGGGGGTGCGGCCAGGAACAGGGAGATCTGGGCCTGGTCGGCGGGCCTGTGCAGATGGGTGACGAGTTCGCGGGCGACTTCGCGGGCCAGTGTGGGGCCGTGGTCGTCCTCGATCAGGGTCAGCGTCAGGTCAAGCGCACTGGTGACGCCGGCCGAGGTGTAGACGTTGCCGTCGCGTATGCAGAGCGGGCGTACGTCCACGGCCACGTCGGGATGGCGCTCGGCGAGGCGTTCGCCCCAGCCCCAGTGCGTGGTCGCCCGGCGGTGGTCCAGCAGCCCGGCCGCGGCCAGTACGTGGGCGCCGGTGCAGACCGAGGCCACGCGGCGGCTGAGACCGGCCAGTCGGCGCACCTGTCCCAGCAGCCGCTCGTCCGCCGCCGCGTCCTCACAGCCCACGCCGCCCACGACGATCAGCGTGTCCAGACGCCCCGCGACCGCCTCCAGCCGCTGCCCCGCGCCCAGCAGGATTCCGGCGGAGCTGCGTACCGCCGCGCGGTCGACGGTGCCCAGTTCTATGGAGTACGGGGGCGCCGCGCCGTATCGGTTGGCGATGTCCAAGGCACCGCTGGGACAGGCGATGTCGAGGATTTGCGCACCGTCGTAGGCGACGATGAGAACGCGCCGTTGGCCATGCCGCCGGTCGTGTCGCCGCCCGTGTTGCTGTTTGTGTTGCTGTTCGTCCATGCCTGTGGACTGCCCCCCGTCGCCCTCCCGATCAGAAGATCGGCGACGGCCGCCTCAACCATGTGTCGAGGGCCGCGTAATCGCCGTCGGTGAGGCCGAGGCGGGGGTTGACGCGAAGGAACAGGGCGGGGGCCCGGTGGTGGGCGGCGATCCAGGCCCGGTCCGTGTCGGTGATCTCGTCGTCGGCCCAGGCGAACGATCGCCCCGCCGCCCAGGCGACGAGAGTACGGGTCTTCCAATGCAGCCCGTCGCGTTCATCCTGTTCGTCCTGCTCGTCCTGGTCATCGACGTCGGAGGGCTCGGGCCAGATCACCACGGGCAGCCGCGACAGACCGAGGCGGGGCGACACACACGCGTTCGCGTCGTCCATCCATGTCGTCGCCCAGACCACGTCGCAGGGGAGCGCCGCCAGCCGGGGCCCGTGCCCGGGATCGATCCTGGCCAGCAGCGGATTCGTCTCGGCTGCGGGCGGCTCCGGGCCCGTCGCCCAGGTCGGATACCACTCCGACGCCCCGCCGAACGGGACGATCGGTCCGTCGACATCGAGAAACAGCAGCGGAGGCCGCACAGAGCCGGTCACAAGAACACGATAAGCGGCAGCTCGTACTCGTCCCGTCCTCAAGTCGGTCATGGAACTTCGGGGGGCGGGAAGGAGTTGCCAGGAGGACGACCGGTAATGACGACCGGTAATGACGACGACACGGGCTGAAGCCGAGGTGGCACGCATGGCGATGTGGGATCGGATCAAGGACCAGGCCAAGGGGCTGCAGCAGCAGGCGCAGGGGATGCAGGGGGCACGCGGCGCCGGCGGGCATGGCGCCGGTGGACACGGACGGTCGAGCGGCGGGCACTCCGGGGGCTCGAAGGCCCAGCTCGTGAGCGCCCTCAAGTCCCAGCTCACCTCCCTCAAGACGGAGCTGAAGAGCGGTGCCTACCGGGACGCCAGCATGGCCATGTGCGCGCTGGTGGCCGCCGCCGACGGGCATGTCGACCCGGCCGAGCGGCAGCACGTGGAGTCGCTGATCCTCAACAACGACGTCCTGCAGAACTTCCCGGCCGACCAGCTGCGGCAGCGCTTCAACAAGCACGTCGACCAGCTGTCGTTCAACTTCCAGCAGGGCAAGACCGAGGCCCTGCAGGAGATCGCCAAGGCCGCGAAGAAGCCGACGGAGGCCAGGGCCGTCGTGCAGACCGGCTTCGTCGTCGCGGGCGCGGACGGTCACGTAGCGCCGGCCGAGGAGCAGATCCTGCGCGAGGCGTGCTCGGTACTCGGCGTGCCCACGCAGGAGTTCGGCCTCTGACGTCATGGGCCTCTTCGACAAGCTGACCGGAACCAAGCACCCTGTCGACGGTGTCGCGCCGGATTCGGCCGAGGAGGTGCGGGCCGCTCTGCTCGGGCTCAACCGGTCCGATGTGCCGTACGTCGTCCGCGACGGCGGCGCGGACGACGCCGACCTGATGACGGAGTGGCGGGTGGCGGAGCCCGCCTGGCAGACCTTCTTCGTCGCGTCGCAGCTCACCCGCCTCGAAGCGACGGAGACCTTCCGCTTCGACAGCGCGGAGCTGCGTGACCCCCTGCGGAACGCCGTCCTCGACTCGGGCTGGACCTGGCGCGCGGTGGTCTTCGGCAAGCTGTGAGACACGCAGGGCGGGCCAAAGAGGGGAGTTGGGCATGGCGGCAGAGGACATCGACGATGTCATGGACGGGCTTGCCGGGATCGTGCGGGAGGCCGGCCGTGCCGGTGACCGGGTCGGGTACTTCGCGGCGCTGTACCGACAGGTGACCGTTGAGGTCCGCACGGCCATTCACGGTGGGCTGTTCGACGACGGCGCCCGAATGGACCGTTTCGACACACTCTTCGGCAACCGCTACTTCGACGCGTACGACGCCTGGCGTCGTGACCGGAGCGGGCCGCGTTGTTGGCGCGAGACGTTCGGGCTGCTCGACGACGCCGACACCATCATCGTCCAGCACCTGCTGCTCGGCGTGAACGCGCACATCAACCTCGACCTGGCCATCGCCGCCGCGCGGACCAGCCCGGGCGAAGCCATCCACGCGTTGCGGCGCGACTTTCTGCTGATCAACGACATCCTCGCGCGGGTGGTGCTGGTGGTACAGGACTCGCTCGGTGCCCTGTCGCCCCTCATGTCGCTGCTGGATCAGGTCGGAGCCCGCGCCGACGAGCGGATCCTCGACTTCAGTGTCCGTCAGTCCCGCGAGGAGGCGTGGTACAACGCCGTCCTGCTGGCCGGCCAGAACGAAGACGAGCGCGAGGCCACCATCCGGCGGCTCGACATCCGTGCCGCTGTGCTCGCACGGTAGATCGCGCGACCGGGCGGCGTCGTCCGGCCGGCCCTGCAGCTGATCCGGAGCACCGAGAGTGATGACGTGCCGGCCGTCATCACTCATCTGGACAACGCCATGGAGCGGCCCTCCGCCCGGCAGGGGACGGGGTGAGGCCCGGCGATTCGGCGTCCGGCGTCCCGTAGGTCTCAGTCTCGGCAACAGCCCCGCACCGCCACGCCGTTCGAGTGCGAGTCGCCTTGCGCGTCCCCCTGTGAGTCGCCCGCTTCGGCGTCGGCGAGGCGGCCGCGCAGCATGGCCTCATCGGCCACAGCGGACCGGGCAGGACCGACCGCACCGACGCCGGCCATCAGTCCGAGAGCGGCGAGCCGGCCCAGGCGACGGCGTGGCTGAGGGGACGGTCATGGGCGACGTAGCCGTCGTAGCCCTCGTGGCCCTCGTGGCCGGGTAAGGAAGTCATCGTGGTTCTCCTGGTGATTGTTGGTGACTGTCTGGCAGATGGGCCGAATCAGGACCACGACAGGCAGGCCATCACGGCCGGACAGGCCTTAGCCGTAGACCACCGACCACGGGCGCGGGGAGTCGTCCGGGGGATGCGAGGCGCCCCCGTGTCGTGAGGTCGCGGTGTGGTCGCGGGAGAGGACTTGGGCCGCGAGTTCCGCGAAGCGGGGGGGGCGGCCGGGTGGGGGGTACCGGTGGCGGGCCAGGCGCCGCCGATGCGGAGGGCGAGGGGGCGTTCGGCCAGGGGCCGCCAGGCGACGCGCGGCTCTTTGCGGGCCACCGGGCCCTGGTCGAAGGCGACTCCGTGCCCCGCCGTCACGAGGGCGAGCAGGAACTCGGGGTTGGAGGCATGGCGGAGGCGGCCGGGGACGAAGCCCTCGGCGCGGCACACGTCGAGGATCCTGTCGTACCAGCCGGGTGCGTGGGCCCGTGGGAAGAGCACCAGGTCGTGGCCGGAGAGCTCGCCGAGCATCACCTCGGGCCGCCGGGCCAGCGGTGAGGTGCGCGGCAGGACGACGCCCAGATCCACCGTGATCTCGGGGCCAAGCCGCAGTTCGGTGGCGTCGACGGGGTGGTGGACGAGTCCGACGTCCAGACCGCCGGAGGCGAGCAGCCGCAACTGCTCCTCCGTGGTGACCTCCTGGAGGTCGACGGAGAGCCCCGGAGCGTGTTCCGCGCAGGCGCCCAGCAGCGCGGACAGCACGGCGGCCGTGGTGTCGGGCGGTACGCCCGCGCGGAGCGTGCCGAGGCCGCCGTCGGCGGCGCGGCGGGCGACCGTGCGCAACCTCTGCTCCCGGGCGAGGAGTTCGTGGGCCTCCTCCAGCAGCGCCGCCCCGGCGGCACTCAACCGGACGCCGCGCTGCGAGCGGTCGAACAGCTCCGCACCGAGCTCCTTCTCCAGCCTGCGGATCGCCTGGCTGAGCGGCGGCTGAGCCATGCCCAGCCGCTCGGCCGCCCGGCTGAAGTGCAGCTCGTCGGCTACGGTGACGAAAAGACGCAGGTGGCGCAGGAGATCCACGATCGATGACCTTACCGGGGGGGGGACGAATCCGTGATCGAGAACGTGATCGAGGAACGGATCCGACAGGTCTTCACCGACGCGGGCGCCGAAGGCCCACTGCACGCGATCCCCGTCCACTTGGGCCCAACGGTCGCAGGGGAGCTCGCAGGACAGGTCCATGGGGAGGCCACCAAGGAGATCGCCGGGGACGCCGACACGGAACCGCGTGGCGGCCGTGAAGTCGCCGTCGGCGCCGACGCCCCGGTCGTGATCGCCTCGATCTTCAAGGTGCTGTTGGTGCTGGAGTTCGCCCGGCAGGTCGTCGCCGGTCAGCTCGACCCGAGGGAGCGGGTGCGGGTGACGGCGGCGGACCGGCTCGGCGGCTGGGGAACGGCCGGTTGTCTGGACGACGTCGAGCTGTCGCTGCGCGATCTGGCCCCACTGGGACAACTTCGAAGTGCCACTGAACGGTGCCCCGGTACGCGACCCGGCGATGGATCTGGACGCCTTCCTCGCCCAGGTCGGGCAGGTGTCTCCGGCGACGCGAGTCGTCGTACCGGACTACCGGACGGTGTACGACGGCGCCATGCGTCCCACGGGACATGTGTGACGGCTGTGACAGTTGTGAGCCCTCGGGCGCTGGAGGAAGTGCACTCTTGGTCACACTTGCTCGGGGAGACTCACGACTCATGCGCAGACGCGCCACCTTCGCCGTCCTCGCCGCCGCCACGGCCGCCACCACCGCGCTGGGCGGATTCCTCGGTCCCGCCGCGTACGCGGACGTGATCGTCGGCGACATCCAGATCAACAAGGTCTCCGTCAACGGCGGGAAGAACATCGTGGTCGGCCTCGCCGACAAGACGGTCACGGTCTCGGTGACCGCGACCGATCCCTCGGGGATCTGGGACGCCGACTTCCATCTGTGGCGCGGCAGCGATCCCGACAACCCCGACGCCTACATCACGGTGGACCAGAACACCACGCCGGCGGACTGCGTGGCCTCCACCTCGACCACCTCCACCTGCTCGAAGACCTTCACGTTCGAACCGGACTGGTGGCTCACCAACGCCGACGCCGGGACCTGGAAGGTCGGCCTCTATGTCTCCGCCAACGACGGCAGCTACACCGTGCGGGACGCCTACACGACCACCCGCATACAGCGGCTCTCCCAGCTGACCGTCAACGCCGCCCCGGAACCGATAGCCCAGGGCAAGACCCTCACGGTCACCGGCAAGCTCAGCCGGGCGAACTGGGACACCGACGTCTACGCGGGCTACACGGCCCAGCCGGTCAAGCTCCAGTTCCGCAAGGCGGGCACCAGCACCTACACCACCCTCAAGACGGTGAACACCTCCAGCACCGGCTACCTGAAGACCACGGCCACCGCCTCCGCGGACGGCTACTGGCGCTGGAGCTTCGCCGGCACGTCCACCACCCCGGCCGTCTCGTCGTCGGCCGACTACGTCGACGTGCAGTAGCGAGACACAGGAGCAAGACGGAGTAGCGAGACGCAGTAGCAAGACGAAGAGGCCCGCACCGAAGTGCGGGCCTCTTGTCATGCGGGGTGCGCGCGGGGCGCGGCGAGTCAGGAGGGAACGATGTTCTCCGCCTGCGGGCCCTTCTGGCCCTGGGTGACGTCGAAGGTCACCTTCTGGCCTTCCTGCAGCTCGCGGAAGCCCTGGGTGGCGATGTTCGAGTAGTGGGCGAAGACGTCGGCGCCGCCGCCGTCCTGCGCGATGAAGCCGAAGCCCTTTTCCGCGTTGAACCACTTCACAGTACCGGTGGCCATGTCAATAACTCCTGGACAGTCTTGGGTGCTCGCACTTCGCGAGCCTTCTCATCGCCGTGATGATGACCACTGCCCGGGAAACCGGAAATGCGAATGGAAATCACACCTGCAACTGGGGCCGAGCCTAGCAGGAATACCATTGCTCGCGCGCGGTTTGAACAGTCCGGGTAAGTTTTCGCCTGCACGGGCGGCAAGAAAACTTTCCGGGCCCTGATAACATATCTGATTCGGCGGCGAGAGAATTTTCTAGTCACCGTCGCCGCCGTCACCGCCCCCATCCCCATCCCCGCCCCCGTCCGCGGTGTGCTTCTCGGCCGCGCGGCGCATCTCGTCGTTGGCGCGCTGTGCCGCCTCCAGCTGGTCCTCCAGGCCGACGATGCGGCAGGCGGCCTCGATGGGTGTCCCCTGGTCGACGAGTTCGCGGGCGCGGGCCGCGATGCGCAGTTCGTGGCGTGAGTAGCGGCGGTGACCGCCTTCCGAGCGGGTCGGGGTGATCAGCCGCGTGTCGCCGAGGGCACGGAGAAAGCCGGGCGTGGCACCGATCAGCTCGGCGGCCCTGCCCATGGTGTACGCCGGGTAGTGGTCGTCGTCGAGCCGGTTGCTCTCCGATGGCATGTATGCCTTCCCGCGGGCCGCCCGGGGGACACGGCCCACTCCGCAGGGAAGCGGGTTCCCCTACAGGGGAACTCTAGTCGCGCCCGGGAGGTTTTCTGGTGCGGCGAGCGCAGACGTGGTGGTGCGATGGGCACAGGTCCGGGCCGCGCCGGTGCTGCGGCGGCAGGCCGTCGGACACGTGGGTCGGCCGTACGAGTGCGTTACGGGCGCGCATATCTGGCGATATCTGTCGTCACGAAGTGAGAAATCTCTGTGCCGCGTGAGGAATATTCCTGGGTCGACGGCAGCGGTCAACCTCGGCCGACAAGTGGTCGGTAACCATTCACAGCGGGTAATTTTTCACAGCTTGCGCAATCGTGCCGTGGTACTGTCGACATCAGTTGCAGTTGTGGTTGCCGGACGGTTTTTCCGACGGAGTGATCATCACGGCGACCGGGATCCGCGCAGTGTGGACCCCGAACACCGTCCCGAAGGAGAAACAAATGGCTACCGGCACCGTGAAGTGGTTCAACTCGGAAAAGGGCTTCGGCTTCATCGAGCAGGACGGCGGCGGCCCCGACGTCTTCGCCCACTACTCGAACATCGCCACCCAGGGCTTCCGTGAGCTCCAGGAAGGCCAGAAGGTGTCGTTCGACATCGCGCAGGGCCAGAAGGGCCCGACGGCCGAGAACATCGTTCCCGCCTGACAACAGCGTTGACACTGGCATTGACACCGGCGCTGACGCCCACGTCAGTCCACTTCGCAGCTGGGGCCCGCACTCTTGGGGTGCGGGCCCCAGCTCGCTGTGTTTCCGGGCGCCCCATGAGGGTGCGCCCCACAGCCTTCGGCTCGTTCATGCGATTCTCCGCGCCGCTCGATCGCCTCGATCGCCGCGCGATTTCCTTGCCACGTGCCGCCACGAGGAAATTCGAGGATTCCGCATGAGCCGTGCCCGCACGACGCGCGCGTACGACCGTTCAGCAAGCTCCCCCGCCAAGCGCACCGGCAGCTCCGGCAACTCCAGCAGCAAGCGCTCCGGTGCTCCGCGCCGTTCCAAAGGCGGCCAAGGGGGCCAAGGCCGTCAACAGGCAGCCCCGCAGGGAGAGTTCGCGCTTCCGGTGACGAAGACGCCCGCGTTGGCCGCCGTCGACTCGTTCGCCGAGCTCGGCCTGCCGGCACCGTTGTCGGCCGCGCTCGTCCAGGAGGGCGTGACCGTACCGTTCCCGATCCAGGCGGCGACCCTGCCGAACTCGCTGGCCGGACGTGACGTACTCGGCCGTGGCCGCACCGGTTCGGGCAAGACCCTCGCCTTCGGTCTGGCGGTGCTGGCCCGTACCGCGGGCCGGCGCGCCGAGCCGCGGCAGCCGCTGGCCCTCGTGCTCGTGCCCACCCGGGAACTCGCCCAGCAGGTCACCGACGCGCTGACGCCGTACGCCCGTTCCGTGAAGCTGCGGCTGGCCACCGTGGTCGGTGGGATGTCGATCGGCAAGCAGGCCGGGGCGCTGCGGGCCGGGGCCGAGGTCGTGGTCGCGACGCCGGGGCGTCTCAAGGACCTCATAGAGCGGGACGACTGCCGTCTGGGCGACGTCGCCATCACCGTCCTCGACGAGGCCGACCAGATGACCGACATGGGCTTCATGCCCCAGGTCACCCGTCTGCTCGACCAGGTGCAGCCCGAGGGCCAGCGGATGCTCTTCTCCGCCACCCTGGACCGCAACGTCGACCTGCTGGTCCGCCGCTATCTGACCGACCCGGTGGTCCACTCCGTCGATCCGTCCGCGGGAGCGGTCACCACGATGGAGCACCACGTCCTCCACGTCCACGACACGGACAAGCAGCGGACGGCGACCGAGATCGCGGCCCGGGACGGGCGGGTGATCATGTTCCTGGACACCAAGCACCGGGTGGACCGGCTGACCAAGCACCTGCTGAAGAGCGGTGTCCACGCCGCGGCCCTGCACGGCGGCAAGTCCCAGCCGCAGCGCACACGGACCCTCGCCCAGTTCAAGGACGGGCAGGTGACGGTTCTGGTGGCGACGAACGTCGCGGCGCGCGGGATCCACGTCGACAACCTCGACCTCGTCGTCAACGTCGATCCGCCCAGCGACCCCAAGGACTACCTGCACCGCGGCGGCCGTACGGCCCGCGCCGGCGAGTCCGGCAGCGTCGTCACCCTGGTGACCCCGGACCAGCGCCGCGACATGGCCCGGCTGATGGCCTCGGCCGGCGTCACCCCGCGGATCACCCCCGTACGTTCCGGGGAGGCGGAGCTGAACCGCATCACCGGGGCCCAGGCCCCTTCCGGTGTCCCCGTCGTGATCAAGGTGCCGGTGCCGGTCGCCAAGCCGCCCCGCCGCGCCAGGCCCTCGGCGTCATCGTCCTCGGCGTCCTCGGCGGCTTCGTCGTCCCGAGGCCGCCGCAGCCGCTCCGGCGCCCGGCGTCGGCCCACCGGATGAGCATCACCGCATCATCCCCACTTCCCCTCTCCCCGGTCGGCCCGCTCCCCTTCCCCCTGTGAGGCATCATGCGCTGTGTCATCGCCCGCTACCCGTTCGACCTGACCAAGAACGGCGTACTGGACTCGATGAAGGGCATCACCCCCGAGCCCATCACGGGTGAGTCCGTGACCATCGGGCGCCGCCGCTACCCCGTCAAGCAAGTGGGCGAAGTCATCACCCAGCAGGACCGCCGCGACTTCACCAGCGGCGAAGTAACCCGGGCCATGACCCGCCTCGGCTTCACCTGCCACGACCACCCCGACGCCGCCCCCCTGCCCGCCCCCACGCCGCTCCAGGCCGCGTCGGAACTGTTCGGCGACCCCGTATCCCGGGACGTGTAGGGCAATACGTCTACTGCCCCAGGCCGAGGATCAGTCGCAAGGTGTCCGTCAGTGCGGCTGTCGGGATCGTCGGGTCGGCGATGCGTTGGACTCCGAGACCGATACCGAGGCTGAGGAGGGTGAGGGCGGCCTGGTCGGCGGGGAGGGCCAGGGGGGTGTTCAGTTCCTGGGACAGGGCGGTCAGGAGGTGTGTCAGGGCCTCGCGGATCGTTTCGACTCGGGTGGTGATCTCGGCGCGGAGTTCGGCGTCGTGGCGGGCGCTGGTGAGGAACTCGACTTCGAGGGTGGTCCAGGCCTCGTCGCCTATGTGTGCCTCGGCCCAGGCGGCGAAGCTCGTCAGGCGGTCGTCGATGCCGGTGTCGCCCATCACGGCGGCCGTGGGCAGGGCGAGTTGTTCGGCACGGATCTCGTCCAGGGCCGCCAGGCACAGGTGGTCCTTGTTGCGGAAGTTGGAGTAGACGGCGCCCTTCGAGTAGCCGGCCGTCTCCGCGACGTCCGTGAGTGACGTGGCGCCGTAACCCCCGACTACACCCTGGGCTGCAAGCGGCTCCTGCTGTCGAACACGTACTATCCGGCCCTGACCCGCCCCAACGTCACCGTGCACGCGACGGCCGTCGAGGCGGTCCGCGGCAGCCGTGTCGTCGGCGCCGACGGCAGCGGCGCGGACGTCGACACCATCATCCTGGGCACCGGCTTCCACATCCTCGACATGCCCGTCGCCCGCCGGGTGTTCGACGCCGACGGCGCCGGCCTCGACGACCACTGGAAGGGCAGCCCGGACGCCTACCTCGGTACGACCGTCAGCGGTTTCCCCAACGCGTTCGTCCTTCTCGGACCGCACCTCGGCACCGGCCACTCCTCCGCGTTCATGGTCCTCGAAGCGCAACTCGCCCCTGAGGCGCGCGGTACGCCACTTCCGCTCGGCCGGCTGGACCGCCATGGACGTACGCCCCGAAGTCCAGGCCGCCTTCAACGCCGAGGTCCAGCAGGCCCTGCCGCCGACCGTCTACAACGCGGGCGGCTGCGCCAGCTACTACCTCGACAGCAACGGCATCAACAGCTTCAGCTGGCCCTGGTCGACGGGCCGGATGCGCCGACGCCTGGCGGACTTCGATCCCGAGGCCTACGTCACGGAGGGCCCGGAGCAGGCGAGTTACGGACCTACGGCCCCCTCCGGCTCGAGGTCGGTCAGGGGACGATGACCGTCTTGCCGCGGGCGTGGCCGGCGCGGGAGCGGACGAGTGCGTCCGGGGCCTCGGCCAGGGAGATCTCGGTGTCGATCGTGACGCGGAGGCGGCCGGCGTCGGCGAGGGCGGCGAGGGACTCAAGTTCGGCGCGGCTGGGACTGCCGGTGAGGTTGACGCCGTGGATCTCGCGGGTGGCGAGGGCGTCGATGGCGGCGGCGTGGTTGGTGCTGACGTATGTGCCGCCGGACAACACCGACGACGGTCTGCGCGCCGCCGTAGCCCTGCGCGACGAGCATCCCACCCTGCCGGTCCTCGTCCGCAAGCTGCTCATCGACGTCCTCACTCCGCGGCAGCTCAAGGCCGTCGCCGACGGTCTGCGCGAGGTCAACCGGCGTATGCAGGAGGGCGGGGCCTGCTGAGGGCGGGCGGGGCGGTCGTCACGGGCAGGTCCCGTCGTTCAGTTCCTGTCGTTCATGCGCGCAGGTACGCGAGGACGGCGAGGACTCGGCGGTGGCCCTGGCCGTCGAGGTGGAGTTCGAGTTTCTGGAGGATGCTGCTGACGTGCTTGTTGACGGCCGCCTCGGTGACGTACAGCTCGCGGGCGATCTCGGCGTTGGCGCGGCCCTCGGCCATGAGGGCGAGGACCTCGCGTTCGCGTGGGGTGAGGCGGGCGAGGGGGTCGCGGCGGCGGTTGAGGAGTTGGCGGACCACGTCGGGGTCCACGACCGTCGCGCCCGCGGCGACCTGGACGACCGCGTCGACGAACTCGCCGACGGCGCTGACCCGGTCCTTGAGGAGGTAGCCGACGCCGGTGTCGCTGCCGAGGTCGAGCAGACGGGCGGCGTAGGACTGCTCGATGTACTGGCTGA
>NZ_VTHJ01000076.1:0-20616 GCF_008386495.1 Streptomyces tailanensis | reverse complement strand
CAGGGTGGGATGCTCGTCGCGCAGGGCTACGGCGGCGCGCAGACCGTCGTCGGTGTTGTCCGGCGGCATACGGACGTCGGTGACGACGATGTCGGGATCGTGCTCCCGGACGGCACCGATCAGCGCGTCCGCGTCTCCGACGGCGGCGAGCACCTTGTGCCCGAAGCGGGTGAGCACGCCGACGAGCCCGTCCCGCATCAGCGCGGAGTCCTCGGCGAGTACGACATTCAGCGACACGGCAGCTCCACATGCAGCGAGGTGGGCCCACCCGGCGGACTGGACAACCGCAGCCTGCCGTCCGCGGCGGCGACACGATCGGCGAGCCCGATGAGACCGGTGCCGGTGGCGGGACGCGTGGGCGTCTCGGGGCGCGCGCCCGTCGCGTTGTCGGCGCCCGTCGCGCCGCCGATGCCGTTGTCCTCGACCGTCAGGGTGAGGACGTCGGTGTGCAGGCGGGCGCGCACCTCGACCCGGTCCGCGCGGCTGTGCTTGACGGCGTTGGTCAGGGCCTCGGCGATCACGAAGTACGCCGTGGTCTCCACGGAGACGGGCATACGGTGCGGCAGGCGGATGTCGACTGTGACGGGCAGGACGGAGCGGGCCGCGAGGTTCCCGGCCGCCGCCTCCAGCCCCTGGTCGGTCAGGGCCTTGGGGTGGACGCCACGGCTGAGCTCGCGCAACTCCTCGACGGCGAGCGTGACTTGTTCCTGGGCCCGGGCGAGCTGACCGGCCAGCGGCGAGTCCGGTTCCGCGTCGAGGCGGGCCAGCCCGAGCAGCACGTTGAGCGAGACCAGCCGTTGCTGTGCCCCGTCGTGCAGATCCCGTTCGATCCGGCGCCGCTCCGCGTCGAAGGCGTCGACCAGCCGGGCCCGGGAGGCGCGTACGTCGGTCAGCTCACGGCCCAGTTCGCTGTCGCGCGGCGCCAGCATGAGCCGGGTGACGGCCGCCCGGGCGCCGGCCCACGCGGTGATGGTGTACGGCGCCGCGGCGAGCAGACAGAGCCCGACGATCACCAGCGGCCAGGCACCGGGATCGTCGATCGGCGACATCATCACGGATACCGGGAGCCCCAGCGCGAAGCAGAGGACGAGGAGGTCCATCCACCACAGCGCGGTCGCCGAAACGGCCGTGAACCCCAACTCCCGCCAGGTCGCGGGCTCCCGCAACCGCGTCCGCACCCACCCGACGAGCCCCGGCCGCTCCGGGGCCCTGTGCGGATCCGGCACCGAGTCCAGATCCACCAGCCGCAGCCGCCACCGTTCGAACCGGGTCACGGCGACCCCCGAGAGCGCGACCCCGACCAGCACCACGGCCCCCACCACCACAACCAGCCCGACGAGCCCCGCCGCCAGCACGAGCACGAGGACGACCGTGATGACGGAACCGGACACCACCCCGGACAGCAGATAGGCCAGCGACCGCCAGGGCCAGCTGGAGCCGAGCACCTTCAACGGGTTCTGGCCGAGCGCCTGCCAGGCGGTCCGATGTCGCATTCCTCGACAGTAACCAGCCGCGGATCTTCGGTCGGTAGTGCGGGCACTACCTTCGAACTCCCCCGTACGCCAATGCGCGGGCCGGGGCCGGACCGGTCCACTGGGCGCCATGAAGATGAAGCTGTTGACCCTCGGACGTGGACTCGGCGCCTTCGTCGCCGTATTGGGCATCGCCGCGGCGACCGCCGTACCGACCTCCGCGTACGGACCGACCTCCGCCTTCTCCAAGCCCACCCCCACCCTGGACGCGGCCTCCATCGACCACTTCGTACGCGACTACGTGGAACAGACCCGGCTGCCAGGCGCGGTCGTGGCCGTGACGAGAGGTGACCGGGTCGTCCACACGGCGGGGTACGGTCGTACCGCCTCCGGAGAGACCATGACGGCGCGGACGCGCGTACCGGTGGCGTCCCTCTCCAAGGCCATGACCGCACTCGCCGTGATGCGGCTGGTCGAGGCGGGCAAGGTCGACCTGGACCGCCCGGTGCACCAGTACCTGCCGGAGTTCACGATGGCGGACCGGCGGTCCGGGGACATCACCGTCCGGCAGGTGCTGACGCAGACCTCCGGCATGGCCGACTCGGCGTACCCGGACCTGACCCGCGCCCAACCGCACACCCTCAGGGAGGCGGTGGCCGCGATGCGCGGCGCGCATCTGGACACCACGCCGGGCACCCGGCACCGCTACCACAACCCCAACTACTTCGTAGCGGCCCGCCTGGTCGAGGTGGTGGGCGGCCGCCCCTTCGCCGACCACCTGACCGCCGAACTCTTCAAGCCCCTGGGCATGACGCGAACCGCGTCGGTCGACACGACAACCGACATGCCCGACGAGGCGCGCGGCTACGTCCGCGCGTACGGGACGACGTTCTCCCGCCCCCACCCCCGCTGGTTCGCGGCGGGCGGCCACGGCGTGGTCACCACTGCGGAGGACCTGGCCCGGTGGCTGATCGTCCAGAACAACGACGGCGTCTCCGCGGACGACCGCCGTATAGCCACTGCGGACACGATCAAGCTGACACACACGCCACCGAAGGCGACGAAGGACAGCGACTACGCCATGGGTTGGTCGGTGGACCGGGAAGCCGACGGGCGCCCCCAGATCGAGCACACGGGCCAACTCCTCACCCACAACGCCATGGCGACCCTGCTGCCCGACAGCGGCATCGGCATCGCGGTCGTCACCAACACCGGCCTGATCTCCGGCGACGACGCCCCACAGATCACCCAGGGCCTGGTCGACCTGGCCCAAGGCAGGCACCCCGAGGTGGCCGCCCCCTTCTCGATGACGGCCGACTGGTTCCTGGCCGCCCTCACCCTGCTGGCGGCGGCCCTGGGCACGACCGGCGTCGTACGCGCCCGCCGCTGGGCCCGGCGCACGGCACGCCACCCCTGGTGGCGGGTGGCCGCACGGCTACTCCCCCACACCCTCCCCATCCTGCTCCTGACCCAACTCGCCACCCTCCTCGGCCTCCTGATGAACCGCTCGGGAACCCTGACCCAAACCGCCTACGCCTGGCCGGCCCTGTTCCTCTGCACAGCCACCGCGGCCCTGGCCTCCACGGCCGTCATCACCGCCCGGAGCATCGCCGCACTCCACCGCCGACGAGCGACGTGAGCGCGTGCGGTCGGCCCGCGGCGCCCAGGCCGTTTCGTTCAGATCATCTGATCGTTGGTCCGGGTGTGCCGCTGACTGACGCGCAGTGAACGCGAATCGAGCCGATACTCCCGGACCGAACGCCGAAGCGGGGACTACGATCTGGCGATCTCTTGCCGGAGCTGGTGGGTGAAGCGACGCAGGAGGTCCAACGTCTCTCGGAACTCGGCCCGGCGGTCGTCCCTGCCGTCGGTGGGCCGGGTGCTCCAGACCCGACGCGCGAGAGCATCGGCAAGATCGACGGTGTCGCTGGAGCAGAGCAGGTAGAGGGCTGAGCGTGCTTCCTGCATCCGGTTCGCCAACTCGTTGGCTCCGGGACCATCGTCACTCAGCTGTGTTTCCTTCAGGTGGTCCAGTAGCTGAACTACGGCCGTGTTGAAGCCGATACCGGCTTTGAGCTTCTGTTCGCGCAGCCACATGCGGTCCTGTCGGCGCGTGGTGAACCACGAACCGAACACCACCCCTATGAGGCCGATAGCGGCCCCGATGGCCACGGACAGGATGTTCTCCACGGTCAGCTCCCCCGTCGTACAGCGACGCCAGGCTACAGAGGCCGTCGGAGGCTCCGCACTCGATGAGCGCGCTCACATGCCAAGGGTTCGGTGTTCCGAACGAAACGGCCTAGCCGCACGAGAAAGCCCCACGTCGGCGACCTGAGGCTTTCTGTCAGCCGAAGAGCGGAAGCCGGCTAAGGGTTCGGCGTCACGAGGTCGCCGCGGGCGTCACATTCGTCAGCTTCCAGCGTTGATGGAGCCGGAGTTGAGCCGGCCACTCGTCGCGATACACGACACGCGGGCTCATGACGGTTCGCCCGGGATGCCGTCGCAGCTGTCTTCGTCGTCTGCGGCTGTCGGTACGCCCAGACGTCCACCGCGTGACTCGGCCACGCGCAGAGCGTCACTCAGGCACTCGGCGAGCCGGACCGCCGTGAACCGCACCTCGGTGTGCGGGGACGCGGGGACGTCCAGCACCTTCCGCGCGTGACCGAGCACATCTGCGGCGAGGGCCAGCTGCACGGCCTCCATCTCGTCCGCGAGGCGTGACACGTACCCACCTTCACCGTCCGTCGCGACGTAGCACGGCTTACCCTCCGCCGACGGCCATGGCAGGAGGCGGAGTGTGGTGGCGCACGCTGCCGGTTCCATCGACTCCGCCGCCTTCGTCACCATCGTCTGCGCCCTCGCCGTCGATGACTTCCTCACCTTCGTCGGCCTCGTCGGCTTCATCAGACGGCCACCTCTCCCGCGCCGATCAGATGCCGGTCGAGATCGATCCCGAAGTCGGCGGCGAGCACGAGGGCGAGACGGCGGCGCTGCTGCTGGGCGACCTCGCGCTCATGGGCGGCAAGGTAGGGGCGGACGAGGCGGGTGGCGGCGCCGTCGAGAGGGTGATCGAGGCCGTAGGGGGAGCGGTGGAGAGGGAGATGTTCGGGTTCGGGTACGGCGGTGGGGTGGGCCGGGCGCGGCGAGTGCGCCGGACCGCGCCCGGCCCGGCGGGTCCCGGTACCGGGGGTGAGCAGGAGGCTCAGCCAATGGGCGCTACGGCGGATAAAGTTCCGCATGTCGGTCTGCTCCATTCAGATCGGCCGTGCCCCGGGAGACCTGGACCGTCTCGCCGGGGTCTTGTCGTCCGCGACGCTATATCCGGACACAGACCTCTGCATACAAGTACAGAGGGATCCACTCGATCGTGTATGTGATAGCACACCTACGTTGGACGTATGAGCGATGCAGAGGAAATGAGGTCGCCGCTGGACCCGATGAGCGCCAAGCCGCTCTATGTCCAACTGGCTGACGTCATCGCCGGGAAGATCAGGTCCGGGGAGTTGGCACCAGACAGGCCGATCCCTTCGGAGAATCACCTCGCCGACGAGTACGGCGTGGCACGGCTCACCGCGCGGCGTACCGCGCAGGAACTCCGCGAACGAGGGCTCATCGTCACAGTGCGAGGCAAGGGATCGTTCGTAGTGGAGCAACCGCCCTTGGACGTTCCAGAGGAGGACGAGACCGCCGACTGACCAGCCGCAGCGGCAAGCCCAAGGTATTCGGCCTTCGTCTCGCCCTCCTTCGTGCTCGGGGTCAGACCGGAAGGTGCCAAGCGGGTCCGCCGGGTTCCCCGAGCCAGACGTGTTGGGTGCCGTCGGCCTCTACGGTCAGGCCGAAGTCGGACTGCGGGGGTGTTCCGGCGTCCTGCCAGGCGTTGAGTGCGTCTTCTACGGCGTCCCACAGGAGCAGGGGGCCGTGCTGGTGCACCTGCCACCCATTTCCGGCGGGTTCGGTCCATGCCTGTGAGCCGGTGGCGACGTCCACGAGGATCACGCCGTCGCCGGTGGTCATGAGTTCGGCGGAGGGTGCGGCGAGCTGGGCCAGGAACTGGCCGGTCCAGTCGTCGAGTAGGCCGGGGTCCAGGCGGGCGGGGCGGGTGTGGCCCGGGCGCTGGTAGTAGGTGGGGCGGGCGTTCGTGAGGGCGGGCGAGCATGTAGCCGATCCGGTCTCCGGCGAAGCGGCCGGTGGCGGTGCCGTCGTCGTGGACGGTGAGGCGGATGAGGCCGGAGGCGAGCATCCATCCGCTGATGGTGGTGGTGATGGTTCCGCCGTCGCGTACCTGGTACAGCCAGGCGGGTGGGATGTGCCGGACTGCGCAGGTCGCAACGATTGCGTCGTACTCCGCGGCGTCCTTGTATCCGGCAAGACCGTCTCCAGTGAGGAGCGTCGGGGAGTATCCGGCGGCCTGGATGTGGCCGGCCGCCGCGGCGGCAAGGCGCGGGTCGTATTCGATGGAGTACACGTTCTTGTCGCCGAGACGGTGACTCAGGATGGCCGTGGAGTAGCCGGTGCCGGTGCCGATCTCCAGCAGCTTGTCACCCTCGCGGATACGTGCGAGATCGAGCATGCGCACGATCAGTGAGGGCAGGGTGCTGGACGAGGTGGGGCGGCCGGCCAGCGGTCCGGAGGCGTCCGCGGCGGCGATGCCATCGATCTGGGTGACCCAGGTGGTGTCTTGGTAGACGAGGCGAAGCCATTCGTCGGCGCCGGTGGTGTGGCGGTGCACGGGCTCCCACCGGGTGCCGGACGGGCGGAACATCGTGTCATCGAGGAAGAGTTCACGCGGGACGGCTTCGAGCGCATCACGCCACGCGGGGTCTTCCACGGGGATGGCCGCGGCGAGCGTGCGGCGGAGTTGGGCCGGGTCGGCGGTCATGCGTGGCCTCCGTGCTGGAGCTGGTCGGCGAGGGCTGCGGTGATCGGGGCGGTGATGTGGTCGGGGAACCACGCCCATTGGCCGTTGGGATTGCACTCATACCAGTGCCACAGGCCATCAGGGTCCAGGCCGAAGTCGAAGGCGCCGAAGACCAGGCCGAAGGCGTCGAGGTAGGCGCGTACCCCCTTGGCGAACTCAGGCGGGACGGCGATGGGCGTGTAGGTGAGCTGGTCGTAGTGGCGACGCCAGTCGACACCGGGCGAGCCGTCGATCCGGACGGCGAACAGGTGCTCCCCGACGGCGGTCAGGCGGATGTCAGCGGTCTTGGCCACCCGCTGCTGGAACAGGTGCGCGGTGTGGCGTATCCGGTCGTCGATCTGGTCGGGGATGACGTCGTCGATCCACACCGTCAGCGCCCGACCGTCCGCATCGGCGTAGTCGGTTTCCCGGAGCGGCTTGTAGAGCACCGGCCCGTGCTCGGCCGCGAACGTGCGGGCCTGGTCGGGGTCGTTGGTGATCAGGGTGGGAGGCACGGTCAGCCCGCAGCGGGCGGCGACCGCTAATTGCGCCGGCTTGTACTCAGCGTCCCGGTTGCGCCAGGGGTGATTCAGGTAGTGGGCGCCGGGGAGGGCGGCGAGGATGCCGCCGAGCCCATAGCGGGCCTCCTCGACAGCCCAGCGGGCGGTCTGCTCGCTCATGGCGAGGTCGGCGGTGTAGGGGGTGGGCCGCCGCCAGTAGACCGAGCGCACGCTGTCCAGGTCGAGCGTGCGGGTCTCGGTGGCCAGGGTGCCGCCGGGCCCGATGCTGTCGAACACCGCTGCCGCGGTGACCGTCGTGGGGAAGTCCCCGGGGTCCAGGCGTACCACGGGCACGCGGCGCCGGTTGAGTTCCGTGATCACCTCGTCGGCCGTTGCATCGTCCAGGCGCGTGATGACGAGGACGGGCGGCCCACCCGCGGCCATCAGTCGGAGTCTCCCTGCTGGTCGTTGCCCTGGTCCGGGTTGCCGTCGAGGCTGGTCTTCGTCGTTGTCTCCTTCGACGTCTCCGACCGCTTGTGCTTGTCCAGTGTCGGCAACAGGGTGCCGTCAGGGTCCACCCATGTGGCGGTCTGCGTCTCGGCGTCGAGGACCGCGCGGGCAGCAGGCAGAACTTCAGCAGGAGGGAACGGCTTCATACGGCTGACACCCCAGGGGGTGACCTGATCGTCGGGCACTGTGGCCTGCATGGGTCTCCTCGTCTCTCGGTCGGTTCTTACGGTGGCCCCCGCGGCTGGTGTCAGGACGGTGTAGGACCCGCTCCTGACGGCGCGGCCGTCTTGAGCCCTTCACCACGGGCGTCGCGCCGCGCCCGGCGGTAGTTCTGCGCCAAGGCGTCGAGTTCCGGGCAGTGTCCTGTGGACTTCCCGTCTTCGTCGCGGAACTCCCGGCAGTCCGGGCACTCGGCGCCGTGCGTGAGCAGCGCGACGTACGCGGCCTCGGCCAAGGGCGGCATCAAGGGCGCTCACCCCGCGATCGGGCATTGGCTGCGGCCACGCCCGCGCTCAGGGCCTCGCTCAGGGTGAGGCGCCGAAGGTTCCCCGGCTCGGCGTCCCACTCCCGCCCGCCCCCGATCGGCCGCAACTGTACGAACGGCCCGACGAAGCCCATGACCTTGCCGATCTTCCGGCTGTCCGTGTCCTCGACGGTGTCACCGATGGCTGGCTTGTGCACGGTCATCGCCTTCGCTTCCGGCGCGGCGGGTGGTGAGCGCGCATGAGGACGTTGCAGTCCGAGACCCGCGACAGGTCACCGGTCCTGCGGGCCTCGACGCGCTGCCGGGCGAGCATGGCGCATTCGTCGCAGCCGGGGACGGGCTCGGGCTCTTCGAGGGGGAGGGCCAGCCCGATGGGGGGACGGTCCATGGTGGTCTGGCGGGCCGGGCTCACCGAGTGGCCTCCTGCGCTACTCGGAGGACGGCTCGGCCGGTGCGGCAGTGTCGCCTGGAGGGTGGTAGGAGTTGTCATCGTCTGCGCTCCTCAGCAACGTGGACCGCGCCCCGGGGTGTTCGCGCACTGCCGGGGTTTGTCGTACCTGTCGACGCTAGGGAGGCCATGTGCAGCCCCGCCATTAATGTGCAGATCTGTCTACGCAACTACCGGAGGCAGGGTGATGGTTGCTTCGCCCTCTTGACTCGCTTCTCCTGCAAGTTGACCGTGGTGGACATAACTGCACAACACGTAGGCGGAGGTGGCTGTGTCGCTACTGTTCATCGGCATCGACCCCAACACGGGGGACAAGCAGAGCCCAACGGTGTGGGTCGACCAGGAGAAGCAGGAACTCGTGTTCCAGGGATGGAAGCCCGACCCCGAACTCGAAGCGGAATGCGCTGCGTTCGAGATTCCCGGCCACGCGCGGGGCATCCCGGAGAACGAGGCAGTGATCCGTATCCCCGCCAGGATGGTGCACATGATCAGGGAGGCGTGCGATGCCGTCGAGCGTGCCGACATTCGATGAACTGATCGCGAACTGCCGGTCGGCCGTGCACCTGGAGATGCGCGACGCCTACGCCGTCGACTATGAGAAAGGACCATTCTCCGACTGGAAGCAGGGCTTCCGCCACAACCCGGACGATCGCGCCTCCTGGTGGCGGCCGTGGCTCAACCTGATTCAGGAGACCGTCAGCCGCGGAGTCGTCGTGCGCCGGGCCCGCATCGTCTCCGAGCCGGTCAGTGAGTACACCCGGTTCCTGTACGACGGCACGTTCACGAACGTCGCCGCAGGAGAACAGGTGCGGTGGCTACCACGCCGACGCGCATCCGACATCGCCCTGCCAGGCAATGACTTCTGGCTGTTCGACGAACGTTGGGTCCACTGGAACCACTTCGCCGGAGATGGCTCATCGCTCGGAGAAGAGATCACCAACGACCCGGCCGCAGCCAAGTTGTGCGCCGAAGCCTTCGAAGCAGTGTGGGCGCGAGCCACCCCGCACGATCAGTACGACATCCGCTGACAGCAGAGCATCGGTAGGCCAGTTCATGCCCGTCTCCCCGTCCTCGTCGGCCCAGGCCGCACGCCAGGTTGTCGCTTTGCGGCTGCGCGACCTCCGCAAGAGCGCCGGGCTGACGGTCGTCGAGTTGGCCAACCGGTGCGGCTGGCGCCATTCCAAGACGTCCCGCATCGAGAACGCCGTCACCGCGCCCTCGGTCAAGGACATCCGGGCGTGGGCCGCCGCTTGTGACGCGGTCGACCAGGCAGAGGACCTTGTCGTCCAGTCGCTGAACGCTGAGTCGATGTACAAGGAATGGCGCCACCAAGTGCGCCGCGGCATGAAGCAACTTCAGGACAGCATGGTGCGGTTCTTCCACCACACCGAGCTGTTCCGGATCTACTCGTCGACGATGGTCCCCGGCCTTCTGCAGACCGAGGGATACGCGTCCGCGCTGCTGAGCAACATCGCTGACTTCCGCGGCATCCCGTTCAACGACGGCGCGGCGGCTGCGGCCGCACGTGTTGAGCGGTCCCGCATCATCCACGAACCGGGCCACCGCTTTGTCATGGTGATCGAAGAAGCCGTGCTGTACGCACAGTTGGGCGACGGAGACGCGATGGCAGCGCAACTCGGGCACCTGCTCACCGCCGGAGCTCTGCCTCAGGTGTCGTTGGGCATTATCCCCATGACGACGTGTGAGCGGCGGCAGTGGCCCGTTGAGACGTTCCACGTGTATGACGACACTCTCGTGTCGGTGGAGTTCCTGTCGGCCGAAGTCAACATCACCCAGCCTTCCGAGATTGCCGTCTACCTGAAGGCGTTTGAGCAACTGCGTGGCATGGCCGTGTACGGGGCCGAGGCGCGCACCCTGATCCTGAAGGCCATCGAAGCGCTGCACTGACCCCGACATGACGAAGGCCTGAGACCTGAGGCACGCGCCCTGACCGGACCACAGGGCTTCGACAGATCATCGACGAACGCCCCCGCCCCGGTCGCGCGAACGCGGCAGCCGGGTACGGGGGCGTCGTCGTGGGCGGCGGGGCGGGTTACGACGTGGTCGTGGGCGTCACGTCCGTCAGCTTCCAGCGCTGGTTGGAGCCGGAGTTCGGGGTCCAGAGGCCGACGCCGGCGCCCTCGTTGGTGGACTGGCCGTGGACGTCGGGGAGTTGGCCGGTGGCCGCGTTGACGAGGGTCCAGGTGGTGTCGCCGGTGGTGGACATGATCCACTGGGCGGCGGTGTCGGGGCGGCCTTCGGCGGGCTCCGCCACGAGGGCGCCGTCTCGGATGGCGAGGCGCTTGTCGCTCGCGGGGTCGGTGAGGACGTAGCGCGAGCGGTTGTCGGCGGCGCCGTGGCCGATGCGGTCCAGCTGCCACTGCGTACCGCCGTTGGCGGCGGACTTGATGACGAGGCCCTTGCCGTCGGCCGCGATGGAGAGGTCCTTGCCGCTCTGGACGCCGGTCAGCCGGTAGGTGTGCTCGTCCTGGAGTTCGGCCTGGTCCTTCGCGACGCCGGAGACGCCCTTGACGAGGAAGCTCGTCACGGACTGGGCGGGGACCGTGATGGTGGCCTGCTTGTCGGTGACCCGGACCGGCTGCTGCTTGACCAGCTTGCCGTCGGCGTCGGTCACGACCGCGGTGACGGTCGCGCGGGACGAGACCTTGCCGAACTTCGACAGGTCGACGGTGACGTCGCGGGCGGCGGTGGTGCTGTTGACGTGGACGACGGTGGCCTTGTCGCCCTTCTTGGCGACCGCGGCGGTGCTGGAGGTGTCGTTGGTCTTGATCAGCCGGTCGCCGGGCTTGATGTAGTGGGTGAAGTTACGGGCGGTGTCGAACTTCGTGTTCGTGTAGATCGGGCACGTTTCGAGGGTGTCCGCGGAGTCGCAGCCGAACGACAGCTGGATGGAGCCCCAGTTGCCGCCCTTCGCGGACTCACCGCCCGGCTTCATGTTGTCGTAGTCCTCGACCGGCTGCCAGAACACCCAGGCCTTGGGTTCCAGTTCCCGCAGGTCGTCGACCATGCGCTGGGCGAGACCCAGGCCGGGCCGCATGTCGGTGAAACTCTGCCCGTCGCCCCAGTCGCCCTCGACCTCGCTCATCCACAGCGGCTTGTCGGCGGCCTTGGCCAGGTCGCGCACGGTGGTGCGCTGGCCGGTGCCGTACGTGTGGACGTTCATCTGGCCGACGAGGTCGCGCACTTCCTGGGGGTACGAGTTCCAGTTGGTGGCGAAGGTGCCGGGGTTGGTCTCGTCCATCGCGGAGATCTCCGCGTGCGTACGGGACTCCTCCAGGACGGGGGCGAGGGCCTTGAGGACCTTCTGCTGGAGTTCGGGGCCCATGTGGGCACCCTCCTGACGGCCACCGGTCGGCTGCCCGTCCGCGCCCAGCTTCGTACCCCAGTAAGGGGTGTTCGGCTCGTTGAACGGGTCCAGCGTGTCGACCTTGATGCCGTGCGCCTTCTCCAGCCGCTCGGTGGCGCCCACCAGGTACTTGGCGAAGTCGTCGACCGACTCCTCCTTGAGCTGGTCCTTCGAGGAGTCGAAGCCGCCGGAGACGTAACCGCTGACCGTCATGAACCACGGCGGGGAGTTGCTGAACGTCTCCCAGTGGTCGATGTCGTTCTTGATGCGGTCCACCCACCAGCGCTGAGTGGCGTCCGCGTTCTTGTTCCAGTCGCTCTTGTCGTCCGCGCTCCACCAGTCGACGTCCTCGCGGGTGGTGCCCGCCGGCGCCTTCCACCAGCCCTCGACCGCGCCGCCCGCGCGCAGGTAGTCCTTTACGTCCGGGGCGTTGCCGCCGCCGATGTTGTAGCGGGCGATGTTGAGATTGAGGCCGTCCTTGCCGAAGAGGAGGTCGGCCAGCTTCTCCCGTATCTCGGGCGGGTAGTCGCCGGTGGCGTTGGCGAACCACACCAGGCTGGTTCCCCAGCCCTCGAAGCTCTCCCCCTTGTACGAGGGGTCGGGCCGGACAGTGACCGAGGCGTTCGCGGCGGCCGTCTCGGCGTACGCGACCGGCAGGGAGGTGGTGGCCATGACGGTCCCGGTCGCGAGGGCGGTGACGCCGATGGCCCCGAGGAGCCGTCTCGTGCGGGTGCGGTGTGCCATTCGAGTACTCCAACTCTTCCACGTGCCGCGCGTCCCGGCGGGGCACGAGAGATCGGGGTCCGCGGGGTGCGGTTCGGTGCGGTTCGTTCGCTCTCGTATGGTTTTGTTCGAATGAATGTTTACGTAAACATTCACTGGCGGGATGTCTACACTGTCCGAATCTCAGCGGTCAAGAGGTTGGTTCTGGTTGGTCGTGGTCGGCTACGGCGTCGATCGCGGCCGGTTCTGATCAAAGGTGCGTGGAGTGGTGGGGCCAGTGAATGGTGACCGCAACACAGACGGTCGTACGGCGAGACGAGCCGTATCCCGGCCTCGGCAGGGCCCTTCCATGGGCGACGTCGCCCGGCTCGCCGGGGTCTCGGCACAGACCGTCTCCCGCGTGTCCAACGGCTTCCCCGGGGTGACCGAGGAGACCCGGCGGCAGGTGCTGGCCGCGATGCGGGAACTGGGCTACCGACCGAACAGCGCGGCGCGGGCGCTCCGCCGGGGCGAGTTCCGCACGCTCGGCGTGATCACCTTCTCCCTGTCCACTATGGGCAACATGCGCACGCTGGACGCGATCGCCACCTCCGCCGCCCGCGAGGGTTACGCCGTCACGCTGCTCCCCGTCGCCGTGCCCACCCAGGACGAGGTGAACGGGGCCTTCTCCCGCCTCGGCGAACTGGCGGTCGACGCCGTGATCGTCATCCTGGAGACGCACTTGCTGGACGCCGCGACCGTGTCGTTGCCGCCGGGTGTCCCGGTCGTCGTCGCCGATTCGGACGCGGGCGACCGTTACACCGTCGTGGACACCGACCAGGCGGGCGGGGCGCGGGAGGCCGTACGTCATCTCCTCGACCTCGGCCACGGGACGGTGTGGCATCTGGCCGGACCCGAGGACTCATTCGCGGCCCAGCGCCGGACCAACGCATGGCGGGAGACACTCACGGCGGCCGGCCGCACGCCTCCGCCCCTGGTACGCGGCGACTGGTCGGCGGACTCGGGCTACCGCGCGGGGTTGAGGCTGGCCGACGAACCGGGTTGTACGGCCGTGTTCGCCGCGAACGACCAGATGGCGCTGGGGCTGTTGCGGGCCCTGCACGAGCGGGGCCGCCTGGTCCCCGAGGAGGTGAGCGTCATCGGCTTCGACGACATCCCGGAGGCTTCGTCCTTCCTCCCTCCCCTCACCACCATCCATCAGGACTTCGCGGAGGTGGGGCGGTTGTGTGTGGAGGGGGTGCTCGGGAAGATGCGGCGGGAAACTTCCGGGCATGGGACGACGCTTGTGCCGACCCGGCTCGTACGACGGCACAGCACGGCACCGCCGCCGAACCGTTAGGGCTCCGCGACGCCGGAGTCCCGGTGTGGCTCAACACCCCGCTCACCGACCTGTACGTCGAGAACAGCACCGTGACCGGAGCGATCGTCACCCGGAACGGCACCCCCGCCCTGGTCCGCGCCCGCCGAGGCGTGATCGTCGGCTCCGGCGGCTTCGAGCACAAGGCGGCGATGCGCGACCGCCACCAGCGACAGCCCATCGGCACGGACTGGAAAGGACTGGACGGTAGGCGCGAAGGAGAACACCCGCGACGGCATCCAGGCCGGCCACCGCCTCGGCGCCGCCCTCGCCCTCATGGACGACGCCTGGTGGGGTCCGGCGATCCCACTCCCCGGCCAGCCGTACTTCTGCCTCGCCGAACGCACTCTCCCCGGCGGCCTGCTGATCAACGCGTCCGGCGCCCGCTTCGTCAACGAGGCCGCCCCCTACAGCGACGTCGTCCACACCATGTACGACGTCAACGACACCGACCACGCGATCCCGGCCTGGCTGATCGTCGACCAGAACTACCGCAGCCGCTACCTCTTCAAGGACGTCCTGCCGACCCTGCCCTGCTCCGACGTCTGGTACGACTCGGGCGCGGCCCAGAAGGCCTGGACGCTGGACGCCCTCGCCACGTCGATCGATGTACCCGCGACGGCCCTCCGCACCACAGTGGTCCGCTTCAACTCCCAGGCGCTGCGAGGCGTGGGCCCCGACTTCCACAGGGGCGACAGCGCGTACGACCACTACTACACAGACCCGTCCGTCCTCCCCAACTCCTGCCTGGCCCCCTCTGGCTCCCCCCTTACTACGCCTTCCGAATCGTCCCCGGCGACCTGGGCACCAAGGGGGGCCTGCGGACGGACGCCCGGGCGAGGGTCCTGCGGGCGGACGGCTCGACGATCCCGGGCCTGTACGCCGCGGGTAACGCGTCCGCCGCGGTGATGGGTCACAGCTACGCGGGCGCGGGTTCGACGCTCGGCCCCGCGATGACGTTCGGCTACATCGCCGCGCTGGACATCGCCGGGGCGCTTTGATCAGCCGAGAAAAACGTAGGAGACGTCGTCAGCCCCGGAGTTGGCGACGTAAGCAAAGTCTGGATCATCGGGGAACAGCGCTATTCCGGTCGGCGCATTGCCGGCGCTGATGGGTACGTTACGGTCGAGGGCCAACTGGTTCCCGGTGGTGCGGACCACGGAGACGTTGTTGTCCCCCCGGTTGGTGACGAAGACGTGGCGCTCTTCGGGGTGCACGGCGACCCCGGTCGGTGAGTGGCCGACGCCCACGGAATCCGTCCGCTCGGGGCCGCCTTTCGCGGACGCGTCGATCACGTCCAGTATGTTCTTCCCGGTGCTGGCGACATAGGCGAGGTTGCCATCGGTGGGGGACACCGCGATTCCGGTCGGGCGGGCGTGAACACGGACGGATTTCACGGTGTCCGCTTCTACGTCGATCACGGACACGTTGTTCGACCCGGAGTTGGCGACGAAAGCGAGGCTGCCGCTACTGTTCAGCGCGATCCCGGTCGGTGTTGTTCCGACACGGAATCTCGCGACGTTCTCGATTGAGTCCGGGTCGAACACGACCACGTCGCCCACCCCGGACCTGGTGACCCAGACGAGTCCGCTGGGGTCGACGGCGATCCCGGTCGGTGTGCCGCCGAAGCGGACGATGTGGCGACGCACCCGGTTGTGCTCGGTGTCGATCACGGTGACAGCACTGTCACCGGAGTCCGCGACGTAAGCGCGGCTGCCGCTGCGGTTCATCGCGATCCCCGTCGGTTTCGTGAGGACACGGATCGTGTGGATCACCTCGTTTTCTACGGTGTCGATCACGGACACGGTGCCGTTTGCGGTGTTGGTGACGTAAGCGGTAAGGCCGTCGGGGGTGAACGCAATCCCATTCGGGTTTCTGCCGACGTCTATGCGGAGCTTCGGCAGGGCATGGGTGGAGGCGTTCACGGCCCTGGCTTCGGCCGTTGTCACCAGCGTTGGTCCCCAGGTGAAGGACAGCAGCGCCGCCAGGAGCAGGGGAAGCGGGCCTCGTCTGCGTCGGTCCGGCTTGAGGTCGCGGGACCGGCGGTGGGGATGGGGGAAACGCATGGTGACCTCCCGTCCTGGCGTTCTCAGCACGCGCTCGAAGAGGTTGATTCGGGGAGACAGTTCATATTCAGGCGAGAGCAGCCATTCAGCTGTGGAGAGGTACCGCCGAATACCGGCACAGCAGCGCATTCGCCCGGAAAGCCGGGTCCTGTCGACCGTAGAATCACCATACGACTGGTAAAACCGGGGCGCATGTGCGGCGTTCGAGTGCGGTCTATACCAGCAGACGCGCGGTCACGCAATTTCACGGCATTGCGCTTTGGGCGCGAACCTCGGCGATCAGGAACGCCTGCGGGACCGGCTCCCCGCGTTCCGTGTCCGGTGCACGGACCGTTCTCGAAAGGAGGCGGAATCCGGTGTCTTCCAGCAGCCCGGCGATGGCGTCCGGCTGCCTGCGCTGAAGTCGAGTGACACCGGGTGGCCCCAAGGGCGGTCGTAGTGCCGTGGCTCGTCGCCGACCTGGAAGCCGAGGAGCAGGTGGCCGCCCGGCCCAAGCACCCGGTGGAACTCCGTGAACAGCGCGGGGAGTTCATCCACAGGCGTATGGATGGACGGGTACCACGAGACCACGCCCGCGAGCGCCCCGTCGGCAAGGTCCAGCTCCGGCGTCGAACCTGCTCGAAACGCAGTCCCGGATTCTCGCGGCGGGCGGTCGCAAGCATCGACTCCGACAGGTCGAGCCCGAACACGGACAGCCCGAGGGCGGCGAGGTGAGCGGTGACCCGCCCCGGCCCGCATCCCAGGTCGACCACCGCCCCGCCCCCGCCCACAAGTTCCGCGAACCCGGCCGGCGCCGCCCGGTCCAGCCGATGGGGTGCCGGGGTCATGAAAAGCGCCCGGCACCCCGTCAGTCAGGCAAGCACTGCCTTGGCTCAGCCTCCGAACGTCACCACCAGCCTGCCGTCCGAGGCGAAGGACCAGCCCAGCGCGCCGGAGTACGACGCACAGCGCGACCCGTTCGTACCGGACCAGAACTGGTTGGAGCTGTCGGAGTCGCCGATGATCCGGTCGTTCGTACCGCTGCCGCTACGGCAGGAGGTGTTGTCGCGGAAGACCGACGTACCGGCGTCGAAGTTGAAGTTGCGCTCGGTGTTGTCGATGCTCACGTTGTTCGAGATGGTCATCGAGCCGGGGTTGCTGTTGTAGGTGAACCCGTGCTTGCCGTTGTCGACGGCGAAGCTGCGCCGGACGACGTGGTTGACGGGCACGTCCTCGCCACCGAGCTTGTAGCCGTTGCGGTCGCCGTTGCCGGCCTGGGAGCCGTCGCTGAGGGTGCCGTTCTCGTAGGAGAGGGAGTCCTCGATGGTCACCGCGCCGATGGGGTCGTAGTCGGAGTAGGTGTAGAGGTCCCAGCCGTCGTCGATGTTGTTGTGCGCGACGGCGTAGCGGAAGACATTGCCGGGACCGGTGGTGAGCTTCGCCGCGAAGCCGTCGGCGTCCTCGCCGTCCGAGTCGGCGTTGTCGTGCGACTCGGCGCTGACGATGAGGTTGTTGGACGGCCACTGGGCGGTCGGGGTGCTGGAGGTGGCCCGCCCGAGCTGCAGCCCCGTGTCGCGGTTGAAGCGGGTCACCGTGCGCTCGAAGACGTTGTTGCTGCCGCCGACGAAGATGCCGTTGTCACCGGCCCGCTCGACGACGAGGCCCTTCACGTGCCAGTACGACCCCATCACCTGCAAGCCCCGGTTCGACGAACTCTCGCTCTGCGCCGAGAAGTTGAGCACCGGAGTCTCGCCCGGGTAGGCGGAGAGGGTGGTCCGGGCGCTGGACGTGCCGTTGTTGCCGGCCGGGATGGTTACGGTCGAGGAGTGGTTGTACGTACCGCCGCGCAGATAGATCGTGCCGCCGGCGGTGATACGGCCGATCGCCGAGGTGAGGGTGGTGGGGGCCGAGATCGTGCCGGCCGCGCTGTCGGTGCCGTTCGGCGCGACGTACAGCGCGGAGGCCGACGGGGGCGGGGTGGTGCCGCCGTCCGGCGTGGTGGCGTCGAGGTAGTCGACGTTCGGCAGGCCGGCGGCGGTGGTCGGGGTGAGCCGGATGGTGTTGCTGCCCGACACCACCGGCACCGTCAGCGTCTTCGTCGTCCAGCCGGTCCAGGTGCTCGTGCCCTCGAACGACGCCGTCGTCGCCGTCGAGCCGTTCACGACGACGTTGGCGGGGCGGGCGGTGGTGGTGCCGTTGGCGAAGCGGATCGCCAGCGTCGCCGTGCCCGATGCGGGTGCGGTCACGGTGAACTGGGCGTATCCGCTGGTGGAGTTGGTGCCGTTGCAGAATCCGCTGCCCGAGTATCCGGTCCAGTCGGAGTCGATCGTGCCGGTGCAGACGGCCGGGGAACTCTCGGCCTCGTACCGGGCGGTCGCGGCCTGCGCGGTCGTGGCGCCGGTCAGCACGACGAGCGTGCTCACCAGTACACCGGCGCCGAGGCATGCCGTGACAGGTCTGACGGATCTTCTGGGCATCGCTGATCTCCATCTCCAGTGCGGGTTTGGGGCGGAGGAGCGGGAAAGCGCTTTCTTGCGGGCCTCATCGGCAGTGTTAGGGCATGGCCTGAACACGTCAATAGGTTGGTGCTTGATTTCTGTTCACATGGATGAACTGAGGGAGTTGGAGTTCGAGGTTTTGGTAGTCGCTCGTTCCGAGGTGTGAACGGCAGATCAGGACAGGCACACGGGCCCGTTACCGTGGGGAACCGTGACGACGGGGATACGTGGTGGGGCTCTCGAGGGCGTACGGGGTTGGTGGGAGCGGGGCCGGGCGTTGGCGGCGGCCAAGCCGCTGCTGGTCGACATCGGGATCGCGCTCCTGATCCAGGCGGCGATGACGATGCCGTTCGTGGTGCCGAGGTCGGCCGAGTTGCCGCCGGCGACCTGGCCGGCGTACGGGCTGATCACGCTCCCGTGGTTCCGCTGGTGTGGCGTCGGCGCGCTCCGATCCTCGCCCTGCTCGCCGTCATGGCCACCAGCGCCCAGTACAAGCTGGCCCTGGACGGCCCCGGGCAGCCGTTGCCGTACACCGGGCTGGTGATCGTCTACACGGTCGCCGCGCTCTGTCCGCCCCGCAAACGGCTGGTCGCCGGGGGTCTGGTGCTGCTCGCGGTGCCCGTGGGGGTGTGGCTCAACAGCCGCTCGGCACGCGAACTGACCTTCTGCTTCTTCGTGTTCGCGGCCGCCTACGTCTTCGGCCGGCTGACCGATGCCCGTCAGCGAGCCAACCGGGTCGAGGCCGAACGCGCCGCCGCCCGCGAACGCGCCCGGATCGCCCGCGAGATGCATGACATCCTCTCCCACGCGGTGAGCCTGATGATCGTGCAGGCGGAGGCCGGGCCGGTGGCGGTACGTACGGCTCCGGAGCGCGCGGAAGCCGCGTTCGACGCGATCTCCGAGGCCGGGCGGGATGCCATGGCCCAACTGCGGCGGATGTTGGGCGTGTTGCGGGAGGGGGGCGAGAGCGACGGGGGCGGCGGGGGTCATGAGCCGGGGCTCGCGCCGCGTGAACCGCAGCCGGGACTTACGGATCTGCCCGCTCTCCTCGACCGGGTGCGGGGCAGCGGGCTTGAGGTCGCCTACGGGACGAGGGGGTGCACGCGGGCGTTGCCGGCCGCGACCGGGGCGACGGTCTTCCGGATCGTTCAGGAGGCGCTGACGAACACGGTCAAGCATGCGGACGCCCGTACCGTGTCCGTACAACTCACCTACAGGGAAGGCGACTTGAGCATCGAGGTGACCGACGACGGGCGTGGTCCGCAGGCCGGGGCCGGGGCGGCTGTCAGGGGCGGCGGCGGGCACGGCCTCGTCGGCGTGCGGGAGCGGGCGGCGGCGCATGGGGGTACGGCGATGACCGGGCCGGGGCCGGATGGGCGCGGCTTCGCGGTGCGGGTGCGTATCCCCGTACCGCCGTACCCGGCGCTGGTGGCGGCGGAGGTGGCCCGTTGACGATCCGGGTGGTCGTGGCCGACGACCAGGAACTCGTGCGCAGTGGCTTCGCGATGAAGGTGATGTCGCTCGACACTACGACGCCGTTCCCGCAGGCGAACGTGGGCGACTCGCTCTCCGGCACGACGGCCGGCCCGCTCGACTACTCCGCCTTCGGCGGCTACAACCTCCAGGCCATCCAGCCGGGCACGCTGGTCGACCACGGCATCGAGGCCGAGGTGACCCGCCGCCAGAAGGGTGGCGAGCTGGCGGTGGCCACGTACAACGTGGAGAACCTGGACGCGCTGGACGAGGAGTCGAAGTTCGCGCGCCTGGCGGAGGGCGTGGCGGTCAATCTGCGGTCGCCCGACATCGTCGCCCTGGAGGAGATCCAGGACGACAACGGCGCGACGAACGACGGTAGGGTCACCGCCGAGGCCACCCTCACCCGCTTCACCGACGCCATCCGCGCGGCAGGCGGCCCCCGCTACAGCTGGCGCTACGTCTCCCCCGAGAACAACCAGGACGGCGGCGAGCCCGGCGGCAACATCCGCCAGGTGTTCCTCTTCAACCCCGAGCGGGTCTCCTTCACGGACCGCGCTGCAGCCGACGCGACGACGGCGACGGAGGTGGTGAAGACGAGGAAGGGCGCGAAGCTGACCCACTCCCCCGGCCGCATCAACCCCACCAGCGAGGCCTGGACGGACAGCCGCAAGCCCCTCGTCGGCGAATTCCTCTTCCACGGCGAACCGGTCTTCGTCATCGCATGTACGGATCGACGTGAGCCGGTGCCGCAGGCACTGAGTCCAGCCATGCACCGTTCCTGTGGACTGAGCGAAAGTGAGCCCGCTCAGCCGCACGCCCCGAACGGTCTTGGGCGCTCC
>NZ_VTHJ01000075.1 GCF_008386495.1 Streptomyces tailanensis | reverse complement strand
CGCAGCCAGCGCCCTCCTGAAGCGGGAATGACCGATCCCGTGATCTCAACTCAGAACAGGCCCTAGCTCGTAGCTCGTAGCTCGTAGCTCGTAGCTCGTAGCTCGTAGCTCGTAAGAGGCGGCCCGAGCCCGCACAGGACCCGGGCCACCCCTCATCGCATGGTCACCTCTTCTTGATCCTCAGGAACGTCACCGAGTTCGCCGGGAACGTGTAGCTGAATTCCTCGGCCACCCCGCTGAACGTCGACGTCACCGGAGCGACCGGCGTGGCCGTCTCCGTGTTCACGGCGTTCGGCGCGGCGATGAGCGTGGTGACGCGGGCCTTCGAGCGGACCTTCGCACCGCCGAGGTCGATGGCCGTACGGGCGGCCACGGACTGGGCGTTGACGACCTTGACGATCAGGTCACCGGTCTTCGCGTCCCGCGTGACGACCTGGCGGAACGGCTCGGCCGGCTTGTCGTCGGTGAAGCTGCCCCACTCCTGGCCGTCCAGCAGCAGGGTCACCTGGCGGCCCCGCACCTTGACCTCGACGTCGTACGTACGGCCCGTCTCGATGGTCCCCGGCTTGGAGATCAGCGTGGACTTGCCACCGTCCGAGGCCTGCTCGACCGCGCTGCTGGTGTTGTTCCAGCCGCCGAGGTTCCACCAGTAGTAGTTGCCGGTGTCCTTGACGCCGAAGGCGACCAGGAAGCCCTCCTTGCCGGACTTCTTGGTGGCCTTCACCTTGAGGTCGTAGTCGTGCCAGGAGGTGTCACCGGCCGAGACCATGGTGTTCTCGGCGGCCTCATCGGTCTGCACGTACTGCCCGTCCTGGATGGACCAGCTGCCCTTGCCGGTGTGGGTCCACTTCGACGCGTCACCGCTGAAGTCGTCGCTGAGCAGGGTCGTGCCGTCCGCTGCCGTCACCTTGACATCGTCGTACGCCGCTGTCGTCGCCCAGGTCGAGAGGCCGACGGCACCTGAGATCGGGCCGCTCACGGCCGGAGTGGTCGTGGCCGTCGACGGCACCACACGGTCCCCGACGTTGTTCATGAAGAGCTTCTGGATCTCGTAGTTGGCGGAGTTCCACGACGCGTGGTTGTTGAACCAGATCATGTCGGGGCTCCACTGCACGTAGTCCTCGTTGGCGAGGAGCGGTGCGTAGGAGGCCAGCTTCACGATGTCGGCGTTGCGCTCCAGGCCGGTCATGAACGCGGCCTCGGAGAGGGCGTTCTTGAAGGCGTTGCCCCGGGAGGCGTACTCGCCGAGGAAGACCTTCGGGCCGCTGCGGTCGTAGGAGTCGTAGCGGTCGTTGTTCTGGAGGAACCACTCCGGGCTGTTGTAGTAGTGCTCGTCGACCATGTCGACGTTCGCGTCGCGGTTCAGCTTCCACGCGGTGTCGAAGGTGGTGCCCGCGTCGTCGGGGCCAGAGTTCGAGATCACCTTGATGTCGGGGTACTTCGCCTCGATGGCGGCCCGGAACTTCTGGAAGCGGGCGAAGAACTCGTTCGGCAGGTTCTCCTCGTTGCCGACGCCGAGGTGGGTGAGGCCGAAGGGCTTCGGGTGGCCCATCTGGGCCCGCTTCTTGCCCCACTCGCTGGTCACGGGTCCGTTGGCGAACTCGATGAGGTCGAGGGCGTCCTGGATGTGCCGCTGGAGCAGAGCCTCGTCGTCGGTGGCCTTGTTCTGGCCGCAGCCGGTGACGAGGGCGGGCACCACGGGCAGCGGCATCGCGCCGATGTCCTCGGAGAACTGGAAGTACTCGTAGTAGCCGAGACCATAACTCTGGTTGTAGCCCCAGAAGTTGGCGTTGGTGGCGCGCTGCTCGACGGGGCCGATGGTGTCCTTCCACTGGTACGAGCGCTTGCGCTCCCAGTTCGAGGCCTCGCTGTAGTCCTTCATGGAGCCCGTGTTGACCAGGCAGCCGCCGGGGAAGCGGACGAAGCCCGGCTTCAGGGCGGCGATCTTCTCGGCGAGGTCCTTGCGCAGGCCGTTCTTGCGGCCCTTGTAGGTGTCGTGCGGGAAGAGGGACACCTCGTCCAGGGCGGCGGCATCGGAGGAGGCGACGGCGAGACGGCCGTCGCTGCTGGTCCGGGTCGCGGTGAACGTGGCCTTGTACTTGGCCCAGCCGCCCTTGACGGCCACCTGCCGGGCCTCCGCCAGCGTGCCGTCGGCGTCCTTGAGGGTGATGGTCAGAGTCGTACCGGCCTCGGCGCGCGCCCACACCGAGAAGTCGTACGTCTTGCCCTCCTCGACGCGGACGCCGGTGTTGTAGCCGGCGTTGGTGACGGCCGAACCGGCGCCCAGGGAGAGGTAGTTGCGGTTGCGCTCGTTGAGTCGGCCGGCGTCGTTCACGACCTGCGCGGAGCCGTCGACCGCCCAGGAGGTAAGGGGGGTGTACGCGCGGTTGTCGGCGGTCGAGTACTCGAAGGACCGGTTCTGCACGAGTTCGGCGTACAGGCCGCCGTCCGCGGCCCGGTTGATGTCCTCGAAGAAGACGCCGTACATCGTGTCGTCGATCTTCGCGCCCTTGGCGGTGGGGTCGACGTTGATCGCGTAGTCGGTGATGTCCTCGGCGTGCGCGGGCGCCGGGACCGAGGCGGCCGCCACCAGGAAGGCGGTGGCGGTGAGGCCGAGTCTCCAACGGGTGCGGGTACTGCGTGGCATGGATACTCCGCGGCTCAAGTGGGGATCATGGGGTCGTTCGTTCGAAATATTGGACAATGATCAGTACATCGAACGGCAAGATAAGGAGGGTGCCGGGAGGGCGTCAACGGGTCGTGCGGGACCGAAAGTGTCGGAAGCGAGGGACGGATGGGTGTTTTCCGGCCAGTACCCGACGTACTGACCCATCTGTCCGGGAGTTGGCGGGTCACGCGGTCGGTGCGGGATCTGGCGAGCGGGGCGGAGGGGGAGTTCACCGGGAGGGCTGTTTTCAGCCCGCTGAACGACGGGGGGCTCCTCCACCGGGAATCCGGAAGTTTCCTCTGGCAGGGCGTCCGCCGCCCCGCCGAACGGACCCTGCGCTTCCTGCCGGGCCTCACGCCCGGCACGGCGGATGTACGGTTCACGGACGGCCGCCCCTTCCACGACCTGGACCTGACCGACGGCCACTGGCAGACGCACCACCCCTGCGCCGCGGACCTCTACCGGGGCGAGTTCGAGGTGTACGACGAGGACCACTGGCGCACGACATGGCGGGTCGGCGGCCCCGCGAAGGACCAGCTCCTAATCACCGACTACACACGCATGCCTGAGGCCTTCGCTACGCAGCCCCCAGCCTCAGGTTCCAGCGGCCCGGACGACCGGCGACCGTGACCGTCGACAAGGGGCGGATGTCCATGTGCCAGTACGACGACGGCGGGGCCTTCAGCGCGTAGACGAGCGCGGCGCGCAGCACGGAGGGCTCGGCCACGGCGACGATACGGCCGCCGTCGTCGAGGGGACGGGTGTCGAGCCAGCCGCCTATGCGGGAGATGAAGCCCATCAGCGACTCGCCGCCGTGCGGGGTGGAGTGGGGGTCGGCCAGCCAGGCGTCCACCGCCGAAGGCTCGCGGGCCATGGCCTCGCCGAGCGTGAAGCCACGCCAGCGGCCCATGTCGCAGTCCCGCAACGCGGGCTGGGCCAGCGGGGCGTAGCCGAGCGCGTCGCCGGTGGCCCGACTGCGGGGCGTCGGCGAGCAGTAGCGCAGCTCGGCCGCCGCCAGCGGCACCAGGTCGTGGGCGGCGCGCTGCACTTCGTCCCAGCCGGCCTGGTCCAGCGGCCGGTCGTCCTCGAAACGCTCCGCGAGCAGCGAAGAGCAGCGCGCGGCGGCGACGAACGTGACCCGAAGATGCATGCGGCGATGGTGGAACCTGGGACTCCGCAGGTCAAGGGGGCGTTACTCAGGAGTTACCCGGGGTTCGCCGGCCTCGTCGAGGAGGAGGGCCATCCACTGGTCCGGCTTGTCGAGCGCCCTGAACCCGACCTGCTCGTAGACGCCGTGCGCGTCGTGCGTGGCGAGCAGAACACGTCGCACCCCGAACGCCCTCAGGTGCTCGCGCACGGCTCCGACCAAGGCGGTGCCCAGCCCCTTCCCCCGCGCCGACCGGTCGACGTACACATCGCAGAGCCACGCGAACGTCGCCCGGTCGGTCACCACGCGGGCGTACGCGACCTGCTCCCCCGAACCCACCTCGTACACCCCGAAGTTGAGCGACCCCTCGATCGCTCGCTCCTGCTTCTCACGGGGTCGGTCGATGGCCCAGTACGCGTCGGTGGACAGCCACGTGTGGACCCGCCCGACGTCGACGCGGCCGGGGTCGGCGGATATCTCGTAGCCCTCGGGAAGGCTCAACTCGTCGCTCATGGCGGGACACTCGCAGGCCAGGAGCCCGGTGTCGAACCATTTACCGTCGCCCTCAGCCTGGCGTCGGCGAGGAGGGCCGGTTTCACGCCGTCCGCGTCCACCGGCACCGGCACGGGCGCCCCGGGGCGGCGCGAGGGCGCGCCCTCCTGCCAGGAGGTGTCGCCGACAGCTGTAGCGGAGCATGGCGGCGATCGGCATGCCCGAGGCCAGCCAGTTGCAGCCGGCGCGGGCGCTGCTCACACTGGTCTGGTCGGTGGTACTGCTGGGCGGGCGCCTGGCAGTGGCCGTCCCGCTGACGGCCGCGGTGGTGCTGGTGTGCTTCGCCGTCACTCAGCGGGCGGCGTTCGCACGGGTCGCGAGCGGGCTCCCGCGCCGTAGACTCAAGGCCACGGACCGCTGCTCCCGCACCTCGTGAGGAGGCCCCGAAGATGCGTGCAACCGTGGGCGACCAGCTTGTCCAGCACGGCAGGGTGGTCGGGCAACACGACAAGATCGGCGAGATCGTCGAAGTCCTGGGCCAGGAGGGAAACCCCCCGTACCGCGTCCGTTTCGAGGACGGGCACGAGGGTGTGTGCTCGCCCGGCCCCGACACGGAGATCCGGCACAAGGACGCGCAGCACTAGCTCAGCGCGGTGGCTCCGGTTCAGCGCGGTGGCTTCGCCGGCTGCTGGTAGTGGTCGGTGACCACCCGGGCCATCGCGCCGATCTTGTCGGCCGCGACCTCCTTGGCCGAGAAGAACACATGCCCGCGCGCCTCGGGGTGGTCACGGGCCAGGGTGAGGTGTGCCGACAGCTCGGCCGGGTCCTGCCAGGCCGCGGGCTGCGCCGGATCGCCCGCCTTGTACAGGGCCTCCCCGATGTACAGCCGGGTCCCGCTGTCACGGGCGGTCTCCGCCCACCAGGGCAGCAGCTTGGCGTAGTCGGCGGCGGCGAAGCCGATGTTCCAGTACAGCTGTGGCACGAGGTAGTCGATCCAGTTCTCCTGGACCCATTTCCTCGTGTCCGCGTACAGGTCGTCGTACGTCTGCACGCCCGCCCGGGTGTCCGAGCCCCGCTCGTCGGTGGCGACGTTGCGCCACACGCCGAAGGGGCTGATGCCGAACTGCGTGCCGGGGCGGATCCGCTTGATGCCCTTCGCCATCTCCCGCACCAGCTTGTCGATGTTGTCGCGCCGCCAGTCGGCCCGGTTGGAGAAGCTCCCGCCGTACTGGTCGTACGCCTCGTCGTCGTCGAAGACCTGGCCCGCGACCGGGTACGGGTAGAAGTAGTCGTCGAAGTGCACGGCGTCGATCGGATACTTCCGTACGGCGTCGAGCATGGCCTTCTGGACGAAGGCGCGGACGGCGGGGATCCCGGGGTTGTAGTAGAGCTTGCCGCCGTAGGGGAGGACCCAGCCCGGGTTCTCGCGGGCGGGGTGGCCCGCCGCCAGCCGGCTGGGGTCGGTGTGGTTGGCGACCCGGTACGGGTTGAACCAGGCGTGCAGCTCGAGACCGCGGGCGTGGGCCTCCTCGACGGCCGTGCCCAGCGGGTCCCAGCCGGGGTCCTGGCCCTGGGTGCCGGTGAGGTACTGCGACCAGGGCTCGTACGGGGAGGGCCAGAGCGCGTCGGCGGTGGGGCGGACCTGGAAGATCACCGTGTTGAGGCGGCGCTCCACGGCGGTGTCGAGGTGCGCGAGGAGCTCGGCACGCTGTTCGTCGGCGGTCAGGCCCGGCTTGGAGGGCCAGTCCCGGTTGACGACCGTGGCCAGCCACATGCCGCGCATTTCGCCGCCTGCCCGCCGACGCGGGCTCGGGTCCCCGCCGGCGATGGCCGTGCCGGCCGCCACCCCGCCCGCCGCCACGAGCGTCACCGCCGCGGTCGCCCAGAACGCCCGTCGTGACATCCGTGGCTTCCGATGCATCCTCGTACCTCCGCGTACCGCCGTGCGCCCCCTGTATCGCGCACTGTTCCCCGCCAGCCTTCCATGCGGCACCCGGGATACTGATCAGTAGCCGACGCGGGTAACGTGCAGGTTTGGCGCAGGCCCACAACAGGGGGATCCGCCAGGCACGTAGACCAGTGAAAGGGACGATGTGACGTACATCCCCGCGGGAGACATCGCGCGCGTCGGAGTCGTGGGCTGCGGCCAGATGGGAGCGGGCATCGCCGAGGTGTGCGCCCGCGCCGGTCTGGACGTGAAGGTCGCCGAGACCAACGGCGAGGCCCTGGAGATCGGCCGTACCCGGCTGTTCAACTCCCTGTCCAAGGCGGCCGGGCGCGGAAAGATCACCGAGGAGGAGCGGGCGACCACCCAGGCGCGGCTGAGCTTCACCACCGACCTCGGCGAGTTCGCCGACCGTGATCTCGTCATCGAGGCGGTCGTGGAGAACGAACAGGTGAAGACCCAGATCTTCCAGGTGCTCGACCAGGTGATGACCCGCCCGGACGCCATCCTCGCGTCCAACACCTCCTCGATCCCGCTGGTGAAGCTCGCGGTCGCCACCTCGCGGCCCGACCACGTCATCGGCATCCACTTCTTCAACCCGGCCCCGGTGCAGAAGCTCGTCGAGCTGATCCCGGCGCTCACCACCTCCGAGGGCACCCTCAGCCGGGCGCAGCTCTTCGCCGAGAAGGTGCTCGGCAAGCACACGGTCCGCGCCCAGGACCGCTCGGGCTTCGTGGTCAACGCGCTGCTCGTGCCGTATCTGCTCTCCGCGATCCGTATGTTCGAGTCGGGCATCGCGGGCCGCGAGGACATCGACAACGGCATGGAGCTGGGCTGCGCCCACCCGATGGGCCCGCTGAAGCTGTCCGATCTGATCGGCCTGGACACCATCGTCTCCATCGCCAACTCGATGTACGAGGAGTACAAGGAACCGCTGTACGCCGCTCCCCCGCTGCTCCAGCGCATGGTCGACGCGGGCCGCCTCGGCCGGAAGACGGGCTCGGGCTTCTACACGTACGCCTGATCACAGACCGTGGTCACTCGATCACCTGATCACAGAGCGTGGGCATTGCGGGCCCGGCACCGGAAACGGTGCCGGGCCCGCGGCATTCACACACCGTGTGCGCGGCGGACACGCATATGCCGTCCGCACACGCTCCCCACCCGTCGACCAGGCGAGTTGACTTGCCGTGCGCATGCAAGGGATGGAAAACGACTACAGAAAGGAGCGGACTCGTGGCCATCGACCCCGAGCATCCCGTGCCCCACGGCGAACTCGCAGAGTTACGCCGTCGCCTGGATGTGGCGCACACACGCGTCGAAGGAGGGCTGACCCTGCTGAGTCACCGCGCCGAACAGACCGCCAAGGATCTCGACGACCTGAGCACCCGTGTCGTCAACCTGGAGCACTCCCGCTGGCCGCTGCCCGCCGTCGTGGCTCTCGCGGCCGTGGGCGCCCTGGTGGTGTCGATCTGGCAGGTCGTCGGCCGCTGAGCCGTTCGGACGGGACGCGCGGGGGGATCATGGCTTGGCGTCCTGCCCGAGCCTCAGATGGTGCAGGAGGAGCAGCGCGGCCGCCATGTTGGCGGCCGGGACCTCACCGCGGGCGACCATGTCGGGAACGAGCTTGAGGGAGACCCATTCCCTGCGGTCCGACTCGAAGTCGTCCACGGGGTGACCGACGTAGGCGCCCTCGTCGGCCCAGTAGATGTGGTGCCGGGCGTCGGTGAGCCCGTTGGAGGGCTCGACGCTCATCAGGTGGTGCAGGGGTCCCGGCCGCCATCCGGTCTCCTCCTCCAGTTCGCGGGCCGCCGCTACGGCGATGTCCTCGCCGTCCTCGACGACACCCGCCGCGAGCTCCCAACCCCAGCTGTCGGTGATGAAGCGGTGCCGCCACAGGAGCAGTACCTCGTTGGCCTCGTTGACGACGGTGGCCACGGCCACCGGCCGCAGCCGTATCAGGAAGTGATCGAGGTGCCGCCCGTCCGGCAGCGCGACATCTGCGAGATTGACGCTGAACCAGCGGTTCGAATACACAGTTTGTTCGTTCTGTTTCGTCCACTGCATGGTTCTGCCACCTTCCGCCGAGTAAGTGGCAATATCGCAGCAGGAGCCTTCTGACAGCAGGCGCACAGCCGGTGCACGGCGGGTGCGCGGCCGGGCCCGGAGCGTGGCGGAGGGCGGCCTCAGAGCGGTACGCGCAGTGCTCCGTCGATGAGTTCGGCGGCTTCGGCGGTCCCCGCGCAGCCGCTGCGCACGAGGTGTTCGCGTACCGCCCGCAGTCTGTCACGCAGGCGCATGGACTCCATTCCGCGCGCCCGCTCGGCCATTTCGACCGCGCTCGCCACCGCCTTGTCCGCGTTGCCCTGCCTCAACTCGATCTGGCTGAGCATCGCGAGCCGGTGCACACGCCCCCTGTCGTGCGCCGGGTTGTCGACGGCTGCCGCGGCGTGCTCTGCGGCGGCGGCCAGGTCGCCGAGGCTGAGCAGCGCCTCCGCCACCTGTACGTTGACGAGGCCGGGTTGGACATAGCCGGTCTCATCGGGTTCGTACCCGCGACGGATGCGCTCGGCGGCCTGTTCCGCCCGCCGGATGCAGGACAGCGCGCTCGTGCCGTCGCCGAGGTGCGCATACGCCTTGGCCTGCATCGCGTACAGGTCGGAGGCGAGCGCCGGGGTGATGTGCTTGCCGGCGGTGCGCAGCGCGGCCTCGGCGAAGGCGACGGCCTGCCGGTACTCCTTCATGAACAGCGCCTGGTTGACGAGCAGCGCGATCACATAGGCCCCGAGCCCCCGGTCTCCGCTCGCCTTCGCCAGCCTGAGTGCCTGATGGAAGTACCGCTGGGCGAGCCCATGGGCGTCGGAGTCGTACGCGCAGATCCCGGCGACCGCCACCAACCCACCGGTGGCCCGGTGCAGTTGGCGCCCGGTGGCGTCGGTGTAGCTGCCGCGCAGCAGGGGCGCGGCCTCGGCATTGAGGAACCCGACGATGCGCGTACGGGTCGCTATGCCGCCCGCCTTGCGGTACATCTGCTCGTAGTGGCTGCGGGCCGCCCGCAGCATCTCGATGTCGGCCATGCTGACCTGGTGCCGCCCGCCGCGCGAGACGTCGACGTCCTCCGGCGGGTTCTCCCACTCCCACACGGGCATCACGGCGGGCGTCCCGGTGACGGCCGGGGCACCGAGGACATGCGGCCGCTGCTGTTCGTCGGAGCGCCACAGGGCGGTGGCCCGCTCCACGAAACCCGAGAGCCCGGCACCGTGCTGGGAGGTGGGCTCGCCGGGCACGCCGAGTCCGATGTCGTCGAGGGTGACGGTCCGGTGCAGTCGCGCTGCGAGCACCTCGCAGATCAGGTCGGGCACCTGCCCGCGCGGCCGCTGCCCCTTCAACCACCGTGCCACGGCGGTGTGTTCATACCTCAGCGAGAGCCCTCTCGCCCGCCCCGCCTGGTTGACATGCGCGGCGAGCCCGGCGTGGGAAACACCGGCCTCGTCGAGAATCGCGTCGAGCAGGGTATTGGGCTGCATGGAGGCCCTCCGGTGGCTCGGTGCCGGCGATTGGCAGCGTAGCGCCTCCGGCGGTGGCCGGGCGACTAAGGACCGGGGACTGAGGGTGGCTTGTCGACTGCGGGTAGGTGGGGGCTGGTCGCGCCCACGCGGCGGAGCCGCATATCGACACAGCCCCGCGTCCCTAAAAAGCTCCGCGCGCCACCCACATGCTGTTAAGGGCGGGGAACTGCGCGACCAGCCACGAACTACCCGCAGCCGCCGACGAAATCGCAGCTCCCCGCCCCTTGGGCGCCCTAACTCCGCAGAACCGCCCCGGTACGCTCGCCCGCGAGGGCGACCGCCGCATCCCGGGCGGCCGAAGCCTCGTCCACGGTCAGCGTGCGATCCCCGGCCCGGAAGCGAAGCGCGTACGCCAGTGACTTGCGCCCCTCTCCCAACTGCTCGGCGTTCTCGTACACGTCGAACAGCCGGATGCCCTCCAGGAGTTCACCCGCGCCCTCCCGCAGCGCGGCCTCGACGTCGGCGTGCGGCAAGAACTCGTCGACGACGAGGGCGACATCCTGTGTGGCGACGGGGAACGTGGAGATGCCCGGTGCCTGCGGGGCGTCGTCGCCGACCGCCTCCAGCGCGTCCAGGTTCAGCTCCATCGCGCAGGTACGGGCGGGCAGCCCCAGCGCCTTCACGACGCGCGGGTGCAGTTCACCGGCGTGGCCGATGACCCGCTCGGCTCCGTCCACGGTGATCGCCAGCGCGGCGCACCGGCCCGGATGCCAGGGCCCGTACTGCCCCTTGCGGACGGCCAGTTCGGCACCGGCCTCACGGGCGACCGCGCGCCCCGCCTCGACGGCGTCGGCCCAGACTGCCGGACGGCCCTTGCCCCACCAGCCGGCCTGCTCACGGGCCCCGGCGAGGACGACGGCGACGTGCCGCGGCTGCTCGGGGAGCACGGCGTTCAGCGCGGCGATCTCCTCGTCGGTCGGACGCCGGTCGACGGGCAGGTGCCCGGCGACGCCCTGCTCCGCACGCAGGTGGAACACCAGACCCGTCTCGAACAGGGCCAGATCGTGCGAACCCCGTCCGTCGTTGCGCCGCAGCGCACCGAGCAGGCCCGGCAGCAGCGACGTACGGAGCGCGGGCTCCTCGTCGTTGAGCGGGTTGGTGAGCTTGACGACGCGGCGGGCCGGGTCGTCGGCGTCCAGGCCGAGCTGGTCGAAGATCTGCTCGTTGATGAACGGGTAGTTGGGCGCCTCGACGTACCCGGCGCCGGCCAGCGCCCGGCCGACGCGGCGGTGCAGCCGCTGCCGGTGGGTCAGGCCGCGGCCCGACGGGGGCTTGGGCAGCGTGGAGGGCAGGTTCTCGTAGCCCTCCAGGCGGATGACCTCCTCGGCGAGATCGTTGATCTCGGCGAGGTCGGGCCGCCAGGACGGCACCGTGACGATCAGCTCGTCCTGCCCGTAGACATCGCAGCCGACCTCCTGGAGGCGGCGTACGACGATCTCGCGGCCGTAGGTGACGCCCGCGACCTTGTCCGGGTGGTCCGCCGGCATGGTGATCGTGTGCGGCGCGGAGGGCGCGGTCGCCTCGGTGACGCCCGCGTCGGCCGTGCCGCCCGCGAGGAGCACCAGCAGGTCGACCGTGCGCTGGGCGGCGGCGGCCGCGGCCTGCGGGTCGACGCCGCGCTCGAAGCGGCGGGACGCCTCCGACGACAGCTTGTGACGGCGAGCCGTGCGCGCGATGGCGACCTGGTCGAAGTGGGCGGCCTCGATGACGACCTCGGTGGACGCGTTCGCCCCGTTCTCGGTGGCATCGTGGTCGGCGATCTCGGTGTTGGCACCGCCCATCACGCCCGCGAGCCCGATCGGGCCGCGGTCGTCGGTGATGACGAGGTCCTCGGCGTGCAGGGCGCGCGTGACCCCGTCGAGGGTGACGATCTTCTCGCCCTCCGCGGCCCGGCGTACGCCGATGGTGCCCTGGACCAGCCCCCGGTCGTAGGCGTGCAGCGGCTGGCCGAGCTCCATCATCACGTAGTTGGTGATGTCGACGGCGAGGGAGATCGGGCGCATGCCGACCTTCTGCAGCCGGCGCTTGAGCCAGATCGGGGAGCGCGCCTCCGGGTCGAGCCCGGTGACGGTGCGGGCGGTGAAGCGGTCGCAGCCGAGCGGGTCGGAGACCTGGACCGGGTGGCCGAAGGCGTTCGGGCCCGGGACGTCGAGGAGCGCCGGGTCGCGCAGCGGCAGGCCGTAGGCGATGGCGGTCTCGCGGGCGACGCCGCGGATCGACAGGCAGTCGCCACGGTTGGCGGTGACGGCGATGTCGAGGACCTCGTCGACCAGCTCCAGCAGCTCGACGGCGTCCTTGCCGACCTCGGTCTCCGGCGGCAGCACGATGATGCCCTTGGTGCCGTCGTCGCCCATGCCCAGCTCGTCGCTGGAGCAGATCATGCCGTGCGAGTTGCGGCCGTAGGTCTTGCGGGCGGAGATCGCGAAGCCACCGGGCAGTTCGGCGCCGGGGAGGACGACCACGACCTTGTCGCCGACGGCGAAGTTGCGGGCGCCGCAGACGATCTCCTGGGGCTCTCCGGTGCCGTTGGCGGTGCCGACGTCGACGGTGCAGAAGCGGATCGGCTTCTTGAAGCCCTCCAGCTCCTCGATGGTCAGTACCTGGCCGACGACGAGGGGGCCCTTGAGGCCGTCGCCGAGCTGCTCGACCGTCTCGACCTCCAGGCCGGCCGAAATGAGCTTGGCCTGGACGTCACGGCCGGTCTCGGTGGCCGGCAGGTCGACGTACTCCCGCAGCCAAGAAAGCGGGACCCGCATCAGATCTCCATCCCGAAGGGCCGAGTGAACCGGACGTCACCCTCGACCATGTCTCGCATGTCTTCGACGTTGTGGCGGAACATCAGCATCCGCTCGATGCCGAACCCGAAGGCGAACCCGCTGTACTTCTCGGGATCGACACCGCAGGCGGTCAGCACCTTGGGGTTGACCATGCCGCAGCCGCCGAGCTCGATCCAGCCCTCGCTGGAGCAGGTGCGGCAGGGCCGGTCGGGGTTGCCGACGGACTCGCCGCGGCAGACGTAGCACACCATGTCCATCTCGGCGGACGGCTCGGTGAACGGGAAGAAGTTCGGCCGCAGCCGCGTCTTCATGCCCTCGCCGAACAGCGACTGGACCATGTGGTCCATCGTGCCCTTGAGGTCGGCCATGGTCAGGCCCTCGTCGACGGCCAGCAGCTCGACCTGGCGGAAGACCGGGGTGTGGGTGGCGTCCAGCTCGTCGGTGCGGTAGACGACGCCGGGGCAGATCACGTACACCGGCAGCTCACGGTCGAGCAGGGAGCGGATCTGCACGGGCGAGGTGTGGGTGCGCAGCACGACGCCGGACTCGGTGCCGCCCTCGGGGCCCTGCACAAAGAACGTGTCGGCCTCGCCGCGGGCCGGGTGGTCCGGGCCGATGTTGAGGGCGTCGAAGTTGAACCACTCGGCCTCGACCTGCGGGCCCTCGGCGACCTCGTAGCCCATGGCCACGAAGATGTCCTCGATGCGCTCCGAGAGCGTGGTCAGCGGGTGGCGGGCGCCGGCCGGTACGCGGTCGTACGGCAGCGTGACGTCCACCGCCTCCTCGACCAGCACGCGTGCGTCGCGCTCGGCCTCCAGCTCGGTCTGGCGGGCGGCGAGGCCCTTGTTCACGGCGCCGCGGGCCTGGCCGACCAGCTTTCCGGCGGCGGCCTTGGCATGCGGGGGCAGGGCGCCGATCTCGCGGTTGGCGAGCGCCAGCGGGGAGGTGCCCCCGGTGTGGGCGACCTTGGCCTCCTGGAGCGCGTCGAGGGAGTCCGCGGCGGCGAAGGCGGCGAGCGCCTCGTCCCGCATGCGCTCGATTTCTTCCGGTTTCAACGCCTCGACCTCGACAGGGTCGTACGACTTATTCGGTGCCGACATCTCTTCCCGTGCTTCCGATTGGCTGGCGGATGGTCCCCGTACCGACTCGTGGACAGTGCGTCACGGTTTTTGGGACACAAAGGTGCCAAAGACCGAGTCTAACGGGGTTGAGGTGGACGAACGCGCCCGTGGTGCTCACGCCAGATAGGCCGGGGCCCCCACGGGCAACGTAAATCGGAACTCGGCGCCGCCGCCGGGGGCGCGTCCGACCGTGATGGTGCCGCCGTGGGCCTCGACGATGCCCTTGACGATGTACAGCCCGAGGCCGGTGCCGCCGCGCTTGCTGCCCCGCCAGAAGCGGGTGAAGACGCGGTTCATGGACTCCTCCGGGATGCCGGTGCCCTCGTCGCTCACGATGACCGACGTGGCAGCATGTGGATGGCCGTCCCCTTCCCGGGGGGACGCGGCGGGCGTGACGTCAATCGTGACGGTTCCCTCGCCGTGCCGCACCGCATTTTCCAGCAGGTTGCTCAGCACCTGGTCGATCTTGTCGGGGTCCGCCCACAGGCTGGGCAGCGGCTGCTCGATCCGCAGCAGGAACCGGTCGGCGGGCTGGCCCGCGGCGACGTACGCCTGGATGTGCCGTCCGACGGCCGCGCCTATGTCGACGGGCTGGCGTCGCACTTCGAGCCGTCCGGAGTCGATGCGTGAGATGTCGAGCAGCTCGGCGATGAGCCGGGTGACCCGGTTGGCGTCGGCGTCGACGGTCTCCAGCATCAGCTTTTTCTGGTCATCGGTGAACCGCTCCCACTTGGCCAGCAGGGTCGCGGTGAACCCCTTCACGGACGTCAGCGGCGAGCGCAGTTCGTGGGCGACCGTGGCGATCAGCTCGGCGTGGCTGCGCTCGGTGCGGCGGCGGGCCTCGGTGTCGCGGAGGGAGACGACGACCCGGCGGACGGGGCCGGTGGGCTCGGTACGGATGTAGCGCGCCGATACGAGGACTTCGCGCGCCCCCGGCAGGAGCAGGTTCCGCTCGGGCTGTCCGACCCGGATCGCGAGCCCCCCGTACGGGTCGGTCAGCTGCCACCAGCGGCGGCCTTCGAGGTCCTCTAATGGCAGGGCGCGTTCGAGGGTGCGGCCGAGGGCGTCAGCGGCGGCCGTGGCGGTGATGCGGGCGGCGGCGGCATTGAAGCAGATCACACGGCCCTGTTCATCGGCGACGACGAGTCCGTCGGGGAGCTCGTCGGGGTCGATGCCGAGCTCGGCGGGATCACCGTGCCGGGTCGCGGGCGTGGCAGGCACATCGCGTCCCCCCAGTGTGCTGCTCGTGCCGACCCTCATCCCCGTACCCCACCTCTCGCGTTGTGCAGTGGGCCCCCGAGCCCGTCACCCTACTAGCTGGGAGTGACGGTGCGGCACCCTCCGAAGGCGCGCTGCGCACGGGCGGACGCGTAGAGACATACGGCGGCGGCCGTCGCGAGGTTCAGGCTCTCGGCCTTTCCGTGGATGGGCACGCGGACGACGGCGTCGGTCAGCGCCCGCGTCTCCTCGGGCAGCCCCCAGGCCTCGTTCCCGAACACCCAGGCCGTGGGCCCGCCCATGGTCCCCTTGTCCAGCTCGTCGTCCAGGTCGTCCTCCCCCGCCCCGTCCGCGGCGAGGATCCGTACCCCGGCGTCCTTGAGCCCCGCGACAGCCTGCTCGACCGGCACCCCGACGGCGACCGGCAGATGGAACAACGAGCCGACGGAGGCGCGCACGGCCTTGGGGTTGTAGAGGTCGACGGACGCGTCGGAGAGCACGACCGCCTCCGCCCCCGCGGCATCCGCACACCGCAGTACGGTGCCGGCGTTCCCCGGATCTCGTACGTGGGCGAGTACGGCGACGAGCTTGGGCCGGGCCGCGAGGACGTCCTCGAACGGCGTGTCGAGGAACCGGCAGATCCCGACGAGGCCCTGCGGGGTGACGGTGGTGGAGATATCGGCGATGACCGCCTCATCGGCGAGGTGGATGCGGGCGCCGACGTCCCGGGCCTCCCCCACGATGTCGGCGTACCGCTCCGCGGCCTCGACCGTGGCGAACAACTCGACCAGCGTGGGTGTCCCGTCCACCTGATGCCCCGCCGCCTCCCGCACGGCCTGCGGGCCCTCCGCGAGGAACAGGCGGTCCTTCCCCCTGAAGTTCCGCTTGGCGAGCCGCCGCGCGGCGGAGACGCGCGCGGAACGCGGTGAGATCAACTCGGGGGCGGGCATGGGTCACCTTCGGTGGGAGGGATGGGGAGGGGGTGGGGCGCCTGAGAGTTCGGGAGGTGGGGGTCGTAGGGCGGCTGCGGCTGAGTGGGGGCTGGTCGCGCAGTTCCCCGCGCCCCTTGAAAGCCCCGGGCGCGACCCATGCCGTCAAGGGGCGCGGGGAACTGCGCGAGCAACCCACCACAACCCGCACGTACAAGCGCACTCCAGACACCCCGGCACCAAACGCCGGGACCCGCAGACCCTAGGGGGCCTGCGGGTCCTTCGGCGGCTAAGGCCAGCGCCAGCGGTCACGCAGCCTTGGGCGCGTTCACATCCGCCGGCAGCGCCTTCTGGGCGACCTCGACCAGCGCGGCGAACGCGGTGGCGTCGTTGACGGCCAGCTCGGCGAGGATCTTGCGGTCGACCTCGATGTTCGCGGCCTTCAGACCCTGGATGAAGCGGTTGTACGTGATGCCGTTGGCGCGGGCAGCGGCGTTGATGCGCTGGATCCACAGCTGACGGAAGTCGCCCTTGCGCTTCTTGCGGTCGTTGTAGTTGTAGACCAGCGAGTGGGTGACCTGCTCCTTGGCCTTGCGGTACAGACGCGAACGCTGACCGCGGTAGCCGGAGGCCTGCTCGAGGATCGCCCGGCGCTTCTTGTGGGCGTTGACTGCCCGCTTGACGCGTGCCACTTTTTACTCCTTGTAGCGGGGCCGTGGTGGTCTTCACACGACCCGGAATCGATTGGGTCCCGGTCCTGACGTACGGCGCTCCCGGGGGGGGCGCCGCTCACATCACTTGCCGAGAAGCTTCTTGATCTTCGCGGCGTCGCCCGGGGCCATCTCGGCGTTGCCGGTGAGGCGACGCGTCACGCGGGACGACTTGTGCTCGAGCAGGTGGCGCTTGCCGGCGCGCTCACGGAGCACCTTGCCGGAGCCGGTGACCTTGAAGCGCTTGCTGGCACCGCTGTGCGACTTGTTCTTCGGCATAGCGCCGTTCTCTCCTCGTCAGTGGCGCTCCCGTGCCCGGTCGCTAAACCGGGCACGACGGAACGTCATATCTATCGGTTGACACCCTGGACTCGCGCCCAGGGTTTCCCCGGGCTCGCACCCGGGGGACTTACGCCTCGGCAGGCTCCTCGGCCGGCGCCTCGGACGGTACGTCCTCGTCGGACGGTGCGTCCGCGTCGGCGGCGTTCTGCGACTTGCCGGGGTTGGCCTTCGCTTCCGCCTTCCGAGCTTCCTGCGCCTGGCGGGCCTCGGCCATCGCCTCGGTCTTCTTCTTGTGCGGACCGAGAACCATGATCATGTTGCGGCCGTCCTGCTTGGGGTTCGACTCGACGAACCCGAGCTCCTGGACATCCTCCGCGAGACGCTGCAGCAGTCGGTAGCCCAGCTCGGGCCGGGACTGCTCGCGACCACGGAACATGATCGTGATCTTGACCTTGTCGCCCTGCTTGAGGAACCGGACGACGTGACCCTTCTTGGTGTCATAGTCGTGCGGGTCGATCTTCGGCCGGAGCTTCATCTCCTTGATGACCGTGTGCGCCTGGTTCTTGCGCGCCTCACGGGCCTTCATGGCCGACTCGTACTTGAACTTCCCGTAGTCCATGAGCTTGCAGACCGGTGGACGCGCGTTCGCGGCCACCTCGACCAGGTCGAGGTCGTACTCCTGCGCAAGCTCCAGGGCCTTGGCAAGCGGAACAATCCCGACCTGCTCGCCGCTGGGACCGACAAGTCGCACCTCGGGAACGCGAATCCGGTCGTTGATGCGGGGCTCGGCGCTGATGGATCCTCCTCGGTAGCACCCCACGACGGTCTGGCGGACCGCCGCGTAATGTCTGGTTGACATAGGGACCAACCATCAGGGCGCATGAAAAATGCCCCGGACGGTACACAGGCGGGGCTCCAAGCACTGCCGGAGCACCGCCGCGGTGTTCCGCGGGGCGCACTTCGGACGACTCCACCGTCCGTACGGAACGGTGGGGGCCGTCTGACCGGGTGACCTGCCTTCCCGGAAGAGGGTCAGGTGGGAGTTCGGAGCCTCCACTTGCGGGTCGGGCACACATATGTCCGACCGGTCGTTAAGCCACTTTACAGTGTCAAGACCCTGGCCGCCAATCGGGGCGCCTGGGCTCCCACAGATCGGGGCACGGGCGCCGGGGCCTATCGTGTGGGGCATGAGTGACACCCCTGCCGAGTCTTCCGAGGCTCCCGACTTCGACTCCATGACCCGCGACATCGCCGAGGTCCCCGCGGTCGAGGTGATCGTGACGGTCGCCGTCAACCTGATGAGCGCCGCCGCGGTGAAGCTCGGTCTGACCGAGGAGGGCGACAAGTACAAGGACCTGGACGAGGCCCGCAAGCTCGTCACCGCTCTCGCCGGCCTCCTCGACGCGTCCGCGACCGAGATCAGCTCCTTCCACGCGGCCCCGCTGCGCGACGGTCTGAAGTCGCTTCAGCTGGCCTTCCGCGAGGCGTCCCTCGTCCCGGACGAGCCGGGCCAGGGCCCGGGCGAGAAGTACACGGGCCCGATCTACGGCTAGGGGGTGTTTTGAAAGTCCCGTGCGGTGCCCGTGCCCGCCGCGGGTGGGGGTCCCCCCGCTCGAGCGGAGCCGAGAGTGGGGGAACGTGCCGGGCGCCGTGGGTGCTGTGCGGGCACACCCCCTAGGTCACAGGTCAGCCTTTGACGTACAAGGGCTCGCCCGGGGGCGTCGCCCCGGCCGGCAGGAGTGCCAGGTCTAGGCCGCGTACCAGGCGGGCCCTCAGTGTCTCGTCGGCGGCGAGGCGCCGGGCGACCGCCTGTGCGGCGTCGGCGGGGGGCGCGGACGGGTCGAGTACGAGGGCCAGCGTGCCGTCGGCTCGGCCCGGGCCGAGGTGGGCGCGGAGTACGGCGGGCTCGGCGGCGACGGCGTCCCGTACGGCCTCGACGACGGCCGGGTCGGCGAGCGGGTCGGTCGTCGTACGGCCCTCGGCGAGCGCGCGCAGCGCGGGCCCGGTCAGCTCGTACGGCACCGGACCGGCCAGGTCCAGCACGATCGTGTCGGCCTTCTCGTGCGCGGCGGCCTGGAGGGCCTGATGCAGGGGTACGGCGACGGGGCGGGCGGCGGGGTCCCAGCGGGCGAGGGAGTCGGTGGAGGTGAACGCGGGCAGGGCTGTGCGGCCGCCGGCCTTCAGGGTGGGGACGGCCATGTCGCTGGTCTTCTCGCGGCGCAGCCCGTTCTCGTCCTCCTCGACCTCGCCGAGCACGGCCACGACGGGGACGAGCAGCCGGGCCCCCTTGAGGGCTTCCAGGACGGGACCCACGGCGGTGCGGTCCTCGGCCCAGGCGGCGAGCGCGGCAATCAGCCGGGGGTCGGCGGAGCCGTCGTCGTCGGAGTAGCCGGGGTCGGGAATGTTCTTGTTCGCCACGGTCGTCGACCCTATCGGGGGAAGTCTCCTGGGCCTTTGCCGGGCCGGAAACGTGACGGTCACGTCACTCACGGTTTTCTCAGCTTCCCCTGACAAGCATCTAACAATCGCCTAACCCACCGCACAGCGCGGCGCAGAACCATCGCCGCATGCCTCCTCGCAGAGTCCGTCGCCGTGCCTTCCTGTCCGGGCGCCGTCCGATCTTCCGCGCCGCGCTGGCCGCCGTCGTCGTGTGCGCCACGGCTGCCGCCGGGACGGTGTACGTGACGGCCCGGGCGCAGGGTGGCGGGGGTGCCGCCGTATCGTCGTCGGCGTCATTGCCGGTATCGCCCTCCGCCTCCTCTTCCGTCGCGCCGGGTGCGGACGCGGTCGCTGAGGAGGCTTCGGTGGAACCTGTGGCGGCGCCCGAGGTGGATCACGACGAGTCCCTCGCCACGGCCCTTGAGGACGTGGCCGTCGAGAACGGGGCGGCCGTGTCCGTCGCCGTGCTGGACGTCGCGTCCGGGGACGGGGCGGCGTACGGGGACGCGCGGTTCGAGACCGCGAGCATCGTGAAGGTGAACATCCTCGCGGCCCTGCTGCTCCACGCCCAGGACGCGGACCGGCAGCTCACGGCGCAGGAGAGGACGTACGCCTCCGCGATGATCCGCGACAGCGACAACACCTCCGCGACGGTGCTGTGGAAGGCCATCGGGCTGGCGGACGGTCTGGACGCCGCGAACGAGCGGTTCGGGCTGACGGACACCGCGGGAGGCGACGGTCTGTACTGGGGGCTGACGCGGACCACGGCCGCCGATCAACTCGCCCTGCTCCAGCAGGTGTTCGGGGAGAGCGGCGATTCCGAGCTGAGCGAGGCCTCGCGGACGTATCTCCAGGAGCTGATGGGGCGGATAGCGGTGGGGCAGGACTGGGGTGTCTCGGCCGTCGCGTCGGGCGCCTCGGGCGCCTCGGAGGAGGGGGCCTCCGGCTCCGGATTCGCCCTGAAGAACGGGTGGTTGCCGCGTACCGCCACCGGGCTGTGGGTCATCAACAGCATCGGCCGGGTCACGGTGGACGGGCGGGAGTATCTGGTCGCGGTGGTGTCGCACGGCAACACGACGAAGGAGAAGGGGATCGCGGTGGTCGAGGCGGCGGCTCGGGCGGCCGTCTCCGTGTTCGGGGACTTCGGGGACGGCTTGGTCGCTCCGGCGAGTGCGACCACCGCGTCGTAGCCGTCAGATGACGAACTCGTCCGGGCGGCCGCGGCCTCCGCGCCACACCACGACTGCCGTGACCAGCAGGACGACGCCGAGGCCGCCCGCTAGGGGGGCGACCCAGCCGGAGGTGGCGTCGTCCTCCTTGACCGGGTCCGGGCCGGAGCCGAAGTACTCACGGCCGTACGACGCCGTCTTGAGGTCGTCCGGTACGAGTTTGCCGCCCTCTCTGATGGCGGCCGCCGGGTCGACGAAGCCGAAGCCCCGGGAGTCGTCGCGGCCGCCGGTGGGGGTGTCGCGGGCGGTGTCCTCCAGGAGCCGTTTGACCTGGGCGGGGGTCAGGCCGGGGTGGGCCGCCTTGATGAGGGCGGCGGCGCCGGAGACGAAGGCCGCGGCGGCGCTGGTGCCCCACCCCTCGTAGTACTTGCGGTCGGGGTCGGCGATGACGACATCGACGCCGGGGGCGCTGACGGTGGCGTACCAGCGGCGGGTGGAGAAGGCGGCGCGGGTGCCGTACTCGTCGACGGCGGTCACCGCGATGACGCCGGGGTAGGCGGCTGGGTACGAGACGTGGTCGCCCTTTTCGCCGCCGTTGCCGGCGGAGGCCACGACGACCGAGCCCTTCTTCAGGGCGTACTGGACGGCGGCGTCCTCGGAGGGCTCGGGGTGGGCGGACTCGGAGTCGTCGCCGAGGGAGAGGTTGATGACGTCGGCGCCCTGGTCGGCGGCCCAGCGGATGCCCTCGGCGAGGGCGTTGCCCCGGGTGCTGCGGGCCTTGGAGCGGGCGGAGTCGCCGTCTTCGAGGATGACGCGGACGGGGAGGATCTTGGCCTCCGGGGCGATGCCCAGGACGCCGTCGCCGTTGTTCACGCCGTGTCCGTGTCCGGCGATGATCCCGGCCATCGCGGTGCCGTGCCGGGCCCAGGCGCGGTCGCCGCGCGAGGCGCCGAAGCCGACCATGTCCTTCGTCGGCAGGACGTTGCCGGTCAGGTCGGGGTGTTCGTCGTCGACGCCCGTGTCGAGGACGGCGACGGTGATGCCCACGCCCTTGGTGGTGCGCCACGCCTCCTCGGTGTGCATGGCGTCCAGCGCCCACTGCTGGTCGCGGATGCTGTCGGCGTGGGCGGCGGTGGATGGCAGGAGGGCCAGCGAGGCGGCGAGGGGGAGGCTGAGGAGACCGACGCGGAGGGTACGGCGGCGGTACCGGCCGCCGCTCTTCGCGGTGTTCTCGGTCTTGTTGGTGTTCCCAGCTTTGTCGGTGTTCTCGGTTTTGTGGGCTTTCATGAAGGCTGCTCCGTGGCGGACGCGGCGGTCTTGCGCAGGCCGCGTTCGATGCGGTCGGCGAGGCCCTGGGCCTCGTGGCCGAGGCCGGACTGGGCGGGGGCCGTGGTGGCGTCGGACTTCATCGCGTCCTCGGCGGGCTGCGGTTCGGTGACCGTACGGCCGTCGGCGAAGCCCGAGACGGCGTAGACGACGACCGGGGCGTCCGTGAGCACGGAGATCGTCCAGGAGGCCCGCTGGTCGTCGCCGAACCCGGCGGCGACGGTGTCCTCGGCGGCGTATGGGCGGGGCATCAGGTCGGTCCGGCGGTCGAGGCCGTCCCTCGCGAAGCGGGCCTTGAGGGAAGCCATGGTGGCGGCGTCGGCCTTGGTGAACATCATGCCGACGGTGGTGACGTTGCTGTGGGTCGCGTCGGTGTAGGTGGCGCGCAGGAGCCGCAGGCAGCCGGCAGGGGTGAGGGCCTTGCGCAGCAGCGGGTCGAAGGCGTCCGCGCAGCCGCTGTCGGGCGCGACGGCGACCCGGGTCCAGGTCCGGTCGGTACCGCCGGGCCCGGCGCCCTCCCCCTGCACGGTGGGCGGGAACAGTTCGTCCACGGGCACGCTGTGCCACAGGTCGGCGGCCGCGACGAAGCTGCCGCGGGCCCCCTCGGCCCCCGTGTCCCCGGTGAGCCAACTCCCCGCCGCCGCACCGCCGATGAGCCCGACGCCGAGTACGACACACGCGGCGACGGCCGCGGCACGGGCCCCGGACGGGCGGAGCCTGCGGTGCCCGTCGTGCGACTCGGGAGCCTCCCACTCCTCCCACGCCGACGTGTCGGGCTGCGCGAACGTCACGTAGGGGCGCCCGGACGGCGCGCCGAGCGCCGCGTCGATGGCTTCGGCGGAGCGCCGGGAGGACGCCGTCGGGGGCTGCCAGCCACCGGGCCGGTCGGGCTCGGCGGAACGCGGCCTGGTATCGGGCCTGAACTCTTCCGGCAGGGGGCGGCGGAGGGGCGATACCGGTGGCGGGGCGTCGGGGAAGCGTGCCGAGGGCACCGGCGGAGCGTCTGTGAGGCGGGCCGGGGCCGCGGGCGGGGCGTCCGGGGAACGCGGTGCGGGCGGAGCGTCGGGGAAACGTGCCGAGGCCACCGGGGGAGGTGGTGTGGCCGAGCTGTCGCGTCCCTGCCCGGCGGTTCGGCGGAAGTCGGAGAAGCGCGGGTGTTCCGCACGGCGCTGAGCGGCACCGCCGTCCGCGCCGGAGCCACGCGAGGGGCTCTGCCCGCCCGCCGCACCCGGGTCGTGTACGTCCCGGGGCGCGCCCGGCGCCGTGGACGGGCGAGGAGGAGTACCGGGCCGCGCGGGCACCCCCACCACCGGCGGCCGCTGCGGGCGCCGCGGCGCGGTCGGCGTACCCCCGGACGACGAACCCGATACCGAGGCGTCACTCGCGTACGAACGCGAGCCCGAGCCGCTCCCCGTGGTCGGGCCCCACGCCGAAACGCTCCCGGTGGTCGAACGCGGCCCCGTCCCCTCGTCGTTCAGCCCGGGCTCGTGGGGCGGCGGCTGGGTCGGGGCGGTCGGGGGCGTGGTGGGCGGGGTGTCGGGGCCCGGAGGTATGGACGGGCGGGGTGGCCGCGGTGGGCGTGGGGGGATGGAGGCGCGGCGCGCTTCCGTGCTCATGCACCCCCCAGTTTCCTCGTACCCGGGCCGACCCGGAGGTCGTCCGGGCGCCGACCGCCCGTGGGGAGCGGCCGTCACGCGTGCGGTGGGACCGTGCCGCCAAGGCATGCGCCACACCACGGGCAGCCATACCCGTGGCAGCGGATCGGCATCCCCGTCGAGGTCGTCCCGTGCGTTCGCGTCACTCTACGGGTTGCCCCCCGTCGAACGGGAACCAGTCGGCAGCACCGGGGCTTTAGCCCGGAACGTCCCCCTACCCTGCGGTAATCATGTCTGGCAGTCTTCGTTCATGACTGCGCGCGCCGCCGACCGGGTCCGCTACGACCGGGCCACCGCTCATCTCGACGCACCTCTCGCGATCGTCGACCTCGACGCCTTCGACGCGAACGCCGACGATCTCGTCCGCAGGGCCGGCGGCAAGCCGATCCGGGTCGCGAGCAAGTCCGTGCGGTGCCGGGCGCTGCTCGAACGGGTGCTGGCCCGTGAGGGCTTCCAGGGCATCATGTCCTTCACCCTCGCCGAGTCCCTGTGGCTGGCGCGTTCCGGGTTCGACGACATCCTCCTCGCCTATCCGTCGGCCGACCGCGAGGCCTTCGCGGAACTGGCGGGCGACCCGAAGCTCGCCGCCGCCGTCACTGTGATGATCGACGACCCGGCCCAGCTCCGGTTGATCGACGACTCCCGCCGGGGCGGCGGTGAAGTGGTGCGTGTCTGCCTGGAGTTGGACACCTCGCTGAAGCTGCTCGGCGGGCGCGTACGCGTCGGGGCGCGGCGGTCCCCGCTGCACTCCCCGGAACAGGTCGCGGCGGTGGCCAGGGCCGTCGCCGAGCGGCCGGGGTTCAAGCTGGTCGGGATCATGGCGTACGAGGGGCATATCGCCGGGGTGGGCGACTCGGTGGCGGGGCGGCCCTTCCGTTCGCGTGCCGTGCGGCTGATGCAGGCCACCGCGAAGAAGGAGCTGGCCGCGCGGCGGGCCCAAGTCGTGCGTGCCGTACGGGCGGTGGCGCCGGACCTGGAGTTCGTCAACGGCGGCGGCACGGGCAGTGTGCAGCACACGGCGGCCGAGGACGCGGTCACCGAGATCGGCGCGGGCTCCGGGCTGTACGTCCCTCGGCTGTTCGACAACTACACCTCGTTCAGCGGGCGTCCGGCCGCGCTGTTCGCGATGCCCGTCGTACGGCGTCCGGGGGTGGGTGTCGTGACCGTCCTGGGCGGTGGTTATCCGGCCTCCGGCGCCGCCGGGCGTGACCGGCTGCCCGTGCCGTATCTGCCGGAAGGGCTGAAGTACGACCCGCAGGAGGGTCCCGGCGAGGTGCAGACCCCGCTGCTGGGGTCGCCGACGGACGACCTGCTGCTCGGCGACAAGGTGTGGTTCCGGCACGCCAAGGCCGGGGAGCTGTGCGAGCGGTTCGACGTGCTGCATCTGGTCGAGGGCGACGAGGTGACGGCGACCGTGCCGACGTACCGCGGCGAGGGCCACACGTTCTTGTAAAACCCCGTCGCTAGGGGCCGATGCTGCTGCCCACTCCCCCGCCCGTCTCCCTGTCCGCCTCGTCGCCCATCGGCCGGATGCCCTTGATGATCTTGTCGATGTCGTCGACCGGTGGGCCGTCGGGGCCCGCGTCGAGGGTGAACCGGACGAGCACCGGTGTCCCGGTGCCGCGGCTGGACGGGAAGACGAGGGACTGGACGTAGCCGCCTGGTCCGGCCTCGGTCGTGACGCGCCAGCGCACGAAATACCCGGCGCGGCCCGCGACGGCGACCGAGCCGGAGTCGACGACCTCGTGGCCGGTGATGCCGTTGTAGGGGCGCCGGTCCAGCTTGTCGCGGTCGTACGCGTCGTTCGCCGCGTCCTCGATGTCGTTCTCGGCGAGGACCTTCGGGGAGGTCTCGTCCTCGCCGGTCACGGGCCGCGAGAAGACCCAGCCGCTGCGGCACAGACCGCCGTCGCCGGGGCAGTCGTACGTGCCGTCCCGGACCAGGACGGCGTCCTCGGCTGTGTCCTCGCCGCTGATCCAGCCGTCGAGGATCGGGAAGGTGATGCCGTTGAGGTCGTCCGCGACGACGGTCGGATCACCGGAGGGGGACGCCGACGGGGACGGGCTGTCACTGCCGTCGGTGCCGGAGGTCGGAGCCGCGGGCGCGGAGGTCGTCGTCCTCGTCTCCTGGCCCCCGTCGCCGTCCTTCGCGAACACGACGACGCCGCCCGTGACGGCGGCGGCGACCAGAACGGCGCCGGCCGCGGCCAGGGCGACGACCGTGGTGCGCCCGGGGCCCTTGCCCGCGGGCGGCCCCGGCTGGGCCTGCGGCGGATCGGGCACCGCCGGCTGGCGCCGGTAATCGGTCCATGCGGTCCCGTCCCACCAGCGTTCGGTGAGCGGGTAGGACGGGTCGCGGTACCAGCCGGGCGGCGGCGAACTGCTCATCCCGGCACTTTAATCACACCCGGCGTGGGCGCGGCTCAGGACTGCTACAGCGGCGTGACGTACGCGCCCGAAATGCCGCCGTCGACCAGGAAGTCGGTGGCGTTCACGAAGGACGAGTCGTCGCTGGCGAGGAAGGCGACGGCGGCGGCGATCTCGTCGGCCTCCGCGAACCGGCCGAGCGGGATGTGCACGAGTCGGCGCGCGGCCCGCTCCGGGTCCTTGGCGAACAGCTCCTGGAGGAGGGGGGTGTTGACCGGGCCGGGGCACAGCGCGTTCACGCGGATGCCCTCCCGCGCGAACTGCACGCCCAGCTCACGGGACATGGCCAGCACACCGCCCTTGGAGGCCGTGTACGAGATCTGGGAGGTCGCCGCGCCCATCCGGGCCACGAACGACGCGGTGTTGATGATCGAGCCCTTGCCCTGGCGCCGCATGTAGGGGATCGCGGCCTTGCAGCACAGGTACACGGAGGTGAGGTTGACCTCCTGGACCCGCTTCCAGGCCTCCAGGCCGGTCTCCAGGATGGAGTCGTCGTCGGGCGGCGAGATGCCCGCGTTGTTGAAGGCGATGTCGACGCTGCCGTAGGTGTCGTACGCGGTCTTGAACAGCGCCTCGACCTGCTCGGCGTCGGTGACGTCGACCTTCACGAAGATCCCGCCGACCTCCTCGGCGGCCGCCTTGCCGCGCGCGTCGTCCACGTCGCCGCAGACCACGTGCGCGCCCTCGGAGGCGAGTCGGCGCGCGGTGGCGAGGCCGATGCCACTGCCGGCGCCGGTGATGACGGCGGTACGGCCGACGAGTCGGCGGCAGGCGGGGGTCTGGGGGGAACCCCCAGTGGATGTAACAGTCTCCTGGGGCTGGGTCACTGTGCGGGGCCTTCCGTGCTGATGAAGACGTTCTTGGTTTCGGTGAAGGCGGTGAGCGCGTCCGGGCCGAGTTCACGGCCGATCCCCGACTGCTTGAAGCCGCCGAAGGGTGTCCAGTAGCGGACGCTGGAGTGGGAGTTGACGGACAGGTTGCCCGCGCGGACGGCCTGGGAGACACGCAGGGCGCGGCCGACGTCCCGGGTCCAGATGGAGCCGGAGAGGCCGTACGGGGTGTCGTTGGCGAGCCGGATCGCGTCGGCCTCGTCCTCGAAGGGGATGACGACGGCTACGGGACCGAAGACCTCCTCGGCGGCCACGCGCGCGTGCGGCTCGACGTCGGTGAGGACGGTCGGTGGGAACCAGAAGCCGGGCCCTTCGGGGGCCTTGCCCCGGATGCCGGGCGCGTCGGCGTCGACGTACGAACGGACGCGCTCCAGTTGGACCTTGGAGATCAGCGGGCCCATCTGGGTGGTCTCGTCGGCCGGGTCGCCGACGCGGACCGACTCGATGCCGGGGGCGAGGAGGTCGAGGAAGCGGTCGTAGGCGGAGCGCTGGACGAGGATGCGGGTGCGGGCGCAGCAGTCCTGGCCGGAGTTGTCGAGGAAGGCCATGGGGGCGGTGGCCGCGGCGGCTTCGAGGTCGGAGTCGGCGAAGACGATGTTGGGGCTCTTGCCGCCGAGTTCGAGGGTGACGCGCTTGAGGAGCGCGGAGCCCTTGGCCAGCACCTGTTTGCCGACGGCCGTCGACCCGGTGAAGACGATCTTGGCGACGCCGGGGTGCTCGACGAGGGCGTTGCCCGCGACGGGGCCGTGGCCCGGCAGCACCTGGAAGAGGCCTTCGGGGAGCCCCGCTTCCATGGCCAGCTCCGCCAGTCGCAGAGCCGTGAGCGGGGTCGTCTCGGCGGGCTTGAGGATGACCGCGTTGCCGGCCGCGAGCGCGGGGGCGACGCCCCACGCCGCGATGGGCATCGGGAAGTTCCAGGGGGCGATCACGCCGACGACGCCGAGCGGTTCGAGGAACGTGACGTCGAGACCGCCGGCCACCGGGATCTGACGTCCGGTGAGCCGTTCGACGCCGCCCGCCGCGTAGTCGAGCAGGTCCCGGACGTTGCCGGCCTCCCAGCGGGCGTTGCCGATGGTGTGCCCGGCCTCACGGACCTCCAGCCGGGCCAGCTCTTCGAGGTGGTCGTCCACGGTCGCGGCGAAGCGGCGCAGCAGCCGGGCGCGGTCGGCGGGGGCCAGCGCGGCCCACACCCGCTGGGCCTTCGTCGCCCGTATGACGGCGGCGTCGACGTCCGCCGGGGTGGCGGCCGGGACGGTGGCGACGAGCTCCTCGGTGGCGGGATTGAGGACACGGAGTTCGTGCTCGGTGTGCTGCTCGGACAAGAAAGGGCCTCTCGGAGCGGGGGTGGATTACAGACGTTCGAAGGAGCGGCGCAGCTCCCAGTCGGTCACGGCGGCGTCGAAGGCGGCCAGTTCGACGCGGGCCATGTTGAGGTAGTGCGCGACGACCTCGTCGCCGAACGCGGCCTTGGCGACGGTGCTGTTCTCCCACAGCTCGGCGGCCTCGCGCAGGGTGGTCGGGACGTGCGCGTACTCGGAGGTGTACGCGTTGCCCGCGCACACCTCCGGCAGCTCCAGCTTCTGCTCGATGCCGTACAGCCCGGCCGCGACGAGCCCCGCGACGGCGAGGTGCGGGTTGACGTCACCGCCGGGGAGGCGGTTCTCGAACCGCATGGAGCGACCGTGGCCCACCACCCGCAGCGCGCAGGTCCGGTTGTCGTACCCCCAGGCGACGGCGGTCGGCGCGAACGATCCCGGCTGGAACCGCTTGTACGAGTTGATGTTGGGCGCGTAGAGCAGCGAGAAGTCACGGAGGGCGGCGAGCTGTCCGGCGAGGAAGTACCGCATGACCTGGGACATCTCAGGACCGTCGGCCATGGCGTTGGTGCCGTCGGCGTCCGCGAGGGAGAGGTGGATGTGGCAGGAGTTGCCCTCGCGGTCGTTGTACTTGGCCATGAAGGTGAGCGACATGCCCTCCTGGGCGGCGATCTCCTTGGCACCGGTCTTGTAGATCGCGTGCTGGTCGCAGGTGACCAGGGCCTCGTCGTACTTGAAGGCGATCTCGTGCTGCCCGGGGTTGCACTCGCCCTTCGCGGACTCGACGGTCAGCCCGGCCGCCGCCATCTCGTTCCTGATCCGCCGCAGCAGGGGCTCGATACGGCCCGTCCCGAGCACCGAGTAGTCGATGTTGTACTGGTTCGCCGGGGTGAGGCCCTTGTAGCCCGCGTCCCAGGCCTGCTCGTAGGTGTCCTTGAAGACGATGAACTCCAGCTCGGTGCCGACCTGGGCGGTGTAGCCCAGCTCGGCGAGGCGCTCCAGCTGGCGGCGCAGGATCTGGCGGGGCGCGGCGACGACCGGTGAACCGTCGTTCCAGGCGAGGTCGGCGATGAGCATGGCCGTGCCCTCGTTCCAGGGCACCCGGCGCAGGGTGCTCAGGTCGGGATGCATGGCGAAGTCGCCGTAACCCCGGTCCCAGGAGGACATCTCGTAGCCGTCGACGGTGTTCATCTCGGTGTCGACGGCGAGCAGGTAGTTGCAGCCCTCGGTGCCGTGGGAGAGCACCTCGTCGAGGAAGAAGCGCGCGGCGAACCGCTTGCCCTGGAGGCGTCCCTGCATGTCGGGGAAGGCCAGGACGACGGTGTCGATCTCACCGCCCGCGACGAGGGCATGCAGTTCCTCGACGCTGAGCGGCGCTGTGCGGTCTGCCACGGGAAGGCTCCTTCGGGCTTTCAACAGGCTTTGCCGTCTTGCTGCGGGCTTTCTGCGGGCTTTCTGCGGGCTTTCTGCTGTCTCCTGCGGGCTTGCTGGGTCTTGCTGTGGCCTTGCTGGGTCTTGCTGCGGGCTTCTTCACGCTTCTACGGTGGGACCGAGAGCCATAAGGTATTGCCGAGAACCATTGCTTGGGAAGGGGGCACGGCCACATGTCGGCGGAACCTGACGGCAACCCTGAGGACCGGCTGACCCCGGTGCTGCGGCCGGTGCGGGCGGGCAACGGGTTCGAGGAGGCCCTCGAACAGATCCTCCAGGTCGTACGGCTCGGGCTGGTGCCCTGCGGCGGGCGGCTGCCCGCGGAGCGCGAGCTGGCCGAGCGGCTCGGGATCAGCCGGGTGACGCTGCGCGAGGTGCTGAAGGTCCTCCAGGACCAGAAGCTCGTGGAGTCGCGGCGCGGCCGGTACGGCGGCACGTTCGTGCTGCCGCGCGCCGACGCCGGCGGGCAGGACGAGCTGCGGCGCCGTATCGCCAAGGTCGACATCGAGGACGTGCTGCGCTTCCGGGAGGTGCTGGAGGTGGGCGCGGCCGGGTTGTGCGCGACCCACGGGCTGACCGGCGAGCAGGCGGTACGTCTGCGGGAGGCGCTGGCGCGCACCCACGACGCGCCCCTCGCCGACTATCGCCGCCTCGACACCCTCCTCCACCTCACCCTCGCGGAGCTGTGCGGCTCCCCCAGTCTCATCGCCCAGTACGCGGCCGTACGCGCCTCCGTCAACGAACTCCTCGACTGCATCCCGTTGCTGGTACGGAACCTGGAGCACTCCCAGCGGCAGCACGTCGCGCTCGTCGAGGCCGTGCTGGACGGGGACGCGGACGGGGCGCGGGAGATCACGCGGGAGCACTGCGCCGGGACGGCGGCGCTGCTGCGGGGGTTCTTGACGTGAACCGTGGCCGGGGTGCGCGGTACAAAGGTATGGACGTGTCCCATTGAGGGCGAGGGAGAAGCGCGTGGCCAGGCCGCTGATCGGTGTGAGTACGTATCTGGAGTCCGGGGCGCGCTGGGGTGTGTGGGAGCTGGAGGCGGCACTGCTGCCGGTCGGCTATCCGCGGCTCGTCCAGGCGGCGGGGGGTGTCGCCGCGATGCTTCCGCCGGACGATCCGGCGTACGCCGCGGAGGTAGTCGCGCGGCTTGACGGGCTGGTGATCGCGGGTGGGCCGGATGTCGATCCGGCGCGCTACGGGGCCGAGCGGTCGCCGCGTACGGGTCCGGCGGCGGCGGAGCGGGATGCGTGGGAGTTGGCGTTGATCGGCGCGGCGCTGTCGGCCGGGACGCCGTTGCTGGGTATCTGCCGGGGGATGCAGTTGTTGAACGTCGCGCTCGGGGGGACGCTCGTGCAGCACATCGACGACCATGTGGTGGAGGTGGGGGTGTTCGGGCGGCATGCGGTCAAGCCCGTGCCGGGGTCGCTTTATGCGGAGATCGTGCCCGAGGAGACGTCGGTGCCGACGTATCACCATCAGGCGGTGGATCGTCTTGGGGAGGGGCTGGTGGCTTCGGCGTATGCGGGGGACGGGACGGTGGAGGCGGTCGAGTTTGCCGGTGGGGCTGGGGCTGGGGTCGGGTGGGTGTTGGGGGTTCAGTGGCATCCGGAGATGGGGGAGGACGTTCGGGTGATGCGGGCGTTGACGCTGGCCGCCGCTGGTTGAGCCGGGTTTTTCTCGCCCCCGCCCCTACCCGTCCCATCCCCAGGGGCTGCCGCCCCTTTGACCCCGCTGCGCCTTTGAGCTCGGGGGGTTCGGATTCGTTGGCGGGTGCGGGTGGGTGGGGGTTGATCGCGCCCACGCGGCGGAGCCGCAAATCGACACAGCCCCGTGCCCCTTTGCGGGCGGAGGTGGGTTGGCTTGTGCGGGTTCGTTGGGGCTTGTCGCGCTCACGCGGCGGAGCCGCATGAGCACACAGTCCCGCGCCCCTTGCGGGGGCGCTTCGGTCAGGTGGCTGGGCCTCGGGTCAGGCTCAGTAGGTCTCTTGCTGGGCCTGCGGGTCTGTGGCCTGTGGGCCAGACCGCTCGTAGGGCGCGGCGTAGGCGGATGCCCTCTACCGGGATGCGGACCAGCCGGCGGGCGGAGAGTTCCTCGCCGAGGGCGAGCTCACTGAGGACGGCGGGGCCGGCGCCGCTGAGGGCGGAGGACTTGACCGCCGTGGTGGAGGAGAGCTCGATGAGGGGCCGGGCGAGGCCGCCGAGCGCCCCTTCCAGGACCTGGCGGGTGCCGGAGCCCTTTTCGCGGAGGATCAGGGGGGTCGAGGCCAGCTCCGCCGCGTCCAGGGGCTTGCGGCGGCGCGCCCAGGGGTGGTCGGGGGCCGTCACGACGATCAGGTGATCGTGGGCTATGACCGCCGCGTCCAGGCCGGCCGGTACGGTCGGTCCCTCCACGAAGCCCAGGTCGGCTTCGTCGGCCAGCAGCCGCTCCGCGACCACCGTCGAGTTGCCCGCCAGCAGCGAGACCGCCGTGTCCGGGCGCTCGGCACGCAGCGCGATGAGCCAGCCGGGCAGCAGATACTCGGCGATGGTCATGCTCGCGGCGACCCGCAGACGCGAGTCGCGCCGGTCCCGCAGCGCCTGCGCGCCCACGTCGAACGCCTCGGCCGCCTCCACGATCCGCCGGGCCCAGTCCGTGACCAGCGCCCCCGCGTCCGTGAGACTGGACCCACGCGGCGACCGGTCCACCAGAGCTACGCCCAGCTGCCGTTCCATCGAACGGATCCTGCTGCTCGCCGCCGGCTGAGTGATCCCCAACGACTGGGCTGCCCGCCCGAGCGAGCCGAGCCGCGCGACGGCCAGCAGCAGTTCGAGGGCGCCCAGGTCCGGCACGCGATGGGCCAGCCCCGCGCTCCGCTCCACAGGCGCGAGGCCACGATCACGGTCGCTCATAACTCCAGCTTATGCCCGAGGGGCGGGTGCCTGAGAGCTCGGGTGGGTGCGGTTGCGATGCCGGGTGCGGGCGAGTGGGGGCTTGTCGCGCAGTTCCCCGCGCCCCTAAAAACACCGGGCGCGCCCGCGCTTTTCAGGGGCGCGGGGAACTGCGCGAGCAACCCCCGCCCACCCGCAGCCGCCCAACCGACCGCACCACCCGAGCCCTCAGGCACCCCCCATTCGGCCGCGCCCTCCGTGGCGGTCCTCCAGGGCCTCGATGTGGTCGGCGACGGCCACCACGATCACGCGGGTGTCGGGCACGGTGGCCCGCCACCGGTGCCGTACGCCACCGGACATGTACAGCGTGTCGCCGCGCCCGAGCCGGTTGGCGCGTCCCTCGGCCTCGACCTCGACGGCACCGTCGGCGACGTACATCAGCTCGTCGTTGCGGTGCTGGACCTCGCGGCCCTCGTCGTGATCGCCGGTGAACTCCATGGCGTGCAGCTGGTGGTGACCGCGCACCAGGGAGCGTGAGCGGGACTCGGCGGGCATGAAACCGTCGTCGGCGGCTTCAGCGCGTACGACATCGACGCTGCACGCCGGGTCGGCCGCGGCGAGCAGTTCGACCGCGGTGGTGCCGAGCGCGTCGGCGATGCGCTCCAGGGAGGGCTTGCTGGGGCGGGCCCTCTCGTTCTCGACCTGGCTGAGGAAGGGAACCGACAGGCCGCTGCGCTCGGCCACGACGGAGAGGGTGAGCTCCAGTGCCCGGCGCCGCCGCCGGACGGCCGCGCCCACCCGAAGGGGCTGTTCTTTGTGGTCGCCCATAGCTCCGGCTCCCTCCTTCGCTCGTCGGTCGGCTCTCGGACGCCTACGGGTCCGGTTACGGATGCCCACCGGCCCCGGACTCATACGGGACTCATCCGGCGCACATCTCCTGATGAGTTCTCTGCACCCTACGCATGTTCGGCAAACCGTTTCATGCGCCCGTCACATCCCTGTAAACCGGGGAGGGGTTCATGCTCACAGTTCGCGCCAGTAGACGAGCTGTCCCGCCTCGCCGCGCGCCGCCCCCCCTCCCGCGGTACGAAGAGGCTGACCAGGAGCGCGGAACGCCCCTCGGGCGTGGCAAGGACGGTGGCCGACGGGTTGGCCAGGGCCTCGCTGCCGCCCTGGGTGCGCGGAGTGAGGCTGCCGGCGCGTCCGGTCACCGGATCGTAGGCGTACGTTCGCCAACTGCGGAAGTCGTCGCGCCGGTGCTGGCCCTCGATCAGCACGATGGGTTCGCCATCCAATGCAACGCGGGTGCGGTCGCCGATGTTCCCGGCCGTCCCCCAGGCCGCGACGGCACGGTCCAGCCGGTCATCGGGCTCGGCGTGCCAGGTGGTGAAGTCCCTCAGCGTGCCCCGGAGTTGGCGGTCCGTTCCGCACGACTCCTGGTAGTGGCCGGTGAGTTCGACCGTGTCGCCGTCCACTGCGGTGACATCGGGCGTGCCCTCGGCGCAGCGCGAGAGGGTGCGGGGAGCGTCGAAGGCACGGTCGGCCTCACCTGCCAGAAGGGCGTCGAGACCGGGGTAGCCGCGGACCGCGATGTGGTTGTCCGGATCTTTCTCGTACGCCAGTACGCAACCACCGCGTCCGTTCGGTGCGAGTGAGGCCTGGCTGGCGCCCGGGCCGAAGTCCTGGGGCCGGCCGCGTACTGGGTGGTGGTGACGTCGAAGCCGCGTCGCTCCAGGAGCTCCTTCCACAGGTAGGTGGAGGCGATGCCCTCGTCCCACGGGACGTAGCCGATGTTGATCTCCTTGGCCTTGCCGACGTTCGTGGCGGAGGCCTCGGCGGTGCCGGCGGAGGGGCGGAAGGTGCCCATGGGCCGCCAGTGCCGACGATGACGGCCGACCGACAGGGCCACCAGTCCGATTAGTGATCCGTAGCGATATCGTGACAGACTGTCATGTGCACGCCCGGTGCCCAGGCGACGTCGGGCACCCTCCTCGGTCGGGTCATGCGGCCTGATCGACCAGCGTCCGGAGGGGCGTGCCACGCGGGCTGGCGGCACCTGCCGCTCAGCACCAGGGCACGAAGGCGATTGGCCTCACACCCTGAGCAACGTTGAGGAGTCACTCGGCCAGTCAGAGACGCTCAGCATGATGACCTGGTTGGCGTTGACGTCCGCCATGATGGTCGGGCACACCCCGGGGCACCCTGCATGCACAGCAGGGTGCCCCGGGGTGTGCCACCGAACGCCTCGGCCGCTTCGACGAGTTCGGCGTCCACCTGGCGGATGCCCAGCTCGGTCATGCGGACGCCGGGGGCGAGCGCGAAGATCAGCGTGGCGACGACGCCGGCCGCGGTGCCGAGGCCGAAGAAGATGATGGCCGGGATCAGCAGCACCATCGACGGCATCGTCAGGAGCAGGTCCAGGAGGGGACGTACGGCCGCGCTCACCGTCTTCGAACGGGCCGCCCAGATGCCCAGCGGAGTCGTCGGCCGGGCGGAGGAGGATGTCCTCGGCGGTGCCGGTCTGGACGGTACGGCCGTCGCGCATGACGGCGATGCGGTCGCCCAGGCGCATGGTCTCGTTGAGGTCGTGCGTGATGAACACGATGGTCTTCTTGAGGGTCTTCTGCAGCTGGAGCAGCTGGTCCTGCATGTCGCGGCGGATCAGCGGGTCGAGCGCGCTGAACGACTCGTCCATGAGCAGCGGATCGGCGTCCGCGGCGAGGGCACGGGCCAGACCGACGCGCTGCTGCATACCGCCGGACAGCTCGTCGGGCCAGGACTTCTCCCAGCCGGCCAGCCGCAGAGGGCGAGCGCCTCGGTGCACGTTTCTCGCGTTCGGCGCGCGGTACACCCTGGACCTCCAGGCCGTACGCGGCGTCCTCCAGGACGCTGCGGTGCAGGAAGAGCGCGAAGTGCTGGAAGACCATGCTGATGCCGTGCGCGCGGACCGCGCGCAGTTCGCGGTCGCTCAGCGCGGTCAGGGCCCGGCCGTCGAAGCGGACGTGGCCCGCGGTGGGCTCCAGGAGCCCGTTGAGCATGCGCAGCAGGGTGGACTTGCCGGAGCCGGACAGGCCCATGACGACGGAGATCTGGCCCGCCTCCACGGTGAAGGAGGCGTCGATCACGGCGGGGGTGGTGCCGTCAGCGCGCAGTTCGGCGCGGTCGGCGCCGGCGCGGAGGCGTTCCACCGCTTCGTCGGATCTTCTGCGAAGACCTTGCACAGGTTTTCGGCCTGGAGCCTGGTGGGCTGACTGGCTGACACAGGTACCTCTCGGTTCGCAAACAGGACGGCCCGCCTCCCCCGCCCGCAGGACGGCCGTGGAGCGCGGCGGGATCGGCCCGCCCGACCGGTGGCACCACACTGTTTTCACCAGGTCTTCGCAGGGTCGGCAGGCCGGCCCCGCTTTGCTCCCGGGCTGCGCATGCCTGGGCCTGAGCAGGGCAAACGGGAAAGTGGTCGGCCTCGCAGATCGTTCACTGGTGCACACGCGCGGCGCGTACGCCTGGCGCGTGCGCGGGTCCGCGTCCGCGCCGAATCGTGTCTAGGCCCCGCTGAATCGTGTCCGCGCCCGCGCTGGATCGTGTTCGCGTCCGCGCTGGATCGTGTTCGCGTCCGCTTCGGGGGCGGCCTGTCGGTGGTGTACGGCATGATGCGGGGCGTGACCCGACGCCTGATGCTCCTCGACACAGCCTCGCTCTACTTCCGCGCCTACTTCGGGGTGCCGGATTCCGTGAAGGCCCCGGACGGCACCCCGGTGAACGCCGTGCGCGGGCTGCTGGAGTTCATCGACCGCTTGGTCCGGGACCATCGGCCGACGGACCTGGTGGCGTGCATGGACGCGGACTGGCGGCCGCAGTGGCGGGTCGACCTGATCCCCTCCTACAAGGCGCACCGCGTCGCCGAGGAGCACGCGGTCGGGCCCGATGAGGAGGAAGTGCCGGACACCCTGTCGCCGCAGGTGCCGGTCATCGAAGCGGTGCTGGACGCGCTCGGTATCGCGCGCGTGGGCGTCGCCGGATATGAGGCGGACGACGTGATCGGCACGTTCACGGCCCTCGCGAAGGACCCGGTCGACATCGTCACCGGCGACCGCGACCTGTATCAGCTGGTCGACGACGAGCGCGCGGTGCGCGTGCTGTACCCGCTCAAGGGTGTGGGGACGCTGCAGCTCACTGATGAGGCGGTGCTGCGCGAGAAGTACGGGGTGGACGGCCGAGGGTACGTGGATCTGGCCCTGCTGCGCGGCGACCCGAGCGACGGGCTGCCGGGGGTGCCCGGCATCGGCGAGAAGACGGCCGCGAAGCTGCTCGACCGGTTCGGCGACCTGGCCGGCATCATGGCCGCGGCCGACGACCCGGCGGCCGGGCTCACCCCGTCGCAACGCAAACGGCTCGACGAGGCGCGATCTTATGTTGCGGTCGCGCCCAGGGTCGTACGGGTGGCCGTCGACGTACCGTTGCCGGACGTCGACACGGCACTGCCGCGGACGCCGAAGGACCCGGCCGTGCTGGAGGCGCTGGCCGCGCGCTGGGGTCTGGGGGGATCGTTGCAGCGGCTGCTCACGACACTTCAGGGGTGACGCTTCAGGGGTGACGCTTCAGGGGTAGGGAGGGGCGTACGCGAGGGGGTGGCACGACACTCGGGTTGTGAGGGCTCGTTGTGAGGGCTCGCTGTGAGGGCTTTGAGGCGCGACTCACAGCGCAAAAGTCGTGATACACGCGGCGAGCGTGAGGTGTTCATGAGGGGGAGATGCTAACTTAGGTAAGCCTTAGCTAGGTATTTGGAGGCCGTCATGGCAGAGCGTCCGGTACGCAGGACCCCGAAGCCCCACTCCGCGCGAGTCGTCCGCACCGAGCGGCTCACCCCGCACATGCAGCGGGTCGTCCTCGGCGGCGACGGCCTCGCCGAGTTCAGTACACGCGGCAGCACCGACCATTACGTCAAGCTCCTGTTCGGCCCCGAGGGCGTGACCTACCCGGAGCCCTTCGACATGGAGCGCATCCGCGCGGAGTTCCCCCGGGACCAGTGGCCCGTGACCCGGACGTACACCGTGCGCGCCTGGGATCCCGAACTGCGCGAGCTGACCATCGACTTCGTGCTCCACGGCGACGAGGGCCTCGCCGGCCCGTGGGCGACGCGGGTCCAGCCGGGCGAACTGGTCCGTTTCCTGGGCCCCGGCGGTGCCTACGCGCCGAACCCGGAGGCCGACTGGCATCTGCTCGTCGGCGACGAGAGCGCCCTGCCCGCGATCGGCGCCTCGCTGGAGGCCCTGCCCGACGGGGCCAGGGTCCATGCGCTCGTCGAGATCGCCGGCGCCGAGGAAGAGCAGAAGATCAACTCCGATGTGGACGTCGTCTGGCTGCACCGTGGCGACCGCCCCGTCGGCTCGGTCCTCGTCGAGGCCGTACGCGCGCTGGAGTTCCCCGAAGGCCGGTTGCACGCCTTCGTGCACGGCGAGGCAGGCTTCGTGAAGGAGCTGCGCCGGATGCTGCGCGTCGAGCTTCAGATTCCGCGCGAGGACCTGTCGATCTCCGGCTACTGGCGCCTCGGCCACGACGAGGACGGCTGGCAGGCGTCGAAGAAGGAGTGGAACGCGCGCGTGGAGGCCGAGCAGGAGGGCGAGCAGAAGGCCGAGCAGGAGGGCGTGTCCGCACCGGCGTGACCCCGGGCCGGGTCCGCTCCTCCGCCCTCCGCCCTCCGCCCTCCGCAGGACAAAGCCCGGCTCACCCGTTTGAATGAACACATGGGTGTTCGGCAGGTGAACAAGCCCACGGGTGTTCGGCACGCGAGGACACGTCATAGGAGCAGGGCGCGGGTCGCGACGGCCTTGGCCTCGCTCCTCACCCCCGCCCTCGTCCTCGGCGGTGTCCCGTTCGGCACCGCCTCCGCCGCTCCCCCGCCTCAGCCGCCGCCCCGGCTCACCCAGGACGATGTCGACCGGGCCGTCGACGCCCTCGACTCCATCGTCGACAAGGGCATGGACCGCACCGGCGTCCCGGGCGTCGCGGTGGCCGTCGTCCACAAGGACGAGGTCGTCCGCCTGGACGGCTTCGGCAAACGGCACGTCGGTCAGGAGGCCGAGGTCGGCCCGGACACGGTGTTCCAACTGGCGTCCCTGTCGAAGCCGCTGGCGTCGACCGTGGTCGCCGGGGCCGTCGGCGACAAGTCCGCCGCCTGGGACGACCCGGTGGCCGAACACCTCCCGGACTTCGCCCTGAAGGACCCCTGGGTGACCGAACACGTCACCGTGGCCGATCTGTTCGCACACCGCAGCGGACTGCCCGACCACGCCGGAGACCTCCTCGAAGACCTCGGCTACGACCGGAAGTACATCCTCGAACACCTGCGCCTGGAGCCCCTGACACCGTTCCGCGCGAGCTACGCGTACACCAACTTCGGTGTCACGGCGGCGGGGGAGGCCGTCGCCGACGCGGCCGGGACGAGTTGGGAGAAGCTCTCCGAGGGCCTGCTCTACAAGCCGGCCGGCATGGACGACACCAGCTCCCGCTTCAGCGACTACGAGAGCGCGACGAACAAGGCCTTCGCTCATGTCCGCACCGACGAGGGCGACAGCGGCGGCAACGGGACGGGCAGCGTCGCCTGGGAGGCGAAGCACGTCCGGGACGCCGACGCGCAGTCCCCGGCGGGCGGCGCGAGCTCCACGGCCCGCGACCTCTCGCGCTGGCTGCGCCTCCAGCTCGCGAACGGCGAGCTGGACGGCGAGCAGATCATCGCCGCCGACCCCCTCAAACGCACCCACGTCCCCGCGATCGTCGCCCAGCCGCCGCCCGCCCCGGCGGGCCGCGCGAGCTTCTACGGCCTCGGCTGGAACGTCGCCTACGACGACCTGGGCCGCCTGCGCCTGAGCCACTCCGGCGCCTTCGCCCTGGGCGCCAATACCAACGTCACGATGCTGCCCGGCGAAGAGCTCGGCATCGCCGTCCTCACCAACGGCGCCCCCGTCGGCCTCGCGGACGCCATCGCCTTGGACTTCCTCGACACGGCCCAGCACGGCAAGCCGACCGAGGACTGGCTGGACCTCATCGGCGGGGTCTACGCGCAGGAGGAGCAGAAGGCCCGCTCCACCACCGACTACGCCAACCCCCCGGACGACGCGGCCGAGCCCCGCCCCGCCTCCGCCTACACGGGCACCTACCGCAACGCCTACTACGGCCCCCTGACCGTCACCGAGACAGACGGCGAACTCACCCTCCGTCTGGGCCCGAAGCCGATGACGTTCCGTCTGACCCACTACGACGGCGACACCTTCTCCTTCGAGACGGTCGGCGAGAACTCGAGCGGCCCCTCCGGGGTCACGTTCCGGGGCGACCAGGGCGGCACGGCGACACAGGTGACGATCGAGGCGTTCGACAAGGACGGCTTGGGAACGTTCAGGCGGGGCTAGGTCCTGTCGTCACATTCCCGTCTGCCGAGCGACGCCATGCACGCTCCCCCACTCTCGGCTTCTCCCCCATGAGCGGGAGGTGCCCCCACCGCCGCACCGGGCGAAAGCCCAAGTACATCCGGTACGAGGGCTTTCGCCCGGCACGCCCAGAGCACGCACCTACGCGGACATCAGCCGCTACC
>NZ_VTHJ01000074.1 GCF_008386495.1 Streptomyces tailanensis | reverse complement strand
GAGCGCCCAAGACCGTTCGGGGCGTGCGGCTGAGCGGGCTCACTTTCGCTCAGTCCACAGGAACGGTACCGCGCCGGCCTCGTCCTCTTCGACCCGGCGACGGTCGCCGCCGGGTCGACGTACGAGGCCCCGCGCACCCTGCCACCGGCATTCCGTACGTCCTCGTCGACGGCCGTCTCGTCATCGAGGACGGGCGGCGGACGGACGTACTGGCGGGCCGGGCGATCCGGCGCGGGGCTTGAGGAGGTCCGCTACGGCTTGGGGAGTATGCAGCCGCTGCGGCTGAGGTCGAGCTTGTTGTCCACGCCGAAGCAGGCCGGGACGTGCCAGGTCTGCTGGCCGTAGTTGATGCCCCGGCGGACGGTCACCGTGCCGTTCGCGTCGACCTCGCAGGGGTTGTTGTCGGTGCAGCGCGCGCCGTCCTCGTTGCCCGTGTTGTTGACGCCGACGACCTTGTTGGTGGCCGCGTCGACGACCGGGGAGCCCGAGGTGCCGCCGATGGTGTTGCAGGCGGAGGTGTAACGGATCGAGTCCTTCCAGGTCCAGGCACCCTCCTTCAGGCGGTACGCGAACCCGTCGACGTCGCAGCTGTAGATCCGCTTCCAGTAGCCGGAGACGACGCTGATGTCCGTGCCGGCGGCCGGGCGCGTGGTGTCGTACACCAGCGCGTCGATGCCGTACGAGCTCTTGATCTGCGCGTACGTGGTGGTGAGCTGGTACAGCGCCATGTCCGTGTCGGTCATCGTGCCGTACGCGATCTTGCTGGCCCGGAGAGTGCCGACGCGGGTGCCCGCGGAGTTGAGCAGGCCGAACGTGCGGGACGAGGCCTGGTCGACGATGACCTCGCCGGGCTCCGGGAAGCCGGTCTCCAGGCAGTGGCCGTTGGTCATCACCAGGGCCGGGTCGTTGTCCTCGGAGGCGGGCATCCGGACGACGGAGCCGGAACAGTTGCTGAGCGCGACGGTGCCGGCGAAGTTCACGGCCTGGACGCTGGGGCCGGCCAGGACGCCGTTCACCAAGGAGGTCGCGGTCTCGACCACGCTGCCCGCCGACGTGCTCCCGGCCGACTTTCCCGGCGCGGACGCGGCGTCCGGTGCCGCGAACGCGGGCGCCGCGCCCGTCCCGGTGATCACCAGGGCCGACAGCGCGGCTACGAGAGGCTTTCTCATGTGGGGGTCCCCTCTTGCGACTTGAGTGTCGTGAGTGACTTGAGTGACGGGAGATCTTCCTGCCACGCAGTTTGTCATGCGCATTGTGAGGGTCATGTGATGGCCGAGCAAGGAGTTGGTTCCGGCCGGGGATCTTCGGCCAGGAAACGGGAGTTGAGGATCCCCCTACTTGGGTGCCTTCGTCGACCCTTGCCCCTGGCCCTGGTTGCCGCCGGAGTTGCCTCGGGTCGGTCCGGTCGCGGCGGTGGAGGAAGGTGAGGGGGATGGGGTCGCGGAGGGGGCCTCGGTCGAGGCCGTCGAGGTGGGGGCGGAGGGGGCGGCGGCGGACGCGGTCGAGCTCGCGGAGGGGGCATCTGGAGATGTGGCGGGCGGCGTCGCGTCCGCCGTGGCGGTGGACGGAGAGGCAGTGTCCGGGGCGCCGGAGCGGTCGCCGGCCGTGGCGGAGTTCCGGGGCGTGGGGGCGCTCGGGTCCGCCCGGTCCGAGGAGCCGAGACCGGCGAGCCCCGCCACCGCCACACCCACGAGCACGGCAGCGCCGATGCCGCCCGCGACGAGGACGCCGCGCCGCCGCGCCCGACGCCGCCCGCGCGCGACCCGCCGCCCCTCGGCCAGGCGAGGGCGCCGCCCTACCGCGTCCAGGCCGCCCTCCACGCCCAGGTCACCCGACGTAGACGTATAGACATACGACGCACCGCCCTCCCCAGCCGGAACGCCCTCCCCTGCCGGACCCGGCCCGTCCAGAACGACCTCGTCCAGTTGAACGGTGTCGTCGTAGGCGTTCTGCCAGCCGTGTGCGGCGGCCGGGTCCCTGAAGTGCTCGTAGGCGGGTGTCGAGGCGGTGTCGCCGACCGGGTAGTACACGTTCGGCGCCCCCTGGAGGTCGCCACCATCCCGGTCCACCCCACTCACCCGGTTCACCCCACTCATCCCGCTCTTGTCACCCTCGTGCCGTACGCCCTGTGGCCATGTGGGGGTAGGCCGGACCTGGACGCGGATTCTAGAGAGGAGTGGGGCGGCGGGGACAGCTGGGGCGCATTTCGGCGCATAGCGACCGTCTCACGTGGTGGAAAACACGGCCCGGAAAGCGTTACCGGGCCGTAAGCTCACGGACATGCAGGTGATCCAGTCGACCAAGCTCGCCAACGTCTGTTACGAGATCCGGGGCCCGGTGCTCGAGGAGGCGATGCGGCTTGAGGCGGCGGGGCATCGCATCCTCAAGCTGAACACCGGCAATCCGGCCGCCTTCGGCTTCGAATGCCCGCCGGAGATCCTGGAGGACATCCTCCGCAACGTGGCGACGTCCCACGGCTACGGCGACGCGAAGGGGCTGCTGGCCGCGCGCCGGGCAGTCGTCATGCACAACCAGACCCTCGGCATCGAGACGGACGTCGAACACGTCTTCATCGGCAACGGTGCCTCCGAGCTGATCGTGATGGCGATGCAGGCCCTGCTCGACGACGGCGACGAGGTCCTCGTACCGTCCCCGGACTATCCGCTGTGGACGGCGGCGGTCTCCCTGTCAGGTGGTACTGCCGTGCACTACCGCTGCGACGAGCAGTCCGACTGGATGCCGGACCTCGCGGACGTGGAGCGGAAGGTCACCGACCGCACCAAGGCGATCGTCATCATCAACCCGAACAACCCGACGGGTGCGGTGTACGACGTGGAGATGATCCGCGGTCTGACGGACATCGCGCGCCGCCACAACCTCCTCGTCTGCTCGGACGAGATCTACGACAAGATCCTCTACGACGGTGCCACGCACACCCCGACGGCGGCGGTGGCCCCGGATCTGCTGACGCTGACGTTCAACGGCATGTCCAAGGCGTACCGGGTGGCGGGGTACCGGGTCGGCTGGGTCGCGATCTCGGGCCCGCGCGCGCACGCGGACTCGTACATCGAGGGCCTGACGATTCTGGCGAACATGCGGCTGTGCGCGAACATGCCGGGGCAGCACGGGGTGGTCGCCGCGCTCAGCGGTCGGCAGACGATCAACGATCTGGTGCTGCCGGGCGGGCGGCTGAAGGAGCAGCGGGATGTCGCGTACGAGCTGCTGACGCAGATCCCGGGAGTGTCGTGCGTGAAGCCGAAGGGGGCGCTGTATCTGTTCCCGCGGCTCGACCCGCAGGTCTTCAAGGTCAAGGATGACCGGCAGATGGTCCTGGACCTGCTCCGGCAGGAGAAGATCATGGTCGTCCAGGGCACGGGCTTCAACTGGACCGAGCCCGACCACTTCCGGGTGGTGACCCTGCCGACAGTCGGAGACCTGCGCTCGGCGATCACGCGGATCGGGAACTTCCTGGACGGGTACGGCCAACCGTAACCTCACAGCCTCGGACTTCGCTCAACTTTAGACGGGATCTAAGGTAGGCTGGTCTTCCGAAGAGCTTGGAGGCCATCCCATGTACGAACCGATCCGCACCAAGTCGGTCCACAGCACGATGGCCGGCACCACCCCCTCCGACTTCCCTCACCGTTCGCGCGAGGAAGAGCTGGACATCCAGCTCGCGGGTCATCTGGCGGCGCTGCTGGCCGTGACCGACGAGCTCCGTACGCTGACGCCCTCCGCCGACCTGGACACGGCCGCCGAGCGGCTGCTCCAGCAGGTGACCCGGCTGCGGGGCGGGCGCCGGCCCGCCCGGTCGTCGGCCGCCGCCGCTGTCCGCGAGCCGGAAGCGACCACCGCCCTGCACCGCCGCGCCCACGCCCTCGCGGGCCGGGCCCTCGTCGTCGCCGCGTCCCGTGCCGACACGGCGGCCGCGATCCTGGCGGCGGAACGCATGGACGCGCATTCCGCTGCGCTGGCTCCGGCCCACGTCTAAGAGCTCGGTTCGGTCGGTGCGTGGGCGCGTGCGGGTGGGTGGGGGCTGATCGCGCAGTTCCCCGCGCCCCTTAAAAGCACGGGGTGCGGCCTTGTCTTTTAGGGGCGCGGGGAACTGCGCGGCAAGCCCCCCACCCGCACCTACGAAACAACCCGCGCACGAACCCCTAAGCGGCAGCCACCCTTCCGGTTGTGTTCCGGGACCGCCACTTCACCCCGTGTTCATCCGCGGCAGCCGGGAACGTTGGGTTCCGGGAGCAGGCTCACCGATGTGAGACGAATCGCTGGAATCGTCCTCGCGTTCCTGCTGATCGGCGGCGTGGTGGCAGCTGTCGTGGCGGGGCGTGAAACAGAGGGCAAGGGCACGGCAACGAAGACCGTGCGTGGTGTGATCGGGTCGGAGAAGGCCGAGTTCTTCGCCGATCCCGAGGTGGTGAAGGCCCTGGCCGCCGAGGGCTACACCGTGAAGACGGAGACGTCGGGTTCCTGGGCCATGGAGGGGCTGGACCTGAAGGGGTACGACTTCGCGTTCCCCTCCAGCAAGGCGCCCGCCGATGAGCTGGCCGGCAAGTACGACGTACGCCAACCGTTGCCCCGCCCCTTCTACTCGCCCCTCGTCGTGGTCACCCACAAGGGCGCCGCCGAGGTGCTCCAGCAGAACGGGCTGGCCTCGCTCGACCAGAGCCGCGGCGTCCTCGACATGGCCGCGTATCTCAAGGCCGCCGAGGGCGACAGGACGTGGCAGGACCTCAAGGGGGCGGAGAAGTATGGTGAGTTGAGCGGGCTGCTCTACATCGCCTCCACCGACCCGACCACCTCCAACTCCGGCGCGCTCTACCTCGCCGCCGCCTCCAACGTCGCCAACAAGGGGCGGGTGGTCGCGAGCGAAAAGGAGCTGACGGACACCGCGCCCCTCATGCACGATCTGATCAGCGTCCAGGGCGCCCAGCAGACGAGCAGCGACGCGGCCTTCCGCGACTTCGTCAGCGGCGTCGGCAATCCGCTCGTCCTCGTCTACGAGTCGCAGGTCGCCTCCCTGCTCGCCCAGGGACAGAGCGTCGACGACCTGGTCGTCCTCTACCCGGACACCACCGTCCACAGCGACCACACCGTCGTCCCGGTCACGGACGAGGGCCGGGCGCTCGGTGAACTGCTGGGCACGGACCCGGAGTTGCGGAAGCTGGCCGCCAGGCACGGGTTCCGGCCGCAGGGGGCGGCCACCGAGTTCACGACGGCGACCGCGCAGCACACCACCTATCTGATGCAGAAGCTGACCGTCCGGCAGGCGCCCGTGCCCACCTCCGAGGTGCTGCACGAGATGGCGCGCCGGGCCCGGGGCCAGTAGGACAACGGGGGATCACCACATATGAGCAACGAACACATGAGCACCGAAGGCAGCACCACCTTCACCCTCACTCCGCCCGAGCCGGTCGCGGCCGTGCCGCGGGAGAAGGCCGGCGGGCTCGTGCCGGTCGAGGAGTCCGTACGGTCGGACATGGCCAGGAAGGCCACCGAGTACGTCCAGGGGCTCGCCGCTCTCGACGCGCGGTCACCGGAGTTCGCGGGCCGGGTCGGGGAGATCACCGCCCTCGGCGCGGGCGAGATGCGTACGGCGGCCGCCCAGTCCAACCGCATGCTGGAGCGGACCGTGCGGAGCCTGCCGAGCAAGGGCGGGGACGCCCAGTCGCAGGTCGCGGGCTCGCTCGTCGAACTGCGGCGCGTGGTCGAGGACCTCGACCCGCGCGACCTGCCCGCGAGCAAGGGCCGCAAGTTCCTGTCCCGGCTGCCGGGCGGCAACAAGCTGCGCGACCACGTCGCCAAGTACGCCTCCGCGCAAGGCACTCTCAACAAGATCGTGGGGTCGCTGCGCGGCGGACAGGACGAGCTGCGGCGCGACAACGCGGCACTGCAGACCGAGCGCGTGCGCCTGTGGGAGACCATGGGCAAGCTCCAGGAGTACGTGGTCCTGACGGAGGCCCTGGACACGGCCGTCGAGGAACACGTCACCGGCGTCGAGGCCACGGACCCCGCCGCCGCCGACACCCTGCGCGCCGACGTACTCTTCCCGGTCCGGCAGAAGCACCAGGACCTGCTCACCCAGCTCGCCGTCTGCGCCCAGGGCTACCTGGCCATGGACGTCGTACGGCGCAACAACGAGGAGTTGATCAAGGGCGTCGACCGGGCCGCCACGACCACGGTCTCCGCGCTGCGGATCTCCGTGATGCTCGCCTCCGCCCTCGACAACCAGAAGAAGGTCGTCGACCAGGTCAACGCCCTGCGCGGCACCACCGAGGACCTCATCCGCGGCAACGCCGAGATGCTCGCCACCCAGAGCGGCGAGATCCAGCGCATCGCCGCCGACCCGGCCGTGGGCGCGGAGACGCTCCGCTCGGCCTTCCAGCAGATCTACCGCACCCTCGACGCCATCGACACGTACAAGGCCCAGGCGACGGAGACCATGGCCGCCACGGTGGAGTCGTTGACGTCGGAACTCCAGCACGCGAGCCAGTACTTGGAGCGGAGCCGGTCACAGGGAGCGCTGGACGGGGGGCTCACATGAGAGTGCGCACGACGGTGTCGGTCGCCCTCGCGACCGTGGCCGCCCTCCTGTCGACCGCCTGTACCACCGAGGGGAAGCAGTCGCCCGGTGAGGCGACCAAGTACATCCCCGGCACCCTCCGCGTCCTCGCCTCCAGCGAACTCTCCGACATGGGCGAGGTGCTGGCGAAGGTCGAGAAGGACACCGGCATCAAGGTCCGCCCCACCTACATGGGCACCCTCGACGCGGTCGATCTCCTCGCCAAGGGCAAGGCCAAGGACACGTACGACGCGCTCTGGCTCTCCTCCAACGACTATCTGCGGCTGAACCCCGACGCGGCGAAGCAGGTCGTGTCGGAGACCTCGGTGATGTCCAGCCCGGTGGCGATCGGCGTGAAGCCGGAGACTGTACGGGAGCTGGGCTGGAAGGCCGAGGACGTCACCTGGTCGGACATCGACGCGGCGGTCGAGGACGGGAAGCTGACGTACGGCATGACCGACCCGTCGCGCTCCAACTCCGGTTTCTCGACACTGATCTCGGTAACGTCGGCACTCTCCGGCGCCGAGTCCGCACTGACGGACGAAGACGTACGGAAGGCGACGCCGAGGCTGAAGGAGTTCTTCAAGGGACAGCAGCTGACATCGGGGTCGTCGGGCTGGCTGGCGGAGGCGTACGACCGGCGCGGCAACGTCGACGCGCTGCTCAACTACGAGTCGGTCCTCATGAGCCGTGCGGACCTGACCGTGATCCGGCCGCGCGACGGCGTCGTGACCGCCGACTACCCGCTCTCCTCGCTCGCCTCCACGAGCAAGGACGTACGCGACGACGTCCGCCGGCTGACCGACGCCCTGCGCACCCCGTCGATCCAGCAGACGATCACCAATACCACCCTGCGCCGCCCGGTCGTCGCCTCCGTGGCACCCGCGCGGGGCATGGACACGTCCCGCCGACGCGAACTGCCCTTCCCGGGCACCCGCTCCGTCGCCGACGGCCTCCTCGACGCGTACGACAACGAGCTGCGCCGCCCCTCCCGGACCGTGTACGTCCTGGACACCTCGGGCTCGATGGAGGGCGACCGGCTCGAACGGCTGAAGACCGCGCTCACGGACCTGACCAGCGACTTCCGGGACCGGGAGGAGGTCACCCTCATGCCGTTCGGGTCGGAGGTGAAGAGCGTACGCACTCATGTCGTACGGCCCGAGGACCCGAAGGCCGGGCTCGACGGCATCCGCGCGGACACCCGGGAGCTGTCCGCCTCAGGTGACACCGCCATCTATACGTCCCTGGAGAAGGCGTACGAGCATCTCGGCGCCGCCGACCGGGACACCTTCACCTCCATCGTGCTGATGACGGACGGCGAGAACACCACGGGCGCGAGCCCGTCGGAATTCGACGACTTCTACCGCGGGCTGCCCGCCGCCCACCAGCGGATACCCGTCTTCCCGATCCTCTTCGGCGACTCCGACAGGAACGAACTGGAGCACATCGCCGACCTGACCGGCGGCCGCCTCTTCGACGCCCAGCAGGGCTCGCTGGACGGCGCCTTCGAGGAGATCCGTGGCTACCAATAAGGTCCTGGCGTACGTCGAGTCCCGCAAGAACCTCACCGGCAGCGCCCTCGGAGTGGCCGGACTCGGGCTGACCTTCGCGGGGGTCGCGGGCCCGTACTGGCCGGTCGTGGTCGTCGGCCTGTACGGCGCGGGCGCCCTGATCGCCCCGCCGGAGCGCCCGCCGCTGCCGGACTTCCCGGACCCGTCCGCCCAACTGGACGAACTGCGCGCGGACTTCGGCACCCTCCGCGAGTACCTGGACGGCATCGACCTGCCGCCCGCGGCCGCCGGCCGCCTCGCCGAGCTGACCGAACTGCTCACCGCCCTCCTCGACCCCGGCTGGGTCTCCGAGGTCCTCGCCCGGGATCCGGAGGGGGTGCACGCCCTGTCGAGGGCGGTCCGGCAGGACGTACCCGAGGCGGTCGACACCTTCGTACGCACCCGGTGGTGGACCCGGCTGACCCCGGGTACGGAACCACCCGAGCGCCACCTGGAGCGACAACTCACCCTGCTCCAGGACGAGTTGGGGACCGTCGCGGCCGCGCTGCGGGACGCGGAGGCCCGGCGGCAGGAGTCTCACACGCGGTATCTGGAGGACCGGTCCAGCTGAGAATCAAAGGTTGGTCAGCAGCACGATGAGCAGGACGACCCCCATCACCACGGCCAGCACCTTCAGGGCGGCGTACGGGGACGGGTCCTGGTCCGGCGGGGGCACCGGCACGTGGGCGTGGGTGGGCCGGGGTCCGTTGAACACGTCGTGGCCGGTGACCGCGGCCCGGGTGCACCAGGGGCAGGTCGGCAGATGGGAGCCGTAGGTGTGCAGCGGCCGTACCGTGCACGCCCGTACCTGGCCGCGCTCCTTGTCAAGGGCGCGCAGCCAGGCCTCGGCCGGGGGCCGGGCGGCCGGTGCCTGGACGCCGGGACCGAAGGCGGCCCGGGCGAGGGTGAGCAGTTCGGGCGGCAGGACGGAGGGGTCGACGGTGCCGCGCGGGATGACGACCATCTCCGGGCGGACGACGTAGGAGATACTCGCGGCGATGTTGTCCTTGACCGTCGACTCCGAGGCGCTCTCGTGCGGGACGCCGCCGAAGGGATGGTTCCCGGCGGTGAGCAGTTGGTAGATGAGGACCGCGAGGGCGAAGTTGTCGCTCTCCCGGGTCGCGGGGCCGCCCGCCTGGCGCTCGGGGGACGAGTAGTCGGTGGTGTGCATCAGGCAGGGGAACAGTTCGCCGGTGACCGGGTCGGTGAAGGCGATGGAGTCGCAGTCGAGGAACGTGACGAAGCCGTTGGCGTCGACGACGACATTGCTGCTGGAGAAGTCGCCGATGACGAGGTTGTCGTAATGCATCCGGGCCGTCATGAAGGCGAGGTTCCAGGCGATGCCCAGCAGGAACCGCCAGTCGGCCCGGCCGGGGAAGAGCTTGAGCCGCTGTACACGTGTGAACAGGCCGACTAGCTGCACGTGTTGGGGCTCGCCGAAGCGTCGCATCGCGTAGCCGAGGAACTCGCCGTCCGCGCCGCGGGCTATCGCGGTCGGCCAGGCCAGCTCGGGCGGCTGGTTGGCGTCGGTGGGGCGGGCGGCGAGCGGGGACATCGTGAGCATGCGGGTCAGCCGCCGCTCCTGGTCCGCGCCGGGTGTCTCGCGGTAGATCTTGACGACGATCCCCGCGTCGCCCTCCACCGGAAACACGGCCGCCTGCCCGCCGCCCTTGAGGGGCTGCTCGGCCAGGGTGACCGCCCTGCCGTCGAGGAAGACCGTGCGGCCGCTCATGGCCGTACCTCCGAGTGTTCGTCGGTTTCGTCGGTTTCGTCGGGCCGATCGTCACGGGTCGTGCCGGTCGCGGCCGGTGACGGGCCGGGGTGGTCACGGGCCATCACCGGTGATGGTCCGCTGCCACCCGGCGTCGCGGGCCATCACCGGTCGCGCCCCGCCTCCGCCCCCGCCCGTCACCGGCAGGCCCCGCTCGCTCATCTCCCGGTCGTGCGTACGGCACGCAGCAGGGTCTTGTCGTCGGCGTTCAGCGCCGTGAGCCGGTCCGAGCGGAGGAGCGCCGCGAGGCCACTGTCCTGGTCACCCTCGGCGGCGGTGTCGAGGGAGCGGAAGACGGCGTCGGCGAAGGACGTGTTCGGGGACTGGGCGCCGCCGGCCGGCCGGTTGAGCATGGCCTGCGCGAGCCCGTCCGTCGACAGCAGCACCCCGTCGAGCCCGTCGTCCGCCACGCACTCGGTGTGCGTCCAGCGGGCCACGTCCGGCGAGGTCAGGAACACTGTCTCGTTGCTGTACTCGCTGGCCGCCGCGGCCTGCGGCAGCAGATGGAACTGCCGCTCCCCGTCCTCCGTCCCCGCCCGTACGACGACGAACCCGTCCCCCACGCTGAGATGCCCCAGCCACCCCGGCGCGAGCACCACCACGGTCAGCGTCGTCGCGAAGTCCTGCGCGTCCGCGCCGGTCCGGTCCAGGAACTCCTTGCTGACGTCGTGCAGCGCGTCCCGCAGCAGCTCGTGCACCGCTTCCCCGGGCCGCACCTCCACCGCCGCCCCGGCCCGCCGCGCGAAGTGCTCCGCGGCGAGCTTCACCGCCAGCTGCGCCCCTTCCTCCGACCGCGGCCGGCTCCCCGCCCCGTCGGCGACGGCGAGCACGGCGACGTGGGAGGTGGTGGCGTAGGCGCAGGCGTCCTGACAGGGCAGGCCCTGGCGCCGGTGCCGATAGCCTTCGACGCTGAGCCCGTGGATACGCCAGGGCGGGGCGGATGGGTCGGTTGGCGCGGTCGGGGCGGTCACCTCACGCCTCCCAGGCCGGGCGTTGCGTCTTGAACTGACTGAAGATCTTCTCGAACACCTCGTCCCCCGCCCCCTTCTGTTCGGCGTTGGCGCTCGCGGACATCATCTGGAGCAGCTCCCGGAACGGGAATCCCTGCAACCGCGCGTTGAACTTGGGCGCGAACGCCCGCAGCACCTGCTCTCCCATGTCCGTGATCCCGCCGACCCCGATCGCGTACAGCCGGAACCGCCGGGCCCGCTGCTCCTCCTCGAGAACGGGGACCAGCCGGTGCCAGGAGTCGGTGAGATGACCGGTCGGGTCGGTCGGCAGTCCGTCCGTGACGAGGCAGATCTGCGGCCGGTAGTACTGCAGCCCCGAGGCCCGCAGCTCCGCCTTGCGGGCCGCGACGATGTGCATCGACAGCTCCAGCGCCTCGGTCATCAGCGTGACCCCGGCGGCGGTGAGCTGCGGCGCCTGGAAGGCGTGCGCCGGGATGAAGGGGCTCACCCGGGTGCGCGGGTCGAGCAGCTGGGGCCCGCGCCAGGCGCCCACGCCCTGCCCGCCGAAGGTGACGACGGCGACTTCCACGCTGTAGCTGAGGCTGACGTCGTCGTGGAGCTCCCGGGTCCACTCGGCGAGCGCGTTGTTGAGCGCCTGTATGGGCGCGCCCGCCATGGAGCTGGAGGTGTCGAGGCACAGCACGAGCGGCATGCGCTGGGCGTTGTTCTCGAACTCGATGTCGGCGTACTCCGCCGGCATGGTGGGCGGGTATTCGCTGTGCATCGGTGGTCCCCCTGATGTTCCTGGTGTTTCTGTTGTTCATGGTGCTGCTTGGGTTACCGGGGCGTGCCCTTGGCGCGGCGTGCGGCGGTGGGCGGGAACGCGTACAGGACGTCGGCGTCGAGGACGTCGGAGTCGCGTTCGCGCGCGTCGGTGACGTCGACGAGTGAGCCGGGGGCGGGCGACGGACGGCCCGGCTCGGCCCACACCGCTCGGTGGAGCACCCGGTCGACTTCTACGTAGCCCTGCGGATGCAGTTCGGTGCGTACGACCGCGGTCCGGGCGTGGGCCGGGCGGGCGCCCGCCTGTCGGCCGTGGCGCGGCGTCGGTGCGACCCGCAGCCGGGTGGTGCTCTCCTCGCCGCGCGCGGCGGCGTGGGCGGGGGCGCGGGCGTGGCCGATGGCGGGCCGCCCGGGCGGCGCGCGGTGGCCCACCGCGACGGGGCCCCGGGAGCGACGGACGACGATCACGAAGGCGAGGAGCAGCAGGGCGAGGAGCAGCGCCATCCAGAAGGCGGTCCAGGTGGAGGTGCTGTAGTCGGAGGCTTCCTCGTCGGGGTCGGGGTTGTTGCCGGCCTGTCCGTTGTTGTTCGTTTCATTGGGCTTGCCGGCCTCGGAGGCGTCGGAGGTCGGGGGCGGCGGCACAGGGACGATGGCTTTGACGTGGGTGGACAGGTCGGCGACGAGCCCGTCCTCGATCAGCTTCCGGCCCGTCAACGGCTGTGTGTCGCGGTCGCTTTCGGTGACCAGGTTGCACAGCTGCTGCGGGATGCAGACCCCCGCGTCGCGCAGTTCGTCGACGGCCCACGCCGGTACCCGGTCGATGGTCGCGTCGGGATGGACCATACGGCCCCCGGCCAGGACGAGCAGTGCGGTACCGCCGGGTCCCGTACGGCTGCCCTTCGGCACCTCCACCACGAGCTGGTGCCGGCGTTCCTGGACCTTGTTCTTGAGAATCGAGCGCTGCCGCTGATCAGGCCCGACCAGCGACAGCTCCTCGTTCAGCGTGACGACGTACGGCCTGTTGTCGGCGACCTTCTCGTCCCAGCACGCCAGCCATTTCTCCACGACGGGATCGGTGCACGGCTCGACGGCCCCCGCGGCCGAGGCGGTTCCCCTCGGCACCAGAACGACCAGCAACCCCACGAGTACACCGAGCACACCGAGCACACCGAGCACACCGAGAAAACCCGAACGCCCGACGGCACGCATCGCACCACCCCCCGTGGCCTGAAAGGCACGCCCCCGCGGCCCTGAAAGACCCACCCAATAGTGGAGCAGACGGCCGGGCGACCGGAAGAGTTTGGATAATTCCACCGGCGGACTTCCGGTGATTTTCGTTTGGTTCTCCTTTCACTTCTACAACTTGAACACCTGATGGCAACGACTGAACATCTGTCGCGCCCGATCGACCCAGTCATTGGCCAGGGCGTCGAAGTCCGCCTGGGTGATACGGCAGGTCAACGGGAGGTCACAGACCCCGGCGAGACAGGGGCGCGGCCCTCGTACGTCCCACACGGAAAGCATGGGGTTCAGTTGTTCTGTATTCCATGCGTTCGATGCCGCGGCGGCGATGGCGAGCTGGTCCTGTCGTAGATAGTTCCCGTCCGTGGCGAAGGCGACGAGGAGTTTCTTGGTGGTCATGAATCTCACCGTGACCATCCGCCCCGCTTCATGGAGATCGAATTGCAGGGAGACGGACACGGTGTCGTGAACCGTGTGGTAATTCCGCCGGGCCACCCAGTTCTGCACCAGCTGCCGCCAGTGGGTGCCGAGGTCGTAGATCTCGGGGTTGCGCCCCGGGTAGGAGTCACGCCCGGCGTACGAGTCACGGCCGGGGTAGGAGTCAGGCGCCGTCACGGACCACCGCCTCGGCGACCATGGCGTCGGTCAGCCCGGCGTCGAGCAGCGCCTGGGCATGCAGCAGCAGGCAGGAGGGCACGGACTCACTTGTCCCCGTACGGCGTCGATGCCGGTCCTTCAACTCCTCGTACCGCACCTCGATGGTCCGGGCCACCTGCGGCGGCGGCCACGCCACCACGGTCGGCGCCTCCGCCATCAACTCCTCCAGGATCTCGTCGAGTCGGGGCCGCTCCTCGGGCCGCTTGGCCAGGCACCGGGAGACGATCGGCCGCAGTCCCTCCGGAACCCCGTCGAGTCGAGGTGTCCCTCGTACGACCTCGGCCCGCACCCCCTCTCCGCTGCCGTGCGGCGGCCGCCCCGTGAGCGCGTACACCAGGACCCCGCCCAGCGAGAACACATCGCTCGGCGGGCCGACCCGGGCTCCCCTGATCTGCTCCGGCGACATGAACGGCGGGGTGCCGACGACGATGCCGACCCTGGTCAGGCCGGGGGTGCCGTCCACGCGGGAGATACCGAAGTCGATGACGCGGGGGCCGTCACCGGCGAGCAGGACATTCGCGGGCTTGAGGTCGCGGTGGACGACGTGCGCGGCATGGATGGCCTGCAACGCCTCGACCAGGCCGGCACCGAGGGAACGGACCTGGGCCTCGGGCAGCGGACCGTCCGCGCGGACCGCCTCCGCGAGGGAGGGGCCGGGCACGTAGAGCGTGGCCAGCCAGGGCAGTTCGGCCTCAGTGTCGGCGTCCACCACGGCCGCGGTGTACGCGCCGCTGACCACGCGGGCGGCGGCGACCTCGCGGGCGAAGCGTTCGCGGAACTCGGGTTCCGCGGCGAGTTCGGGGCGGGCCACCTTGACGGCGACCTCACGCCCTGCGGGCGAGCGGCCGAGATAGACCCAGCCCATGCCGCCCGACCCCAGTCGGCCGACTATGCGGTACGGACCGATCTTCATGGGGTCACTCACGGGTGTACGCACCCCGCTCACCTCATTTCGGGGTTCGGTGCGGATGCCCCAGAGTGTCCCGCGAAATCCCTCCCCGACGGGGTGTTTGCGGTGAGTTCGTACGTGCGGGTTGTGGTGGGTTGCTCGCGCCCACGCGGCGGAGCCGCAAGTGACGCCCGACCCGCAACGGCGCCCGGGCAACCCCGCTCACGCCGACCGCATGGTCAACGCCTCCCGCACGATCGCCTCCAACTGCTCATGGTGCGCGCCCTTCCAATACGCCCGCCCACACTCCCCGCACTGCGCGAACACGTCGTACGACCGCCGGGTGCCGCCCTCCAACCGGTCGGCGACCTCCTCCTTCGTCGCCGGCTTCAGCAACCCATTGCAAGCAGTGCACCGAGTCCAGGGCCGCAACTCGGGCGCGAACCGGTCCAGTATGTCCCGGAGTTGGTCCTCCGGCCGCGTGCTGTAGACGAACGCCCCGGCCCACAGCTCACGCCGCCGCAGCAACCCCCGGTCGCGGCTGAGCATGACGCGCCGCTCCGCGGCGGAGCGCACGGCCAGCGCGGGGTCGCCGATGTCCGTGGACTCGTACGCCGTGTCGACGCCCAATAGCCGCAGGCGCCGCGCGAGCGTGCCGAGGTGGACGTCGAGGAGGAAGCGGAGCGGGGCGCCGGGAACGGACTGGGGGCGCCGGACCGGGCGGACGCGTACCGACTCGCCGTGGGCGGGGATGTGCGACACCGGCACCTCGTGGCCGTCCACGATCAGCGCGCCGACCTCCGTCAGCGGGATGCCGAGGGACTCGATGACATGGCCGAGGGTCGAGACCCCGTCGGTGGCGAGGGGCGTCGCGCCCCCGCGGCGGCCGTGCGGGACGAACAGGTCCAGCGCGGGGGCGATTTCGACGTGGATCTCGGGTGTGTTCACCTGGTCAGAATGGCATGGAGGGGGCGGCGGGACTCAGTGGTTTTCCGTTCGGCTTTCCGTGGGGCTCTTCGTGGGGAGGCCGTGTTGCAGGACCTCCAGCGTGCGGTCGACGAGGGAGGCGAAGTCGTCGCGGTGGCCGTTCTCGGCCCAGTACAGGGAGGTCTCCATGAGGCCGCCGATGAGGGCCATCGCGTAGACGCGTACCTCCAGGCTCTCCGGATCCCGGCCGGTGCGCTCGGCGATGGCGGTGCAGACCATGCGGCCGGTGACCGACATGCTTTCCATCATCCGGGACCGTACCGCCGGGACCTGGACCATGAGATGGGTGCGCAGCTTCGCCACCTCCAGGTCCTCCTCGACGCCCGTACGGATGGCCTCCCGCATCACGTACCGGATGGTGTCCGGCCACGGTTCGTCGGCGGGCCGGGACCGGAGTTCCTCCATCAGGACGGGGTCGTACTCGTCGGTGAGGACGATGTCCTCCTTGGTCGGGAAGTAGCGGAAGACGGTCGACGGCGACACCTCGGCGCGGTCGGCGATCTGCTCGATCGTCGTGGCGTCGTACCCCTGCTCCCTGACCAAGGCGTAGGTCGCGGTGCGGATCGCCTCACGGGTCTTGATCTTCTTCCGCTCGCGGAGCCCGAGCGGCGGGCGATCGGTGGGGGGCGTGGGGGTGGCGGGGGAATGTGCTGCCGTCATGCGGTCATTGTCGGGCATCGGTCTTCGGGGCGGCCACGTCAGGGCTGGCGCTTTCCTCGCTCCGAACCGCCAGGTCGCCCGGCAGGAACGCGGCGGCCAGCAGGGCCGCGACCAGGGACGCGACACCGCACACCAGCAGAACGAGGCCCATGCCGTGGACGTACGAACCGTTCGCGGAGGCCACCAGATCGGCCGCACCGGTCCGCTCGGCGACGATGTGCGCGGCGATCACCGACTCCCCGGCGACATCGGCGGCCCGCTCCGGCAGCCCGGTGACGTCGAGCCGGTCCCGGAAGGCGCTCGCGAGCACACTGCCGAGCACGGCGACGCCGATCGCGAAACCCACCTGACGCAACGTCATCAGCAGGCCGGAACCGCTGCCGGCCCGGTCGGCGGGCAGCGCGCCGAGGGCTCCGGACATCGCCGGCACGATCGAGAGCCCGAACCCGGCCCCGGCGAACGACAGCCACAGCGCGGTGAAGCCGTAGCCGGAGTCGACCGTCGTACGGCTGCCGAGGAACCCGGCGAAGGCCAGCACCGCCAGGCCCGCGCTGACCACGGCGCGGGGCCCGAACCGGACGACGACCGGCTGCGCGGCCCGCGCGGCGACCAGCAGACCGCCCATCAGCGGCAGCAGCCGTACCCCGGTGCCGAAGGCGTCGTGACCGAGGACGGCCTGGAGGTACGGCGGCAGGACGAACAGCAGGCCGGACAGCACGAACATGACGAGGGTCGCCGCGAGGGAGTTGAACAGAAAACCGCGGTGCGCGAGCAGTGCCATGTCCAGCATGGGGCGCTCGACCCGCCGTTCGCGCAGCACCAGTACGGCGATCAGTACGACGGACGCGGCGAGCGTGCCCAGGATCAGCGGGTCGCCCCAGCCGAGGGTCGGCGCCTCGATGATCGCGTAGATGAGGGCGCCCAGGCCGGTCGCGGTGAGCGCGGCGGAGACGGCGTCGACCTTCGGTGAGGCGGGGTCGCGGGTCTCGGGGAGCAGGAAGACGCAGGCGGCGATGCCCAGGGCAGCCATGGGGACGTTGACGATGAACACCGACCCCCACCAGAAGTGGTCGAGGAGCCAGCCGCCGAGGATCGGGCCGAGCGGCATGCCGAGCATCGCGGCGGCGGAGGTGATGCCCACGGCCTTGGTCCGCTCGTCGGCCGCGAAGAGCGAGGGCAGGACCGACATCGCGAGCGGCGTCACCAGCGCCGCGCCGACGCCCATGACCGCCCGGGCGGCGACGACCGCGCCGACGTCCCCGGTCAGCGCGCCGGCCAGCGAACCGGCGAGGAAGATCCCGAGCCCGGCGATCAGCATCCGCCGCCGCCCGAACCGGTCGCCGAGCAGCCCGGCCGGGAGCATCAGCGCCGCGAAGACGACGACGTACGCGTCGGCCATCCACTGCTGTTCGCCGGTGGACGCGCCGAGCTGCTCGGCCATCGTGGGCAGCGCCACGTTGAGGATCGTCGTGTCGAAGCCGAGCGTCAGCATGCTCGCGACCAGGGCGCCGAGGGCCCACCAGCGGCGGGGGTCGCGCCGGACCGTGTCGTGCTGAGTGACAGTAACCATGAAATGAGAGTAACTCTTAAAAAGTAGGAGCTGTCAACCTGGGGGGTCGGCGGGGAGATGCGGGCATGCAGAAGTGGCCGCGGCTTGCTAGCCGCGGCCACTGAAGAGAGGCGCCCTGATCCCTCTGACCCCTCTGACCCCTCTGGTCCCCTGTCGCCCTGGAGGGTCAGCCGTGCTGGTACGCCACCAGCGAGATCCCCACGTAATGCACGACGAACGCCGCCAGCGTGAGCGAGTGGAAGACCTCATGGAAGCCGAACCATCGAGGTGACGGATCCGGCCGCTTGAGCCCGTAGATCACTCCGCCCGCGCTGTAGAGGACACCGCCGACGATCACGAGCACAAGGACGGCGATGCCGCCGGTGCGCATGAAGTCGGGCAGGAAGAAGACGGCCGCCCAGCCCATCGCGATGTAGCAGGGGGTGTAGAGCCAGCGCGGGGCGCCGACCCAGAACACCCGGAAGGCGATCCCGGCGAGAGCGGCCGCCCAGATGCCCCACAGCAGCCACTGACTCTTCGTCTCCGGCAGGAGCAGCAGGGTCAGCGGGGTGTACGTGCCCGCGATGATCAGAAAGATATTGGCGTGATCCAGACGGCGCAGGATGCCGTCCATGCGCGGGCTCCAGTTGCCCCGGTGGTACAGCGCGCTCACGCCGAACAGCAGGCAGGCCGTGAGGATGTAGATCCCGCAGGCGATGCGTCCCCGCGTCGAGTCCGCGAGGGCAGTGAGCACCAGGCCGGCGACGAGCACGGCCGGGAACATGCCGAGATGCAGCCAGCCCCGGAGCTTGGGCTTGATCTCATCCGTGACCTGGTGGGCGATCTGTTGCGGCAGGGAGTGCGCGTCGGGACGGTGGCCGTCGGCCGGCGTCTCCGTGGGCGCGTCGGGGACGGACGCAGTCATGCCTCGCATCGTATCTACGGAACCGTAAGTAGCGGGATGGTGTGGGCCGTTCACGTATCCGGAAGTGGCCAGCGTCTCACGCGGGGTCCGGATCGGCGCTACACGAGTGAATTCACCGACACCATGGGTGAACAGGTGATGACACAGGGAAACCTCCCGGATGGACGCGAATGAGTGGCGATGCTCACGACGCTCAGGTGTGCGGCCCTCTGGACATATGGGCATCACCGTCGGATGATCAAATGAGTGCGGTCGGCACCGGATGAGCGCCCAAGATCTCCCACCGTGAAGCATCCGGGCCGCAGCCCCCACGGGGCCTCCAACAAAAAATCCCTCATTTAGGAGCAATCGTGGCGCGCGACATCGCGGCTCCCCCCTCAACCGTCCCCACCACCCACCGAGAACTCGTCACGTGGGTGAACGAGATCGCCGAACTGACGCAGCCGGACAACGTGGTCTGGTGTGACGGATCCGAGGCCGAGTACGAGCGCCTGTGCGAGGAGCTCGTCGAGAAGGGCACCTTCCGGAAACTCGACCCCATCAAGCGCCCGAACTCCTACTACGCGGCCTCCGACCCGACCGATGTCGCCCGGGTCGAGGACCGCACGTTCATCTGTTCGGAGAAGGAGGAGGACGCCGGCCCGACCAACCACTGGAAGGCCCCCGCCGAGATGCGGGACATCTTCCAGGGCTCCGGCGGGGAAGGCGGCCTGTTCCGCGGCTCGATGCGCGGCCGCACGATGTACGTCGTCCCCTTCTGCATGGGCCCTCTCGGCTCCCCCCTCTCCGCGATCGGCGTAGAGATCACGGACTCGGCGTACGTAGCCGTCTCCATGCGCACGATGACCCGTATGGGCCAGGCGGTCCTCGACGAGCTCGGCTCCGAGGGCTTCTTCGTGAAGGCCGTCCACACCTTGGGCGCCCCGCTGTCGGAAGGGGAGATGGACGTCCCCTGGCCCTGCAACAGCACCAAGTACATCTCCCACTTCCCCGAGAGCCGCGAGATCTGGTCGTACGGCTCCGGCTACGGCGGCAACGCCCTGCTCGGCAAGAAGTGCTACGCCCTGCGCATCGCGTCGGTGATGGCGAGGGACGAGGGCTGGCTGGCCGAACACATGCTGATCTTGAAATTGACGCCCCCGCAGGGCGAGTCGAAGTACGTGGCGGCGGCCTTCCCGTCCGCGTGCGGCAAGACGAACCTGGCGATGCTGGAGCCGACCGTCCGGGGCTGGACGGTCGAGACGATCGGCGACGACATCGCGTGGATGCGCTTCGGCGAGGACGGGCGGCTCTACGCCATCAACCCCGAGGCCGGTTTCTTCGGCGTCGCCCCCGGCACCGGCGAGCACACCAACGCCAACGCGATGAAGACGCTGTGGGGCAACTCGGTCTTCACCAACGTCGCCCTGACGGATGACGGTGACATCTGGTGGGAGGGGATGACGGAGGAAACCCCGTCACATCTGACTGACTGGAAGGGCAACGACTGGACCCCGTCCTCCGAGACCCCGGCCGCCCACCCCAACGCCCGCTTCACGGTCCCGGCCTCCCAGTGCCCGATCATCGCCCCCGAGTGGGAGGACCCGAAGGGCGTCCCGATCTCGGCGATCCTCTTCGGCGGCCGCCGCGCCACGGCGGTCCCGCTGGTGACGGAGTCCTTCGACTGGAACCACGGCGTGTTCCTCGGCGCGAACGTGGCAAGCGAGAAGACGGCGGCGGCCGAGGGCAAGGTAGGCGAGCTGCGCCGCGACCCCTTCGCGATGCTCCCCTTCTGCGGCTACAACATGGGCGACTACATGGGCCACTGGGTCGACGTCGCCAAGGGCAAGGACCAGTCCAAACTCCCGAAGATCTACTACGTCAACTGGTTCCGCAAGAACGACGAGGGCAAGTTCGTCTGGCCGGGCTTCGGCGAGAACAGCCGCGTCCTGAAGTGGATCGTGGACCGGTTGGACGGCAAGGCGGAGGGCGTGGAGACCCCGATCGGCATCCTCCCGACGGTGGAGTCCCTGGACACGGAGGGCCTGGAACTGTCCTCGTCCGACCTGGACTTCCTGCTGACGGTCGACAAGGAGGTCTGGCGCGAGGAGGCCTCCCTCGTCCCCGACCACCTCAACACTTTCGGCGACCACACGCCGAAGGAGCTGTGGGACGAGTACCAGGCACTGGTGGAACGCCTGGGCTGATGCCCTCCGGGGTGACGCCCACTTGGGCGGACACCCTCCGAGCAGATGCCCACTTGGGCTGACGTTCCCTCTGCTCCGCGGCCGGTCGTGTATATGGGTTGCCCTGACCAGCGACGTCTCCTCGACCGGCCGCGGATTCTTTTACGTATGACTCGGACGGTGACTGCGGTGCCCAAGAGCGACTTCCCGTGGAGCACCACGGGTACCTCACCTTGATGCGCTGGCTCACTATCTTCTTGCCTTGGGTGTTGTCGCGGATCTTTTATGCCCTCAGCTTCCCAAGCTGAGAGCGCGAGTTCGATTCTCGTCACCCGCTCCACGCAAAACCCCCCAGGTCAATGCCCCGGGGGTTCTTTGTTGTCTAGACCGGTGAGCGGGTGGCGCACCACAACCGCACCATAAGGGCTGGGCTATGACTCAATCGGACGGCGTGACCGGAGACCGCATACCGAGCCACTGCTCAGCGTCCCAGGCCCGGAACCGCTCTACCTCGGTGAACGCGTGATGGGGCCTGGAGGGTAGGGCGGTGGAGTCGTCAGGCGGCGAGGTCGACGTCGCCCGGGGTGCGTGCTTCGTAGAGGGCCCCGGTGCGGATCATCGCGTGGATGACGTTCACGCGCTGGCGGGCCAGGCGGAGGATCGCCTGGGTGTGGGTCTTGCCGCGTGCGCGTTGCCGGCAGGTCGGCTTTGCAGCCGATCGCGGCGAACGCGGCCTGGAACAGGGCGCGTTTGAGGAGCCGGTTGCCGCGGTGGGGTGCGTGCTCGCCGCGGATGGAGGTGCCCGAGGACTTCGTGGCGGGCGCGAGTCCGGCATAGGAGGCGAGGTGCCCGGCGGTGGGGAAGCCGGTGCCGTCACCGATCGCGACGATCACGGCCGCCGTGGTCCTGACGCCCAGGCCGGGCAGGGACGTCAAGAGGTGGAAAAGAGGGAGGGCCTCCAGCAGGGCGGCGATCTCCTGCTCGGCCTGGCGGCGCTGGGTGTGGGCGGCGGCGAGCTGGGCGGCAAGTCCCGGCACGATCAGCGCGCTGGCCTCGGTGCCCGGAACGACCAGGGTCTGCTCGGCGAGCGCGTCGAAGATCTCTGTGGTCAGGTGGTGGGCCTTGCACGAACCGTGCACCTTGAGCAGGGCCTCGCAGCGGGCCCGGCCCAGTTTCCTCAGTCTCGCCGGGGAGCCGTGGCGCTGAAGAAGGGCCTGGACATAGGGGTAGGCCAGGCGCGGGCCGAGCACACGCTCGAGAGAGGGGTGGATCTGGGAGAGCAGGCCGCACAGCCGGTTGGTGGCGCGGTTGACCTCGCCGGCCAGGTCGTTGTCGTAGCCGGTGAGCATGGTCAGCTCGGTCAGCACCTCGTCGTCGCGGTCCACCGCGCGCAGTGTGTGCGGCATGGTGCGGACGGTCTCGGCGATCACGAACGCGGCGCGGGCGTCGGCCTTGGCCTCGCCCGGGTGCAGATCGGCGGCCCGCCGCATCGACAGCCCGGGCAGGTAGGCCACCCGGCAGCCGGCCGCGCGGGCCACCGTCAACGGCAGCGCGCCGATGTTGGCGACCTGGTCCACGATCACCAGAACGGTGCCGAACTCCGCCACCAGCTTGGTGAACAGCTCCAGCTTCTCGGCTCGGTGTTGGGCAGCCGCTTGTCGTGCACGGTTCTGCCGTCCGCGGTCCGGCCGTGGGCGTGGTGGAACTCCTTGCCCAGGTCCAGGCCGAGGAAGAGATCTATCGCGGTCGTGTCGACCATGTGCGCGTGCCCCTCGCCACTCGTCTCCTCAGCTCCCGGCCGTCCCTGCGGCACCACACGCCGGCAACCACGTTACGCGGACATGCCGCCCGTGAAGCGGCCCGGCATTGCGCCGGACCAGGCGGTCGTCAGGCCCCTCATCAGCGGTCAAGCGGTGCCCCGAAGCCCGGCGGCAACACCCTCCAGGTCATCCGTACGACAGGGGGCACACAGCCATACCGGACCCGGGGGCCAGGCGCCCCATTGCGGGGCCACGAAAAAGGTAACGGGGCGTGACGACGCCCGACTTCATCTGGTTCGCAACCGGACGATCGCCATGGGCGGAAGCCCATGGCGATCGGACTGACGACGCACACGGCACCCGGTTCGCCATGTAGTCCGGGCGTGCCGGAGCCGGTCGACGGGGCGGTGGCCTGGGGTCTTGGGCGTGATCTCGTCGAAGCCGGACGGGTGCAGGTTCGAGCTGATGGCCACTGCCTGTGCGCCGGCAGCGCACGTCGTCTCAGACTGGTACCCGGTTCTGGTCCGTGGTGTGCTCGACGCCTGGAGCCGTGCGCCACAGCGCGGCCGAGAGCCATATCAGGATGACGCCGACCAGGACGTGCAGCGCGCTGGTGAGCAGGGAGTCGGGCAGCGCGGTCAGGAACGCGAAGAGCGGCAGAACCACCGCGTACCCCCACGACGGGACCCTCGGGAAGACCCGGGCCCGGATCATGGCCGCCCCGAACAGGGCGCAGCCCGCGGCGAAGACGGCCGCGGAGCCGCTGAGCGCGGGGATGGTGGGGCCGGTCAGGGTCTCGTCGACGACGTCTTCGTCCAAGTAGAAGAGCACCAGGTTCGACGCGAACGCGGCACCGCCGAACAGGCCGAGGCCTATGAGGTTCATGGTGGCGGCGATCTTCCCGAGGCTCCCGGCGGCCAGTCCCTGGCGCAGGTGCAGCGCGGTGAGCAGCGGCAGGGCGAACGCGGGGGCGAGGGCGAGCGGGACGCTGGTGGCCGAGGTCTCTCCGGTGAACGCCTCGACCAGGCCGGGCAGGGCGATCAGCAGGCCGGACAGCGCCCCGCACAGGGCGCCGGCGCGAAATGTCGATGAGGTGGAGGAGGTGACGGATGAGGGCATGGGGCTGCTCCGGTTGCTCGGACGGCAGGTGGTTGCCCGGACGGTTGACTGCTGGTTCGAACGGTGAGTACGTGCTCGGACAGCGGGTCCGGGCCGTAACCGTAGGAAGCAGCCGGTCGGCGTCGGGAGGTGAAGGACGTCGGGCATCGACGGCCGGAAGTCACCGTTTTCCGGACGGCGCCGGCCGTTCGGCACATGCCGTTGGGCCTGATCCGGCCGTGATGTGCTCGCGGGTGTCCCGGGGCGGTCGTGGGCGGCCTAGCCTGGCGGCAACGGGTGAGGGGGTGCGCATGGTGGCGTATGTGCCCGTGCGATGGGTGTCGCCGCTGCTGTACGGCGTCGTACTGGTGGGTGGTCTGTACTCCGCGGCGGCGGGTTTGGATGACGGCCCCGGGCCGACAGCCTGGCGGACGGCCGGCTTCGTCACCGTGATCGGTGCACTGTTCGCCTTGGAGGCGGCGGGACGCCGTCGGCCCGCTGCCCGGGTGCCGCTGCTGCTGGCCCGCTGCACCCTGATCGCAGCGGTGGTGCTGCTGGACGCCTCGGGACTGTCCCAAGTGCTGTTCGTGCTGTTGCCGTTCACCGCCTACTTCGCCTTCGGCCGCACAACCGCGCTGGCGCTGGGCACGTTGTGTCTGGCCGGGCTGCTCACCGCATACCTGCTGACCGCGCCCGGCTGGTACCGCGACCAGGAGCACGTGTCCGACCTGTTGATGCTCTGCGTCGGGCTGGTGCTGGCGATCTCGATGGCAGCGGTGGCCGTCGGCGAGCAGCGCGCACGGCTCGAACTGGAGGCGTATGCCGCGCGGGTCGCCGAATTGTCCGCCGCCACCGAGCGCAATCGGCTGGCACGGGACATCCACGACAGCCTCGGTCACCATCTCACCGCGATGTCCGTGCAGTTGGAGATGGCATCGGACTTCAGGAGCCTGGATCCCGACGCGGCCCAGCGGGCACTGAACGAGGCACGGCGATCGGTGCGGCTCGCCCTGGGCGACGTACGGCAGTCGGTGCGCGCCCTGCGGGATGAGGCGACGCGCCCCACGCTGTCGGCGGCGCTCGCCGCGCTGGCACAGGACGGCGTGGCCCTGCCGCGGGTCACTGTCGAGGTGAGCGGCGACGAGGACGGCTACGGCGCGGTCGAGCTGACCGCGCTGTACCGGGCCGCGCAGGAGGCCGTGACCAACGCGCGCCGTCATGCGCGGGCTTCACAGGTGACAGTTGTGGTCCAGTTGGCCGGGGACGCCGCGCGGCTGGAGGTGACGGACGACGGCCGCGGCTTCGCACCGGACGCGGACGCCGCCGGGTTCGGGCTGCTCGGCATGAGGGAGCGGGTACATCTGGTGGCGGGGAGTGTCGACGTCGACAGCAGCCCAGGCGCCGGCACCCGGGTGACGGTGACAGTCCCGCGCGGGGCGACGGCGAAGTCCGGGTAGACGGGGAGGCAGTGACATGAACAATGAGGAGCCGGAGCAGACGCCGTCCGTGCGGGTGCTGGTGGTGGACGACCAGCGGCTCATCCGGGACGGCATCGCCTCCCTGCTTTCCATCCGGCCGGGCATCGAGGTCGTCGGCACCGCCTTGGACGGCCGGGACGCCGTGGCGAAGAGTCTGGAACTGGGGCCGGACGTCGTGCTCATGGACGTCCGGATGCCGGAGATGGACGGTGTCGAGGCGGTCGCCGTCCTGCGTGACCGGGCGCCGGAGTGCCGGGTGGTGATGCTGACGACGTTCGATGACGAGGAGTACGTCGTGCAGGCACTGCGGGCCGGAGCGCACGGCTATCTCCTCAAGGATCTGCCGGCCGAGGAACTCGCACACGCGGTCCGTCTGGCGCACGCGGGCGTCACCCAGCTCGACTCGTCCGTCGCCCGCCACCTGACCGCCTTCCTGCCGCATTCCGGCCCCGCTGCCAAGGCTCCTGCGGTCTCCCTCAGCCCGCGCGAGACGGACATCCTGCGGCTCGTGGCACACGGGCACACCAACCGGGAGATCGCCGCACGGCTGTACCTCAGCGAGGGCACGGTCAAGAACCACGTCTCCCGCATCCTGGGCCGCCTCGCCCTGCGCGACCGCACCCAGGCGGCGCTCCGTGCCCGGGACCTCGGGCTGTTGTGATCGCGCGCAAGGCATCGAGGACATGCGCCTGCTCTTCGGCTGGGTGCCGGTTGACGACCGTGCCTGGCAGGTCCAGGAGGGCCTTACCGGCCGTTCCCAGGAAGCCGTGACCATCGGCCTTGTAACGCAAAGCAGGCTTCACCCAAGTTCTGTGCACGCGCGAAGGCGTTCCCCAACTGGATGTCCGACCGAGCCCGGCCGAACACAGTGCCCGTTCGTGCACGCGCTCTGCCCACCGGTCTTCGCGCTCTGTGCCCACAGCGTGCCCGTAAGAGCGGACAACCACGGTCAGCAGCGGTGCGATCCGACCCGCACGACCACCCGAGCACAAGCCATCTGCGCACGTCAGAGCCATACGACCCGCCCAAGCGCCGTCGCTTCCCAAGCTGTTTGTCGTCCAGGCCAATTTGGGGGCTGCGCGCCCTCCGCGTGCCCTAAGTCGAGGTCAAGCGGCCACCCCAGGAGCCCCCGACTGCCGCTTTGGACGACTCGACCCCCAATCGTCTCGAATCGCGAGACGCTTTTTGCGTGACCTGCGTCACCAATGGGCCCTGTGGGTGCGAAGTCGCGCACGCAAAGCCGCAGTTCGCGAGGGCTGGACGGCCATCGCTGATGGCTTCAGTCCTCGACCGGCGTGACCAGACGGAACATGCCACTCATGTCGCCACGTGTGAAGCCATGTCGCTGGTACAGGGGCACGGCACCGTCTGTGGCGAACAATCCGACGAACGCCGTGGACGGTGCGGTGCCTGCCGCATGGTCGAGCAGTCGGCGCAACAGAGCCGTTCCTATTCCGGCTCCCTGGTAGGCGGGCAGCACGGCGAGGTCCTGGACGTAGAAGTACTTGACACCGTCCCCGACGAGACGGCCCATACCGATGACGTCCTCGCCCTCCACGGCGACAACACCGGTCAGGGATCCGGCCAGGGACGCGGGCACAGTGCCCCAGTCGAATGCGTTGCTCCAGCCGACCGCTTCGGCGATCCGGCGGTGCTCGGCCGGGGTGGGCAGACGATCGAGAAGTGTGTATGTGTCGATCACGGCTTCACAATAGACAGTGAGTTCTTTCGATTCACTCCGTAGCGGCTCCGTCCCGGTCGCCTGGGTGGCGGAGCCGCTACGGTCATCGTCATCGGTCGGTCTGGCCGGCGGTCACAGCTCCCGGGCGTACGTGTTCTGGTATGCCGCCCTCCCCCCGAACACGTTGAGGCCGATGTGGCCGCTCGTGTAGGTCGTGTCCGTCACGTCGATGATCCGCGTGCCGTTGAGGAATACCTGGATGCGGTCGCCCTCTGTGAGGATGCGGACGGGGTAGGTCGTGCCGCGGCGGACCAGGGCTGGGACGCGGGCGAGGGCTTTGGCGTCGTCGAAGTAGCCGTCGGTCTTGGCGACCAGGCGGATCACGCGTAGGTCGGGGTCGATGTTGAGGCAGTAGGCGTCGGCGCCGTCGGAGGAGGCGCGCCAGAGGAGGGAGAGGGCGCCGCCGGTGTCCGGGTCGGGGCCTCCGAGTCGGACCAGGGTGGTGAGGTCCAGGTCGGTCGCCGTGCGGGCCGAGATGGCGTTGGAGTCCTTGTCGAAGGTTGCGGCGCGGCCCGCGCTGTCCGTCGACCAGCGGCCGGCGGGGGTGATGGTCAGCTTGCCGAGGTCCGAGCGGAATTCGCCGCCGGTCGGGGCGGCCGGCAACGGCTTCACGCGGTCCACCAGGCGATAGGTGCTGTTCAGCTCGTGCACCTTGAGTGACTCGATGTGTGCGGTGCCGCCCTTGGCGTAGAAGGCCATGCCGTCGGCGTCCGGCGTGGGGAAGATCAGGCTGGTCACGGCTGCCTGTCCGTCCGCGCCGAATGCCTCGACCGATGACGAGTCGACGTACACCCGCAGGGTGACGCGTCCGTCGGTCGCCTTCATCGGGGCGGTGGTGCGGCCCGCGAAGTACTGGGTGAAGTTGCTCAGGCCCGAGGCCGAGCGGTCCACGAAGAGTTCCTGTGCCTCCGCGTCGTATCCGACCGTTGTCCGTTGGTCGTCGTCGTTCCGGAGGCGGAAGCCGATCTCCGTGGCGGTGCCTAGGGTGACTTCGGCCTCGATCTCGTAGGCGATGCCCGTGACACGTGTGAGTGGGTTCTCGGAGTCGGGGCCCACGGAGAGGTTCTTGCGGGTTGTGGTGGCGGTGCGCAGGGCGGCCAGTTCGCGGACCGGGCGCTGCACCAGACGTACGCCGTCGGAGGTGTCCGAGAGGGTCAGTTCGCGTGGCGTGCTCAGTTGACCCTTCCAGGCGCCGGTCGGGGCGCTGAAGGGGTAGTCCCAGTTGCTCATCCAGCCGAGCCAGACTCGGCGGTCGTCGGGCAGGCCGTAGAAGGACATGGCGGCGTAGTAGTCGCGGCCGGAGTCGGCGCGCAGGACCGTGCCGGCCTTCTGGTCGGGGGTGAAGCCGGTGCCGTTCCACTCGCCCGTGAAGTACTGGGCGGCCGAGCCGTTCGTGGCGCGTACGGCTCCCGTGCTCAGGGTGAGGACCCACTTCACCTTGTCCTCGTCGCCGTCGACGGGGAGCGGGAAGAAGTCGGGGCATTCCCAGACGCCCGGGGTGCCCCAGTCTCCGTAGCCGAAGGAGCTGACGTGGGTCCAGGTGAGGAGGTCGGTGGAGGTGAAGAAGCGGATGTGGTCGCCGCCGGAGACGACCATCAGCCACTGGTCGTGGGCCTCGTCGCGGATCACCTTCGGGTCGCGGAAGGTCCAGCCGGCGTCGGGGCCGCCCGGGTTCTGCACGGCCGGGGTCGAATCGCCGTGCAGCCGCCATGAGCGGCCGTTGTCCTTGCTGTACGCGATGCGCACGCTCGCGTTTCCGCCCGGCTTGTCCGGGTGGTAGCTCGTGTAGTACGCGATCAGGCCCGAGCCGCCGTCGAAGAGGCCGGAGGTGTCGTCGGTGTCGACGACCGCGCAGCCGGTCCAGCAGTGGCCGTATTCGTTCCAGGGAAGGGCGATCGGCAGGGGCTGCCAGTGGATCAGGTCGGTACTGACGGCGTGCGCCCAGCGGCCTTCGTCCTGGTGGAAGAGGTGGTACTCGCCGTCGTGGTACAGCAGGCCGCAGGGGTCGCTGGTGGAGCCGGTGAGCTGGGAGTAGTGGTGCGTGGGGCGGTACGGCTCGGTGAAGTAGTCCGCCGTGCTGTGGACTTCGACGTTCTGGAAGTACGACGTGCCGTGCGCGGCTGTGGTGCCGACCGCTCCGCCCTCGGTGCGGGACACGCGGGCTCTCAGGGCCCGTACGCCGTCCACGTACACGTCGATCGTCCTGCCCGTCGCGCGGGCCTCGACGCGGTACGTGCCGCCGGAGGTGATGCGCCGGACCGGGCCGGAGGCGGAGGCGAGGCGGGTTCCGGAGGAGCGGTCCAGCAGGACGATGGCGTTGCGGCCCGCTTCCAGGCGGGCTTCGTAGCCGCCGGAGCCGTTCGCGGACGCGCGCAGGACGAGGCCGGCCGAGGAGGAGCGGCCGGCGGGTGTGATGTCGGCCCTCGCCACCAGGTCGCCGTGAGTGAAGGGGGCCGTGCGAAGGCCGCTCTCGCCGCGGATGCCGCGCAGGTCGGGGGTCCAGGTTCCGGAGCGGGCCGTCCAGCCCTGGAGGCCGGTGACGAGGTCAGCGGCGGCGATGTTCTCGAAGGACACCGCGCCGGCCGATGCCGTGACGGCGAGCCTGCCCTTCGTGTGGGTTGATTCCTCGGCGGTGAGGACGGGCGTGTAGCCGTCGGGTGAGAGGAAGTTGGTCTGCCAGTGCACGCGCAGTTCGTCGCCCTCGGCTTCGACGCGGAGACGATAGACCGTGTTGGCCTTGATGGTCGTCTCGTACGTGCCGAGGGTGACGTCCCCGTCAATGCGGTACAGCCTCAACTGGCCCTGGCCCGGGTCGACTTGGACACCGTAGCCGCGCGTGGCCTTGGCGTCGGTGCGCACCAGGAGCGAGGCGACCGCGGAGGCGTCGTGGAGGAGCAGGTCGGTCTGGAACGCGGTGTCGTAGGCGTTGGGCGTGGCGACGGCACGGGCGATGGCTCCCTGGGGCGGGGCCGCGCGCCAGCCGAGCGGGGTCGCCGTCCAGGTGCCGCCGCTCGTGGTCCAGCCGGTGAGGTTGGTGGTGACTGAGGAGAAGGAGGGCGGGCCGAACGTGACCTTGCCACCCTGGGCGAGCAGGCCCACTGAGCCGGTGTCGTGGCGGTGGTCCTCGGTGCGGAGGAGCCGCTTGCCGTCGACGTGGACCGTCAACTCAGGGCCGTCCACGGTCACTTCGAGGGCGAATGGCGTTCCGGTCTGTGCGCCCGGCAGTGGTGCGGTGGCGAGGGTGTCGCCGCCGGCCAGGTCGTAGAGGCGTATGCGGGCCCGGCCCGGGTCGAGGGCGACCGCGTATCCGGTCGAACCGTCCAGAGCGGCCCGGAACACCAACGCACCCACGGAGGAGGCGGATTGGGCAGTGATACGGGCCGCGTACGTACCCTTGGCCGCGAGCTGCTGCTCGGACAGGGCGAGGGCAGGCTCGCGACCGCCGGCGGTCGCCTTCTGACCGCCGTCGGAGGTACGGGTCCAGGTGCCGGTGACGGGGAGAGGGTCCGGTATCGGCGTGGGATCGGGGGTTGCTCCGGCGGCACCCGGAGTCGCGGCCTGGGCTGCGGGCATGATGCCTCCGAGAGGCAGCGAGGTGGCGGCGGTGCCTCCTGCGAGCAGGAGGGTACGGCGGGACACGCTCATGGCGGCTCCTGAGGAAGAGCGGGGATGGGTGGGCCACGGCCCCGGGGGACGTCCACCCCCGGGGCCGTGGTCGTGTGTAAGACGGTCACGGCCACAGCGGCCGGGGTCCGTCGGTGAAGGCCGACGCCATCTGCCAGGCGTCGAACCGCTCCAGGGTCACGTCACCGTGGGCACCGATACCGACGCCTACGGCCTCCCCGGGGCGGGCGGGGTAGATGCGGGCGGCCAGCGGGCGGCCGTTCGCGAAGATCTCCAGTGCGGAGCGGTCGACGAGGATGCGCAGGTCGACTCGGCCGTCGGGGTCCATCGGCAGCTCGCCGTACCGGGGTTCGGTGTCGACCGTCGGGTCGAGGCTGCCGGCCTCGCGGTGCAGGCGGAGGGTGCCGCCCGTTCCGTCGTGCTCCCTGCTGACCTCCACGACCGTGCGCTCCACGGCGTCCGGTGTCTCGCGGAGCACGAGTTGCGCGGTGGCTCCGGGGGCGAGAAGCAGGGTCGTCTCGATGTCCAGCTGGTCCCCGCGCACGGCGTGCAGCTGGGAGTACGGGGCGGTCAGCGGGCCCGGCGTCACCTCTACGTGCTCCCGGCGCAGCACGGTCAGTTCAGGCGCCGGGGCCTGGTGCAGGCTGCCGTCCGCGCTGAGCGTGACGACCCTCGGCACGGACATCACACCGCACCAGCCGGTCTGTGCGTTCGCCTCGTCCGTGCGGCCTTCCTGGAGCCAGCCGAACATGATGCGGCGGCCGTGCTCGTCGCGGGTGGACTGGGGGGCGTAGAAGTAGCGGCCGCCGTAGTCGAGGCGGTGGAGGGCGGTCGGGGTGAAAGTGTCGCCCTGGTAGCGGCCGGTCCAGTACAGGGGGTGGTGGGTGATGCCCTCGTCCCAGGCGGAGAAGACCAGGACGTCGGTGCCGTCGCCGATGCCGAACAGGTCGACGCACTCCCACATCGTGCCGGTCCAGTCGAGTTCGCCCTGGTTCTGGAAGGCGTCGCCGGTCAGCAGGGGGCCGACGTAGCGCCAGGTGCGCAGGTCGTCCGACTCGTACAGGAAGGCCGTCCCGCCGACGCCCCGGATGCCCGACCCCACCAGCTGGCGCCACATTCCGCCTTCCCGCCATACGCAGTGGTCGCGGAAGGCGGTGGTGTCGACGCCCTCGGGCGGGGCGGTGATGACCGGGTTGGCCCGGTCCTTGGTCCAGTATCTCAGATCCGCCGATCCCTTTGCCACGCACGGGAGTTCGCGGTCTCCGTGCCTGCCCGAGTAGACGAGCGTGGGCACTCCGCCGTCGTCGACTAGGACTCCGGACCAGCAGCCGTCGCGGTCGGGGCCGGTTGTGCCGGGGACGAGGGCGACCGGCTCGTCGATCCAGTGGATGAGGTCGGTGCTGGTGGCGTGGCCCCAGTGGATGCGGTGGTGGGCGGGGGCGAGCGGGTTGTACTGGTAGAAGAGGTGGTAGACGCCGTTCCAGTGAGTCAGCCCGTTGGGGTCGTTGAGCCAGCCGCCGGGCGAGGTGAAGTGGAAGCGGGGGCGGTGGGGGTCGCGCAGAGCGCGCTCGGCCAGCCCCTCGGCGACATCGGTGCCGGAGGGGAGGGTGAGGTCGTGGGTCATGCGGCGGTGGTCTCCGCTTTCTCAGTTGCGTCGGTGTCGTCGGCGGCCTCGCCGTCCGGCCGATCGGTGACCTTGAGGACGCGGCGGGCGATGTCGGAGGCGGGTGCGCGCAGGTGGCAGCGCACCCAGTGGGGCTGCCCGTCGTCCTCGCCGACAACGTGGCGGACGGCCGCCGTGCGGCTGCACGTGCCGTCGTCGCCGTACGGGCAAGACGTGGGGTTGAGGATCGCCTCGCGCAGCCGGGCGCGCTCGACCGGGTCGTAGCTCCCGGCCCGTTCCGGGTCGGGTACGGCGGACAGCAACAGCCGTGTATATGGGTGCGCCGGGGCGTCCATCACCGCCAACGCGTCGCCGCCCTCGACGAGTTCGCCGGCGAACATGACCATCGTGGTGTCCGCGAGATAACGGGCGGAACCCAGGTCGTGGGTGATGTAGAGCATGGCGATGTCCCGCTCGTCGCGCAGGCGCCGCATCAGGTTGAGCACGCCGACGCGCACGGAGACGTCCAGCATTGACGTCGGTTCGTCGGCCAGGATCAGGCGCGGTTCCACCGCCAGCGCGCGGGCGATGGCGACGCGCTGGCGCTGGCCGCCGGAGAGTTCGTGCGGGTAGGACTGGAGCATGTCCTCGGTCAGGCCGACCGTCGTCATCAGCTCGCACAGCGTCTCGCGGGTGGCGGGGTGGCCGTGCAGGACGAGGGCGCGGGTGAGGAAGTGCTCGATGCGGTGGACGGGGTTGAGCGAGCCGAAGGGGTCCTGGAAGACCATCTGGACCTTGCTGCGGTAGGCCCGTGACGCCCGGTGCCGCTCGGTGCGCAGGACGTCCTCGCCGTCGAGCAGGACCTGTCCGACGGAGGGCTGTTCGAGGCGGGCCAGGCAGCGGGCGATGGTGGACTTGCCGCTGCCGGACTCACCGACCAGGGCGGTGATCCGGCCGGCCGGCAGGTCGAAGGACACGTCGTTCACGGCACGGACGCGGCGCCGTGAGAAGAAGGTGCCGACCTGGAAGTCCTTGGTCAGGCCGCGTACGGAGAGCAGTGGCTCAGTCATCGCGGGGCTCCTTCGAGGCTGCGGGCCACCCAGCGGCCGGGCGCGACCTCGCGCAGGTCGGGGATGTTAATGGAGCAGTCCGAGCGGTCCTCGGGACAGCGGACGTGGAAGCCGCAGCTGTCGGCGGTGCGCGGGGCGTCGAAGAGGCCGGTGAGCTCGCGGCGCGGGCCGGTCAGCGGTGGGAAGGCGTTCATCAGCGCCTCGGTGTACGGATGGAGCGGCTTCGCGAACAGGTCCTTGGCGTCGGCGAGTTCGACGATCCGTCCGCCGTACATCACACCCATGCGGTCCGACAGCTCGACCATCAGGGACATGTCGTGGGTGATGAAGAGGATGGAGAAGCCCAGCTCCCGCTGGAGGTCGCGGATCTGCGCCATGATCTCCTGCTGCACGACCACGTCGAGCGCGGTCGTCGGCTCGTCCATGATCAGCAGCCTGGGCTTCAGTGCGACGGCCATGGCGATGACCACGCGCTGGCGCATACCGCCGGAGAGCTGGTGCGGGTACGCCTTCAGCCGCCCCGGATCGATGCCCACCAGCTCCAGCAGCTCGCCCGCCCGTTCCCGCGCCACCCGCTTCTTCATCCGCTCGTGCGTGGTGAAGATGTCGACGATCTGCTCGCCGATGGTGAGGACGGGGTTGAGGGAGTTCATCGCCGACTGGAAGACCATGGCGATCTCCCGCCACCGGAAGGCCCGCAGCTCACGTGCGTCCAAGGCGAGGACGTCCCGGCCCTGGAAGCGGATGCTGCCGGCGGTGATCTCCGCCGGGGGCTTCAGCAGCCGCATCACCGCGTTGGCGATGGTCGACTTGCCGCAGCCGGACTCGCCGGCGAGGCCGAAGATCTCACCCGCGCCGATCTCGAACGACACGTTGTCCGCCCCGACGACCGTACGGCCGTCGCTGCGGTACTCGACCCGGAGGTCACGCAGTTCAAGTACGGGGTCCATGGCTCAGCCCCTCCCTTTCGCGCTCTTCTCGGACCGAGGCCGCTTCACGGAGCGCAGCCTCGGGTTGGTGATCTCGTCGACCGCGTAGTTGACCAGTGCGAGCGCGAAGGCGACGAGCGCGATGCACAGGCCGGAGGGGACGAAGGCCCACCAGGCGCCGGTCATCAGCGCGCCGTCGCTGCTGGCCCAGTACAGGTTGGTGCCCCAGCTGACGACACTGCTGTCACCGAGGCCGAGGAACTCCAGTGCCGCCTGGGACGTGATGCCGAAGACGACACAGCCCAGCAGCGTGGTCATCACCACGGACGCCATGTTGGGCAGGATCTCCCGGAACATGATCCGCAGCGGCCGCTCCCCGGTGACGACCGCCGCGGCCACGAAGTCCTTGCCGCGGATCGACCTGGCTTGGGCGCGCAGCACCCGGGCGGAGCCCGCCCAGCCGGTGACCACCAGCACCAGGACGACCGTGGAGGTGCCCGGCGGCAGGAAGGCGGCCAGGATTACCAGCAGCGGCAGGCCCGGCAGCAGCAGGAAGACGTTCGTCACCAGGGTGAGCGCGTCGTCCACCAGCCGCCCGAAGTAGGCGGAGGCTAGGCCCACCAGGATGGCGACGCCGGTGGCCACGAGCCCGACGGTGAACCCGACGAACATCGAGGAGCGCGCGCCCCACAGGGTGAGCGCGAGGACGTCCTGCCCCTTGGTGGTCGTACCGAGCCAGTGCTCCCCCGAAGGGGCCTGGCTGCCGGTGGAGTTGATCAGGGACGGGTCGCCGGGGGCGAGGACGGGCGCGAGCAGCGCCAGCGTTGCGAAGACGGCGAGCAGGCACAGTCCCGACAGTGCCTTCTTGCTGCCGAGGAGCCGGCCCAGAAGTCCCTGTCGGCGCCCAGCTGCGCGCACGGGGACGGTGGGGGTGACCGTACCGGCGATGTCTACGGCGGTCATGTCTCAACGGCTCCCTTCAGCGGACGCGCACGCGCGGGTCGAGGCGGACGTAGACGATGTCGACCAGGAAGTTCGCCAGGAGCACGGCCGCCGTGATGGTGAGGAAGATGCCCTGCATCAGCGGGTAGTCGAGGCCCTGCACTGCGGCAAGGAGCTGGAAGCCAATACCCGGGTACGCGAACACGACCTCGGTGAGCAGGGCGCCGCCGACGACGAAGCCGAGGCCCATGCCGAAGTTGGTGACGGAGGGGAGCAGCGCGTTGCGGGCGGCGTAGCGGAACATGATCCGCGAAGGGCTCAGGCCCTTCGCCTCGGCCATCGTGATGTAGTCCTCGGCCGCCGTGGCGATCATGGTGTTGCGCATACCGAGCATCCAGCTGCCGACGGTGACGGCGACGACGGTGAGCGCCGGGAGCACCAGGTGGGTGCCGGCGTTCGCGACGAACTCGGCGTTGAGGCCGGGCGTCAGGCCCGCGTCGTAGGCGTGCCGCAGCGGGAACCAGCCCAGGCTCACCCCGAACAGGTACAGCGCGCCCATCGCCAGCCAGAAGTACGGGAACGAGCCGACGAAGATCAGCAGGGGCGGGAAGGCGGAGTCGAGCATGCCGCCGCGTCGCCAGGCGGCCACGATGCCGAGCAGGTTGCCGACGACGGCCGCGACGACGAGGGCGGTACCGCCGAGCAGCAGCGTCCAGCCGATCTGCGAGCCGATCACCTCGGTGACCGGGGTCGGGAAGCGGGAGATGGAGATGCCGAGGTCGCCGGTGAAGACGCTCTTGACGTAGGAGACGTACTGCTCCCACAGGGGGCGGTCGTCGAGGCCGAAGAGTTTCCGCAACTGGGCTATCTGCTCGGGCTGCATCCCGCCCGCCTGCTGCGCGAACATCCGGGAGACCGGGTCGCCCGGCATGAAGCGCGGAAGCAGGAAGTTGAGGGTGATGGAGGCCCAGAAGGCGAGTAGATAGAACCCCAGGTTGCGCAGGATGAGACGCACTGCTCGTGCTCCCTGTCGGTGGGGGATGAACGGGGATGCGATGCGCCGGGGGGCGGCCGTCCGAGTCGGGGAGGAGGGCGGCCGCCGGTCCGCGCGGACTCGCGTCAGCTTTTAAGCAGCTGATGACTCAGCTCTTGACCGGCTTCAGCGAGGTGAGCACGAGGATCGTGCTGGTGTTGCGGTTGCCGAGGGTGGCGTACGGGTTGTCCTCCGACGGCCAGCCGGTGAAGCGGGCGTCGGTGTACGCGCCGAACTCCGGTCCGGTGAACAGGGGCACCGCGGGCGCGTCCTCGTCGTACAGCTTCTGCAGCGCGTTGACCTGCTCGCGCTGCGTGCTCTCGTCCGTGGCGGCGGCGAAGGCGTCGATGAGCTTGTCGGCCTTCGGGTCGGCGTAACGGTGGTAGTTCTGGGTGGCCTTCTCGCCGACGGGCTTGAGCATGCCGCTCGTCATCATGTCGCGGAAGTACTCGTACGGGGTGGCGCCGTTGTTGCTCCACACGATGCCGGTGTCGAAGGTGCCCTGCTCGTACGAGCTGACCACGGCCGCCCAGTCGGGTGTCTTCACGGTGGCGGTGATGCCGACCTTCGCGAGGTTCTGCTTGATGATGTTGGCGGCCGAGATCCAGTCGGAGGAGGCGGAGCCGACGGAGATGTCGAGCGTGAAGTCCTTGCCGTTCTTCAGCTTCCGCTTGCCGCCGCTCTCCTTGTAGCCGGCCGCGTCGAGGGCCTTGGCCGCCGCGTCGGTGTCGTACGTCGTCCAGGTGCACGAGTCGGCGAGCGAGGTGTCGCGCCACTTGTCGTACGTGCGGGTCAGGCCCGTGCAGTCGGCGGGTTCGGCGTAGCCGTTCATCGCGACCTTGGTGATCTGGTCGCGGTCGACGGCCATGCTGAGCGCCTTGCGCACGGCCGGGTCGCTGTAGGGCGCCTTCGTGGTGTTCAGCTGCCAGTTGATCATGGCGCCGGCGGGCGGGAACCAGTAGTGGTTGTGCTCCTTGTCCTTCGCGACGAAGGACTTCTCGATGTCCGGGATGAACGACTGCGTCCAGTCCACCTCGCCGTTGGTGAAGGCGAGGTTGGCGCTGTCGTTGCCGGAGAAGGCGAGCATCTGGATACCGGCGATCCGCTGCTTGTCCGGCTGCCAGTAGTCGGGGTTCTTGCGCACCTCGTACGACTGGGCCTGGAACTTCTCGATCTCGGTGTACGGGCCGGTGCCGACCGGGTTCGGGTTGGTGAACTTCGCCGGGTCCTCGACCTTGGACCAGATGTGCTTCGGCATGATCTGCTGGCCGGCGATCTCCCAGAAGCCGGGGGAGAAAGCCTTGTTGAAGGAGAACTTCACCGTGTGCTCGTCGACCGCGGTGACCTTGTCGAGGTATTCCAGGCCGCCGAGCACCTTCTTGCGCAGCTCGAAGGTGTAGACGACGTCGTCGGCGACGAGCGGCTTGCCGTCCGACCACTTGACGCCCTCGCGCAGCGTGAAGGTGAGGGACTTGCCGTCCTTCGCCTCCTCCCACTCGGTGGCCAGCCACGGCGTGTCCTTGGCGTCCGCCATGCTGTGCACGACCAGCGGCTCGTAGACGGCCTCCTTGGTCATGGGGGCGGCCTGCGGGGAGAGCGGGTTGAAGTTGCGCGTGAACGTCGCCAGGTCCTCGCGCGGGATGGTGAGCAGCTGGTTGCCGGAGGTGTCACCGGCGCCGGACGTGCCCGCGCCACCCGTACAGGCGGACAGGACCAGGGCCGCGGCGGCGGTCGCGGTGACCGCTCTCAGGACGACGCGAGGCCGCCGTGAAGGTATGCGGGAGGGTGCCATAATGAAGACTCTTTTCCTCTCTTCAACACACAGGACGAAGACGGGATGGGATTCCTCGGCGGACTGATTAGCGGTCAGACCGACGAGCGTTCGAGCAGCGGGCAGTCGACCGTCACCCGATGGGTGTCGAGCGGCTGCCCCGCTGCGAGAGCGGCGAGCATGTCGACGCCCTTGGTGCCCATGGCCTCGAAGGGCAGGGCGAGCGTCGTCAGCTTCGGCCGCAGATAGGCGGCGATGAGTTCCTGGTTGTCGAACCCCACCACGGCCACGTCGTGCGGGATGCGCAGCCCACGTTCCTTGATCGCGTCGTACGCGCCCATCGCCATCCGGTCGTTTCCGCAGAACAGCGCGGTCGGCCGGTCGCCGGCCGGGCGGTCCAGCAGTTCGCAGGCCGCGGTGTAGGCGCCGTCTGCGGTGGCCCAGCCGGGGATGACGAGGGACGGGTCGGGGGTGATCCCCGCCTCGCGCAGGGCACGCTCGTACCCCTCGCGCCTGCCGATGGCGGCCGGGATCGCTGGGTCGAGGTTGATGAGCCCGATGCGGGTGTGCCCGGCGTCCAGGAGCCGGCGGGCCGCCTTGTATCCGCCCGACACCTCGTCGGGCAGGATGCACGGCAACTCCCCTTGCGCGTCGTAGCAGTTGACGAGCACCGTCGGCACCTCGCGGGCGGCCTTCGGCAGGCTGACGGCCCGGTGCCAGGTCGTGGCGTACAGCAGCCCTTCCACCCGGTGCTCCAGCATCTGGTCGAGCGCGGCGGCCTCCTGGGCGGGGTCGCCCTCGCTCGCAGCGATCAGCAGGAACCTCCGGTCACCCCAGGCACGGCTCTGCGCACCCGTGATCACCTCCCCCGCGAAGGGGCCGGTCACGATCTCGGTGATCAGCCCGAACCACCCGCTGCGGTTCGCGGCCAGCGCCCGTGCCCCGGCGTTGGGCCGGTAGCCGAGCTCGTCTATCGCCTCCAGGATCCGCCGGCGGGTCTCGTCGGGGATGGCGACACCGGGCTTGTCGTTGAGGACGAAGGAGACCGTGGTCCGCGAGACGCCCGCATGACGTGCCACATCACTCATGGTCACGCGCTGCGACTTGTTCGTGGCCACTTTCAGTTCCCTTCGGCCGGACGGAGGCGAGACACCGCCTCCGGTTTCGCGCTTTAATAACGCGCGTTACTTCCGTGTGGCAGGGAAGTTACGTCCGTCTTGAGCGGCATGTCAATACCTGTGGAAGGGCTGCATCAGGCCACCGGCCCGGCACCCTTCGTCACCCGCGCTCTTCCTGAGAGAGGCAGACAGTCACCATGGCCCGGCCCCAGGCCCCCAGCAGCGTCACCGTCCTCGGCGAGTGCGTCGCCGACGCCTATCGAATGAGGCAGTTCACCGCAGACCGCACGCCCGTTCCCCGACGGCCGCGGGCGCGGGCACACCGCCATCCCCCGCTCAGATTCCACTTGTTGATGCCCGAACGGCCGGAATCCCACCCCAGCCTCTGGCTTCCCAGCCGCCGAGCGGCTTACGGCTGTCCAAAACCAGCCCGTTCACGGGTTATGGAGTCGCTGCCGGGCTGAAGGTGCAGGTCAGCGGGTTGGGGGCTATTACGCGGAACGCAGGTCGGGCCGCCGCCCCTGCACTTCGGGTAGAGCGAGTCGAAGCCGTCAGCTCCAAGACCGCGCGTGAGTGGCGCGAGAAGCTTCGCGCCGTCGATGACGAACTCGTGAGGCGGGGTATCGAGGGAGCGTAGCCACGGTGTGATCCGTCTGAGCCTCAGTCGACGACCGTCAGCCACGAGGCGGGTCTGCCGACTGACGAGGCTCCCGTATGCCTCGCTGTACCCCCAACCCGCCTGGTGACGGCGGCCAGTAGATACGGCTCTGATCCACTTCTTGTGGTTCGATCACGGAGCGTCAACAGGGTCAGTCCGCGAGGAGGATTTGCCGGCGGAGGAGGTCGAAGCCGGCCCGGCCGTACCCGTCCCTCTTGATCCGTTTCACCCTGTTCACGTTGCCCTCGACCTTGCCCGAGCTCCACTCCAGCGTCAGGCCGGCGATGACCGCGTCGAAGTCCTGCCGCAGGCCGCGGGCCAGGCTGCACAGTGGCTTGAAGCCGGTGCTATCGGCGCGGGTGAGCAGTCGTCGAAGTCGCTGCCGCGACGCTCGGTCATCATCTGAGCGAAGGCGTACGCAGTCGGCAACGGCGTCCAGTTCGCGCGACGGTACTGGTGGCCGTGAAGCTCCGCCACCAGCACTAATGCCCGGCGGTACGTGTGGTGAGGTCTTCGTCCGTGATGGGGCGGACCACCCGGCAAGGGGTTCCGACCGCGACGGTCATCGGGGGGATGCTGCGGCTGACGACGCTGCCGGCGCCGATGACCGACCCGTATCCGATGCGAACGCCGGGCAGGAC
>NZ_VTHJ01000073.1 GCF_008386495.1 Streptomyces tailanensis | reverse complement strand
GGGCACCACGAACGGCGCCGCCAACTCCCGCAGCCCACCCACCCCGTCACCCCCACCCCGACTGCTGCAAAAACCCCTCACCACACCCAACAACCACCACCCGCGAAGGTCACACATTCGATGCAAGAACTGCCGTTCCCCTCCCCCGGGAGTGCTCCTGCCGCCGGCCGGAGACTCACTCCCGCACCACCAGAACACGCTCGCGTGTCCCTGATTGCCACCTGCTCGACACCCCCGGGATCGCCGACCTCCCCGGCTACGCCACGCTGGTCGTCGCGGCCACGGCGCTGAGCCGGCTGATGTCGATGCCGTCGGTAGAGCGCCTGCTTCCGCCGTGGCTCAGGGCCGAGACCGAAGAGGGCGCCGATGGTGAGTGAAGACGAACGCGCGGGCGTGGCCCTGGAGTTGGAGCGCCTGCGGCGTGCCGTGGACGTGGGCTTCGCCACCACCCGGGGCGACCTGGCCCTCCTCCTCCAACGGGCCGACCAGACCGACAAGACCCTCTCCGAACACGAGGACCGCCTGGACGCCCTCGAACGCACCCGCTGGCCCCTGCCGTCCCTGGCGGCGATCACATCCTGCACGGCCCTGGCCGTGACGGTGTGGTCGGCGTCGACGGGAAAGTAGCGGTCGTCCGGGGCGGGGCGGGACCACGGACCACCCCCGGTTCCCCCGCCCCACCCCGGACGGCCCGATCAACCCCGCAGGAACCCGTCCCCATGCGCGGCGATGTGCGCCTCCAGCGCGGAGAGCGCCTGCTGGGTGGCGTCCGGCGTGCCCGACCCGCGCCGCTCCGCGTAGTACGCGGCCCCGAGCCTCTTCAACAACTCCCCACCGACCCGCTGCTGCTGAACCTCGTCCACCTTCTGCTTGCCCTGCTGCAACGCACTCTGCGCCTGCTCCTTGGCCCGGTCGAGGAAACCGCTCATTTCCAACCTCCACGCTCTCTGTCGGCTCTTGCCCCGGCAGTCTGTCCCACAATCGAAACACGGTGGCCGACCGCCGCACGCGGCGCTTATGATCACGAGCAAGGCGGGGTCGTAGCACAGAGGTAGTGCGCCGCGACAGCATCTCGGAGGACGCCGGTTCGAATCCGGCCGCCCCGCCCCCTAACGGTGTACGTGCACTGCCGACAGCGCGGCCCGGCACGGTAATTGGCAGATTCGTCCCAGGTCCGGGGCCTGCGACCAGCTCCTCGCGACGGCGGAAGTGGAACGAATCCGCCAATCGCACGGCGTTCCCTGAGCGGCAGAGCCCCGTTGGTATGGTGCGCCGATGTCAGCGATCAAGAAGTTCCAAGTCACCTTTGACTGCGCGGAACCTGAGCGCCTCGCTCGTTTCTGGTGCGAGGTGTTGGGGTACGTCGTACCGTCGCCACCGGAGGGGTTTGCCACTTGGGACGATTTCAAGCGCTCCCAGCCACCTGAGCAGCGGGATTCATGGTTCGCCTGCAGTGATCCCTCAGGTGTGGGCCCGCGACTGTACTTCCAGCGTGTCCCCGAGGGGAAGGCCGCCAAGAACCGGCTGCATCTTGATGTGCGGGTCGGCACCGGACTCGTGGGTGAAGAGCGCCTCGCCGCACTTGAGGCCGAGTGCGCACGACTGGTCCCGCTCGGCGCGGTCCACGTGCGAACGCTGTATGACGGCAATGATTCGTGCATCCCGATGCTGGACATCGAGGGCAACGAGTTCTGTATCGACTGAGCTGCCGAGGTGGTGCAGCCGGGCGATGCCGAGCATGGGCGGCGGTTCGGCTCGCTCCTTGATCAGGCGGCTACGCATCGAGCCCCCGCCCCTTCCCGCCCACCTCGAACCACATGAGCTTCCCCCTGCCCCGCCCCAGGCTCCCGCCCTCCAGTGGCCAGCAACCCCAGCGGTCGGCGCACTGCCGGACGAGGAGGAGACCGCGACCGTGTTCGGTGTCCGTGGGAGCGGGGGGAGGCGGATTCGGGACCGAGTCTGGGGTGGGCTCGTTGAACGGGGGTGGGACGTAGGGGTCGTAGTCGCCTACGAAGACCCTGAGCCGGCCTTCCGGGAAGGCGAGCAGACGCAGAGTGGAGGGGCCGTGGGTGTGCTGGTACGCGTTGGTGACCAGCTCGGACGTCAACAGTTCGGTGACGTCGAGGAGTTCGTCCATGCCGTGTGCGGTGAGCGCCGCCCGCACGGTCATCCGGGCGACACGGACGGACCGGGGGTCGTACGGCAGCCGCAGGAAGTACTCCCAGCAGGCGGGCAGCGGCTTGTCGAGCGGGGATACGGTGACCACGAGGCCTCCGGGAAGGAGAGGAGTCGGATGCGGATACTCAACGGCCTTGGTTCAGCGGTGGCAGTGCCTGGGTTGGTGCGCTTCCGGCTTACGAGAAGGGCCAGTTGCGCTCAGCCCCGCCAAGTCACGCGACTTCATCCATAGGCTCAACCGGGACACCTGAGAGAGACCACACGTGCCCACCATCGACTGGCAGAAGTCCACCTACAGCGGCGACAGCATCAACTGTGTCTACGTCGCCGCCACCCCCACCGGCGGTGAAGTCATCCACCTCCGCGAAAGCGACACCCCGGCCATGATCCTCACCACCACCCGCACCCCCCCTCCGCTCCCTCATACAGGCGCTCAAAGCAGCCGGGCGGCCTCCGGGCTCGTAGGGTGGGCCCATGGCCGTCGATCTCTTCGCAGGCATCCCGGTGAGCGACTACGACGCAGCGCTGTCCTGGTACAGGCGGCTGCTCGGGTCGCCGCCTGCGTTCATTCCGAACGACGCGGAGGCCGTGTGGGAGCTGGCAGAACACCGGTACCTGTACATCGAGCACCGACCCGGGCACGCCGGCCACGCCCTGCACACCCTGTTCGTCGACGACCTGGACGCCCGGGTCGCCGGGATCACCAACCGGGGCCTGGATCCCGTGCGCCGGGAGACCTACGCGAACGGGGTACGCAAGGTCACGTACCAGGACCCGGACGGCAACGAGATCGGTCTCGGCGGCCCTCCGGTCGAGTGACGGGCTCGGGTCAGCTGCCTGCCTCGCCCACCCAGCTGAGCGTTTCCGTGTCGCCGCCGTCCTCCCAGGTGATGACCACGTCGTCGCCGTCGCGGCGGACCGTGGCGAAGGTGATGTCCTCGTCGCTGACGTCCTGGGAGGCGAAGGGCTTGAGGGCCATGCGGAAGGTGTCGCTGTCGCGGTAGGCGCCGACGCCGTTCATGAGGCCCTTGCCGCCGACCATGTCGATGTAGGAGAGGGTGTGCTGGCCTTCGAGCTCGCCGGAGGTCTGCTCCTCGCCGATGGTGAGGGTCCTGGCCTGGTCGTCCTGCCACTGGCCCTCGACACCGCTGGCGGGCGGGGTGCCGGTCGCCTCGAGGTCGGGGGCGCTCTCGTCCGGGGTCGGGGTGTACTCGTCGGTGGGTTCGCCGGTCGGGCTCTCGGACTCGGTCGCCTGTGCCGACACGCTCTGCTGGGGCTTGGCTGTCCCCTCTTCGTCGCCACCGCTCGTGAGGAGGAAGATGCCGCCGCCGAGCACCGCGATGGCCGCCACCGCCGCGACGACAATCAGCGCGATCTTGCCGCCGTTGCTCCCGGAGGGAGGGGGCGGGGGCGGGTAACCCCCGTACTGGCCACCGTAGTTGGGCGCCCCTGGAGCCCCCGGCATGCCCGGCGCACCGGGGGCTCCCGGCGCACCGCCGTACGGCGGCTGGCCGCCACCCCCGTACGGCTGCTGCGGAGCCGTCGCGTACGGGTTCGGCGGCTGGCCGCCGGGCGCCGCCGGCGGGGGCGTGTACGGGCCGGGGTACGGGGGCTGCTGCTGGGGCGGCTGGGATCCGTAACCGTCGTACGGCGGCTGGCCGGGCGGCTGGGTCATCGGCGGTGTCACTCCTCGGGTCGCATCGCGGCGAGGCAAGGAACACCTGCCTCGAGCGAAGCCCCAACATCCACCAGGCCGTCAGTCGTACGCAAGTGCGTATCGCGGTTGGTTACCGGGTCAATACACAGCGGTCGGACACCACTTCGGCCTCCGTCGCGCCGCCAGATCCTCCGCCCAGCCGAAGGCGGCGACGCAGACGGCGATCAGCACCCACGTCAGGGCCAGCACCGGCCACGGGCTCTCCAGCAGCCAGGGGAGGTGCTGCTCCAGGAACACCACATTCCAGAGGCGGTCCCACTGTGTCGCGGCGATGAGGATGCAGGTGTTGTGCCACAGATAGATCGTCACCGCCCGGGAGTTCAGAAGAGCGATCAGCCCCTGCCACCTGCGCAGCCTGCCCGGCCACCCGGACCACGACGGGCTGATGTGCAGGAGCAGCAGTACCGTGCCGAACGACCAGAGGGATTGGGCGAACGGCATGCTGTCGAGGTCGTTGCCGTCGCCGAAGTCGTGCTTCAGGGCGTACCAGAGGCCGACGAGGGCGATGGCCGGGGCCACGGACGGGACGATGTACCGCGGGAGGCGCTTCAACAGGCCGTCCTGGTGGGCCATGCCGAGGATCCAGCAGGCGCCGAACGTGCTGAAGTCCGTCAGGCCGGACGCGAACCGTTCGCCGGGGAGGAAGTCCAGGTAGCCGAGCTCGAACGCCGCCGCCAGCGCGATCGGCGCGAGGACCGTCGCCGCCGGCCGCGCGCGCAACGCGCGGAGCAGGAGCGGGGACAGCAGCACGAACCAGAGGTAGGCGCGTACGTACCAGAGGGGTCCGGCGAAGTCGACGGCCCAGTCCGCGCCGATGAAGCCTTGGACTCCGGGCAGGCCCTCCGCGTACGGCGGGTCGCTGATCGGGAGGATCCAGTAGGTGAGGTGGAACCACCACCACCCGGGCTGCCCGTCCGCGTCCGGGCCCCAGCCCTGCGCCACCATCCCCGTCACGCCCACGGCCCCCAACAGCCAGACAGGCGGCAGCAGTCGGCGGATTCGGCCCCTGATCACCTGCCCCGGCAGGCGTTTCAGCGAGCGGGCCATCAGGTTCCCGGCGAGCGCGAACATCACGCCCATGGAGGGGAAGAGGAGCGGCAGCCAGGCCCAGCCGGTGAGGTGGTAGAGGACCACGCGGAAGAGGGCGACGGCGCGGAGGAGGTCGAAGTAGCGGTCCCGGGTGGGGGCTTTGCTCTCGACGACCGGGCTGGAGTCCGGGGCGAGCGTGCTCATGCGACCGGGCTCCCCGCCTTCGGCTCACGCGGCTGCGGTTCCGCACCCGGCAGCCCCACCGCCCCCGTACGCCGCAGCTTCTGCCACCGCAGCCGGCCACCGGTCAGTGCCGTGATCCAGGACTGCAGCAGCACCACGTACATCAGCTGGCGGTACAGCAGTTGCTGGAGCGGCAGCGAGAGCAGATGTGTCATGCGTTCCTTGTCGAGGTGGAACGCGTACGCCGCGCACACCGCCTGGACGGCGAGGATGGCCAGCCACGCGGCGATCGTCTTCTCGGTCGGGCCGAAGACCAGCCCGTAGACGAGGAAGACGTCGAAGAGCGGTGCGAGCAGCGGCGCCACGACCATGAACAGGGAGACCAAGGGCAGGCCCACGCGCCCGAAACGACCCGACGCGCCCCTGTCGAACAGCGCTCCCCGGTGCTTCCAGATCGCCTGCATCGTGCCGTACGACCAGCGGTAGCGCTGCGACCACAGCTGCTGGACGGACTCGGGGGCCTCGGTCCAGGCGCGGGCCTTCTCGGCGTAGACGACGTGCCAGCCGTCGCGGTGCATGGCCATGGTGATGTCGGTGTCCTCGGCGAGGGTGTCCTCGCTCATGCCGCCGACGCGGTCGAGCGCCTCGCGCCGGAACGCGCCGACCGCGCCCGGAATGGTGGGCATGCAGCGCAGGATGTCGTACATCCGGCGGTCGAGGTTGAAGCCCATCACGTACTCGATGTGCTGCCAGGCGCCGATGAGGGTGTCCCGGTTGCCGACCTTGGCGTTGCCCGCGACCGCGCCGACGCGCGGGTCGGCGAAGGGTTGCACCAACTCCCGGACGGTGGACGGTTCGAAGACCGTGTCGCCGTCCATCATGACGATCAGGTCGTGCCGGGCATTGGCGATGCCCCGGTTGAGGGCGGCGGGCTTGCCCGCGTTCTCCTGCCGTACGACGCGCACGTCATGGCGTACGGCGGGATCGGCGGCCAGCTCGCGGCTGAGCTCCTCGACGATGCCGGCGGTGCCGTCGCTGGAGCCGTCGTCGATGACGAGCACCTCGATGGGGTGGTCGCCTGCGACCAGCGAACGGACCGTCTTCTCGATGCACTTGGCCTCGTTGTACGCGGGGACGAGGACGGAGGCCGGTTCGGTGACCGGGCCGTTCGGTCCCCAGCGGAAGGCGCGGCGCCGCACCCGGCGGGCGTGCGCGACCGACAGGATCAGCATCAGTGCGAAGCGGGCGATGACGAGGACGCCGATGACGGCCAGGGCGACGACGAGGATGCCGGTCGTCCTCTCCGAGACCTGGACGAGCGCCACCCAGGCCTTGCCCTTCCACAGGCCCACCCCCGTGACCGGAGTGTGGGCGCTGGGGGCGTCGAGCGCCCCGGTGAGGGTGTCGAACGCGTAGCCCTTGTCCTGGAGCCCCGTGATGTACCGGTCGAGCGCGGCGACGGTCTGCGAGCGGTCGCCGCCGGAGTCGTGCATCAGTACGATCGCGCCCTTGCCGTCCTCGGGCATGGACCGGCGGATGATCTCGTCGACGCCCGGCATGCTCCAGTCCCGGCTGTCCGTGTCGCTGACGACGGTGATGTAGCCGCGGCTGCCGATGTACTGCGTCACCGGCCACGACCGGTTGTCCAGGCGTGCGGAGGACGACGAGTACGGCGGCCGGAAGAGCGAGGTGCGGATGCCGGCGGCGCCCGCGAGGGCGAGCTGGTTCTGCGACAGCTCCCAGTCGATGCGGGCCTTGGACTGGAGGGAGAGGTCGGGGTGGTTGAAGGTGTGCAGGCCGATCTCGTGGCCCTCGTCGACCATGCGCTGGACCAGGTCCGGGTGGCGGGAGGCCATCGTGCCGGTGATGAAGAAGACGGCGTGGGCGTCGTGCCTCCTCAGGACGTCGAGGACCTTGGGGGTCCAGGTCGGGTCCGGCCCGTCGTCGAAGGTGAGGACGAGTTCGCGGTCGGGGACTTCGAGGCTGATCTTGGCCCTCGACCTGGTGTCGATCACCGGCCCGCCGTCGAGGATCTTCTTCGGCACGCGGTCGTTCGCCACGAGCGGCCGTACCCGATGGTCCGCGAGGATCTCGGTGTGCACATAGCCGCGCACCATCAGCATCGCCATCAGTGCGAAGAGGATGACGCACGGGAGGATGTGGCGGAGCGGTAAGCGGGGCGTCGTACGCGTGCGGCGGCGGGCGGCACGCGCGGTCGTACGGCGGGCGGCACGCGAGGGCGTGCCGCCGCGCTGGGTGCGGGGCATCAGGCGGGATTCTCCGGGTTCTGCGGGTCTTGCGGGTTCTCCGGGGCGGCCGGGCCGGGCTCGACCGGGGCCGGGGTCTGCGGACCGTCGGCGACGTTGTTCGTGTCGCCGGAGCCGGAGCCGGGGGCCGGTCCTGGCCCGCTGGACTCGGAGGGCGGGGGCGGCGAGGGCGAGACCGAGGGGCTGGGGCTGCCGCCCGGCGGTGGCGTCACCGACACGGAGGGCGCGGGGTCCGTCACGACGACGCTCGGCTTGGGCGCGGCGCTGGTACTGGGCCCGGCCGAGGGCTTGGCGCTGGTGGACGGCGCCGGTTCCCTGCCGTCCTTGCCCCTGCCCGAGGGCTTGTCCCGGGAGCCGTCCTTCCCCGGCGCGGTCGTTTCGCCCGACGGGACGGCCGACCCCGCGCCGGGGCCGGGCGCTACCCCGTCCGCGGTGTCGTCCCGGTCGTCGGCCGACTCGGCCGGCAGCGGCGGTGTGTCCACCTTGCCCGCCGGCTGCTCGTCCTTCTGCATCGGCACCGGCAGCCAGGGCGCGTCCGAGTTCCCCGACACCAGGGTGCCGACGATGACCACGGCGTACGCCGCGCAGGCGGTCCCGACGGCGATGCCGAGCCGCCGGTACAGGTTCCTGCGCCGCCCCGACTCGTCCACGAAGACGGGACCGTCGGACTCCTGCGGGCCCGGCCCGCCCTTCGCCGCCGCGCCCGGCCCTTCGTCCACTTCCCGTCCGGCACCGTCGAGTTGGACGGTCACCTCCAGCGGGTCGTGGTTGCGGCCGGGCTGATCGGGCTGCTCCCAGGGGTCCGCCGGGTGACCGGTGGCGGCACCCGTCTGCCGGGGCACACCGAAGTCCCGGTCCACCTGGGACACGGATCCCCCTCTGCCGACGGCGTCGGGCCAGACCACCTCGTCACTGCTGCTGGGCAGGAACGCCTCGTCATCATCGGCAGCGCTCGACCGCGTCGTCTGCTTCGGCAGGTTGAACCGGTTCTCCCGGGTGCCTTCCGGCCACTTCTCCACGTGCACGCACTTCCCCCCACGGGACAGAAGCGGGTACGTGTTCGATGCCGGACTCTCGCACTTTCCTGTACCGGACCGGGCCCCCACCCTGTCCGGGGCGCCCACCCATCACACGCACCCGTGTGCCCATGTAAACGTTTGAGGAATGTGTGGTGATGTGATGTCAGGAGAAGGTCATCATGATGAGTGCATCTGTGGCCGGAATCCACCCTTCCTCTGGATATGAAAGCCATACTTCCGCCCGCGCCAGCTCGGCCGCCGCCCGCCGCAGCGCATCGAGCCCCGGATGCGCGAGCCCCTTCCGCCACACCATCGAGACAGGTGACAGCGGTACGGGGTCGACGAGCGGCCGTGACACGGTGCGCGGCAGGGGAGGAAGGTCCACGACGGCGAGCACGGGAGTGCCCGTCTTCGCCATGAGCCGCCCGAACTCCTCCGGCCCCACGGCGAGCGGCACCGGCGGCGCGACCTCGATCCCCCGCCCCTCGAACAGCAGCTCCGCCAGCTCCGTCCACTCCGGCGTACGGGGATTCCCGGCCCCCGCGTACACGCGCTCACCCGCGAGCTCCGCCATCGACACGGCGTCCAGCGCGGCCAGCCGGTGATCCTCGGGCACGATCACCGCCATCGGCTCGCACCGCACCGGCTGCTGTTCGAGCCGTGCCCGCACGGCCGGTTCGAGCCCGGCGAACCTCCCGAACGACACGTCGAGCCGCCCGGCGAGGATCTCGGCGGCCGCGTACGTCAGCCCGCTCTCGTACCGCGCCATCAACTCCAGCTCCGGCACGAGCTCCCGCGCCCGCTCCAACACCCGCCGCCCGGTGGCCAGCCCCGACGAGTTGAGGTCCACGAGCAACGGCCGCGCCTGCCGAAACGCGCCCACCAACTCGTCCTGCGCCTCCAACACCCGCCGCGCATACGGCACCAGCCGCTCCCCGTCCGCCGTCAGCATCACCTGCCGAGTGGTCCGCACGAAGAGCTCCGCCCCCAACTCCCGCTCCAGCCGCCGGATATCCCGGCTGAGCGCCTGCTGGGCGACGTAGAGCCGAGCGGCGGCCCGAGTGAAGTGCAACTCTTCGGCGACGGCGAGGAAGGCGCGGAGAAGACGGGATTCAGGCACCCCGGGAACTTACAACCGAGGTGCGTGAATCGCCACGGAGTAAGTGTTGGACGGTGGATCACGGGAGGGGCGACGGTTGATCACATGCCACACCAACCGCCCAGGCCCGAGAGGGCCCACCCACCCATGCTCACCGTCACCGCAGACGCGCTGGTGGCAGCCGACTTCAACCCTCGTGGCCGCTCAAGGGGAGCGCCCCTTAAGGGGCGCGGGGCTGCGTCGATTTGCAGCTCCGCCGCGGGGCGCGAGAAACCACGAATCACCCGCGGTCGCCACCCAACAGACGCCCCCGAGCTATCAGGCGCCCAAACCCCCTACCGCCACCTCTTCAAACTCCCCGGCACCCGCGGCTTCGCCGCCAGCGGCATCCTCGCCCGCCTCCCCATGGGCATGTTCAGCGTGAGCGCCATCCTCATGATCTCCGGCCCACACGACTACGCCCTCGCCGGCGCCGTCGTAGCGACCGGCCTCGCCGCAACCGCCCTGGTCGCCCCCTACACCGCCCGCATGGTCGACCGCCACGGCCAGGCCAAGATCGCGGTCCCGGCAACCGCACTCGCCCTCCTCGGCAGCCTCGCCCTCATCGCCTGCGTCCACTGGAACGCCCCCACCTGGACCCTGTTCGCCTCCTACATGGCCACCGCCACCGTCCCCAACACCGGCGGCATGTCCCGCGCCCGCTGGGCCCACCTGCTGAAGGACGACCCGGCCGCCCTCCACACCGCGAACTCCTTCGAACAGGCGGCGGACGAACTCTGCTTCATGCTGGGCCCGGTACTGGCGGCATTCCTCTGCACCACCCTGTTCCCCGAGGCCGGAACCCTGATAGGCGGCCTGATCTGCATGACCGGCGTACTGATCTTCGCCGCCCAGCGCACGACGGAGCCGCCCCCCGCCGGCCGTACGACCGCGAGGTCCCCGATCCGCACCCCCGGCATCCCCTCCCTCGTGGCCGTCTTCCTCGCCATGGGCGCAATATTCGGCTCCCTGGAGGTCGTGACGATCGCCTACGCGGACGCCCGCGGCAACACCTCGGCGGCGGGAGTGATCCTCGGCCTCCAGGCGGCGGGATCATGCGTGGCGGGACTGGCGTTCGGGGCACTGAGAGTGAAGGGGTCGACAGACCGCCGTTTCCTCTACTGCCTCACCGCGATGACGGCCCTGATGGCCCTCCCCTGGCTCACCGCATCCGCGCTCGGCTCCCTCCTCGCCCTGGCCCCCGCCGTCCTCCTCGCCGGCATGGCCACCGCCCCGACCATGGTCACCGCGATGACGATCGTCCAGCGGCGCACCCCCGAGGGCCAGTTGAACGAGGGAATGACCCTCGCCGTCACCGGCCTGCTCGGCGGGATCGCGGGCGGATCGGCACTCGGCGGCTGGATGGTGGAACACGGGCCGGGCCCGGACACCGCCGGATTCGCGGTACCGATCCTCGCCGCCGGGACGGCCCTGCTGCTCGCCCTGTTCAGCCGCTCGCACAGGACGAGCGGCAAGACCGCCGATTCGCCCGCGCCCCACTGACGGGCCCTCTTGACGGACCCCCGACTCGCACATACCTTCCCCCGTCGAAGCGCTTCGACGTCACGCATCGAAACGATTCGACTACGCCGTTCGACAACCGTACGGCCGCTGCGTGACGCCCAGATACGTCCAGTTACGTCCCAGATACGTCCCGATACCCATCCGACTCCCCTGGAGGCACAGGATGTTGACGGCACGAAGGCGTGTGACGGCGGTCGCCGCGGTGGCTCTGAGCGGAGCCCTGCTCCTGACCTCCTGCGGTGACTCGGACAGCGGGTCCTCCGACGGCAAGACCCTCCGCCTCTGGCACTACGAGAGCCCCGACAGCGCGATGGGCGTGGCCTGGGCGGAGGCCATCAAGGAGTTCGAGAGAACGCACCCCGGCGTCAAGGTCGAGTTCGAGGAGAAAGGTTTCGAGCAGATCCAGAAGACCGCCCCGATGGTCCTCAACTCCTCCGACGCGCCCGACCTGATGGAGTACAACAAGGGCAACGCCACCGCCGGGCTGCTCTCCAAGCAGGGCCTCCTCACCGACCTCACCGGCGAGGCCACGAAGCGCGGCTGGGACAAGAAGCTCAGCGCGGGCGTCAGAACGACCAGCCAGTACGACGCGAACGGCGTGATGGGCTCCGGCAACTGGTTCGGCGTGCCGAACTACGCCGAGTACACGATGGTCTTCTACAACAAGGACCTCTTCGCGAAGCACGGCATCGCCGAGCCCACCACACTCGCCGAACTCACCGCCGCCATGGACAAGTTCGTCGACGAGGGCATCACCCCGCTCGCCAACGCGGGCGCCGAGTACATGGCCCAGCAGTACCTGTACCAGCTGGCGCTGAGCAAGGCGGACCGTGCCTGGGTGGACTCGTACGAGCTGTACAAGGGCAAGGCGGACTTCCATGACGCGGCCTGGACGTACGGGGCCGAGACCTTCGCCGACTGGGTGAAGAAGGGGTACATCAGCGAGAAGTCCAGCGGCACGAAGGCCGAGGACGCGGGCGTCTCGTTCATCCAGGGCAAGGCGCCGATCCTGTTCTCGGGGAGCTGGTGGTACGGCCGCTTCAAGGCGGAGAACAACTTCGACTGGGGCACCTTCCTGTGGCCCGACACGAACCTCACCCTCGGCTCCGGCGGCAACCTCTGGGTCGTCCCCAAGGGCGCCAAGAACAAGGAACTGGCGTACGACTTCATCGACATCACCATGTCGGAGAAGATCCAGAACCTGCTCGGCAACAAGGGCGGTGTCCCGGTGGCCGCCGACCCGGCCGCCATCACCGACCCACAGGCCAAGGAGCTGATCTCCGACTTCAACACCCTCTCCGACAAGGATGGCCTGGCCTTCTACCCCGACTGGCCCGTCCCCGGCTTCTACGACGTCCTCGTCTCCGAGACCCAGAAGCTGATCACCGGCAGCGCGGAGCCGGACGCCTACCTGGACACGATCGGGGAGGCGTACGAGAAGGACGCACCGGAACAGTGACGGTGACCGCCGAGCGGGGCGGGGGCCGGAGCCGGGGCGCGCGGGCTGTCGGCAAGCACGACCACAGCGGCCCGCGCCGCCCCCGTAACCGCCCCCGCGACTCCTACGCCCTGTTCCTCCTCCCCGGCGTCCTCGCCTTCCTCGCCGTGATCGTCGTCCCGTTCCTGATGAACACGGGCGCGAGCTTCACCGAGTGGCAGGGCGTGGGGACGCCGGAGTGGTCGGGCCTCGCCAACTACCGGGAGCTGATGGACGACGCCGACTTCTGGGCGTCGTTCCGGCACAGCCTGTTCATGGTCGTCGCCATGGCCCTCGTACCGACGGCCGTCGGACTCGTCCTCGCCGCCGCCCTGTTCGACTACATCGACAAGCACCACGGCTCGAAGGCCGTCGCCGTCCTGCGCGCCTGCTTCTACCTGCCGCAGGTGCTGCCGATCGCGGTCGCCGGCATCGTCTGGAGCTGGATCCTCGCCCCCGAGAACGGCTCCCTCAACGAACTCCTCGACGCCGTCGGCCTCGGCTCCTGGCAGCAGGACTGGCTCGGCGACCCGGATCTCGCCCTGTGGTCCGTCATGGGCGTCATGGTGTGGGTGCAGCTCGGCTTCCCGCTGGTCGTCTTCATGGCGGGGCTCGGGCGCGTCGACCCCCAGCTGTACGAGGCCGCCGAACTGGACGGCGCCGGCTGGTGGCGCCGCTTCTGGCACATCACACTGCCGCAGATCCGCCCCGAGATCTATGTCGTCCTGCTGTGGTGCACGATCGCCGCGCTCAAGGTGTTCGGCGCGGTGTACGTCCTGACGAAGGGCGGCCCCGGCGGCGCCACCAACGTGCCGTCGTACTTCTCCTTCACCACGTTCTTCGAGAAGACCCAGGTCGGCTACGGCGCCGCGATCTCCACCGTCCTGACCATCATCATCCTCGCCCTGGCCCTCATCGGCCTCAAGCTCCAGACCCGCGCCGAGGACGCCGAGGAGGGGCTCCGCACATGACGACCGCTCTACGCCGCTACCCGGTGCTCATCGCCCTGGTCATCGCCGCCCTCTTCATGGTCGTCCCGTTCCTGATCGTCGCCGTCAACGCGGTCAAGTCCCCGACGGAGTACGCCCAGAACGGCCCCCTCAGCCTCCCCGACGGCCTCTACCTCGACGGTCTGAAGGACTTCTGGGAACGCGTCGACTACGGCCAGAAGCTCTTCAACTCCCTCCTGATCAGCGGCTCCGTCGCCGCCCTGGCCGTCGTCCTGTCCATCCTCAACGCGTACGCGATCGGCATCGGCCGCGTCCGGGGCCGTACCTGGGTGCTGGCGTTCTTCGTCCTGGCGAACATGCTGCCGCAGGAGGCGCTGGTCTACCCGGTCTACTACCTGAGCAAGGAAGTCGGCCTGTATGACACGAGGTTGAGCGTGATCATCGTCTTCACGGTGATCCAGGCGGCCTTCGGCACGTACCTCCTCGCCTCCGTGCTCGGCCAGTTCCCCCGCGAGATCATCGAGGCCGCCCGGATCGACGGGGCGAGCCGATGGCAGGTCCTCTGGCGGATCGTCGTCCCCGTCAGCCGCCCCACCCTCGGCGTCCTGCTGGTCTTCTTCTTCATCTGGACCTGGAACGAGTTCCTGCTCCCCCTGGTCATGCTGATCTCCAACGACAACCAGACGGTGTCGGTGGCGCTCGGCGTCCTCCAGGGCCAGCGTCTGATGGACGCGACGATGACCAACGCGGCCGCCCTCCTCGGCGTCCTGCCCGCCCTCGTGTTCTTCCTCGTCTTCCAACGCACCCTCACCCGCGGCATCGCCGTGGGCGCCGTGAAGTAAGGACCCCCCACATGAAGTTCACCGATGGTTACTGGCTGCTCCGCGAGGGCGTCACCGCGGCCTACCCGGCCGAGGTCCTCGACGTCGCGGAGTCGGACGGTGTGCTGGAGATCCACGCGCCGACCAGACCCGTCCGCAGCCGCGGCGACCTGCTGAAGGGACCGGTCGTGACGATCAACGCGCACACCCCGATGCCCGACGTCATCGGCCTCACCCTGACCCACCTCACGGGCGAGCAGCCCCGCGGTCCCGAGTTCGAACTCACCGAGGACGAGACCACCCCCCAGGTCTCGTACGACGACGAGCACGCGACCCTCACCTCGGGCGCGCTGTCGGTCCGGGTCGCGCGCGGCGGCCCCTGGCAGGTCGACTTCCTCGCCCACGGCCACCCCCTCACGACCAGCGGCGCCAAGAACATGGGCATCATGCGGGACGCGACGGGGGCGCACTACCTGCGTGAACAGCTGAATCTGAGGGTGGGCACGTCCGTCTACGGCCTCGGCGAGCGCTTCGGCCCGCTGGTCAAGAACGGTCAGGTCGTCGACATCTGGCAGGCCGACGGCGGCACGTGCAGCGAGCAGGCGTACAAGAACGTGCCGTTCTTCCTGACGGACGCGGGCTACGGCGTCTTCGTCGACCACCCCGGCAAGGTGTCGTTCGAGGTGGCGTCGGAGGTGGTGTCGAGGGTCCAGTTCAGCGCGGAGGCCCAGGAGTTGACGTACTACGTCATCTACGGCCCGACCCCGAAGGACATCCTGCGCAAGTACACGGCCCTCACCGGCCGCCCGGCGCTCCCGCCCGCCTGGTCCTTCGGCCTGTGGCTCTCCACCTCCTTCACCACCTCCTACGACGAGGAGACGGTGACCTCCTTCATCGACGGCATGCGGGAGCGCGCGCTGCCCCTGTCCGTCTTCCACTTCGACTGCTTCTGGATGCGCGAGTACCACTGGTGCGACTTCCAGTGGGATCCACGCGTCTTCCCCGACCCGGAGGGCATGCTGGCGCGGCTGAAGGCACGCGGGCTGCGGATCTGCGTATGGCTCAACCCCTACATCGCCCAGCGCTCCCCGCTGTTCGCGGAGGGCAAGGCCGCCGGATATCTGCTGAAGCGCCCGGACGGCAGCGTGTGGCAGTGGGACCTGTGGCAGCCGGGCATGGCCCTGGTCGACTTCACCAACCCGGCCGCCCGGGCCTGGTACGCGGCGAAGCTCGAAGCGCTCCTCGCCCAGGGCGTCGACTGCTTCAAGGCCGACTTCGGCGAGCGGGTGCCCACGGACGTGGCCTGGGCCGACGGCTCGGACCCGGAGCGGATGCACAACTACTACACGTACCTATACAACCGGACCGTCTTCGACGTCCTGCGCAAACACCGCGGCGAGGGCGAGGCCGTACTCTTCTCCCGCTCGGCCACCACCGGCAGCCAGCGCTTCCCCGTGCACTGGGGCGGCGACTGCGAGGCCACCTACGAGTCGATGGCCGAGTCCCTGCGCGGCGGCCTCTCGCTCGGCCTGTCCGGCTTCGGCTACTGGAGCCACGACATCGGCGGCTTCGAGGGCACCCCGACACCGGCCCTGTTCAAGCGCTGGATCGCCTTCGGCCTGCTCTCCTCCCACAGTCGCCTGCACGGCTCGTCCTCGTACCGCGTCCCCTGGCTCTTCGACGACGAGTCGGTGGACGTCCTGCGCACGTTCACCCGTCTGAAGCTCAGCCTCATGCCCTACCTCTACGAGGCCGCGCGCACCGCCCACACCGAGGGCCTGCCGATGATGCGGGCGATGGTCCTGGAGTTCCCCGACGACCCCGGCTGCGCCCATCTGGAACGCCAGTACATGCTCGGCCCTGACCTCCTCGTCGCCCCCGTGTTCAGCGACGAGGGCGACGTCACGTACTACGTCCCCGAGGGCACCTGGACCCACTTCCTGACCGGCGAGACGGTCACCGGCCCCCGCTGGATCCGCGAGCGCCACGACTTCCTCAGCGTGCCGCTGCTGGTACGGCCGGGGGCGGTGATCCCCGTGGGCGCGACGGCGGACCGCCCCGACTACGACCACGCCGACGACGTCACCCTGCACGCCTACGGCCTCGAACGCGGCGCCCAGGTCACGGTCCCGGTGGGCGACACGACGTTCACGGTTGTACGGGAGGGAAACGTGCTGCGGGCCTCGTGCGGCGACCCGCGAGCACCGTGGGGCCTGTCGGCGCAGGGCCGCGAGGTCCGCGCCCAGGCCGGCACCGGCTTCCTGACCATGGACCTCGACCCGGATCTGGAAACGGTGGGTGAAGCCTGATGGTGAAGATCACTGATGTGGCCCGGCACGCGGGCGTCTCCCCCAGCACCGTCTCCTACGCCCTCAGCGGCAAACGCCCCATCTCGGCGGAGACCCGGGCCCGGGTCGAGGCTTCCATCCGCGAACTCGGCTACCGCCCGCACGCGGGCGCCCGCGCCCTGGCCAGCAACAAGTCGAACGTCCTGGCGATGGTGGTGCCGTTACGGGCCGGCATCAACGTCCCGGTGGTCATGCAGTTCGCGGTCTCGGTCGTGACGACGGCTCGCGAGCACGACCACGACGTCCTCCTCCTCACCCAGGAGGAGGGCGAGGAGGGCCTGCGGCGTGTGGCGGACACCGCCCTGGTGGACGCCCTGATCGTGATGGACGTCCAACTCCACGACCCCCGCCTGCCGTTGCTCCGCGCCCTGGACCGCCCCTCGGTACTGATCGGCTTCCCCGCCGACCCCGCCGGCCTGACCTGCATCGACCTCGACTTCAAGGCGGCCGGCGAACTGTGCGTGGAGCACCTCGCCGGCCTCGGCCACCGCGTGATCGGCCTGATCGGCTCACCCCCGGAGGTCTACGTCCGCCAGACCGCCTTCGCGCAACGCGTCGTCCAGGGCTTCACCGCGGCCGCCGCCCGCCTCGGCATGTCGTCCACGGTCCACCCCTGCGAGGCCACCCCCGCCGCCGCCCGCACGGTCGCCGAGCGCCTCCTGCGCGAACAGCCCGCCCTCACCGGCGTCGTCATCCACAACGAGGCCATCCTGGAACCCCTGATCGACGCCTTCGAACACCTCGGCCTGCGCATCCCCACCGACCTCTCCCTCACCGCCCTCTGCCCCGACGAACTCGCCGAGACCCTCCCGGTCCCGGTCACGTCCATCGCCATCCCGTCGAGGGAGGTGGGCGAACAGGCGGTACACCTCCTGATGTCCAAGCTGGACAACACCCCGGTCCCGAGCGCGACGTTACTGAGACCCCGCTTGACGGCGAGGGCGAGCACGGCCCCGAGGACGATGTAAACGGGGCTGGTACCAGGGGCGCCGGAGGCGCCTTTCAGGGGCGCGGGGCTGTGTCGATTTGCGGCTCCGCCGCGTGGGCGCGGCAAGCCCCCACAAACCCGCACCCGCCAACGAAACATGTCCACCCGAGCTACTAGGCAAAGCCCAAAGGAGCCCTGACATGAAAGGCAAGCGAAGAACCACACTCATAACCACCCTGGCCCTGCTGACAGGCCTCACAGCAACAGCCCCCTCAACCGCAGCCGACCCCACGTACCCCTTCCGCAACCCCCAACTCCCAACAACCCAACGCGTAAACGACCTCCTCTCCCGCCTGACCCTCGACGAGAAGGTCTCCCTCCTCCACCAGCACCAACCCGCGATCCCCCGCCTCGACATCGCCCCCTTCAAAACCGGCACGGAAGCCCTCCACGGAGTGGCCTGGCTCGGCGAAACCACGGTCTTCCCCCAGGCAATAGGCCTGGCCTCAACCTGGAACCCACAGCTGATCCAACGCGTCGGCTCAGCGGTCGGAGACGAAGCCCGCGGCTTCCAGCAAGAACGCCCACCCGGCTGGGGCCTGAACCTCTGGGCCCCAGTCGTCAACCCGCTCAGAGACCCCCGCTGGGGCCGCAACGAGGAGGGCTACTCCGAGGACCCCCTCCTCACCGGCGCCATGGCGACGGCATACGGCACAGGCCTGACCGGCGGCGACCCCGACCACCTCAGAACGGCCCCCACCCTGAAGCACTTCCTCGGCAACAACAACGAGGTCAACCGCACGACAACCTCCTCCGACCTCCGCCCCCGCGTCCTCAAGGAGTACGAGGAGCCGGCGTACAAGCCGGCCATCGAGGCGAACGCGGCCACCGGCGTCATGTCCTCGTACAACCTCGTCAACGGCCGCCCGGCCACAGTGAACCCAGCCCTGAACGACGTCCGCACCTGGTCGACGTACGACCTCCTCAACGTCACCGACGCCTACGCGCCCAACAACCTGGCCGACCCGGCCCAGCAGAACTACTACGCGACCCTCGCCGAGGGCGACGCCGCCGCCCTGAAGGCCGGTATCGACAGCTTCACCTCGGACGACACCAACTCCGCGAAGACGACGGACGCCGTCAAGTCGGCCCTGTCCACCGGCCTGTTGAAGGAGTCGGACGTCGACACCGCGGTCCGGCACATCCTGAGCCTCCGCGTCCGCCTGGGCGAGTTCGACCCGGGCGGCGGCAAGTACGGCGCGATCGACAAGTCGGTCATCAACAGCCCGGCCCACCAGAGACTGGCCCGCGAGGCGGCCACCGAGGCGGCGGTACTCCTCAAGAACGACAAGACGTCGCTCCCGCTCAAGCCCTCCCAGAAGAACGTGGCCGTCGTCGGCCCCCTCTCCGACACCCTCTACACGGACTGGTACTCCGGCACCCTCCCCTACGCCGTCACGCCCAAGGACGGCATAGAGACCAAGCTCGGCACCACCGTCGCGAGCAGCGAGGGCGTGGACCGCATCACCCTCCGCAACACGGATACCGGCGCCTACGTGACGGCCGGCACGGACGCGGACGGCGAACCCCTGAAAGAAACAGCGGCCGAAGGAGCAAGCACGCAGTTCGACGTCTACGACTGGGGCGCCGGCATCGTCACCCTGAAGTCGGCGGCCAACGACAAATACGTCGGCTACAACTGGTCGAACTTCGTCAACGACCAGGTACAGCCCAGCGGTTGGTTCGTCCAGCAGCAGTTCGCGCTGGAGGACCAGCCCGACGGCACGTACCTGCTCCGTTACGCCGGTTACGAGACCCGCGAACCCTGGTGGTCGAACCCCGTCTACCTCGGCCCGACCGGCCCCGACGGCACCCTCGGCCTGGTCACCAAGGAGCGGGCGGCCCACTACACGAAGGACGTGGTCCGCAGCGGTGTCGCGGACGCCGTGGCCGCGGTGAAGGGTAAGGACACGGCGGTCGTGGTCGTCGGCTCGATGCCCGCGATCAACGGCCGCGAGAACGACGACCGCGAGTCCCTGGCCCTCGCCCCCGCCCAGGAGGCCCTGGTCAAGGCGGTCCGCGCGGCCAACCCCCGCACTGTCGTCATCGTCGAGAACAGCTACCCGACCACCCTCGGCGCCCTCGAACGACAGGTCCCGGCCGTCCTGTGGACCACCCACGCGGGCCAGGAGACCGGCAACGCCCTCGCCGACCTCCTCTTCGGCGACGCCAACCCGGCCGGCCGCCTCACCCAGACCTGGTACCGGTCGGAGGCCGACCTGCCCTCGATCCTGGAGTACGACAACATCAAGCACGACCGCACCTACCAGTACTTCAAGGGCGACCCGCTCCACGAGTTCGGCTACGGCCTCTCCTACACGACCTTCCGCTACGGCACCCTGAAGCGCGTCCCCGGCGGCTACGAACTCCCGGTCACCAACACCGGCCGCCGCACCGGCGACGAGGTCGTCCAGCTCTACACCCACCAGCGCGTCTCCCGCGACAAACAGCCCCTCAAACGCCTCCAGTCCTTCGACCGGGTGACCCTGAAGCCCGGCGAGACGAAGACCGTGAAACTCGACCTCCGCGAACGGGACCTCGCCCACTGGGACGTCACCCGCTCCAAGTGGGTCGTCGAGACCGGCACGTACGACGTCCTGGCCGGCGCCTCGTCCACCGACATCCGCGCCCGTACGACCCTGAAGGCGCGCGGCGAGACGATCCCGCCCCGGGACCTGTCGAAGGTCACCCGCGCCGAGAACTTCGACGACTACGACTCCGTACGCCTGGTCGACGAGTCGAAGACCCACGGCACGGCGGTCGGCGCCTCCGCCGACGGCGCCTGGCTGAAGTTCAAGGACGCCCGACTCGGCTCCGGCCGGGCGGAGTTCACGGCACGGCTCGCCGGATCCGCCGGTGACGTGCAGATCCGCCTGGGCTCGCCGACCGGAACCCTGCTCGGCACGGCACGCTTCGACGGCACGTCATCGCCGTACACGTACGAGACGGTGACCGCGCGACTCAGTTCAGCAAAGAACCGGCAGGACGTGTACCTCGTACTCCCGAAGGGCCTGCGCCTGTCGACGTTCACCCTGCGCTGAGGCACACATGACGAAGGCCCCGCTGCCCGAGAGCAGCGGGGCCTTCGCCCACATGGTGATGGTGGAGATGGCGGGAATCGAACCCGCGTCCAACGGTGCGGAATCAGGGCTTCTCCGTGTGCAGTTCGCTGCGCTTTTCTCGGCCCCGGCGATCACGCGAACAAGTCGCCGACGGGCCCAGTCACTGTTTGATTTCCCTCTTCACCCCGTGACCGGGATCAAGGTTTAGTCCCCTAGCTGATGCCAGGATCCGGGTCGGGAACACCCCCGGGCTGACACTCCTTTTAACCAGGAGCAGTCTCGTCGCTACCTGAGATCAGGCGGCGAGGGAGAACTGCTGCTGAGGAGAATCGCTCTTAACAGTGGCGATTATTTTTTTCGGCCTGTGGTTTACGAGATCATGGCCGCTTCCTCGACACGCTTCCCCTGCTTCGACATCCGCTGTCGAAACCGATCATCCCCATGTTGTTTTATCAATGCTCACACCGGTACTTGCCCGGTGTTGGTGCCATCGTACGTGACCAACGCGAGCGCGTGCCACTGTATTCCCTGTGGCTAGCCGCGCTGCCTGCGCTTGGCCGCCGCGATCGCGCGGTCCGACTCCCGGCGGTCCTGCTTCTCCCGCAGGGTCTGCCGCTTGTCGTACTCCTTCTTGCCTCGGGCGAGGGCGATCTCGGCCTTCGCGCGGCCGTCCTTGAAGTACAGGGCGAGGGGCACGATCGTGTGGCCCGTCTCCTGGGCCTTGACCTCCAGCTTGTCGATCTCCTCGCGGTGCAACAGCAGCTTGCGCTTGCGGCGCGCGGAGTGGTTGGTCCAGCTGCCCTGGTGGTACTCGGGGATGTGGGCGTTGTGCAGCCACGCCTCACCCCGGTCGATCTGGACGAAGCCGTCGGTCAGCGAGGTCCGTCCCTCGCGCAGCGACTTGACCTCGGTGCCCATGAGCACCAAGCCGGCCTCGTAGGTGTCGATGATCGCGTAGTCGTGCCGGGCCTTCTTGTTCTGGGCGACGATCTTCTTCTTGCCGCCCTTCTCGCCGTCCCTGGCCTTGGCGGCCGTCCCGCCCTGCTTGGGCTGGGACTCCTTCGGTACGTACATTCCCTTGCTCATAGTGCCGTCCATTTTCGCACTACGGAGGGGGTCGGCGGAAAGCCGATTAACCGGCTGGGCCCCGGGACGGGCTACTCGGCCTCGCCCAGCCCGCTCAGTACGGTCTCGGCCCGCTGCACGGCGTCCTCGTCGGCTTCGAGGTCGGGGGTGATGCCGCGGCCGTCGACGCCGCGACCGGAGGGGGTGCTGTAGTGGCCGACGGTCAGTTCGGCGACGGAACCGTCGGGGAGGCGGCTCGGCATCTGGACCGAGCCCTTGCCGAAGGTGCGCGAGCCCACGACCACCGCGCGGCCGCGGTCCTGGAGGGCTCCGGTGAGCAGTTCGGCCGCGCTCATCGTGCCGCCGTCGACGAGCGCGACCAGGGGTCTGGTGGTGTCGCCGCCGGCGTCGGCGTGCAGGGCGTGCTGCTCGCCGTCGACGTCGTACGTGGCGACGAGGCCGCCGTCGAGGAAGGCGGAGGCGGTGGTGACGGCCTCGGTGACCAGGCCGCCGGAGTTGCCCCGCAGGTCGAGGACGAAGCCGGAGGCCTCGGCGGCCTGCTCGACGGCGGCCCGCACCATGTCGCCTGAGCCCTTGGTGAACGCGTCGACCTTGATCACGCTGACCCCGTGGCCGAGCCTGCTGACGGTCACATCCTCGGTGGACAGCCGGGCCCTGCGCAAGGTCTCCGTCCAAGTCCGGGTGGAGCGCCGCAGGCCCAGCGACACCTCCGTGCCGGCGCTCGCGTCCTCGGCCTCGTCGCCGCGCGCGTCGCCGCGCAGTAAGGAGACGACCTCGGTGACGGGGCGTCCGTCGACCTTCTCTCCGTCGATGCTGACCAGCCGGTCGCCGGAGCGGATCCCGGCCTCGGCGGCGGGCGAGCCGTCCTGGACCCGGGTCACCTCGATACGGCCGTCGCGCTCCAGCCGGGCCCACAGGCCTACGCCGGTGTACTCGCCGTCGAGGGCCTCCTGGAACTCCTCGTACTCGCCCTCGGAGTAGACCGCGCCCCAGCGGTCGCCGCTGCGGCTGACGGCGCTCTTGGCGGCCTCCATGGGGGACTTGCCCTCGGCCATGGCCTCGGCGGCGGCGTCGGCGACGTCCTGCCGCCGGTCGCCGGGGGCCGGCGCACCCGCTGCGGCGGTCGTCGCCCCGTACGGGCCGTACGTGCCGTCGAAGGAGCCGGTAGCGGCACCCGTGCCGAGCACGGTCGCGAAGACCAACGTCAGAGCCGCCCCGCGGCGGATGCGGCGGGTTGAATCAGAAGGGGTCGCGCGCAGCGCGTCGGATGGGGCGGTGGCGGGCGACGGGCGGGTGAAGAGGTCCGGGCCTGACATGTCGGCGAGTCTAGGACAAGGCGAAGGGCCGTACCGGAGCTTGCCGGTACGGCCCTGTTGGCGTGCGTCACACCTTCAGGTACTTGCGCAACGCGAAGAAAGCGGCCAAGGCGGGCATCAGGAAGCTCGCCGCGAGGATGAGCGGCAGCTTGGTGAGGACCGCGTCCCAGCCGACGAAATTGATGAGCGGAAGGTTCGTGGACAGTGACACTCCGTTGTCGATCACGAAGTACTGCCCGAGGACCAGGAAGCCGCAGGCGAGCGTGCCGCCGATGATGCCGGCGACCGCGGCCTCCATGATGAACGGCGCCTGGATGTAGAAGCCGGAGGCGCCGACCAGCCGCATGATCCCGGTCTCACGACGACGGCTGAACGCCGAGACACGCACCGTGTTGACGATCAGCAGCAGCGCCACCACCAGCATGACCGCCATCACACCGCGCGCCGCCCAGTTCAGATACCCGAGCAGCTTGAAGAGGTTGTCCAGGATGCCCTTCTGGTCCTGCACCGACTGCACCCCGTCACGCCCGTTGAACGCGCTCGCGATGACCTGGTACTTCTCCGGGTCCTTCAGCTTGATGCGGTACGACTCCTGCATCTGGTCCGGCGTGAGGCTGCTGGCCAGCGGCGAGTCGCCGAACTGCTCCTTGTAGTGCTTGTACGCCTCGTCCTGCGACTCGTAGGCGACGTTGTCGACGACCGACATCTTGCCCAGATCGGACTTGATCTGGTTCTTCTGCTCCGTCGTCACCGCGCCCTTGGCGCAGTTGGGGTCGGACTCCGCGTCGCTCTTGTTGCACAGGAAGATCGACACGTTGACCTTGTCGTACCAGTAGCCCTTCATCTGGCTGACCTGATCGCTCATCAACAGCGAGCCGCCGAACAGGGCGAGGGACAGGGCTACGGAGACGATGACCGCGAAGGTCATGGTGAGGTTGCGGCGGAGACCGACTCCGATCTCCGACAGTACGAACTGGGCGCGCATGGCGTCTGGTCAAGCCTTTCCGTGGACAGTCGTCATCAGACGCGGTCAGTGCTGGTAGCCGTAGACGCCGCGCGCCTGGTCGCGGACGAGGCGGCCCTTCTCCAGCTCGATGACGCGCTTGCGCATCTGGTCCACGATGTTCTGGTCGTGGGTCGCCATCACCACGGTGGTGCCCGTCCGGTTGATCCGGTCGAGCAGCTTCATGATGCCGACGGAGGTCTGCGGGTCGAGGTTGCCGGTGGGCTCGTCCGCGATCAGCAGCTTGGGCCGGTTCACGAAGGCCCGCGCGATCGCCACACGTTGCTGTTCACCGCCGGACAGCTCGCCGGGCATCCGCTCCTCCTTGCCGCCGAGCCCGACCAGCTCCAGCACCTGCGGTACGGACTTGCGGATCTCACCGCGCGACTTGCCGATGACCTCCTGCGCGAAGGCGACGTTCTCGCCGACCGTCTTGTTCGGCAGCAGCCGGAAGTCCTGGAACACCGTCCCCAGCTGGCGGCGCATCTGCGGCACCTTCCAGTTGGACAGGCGCGCGAGATCCTTGCCCAGGACATGCACCTGCCCCTGACTGCACCGCTCCTCCCGGAGGATCAGCCGCAGAAAGGTCGACTTTCCGGAGCCGGAGGACCCCACGAGGAACACGAACTCGCCCTTCGCGACCTCCAGGGACACATCCCTGAGTGCGGGGCGGGTCTGCTTCGGGTAGACCTTGGACACGTTGTCGAATCGGATCACGGATGCACCACAGGCCGTCGGGAATGGATGACGGTGACTGTACCGGTACCCGCGCCCCGCAAGGGGCACGGGTTTTCGTAGGCGCCCGCGCAACCTCCGGGGGAACCTGGCACAGTGGGTAGAGGAACGTCCAGGTTCCGCGAAGCGTTGAGGTGTGTGTGAGGCCACTGCAAGGAGGGCGAGGCGCATGACGTACGACCGGTTGGTGTGCGCGAACTGCGCGTCGCCCGTCGCCGAGGGCCGCTGCCACGTGTGCCGGGCCAGTCGCGAGCGACTCCAGCAGGAGAACCTGTTCGCGAACCTGAGCCCCATGACCCTGATCGCCCTGCTGGCGATCCTGATAACGGCACTGGCGCTACTGGCCCACCAGACGGCATAGAACGGGCCAGACGTACGACGACGAAGGCCCGGGGCTGGCTGCCCCGGGCCTCACGTCTGTCTCTGCGGCTGTACGCGGATGCGTCAGGCGGCCGCGGCGCCGCGGCCGGCCATGAGGCGCGGCAGCATGCGGAAGCCGATACCGCCGGCGATCATCGTGGCGGCTCCGACCAGCAGGAACGTGGTCTCGGCGGCACCGGTCTCGGCGAGCTCGCCGCCGCCGGTGCCCTGGGCCTCGGTCTCCGAGCCGGTGTCGGTCAGCGCCGAGGAGCCCTCTTCCTGAACGACCTCGTCGTTGCCGCCGTCGGGGTCGGTGCCACCGGAGGTGGATTCGCCGCCGCCGGTGGTGGTCGAGGAACCGCCGCCGGTGCTCTGGTCGCCGGAGGTGCCGTTGGAGGAGTTGCCCCCGGAGGCGCCGTTGGACGAGCTGCCCTCGGACGTGCCGTTGGACGTGCCGTTGGAGGTCCCGTTGGACGTGCCGTTCGAGGTCGAGCCGCCGCTGGTCGTGGTCCCGCCATCGGTGGTGGTGCCACCGTCGGTCGTGGCGCCACCGTCAGTCGTGGCCCCGCCATCGGTGGTCGCACCACCGTCCGTGGTCGCACCACCATCGGTCGTGGCGCCACCGTCCGTGGTCGCACCACCGTCGGTCGTGGCGCCACCGTCAGCCGTGGCCCCGCCATCGGTGGTCGCACCACCGTCCGTGGTCGCACCACCATCGGTCGTGGCGCCGCCATCCGTGGTCGCACCACCATCGGCCGTGCTCCCGCCGACGGTGGTCGTGCTCGCACCGATAATGGTGTTGCCCTCGTTGTCACCCCCGGTCTGGACCGAGACACCGACGTTGGCGGAGGCGCCGTCGCCGGTACCGACACCGATACCGGCGTCGAGGTCCAGCGCGGAAGCGACACCCGCGGCGGTCAGTGACGCGCCGGCGGCGATCACGGCACCCGCGGCTATACGCGCCACGCGGATCCGCGTCTTCTTCGTCATATGGCTGCTACCCCCAGTAGCTGATCAGTAGATGGTGCAGCGCCCGGGGCCGCGATCAACGGGGGCAGTCGCCTGTTCTCGAAGTTCCCCGGTTCACATGCGCCCCAGTAATGCGCATGCCACACGCCAGCCTTCCCACTTTTTGCAGCAACGTCAAGGTCGTTGCGTGCGCGATGTCCCGTTCACCGCTTTTGACCTCGGCAAGGCCATGTGAGTGTGACGTAAAACCCAGACATCCTCATACAGAAAAGGCAACTGCCGCCCGATGGACGGCAGTTGCCTTGTCGACAAAGCGCTGAATTACTACTTCTCCTGCTGCTTGCGCCAGCGAATTCCGGCCTCCAGGAAGCCATCGATCTCGCCATTGAACACAGCCTCGGGGTTACCGACTTCGTGCTCGGTGCGGAGATCCTTGACCATCTGGTACGGGTGCAGGACGTACGAACGCATCTGGTTGCCCCAGGAGTTGCCGCCGTCGCCCTTGAGCGCGTCCATCCTGGCCTGCTCCTCCTGCCGGCGCCGCTCAAGGAGCTTCGCCTGGAGGACGTTCATGGCGGTGGCCTTGTTCTGGATCTGCGACCGCTCGTTCTGACAGGAGACGACGATGCCGGTGGGGAGGTGGGTCAGCCGCACCGCGGAGTCGGTGGTGTTGACGCCCTGACCACCCGGCCCGGACGACCGGTACACATCCACGCGCAGCTCGGACTCGTCGATCTCGATGTGGTCGGTCTGCTCCACGACGGGCAGCACCTCGACACCGGCGAAGGAGGTCTGGCGGCGGCCCTGGTTGTCGAAGGGCGAGATCCGGACGAGCCGGTGGGTGCCCTGCTCCACGGAGAGCGTGCCGTACGCGTACGGGATCTGCACGGCGAAGGTGGTCGACTTGATGCCGGCCTCCTCCGCGTACGACGTCTCGTACACCTCGGTCTTGTAGCCGTGCTGCTCCGCCCAGCGGAGGTACATCCGCTGGAGCTTCTCGGCGAAGTCGGCGGCGTCGACGCCACCGGCCTCCGCGCGGATGTTGACGAGGGCCTCACGGGCGTCGTACTCACCGCTGAGGAGTGTCCGGACCTCCATCTCGTCCAGCGCCTTCCTGACGGAGGCGAGCTCCGTCTCGGCCTCGGCCCGGGTGTCCGGGTCGTCCTCCTCCTCGGCCATCTCGAAGAGGACACCGAGGTCGTCGATACGACCGCGGAGCGTCTCCGCCTTCCGCACCTCCGCCTGGAGGTGGGACAGCTTGCTCGTGATCTTCTGCGCCTCGTCGGGGTTGTCCCACAGCGACGGCGCGGCCGCCTGCTCCTCGAGCACGGCGATCTCTGCCCTCAGCTTGTCGAGGTCCAAAACGGCCTCGATCGACTCCATGGTCGAGGAGAGGGACTTCAGCTCTTCGGATACATCGACGACTGCCACGCCCCCAGCGTAACGGCTCCGCCGAGTGGCCAAGGAGGGGTGACCGCAGTCGGGCGAGGCACCCGGCGCCGGTCCGCCACTGGGGGCTGCCGCCCCCAGACCCCTACTGGGGGGAGACGGGGTGCCTGCGGTTCGTTTGTACGCGCGGGTTGTGGGGGCTTGTCGCGCCCACGCGGCGGAGCCGCAAATCGACACAGCCCCGCGCCCCTGAAAAGCGGCCCGCAGGGCCGTGCCTTCAGGGGCGCGGGGAACTGCGCGAGCAACCAACGACAACCCGCACCCGCCATACAAACCCCACCCCCCGAGCTCTCACGCGAAGCGGGGTCGAAGGGGCAGCCACCCCTGGGGGACGGGAACGGGTAGGGGCGGCGGGGGCGAGAATAATCAGGGCGAACCCGGCGCAGAATTCTTCGTGTCGGACGGCGCCGTACCACCATCGTCACCCGAGGTGACCGCCCACGCCCCCACCCCCACCGCGGCAGCCAGCGCGACGGCGGCCGCGCTCAACGTGATCCGCCGCCGACGGGCCATCGCCCGATTCCGCGCGGACCCCGGCCGAGGCGCCCCCGCCGCCCGAGGCACCCGAGCGGTCCCCCGCGCCCCCCCGGCCAGCTCATCCGGCCCCGGCACCCGCATCGACGTATGCGTATCCCGGTTGGAGTCCGGCTTCGCCCCTGGCACAAGCGGCACGGCCCCCCGCCGCACCCGCTCCGGCGGAACGGCGGCCTCACCGGAAGCGGAAGGGGAAACTGGAGCCTCCTCGTACCCGTCCCCGCCCTCCGCCCCCGGCTCATCGACATCCAGCGGCGGCATCCCCGCCAGCAACGGCAACTGCTCCCGCAACCGCGCCGCCAGCTCGGACGCCCGCAACCGCGAGGCCGGCGCCTTGGCCAGACACTGCACGAGAAGCTGCCAGAGCTCCTCGGGGATACCGGGGAGAGGGACGACAGTCTCGGTGACATGTCTGCGCAATACCGCCCCGGGATGGCCCCCGCCGAACGGCGTGAACCCCGCGAGCAGCTCGTACAGCACGGTCGCGAGGGCGTAGATGTCGACGGCCGCCCGCGGCGGCAGACCCTCCACGATCTCGGGGGCGAGATAGTCCGGCGTCCCGATGATCTTCGTCGCGCGCGTCCGGCGCGGAGAATCGATCAGCTTGGCGACACCGAAATCGGTCAGCAGGGCCGGGTGCGCGCCGCCGGGGCCCAGCGGCCCCTGCATGTCCAGCAGCACGTTCTCCGGCTTGACGTCCCGGTGCACGACCCCGACCGCGTGCGCCGCCGCCAGGCCGTCGGCGATGTCGGCCACTATGGCGACCGCCGCCTCGGGGGCCATGCGCCGCTCCCGGTCGAGGCGGGTACGCAGATCGGTGCCCCGGACGAGGTCCATGACGAGGGCGAGATCGTTGCCGTCGACGACGAGGTCGCGTACGGACACCACGTTCGGGTGATCGAGGCCCAGGAGTGCCGTGCGCTCCTGGACGAAGCGGCTGACGAGTTCCTGGTCGGACGAGAGGTCCTCGCGCAGCAGCTTGATGGCGACGGGGCCCTCCGGGCCCTCACCCAGCCACACCGTGCCGGCGCTGCCCCGCCCCAGAATCTGGTTCGCGGTGTACCGGCTTCCGATCTTCCGTCCCAAGACTGCTCCTACAGGCCGCGTGTTGGCGACAAAGCTACGCGCCCGAGGAGCCGACGTTCACCGCCGAGGCGGAAATCACCCCTCAGATGTCGACAAGTCCCCAACCTCGGCCCCGTCGGACCCGCGCCCTAAAAGGCGGACCCGCGCCCCTGAAAGACATTGGGGCGCGGGGGGTTGGGGGGGTTACTGGCCCGTGCCGCCGGTGCCCGTGCCCGGGTCGTTGCCCAGGTCGCCGATCCAGTCGCTCGCGGTGTTGAACCAGTCCGTGAGCTGGGCCCACCAGCTCTTGGTGGTGCCGACCCACTCCTGCAGGGGCGTGAACTCCCAGATCAGCCAGCCGCCGACGAAGAGCAGGACGATCATGAAGAGGCAGCCCTTGAGGCAGCCGAGGCCCGGGATCTTCATCGGGTTGGCGCTGCGCTGACGCGGCTCGCGGGGCGGCCGGGGCTCGCGCTGCGGGCGCGGGGCGGGCTGCTGGGGCTGCGGGGCGGGGGCGTAGCGCTGGGGCTGCTGACGCTGCGGTTGCTGACGCTGGGGCTGCGGGGGCGCGTAGCCCTGTTGCTGCTGCGGCTGGCCGTAGCCGGCGGGGGCACCCTGCGGCGGGCGCTGCTGGCGGCGGGGCTGCTGCTGGGGCTGCTGGGGCGGTCGCCCTGCCTGCCGCTGGGGGCGGCGGCGCAGCGGGTCCTCGCTGGGGTCGAGGTACTGGACCTGGGTCTGCTCGTTGCGGTCGCGGGCGGCGCGGAGCTGGTTCTGCCAGGGGTGCGGCTGCTCGCCCGGGTCGTGCTGCGGCACGGGCGGCATGACGGAGGTCGGGTCGGCGCCACCCGGCCCGCCGCCGGGCCGGCCGCCGGTCTGCGGGAGTACGGCGGTGGGGTCGGCCGCGCCCGCGGGCTGGTTGCCCGGGCCCGAGGTGTGCGGGAGCACGCTGGTCGCGGCATTCGGGTCGTACGAGCCGGCGCCCTGCGGCAGTACCTGCGTCGGGTCGGCCGAACCGAACGGCTCCGGGGCGCCGGGCACCTGTGCGGGCGCCGGGTCGGGGGCGAGGAGGTGGCCCACGCCCTCGGCGGCGGCGATCTGCATCGAGTTGGAGTGCACGCCGATGCCCTCGGCGACGATGCGGAGCGCGCGTGCGAGGTTGACGGCGCTGGGCCGTTCCATCGGGTTCTTGCGCAGACAGCGCTCGATGACCGTCCACAGCGGGTCGGGGACGGTGGACGGGCGGCGCGGCTCGGCGCTGAGGTGCTGGTGCAGCACTTCGAGGGAGGAGCCGCCGCTGAACGGCGGGCGCCCGGTGACCAGTTCGTACATCAGGATGCCGGCGCCGTAGATGTCGACGGCGGAGGTCTGCGGCTGCCCCTCGGCGGACTCGGGGGCGACGTACGCGGGCGTGCCGACGAACTCGCTGGTCCGGGTCAGGCCCGGGGAGTCGGCGAGGCGGGCGATACCGAAGTCGGTCAGCATCGGGTGCATCTCGCCGCCGTCCTGCTTGAGCAGGACGTTGGCGGGCTTCAGGTCGCGGTGGACGACACCGTCTGCGTGGCTGGCGGCGAGCGCGTCGGCGACCTGGGCGGTGAGCAGGGCGGCGCCGACCGGCGTGAACGGGCCGTTCTCACGGAGATAGCGGTGCAGGTCGGGGCCGTCGACCAGGTCCATGACCAGGGCGAGCAGATCGCCCTCGACCACCAGGTCCCGTACCCGCACGATGTTCGGGTGGGTGAGCCGGAGCAGCACGGAGCGCTCCCGCAGGAACCGCATCACGACGTCCGCGTCGTTGGCCAGCTCCTCCTTGAGCACCTTGATCGCCACGGTCTCGCCGGGCTGTCCCGGCACCGCCGCCTCGGCCCCCGCGGTCTCCCGCTGGCGAGCGCGCCAGACAGTGCCTGTGGCGCCGCGTCCAAGCGGCTCCTCAAGGAGGTACTTGCTCCCTACCGGCCGCACGTCATGCGCTCCCTGCTGCTCGCTTGGCTGGTCCGTCCTCGTCATTCGGACGTTCTGACCCACTGTAGTGGGGCCGTCCGCGTTGACCGGCTGTCGTCTTCCTGTGGCGTCCGTCCACGCGAGTACGTACGCGTACCCAAGTGTGTTCGATGGAAAGACGCTCACCCATGGGCTGTTGGTTGCCGAAGCGGACGCGACCGATCCCGAATGCGGACATGAGACGGACGTGACCGATCTCAAGTGATCAACTGCCGGGCATTGGTCAGGCACTTTTGGGGGCAGAGCCGACCAATCAAGATCACTTGGTGGTGGGCGGCGGGCGTGTTGTCAGTGGCAGGTGCGAGGATGCCTCCAGTACTGGCCGACGTGCCCGTGAGCGGTGGGGGAAGTCTGCGGTGGGGACCGCGCAGTCTCGTCCTCGTCGTCCCGGGTGCCCGCGCGGAAGGGACCGCTGACGGCGATGCAGATCCGGCTGACCGTCGTAGACCCGCTGGGACCGGCCTCGGAGCCCCGAGGACGCGCCACGGCCTGCGACGTGCTGGTCACGGCGCCCGCCGGGACGGCCCTCGCCGCGGTGGCCTCGGGCCTGGCCTCCGCGGTCGGCGAGGGCGGCGCCGACCGGCTGGAGCGCGGCCGGGAGGTCGGCGGCGGCCAGGTCGTGCTGTACGCCGGTGCCGAGCGGCTCGACGCCCAGCGCTGCACCCTGGGCGAGCCGCCCCTCATCGACGGCGCCGTGCTCTGTCTGGGCGCCCCCGCCGAGCCGGGCCCCGAGGTCGACGAGGCCGCCGCCCAGCTGCACGTGGTGGCCGGCCCCGACGCCGGCGGCGTCCACCTGCTGCACGGCGGCAAGATCCACATCGGCCGCTCCGCCGACGCGGACGTCCCCCTGGACGACCCCGACGTCTCCCGCCTCCACTGCGCGGTCACCCTCTCCGCCGACGGCCGCGTCTCGGTCGTCGACCTGGGCTCCACCAACGGCACGACCCTCGACGGCACCCGCGTGGGCGACCGCCCGGTGCGACTGGCCCCGGGCGCGCTCCTCCGCATCGGCGAGTCCGCCCTCCGGCTGGCCTCCTCCTCGGGGGCGCGGGGGGTCGGGACGACGCCTGACGGGGAAGGGCATGTCCGGGTGCGAGTCCGGGCGGGGTCGGGGGGTGGTACGGGCTCGGGAGGCGATGCAGGTTCTGGTGGCGGCGTCACGAGCGCGACCTCTGGCTCTGCCTCCGGATCCCGCTCGGGGAGCGTCTCTCATGGGGGCGCGCTCGGGCCCGGGCCGGAAGGAACTACTGGTCACGGTCGGGCGGAGCGGCGGATCGTGCCGGGGCAGAGCGGGGCTCCGGGGATCGAGCGGACGGCCCGGGATGCGAGGGCCACGGGGAGTGCCGGGTCCGTGTCCGGTACGGCCAGGGGGGCGGTCGCGTCCGGCGAGGGGGCCGGGCGGGACAGCGTTCGTATGGCGACGGGCGAGATGGGGGCGGAGGCCTTCGGCGCCGGGGCCGGGGCGGTGGATTCCGGTGACGTGGGGGCCGGCGATGACGTGGCCGGGGTCGGTGACTCCGGCAATCGGAAAAACACTCCCCTCCGGGGGACGGATGTGCCGCGTGGGGTGCGTAAACGGGGTGGGCTCGGGCGGTGGGCGCGTCGGTTGGCCGGGGCGCGGGGGCAGACGGGCCCCGAGCACGATCCGTATGAGTACGACTCCGAGTACGACGAGGACGAGCGCGGCGCGATGACGTCGGCGCTCCCGGCCGACGGGGAGCGGCTGCCGGAGACCTGGCCGGATCCGGCCGCGCTGCTGCTCACCGCGCTGGGGCCCGGGGCCCGGCTGTGGGAGCGGGGGCCGGGGCACCCGGAGGCGCTGACGGTGCGGCTGGGCACGGCCGACCGGGCCGCGCCGGACGGTTCGGGGCTGTTGCCGGCCGTGCCGGTGACCACGGGGTTGCGGGAGGTCGGCGCGCTGGGCCTTGCTGGGCCGCGCCCCCGGCTGATGGGGCTGACCCGCGCGGTCGTGGCCCAGCTCGCCGCCCTGCACTCCCCCGACACCCTGGAACTGGTCCTGATCAGCGCGGACCGCTCCCGCCCCGCCGAGGAACGCACCGCCGACTGGTCCTGGCTCGGCTGGCTCCCCCACCTCCGCCCCGCCCACGGCCAGGACTGCCGCCTCCTCCTCGCCTACGACCGCGAACAGGCGACGGCCCGCCTGGACGAGCTGCTGCGCCGCCTGGAGGACCACGCGGCGGACACGGCGGAACCGAGGGGGCGCCAAGTCGGCGGCGCCCCCGGCGGGCGAGCCGTGCGGCGGCCGTCCTGGGCTCGCGAGGACGACACAGCGGGCGACGGCGTCGAGGGGCCGTACACCGTGGTGGTCGTGGACGGGGACCCCGGGGGTGCGGATGTGCGGGAGGCCGTGGTGCGGCTGGCGCAGGACGGGCCCGCCGCCGGTATCCATGTCGTGTGCCTCGCCGAGGCGGAGGCCGCGTCGCCCGCCTCGCCGGTGACGGAGACGTACGCGGCGGCCTGCGAGGTCTCGCCCGCGTTCCGCGCGTGCGGGGCCGTGGCGCTGCTCAGCGGTGATGTGGCGACGGCGCTACGGCTGTTGCGCGTCGCACCCGGGTACGGCGACGGCTCCGCCGAGCACGCGCGCGTCAGCGCCCCCGGCGTCGCGGCGGATCGGCCCCGCGCCGGGCACCCTGCCGAGGCGGACCCCGGTTCCGTGAGTCGTACGCACACGAACCTCGCCCGAGCCGCGCGGCCCAGGCCCAGTGCCGAGGAGCGTACGCGCCCCGGTACCGAGGACCTCGCCGCGCTCGCGCCGGACCGGCCCGGACTGCTGAACCACGGCACGGTGGCCACGTTGGACGCCGTATCCGTGGCATGGGCGGAGCGGTTCGCGCGGGCGCTCGCGCCGCTGCGTACGGACGGGGCGGCCGGGGACCGGTCGGCGCGGGTGTCGGCGCCGTTGCCGCAGTCGGCCCGGTTGCTGGACGAGTTGGGGCTGGCGCGGGCCACCCCGGCGTCGCTGATGGCGCGTTGGGCGGACGCGGCCGACGACACGGCGGCGCTCGGCGGGCGGGCCTGGGCCGTGCTCGGCGCCGGCCCGCGCGGGCCGGTGTCCGTGGACCTCGTCTCCGAGGGCCCTCACCTACTCATCGAGGGGCCGCCGGGCAGCGGTCGTACGGAGTTGCTGCGGTCCATCGCCGCGTCGCTGGCCGCCGCCGAGCGGCCCGACCGGCTGGGGATCGCGCTCGTCGACGGGCGGGACGGCGTGGGCGGGGCCGGTGCGCGGGGCCAGGAGGGGCTGGCGGTATGTACCGACCTGCCCCATGTCGGTACTTATCTCGTGGCCAGCGATCCTGTCCGGATGCGGGAGTTCGCGCAGTCGTTGAGCGCCGAGCTCAAGCGGCGTGCGGAGATGCTCGGCGGGCTCGGGTTCGTGGAGTGGCACACCCGGCGTGAGCTGTCGGGCCGTATCGTTCCGCAGCGCTCGGCCGCCGCCGGCGCCGCCGACCTCGACTCGTCCTCCAGCTCCACGCTGCGGCTGCGGCCGGGCGCCGGCGCCGGGCGCAAGAGCGGCGAGCAGGATGGGAAGGGGGCCGCCGGGAAGGCATCGGAGTTGCCTCGGCTCGTCGTGATCGTCGACGACCTCGACGCACTGCTGTCGCCCGCGCTCGGCTCCACGGGGCGGCCGGCCGCCGGGTCGGTCGTACGGGCGTTGGAAGCCGTGGCCCGGGACGGCGAGCGGCTCGGGGTGCATCTCGTCGCCGCCGGTGCGGGTGGGCGCGTGGACGGGAGCGAGCTGGGGCGGGCCGCCGGGGCGCGGGCCGTGCTCAGCGCGCCGGTGCCGGGGCCGGACGAACCAGCGCCCGGGCGGGGGGAGTTGCGGGGCGAGGGGGGGCGGGTGACCGCCTTCCAGGCGGGGCGGGTGACGGGGCGGATTCCTCGTACGGCGACCCTGCGGCCCACGGTCGTGCCGTTGGACTGGGCGCGGATGGGGGATCCGCCGGCTCGGCGGTCCGTACGGGAGCTGGGGAACGGGCCTACGGATCTGGCGTTGCTGGCCAGTGCGCTGGATCGGGCGGCGCGGGAGGTGTCGGCGGTGAGGGTGCCGTCGCTGTTGTGACCGTCCGCGTGTAAGGCACCCGGCGCCGGGGCTGAGCGGGGGTCGGCTGCGCACCTCGGCGCTACGAGGTGCCGCTGCGCCCACCCTCCCCCATCGCCCCAGCGGCACGACTGCCCGCAGCTGGGCCATTCGGGTCACGACGCGGTCACGATCACCCAGTTGACACGACAGGCGCTCTTGCCGCTTAAAGGCACGCGGCGTAGACCAGAGCGCACGGGACAGCGATCCAACGTTCGACGACGCACGGAGAACGGGGTCAGTGATGCGCAGCACACTTCGTACACGCAAACCCAATGCCAAGTCCACCAAAGCCCTCGCGGCCCTCGCCGCAGGCGTCCTCGCCTTCTCCCTCACCGCGTGCGGCGGGGACGACGGCGGGGATGGCGGCGATGGCGGAACCGGTAACAACGACGGATCGGCACCCTCCGTCCAGCTCCCCGAGCTCGACGGTCAGAAGCTGGAGGTCGCGGCCGTCTTCACCGGCCCGGAGCTGGAGAACTTCGAGAAGGTGCTGGACGAGTTCGAGAAGCGCACCGGCGCCACGGTGACCTTCGTACCCACCGGCAACAACACGTCGACCTTCCTGGGGACGAAGATCGAGGGCGGCAAGCCGCCGGACGTCGCGTTCCTGCCCCAGGTCGGCGTACTGCACCAGTTCGCCGAGAAGGGCTGGGTCAAACCGCTCGGCAGCGAGGCCCAGGCGCAGCTGGCGAAGAACTTCTCGCAGGGCTGGCAGGACCTGGGGGCGTACGAGGGCGAGCAGTACGGCGTGTATGTGAAGGCCGCCAACAAGTCCCTCGTCTGGTACAACACCGCGTCCTTCGAGGCGGCGGGGATCGCGGAGGAGCCGAAGACCTGGGACGAGTTCGTCCAGACCGCGCAGACGCTGTCCGACGCCGGTTCCCCGGCCGTCTCGATCGGCGGCGCCGACGGCTGGACGCTCACCGACTGGTTCGAGAACGTCTATCTGTCGCAGGCGGGCCCGGAGAAGTACGACCAGTTGGCGAAGCACGAGATCAAGTGGACCGACCCCTCCGTCAAGGAGGCCCTCACCACGCTCGCCGAGCTGTGGGGCAAGGACGACCTGCTCGCCGGCGGAGCCTCCGGCGCGCTGCAGACCGAGTATCCGAAGTCCATCACGCAGACGTTCGGCGGTGACACACCGGCCGGCATGGTCTTCGAGGGCGACTTCGTGGCCGTCACCATCAACGGCGACACGGACGCGAAGATCGGCACCGACGCCAAGGTCTTCCCGTTCCCGGCCGTCGGCGACGAGTCCCCCGTGGTCACCGGCGGAGACGCGGCCGTGGCGCTGAAGGACGGCGAAGGCGCGCAGGCCCTGCTCACCTTCTTCGCCTCGACCGACGCGGCGGAGATCTGGGCGGCGCAGGGCGGCTTCCTCTCCCCCAACAAGGAGATGGACGAGGGCAGTTACAAGGACGACGTCACCCGGGAGATCTCCAAGGCGCTGCTCGCGGCGGGCGACGACTTCCGCTTCGACATGTCCGACCAGGCCCCGGCGGCGTTCGGCGGCACCCAGGGCGTCGGCGAGTGGAAGCAGTTGCAGGACTTCCTGAAGAACCCCGACGACGTGGCCGGCGCCCAGCGGAAGCTGGAGGCCGACGCGGCGAAGGCCTACGGGAACGGCTGACGGCGACTCCATGTCGTCCGCTGCCGTGACGAAGACGGCGGGGGGCTCCGGCGACGCGCCGACGCCCCCCGCCGCACCGCGCAAGAGCGTGACGGGTACCCGGCTGTGGGTGGCGGTGCTGTTTCTGCTGCCCGCGCTGGTGCTGCTCGGCGCGCTCGTGGTCTACCCGATCGGGTACTCGATCTGGCGGAGCCTGTTCGACGCGAGCGGCTCGGGCTTCGTCGGCTTCGACAACTACGCGGAGATCTTCTCCGACGACTCCACCCTCGTCGCCGTACGCAACACCGCGATCTGGGTCGCGGTCGCCCCGGCGCTCGTCACCGCCCTCGGTCTGATCTTCGCCGTGCTGACCGAACGGGTGCGCTGGGGAACGGCGTTCAAGCTGATCGTCTTCATGCCGATGGCGATCTCGATGCTCGCCGCGGGCATCATCTTCCGGCTGGTGTACGAGCAGGACCCGAACCAGGGGGTCGCGAACGCGATCGTCACCTCGGTGCACGACACGTTCGCCGACGAGTCCGTCTATCCGAAGGCCCGTCCGAACGCCCAGGTCAGCGACCTACGGCCGTCCGGCGGCGGTTCCTTCACCACGGAGGGCACCGTGCGCGCCGGCACCCCGGCCCTCCTCCCCCTCGTCGGCATCGCCCCGGGCCGCCTGCCCGGCGACCCGCAGGACGCCGAGGCGGCCACCGGCGGCGGCAGCGGCAGCGGCATCACCGGCACGGTCTGGCTGGACTTCCGGCTCGGGGGCGGCGGTGAGAAGGGCGCCGTCGACCGGGGCGAGAAGGCGCTGGAGGGCGTCAAGGTCGAGGCGGTGAAGGACGGCGAGGTGGTCGCCACCGCGACCAGCGGCGCCGACGGCACGTTCAGCCTGCCGACGTCGGCCGAGGGAGCCCGACTGCGGCTCCCCGGCTCGAACTTCGCGGCGCCGTACAACGGCATCGACTGGCTGGGCCCGACCCTGGTCACCCCGGCCGTGATCGGCTCGTACGTGTGGATGTGGGCCGGCTTCGCGATGGTGCTGATCGCGGCGGGACTGGCCGGTGTGGACCGGAACCTGCTGGAAGCGGCCCGGGTCGACGGGGCGAACGAGTGGCAGGTGTTCCGCAAGGTCACGGTGCCGCTTCTCGCACCGGTCCTGGTCGTCGTCCTCGTCACGCTGATGATCAATGTGATGAAGGTCTTCGACCTCGTCTACATCATCGCGCCACAACCCACCCAGGACGAGGCCAACGTCCTCGCCCTGCAGCTCTATCTCGTGTCGTACGGCGGTGGGGGCGACTTCGGGCTGGGCAGCGCGATCGGTGTGGTCCTGCTGCTGCTCGTGCTGCCGGTGATGTGGGTCAACATCCGGCGACTGCGGAAGGAGCGCCAGCGGTGACCACCGTCGAAACCCCCGCGCCGAAGCCCCCCGTGGACGACACACCCGTACGCGCCAAGCGCTCCGTGGCAGCTCGGGTGGCGAGCCGCACGGCGGGCGGCGCCCTGCGCGTCTTCCTCCTCCTGGTGGCAGTGTTCTGGCTGGTCCCGACCTTCGGCCTGCTGGTCTCGTCGTTCCGCGACCCGACCGACATCTCCACCTCCGGATGGTGGAAGGTGTTCTCGGCCCCGGCCCAACTCACCACGCAGAGCTACCAGTCACTCCTCGAAAACGACGACATCACGAACGCCCTCTTCAACACGATCTGGATCACGGTCCCGGCGACGCTGCTCGTCGTCCTCATCGGCGCCATGGCCGGATACGCCTTCGCCTGGATGGACTTCAAGGGCCGCGACTGGTGGTTCATGGTCGTGGTGGGGCTGCTGGTGGTGCCGGTGCAGGTGGCGCTGATCCCGCTGTCCGGGCTCTTCCGCGACCTCGGCATCTTCGGCGACATCATCGGCGTCGTCCTCTTCCACGTCGGCTTCGGCCTCCCGTTCGCGATCTTCCTCCTCCGCAACTTCTTCGCGGAGATCCCCCGCGAGCTGCTGGAAGCGGCCCGCCTGGACGGGGCCGGCGAGGTACGCCTGTTCACCACGGTCGTACTCCCCCTCGCCGCCCCGGCGTTGGCCTCCCTGGGCATCTTCCAGTTCCTCTGGGTCTGGAACGACATGCTGGTAGCCCTGGTCTTCTCCAGCTCCGGCTCCCAGCCCCTGACGGTCGCCCTCCAGCAGCAGGTACGCCAGTTCGGCAGCAACATCGAAATCCTGGCGCCCGGCGCGTTCATCTCGATGGTGATCCCGTTGGCCGTCTTCTTCGCGTTCCAGAGGCAGTTCGTGTCCGGGGTGATGGCGGGGGCGGTGAAGTAGGGGGCCGGGCGCGTGAGAGCTCGGGTGCGTGTGTTGTGTGGCGGGTGCGGGTGAGTGGGGGCTGGTCGCGCCCACGCGGCGGAGCCGCACATCGACACAGTCCCGCGCCCCTGAAAAGCAGGGGCTGCGCCCCGTGCTTTTCGGCCCGAAGGGCCGTGCCTTTCAGGGGCGCGGGGAACTGCGCGATCAACCACACACAACCCGCACCCGCCCCACTACCCCATCCCCCCGAACTATCAGGCGAAGGGGGTGCCGAGAGTGGGGGAGGGACGGGTAGGGGCGGCGGGGGCGAGAAAGCCGCGCGAACAAGCCACCCCCACGCACCAGTTCACCCCCACACGCCCCCTCCCCCCAGCCGAATCCCCCGTATGGAACACGCACCGTAACCAAATCATCCCATCGGCCGTTTCCGGGCAGTATGCCCACGCCGACCCACGGATGTCCCCCTTGCCCAGGTTCAGTGTCATCGTCCCCGCGTACAAGGTCCAGGCGTACCTGCACGAATGCCTGGATTCCGTGCTCTCCCAGTCCTTCACCGACCTAGAACTGATCGTCGTAGACGACGCCTCCCCCGACAACTGCGGAGCGATCGCCGACGAGTTCACGGCCCACGACCCCCGCGTACGCCCCCCGGTCCGCCTGCCCGAGAACACGGGCCCGGGCGCCGCCCGCAACAGGGGAATGGCACACGCCACAGGCGACTATCTCCTCTTCCTCGACGCCGACGACACCCTCACCCCGGACGCCCTCCAGGCGATCGCCGACCGCATCAAGGAGACCGGCGAACCGGACGTCCTCGTCCACGACTTCGCCCACATCTCCTGGTCGGGCACCCCCACCCACCCCGTCCGCAACGAACGCGCCGCCCTCCAACTCACCGAACAGGGCCCCGCCCCCTTCCCCCTCGACGACCGCCCGGGCCTCCTGAACGTCACCCCGGTCGCGTGGAACAAGGCGTACAAGCGGGAGTTCGTCGAGCACCACCGCTTCCGCTTCCCGCCCGGCATCTACGAGGACATGCCCTGGACGTACCCGGTCCTGATGGCCGCCGAGTCCATCGCCACCCTCGACCGGGTCTGCGTCCACCGACGCCGGCGCCGCCACGGCAGCCTCCTCGGGGCGACCACACGGGCACACTTCGACGTGTTCGAGCAGTACGACCGGGTGTTCGCGTACGTCGACGAACGCCCGGAACTGGCACACTGGCGCCCCTTCCTCTTCCGCCGCATGGTCAACCACCTCACCTCGGTGTTCTCCCAGCGCCACCGGCTCCCCCGCGAGGCGCGCGCCGAGTTCCTGCGCACGTTCCGCGCGCACTGCGTCCGCTACCGCACCCCCGGCGCCCCCCTCCGCGCCCGCGCCCGGCTGCGGCACGCGCTCCTGCGACTGGGCAGCCACCGCGTCTACCGCGCGCTGTGGGCCGCGACACGGCTGGTCCGAGGCGCCGGACGCCTGCTACGCGGCCCGGCCGGACTGCTGCGCGCCGTCGCCCTCCGCGTCCACTACCGCGTCCAGCGCCTTCTCCCGCTGCGCGCCGACCGGGCGGTGTTCTCCGCGTACGGCGGCCGGGGCTATGTGTGCAGCCCCGCCGCGCTCGAGAACGCGTTCCGCACGTACGCCCCCGGAATGCGCACCTCATGGGTCGCGCGCCCCGAGCACCACCACACGCTCCCGGTCGCGACCCGCCGTGTGCTGCCCGGCTCGATGGCGTACTGGACGGCGCTCGCCCGCTCCAAGTACCTGGTGAGCAACGTGGACTTCGACCAGCGCCTGGTCAAACGTCGCCGTCAGGTCCTCCTCCAGACCCAGCACGGCACGCCGCTCAAGCACATGGGCCTCGACCTCAAGGACCGCCCGGCGGCCGCGCGCGGCACGGACTTCACCGCCGTACTGCGCGGCAGCGACCAGTGGGACTACGTCTTGTCCGCCAACCGGCACTCCACCCTCGTCTGGGAGCGGGTCTACCCGTCCGCATACACCACCCTCGAATACGGTTCGCCGCGCAACGACGTGATCCTCAAGGCGACTTCGTCGGATGTGGCCCGACTGCGCGAGCACCTCGGCATCCCCGAGGGCGCGGTCGCCGTCCTGTACGCCCCCACCCACCGCGACTACCGCCACTCCCAGTGCGCCCACCTGGACCTCGAACGGGTCCTGCGCGAACTCGGCCCCCGCTTCGTGATCCTGGCCCGCGCGCACCACGCGTACGACGCCCCGCTCACGGACCTCGCCCACGGGCGCCTCCTGGACGTCACCGCGTACCCGAACGTGGAGAACCTCTGCCTCGCCTCCGACGCCCTGATCACCGACTACTCGTCCCTGATGTTCGACTACGCCAACCTCGACCGGCCGATCGTGATCCACGCGCCGGACTGGGAGGCGTACGAGGCGGCGCGCGGGACGTACTTCGATCCGCGGTCCTTCCCGCCGGGCGCGGTGGCGCGCAGCGAGGACGAGCTCATCGACATCTTCGCGACGGGCCACTGGCGGGGGTCGCGTTCCGCGCAGCTCCGGGCCGCCTTCCGGGAACGGTTCTGCCCCTTCGATGACGGGAGGGCGGCGGAGCGGGTGGTACGGCGGGTGGTCCTGGGCGACACCTCCACCCCGGCCATCGTGCCCCTGTCCGCCCGCCACCCCGTCCCGTCGGCCGCGGCCGCCCGCCCCTCCGCCCCCTTGGCGACGATTCCGGGCCAGTCCCAGCCGGACCCGGACGACTCCTTCCGCACGTAGCCCCCGGGCAGCTTCCTCGCCCCCGCCGCCCCTACCCGTTCCCGTCCCCCAGGGGTGGCTGCCCCTTCGACCCCGCTTCGCCTGAGAGCTCGGGGGGGGTGGGGTTTGTATGGCGGGTGCGGGTTGTCGTTGGTTGCTCGCGCAGTTCCCCGCGCCCCTGA